>NZ_CANMAU010000004.1 GCF_947495925.1 uncultured Algibacter sp.
TCATTTGATGTTACAAGCGCAGGTGATTATACGATTCATACCTTGGTTGCGGAGTTAAGTGATTCTACGGATCCGAATTATTTAGATTTAAGTGTAGTTGTACCAGGAACAACAACCGGAGGCGATGTATTAGGGATAGTGACTAGCAATGGATTGTGTGCATCACTTGACGTAACAGGAGCACCTATAGTTGTGGAGCCTACTCTTAGTCTTAATGATACTGATATTATTAATTCTTTTATGGTTTATCCTAACCCTGTAGTCGATTTAATAAGCATTAGTAACGCAAAGAATTTAAATATTAATTCGGTTAAGTTTTCGGATGTCTCAGGAAGAATTGTAAAAGAACTTAATTTTGACAGTAGGATGTCAAATATGACTTTTGATATCTCTGAGTTTACAAGTGGACTTTATATGATACAGGTTAATTCTGATAAAGGTCAATTTATAAAACGAATTATTAAAAAATAATATATTGATTAATCTAAATCAAGATATTAAAACTCCGAGATGAAAGTCTCGGAGTTTTTTATTTATTGCGTTTTTTTTTCTCAAGCAAGAAGATATAACAACACGATAATTACGTCGCTACAAAGTTTAGAAATTTTCAATGACTAATTTGAACACATATGGCTTTTCTAAGTTGCCATTATTGATATTTACTTATTAAACTTCCAGCCTAAACCACTAGTGAAATTATAATCTATTTCATTACCTTCTACAGCCGGTTGGTTATCATAGTTTAAAGTAAATCCTATTTTTATGTAGAAGTCACTAATAATTTTGTATTTACTGGTTACATTAAAATCTGTTCTTAAACGTCCTTTTTCTGACAAACTGGGAAAGATGTTTAAGCTACTCGTTAAATCGAAGTCTTTCATGTCAAATATGTTAAAGTTGTTGAAGATAAAGGCCTCCGTTGATGTTTTATTAAGTGCTTTGTCTACATAATTTTCTATATTGTATGTAAAACCTAAACTCACACCGTAGTATAATTGATTCGTGCTTATTAGAAAGCGACCCGCACCTAAACTTGGGCTAATCCTGGCATCTAACGCTTGTTCTGTATTACTTAAAAATGCAACGCTACTCATAAGGTACCAGGATTTACCTAGTAGTCTTAGGAATTCAATATTAGCGTCTGTTCTTCTGGTGTCTATAGTTTCATCTTGACCAGTACTTAAAGCGTCTAGTGTTCCTGTAATTACAGACTTTTGATCGATATAGCTTAATTCACTACCTATTGATAGTTGAGTAAAACTATTCGCTTTGGTAAAATTGAAGCCTAAATCGAATGAGCCTTTAAATCGATCCCAAAACTTGTCGTATATTTCATCTAATGATGTGATTTCATTAATCCTGTATTGTTCTTCTATACCATCAGGTAATGTCAACGTAAAATAACCTGGTTTTGTAGTTTGTACAAAACCATATCGACGCCTGTTTTGGGTTAGCAGTACAAGGCATTTACGTTCTATACTCAGTGATTCTACTTTTTTGAATTCAACGTGAAAATCAGAATCGCTAAAACTTGTTTTTATAACTAAAACGCCTCTAGCTAAACTTTTTATCTCGCCAACAAGAATAGTTTGGTCCTTAAGTTGAATACTGTCGTTTTGAGATAATCCTATTAGAGGAAAAACTATAAAGAATAAACAAGCAACTTTATGTTGTTTTAAAAAGAATGCTGCTATGAAATGAAGTATAGTCAAGTCTTTCTTATACTAATGGAGTATTTGTATTATTATATTTATCAGTCTAAAATGTAAAATGATTTGTAATTGAAACAAATCATTTTACATCGTTTTTTTTAGATTAAATTCTGAAAACTAGACCGCCACTTACACCGCCCATAACTAACGTACTTCCAACACTTACGCCGCCACCTCCAGTGCCAACATAAAAGCCTCCATAATTAACGGGAAACATTAAATTACCTTGAATGTTGATGCCTACATGCTCAGAAAACATAATGTTTACACCACCTTTAAAAGTAAAGGCGAAATTTGTATCACTGCCGTAAGATGGTATGTTAGGAAAAGAATCTCTGTTTTCATTATTTGGAGTCACGACAACCACGCCTAATGCACCTCCAACAAAAGGTCGAATATTACCATTAGGAAAGTACTTAGTCCCCCCTACTAGAAACCAATCACCATTTACATCGGTTAATCTTGTTTCAACTGGACTTGCAATAATATCTCTTATTCTTATTTCAGAGCTTTGTCTGGTATAGGATACTTCTATCATAGTATCGTCAAAGGTTTCAAATCCTACAGAAATTCCCCATTGATCACTGTCTTTTAATTTTAAGTAATTGTTACCGTAATTTAGTTTAGCACCAAATTGATACCCATATGACGGTATAATTTCTATAGTTTGAGCGTTACCGTTTAATCCAGTAAGGAATAATGCCGACATAAAAATAAAGCTCAAGACAGAAATTTTAAAAGAAGCGTAGTGTTTAATCATAATTAAATTTTTATTAGTTTGAAGTGTAAAAGCTATTTCGTTGAATGTTTTTTAACTATTGCAATTTAATAATAAAATTTAAGCTCTGGCATTTAGTTGTATGAATTTATGGTAAATAAACAGATACTTCTAAATGGTTTTCTTATGTTTGTTTGAGTGAAATTGATTTAATGAATAGTATAAAAAACAACCTTATTTTTTGCATGTTCATTCTGCTTCTTGCAGCTTGTGCAAAAGATAAATATCAAAATTCTAATACCCTAGGTTTTCATGCCGAAGCACCCAGTTATATTGGGTCTAATAATTGTATTGGTTGTCATCAAGAGGCCTATAATACATGGGAAGGGTCACATCATGATTTGGCCATGAAAATAGCCAATGATTCAACAGTGCTAGGCAATTTTAATAATGTAAAAGTAGAAATAGATGGGGTTAGATATAATTTCTTTAAAAGGGACGGTGATTTTTTAGTATCCATAACAGAGATTGATAAAACCGAGGCAGAATATAAAATTACTTATGCCTTTGGGGTAACACCTTTACAACAGTATTTGGTAGACTTTGGTGATGGTAAAAAGCAAGTATTAAGAGTAACTTGGGATGGTGTAGAGAAAAAGTGGTATCATCAATATAAGGGGGATAAAATTGAACCACACGATTGGTTGCATTGGACCCGGAGTGCGCAGAACTGGAATACCATGTGTGCCGAATGCCACTCAACTAATTTAAAAAAGAATTACGATATTGATTCAGATTCATTTAACACGACTTATGATGAAATAAATGTCGCTTGTGAAAGCTGCCACGGACCAGCAAGCAAACATGTAAATTGGGCAAAAGATAACCCTGATGGAAAAGACGCTTATATTATATCAGGAGAAGGTCAAACACAGCAAATGAATCTTTGTGCGCCATGTCATGCCAGACGTGTTAAATTAACTCCTGATTTAAAGCCTGGTGAGACTTTTGAAAATCAATACATGGTTCAAAATATTACACCAAATTTTTATCATGGAGATGGTCAAATAGATGAAGAAGATTATGTGTATGGTTCTTTTAAGCAAAGTAAGATGTATGATGAAGGAGTTACTTGTACAGATTGCCATAATGCCCATTCCTTGAAGCTTAAGTTTAACGATAATAGATTGTGTACACAATGTCATATTTCGGCAGACTATGATACAGAGAAGCATCATTTTCATGAGGCAAATACGAATTCTAGTTTATGTATTAATTGCCATATGACAGGTAAAGATTATATGGGTAACGATTTTAGGCGCGATCATAGTTTTAGAATTCCTAGGCCAGATCAATCTGCTAAATATGGCACGCCAAATGCATGTACAGGTTGTCATCAAGGAAAAAGTAATAAGTGGGCTGCCGATGCCATTGTTAAATGGTATGGAACGGAAAGAGCTAGTCATTTTTCAGATGCTTTGCTATTAAGCAGTAAGGTGAATGTCAGTAATTCGGAACGAGCCATGCTTGATCATTTTATTAATGATTTACAATATCCGGATATTGCTCGAGCAACGGTTATTGAAAACTTAAATTATGATACTCAAGAAAGTTTTAATAGTTTGTTTAAGGCGCTGCAAGATTCGTCTGCAGCTGTTAAGTTTAATGCGCTTATGAAATTTAGAAGCCTGCCTCCAGAAATGCGAAAATCTACTGCATTAAAATACATGGGAGACTCTTTAAGGTTAGTAAGAATTGGAGCAGCACAAATTGTTATGGATATTGATATAAATGAGTTCGAGCCTAAAGATCGTCCAATTGTTGAAGCTACAATGGGCGAACTAGAAACGATGTTGTTTAGTAATGCTGATTTTTCTTCAGGTAGGATGCAATTAGCGGATTATTATATGCAAAAAAATGATATAGGCAATGCTATTAAGCATTATAAAATGGCCCTTGAAAAAGATAGTTTGTTAATACCTGTGTATTCAAATTTGGCCACCGCTTATTCATTGAATGGCGATAACGAAAATTCTGAGAAAACCTTAAATACATGGATTAAATTTGCACCGGAACAAGGAAGACCGTACTATTTAAAAGCTTTATTGTATTTTGAATTAAATAAAAATGATGCTGCTGTAGATCAGTTAGAAATAGCTATTCAAAAAGAACCTAGAGATACCAGATCTATGTATAACTTGGCTACATATTATTATCAAAATAATAGAAATGCAAGCAAAGCAGAATACTACATTAAAAAAGCACTAAAACTAGATCCAGAAAATAAAGAGTTTAAATATCTATTGGCTTTGGTTTATAAAAACCTCGGGCAGGTTAGAAAAGGGCAAGCTATATTGGATGAACTCCGGGCTAATTAATAGATGTAGGATTTAGCCATTTATTGTTTTTTGTGGCAAGTTTTTTTGTGTGGCTTTGATTTTTGAAATATTCATCTCGGGTTGTTTTGATCGCTTCTAAAACATTACTGTATAAAGTGACTTTTGTTTTTTCTTTTTTGAATACAGAATGGCTTAATTCTGAGAGTGTTTGATGTAATGCATTAGAATTACTGTGTTCTACTAAATCTTCTAAGGTTTCAAATTCTGGGTTTAATTTTTTCACCCAGGTATGGCTTGCTCCGGAAAAAGCAAAGTAGTCATGATGATTTAAGGCTTTTTTAAGTTTATTAAAGGCAAAGGTTTCTGAATGTAAATAGAGCGCTCTTTTATGCTTTATAAAGGTATTAAGGCGTTTTATCAGATAAATAGCAACGAAACCAATAACCAAAACAAAAATTAAATACTTAACGAATGTTTTTGGGGTTAAGCCAAAAATTAAAAAGGGTTTTTCTTGAGTTTCGGTGGCTTCAATAGTGTCCTTTTGTAACGATTTTTTTATGCTTGAGAGCATGCTTAAATCCGGATTAGGTTTCACTTGAATCATCACAGAATCGATATGTTTTCTGTAGAATTTTTTATTATTTGAATTCCAATACATGTATTCTGTTGCAGGAAAAATAACTTCACCCTCTTTTTCAAAAAGGTAGTTAACGGTTTCTGAACGTGAAGCAGAAATGGCTGTTTTTGACTTTTTAGTATTTACTTTTGCACGCCTAGGATAAACACTTATTCCTGGAATGCTATCCCAAATAGATGCGGGTATGAATTCGGCCATGGTCCCGCCTGCAGATCTGTCAATAGTGCGCTGTACCACGTCTCCCACCTTGATGTTATCTAGAGCAGTAGACCATTTTTGATTTACGTTTAAATAAGTTGCTACTAACCAATTGTTTGGATTGTACCCCAAAGGCACAGGTAATACATTAAAGCTTTTTGGTTTGGTTGTCACGGTTTTCTTAAGACCCTTATAATCTCCTGGTTTAGGTGACGCAATATTTATGGATAAACTGGGGATGGTAATCTGACCTTCTTCTGTTGGAAATACATTGTAATAAAAACTAACACCAGCGTAATTTTTACCACTAAATGCTCTACTGTTACTAACCGAACGAAAATAAACGGTAAGTGCATTATCAATTTGAATATTGCCTAAATCAACACCTTCGGTAAACCATGTTGAGGTATATACAGAAACGGTTAGTTTCACGGGCTGTCCAATATAGGCTTCATTAGTGTTAACAGTGGCGTAAGCAATAATGTTTTGACTCATGCCTATGAAAGGCAACAAGAAAAAAGCTATGACAATTCCAATGTTTTTTACCATGATGCATCAGTTTTTTGAACTTCAACAATTCCTTTCTTTACCTGATATTTAAACTTTCTTGTTAAAAAAAGTGCAGGGTCGTCATCAACTTTTCGCATTAAAATGTTTTTTGGAAGTTCCCCTTGCCCCGATTTAAAGTCGTCTGGTAATTCATCTAACTCTTTGCCTTTTCTTTTATCTGTTTCGGTAGTTTCCTCTAATCGTTGTTTCTCCATATCTTTTTTAGTGGCTTCTTGTCCACCGCCACTTAAATCTTCTGGAGATTTGTTTTGTTTGTTCTTTGCAGCTTTTTTGTCATTTTTGATATTGCTTTCTTCTTGTTGCGAGGCCATTTTATCCTTAGCTGTAATAATTTGTTTAAGATTAGAACTTGCATTTTCATTTGACGGATCTTTCTGAAGTACTTTTTCAAAGACCGCTTGAGAGGCATCTAGCTTGCCCAACTTAGCATAGGTTAGGCCTAAGTTATATAAGCCATTGACAGTCGTGTCTTTTTTAAATGCAGATTCTGCACTTAAATAATCACCACCTTTATAGTACGCTACACCTTTATGCATGGGGTCATCAAAACCTGAGGCAGCTTTTAAGTAGTTTTCAGAGTCATAGTCTTGTTGGGCTTGATAAGCTTTAGTGTACCATAAATCTTTGAATTTAAATTTTGTGACTTCTTTTGTTGTATTCTTGGAGCAGGATTGAAGAAATAAGGCTAGTATAATAAGGTTGATAGACCAACCTTTTCTGAAGCTAAACATAAAAATAAAGGCGAGCGGAAAAATTAGCCAGTAACCATTGTCTTGCCAATCTTCCTCTTCTTGATTGGTTTGGTCTTCAAAAACCAAATCGTCACTTATGGCTTTGGCCAAATCTTTAACATCGCTATCATCCAACGTTATTTCCAAAATATCTACGGCCTCCATTTCTGATAAAGCATTTAGTTTAGAAATATTTAAAGCTGAGTTTTCCTTGGTTGTTGGTATTTTTGCACCGCCTTGGGAACCTAACGGATAGATAAAAAGCTGTACGTTATTGTCCTGCAAAAAGACACTAACCTGCTCTAGTGATAGGTCTTCTAAATCATCAGTTACTAAAAGTATTTTTCCTTTGGCTTTGTTCCCGTTAAAGAGCGTATCCATTTTTTTAAATAGGCCGTTGTATTCGGTACCTTGTGCTGGCATCATTTTGGGTTGTAATCCATCGAGTTGATCCAGAATAATTTTATAATCTGTTGTAAAAGGAATCGCAGTATGCGTGGAACCGGCGTAAACTAGTAAATTAGTTGCTGCCCTGGGACCAGCTTCTAAGAGATCACGAATTTTAAACTTAGCACGTTCTAGTCGGTTAGGAGAAACATCTTCTGCTAACATGCTTTTAGATAAGTCTAGAGCAATCACAAATTGGGATTCAACCTTTTTAGCAGGCGCTTTAATTTGATTCCAAGTAGGGCCTAAAAAGCTAATAATCCCAATGATAAACATTAGAATGACAGATGTGCGTATAATATAGGATTTCCAAGACGTTCCTTTTTTAATCACATAAGGTCGCAAATGAGGTGCAATATGTTTTTTCCAAGCATTAGATTCTCTATAGAATAGGAATCCAATGATTAAAAATAAAACGGCTCCAATCCCTAAATACAAATACTCGATTCGTAAAAAGTGAAAGTCTTCCCAATTGATATGTTCAATGTTTTGCGTCATCAACGGTTTGTAAAACGTTTAAAAATTATCACAATATTGTTTGTCATGATTAAAACAAACCCAAAAATTAGGGCTGCTCCTAAAGGATAATAATAAAGTAATGTTTTAGGAGTATAACTTTCTTCTTCATATTCAACAGGCTCAAGCTTTTCAAGTTCAGCATATATGTTTTCTAATGCTTCGGTATCTTTTGCTCTAAAATATTGTCCTTTTGTAAGTTCCGCAATCTCTGTCAGGGTGCGTTCATCTAAATCTGATCCAAGATTCCCTGGGTCGCCAATACCTACAGTGTATATTATTGTAGAGTCTTTTTTTGCCATATTCGCTGCATCTAAAGGAAGAATATCCATGCCGCTGTCAACCCCATCCGTGAGTAGTAAAATAACTTTATTGGGTATGGTATCTCTTTCAAACATATCCATACCTTTTACAATCGCCTTTCCAATATTGGTCATTTGCCCAGCCATACCAACATCTGCTTCATCAAGCATGGTTTGTACGGTTTTAAGATCTGTGGTAAAAGGTGCCTGTATGTAGGCGTTACTTGCAAAAAAAATAAGCCCCATTTTATCGCTTTCTCGTTTTACAATAAAATCTTGCATGATATTCTTTACGGCCTCCCAACGTGTAACTTTTTTGTTGTTAATCATCCAGTCATTATTGGCCATGCTGAAGGATAAATCGGCAAGAATTAGAAAATTTCGAGATGTTTTTACTTTTCTTTCGGGTTTACCAACCAATTCCGGAGAAGCCATAGCCGATAAAAGCAACAGCCAAATAATAAACATACAAAATGATGAAAACCAAGATCGATTTTTTATGTGTGAGGCTTTTTTAGGTTTCTGATTAGCTGTTTTAGAACTGGCATCAAAATAGGGATAAATCAAAGCGGTACTTCGGTTTTTTATAGCTGGTAATATCCAATAAATTAGAATTGGAAGCACCGCTAAAAAAGCGACATACGGATATGCAAATTGAAAATTTTCAGGCATGATGCTTAATCCATTTTATACTGTTACTTGCAAATTCATCCATTTTAAAACTATCTGAATTGGTGTATTCACCTTTATAAACCGCCGAAGCAATACTGGTTTTATACTTAATAAATACGGCTTGATTGAGTTTGCTGTCTAAAAAATTAAGCCAATTTTCACCTTCTAGTGAGGCGACTTGTTTTCTATTATAGGTTTGTAATGCCGTTTGTTTCAACAAAAACATAATTTGAACAATATTGGTGCTTATTGTGTTCTCTTTAGAATGCATTAGTTTTTGTATGTTGGAAATAGCAGTTCTGCGATAAGCATTTTGTTTATATTTTTTATAGTATATGTATGCTATAAAAAGGATTAAGCAGGCCAATACTATAAATAGAATTTTCCATCCGATAGTGTCCATCGTAAAAGGTATAGGGTCTGGAGTGATAATTGGACTTAATTCAATATTTTGATCCTGTTGCATGTAGTCAAATTATTTATGGTAATTACTAAAGACTTCAATGAGTTGCTCTTCAATAGGGCTTGAAGTATTAACTTGAAACAAATTAATATTGTATTTCTCTAATTCAGCCTTAAAATTTTTGCAGTTTGTTTTGAATGATTGACTTAGTTTTTCTTTGAGTTTTTTATTGTCTCCATTTAAATTGACTTGATACGTATGGTCTGTGATGATCATTTTTTCATTGGGAACATCGGCTTCTAATTCATCATAAACTTGCATTAAAACAAGGTCATTATGCAATGCGAGTTGACTTAAGTATTGTAATACTGAATCGTTATACCTATGAAAATCGCTGATAATAAAAACTAGAAAGTCATGGGTAACAATATTATTTATTTTGGCAAAAATATCGGTTAAAGAGGCCTCAAAATTAAAATCTTTTACATTGTAAATATCTTGATTTGCCTCAATAATTTTTTGTAGAAAATAAATGATATTTCTTGGGTCTCGTTTTGGAGTTATTAGGTCGTATTGATCTCCAGTATACACCATGCCTCCAATACGATCGCCTCCTTTTTTTATTTTGTGGGCAATAATAGAAGCCAATTCTCCAGCTACAACTGCTTTCGTTTTTTCCTGAGAACCAAAACCCATAGATGTCGACTGATCCACAAAAATAAATGCTGGTTTTTCTTTTTCTTCAGTGAAGACTTTAGTGTGTGTTTTGCCTGTTTTGGCGGTGACACTCCAGTCAATATTTCTAATATCATCACCTAGAACATAAGGCCTAGATTCTTCAAAATCCAAACCTCTTCCGCGTAAGCGCGAGGCATACCTTCCGGATAAAATACTGTTTGACTTTTTTTTACCAGTGCCTAAATTCAGCACAGAAGCAAACAACTCAAACTTCAAGAGATGTTCAAGGGTTAAAAAAACATTTGGGGGGTTGTCTTCTTTTGTAGATTTCATAGAATGTGCATTAAGCGACTACTGCTACGACCTCAATTAATTTATCAATAACCTGATCTGCGGTAACGCCTTCGGCTCTGGCTTTATAACTTAAAGCCAACCTATGACGTAATACGTCTTTGATGGTCTGATGAATATCTTCAGGTGTAACATAATCTCTGTTTTGCATCCATGCATGTACTCTGCTGCATCTATCTAGGGCGATAGTACCTCGAGGACTTGAGCCAAAATCAATTAATTTGGCAAGTTCTTCATCAAACTTTTCAGGGTAGCGTGTTGCAGAAATTAAACTCACCATATATTTCTCAATATCTTCAGAAGTTTTCACTTGGTTAATCTCTTTTCTAGCATCAAAAATGACTTGCTGCGGAATAATATTGACAGTTTTAGGGCCTTTTTCTTTAGAAGCTTCGCGTTTATTTAGGCGCATAATTTCTAATTCAGATTCGTCATCAGGGTAACTAATTATGGTGTGTACTAAAAAACGATCCATTTGGGCTTCAGGAAGGGGGTAGGTCCCCTCTTGTTCAATGGGGTTTTGGGTAGCCATCACCATGAATAATTCATCCATTTTGTATGTTTTTCCAGAAACCGTTACTTGACGTTCTTCCATGGCTTCAAGCAATGCCGATTGTACTTTGGCCGGTGCTCGGTTAATCTCATCGGCAAGGATTAAATTACTAAAAATGGGGCCTTTTTGGAATACAAATTTTTCCTTTTCACTTGGTAAATAAATCTCAGTACCCGTAATATCCGATGGTAATAAATCAGGCGTGAATTGTATTCTACTCAAACCACAATCTAAATTTTTAGCTAAAGCATTTATAGCTCTAGTTTTTGCCAAACCCGGTAAACCCTCTAATAACATATTACCGTCTGCAAGTAGAACAAGAATAATTCTGTCAATGAGTTGTTCCTGTCCAATGATTGATTTAGACATTTGTTCTTTTAGTGTGGTAATCGATTCAAATGGTGTCATAAAACTTTAATAATTTGATTCTTACTTCTATTTATTTTTCAAACGGATAAATAATCTTCCAGTCGTTTTTAATGTCTATTACCGTCCATCCATCTTTTAAAGCTTGGTCTAGCCCTTTATCTAATTTACCAATATGAGATTCTCTGTCATAAGCCCATTCCCGTTCTGCATCCGTATGATGCACATAAAGCATAAAACTCTTGTAGTTATTAGAAGCAGCGTATTGTAGCATTGGTAAATCTCCATCTGAATTTCCTGATGCAAAAACCGGTTTTTTACCAATAATGGTATTAATGTTAATGGGTTTTCCTTCTTTGTCATCAATAAAATCAAACTCTGCTAAACGCATAATTTTCGGGTCTCCATCATTATATTTGTATTCAGTCTTTAGCCTACTACCTATTATCTTTTCCTTAGGAATACCATAGACTTCCGTTACAAAAGCCCGCATAAAATCGACACCTCCCCCGGAAACAATATAGGTTTGAAAATCATTAGCTCTTAAATAGGCTAATAGTTCTAGCATAGGTTGATATACTAATTTATCAAATCCAACACCTTTGGTAGGGTGCTTAGCTGTTTTTACCCAGTCTTGTACAATGGTTTCAAACTCTTCTGTCGACATGCCTGCATGACTTTCCATAACAAGCGTTAAAATACCATGTTCGCCTTGTTGTATTAAGGTTTTCATATCATCTTCTATAACAGCTTTAAAAGGCTGTTTGTCTTTCCATTCAGGGTGCTCGCTTGCCAGAGCTTTTACCCTGTCTATGGCAAAAAACAATTGAAAATAAGCAGGTTGCTCGCTCCAAAGGTTTCCATCGTTATCAAAAGTGGAAATACGATCCTTTATAGGGATAAAATTTTCACTATTTTCATTAGTAACATCAGAGACAAAGTCTATAATATTTTGTTTTGAAGTCACGTCGTTCCAAGAGGGAAGCGGATCAGCTATTTTCTGAGTTTCATCAGACTTAATAGGTTTGTTTTTTTCTGTATTACAACTTGTAATAAAAGATAGTATTAGAATGAGTACTAAAACGAATGACTTATTTACGGTATACATTATTGATTTAATTTTAAAAAGAATAACCCCATCACACGCGCAATGAGGTTATTTTAAACTATTAGTTTTGTGGTCGTACGGTAAGTGATTGAACGACTTTGTCTATCCCTAACGAACTTCCTTGAACAGGAGGGTATTCCTTAAATGTTTCAAGAAACTTCCCAACATAGGCTTGTGCAGGAACAAAGAGCCACATATTATCTGCATACCATCTTGTATACATTGAAGACTTCCAAGACACTTCAAATGGGTCTGCTCTTAAATTAATTACAATAGGCCATGATGGTGTTTTACGGTAGGCTTCATTAATAGCGCCTTCCATAATAGTGAAATGAATTTTCCAGTTATTGTATCTTAAGGCATTCAGATTGCCACCAGCATCAAAATAAAAGATTTCTTTTCTAGGTGCTTCTTCAATATCACCTTTCCAGAATGGCATCATATTATAACCATCTAAATGAACTTTAAAGGTTTTGCCGTTTGCATTATATCCTTTAAGTAGTTTTTCTTTGATGTCTGGAACTCCTGCAGCTGCGAGTAACGTAGGCATCATGTCTTCATGTGAGTGGATGTCATTAAATATAGTACCTGGTTTGATAACTCCAGGCCATCTTATTAATGAAGGCGCTCTAAAACCACCCTCCCAAGTGGTTCCTTTTTCTCCGGCAAAAGGTGTTGTTCCGCCATCAGGCCATGTGAATTTTTCTGCACCATTATCAGTAGAATACATGATAATGGTGTTGTCAATTATTTTTAGTTCTTCTAATTTAGCGAGAACTTTTCCAATAGCTTTGTCGTGTTCAACCATGCCGTCAGGATAAAGACCAATACCGGTTACACCTTCACTTTCCTCTTTTAAATGGGTCCATACGTGCATACGGGTAGCACTTAACCATACAAAGAAAGGTTTGCCTGCCTCATGTGCCTTTTCAATAAAGCTAATGGCAGCATCTGTAAACTCGTCGTCTGCAGTTTCCATACGTTTTCTAGTCAAAGGACCAGTGTCTTCTATTTTGCCATCTGAATAAGAGTGTATTACGCCTCTTGGTCCGAATTTTTTATGAAACTCCGGGTCCTTTGGATAGTAATAAGATTCAGGCTCTTCCTCGGCATTTAAATGATATAAATTACCATAAAACTCATCAAATCCATGATTTGTTGGCAGGTGTTCATCACGGTCTCCTAAATGGTTTTTACCAAATTGCCCAGAGGTATAGCCTTGCGGTTTAAGCAATTCTGCAATAGTGGGTTGACTGTCTTGAATTCCCTGTTTAGAACCTGGCATACCAATGGTAAGTAATCCTGTTCTAAAAGGATGTTGCCCTAAAATAAATGCTGCTCTACCAGCGGTACAAGACTGTTGCGAGTACCAATCTGTAAACATAGCACCTTCATTTCCAATACGGTCAATGTTTGGTGTTTGGTAGCCCATCATACCATGGTTGTATTTACTGATGTTTCCCCATCCAATATCATCTCCCCATATCACTAGGATATTGGGTTTTTTGTTTTGAGCAAAACTTAGCCCAGTAAAGATTACACAGCATAGAAATAATACTTTTAACTTCATAAAGTAATTTTTAGTGAATAGATTAATTAAGTTAAAGATACGAATATCATTAGCAGATTTTATTCAAGGTTATATAAAATTTTTAAAAAAAAACGAATGAGAATGCTTTGTAGAACTAAAGCAATAAAGCCCAACCTAGAGCAATGGAGTCTGTATTGCTTCCTATGAGTCGTGTTGTTCTGGAATATATGTAAGCCAGTTTTAAAGATTGTCTTTTTGAAATGGTATAGCCAGCAGAAAGCGATACAAGTACATCATTTCGTCTGTCATCTTTAGAAACATGGTTAATAGTAGATTTACTTCCAGTACCAGTTCCGGCACTAATTGATGCCCATAGTTTGGAATCGAATCGCTTAATAATATGTCCTTGGATGGCGAACATGGGTTTTTGGGATCTTGTATTTCCTCCAAAAAAATCGTCGTTATTTGTAAAGAATATAACTGAGCTTGTTAATTCATAAGACCATTTATCACGATTATGTAAAACGCCAATTTGAGGTCTTATAACGAAACGGTTTTGACCAATATTTAATAATTTGTCGGGGTGATATAATCCGGTTGGGATGGTAACTGCAATTGAAGCTCCAACTGTTGTGTTGGTAGGGTTTTCTTTGAAGTATTTAAATAATTCTTTTGGTCCTGACGCTTCAGGACCAATTAGGTTAACTGATAGTCTGATTCTTGAATCTGTAAATCCGTTTCGGTCTGTTGATGCAAATTCGCCATCTAAAATACCTTCCCAATGGGCAAAACTTACAGGTACGCGCACATCTACTCGGGCAAATTTGTTTCCCAACTTAAAAGGGCGTACATATTGTAATATGACGGTGCTTGCACTTACGGTTGCATCTTCTAGATTAATAGCGGGGTCTAATAAAATATCACCACCAGTGTAAGCAAACCCCGCACCAAGTACTTGAGTTCCTAATGGTAAAATATTCCATCTTCTTGGTTCAAGGTCTTGGGAAAACCCGTTTTGTGTAGTCAGAAAACTAATCAAGCAAATGATTAGCAAATAGAGGTTTTGTAATGGTGCGTTTGTTTTATTCATTGTTTGCTGGAGTTAACCAAAACTCATACATTCGATACATTATAGCTAAAACTACTGGTCCAATAAAAAGCCCAATGATACCGTGTAATAACATGCCGCCAATAGCTCCGAGTAAAATAACTATCATAGGCGTTTTTAGCCCTTTTCCTAATAGCATAGGTTTTAAAACGTTATCTGAAAGTGCAACAATAACACTATAAATGGTAAAAATAATAGCCGGAGTTGAATCAGAAGTCGAGAAAACCAAAATAATGGCAGGTATCATAACAATAAGCGCTGGTATCTGAACAATTGCAGCAATAAGCACCAAAAAAGTAAATACCCCAGCTGCCGGCAATCCAATGGCTTTAAAGCCTATAAATGCTAGACCAGCTTGAATAATTGCCACCAAAAGAACCCCTTTAACGACACTTCTAATAACATCTCTAGACATGGTCATGATTTCTTCACCTTCATTGCCCGTAATTTTATCAATAAAACGTTTAGCGCGGTTGCCAGCGGTATTCGAGTTATACATGAAAACTACTGCAATTAGGAAAGAAGCAAATATGGTTAAAAATGCACCAATAAACCCTTTTACACCCGATAATAATCCAGAAGAATATTCTAGTATTTTCTCTTTATGATTCATAATATAGGCTTCAATATTAGTTGAAGCACTAACCCAATTATCATACAATTTTTTTCCAATTAAGGGCCAGTCTTTTACACTTGAGTCGGGTACCGGAATTTCAAGGGTGTGGTTCCTGATACCTTGAATTGTTTCTATAGAAGTTTGCCCTAAAGATTTCGTTAAAAAATAGGTTGGAACGATCAGAAGAGAAACGACAACTACTGTGAATACAATTGCGACAAGTTTCTTTTTAGAATCGCCCATTTTTTTAACCAACCCATTAAACAAAGGAAAAAAGGCTACTGCCAATACTATTGCCCAAACCACGATGATGACAAAAGGTTTAATGATAGAAAAACACCATACTAATAATAATAATAATGTTAGTATCTTAATCACATTGGTAATTGAATTGTCCTTTGTATTATTCATAGTATTAGGTGTTTAGTTAGTCTCAACTTTTTGTAAGCTCTCCAGTATTTTGGATACATATGTTTCTGCTGTTTTATAAGCATCTTTTGGGTTTTTTAATGTGGTAGTAACCACCGCTACCAATTGTTTTTCCTCAGGTTCATCTAAGTTGTAAGCAACAGTTTCAAGAACGTACTCTGTACTTGTGCTCGTTGTAGTTCCTGTAGGAATATAACCACCAAAAGAACTGTAATAAGGCCCGTATGCATATGGATATCTATAGTAACTGTTAAATCCACCATAGTAACCAGGGTAACCATACCCCATGCCCATATATACGCCATTTTGCGTTGTAGTTTGAGTAAGCTTCTTGTCTTTAATAACGGTAAGTATAATAGCATTAAAACCTTCGCTTTTTAAAATACTTTTTATGAAATTCATACGTTCTTCCGTCATTTCTCTTTCGGGGTGAATTTTTGGAGCTTTGGTATAGCTTTCAACGGCATTAAGCCCATGTTGCCTTAAGTCATCAGCTAATTCAAGTTCAAAAGCCACACGAGCTTGATTGTCAGAAGTTCTGGCAATAACAAGTATTTTTTTCTCTTTAAAGAGATCTACTACAGATTCTTCTGCTTTCCAAGCGTTTATAACTTTTACGCCTCCACAGCCTTGAATAAATAATACGATTAATAATAAGGTTGCAACTATGGTAGTTTTTTTCATTTTTTATTGTTTGTTAATTCTTACTTTATATTTCTGTAAATATATAAAACCCATATTTAGAAAGACTCTTCAATGCCAAAATAAATACCAGTATTTCCATCTTTACCAATGCCAACATCCATTCTAAAATTTACCTTTTCTTTTTTATTGAATAAATAACGAAGTCCTCCTCCATAACTATACTTGAGTTCACCAATATTCAAATTTATGATTTCTTCACCAACATCTCCAATACCAGCAAATGCAACAAAACCAAATCTTTTCCAAAAGTATTGTCTGTATTCGCCTTGAAGCATGGCGTAAGTTTGATCTCTATATCTTCCTAAAAAGTAACCACGCATCCTGTTTTGACCGCCTAATGCAGGTAATTCGTAAAAAGGTGCATTTTTGCCTACGCTCTTAACATATAGATTAGTTGCAAAAACTTGATCTTTCTTGAATTCCTTATAGTATCGAGCGTCCAATTCAAACGTGGTATATATAAAATCACTAGGTTCGGGATGTACGATGAATTTAATAGATTGAAAATGGCCAGAAGTGGGATAAAACAAATTATCTCGTCTGTCCCAAAGTAAATTTAGTCCTATACCAAAAATATTTCCTCCCTTAGAACCATTGACTAATTCATTGTTAATAAATTCATTGTTTTTTCCATCAACAATATCGGTGTTCTTATATTCAATAATAAGTCCCGCACGATCTGAAAACAATAAAATAGGAGGTACTTGAACTTCTAATTCAAACTCAAAATCTTGTCTTAAATATTGTTCTGTCCCACTATCTATAGTATTATTTCCAATACCCCAAAACTTGTCAACTCTATAGCCGTATGAAACAGGCATATTAATAACTAGGTTATTAGAATTGAAATAAATACTTGGTTTAATAGAGAATTTATATTGGTCGTTGGAAGTATAATAGGCACCAAACCCAATTTTCGAAGGCCTTAAAGTTTCTGATTTTTTGGTGTAGAACAGAGCTATACCACCTGCTCCAAAAGCAGCTTCAGTTTCGGGTGTATAAAATATGTAAGGGTAGCCATTAAAAGATACCTTTTTGATTTTAGTACTATCCTGTTGCCTAACTATAATAGAGTCTATAGCTTGTTTCCCTTTTTGCGAAAATCCAAAAAAGGGAATGAGAACTGGTAATATTTTGAAAATTTTTTTAAGGGTTATAACGTGATATTTTAATTTATTAAAGTGCCTTATTCTCCAGCCTCATATGTAAAATGTTGTCCTCCAAGTGAGGCCTCATACATTAATCCTCCTTTAGTATGTGTAAATACGGCAACGCCATTTTTATAAGCTACATCAACAGATGCTCCCTTAGTTATGGCTACAGCAGATGCTTGTCCGTCAAATTTTAAGTTCCCGTTTGTAAAGTGCTCAAAGGCTTCTTGGTCTTCAAAGAATATAACTTCACTATATTGCTGACCTCCTAACTGCAGACCTATTGAAGCTTGTTTTAATTTTGACGACCCAACAGCAGTATTATTTTTGTAAACAATTCCTTTACCAGCAGCTCCTCCAATACCAACACCAGCTTTCGTTATTTTAGGAAATACAGCGTATGCGTATGCTTCATTTTTAAAAGTATGTAATTTTGGACTTCTTTCCAGCATTTTGGATAAGGCCGTATCCGCGTCAGTTTTTAATTCTGGTTTCCAACCACCTACTTGAGCTGTTAGTGTTATTGTAAACAAGAAAATGGTACAAAGAGATGAAAATTGTTTTATTGAATTCATAACGAGGGTGTTTTTAGATTAATTACTAAAATTAATCAATTTGATGTAATATAAAATGAGATTTCTGTAATTATAGTAAGAACCTCCAGTTTACCGACAACATAAAAGACTTTCTGTCTCCTATAACACCAGCTTCAGTTCTAAACATCCAATTTTTATTGTGTTGGTATTGCGCGCCAATAATACCATTCCATTTTTCTTTTACTTTTTTATCTAATCCATATCTTATAATGCTTTCTCCATCCGCTCTATCAATGGCATCTACAATAGGTCCTATTGTTTTGTCTGCAATAATTTTTTGGGGTGGAGTAGCAACATTATCATACCAGTCATTATATTGTTCAACAATTTCGTCGGCGCGTTCCCAAGTTTCTGGAGGAAGTGCATCCTTAAGCTTTAACTCACCTACTGTCTCATTACCTAGAGTGACACCCATAGTGCCTGCCCAGACACCAAAATTTCGATAGGGTTTTGTTTTGTGAACAAAGTTGTGACCAACACGAAGTCCAAAGGTGTTTACTTGAACCGATTTTTCTAATAACTCTGGTTTGCTCCATGAAATGTTTCCATCAACAGCTACCCATAAAGGTCCGACGCCTCCTGCAGCCGTAACACCAAACCCACTAGTGGTTAAATTTTGATCAACAACAGATTTTAACTCGACTGGAAAATTAAGATTAACTTCAGTGGTAGAGCTTCCTCGGCCAAATAAACCGTAAACATTTAAAAAGGGTAATACCCATACATCCGGCCTAACCATAAATGTGGTAGCTGTTGAATAGTTGTTTCCAAACTTAATAAAGTCAACTTCGGTAAGCGGTATATCCAAATTATCTGTTTTAATACCTAGTTGCATGTTGTCAATTATAAGCCCCTGTTTTACCCATAAATAGTTAGCCATCAAACCTGTTGGGTAAGGAATATCAAAACCACTTTTATAGGCTTTTTGACCCCATATTGGGAAAACGTTATCATATTTTACTTGTTTAAGGCTATCGGTATAGGCTTCATGCTTACTTCTTACTTTTGTTGTTGCGTATTGCGCGCTAACAGTTATTATGCTAAACGTAATAAATAGGCATGTAAGTAGAAGTTTATCAAGTGTTATTTTTCTTTTTGCTATCATTTTTTTTTAATTTTTTGACGGCGTTTGTTTTTTTTCTTTAGTTTTTTCAGCTCCAATAGGAATATTTACCTTCAAAAATAAACTATTGTGCTTAAAATCATTATGTCCTTTGTAAACATTGGCTAATCCTAAATAATATCTAATACCCACGGTCATTCCATTTTTAGGAAGAAGCTTGTAGCCAGCTCCAAATGCTACGCCGGCGTCAATTCTATTTAACTTATCGGTATTTGAAACTTTCTTTCGTATTTCTACACCAGAAACATCAGAATTAAATTCTACCCAAGCTTTGCGCATATAACCTATTTGGGGTCCCGCTTCAGCGTAAATTCTATTCTTAAAACTGTATTTAATCAATGCCGGAATCAAAAAATATTCAGCATTCTGGCTATATCTTCCATCTTCTGGCTCAGGAGTTATTTCTAAAAAATTTAGGTCGTTCTCAGATAGATTGTTGTCTCCTAGTTTAGATTTTACTAATACGCCGGTATATAGATTCCATTGATTCTTTAAACGAATATCAAAATAGAAGCCTAAGTTAAATTTAGATAAAGGTTTATTGCCCTCGATATTTGATATACTAGATAAATTCATACCGCCTTCTAAGCCAAATTCTAGGCCTTCAGAATTTAATTTGTCACCAAAAATAAGGGACAAAAGTACCTGCGACTGCATGCTCAGTGAAATCAATAAAAACCCTATTAAGAGGCAGGTTTTTAATGGAGAATTCTTCATGTGTTCTTGTTATTTAGATTGTAGTGTTATCACTTTTCCTTCTCTCAAGATAGTGATTTCAAACTTAGTGTCTTTATCAATACTATTGGCGAATTTAGCTAATTTGACTAAAGTTTCATCAACCGTGTTATATTCTATGCCGTTAAAAGCGAGGATGATGTCTCCGCCTAAAATAAGTTTTTGCTTTCCTATAGAGACTTCGGTATCTCCTTCTCTAACACCCATATTGCCTAAAATAGATGAAACAACAACGCGCTGAACTAAAAGTCCGTTTGGCTGAGGTAAATTAAATATTTTAGCTTCTTTACCGCTTAATGAGTATAAATCGGCCCCAAACCAAGGCATTTTATTATCAAGTAATAATTTGGCTGCTAAATTTGAGCTGGAAGCAAACCCAATACCATCGGACCCTCCAGACTTGCTAGTTATATGACTTACAATACCAACTACTTCACCATTAAGATTAAACATGGGTCCCCCAGAATTTCCTTGATTAATAGCGGCATCGGTTTGAATAAAATCGGTATTTGTAAATGGGTTTTTCCCCAGTGTTTGCCGTCTAAATCCACTAACATAACCAGATGACATGGAAAAGCCAACACCTAGAGGAACACCAACAACAAATACTTGCTGTCCAATTTTCATTTTATTAGAATCTCCTAAACTAACTAAAGTGGCGTTGTTTTTTTCTCTTGTTAAACCAATTAAGGCTATGTCTGGTGTTTGGTATGATGAAATAACTTTTGCAGGAATCACTTCGCCATCAGCAAATTGAACCATTAAACTCTTAGGAGCTTTAACCACGTGGGCGGCCGTTACTATTAATCGGTTAGTAACCATGAAACCAGAGCCTAAACCTCCACTAGTTACTGTTTGAGAATTACTAGAACTTTCTGTAATTACTGTGTTTTCTTCTGTGAATATGGCAACCACAGCGGGACTTACTTTTTCATAAATTTTGGAAATATCTTGTGCGGATAAAGATGTTACGAATAAGAGTAAAGTGATAAAGGAAATAGTTATTTTGTTCATTTTAAAGTGTATTAATAAATCAAAGTTAGTATTTACTTTTTTTTTATCCTGCAAGTTAGTTATAAATCATTAAGAAAAGACTTGACTCACTTTGATACTTTTTTTGAAGAAGCCCGAACTACCAATTCTGCATCCAAAATAATCTTGTTTAATAATTGCTTAACAGAAGATTGTTTGGCGTGATCTAAAAATGTTTTAGCAGCCAGCTTACCAATTTCCGCACTATGTTGATTTATACTAGAAATAGAAGGTGTAACCATAGAAGTAAAAGGTTCGTCTCCAAAACCAACCAATGCAATGTCATCCGGAACATTAATATTTTGTTCATTTAATATTTGAAGCGCGCCTAGAGCAGCATAATCTCCTGCAACATATACGGCATCTGGTCTGTGATTTAACTTTAGTAATTGCTGCATTTTGGCTCTACCATCTTTAATGGTAAGGTTACTTTCTACTAGAAGTTCATCATCTAAAGGTAAGCTGTGTTTTTTTATAGCATCAACGTATCCCCGAATTCTGTTGTTAAAAATACGCGTGCGCTTATATCCTCCAATATGAGCAATACGTTTGCACCCTTGCTTTATAAGGTGTTCAACAATCATATGGCTGCTTTCATAGTCATTAATACCTATATAATCAACATTTAAATCATTTTCTCCACGGTCAAAAAGAATTAAAGGAATTCCTTTAGATTTAACTTTTTCGTAATATTTTAAATCAATAGTCTCATTGGCCATAGAAGCTATAATGCCATCAACTTGAGTAAATAATAAGGTGTCAATACTATCGCATTCCTTTTTGTAAGATTCGTTTGATTGAGTTATTATTATGTTGTAACCTTCTTTGTTCAGAACTTCTTCCATATTTTCAATGACAGAAGAAAAAAAGTTACTATTTGTTCTCGGTACAATAACTCCAACTAAGTTACTTTTTCCACTTCTTAAAGCACTAGCTAGATGATTTGGCTGGTAGTTTAGATTTTTGGCAACCTGCCTAACCGCTTTTTTCGTCTTAGCACTTATTCTAGAGTCATCATGTAATGCTTTAGAAACTGCGGCAGCAGAGATGTTTAAGACGTTGGCAATATCTTTTATTGTAGTTTTCTTTTTGATATTCGAATTTTTTATATCTTTGCTTGAACGTTTAAGCAAATATAGCACGTTAGTTTTTTATAAACAAAATCAAAAGTATAATCTTAGGTTTTGTTTTTTTTAGCTTAACTGCTTAAACGTTTAATCAACTCTTAAAATTAACTAAAATAAGAATTAAAAAAATGGGTAAAGTAGTAACGTTTGGAGAAATCATGTTAAGATTAGCTCCTCAAGGATTTTTAAGGTTTTCGCAAGCAAATAGTTTTGATGCTATTTATGGTGGAGGAGAATCAAATGTAGCGGTTTCATTAGCAAACTATGGTGTGGATGTTGATTTTGTAACACGTTTGCCAAAAAATGATATTGGAGCATGTGCGATGATGGAGATGCGTAAAAGAGGCGTTGGTGTTGATAAAATTGTTTACGGTGGAGACCGTTTAGGGATCTACTTTTTAGAGACTGGAGCCGTTTCTAGAGGCTCAAAAGTTGTTTATGATAGAGCACATTCAGCAATGTCTGAAATTGAATCTGGAATGATAGATTGGGATGCTGTTTTTGACGGATGTGAGTGGTTTCACTGGACAGGTATTACTCCTGCTATTTCTCAAGGTGCTGCCGATGTATGTTTAGAAGCTGTAAAAGCGGCTAGCGAAAAGGGTATAACAATTTCTACAGATTTAAATTACCGTGCTAAGCTATGGAATTTCTGTGATGCGGCTCATAGAGAAGCAATCATGACCGAATTAACATCTTATTGCGATGTTGTTTTAGGAAATGAAGAAGATGCTGAAATGCACTTTGGTATTAAGCCAGAAGGGATTTCGGTTCAAACTCAAGGACACGATGTTAAAGCTGAAGCATTCTTATCTGTTTGTCAACAAATGATGGAAAAATTCCCAAGAGCTAAAAAAGTAATTACGACGTTAAGAGGTTCTATCTCTGCATCTCACAATACTTGGGCTGGTGTATTATATGACGGGAAGAAAATGTATGAAACACGTCAATACCAAATTACAGATATCGTTGATAGAGTAGGTGGTGGTGATTCTTTCATGGGAGGATTAATCTACGGATTATTAAAATACCCTGAAGATGATCAAAATGCACTTGATTTTGCAGTGGCTGCATCTTGTTTAAAGCACACAATTAAAGGTGATGCGAACTTAGTAACAGTTTCTGAGGTAGAAAAACTAATGGGAGGTGACGCGTCTGGACGTGTTGCTAGATAATATAAGTGTTTAATTGTTGATCTGTTGAATCGCTGATGATTTAACAGTTCAACAACTTACACAAATCAACAATTAAACATTTTTAATAAAATGGCACAATTTTCAAGATTAGAAGTAGCACAAGCTATGAAAGACACAGGAATGATTCCTTTGTTTTTTAACAATGATATAGAATTAAGTAAAAAAGTATTGAAAGCTTGCTACGATGGTGGAGCACGCTTAATGGAGTTTACAGCCCGTGGTGATTTTGCTCACGAAGTTTTTGGAGAACTAACTAAATATGCTATTGCTGAATTACCAGGAATGATTATGGGGGTAGGCTCTGTAACTGATGGTGCTGCAGCTTCATTATATATGGCTTTAGGAGCAAATTTTGTTGTTACTCCCGTGCTTAGAGAAGATATTGCAATAGCTTGTAACCGTAAAAAAGTATTATGGTCTCCTGGATGTGGAACCTTAACTGAAATCACTAGAGCTGAAGAACTCGGGTGCGAAATAGTAAAATTATTCCCTGGAGATATTTACGGGCCCCAGTTTGTAAAAGGAATTAAAGGGCCACAACCTTGGACAAGTATTATGCCTACAGGAGGAGTTTCTCCTACTGAAGAGAATCTAAAAGGATGGTTTGATGCTGGTGTAACTTGTGTTGGTATGGGATCTAAATTAATTTCGAAAGAGATTATTGCCAATAAAGATTATGCAAAGTTAGAGGCAGATGTAAAAGCGGCTCTAGCTATTGTTAAAGCAGTTAGAAAATAGTTAAACAAATTTTTTTATACAATTAAGAGTTGCATTTATGTGACTCTTTTTTTTGTTTTATATTTCAATAATGATGTTATAAATAAGCTGTTTTTCAATTGTTTGGAGTCCTATTATTTTTTTCTTTTTTTACTCACTATAAATTTGTTACTTTTGGCGACGTATAAAAAATATGTAATAATGAGAATAATGAAATTTTTAAGTCTAGTAACAATGGTTTTACTAGTGGTATCGTGTAATAAAAATGGTGTAGCAAAAAAAGAATTGAAAACGGAATTAGATTCTGTAAGTTATGCTATAGGAATGGATGTTGCCAGAAATGTGAAAACTAGTTTTGATGAATTTGATCATGATTTATTTATTCAAGGTTTTACAAACGTTTCTGACTCTTCTGATATTCTTTTAGAACAAGCTGATGCACAAAAAGTGGTTCAAGCTTATTTTCAAAATAAGCAAAAAGAAGCTGCTGCTGAGCGTCAAGCACAAGGTGAAAAGAATAAAGCAGAAGGAATTGCATTTTTAGAAGAAAATAAAACTAAAGATGGTGTTCAAACTACAGAAAGTGGTTTACAATACATTGTTTTAAAAGAAGGATCTGGAGATAAACCATCAACTGATTCTAGAGTAAAAGTACACTATCACGGAACGTTACTTGACGGAACTGTTTTTGATAGTTCTGTTGATAGAGGTGAGCCAGCTGAATTTGGAGTAACTCAAGTTATAAAAGGATGGACTGAAGGATTGCAATTAATGTCTCCAGGGGCTAAATATAAATTTTTCATTCCTCAAGAATTGGCTTACGGAGCTAACCCAAGACCAGGAGGAGCGATTCAACCTTATGCTGCTTTAATCTTTGATGTAGAGTTAATAGAGATAAATTAATGGCATATAGCATTAGAAATATACTAAGCAGGAAGTTTTCTTCCTGCTTTTTTTGTTTCCATTATTTTGAGATAGAATAAACAATCAAATTGTAACTTTGCAATTCAGAATTAATAGAAAAGTAAATGAGTCATAAAGCAGGTTTTGTAAATATAATTGGAAATCCAAATGTTGGAAAATCCACCTTAATGAATGCTTTTATAGGTGAAAAATTATCTATAATAACTTCAAAAGCGCAAACTACTCGGCACAGGATTTTGGGTATAGTTAATGGAGACGATTTTCAAGTTGTTTTAAGTGATACACCAGGAATTATAAAACCAGCATACGAACTTCAAGAGTCTATGATGGGGTTTGTAAAATCGGCCTTTGAAGATGCAGATGTGCTTATTTATATGGTAGAAATTGGAGAACAAGCATTGAAAGATGAGGCCTTCTTTAAAAAGATTACAAGTTCTAAAATCCCTGTTCTATTACTATTAAATAAAATAGATAATTCTGATCAAGGACAATTAGAAACTCAAGTACAGTTTTGGGCGTCAAAAGTTTCTAATGCAGAGATTTTCCCAGTATCAGCGCTTGAAGGCTTTAATGTTAAAGAAGTTTTTAACCGTATTATAGAATTGCTTCCCGATTCACCACCATTTTACCCTAAAGACCAGTTAACAGATAAACCCGAACGCTTTTTTATTAATGAAACGATAAGGGAAAAAATTTTAATGCATTATAAAAAAGAAATCCCGTATGCTGTAGAAGTTGATACAGAGGAATTTCTTGAAGAAGATAATATTATTAGAGTACGATCAGTAATAATGGTAGAACGTGAAACCCAAAAAGGAATCATTATTGGGCATAAAGGCAGTGCTTTAAAACGCGTTGGTGTTGAAGCTAGAAAAGATTTAGAAACTTTTTTTGGAAAACAAATTCATATAGAATTGTATGTTAAAGTTAATAAAAACTGGCGCAGTAATCAAAACCAACTAAAACGTTTTGGTTATAATAATTAAGGTGTGCTAAGAATTAGGGCAGGTTTTTTTCATATAATATTTTGTTCATAAAACCATTAAGTGCATGCATTTCTTGTTTGCTTGATGCTTTTCCAATACTTCCTGCAAAGTATAATGCTAACCAGATTACAATCATAAGCACCATCAAACTTACCTGCAGTGCTACATTTTTATCTAGTGTCCATTCACTATATCCCCATACTCCTAAAACAACAAAGGCAGTACCTACTAAAAAATGAAAAAATATAAACATCGTCCATACTGTGGGATTTGGCCCGAATAGACCATGAACTATACTATTGTTGTCATCTACCTTATTAACTTCAAGATGTAACTGAGGAGACCAAAATGTTTGTTTTTCTCTAGGAAATTTGATGAATACATGGTCGTCAACCTGAGTTATAATAAACTCTGATTGAGTAGTTTTTGCATTTTTAAAATCACTTAAAACAGCTTGATTATAACGTTCTATTTTAATTTTAAAACGCGGACGTAAAACAATATCATTAGATAATGCCATGAGGTTTGGTTTAGGTTATTAAAATACTATTTTTTTTAATAGGGATAAATTTTATTCTTTATTCTATAAAAAGATGAGGCATTCAGTATATTTTCTATTTTTGCAAAAGTTTTCAGGTAGCGTTAAATGAAACGTTTTTAGCCTGTTACAATTAAAAATATAATATGAGTAATATAGTAGCCATTGTAGGGAGACCAAATGTTGGAAAGTCAACATTTTTTAATCGTTTAATTCAAAGACGAGAAGCCATTGTTGATGCCGTAAGTGGGGTTACTAGAGATCGTCACTACGGAAAAAGTGATTGGAACGGAAAAGAATTTTCTTTAATTGATACTGGAGGATACGTTTTAGGAAGTGATGATGTATTTGAAGCTGAAATAGACAAGCAAGTAGAACTAGCTATTGAAGAAGCTGATGCTATAATTTTTATGGTAGATGTAGAATCTGGAGTTACTGGAATGGATGAAGACGTTGCTAAACTACTTAGGCGCGTTAATAAACCTGTTTTTCTTGTGGTTAATAAAGTTGATAATGGTAAACGTGCTGAAGATGCTGTTGAGTTTTACTCGTTAGGACTGGGAGAATATTATACCATAGCGAGTATAAATGGGAGTGGAACAGGGGAGTTATTGGATGCTTTAATCGAAGCATTGCCTGAAAAAGAAGAAGTTGTTGAGGAAGAATTACCACGTTTTGCTGTGGTTGGACGTCCTAATGCAGGGAAATCTTCATTTATTAACGCTTTAATTGGAGAAGATAGATACATTGTTACCGATATAGCAGGAACAACTAGAGACTCTATTGATACAAAGTATAATCGCTTTGGTTTTGAATTTAATTTAGTTGATACTGCAGGAATAAGAAGAAAATCAAAGGTTAAAGAAGATTTAGAGTTCTATTCTGTTATGCGCAGTGTTCGTGCAATTGAGCATGCCGATGTTTGTTTACTTGTGCTCGACGCTAATAGAGGTTTTGATGGGCAAGTACAAAATATTTTTTGGCTAGCAGAGCGCAATCGAAAAGGAATTGTGGTTTTGGTTAATAAATGGGATTTGGTTGAGAAAGATCATAAATCCATGAAGGAATATGAAAAAGCGATAAAAAAACAAATGGAACCTTTTACAGATGTTCCTGTAGTTTTTATTTCGGCTCTTACTAAGCAACGCATTTTTAAAGCCATTGAAACAGCGGTTGAGGTTTATAAAAACCGCAGTAAAAAAATAAAAACAAGTGAGCTAAATGATGTTTTACAACCCATTATTGAAAGTTATCCGCCACCAGCATATAAAGGCAAGTTTGTGAAAATAAAATATATTATGCAGTTACCAACGCCACAACCACAATTTGCGTTTTTCTGCAATCTACCGCAATATATAAAAGACCCTTATAAGCGCTTCTTAGAGAATAAGCTTAGAGATAATTTTGGTTTTAACGGCGTACCGATAAGTGTATACATGCGCAAGAAGTAACTTTTTTTTGAAATTTGTATATTCATTGTGTTTTAATAGATAATTAATTATACTAGTACAAATGAAAAAATACAGTTTATTTTTAATTGCTTTATTCTTGGGATTTCAAGTGTCTTGTCAGGAATATCCAGAAGGAACTTTTGGTAACGATTTGAAGTTTTTAAAGCAAAAAACAAATCCTATTGTACTAGAAGATGGAGTACGTCAAATTATAATATCTCCTGAATATCAAGGGCGGATTTTAACCGCAACAAGTAAAGGGAAAAGTGGTTCAAGTTACGGTTGGTTTAGAAAAGCATTGATTTTAAGCGACAGTGTTAATCAGAATAAAAGTGGTTTAGGAGGAGCAGGACGGCTTTGGTTCGGCCCAGACCAAGGACCGAATACCTTGTTTTTTAAGATTAATCCAAAAACAGGAAAAAAAGAACATGGAGCTCCTAAGGATTTAAATGAACTAGAGTTTAAAGTTTTAAAGCGAAATGAAAGTTTAGTTTCCCTTGGTGAAAAGTTACATTTAAAAAATTTAAAGAATACAGAGTTTTATATTGATGTTAAGCGAGATATTAAATTATTGAAGAGGTCTTTAATTGAGAAAAAATTGGGGATAACGCTAAATGATAATTTATCTTATGTTGCGTTTAAGGCTGAAACATCTATGCAAAACATTGGTGAAGAAAATTGGTCTAAAGAGAAAGGTCTAATATGTTTATGGGAATTGGGCTGTATGCACCCTTCTGAAAAAACTACAGTTGTTATTCCTTTAAAAGGAAAGGTAGACGAAGCCACTGTTTATTTTACGCCTTTAGATAGCACAAGAATTGATATTAAAGAGAATATACTTTATTATAGAGCAGATGCTAATTATCTTAATAAAATAGGAACACTTCCTGAAAACTCTTTGGAGTACTTTGGTAGTTATAGCCCAGAATTAAACTTACTAACTATTGTTAGGTATAGTTTTAATGCGAATACGATGGACTATGTAAATGCTCATCCTGTAAGTGTTAAAGATCAGTATAGGGGAGATGTAATTAATGTTTTTAACGATGGCAAATTGGGAGATATTGGCCCTTTCGGTCCTTTCTATGAATTGGAAACGTCTTCACCTGCTGTAGCACTTAAAATGGGAGAGAGCTTAAGTCATAGTCATGAAACATACTATTTTGAAGGTTCAAAAGAAGACTTGAATCCTATAGCAGTACGAGTATTAGGGGTTAATTTAGATGTTATTGAAAAGGCACTTCCTTAACAAGAAAGGCGTTTTACCAACCTCCAGATGCACCTCCGCCTCCAAAGCCACCTCCGCCGAAGCCACCACCAAAGCCGCCTCCGCCTCCAAAGCCACCACCAGAGCTGCCGCCCCAGCTACTAGAACCTCCATTATAATTACCACGTCCCATATTACTTAATATAATGGCATCCCATATGTCCATACCTCCAGAACGATTACCTCTGTTTCCTCCACCTCCGCGTTTATTTTTGGAAATGGATATCATAATAATTATGAATATAATAATCAGAAAAAATATAAATCCAACGGGCAGTCCATTTTCTTGTGATTTTCGAGAACCTTTATACTCGCCATTTAGAACTTCAAATATGGCATCCGCACCTCTGTTTAATCCGCCAGGGTAGTCATTTCGTTTGAAATAGGGTATGATGTCACGCTCAATAATACGCTTGGATAAAGCATCGGTTAGTAAGTGCTCTATGCCATAACCCGTATTAATTGCAATTCTTCTATCATCTTTGGCCAGCAGAATTAAAATACCATTATCCTCTTTTGCTTGTCCAATACCCCATTCATGCCCCCATTGCGATCCAAGGTAATTAATGTTTTCTCCATTGGTAGAGTTTATAATGGCAACTACAATTTGCGTTGAGGTCGTGTCAGAATACTTAACAAGCTTCTGCTCTAAATTACGCTTTTCATGTACTGAAAGTAAGTTGGCATAATCATAAACACTGGTTTGAAATTCTGGTACTTCAGGAATTTTAAACTGAGCAAAAGAAAAATGTAGTGCACAAACAATTAGAAAGAAAGAAAGGGTGAGCTTGTTCTTTTTAAACACTCTAAAAGTTTTTGCATTGGTATATTCCATGTTAAATATTACCCTTTAGAAATTTCGTTAGTGAGTTCGTTGGTATCATCATCCATAAATGGGAAATACTCTTTTAAACGATCTCCAGACCTTAATATACCTTGAACTAACCCGTCTTTAAATTCTCCTTTTTTGAAATGTAACTGCATGAGATCTTTGGTGCAATCCCAAAAATCATTTTCAACGACTTCATTGATACCTCTATCACCATAAATAACAAAGGTTTTATCTTCAACAGCTACATAAATTAAAACGGCATTCTGAAGTTTAGTGTTATCCATTTTTAGAATGTGGAATAACTCTAGAGCACGATTAGCTGCGTTGCCCTTACAAGTCTTTTCTAAGTGAACACGAATTTCTCCAGAAGTATTTAGTTCTGCCAAACGAATGGCTTCAACAATATCTTGCTCTTCCTTCGTAGTTAGAAAATCTTCAATTTTCGACATTCTAAAACTCTACTTTTGGCGCATTTTCACTCCCTGGAGCACTTTTAAATCTTGCCATTTCCTCAAAGCCGAATAAATTAGCTAATAATTTTCCAGGAAATTTTGTAGTGTGTTTATCATAAACATTAACAGCGTCATTAAACCTGTTTCTTTCAACATTTATTCTGTTTTCTGTGCCTTCCAATTGTGATTGCAGCTCTAAAAAGCCTTTGTCAGCTTTCAATTCAGGATAGCGTTCCACGGTTACAAGAAGTCGCGATAAAGCGCCACTTAACCCTTGTTGAGCTTGTTGAAATTGTGCCATTTTCTCTGGCGTTAAATCATTAACATCTATGGTGGTTTTAGTAGCCTCAGATCGCGCTTTAATAACACCTTCTAAGGTTTCCTTTTCATGAGCTGCATATCCTTTAACTGTAGAAACTAAGTTTGGAATTAAATCTGCGCGTCGTTGGTAAGCACTTTCAACATTCGACCAAGCCGTTTTTGCATCGGCTTCATACTCAACGGCAGTATTGTTGAAGGTATAGGCATAACTACCACCAATAAGAACAATAACTATAAGACCTATTATGGCAATTGCTCCACAACCTAATCCCGCGATTACTCCTTTTTTCATAATTTATTTGTTTAGTTAGTTTTATTTATTACGTATGAGACACAATTACTTAAAAAAAGTTACATTAACAAACAGAATTATTGTGTATCTCACTTATTTTAAATGTTCTTTTATTTTAATGAGTTGACTTTTTACATCTTCAAGTTTACTAACAATTTCAAAATTATTAAGTGTTTCCTTTTTACCTTCTTTTAAGTGAATTTTGGCACCTTCAAGAGTAAAGCCTCTTTCTTTAACTAAATGAAAAATCAATTTAAGATTTTTTATGTCTTCTGGTGTAAACTTGCGATTGCCTTTTGCGTTTTTCTTTGGTTTTAAAACATCAAATTCTTTTTCCCAAAAGCGTATTAAAGAAGTGTTTACATTAAATGCTTTGGCAACTTCACCAATTCCATAATATCTTTTTTCGGGTAAATCTATATGCATTAATCTAGTGATTGATTTTCTAAAGTGGCATGCTCCAATAATTTATTGAATTCTTCGGCCGTTAAACTCCCATAGTAGAAGTTAATGGGGTTAATAGCGCTTTTGTCTTTATGAATTTCGTAGTGTAAATGAGGGGCTTGAGAGCGTCCTGTGCTTCCCACAAAACCAATTAAATCACCACGCTTTACTTTTTGATTTCGTCGCACATTATATTTATACAGATGCGCATATAGACTCACATAACCATATCCATGATCTATTCTTATATGCTTGCCATAGCCAGAGGAATTACTGTCTGCTCTTGTAACAACACCATCGCCACTAGCGTAAATTGGTGTACCTCTAGGTGCGCTAAAATCCATGCCCTTATGCATTTTTCGTACTTTTGTAAATGGATCTGAGCGCATACCATAACCAGATGCCATTCTGGTTAAATCAGCATTGTTTACGGGTTGAATAGCAGGAATTGCGGCTAATAATTTTTCTTTTTCTTCCGCAAGTTTAGCAATCTCGTCAAGTGATTTCGATTGTACTACAATCTGTTTTTGTAAAATGTCTAAACGTTTATTGCTTTCAATAATTAACTTGGAATTGTCAAAGCCTTCCAAGTTTTTATATCTGTTAATACCACCAAAACCAGCTTTTCGCTGTTCTCCAGGAATTGGATTGGCTTCAAAATATACCCGATATATGTTATTGTCTCTATCTGCAATATTTTCAAGTACAGCCTCAGCATGCTCCATTTTCTTATTAAGCAATTCAAATTGTAATTGCGTGTTTTGTAATTCTCTTTTCAAGGCACGTTCTTTGGGCGATTCAATATATTGACTACCAACAAAAACAAAGATAAATGCAAAAAAAGCTGCTGCAGATAGAAAGATTAAGGCATACTTGAAAGTAGTACGCTTTTTGCGTTCTATTTTTCTATACGATAGCGTATCAGAATCGTAATAATATTTTACCTTACTCATTACTTAAATTATACTATTTTTGCTGAAAATTAAAGCTTATGAATGGCTTTAATTTAGTAAGTAAACGAACAAACCTACAAAAAAATTATTATTCAATTTTTGATAATATTGAGGTTATAGTTAAATGCTGTCCGAAATTTAAAATAAATTTGCAGCGTAAATATAAAAATTGTTTCGCATTAAAGCATAACTATGGGAAACAACATTTTTAAAAGTAATACATGAAATCACAAGAAATTCGCTCTAAGTTTTTAAGTTTTTTTGAAAAAAAGAAACACGGTATTGTGCCTTCTGCACCTATGGTTTTAAAAGATGATCCAACACTTATGTTTGTAAACTCTGGAATGGCACCTTTTAAAGAGTATTTTTTGGGAAATGCAGAACCTAAAACGAATAGGATAGCAGATAGTCAAAAATGCTTACGCGTTTCAGGGAAGCACAACGATTTGGAAGAAGTTGGGTATGATACATATCATCATACGTTATTCGAGATGCTTGGGAATTGGAGTTTTGGCGATTACTTTAAAAAAGAAGCGATAAACTGGGCTTGGGAATTACTTACGGAGGTTTACGGTATAGATAAAGATATCCTATATGTAACGGTTTTTGAAGGTAGTGATGAAGACGGTTTAGGATTGGATACTGAGGCTTATGATTATTGGAAAACATTAATTTCTGAAGACCGCATTTTAAAAGGCAATAAGAAAGATAATTTTTGGGAAATGGGTGATCAAGGACCATGCGGACCTTGCAGTGAAATACATGTTGATATTCGTTCAGCCGAGGAAAAGGCAAAAATACCAGGGAAGGATCTCGTGAATATGGATCATCCGCATGTTGTTGAGATTTGGAATTTGGTTTTTATGCAGTATAACCGAAAAGCAAATGGGGCACTTGAGGCTTTGCCAAATAAACATATTGATACTGGTATGGGGTTTGAGCGCTTATGTATGGTATTACAAGGGGTTCAATCTAATTATGATACCGATGTTTTTATACCACTTATTAGAGAAATAGAAACCATATCTAATAAGCCTTATGGGAAAGACGAAAAAGTAGATATTGCTATTCGTGTAATTTCAGATCATGTTAGGGCCGTTGCGTTTTCAATTGCCGATGGCCAGCTGCCAAGTAATACTGGAGCGGGATATGTTATACGACGAATTTTGCGTCGTGCTGTACGTTATGGTTTTACATTTTTAGATAAGAAAGAGCCTTTCATATATAGATTAGCAGATGTGTTGAGTAAAAAAATGGGAGAAGCGTTCCCAGAATTAAAAACTCAAAAACATTTGATTGAAAATGTTATTAAAGAAGAAGAACAGTCCTTTTTAAGAACTCTAGACCAAGGTTTGGTATTATTAAATAAAATTGTTCAGGAAACTAAAGGAGATGTTGTTTCTGGCGAAAAGGCTTTTGAGCTTTATGATACTTATGGTTTTCCCATAGATTTAACAGCTTTAATTCTTTCTGAAAAATCTTTAAAGTTGGATGAGGAAGGATTTCAAAAGGAACTTCAGAAGCAAAAAAGTCGTTCGCGAGCTGCAAGTGAAATGTCTACTGATGATTGGACTATTCTATCTGAAGATAATCAGGAAGAATTTGTTGGATACGATACGCTTGAAGCTAATGTAAAACTAACGAGATACAGAAAAGTAACCTCAAAAAAGGATGGTGATATGTATCAATTGGTGTTTAATTTAACCCCATTTTACCCAGAAGGAGGTGGTCAAGTTGGTGATAAGGGGTATTTAGAAGATACACATGGTGATGTAGTTTATATCTTAGATACTAAAAAAGAGAACAATGTTATTATTCATTTTGCTAAAAATTTACCAAAGCATTTAGAGGAAACATTTAAAGCTGTTGTTGACGCAAAACAACGCCACAGGACAGAATGTAATCATACAGCTACTCATTTATTGCATCAAGCATTAAGAGAGGTTTTAGGAACTCATGTTGAACAAAAAGGAAGTGCGGTACATTCAAAGTATTTGCGCTTTGATTTTTCACATTTTTCAAAGTTAACTACTGAAGAACTTAGAGATGTGGAGCAATTTGTAAATCGAAGAATTGAGGGGAAATTACCTCTAATTGAAAAGCGAAATATGCCTAAAGAAGAAGCTATGGCTGAAGGCGCTATGAGTTTATTTGGAGAAAAGTATGGTGATACGGTTCGCGCCATTCGTTTTGGGCAATCTATTGAGCTTTGTGGAGGAACACATGTAAAGAATACGTCAGATATTTGGCATTTTAAAATTGTTTCAGAAGGTGCTGTTGCTGCAGGGATAAGGCGTATTGAAGCGATTTCTAACGATGCTGTGAAGGATTTTTATTTTGAAAATAATCGTGCCTATTTTGAAATGAAAGATTTACTTAACAATGTTAAAGAACCAGTTAAAGCGCTTCAAAGCTTACAGGAGGAGAATACATCTCTTAAAAAGCAGATTGAAATGTTATTAAAAGATAAAGCAAAGCATATTAAAGCAGAACTAAGAAATGAAATAGAAGATGTAAGCGGTATTAATTTCTTGGCCAAAAAGCTCGATTTGGATGCTGGAGGTCTTAAGGATGTTGCTTTTGAATTAGGAAGTCAATTTGATAATTTGTTTTTACTTTTTGGAACAGAACAAAAAGGTAAAGCTTTACTTTCTTGCTATATTTCAAAAGGACTTGTTTCAGAAAAAGGTCTAAATGCAGGTCAGGTAGTAAGAGAATTAGGTAAATATATCCAAGGTGGTGGTGGCGGACAACCATTCTTTGCCACTGCAGGGGGCAAAAATCCTGCTGGAATTGAAGAAGCACTGAAAAAGGCTAAGGACTACCTTTTGTAATAAGTGGAGCTTCAAACTAAAATACCATTAGGAAGGCAGTCTGAAAATCAAATAGATTACGACTCTAGTGTACTTTTAATTGGCTCGTGTTTTTCTGATAATATTGGAAAAAAACTAGAGTATTTTAGGTTTAAAAATTTTCAAAACCCTTTTGGAATATTATTCCATCCTAAGGCCATTGAAACCTTAATAAAACATGCTGTTTTAGGAAAAACGTATTCAGAGGCAGATGTTTTTTTTCATATTGAGCGATGGCATTGTTTTGATGTTCATTCTCAGCTAAGTAGTGCTTCGAGGGAGGATCTGTTGAGGGCTTTGAATAAGCAGGTTCGGTTAACACAGCAGCAATTAAAGGAATCTACTCATATTGTCATAACTTTAGGAACAGCTTGGGTGTATCGATTTACAGGAACATCACAGCTTGTTGCTAATTGCCATAAGATTCCTCAAAAAGAGTTTCAAAAAGAATTATTATCAATTGATACTATTTGCCAGTCTTTGGAGAAAATGATTGAATTAATAAGGCGTGTAAATTCAAATGCATCCCTTGTTTTTACCGTGTCACCAGTTAGACATTTAAAAGATGGTTTTGTTGAGAACACCCAAAGTAAGGCGCATTTAATTTCGGCTATTCGCCAAGTGTTAAGTCAGAATACGCCGGTTGGTAATCAAAAAAACACATATTTCCCATCGTATGAATTGATGATGGACGAACTTCGGGACTATCGCTTTTATAAAGAGGATATGATTCATCCCAATGATTTGGCAGTAACTTATATTTGGGAAAAATTTAAATCTTCATGGATTTCGGAAACAGCTTATGAGACTATTAGAGAAGTTGACAGTATTCAGAGGGCACTATTGCACAAACCATTCGATCCTAATTCTGAGACACATAAAAAATTTCTTCTAAATTTAGAAGTTAAAATAAAACGGCTTCAACTCAAATTCACTCATATTAGTTTTGAAAATGTGTGATTTAGTATAATGACTCCGTTTTTATAAAGGCTATATTTAAGGTGTTAACTTTTAATCTTTTATAATAACACTTTATCGATAAATTGATAGTTTATTTGTGAATAATTGTAGTTTTAAAATGCTATTAATCAGTTCATATAAAAAAGCATCTATTGTATTAATCAAGAAAATGATTTACAAAGGTGCTTTTTTTTTGTCTATTTTGTAATACAATGTGAAAACGTATTAACTCAAATAAGCAGTTAGGAAATAATATGAATTTAAAGGTTGTTTAACCTTGTTTTAATGCTTGAAATTAATTTCTATTTTATATTTTGTGGCGTTAGTTTAAATTACATTGGTTAGGCTCCTTATGTCGGAGAAACTGATGTTTTTTTGTTTTAAAGCAAAAAGTAAACTAAAGCTGTAAAATTATTTCTAAATTGCTGCATGCGAAAAATCCTTTTTGGTGTTGTTATCACTTTAATTATTCTATTTTCTTTTAAATATTGTGAAGAAAAAAAAGAAAATAATATAGAACTCATTGAGAACTCTGCTCTCATTCAAAAACAAATAAAGAACGTTGGAAAACTAATTGTTACTGAAGGGCATTTTAGCGAGGTTTTTAATTATAAAAATTCAAAAGATATATTCGGGGATTATTTTACATCGGATAAAAAAGCACTTGTTATAGTTAATGCAGATGTTACCATTGCCTATGACTTAAGTAAAATTGAGTTTGATGTAGATGAAGTCACCAAAACGTTAACGATTTTAAACATTCCTGAAGAAGAAATTAAAATAAGTCCAGATTTTGAATATTATGATATTCAAGCTGATTTTTTAAACCCCTTTGAGGCAAAAGATTATAATGCGATTAAGAAAACGGTAAGGACCTCGTTGAAAAGAAAAATTGAAAATTCAGATTTAAAAAGCAATGCTCAGAATAGGTTAATCAGCGAGTTGTCAAAATTTTACATTCTTACAAGTTCGCTAGGTTGGACTTTAAAACATAACGAATCTTCAATTAATACTATTGAAGATATGAGTCGTTTAAAACTAGAACTTGCTTTTTAAACTCGTCCATCCGCCACCATTAATAGCTTTTATGCCTTGAGTCTTTAAGATTGAAGCAGCCTTTGCCGAACGTATGCCGCTTGCGCAACATGTAATTACAGGTTTTTTGAGGTCCTGAATGTCTTTAATCTTAGATTTTAAATTATGAAGAGGTATATTTTCAGACCCTTTTATTGCACCTAGCTTATACTCTTCATCGGTACGCACATCAATAACGATAGCACCTGCTTTTAGAAATGATTTTATTTTATCTGTTTTATTGCCAAATAATAAACTAAAAAATCCCATTGTTTATCTTTTTTTACAAATAACAACAATCTATTAAGTTTAGCATATAACATGCGTTACTTTAGTTTTCGGTTTGTAAATTTTTGTATATTCACTTTAATTAATTTTACTAGAATATGGAGCCATATGTTACCTTAAATATAGAGAATAAAGTTGGTTATGTTGAGTTTTTTCATCCTAATAGAAACTCAATGCCAAGTAGCATTTTAGCATTGTTAACGCAAACAATTAAAGAAGCAGGTAATGATGAAAATATAGAGGTTGTTGTTTTAAAAAGTGGAGGTGATAGAACGTTTTGTGCTGGGGCTAGTTTTAATGAAGTGATTGCTATTGAGGATGAGGATTCTGGAAAAACTTTTTTTTCGGGATTTGCAAATGTTATTAATGCAATGCGTCAATGTCCTAAGTTAATCATAGGGCGTATTCAAGGTAAAACTGTTGGTGGGGGAGTTGGTTTGGCTGCTTCTACCGATTATTGTATGGCTACTAAGTATGCATCCATTAGGCTTAGCGAATTGAGCATTGGTATTGGTCCTTTTGTAATTGAACCGGCTGTATCTCGAAAAATTGGACTTACTGCGATGTCTCAAATGACAATTGATGCTGAAACCTTCTTTTCTGCTGATTATGCTAAAGAAAAAGGCTTGTATGCCGATGTTTTTGAAACTACTGAAGAATTAGATGAAGCTGTTAAAGCTTTGGCAGAAAAATTGGCTGGTTATAATCCAGACGCTTTAAAAGAGATGAAAACTGTTTTTTGGGAGAATACAAGGCATTGGGACAGCCTACTGGAAGACCGAGCAAAAATAAGCGGTAAATTAGTGTTAAGTGAATTTACTAAGAAGACTTTGAAACGATTTAGGTAAAAGTGCTAGTCAGAATCTTTTAAATAATGTTAGTGGTTTATAATTATATTTCAACTTTTTCATCAACAATTTTTAATCCGTCATCTATAAGTTTGCCCAGTTCAGGTCTATTCTGTTTTAGGTTTTCTAAATGATTCAATACTTTTTCACATAGTTTAGACTCGTTTCCCATATGTGCCAATTCATAAAGTTCGACGGAAAGTAACCAATCATTTGTATGTTTTTCAATAAGTTGTTCTAGTACTTTGGTTCTTGAAATAGTTCTATTTTTATTATTTCTATAATCTCTTATTTGTTGGTATAAGCTTTCAAGTTCAATCCGTGCATCAGATTTTTTCACATGTACGGTCTCAGAGGATGGCTTATGAGTAATCAAGCTAAAACTGCTCAAATCTGCCGGTCCGGAAAAAGCTGAAACAATGTCTTTACCCACAGCCATGTCATAATTGCCCCAATGAGGCTTAAATAAAATTTGGTTGTTGTAGGTTACTGTGCAGTTTTTAAAACTAATTAGAATTATTTTACCTTGTAAGTTTCGTTTTCCAGTTATAATTTCTCCAGAAACAGATACGCCACCTTCAAACTCAAGAGTCACAGTTTTTTCCTCATAAATGTTATATGCAGCCAAATCCCTAGGACTCATGTCTTCAATAGCCAAATTAATGCCTTTTAGTTTCCCAATAGGAGAGCCAAACCTTTTGTTGTGTGTTTTAGTTCCGTGACCAACAAGTTCTTTTTCACGGTAAGCCAAGGCTGTATTATTTAAAGTTTGAATATATACTGGTTTCCCATCATACTCTATAACCTTTGAAAAAATACCAGAGATTTGAAGTCCAGTACTAAGTTCAATAGATCCTAAAGCCTTCGATTCTATAAGTTTATTGACTCCAGAAAGACCGCCTTTTCGCAAACTCATAGTATTCGCAAACTCTTCTAGAATTAAGCTTAAATGGGCAAAATCAGGAGTTACGTAAAGCTGGGGTTGTGGTTTTGTAATATCAAAATTTTTATAGGTCGCATTAATGGTATAAGGTAGTTTTTTAACCTCTGTAGTCATACACCATACACTTTCGCCTATTGAAGATAATAATCCAGCGCCATAAATTTTAGGGTTTGTTACCGTGCCAATTAATCCATATTCAACCGTCCACCAATGTAGATTCCTTATAAGTGCCATTTCACTTGGCTCTCCCATATTTTGTTGTAAGGTTTCAACTTTTTGTTCTGCTGAAATTATATCTGTTTCATTTGAATTTGGAGCTTCTTTAATGATTGATAAGTATCTAACAGCCTCATACAGTTCATAATCTTTTGCTGATGAAATGGCTTTACAACCTATTTCTCCAAATCTTCTCAAATATTCGGCGTATTCAGGGTTTGCTATAATGGGCGCGTGCCCCGCTCCTTCATGAATAATATCAGGAGCAGGGGTGTATTCAATATGCTCTAATTGTCTAATATCACTCGCTATAACTAAAACATTATATGCTTGAAACTCCATGAAGGCGTTTGGAGGAATAAACCCGTCTACGGCAACTGCTGCCCAACCAATATCTTTTAAAATACGGTTCATGCCGTACATATTTGGAATATTATCAATTGAGATTCCCGTTTGCTTTAATCCTTTGAGATATGAATTATGCGCAACTTGACTTAAAAAGTTCACGTTTTTTCGCATAACATAGCGCCATACTGCTTGGTCTATAGACGAATAATCTTTATAGTTTTGGGGTTTTATAAATTGTTTTAAATGTTCTGGAAGTCGATTCAAAACAGCATTTGATTCTATAGTACTCATGTTAAAAATAAGTTTCAGAGTTATGCTTAGTAAAAATACGAAATATCGACCGATTTATATATTTCATTGAGGATTGTTTAATATAATAACATTAAACAATAGTCTAGTTGAATATTAATTAAATAATTCAATATATTTATAACTCAAATTTGGTTATTATATATGTACACGAAACGTATTTTTCCAGTTAGAGTAGTTGTTAAATGGACTCTTCCTCATATTTTGCTTTTTCTTTTTTTACCAGTTATTCCAGTTTTTCTTTTTGATGTTTTAGAGCTCAAATGGCTCCATGCACCTTGGTTACCATTGGGAGTTCTAGGTACTGCTGTAGCCTTTATAATTGGTTTTAAAAATAACGCTTCTTATGATAGGTTATGGGAAGCTCGGAAAATTTGGGGAGGAATTGTAAATGCATCACGTTCTTGGACTGTTATGGTGAAAGATTTTATAACGAATGACTATAGCATAACGGACTTATCGGCCAATGAACTACAAAGTGTAAAGCGAGAGATGGTGCACCGTCATATTGCCTGGTTAACAGCCTTAAGATATCAATTGAGGGAAGATAGAGCTTGGGAGATGCATTTGAAAAGGGGAAGAACTAATTTAGGTTTTAAAGCTGCCCATTATAGGATAAGAGAAGAAGAAATCTCATTAGAAGAAAAACTAAAGAAATACTTATCTGAAACTGATTATAATGCTATCATTTCTAAAGGTAACAGAGCGTCTCAGATCTTGGGTATTCAGTCAAGGCGTTTAAAAGAGCTCATGGAACAAGGTCTGATTGAAGATTTTAGGCATATGAAAATGGCTAATATGATCGCGGAATTTTATACCCTCCAAGGGCAATGCGAACGTATTAAGAACTTTCCCTACCCAAGGCAGTTTGCAACATTAAACTATTGGTTTGTTTGGATTTTTATTTTGTTACTTCCCTACGGAATTATGTCTGAATTTGACGTTTTTGGGGCAGAGATTTTTATGCTTTTAGATAAACACCCCATTCAAGATTCAGCTATACATGAATTACAAGAGTCTATGGCACGACATTTCGTTTGGTTCACTGTGCCTTTTAGTGCTATGCTTTCATGGGTTTATCATACTATGGAAATGATTGGAGAACATACTGAAAACCCTTTTGAAGGTGGTCCAAATGATGTGCCAATAACAGATTTAAGTAGAAGTATTGAGATTGATATCAGGCAACTTATTGACGACACTGATATTCCTGAACCCTATGTTTGGATAAATGATATTGTGATGTAAAAAAAGGACTTTTTTGAGTTATTTCTTTATTCTATTGTTTGGGTTCTGGAGGATACTTTGCAAGAATTTTAGAAACAAATTCTTTTATAAGAGCGTCTTTTTTCTCCATTTTTCTGCTAAGATAACCTGTACCAACACCTTGCCATACCAATTCTTTTTTCTTAGCGTCTAATAAGTCTATAAACAATTGACCTTGGGTACTGGTTGAAACACTTGGTTGATTCCAACCCCATCCCCAACCAGGACCATAATAACCTCCATAAGGGCCCCAGCCACCCCAGCCCCAGCCGCCATAACCCCAGGAGTTGTTATAAACATCAACACGTTGTTGTGAAGCTGTAAATAGGCTAATTAGTAAATCAGGGTTTTCAGATTTGGTCATGCCTTTGTTTAAAAGTTCGGCTTCAATAGCTCGTAATATTCTTCGTTTATCAAGATCGCTAATTTCAGCCCGATCAATACCAGTTTTAAAAAAAGCAAAGGTTTTATACTCGTTAAACTCTACATTGGTGTCGTAATCTGCAGCAACACTTACAGAGCTACAAGAGTTGAATGAAATGAGAACGACAAAAAGGAATGCTACTTTAATTAAATTTTTCATAGTAAAAGTTATTTAGTACTTTTTGTTTTTTAAAGCTTTATTAATTAATGTTTTAACGATGATTAAGAGATTAACATGTCTCAAAAATCATACCAAAAAAACTTAGCTTGCAAACCTTATTACGGCTTTTTTATGGAGTTTGTTTTCTTATTATAGCCATAAGGACAATGTCTGCAACCACTCTCGCAACAATAACCTCTTTTTAAATGGTATTTTTCTGTAAAACAGCGGTAGCCTTCTGGCGTAAGGTAGTAGTCACCTTCTTCAATGGGGATTGTCTTTTTCATTATTGACAAAGATAAAGTAATTTGGATTGATTTTTGAAAGCGATTAAGTATGATTTTTATTTCAAAATTTTTGGTACCTAAAGGCTATTTGGGGATGACTGTTTTTCCTTTTGTTTTTCTAAAGTATAATCGATTGAAGAAGGATGTTATTTTAGTTAATCACGAAAAGATTCATTTGAGACAGCAATTAGAGTTATTGGTAATTCCTTTTTATGTTGTTTATCTATCAGAGTTTATAGTGAGATTAATTCAGTTTAAAAATTGGAATTTAGCTTATAGAAATGTTTCCTTTGAGCAAGAAGCCTATATTAATGAATCCAATATAGAATATCTCAAAAACAGGAAATTTTGGAGTTTTTTAAAGTATCTTCGTAATCATGATATTCAAGCCTGAGAATAGTGTAATTCAGCAAATTACTCTTCCTAATAAAGATGTTGAACTCTTTATAAAACGAGAAGATAAAATACATGAATTTGTTTCTGGCAATAAATACAGAAAATTAAAATACAACTTACTTGAGGCTAAAACCCGTGGTTTTAAAACTTTGTTGACTTTTGGCGGCGCATATTCAAATCATATTGCAGCTGTGGCTTCAGCGGGACTTGGTTTTCAATTCAAGACTATAGGAGTTATTAGAGGTGAGGAATTAGAAAGTGAAATCTCAAATAATCACACGTTACGTTTTGCAAAGCAAAATGGGATGCAGTTCAAATTTGTGTCAAGAGAAGTTTATAGAAATAAGACTTCTGAATCATTTATAAATGAGTTAAAAAATGAGTTTGGCGATTTTTATCTTATCCCTGAAGGAGGCACGAATGCATTAGCTGTAAGGGGTTGCGAAGAGATTTTAGTTGATATTAATGGTCGTTATGACTATGTATGTTGCGCTGTAGGAACAGGCGGTACTATTTCTGGACTTATTAATTGTTCAAAACTTCGTCAACAAGTTTTAGGTTTTCCTGCTCTAAAAGGTGGCTTTTTACAACAAGATATTAGTAACTTTGTAGAACAGACCAATTGGGAATTAATAACAGACTATCATTTTAGGGGATATGCTAAGGTAAACGAAGGTTTAATAAAGTTTATTAATCAATTTAAGAAAGAGCATGGAATTCCTCTAGATCCGGTTTATACAGGTAAAATGATGTTTGGAATATTTGATTTGATTCAAAAGAATTATTTTCCAGAGGGGTCTAAAATACTAGCAATTCATACAGGGGGTTTACAGGGGATTAAAGGTATGAACGCCAAATTAGTAAAAAGGAATTTACCAATTATTATTTAAAGCAATGAACAAACTATTAATTTTATTTTGTGTTGGTTTTATGGTTTTTAGCTGTAAATCACAAAAGACTGTGGTTGACAAAGAACCTAATACGAGTTCGCAGCAACAAGGAACTACGAGAAACAATGATAATAAGGAGGCAAAGGATTATGCCGATATTACAGAGCGGTATATAGACACCCATAAAAGCACGGCTAAAACGGAAATGCGATTGTATGGTATTCCGGCTAGTATCACATTGGCTCAAGGTATTTTAGAATCGGGATCTGGTCAAGGTAGACTGGCTTTGGAAGCAGATAATCATTTCGGAATTAAATGCCATGAATGGACAGGTGCAAAGATTTATCATGATGATGATAAAAGGCAAGAATGTTTTAGAAAGTATATTGATGCTAAGTATTCTTTTAGGGATCATTCTTTGTTTTTAACAGAGAGAGACCGTTATGCTAAACTTTTTAGGCTAAATCCGAAGGATTATACGGGTTGGGCTAAAGGTCTTAGAAAGGCAGGTTATGCAACCGATAAATTATATCCTCAAAAACTTATATATATTATTGAGCGTTATAGGTTATATAAATTAGATGAAGAAGTATTATCCGAAAAACCAGTAAAAGGAAATTCTTCAATATCAAATGATGGTCAAGTTTTGCAAGAGGAAGTAGCTGTCTTAAATAGAACAGGAAGTTATACTGTTTTAAAAGGAGATACACAATTTTCTATTTCGCAGAAGCATAATATGACAGTTAGAGAGCTTCAAAAGTTGAATGGTTTAAGTGGTACTGGCCTTAGGGTTGGTCAAGTTTTAGTTGTCATTCCTACTTCAGATAGTGTTGCTCCTGTAAAAGAAGTAAGCAATACAACAAAAGCCATAAATACCTCAAGTAATAAAATAGTCGAGAATGATGTTGAGGAGGGTACTCAGGTTTACGTTCCTAAAAAGAAGGATTATATAACTGAAGAAAAGAAAAATATAAGTGGTGCAGCAAATACAGGAAAAGTTTACACTGTATTAAAAGGAGATACTCAATATTCAATATCTAAAAAGCATAATATTTCGGTAAAGGAGCTTCAAGATCTTAACGGATTAGGTAGTACCAACCTTAATGTAGGGCAAGTTTTGATTGTTTCTTCTTCGGGAAATGACCCCCAAGAGGTTAAAAAAACAAGTAGCCCAAGTAAACCGGTTAGTTCAAGTGGGAAAATAGTTCATAAAGTCGTTAAGGGAGATACACAGTATTCAATTTCTAAAAAATACAACCTTACAGTAAAGGAACTTCAAAATATGAATGGTTTAAAAAATACAAGTATTAGTATTGGCCAAATTTTGGTGGTTAAACCATAGTATAAAAACTAATTTAATTACATGATTTATAAAAGAAGCAGTGCTTTGTTCGCTGAAGCGGAAAAGGTTATTCCTGGGGGAGTTAATTCACCAGTTAGAGCATTTAAAGGTGTTGGAGGTACTCCTGTTTTTATTAAAGAAGCAAGAGGAGCATATTTGTACGATGAAGATGGTAATCGGTTAATTGACTTTATTAATTCTTGGGGACCAATGATATTAGGTCATGCCTACCAGCCTGTAGTAGATGCCGTGGTGGAGAAGGCTAAAAAAGGTACATCCTTTGGTATGCCAACAGAAATAGAAACTCAAATTGCAGAGTTAGCGGTTTCTATGGTGCCCAACATTGATAAAATTCGTTTTGTTAATTCTGGGACAGAAGCCTGCATGAGTGCTGTACGTTTGGCAAGAGGTTTTTCTGGAAAGGCTAAAATTATCAAATTTGCAGGCTGTTATCATGGGCATTCTGATTCTTTTTTGATACAGGCAGGAAGTGGCGCGAGTACTTTTGGAACACCAAATAGTCCTGGCGTTACAGAAGGAACTGCAAAAGATACTTTATTAGCAAAATACAACGATCTTGATAGAGTAAAAGGACTTATTGAAGCTAATTTAAATGAAATTGCCTGCATTATTATAGAGCCTGTAGCTGGAAATATGGGGTGTATCCCTCCAAAAGATGGATTCTTAGAAGGACTAAGACGTTTATGTGATGCTCATGATATTCTTCTGATTTTTGATGAAGTGATGACTGGTTTTCGATTAGCTAAAGGGGGTGCTCAAGAACTTTTTAATATTACAGCAGATATTGTTTGTTTTGGGAAAGTTATTGGCGGCGGTTTACCAGTTGGAGCATTTGCTGCGAGAAATGAAATTATGAGTCATTTGGCACCTTTGGGGCCTGTTTATCAGGCAGGAACTTTAAGTGGTAATCCTTTGGCAATGGCTGCAGGATTAGCCATGTTGACTGATTTAAACACTAGTAAAGACGTGTTTTTACGACTTTCTGAAAAGACTGAATATTTACACAAGGGAATTGAAAGCGTTTTAAAAGCTAATAATGTAGTTCATACTATAAATAGATTGGGGTCTATGATTTCTGTCCATTTTGATGCGGGTTCGGTTACTGATTTTGATACAGCGGCGAAAGGAAATAATGATGTGTTTAAAAAGTTCTTTCACGGCCTTTTAAATGAAGGTGTTTATATAGCGCCAAGTGCTTTTGAAACTTGGTTTATTACCGATGCGTTATCCTATGAAGATTTAGATTTTACAATTAATGCTGTTGACAACGTATCAAAGAATTTATAAAAATAAAACGCATTTCTGAATTTCAGAAATGCGTTCATCATCATCAAACTATAATCAATACTAAACTTAATTATATTCTTTGGTCTTTTCCTTTTTTGGAACCTCGTTTTTTGTGTTTACCTTTCATTGCCATGTGCATCTGAGCTTTCTCCCATTTCGCATACTGTTCTTTATTTAGGATGTCTTTCATTTTGACTTTCATTTCTATTTTATGATCCAGTTTCGCATTTGCCATAGCATAACGCTCTTCATGTGTTAGTTTTTTAGCCGTACCGTTTTCCTGTTCTGCTTTACGCTCCGCCATCATAGCTTTACGTTTTGTAGCATTTTCCAGATTAATGCTTTTTACCTTAGCTTGTTGAGATTCGTTCAAATCAAGAAAGAGAGTCATCTTTTTCGTTTTTAGAGTAGCCATTTCTTCAGCAGAAAGATTCATCATTATTTTGTGTTGATTCTTTCTGTTTTCTTTTTTTTGTTCTTGTGCCACACCTTGTAATCCTATAAAGGCCAAAGCAATTAAAAGTATTTTTTTCATTGTGTCTTATTTAAATTAATTACCAGTAGGACTTTGTTCAATCCCAAAGGTTTAAAGGGGTGCTTAGTTTTAACTTGGTATTAACAAATTTTATTAAAAGAAAATTGTCAAGTTTGCACTAATTAATTAAATAAGGGGAACTTAATTTGACTTCCTACTTGAAAGTCAGGAGCATTATTTACTGGATGATCTTCTTTAAAATATAAAGAGAACTGAAGTTTTGAAGTGCCATAAGTATATATAAGGCTCCAACTAGATAAAGGGCGGTATAAGGTTGCGATACCACTTTCCCAATGCCCATTTATTTCTTTCCATTTCCCTGTTAACCTATAATAGTTTGCTTCATCCTGCTTGTTGTAGCTAGATTGAATTTGGTAGTTAAGCCCTAGGGCGTTAAAATGTCCCTTTTTAGTGTATTTGGTAATTTCAATATGCCCTTCAGCTGTACCTAAGTAAGGATTGTTGCCTAAGTCAAGGACCTCCTTAAAATTCATGAGGTTTTTGCGTAATACATTCCCGCCCAAAGCAAAATTGAGTTCATAGTTGTTTTTTAGGTGAACCTGTTTTAAAGCATTTATGGATATTCCAAAATCAAGCGAAGCATTATGTTTAGAAGTATTAATGCCTAAGTGACTGCCTAAGTTTATAAATATGTTGTGTGCTTTATTAATGGAAAGTTCGGGGTAGTAATAATGGCTAAATTCAACGCCCCCAATAAAAAAATCATTATTATGAAGTTCTAGTGTATTTCCGTTCCTATCAGTATACCTGAAATGAACTTGATTTAGACCATAGAACCGCCTTCCAAATGGGTCTTCACCTCCATTAATGTTGCTATGAAACCACTCAATGGCTTCATCATTAGTAAAAATAGTAAATGGATATTTACCTTTTGTGACTAAATAGGACCGCAGATTTACAATTAACTCTTGTTTTTTAGAGAGGGGTAAGCTATAGCCAATTCTAAACTCTTTGATGACGGCATCAATAACTATAGTCATAGTTTCTGCTGGTGTAGTCTGTTGGTCAATAAAGTTGAACTTTCTTTTGTTCCAAGGAGTTCGTCTAAATTCCGCTCTGATGGCAGGGTTTTTTGGGATATATGCTTTTACCAAAGGTTGAAAGGCGTTGCCACTGGAAGCTGTAAATGTAAAAGTGTTTTTATTTGGTGATGTTTTCTTAAAGTTGGTGTTTATTCGAGAACTAAAAATTCCAAAACTATGAGTTGCTAAAAGACTAGGGTTTTCAATGCCATTTTTTATTTTAAGACTATCGTTGCTTTTATTTTGCGTAAATGCAAGAAAATTAAAGAGGCAGCAAAACAGAATTAAAGTAGATTTTAGCATTATTAAAAATTAAGTTTCTTGTCCATAAAAAGGGACTACCTATATATTAATTCTTCCTAAGTTTGACTTACTAGTTGTAAAGTTGTTTCGTATAGGTCTGTTTTATTCATTTTACCTTTCAGCCAACAATAAAAACTCATAACAAAAATATCTTCTTTGTGGGTTTTAAGCCAAACGAATGATGTTTCTACTTTATTTTTAAATGAATCTGAAGTTACAATTTCAGGATGTTTATAGTACGATTCAACAAAGCCTAAAAAGGTTATTACCCGGTCTTGATGGATGTTTTTAAGGTATTCGTAATATCTTCTTTTAAAGCTTAATAACCTTGATTCTATTAGGTTTATGTATTTGAGTTCAATAAGTAAAAGTATTTCAATAAGATTTTTTTTAATAGTCCATTCTTTTCCAATTTTCTCTAAATACCATTTGTCAGTATGATTGAGCCTTGATAAGGTAGAATGTGATTCTTTGAAATTTCCTTTTTGAAATAAACACATAATTAAGCTTAGTTTTATGTCATATAAGGTTTCGGTATCCGTTGGTTTAGTATGAAGCGCTTCTTTTAGTATTTCTATGGCTTTATTTTGATGCCTTGTGCAGTTTAAGTTAAGTGCGTAAAGTAAATCAAATTTTGGTTTAAAACTGTTATAGTACTTTCTCTTGGAACCGGACATTTCAGTTAGCATTAAATTTAGGTATTGTTTAGATATGTCAAATTTTTTATTTCTAAATAACGTGTTAGCAATTATATATAGAATTTGAATATGGTAATAAAGAGACTTAGATTTATGTTTTATTACTGAATTATAGGTGTTTATTAGAAAGGGTTCTACTCTTATATAATTATTAGTCGTGAAACTAGATATGCCAATGATGGAGATTAATTGATACATAGATTTGAAGGACATAGACTCACTTAGATTAATATTGTGTTCTTCTAAGATCTCATCTAGTATTTGCTGAAAATCGGTAATTGCCCCCTTAAAATTTATTTGGTTCAAAGTGAGTCTGATTTTAGCATAGACCATATTTAGTTCATTTTCTAAGTCGTAATGTTTTTGATTATGCCTAAACTTTTCTATGGAGGTGCTTAAAGGTGTAATAGGGTTTGCATATGCGTATTGAATCTGGGTATGGTATATTTCATTAAGTAACGGGAATAGATGCTTCTCCAAGGCAAGGTTTTCTGCTTTTTTTAAAATTTTGAAAGCAATTTTATATTGTTTGTGAAGAAAGCATCTGCGTGCAGCTAAAATGTGTTTGATAATATACATGTCTGCCGAGTTTTCTTCATGCAGACTAATATTTGCAATAAAATCGATTATTGATTGGTAAAGTCTCTTTCGGAGCGCATGGTAGGCATTTTCGTTCTGATTATTGTAAATTTCAGTAAAGATCTCTCTTGACGTTAGTTGGTTGTTTAGTAGGTGATTAAATAATTGTATGTTTTTGGCGTCTTTGCGCTTGTTTTTTTTGTTAAATACGCAATGAATCCTTGTTGTTCTTCTGAAGAAAATGTAGATATAATAGTGCTTAAATCATTCATTAAGTCGTCATGAAAATATTATAAAGATACTATAAATAATGTGTTATAATAAATAAAGTTCATTATATATCGTCATGAATATGTAATTTTTGTGTTTGCCCAAACCGTTCTAATTTGCAGTTTTGTCGGGTAATCATTAAAACAAAAATTATGAATTATCAAACGACCGTTTCAGTTGATGAAAAATCAAAGGAAACGAAAAAGAAAAATGAACCTAAAAATGTTTTTGATCAAAAACCAACAGCTGCATTTATTGGAGCATCGTGGTCTGCTCTTTTAATTGGTATAACCTCTTATTGTATAGGGTTATGGAATGCTGATATGATGTTAAATGAAAAGGGATACTATTTTACCATTTTATTATTTGGACTTTTTTCTGTAATCTCAGTACAAAAGGCAGTCAGGGATAAAATGGAAGGTATACCTGTAACCGATATTTACTACAGCATTAGCTGGTTTACAACTGTTGCGTCAATTACGCTATTAGTCATAGGGCTCTGGAATGCAAATTTATTGTTGAGTGAAAAAGGGTTTTATGGGATGTCTTTTCTCCTAAGCCTTTTTGCGGCAATAGCGGTTCAGAAAAACACAAGAGATGTGCAATATATTGAAAGAGAAAGAGAAGAAATCTAGTTTAAATAGAATGAGTCGTCAAGACAAAAAAAACATATAAAGTATGTTTTGATGATAGGTTATTTAACCCAAAACCTCGTTATATTAAAGTAGCGAGGTTTTAAATGTGCATATTTCATTATGATTGGAGTCTTTAGTTGTGTACCTTTAATAGATATATTTCTATTGTTTATATCCTTTACTTGAATAGCCAGCTTGTAAAATAGTCCAGAAATTAAGTTCCCTCCTTCAAGGAAAAAATCTATTTCAGGCTTTGAATTTAGTATGATGTCCTTTTTTATATCTATGTTTTTCTTCGACAATAAGATTGGTTTTTTTATTAGATTCTTTCAAACCCCAGATAAAAATTTCAGATTGGAAGAAATAATCAGAATCATGATTTTACATATTGTTTGTATAGACTCGAAGAAGATAATTACCTGGTCTCCCGTTTTTTCTGTTTTAAAATCGCCAGCAACGCTTGCTTTTTCGAAATAATATTATCGTTGTAATCAATTAATTCAACATAAATAATATTACGTTTTTCACTATTAATATGAGTAATTCCGTATACTTAATGAGTAGCAAACCATATATCTTCGCCAATGGCGTAATAGGGCTTGTCGGTTTGTAAGTAGATTTTTTCGGGATAATTATCAGAATAATTTAGTAGCTTATTAATGACGAGTTCTCTGAAATTATTGATTATAGTGGAAGGTAAAAGTAGGGTGACGGCAACACAAAGCATGATTTTTTTAACCATAGTATGGCAAGCTATTTTTGTTAAATTAACTACTAATTTGATTTAGAGGTGTTAAAAACATGACAATTAGACTTTAAGGAATGAACTAAGTTTAATTACAATTTAGAATTAGAAAAAAAATAAGCGTTTAGGGTAGGTGCTTTTTTTACTACTGCTAGTTTCTCTTAAAAAATTAACAAACGAAACATGAAAATCTTAAAGAAAGATTAAAGTTGCCTTGAAGATTGTTAAACATATCTAAATTACATTTAACGGTGGTTAAATTAGCTGATATTTGTAATATAATTGTTTAAAACATTTAGTTTATGAAGTTAAATAGTTAGCAATAACTTCAAAAAATTATGAGTTTATAAATTAAGTTTAGTTTGTTAGTTAGTTAAAAAGCCAGTAATAAAAATTACTGGCTTTTTTAATTTAAAACTATTTGTAGATTTTATATCATACCAACAAATAATCCTTCTTCGGTCTTTTCAACTTTAGCTAAGTTGTTTTTGGTTAATTCTTTAATGGTTTTATCCCATTTTTTATTTGATAATCCAGACTGAACTTTTAAGTCGTTCAAGGTCAATTTTTCAGCCTTCTTAAGTAATTCAAAAACAGCTTTAGCCTCTTCACTTACGGCAATAGCTTTTTTCTCAGGTCGCATTTGCGGGAAGAATAATACTTCCTGAATAGATTGGTTATTAGTTAAAAACATAATTAATCTATCCATGCCAATGCCCATTCCAGATGTTGGAGGCATGCCGTACTCTAATGCGCGTAAAAAATCATGATCAATAAACTCCGTAGCTTCATCGTCACCTTTTGCAGCTAATTTTAACTGGTGCTCAAAGCGCTCTCGTTGATCTATGGGGTCGTTAAGCTCAGAATAGGCATTAGCTATTTCTTTACCGCAAACCATTAGCTCAAAACGTTCCGTTAATTCAGGGTTATCTCGGTGTTCTTTACATAATGGGCTCATCTCCTTTGGGTAATCTGTTATATATGTTGGTTGAATATAGTTTCCTTCACATTTCTCACCAAAAATTTCATCAATCAGTTTGCCTTTCCCCATGGTATTGTCTACTTCAACACCTAAACCTTTCGCCGCCTGTCTAATTTCGTCTTCAGTTTTACCCGTAATATCAAAACCAGTAAAGTGTTTTATAGAATCAGCCATGGTTACTCTAGCGTATGGCGCTTTAAAGTCTATTTCATGCTCACCAAAAGTAGCTTTTGTATTTCCGTTTACGGCAATAGCACAATGTTCAAGTAAGCGTTCACAGAAATCCATCATCCAATTGTAGTCTTTATAGGCTACATAAATTTCCATGGCTGTAAACTCTGGATTGTGTGTTCTGTCCATCCCTTCGTTTCTAAAGTTTTTAGAAAACTCGTAAACACCATCAAAACCACCAACAATTAGTCGTTTTAAATACAATTCATTGGCTATTCTCATGTATAATGGAACGTCTAATGCATTGTGATGCGTAATAAACGGACGCGCAGCTGCACCTCCTGGGATAGGTTGTAAAACAGGTGTTTCTACTTCAAAGTACCCTGCGTCATTAAAAAATGAACGCATGGCATTAAACAATTTAGTGCGTTTTACAAATACTTCTTTTACCTGAGGGTTTACAACTAAATCAGCATAACGTTGTCTGTATCGTTGCTCAGGATCGGTAAAGGCATCATATATAACCCCATCTTTTTCTTTTGGTAATGGTAAAGGTTTTAAGGCTTTACTTAATAAGGTGAAGTCTTTTACTTTTACCGTTTTTTCTCCAACTTTTGTTGTGAACAGTTCGCCTTCAACGCCAATAAAATCTCCAAAATCTAATAACTTTTTAAAGATATCATTGTACTTGGTTTTATCTTCACCTTGGCAAATTTCATCTCTATTAAAATATATCTGTATTTTCCCTTCGGCATCTTGAAGCTGTGCAAAACTAGCTTTTCCTTGAACTTTAATCATCATTAACCGTCCAGCAATGGTAACCCGTTTTCCCTCTTCAAATTGATCTTTTACCTTTTTTGAAGTATGATTTACTGGGTATAAATCAGCTGGGTAAGGATTAATACCAAACTCGCGTAGTTTTACTAACTTTTCTCTACGTACTATTTCTTGTTCTGAAAGCTGCATGCTAATAAATTTTGAAACGCAAAATTACGTTTTTTGTAAAACTTAGCATGCAACTTTTTAAACTGAATTTATCTAAATGGTGTTTTTCAAAACATCGCCTTTAATTTTTAGAACATGATTTGAGTTTTCTGCGTTAGATATAACTGTAATGGTTTTTGAGAATACACCAATTCTATTAGTAGCATACTTGATTTTTATCTCACCTGACTCACCTGGTAAAATAGCTGTTTTGGGGTAAGTTGGTACGGTACAACCACAAGAAGTTTTTACTTTATTAATAACGATAGGGGCTTTTCCAGTATTGGTAAAAGAAAAGGTGCGTTCTCCATTTGCGTTCTCATAAATTTTACCATAGTCTATGGTTTCAGAATCAAAAGTTAAAACTCCGGTGGCTGACGTATTAGTTGAAGATTGCCCAAAACTTGAGCTAAACGAAAAGACAAAAGCTAATGCGACAAGGGCAAATTTAATTGTTGTAAAATACTTAAATGCATGTTTCATAATGATAATATTTTTAATGATTTATAGTAGCAAACATCAAAATATTATAGAGGTTTATAACGAAACATAGGGTTTAAATAAGGACTAGTCCTTAGGTTGATTTTTCTAAATCACTTATGAAATAAGTCTTTAGCTTCTTCCCGAGATTGAATATTAAGTTTTTTAAAAATATTGTTTAAATGAGTTTTTACTGTGCTTGGGCTAATAAATAAGTCCTGCGCTATTTCTTTATTGGATTTCCCGGTAAGCAATAAATCCAATACATTTTGTTCTTGTTTGGTAAGCGATTCACGAATAGTTTTATTCTTTTTATTTCTTTTAAATCGAATTAGAAGCCACATATTAAGAAATAATGAGCATATTAAAAGTGCTATTAAAACAAGGGTTTTATTATGCCAAGGTTGTTTACTTTTAATCTGTAAAGCATATTTATCGGCTGCTAATTCAATTTCAAATTGTCTTGCGTAGTTTGAATTTGGATATGCATTTTTTAAACGGAAAAGCAAATCGTCGTAATAATTATTGGTTTTAAGATCTTCAATATAGAATTGATAAAGGTCTGAGTTTTTATTTGTTAAAAAAGAATAAATGTATAATTCTGCTAGGGGCTCATTAAGGCTTTTACCGAAGTATTGAAAGTTGCGGAACCATTTTCTGTTATTTAATTTTCTATTGGCTTCGCTTCTAAAAGCTGCATAATCATAGATCATTTCAACTTTTAGAGAATCAATTTTTATAATGGCATTGGTTTTTGAATTGTTTGATTTAACATCGCAAAACATTTCATTATCAAAAGAAAAAGGAAAATCAATGCTATCATTATTTTTGGCTATAAAAACAATGGTTTTACTATTGTTGCATTCTCCGCTAAAGTGCTTGAGGTTTTGTTCATGTTCAAAGCAATTATCAACATGTATCCTGTAAATTTTGTTATGCATTTCAAGTTGATCACCCGTAATAATAAACTTGCCAGTGCTATCGGCTTCAACCTTTGTTATTATCTGTTCTGAATGAATACCAGATATCTTTCTGTAATCATCAATAATAGAAAGGTAAACGCTGCTATTCCATTGGTCTTTATTTACATGGCCTGTAAACTGATACTGCGCTTCCGCAGAAAAAGATATTGAAAATAAAACTATGGCTGACAAGATAAATCGCATACTACGAATCTACTATAAAATATTTTAAAAAAGGGCTAAGTTTCAATTGTAAATAACTGTAACAATCTCGTCATCGAAACGTCAAATAAGTTATCAATCAGTATATGCTGAATTTGTTTCAGTATTAAAATTAAATCATCACATGAGTTTTTGGAGAGTTTTATTATCTATTATTTGTCCACCTTTAGCTGTTATAGACAAAGGTTGTGGCTCAATTATTATTGTTTTTTTACTGTGGCTTTGTGGCTGGGTGCCAGGCGTAATTGCCGCTTTGGTTATACTTAATAATCCTAAGAATTAATCTATATTTGTGTAAATTTTGTTACTGCTTTGGCAGATAGAAACTATAAATTCATACAAATGAACAAACTTACTTTTCTTACTACACTTTTAGCGGCTATGTTTTTAACAAGCTGTCAATTTTCTGAAAATATTTATTTAAATGAAGATGGTTCTGGAAAGATGGAGTTTAGTTTTGATGCCTCCGAGCTTATGCAAATGGCTGGAGAGCAGTTTAGTGAGAGTAGTGGTGAAAAAGACATAGATTCTACCTTTACTTTTAAAGAGATTTTTGACCAAAAGCGAGATAGTATTTCACAATTACCAGAGGAGGAACAGGTAAAATTAAAAGCGTTAGAACCTTTTTCTGTACATATGGTGATGAGTGAAAAAGAAAAGAAAATGAATTTTGATTTGTTTACTGATTTTAAGAATGCTTCAGAATTGCAAGATATGTTTACAGCATTAAATACAGTAAGTAATTTACAGGGAAAAGACGTTGCAAAAACTAGCGATCCTTCAAATCCATTTTCATCGATGATGGCAGGAGGTAATTCTGAACTTAATTATTCTTTTGAAAATGGCGTTTTTAAACGCTCGGTTGAAGTACTTGATAAAGAAGTGCAGAAACAAATTATGGACAGTCTTGGTCAGGGCGCTATGATGTTTGCAAATTCAAAATATAAATTAAATTATCATTTTCCTCGAAAAGTAAAGTCGGTTTCAAACGACAAAGCAATGTTTAGTGCCGACGGAAAAACGGTGATACTAGAATATGGCTTAATGGACTATATGGCAGACCCCGAAATTATGAACTTGGAAATTGTATTAGAGGATTAGCTTTGAATAAAACCATTAAAATAGAAGACTTAGGAAGCAAAGACTATAAACAAACTTGGGATTATCAAGAAGAATTGTTTAAAGGCATTGTAGATACTAAAATAAAGAATAGGCGAGAAGATACCGATATAGTAACTAGTAATTATTTTTTGTTTGTTGAGCACCCGCACGTATATACTTTAGGTAAGAGTGGAGATTTGGCTAATTTACTGGTTGATGAGGATGAATTAAAAGCTAAAAACGCAAGATTTTATAAAGTAAATAGAGGAGGGGATATTACTTATCATGGCCCCGGTCAAATAGTAGGTTACCCTATTCTAGATTTGGATAATTTTTTTACCGACATTCATAAATACCTTCGTTTTCTGGAAGAGATGATAATCTTAACGCTAGCTGAGTATGGTTTAAAAGCTGAGCGTAGCCCGGGAGAAACTGGTGTTTGGCTAGATGTTGGTACACCATTCGCTCGAAAAATTTGTGCCATGGGTGTACGGGCAAGTCGTTGGGTAACAATGCATGGTTTTGCACTAAACGTGAATGCTAATTTGGGGTATTTCGATTTAATGATACCTTGTGGTATTCGAGGTAAAGCAGTAACCTCTTTGAATGTTGAGCTAGGTAAACAAACTGTTGACGAAGCCGAGGTTAAATCAAAACTTTTAAATCATTTTTCAAAACTTTTTGAAGCTGAGTTTTGTTAAAATCCTATTGTTTTCAATTGATTTAATACTTTTCGGGGACAAACGTTTGGTAATTCATAGGTGGGCGCACATAACCCTCGTAGTCTGGTAGTTCAGGAAGTTTAATCGGTTTAATGTTCATTCTTTCATAAGGAATTTGACTTAATACATGACTAATGCAATTTAGTCGAGCCTTTTTTTTATTATCTGAGTTAACAACGTACCATGGGACTTGCTTGGTATCGGTATGTGCAAACATATTGTCTTTCGCTTTTGAATATTCTAACCACCTAGATCTTGATTCTAAATCCATAGGGCTAAATTTCCATCGCTTTAATGGGTTGGAAATGCGGTTTTTAAAACGACGTTCTTGTTCCTCATCACTAACAGAAAACCAATATTTTAGAACAATAATACCGGAGCGCACGAGCATACGTTCAAATTCGGGACAGGATCTCAGGAATTCTCTATATTCGTCATCAGTACAGAAACCCATGACCTTCTCAACTCCAGCACGATTATACCAACTTCTATCGAACAATACAATTTCACCAGCAGCAGGTAAATGATAGGCATAGCGCTGAAAATACCATTGTGTTTTTTCTTTTTCAGTAGGGACACCTAAAGCAACTACTTTACAAACACGAGGGTTTAATGGCTCGGTAAAGCGTTTGATAGTACCTCCTTTACCAGAAGCATCTCTACCCTCAAAAAGTATAACTACTTTTAAACCTTGATTTTTAACCCATTCTTGCAGATGCACCAACTCGGTATGAAGTTTTGCTAGCTCTTCATCATAATTAAACTTATTATTTTTAGACATGTGTTTCTTTTTTAAAGAAACTACAATTTAAAAAAAATGGATGAATTTTACCTTGTCGAAAAGCCTTAAAAAGTTAAAGAATTGTAATAAAAATTTAGAAGTTCAAAAAAGTAACCATATTAATTTGATCGCGGTTACCGTTGTTTAAAAATTGATTCATGTAACCCAGTTCAAAACGAATGCTGTTGTTTAATTTGTATCCAAAACCACCATACAGTCTATTTCTATCAAAAACGTCTTTTTTTGTGTTTAAAAATATCTCATTGTACATAGAGAAGTATAGAGTTTTATCAATCAATTCTTTTTTATTTAATGGAACGTTTAATCCTAGGAAATAGCGCAGTCTTAACTTGAAATCCTTTTCTATAAAACGTTGTTCAAATCTGTAGCGATGTTGAAGACTAATAATGCTTATGTTTTGTTTGGTAATAAATTGCTGGTATATTCTGTGTTCATTTACGCTTTCTTTTTTATTGGAGTTTCCAACGTAATTTTCACTTAGTATATAGCCATAGCCTAGAAGTAAATTGTTATTATTTTCGGTTAGATTATAACCAATTCCAGTTCTTATAAGGAGCTGCTCTAAGTCTGAAATAGCATTATAACTTCGGTATTGCACCTCGTTATGCCAATTCAGTTTATGGTTAATTTGTTTATTTCCGAAATAGAGGAGCCAATTCCCTAAATCACTACTCTGTGAAAACCCAATAAAGGGTGCTAAAACAAGAACTATTATTTGAAGACGTTTCATTAAACCTGCTATTTTAATTTATGTCACCTTCAAAAATAGCGAAATTAATTTTTAATATAGGTGAGTCCTTACTGTTCCAATGATTGTCGTGGTAGTATAGGTATAGACCAAGACTTAGAATTTTAAGTTCATTTATGCCGGTTTTTACCTTTGTTAAAATTAAAATATGGTGTACCCAAAAATTAAGGCAATAGTATTTAAATCTGAATCCCTATGGTGATGATTTCTAAAAATGTCTCGAGGAGTATGATATCTAAGTTCTAAATGATATTTTTTGTAATTATAGCCAGCACCAAGGGCTAATCCAGAAATATTGGATATGTCGTCGATGACTCTTCCATAAGAGTATTGAATAGTTGAGCTATTGCTTAAGTCCGTAACAAAGGAAGCATTAATAAAAAGTTTTGATTTTTGATTAAGAAAAAAATAGTGTCTTAATCCTATAGCTAATTCAATTGATTTATAATCTAGTTTAGCACTACGAGTCCCAATTCCTAATTCTTTTTCTGATTTGAAGCTAAAATAATAGGGTTCAGCTATAATTCCCCATTTGTTTTTGTTGAATGGAAGAATAAATTCACCTTCGAAACCAATTCTAAAACCTAGCTCATTTCCAAAATCAACATCTAGTCCATGTGAGTTAAAATAATATGTTTTTAAAGAATTACTATTTACGCCTAGTCTGAGTTTTAAATTGAACAAATTCTTTTTAGTAGTTTCAACAAGGTTCTTATACTCAGGGTTCATACACTTATTGTATTCCATAAATATTTTTGTCAAATCTTTTTTTGTGTATTCTGCTCTTTCAATTTTCGATTGTGTTATGTCATTACATTTTAGATGGTTTAAAATTTGTTGCTTGTATCTAATGTTATATCGTAACTCTTTCTGGTTGCTTAAATAGTTTTTATAAACTAAAGGTTCTATTTCAGAAGTGTTTAGACTATAAAAATATCTTGAAATTAACCCATCACTATAACCATATAAATTCGCTTTTCCCTCTACGAGTATTTTTAATAAAAGCTCCTCTTCTTTAAAATTTGGCTCTCTTTTATAATCTAATTTGTCAATCTGTTCGCTAGAACGGTCAATGCCTACATTTGCTTTAATGTATTTTGAAAAGTTATAGATACCAAATTCTTTAGTTGACTTAATGTTTTGAGTTTTTTGCTCAGAATCCTGAGTGAGTTTGTATTTAAACTCTATAGGATTAATTTCCCAATCTACATTTTTAATTAGGCATTCAATTCTTTGGCCATTATTATTAATAAAATAACCTTTTTCAAATGTAATTTGTGCATTGGATATTAAATTAAAAAAAATTACAAGAATAATAGTTAAATACTTTTGAATGGGATATGTCATAAATTCTCGGTTTTAGGTGTAGTAAGATAATACTTCTAATATTAGGCTTTTTTTTTGAAATTTTTAATGTGTTTGGTGCTTTTTTGTACCTAACTAATAATTGAATTCTATTTTTTCTTTATTCGAAATATAATTGTTTGATTTACAGCGTGTTATTTTTTTTATTTATGCAAAATGTGTTTTTATGTTTTCTAGACTAGACTATAAAAAAACTCAATTAAAACTTGACTTTTTATATTTAAAAGAATCGTAAACTATTAAAAAGCTTATTTTTAGGGTTTAAACTAAAAATGATATAATGCTATGAAAAGAATATTTACACTATTATTTAGCCTTCTTACTTGTCTAGGTTTTTCTCAAGATTGGACGGGTATTAATATTCCTGCTGATCCTGGAACAGGAAAGGAGTGGGTTTTACAAGAAAACGTTTCAGATGATTTTAATTATTCGGCCCCCGCGGGAAATAAGGGGAGTACATTTTTAAGTAAATGGGATGATTTTTATCATAATTCTTGGCAGGGACCGGGGTTGACAACTTGGGCAAGGAACCATTCTTTAGTAGATGAAGGCGAATTGCAACTAATTGCTTCTAGATTTCAAACAAATAGGGTAAATGCTGGTGCCGTGCATTCTAACAATACCATTGTGTACCCAGTTTACATTGAAATTAGAGCAAAGATTATGAACTCAGTTTTAGCCAATGGAGGTTGGCTATTAAGTCCTGATGATACTCAGGAGATTGATTTTATGGAAGGGTATGGAGCAAGTACATGTGGTAATTGCGGTTCAAGCAATAGTAATCAAGTATGGTATGCTCAAAGAATGCATCAAAGTCATCATGTATTTATAAGAAGGCCTTTTCAAGATTGGCAGCCAAGTGAGTTTGGTAGTACAGGAAGTAATCCGTCAGAATTTCCTACATGGATAACAAGAAATGATGGTGCTGGTAATATTAACTGGAGGGATGATTATCATCGATATGGGGTGTATTGGGAAGATCCTACACATCTGTATTATTATATTGATGGGGTATTAGTTACTCAACGAGAAGGTATGGAACAAATTGATCCATTGTTTTTTACAAACTCTGTAAATCAAGGAGATACAAATAATGATACCAGAACTGGTTTGAATAAAGCAATGGATATTCTTTTTACAGTTGAGGATCAAGATTGGAGATCTAATAACAGTGTTACTCCAACAGATGCTGAATTGGCTAATACGGATAATCATACATTACGTATAGATTGGATAAGAGCGTACAAACCTGAAAATACTGCGTCAGTGGATGAATGGTTCACAAATAACCTTAAAGTGTCTCCTAATCCGTTTGAAAGTAAAGTTGATATTCAATCTGGTGTTTTGTTGAATCAAATTCAATTATATAGTATTGATGGAACAGAAGTGTTTTCTCAAAAAAACATCAATGCGTTAAACAATACTATCGTATTGGATAAACTATCATCAGGTTTATATATTTTGAAAGTTGAAAATAACAGTGGGAGTTGGGCATATAAGAAAATTATAAAGAAATAATTTTTTATTAGAAAAAATAGAAAAAGGTAAGCATACTTATAATGCTTACCTTTTTTTTGTAATACTCCGCACCAAATATCATTATAAGCGATTTACTAGAGAATCATTTTTTACTGTTTTGAACAGGTCAATTTATGAGTTGCTTTTGTGCGTATTATAATATTCCAAAACATGATCAGGCATTTTTATGTCTTCTGGAAGTAAATGGTCGCGTAGGGGATATTCTGAAACTTGCTTTATGGGTATAACTCCTGCCCAAATAGGTAAATGTCTATCACGTTTTTCATCAATGGCACCTTCATTTCTAATTTTTGCCGAGGCTGTTTCAATAGTCATTTCAACGACTAATGTTCTCTTGAGTTCTAAATTGGTAATAGGGCGAAGTTCTTCCCATCGTCCATTTATCATTTGGTCCACAACACACTTTAATATGGCTTCCTTTTCTTTTAGGTTTTCAACTTCTACTAATTTACCAAAAAGTGTTGCAGATCTATAATTAACCGAGTGGTGCAAACCAGAACGAGCCAAGACTAAACCATCCAAATGCATTACGGTTATGCTTACGTCTTTACATTCTAATAGGTTTAGAAGCATTCTATTTTTTCCAGAACCGTGTAAATAAATTTTGTTGCCTATTCTACCATAAGACATAGGAAGACTTATAACTTTACCATTATAATTGTAGCCGACAAAACAGATAAATCCAGCATCCAAAATAGCGTTTATTTTATCTACATCATAAAGTGCTCTGTTGATGCCTCTTTTAACTTCGTTTAGCTCAGATTTTTTGAATTCTTCCATGGTTTTATTATTTAATAGATCAAAATTACTACTTTAGTGGATGCTTCAATTCGTCCAGAAAACATTTTTAAAATAGTCCAGTTGTGATTCCGTATAAAACCATTTTTTCTGTAAATAGAGCTAGCAAGCAGCCTATTTATATTCAATTAACCAATCAATTTATTAAGCTTATAAAACATGGAAAACTCTCTCCAGGGAACAAATTACCGGGAAGCAGAACTTTGTCAGAATTATTGACGTTACATAGAAAAACCATTGTAGCATGTTATGAGGAATTAATTTTACAAGGCTGGATCGTAAGTGTACCTCAAAAAGGAACTTTTGTGAATGCTGATTTACCTATTTTAAAGCAAAGAAGATTAGGTAATCCAAAAAAACAATGTGATAATAAAGTCTCTGGGTTTGAATTTAAAAGAAATCCTATTCTCGATAGAAGTTTTCCTCAAAAGTTTGATGAAGATAGTATGTATGTAAATGATGGTATTTCCGATAGTAGACTTACTCCCGTTAATGAAATTGCTTTGATTTATAGGGGTTTGGCTGTAAAGAAAAGTACAGTTAATGAATTATGGTATGGGACCACTTACGGGAATATTTTACTTAGGAAGAATTTGGTAAGCTATTTAAACGAAACCCGTGGGCTAAATATAGGTGTCGATAATATTATGATTACCAGAGGCAGTCAAATGGGTATGTTTTTGGCATCACAATTATTGTTTGCAGATAATGGTTACGTTATTATTGGTGAAACTAATTATAGTTCTTCAGACACGACCTTCGAATTTTCTGGAGCAAAGGTCTTACGAGTTAAAGTGGATAGCCAAGGTTTAGTAGCCAAGGAAGTAAAAATGCTTTGTGAAAAATATAAGGTGAAAGCTGTATATACAACGTCCCATCATCATCATCCAACAACCGTAACTTTATCAGCAGAACGTAGAATTGAGCTTTTAAATTTGGCAAAGATTTACCATTTCGCAATTCTTGAAGATGATTACGATTATGATTTTCATTATAACCATGCGCCTATTTTACCATTGGCAAGCCATGACCAAAATGGAAATGTTGTTTATGTGGGTTCTATTTGTAAAACGGTTGCTCCAGTTTACAGGGTTGGATATTTAATAGCTTCGAAAGATTTTGTTGATGAGTGCGCCAGATTAAGGCGGTTTATTGATCGACAGGGAGATGCTTTGTTGGAAATGACATTTGCTAAGTTTATTAAGCAAGGGAGTCTAGATAGGCATATTAAAAAAGTGCTAAAGATTTATAAATCTAGGCGTGATTTATTTTGCAGTTTATTGAAATCTGAGTTGAGTGAATATTTGTCTTTTGAAATCCCAAAGGGAGGCATGGCAATTTGGGTAATATTGAATAAAAAATATAATTGGAACCTAGTAACTACTGAAGCTTTAGAGGAAAAATTAATCATTCTTGAATGGAAACGTTATGATTGTGCCAATTTAAATCACAACGGAATTAGAATGGGCTTTGCCGCTTATACTGAAGATGAGATTTATGAGTTTATAAGGCGGTTTAAAAGCACTATGAGACGCATTGATGAGAATATTTAGGTCTAGTTTATTTCACTCCCTAAATAATGTTAAATTATAATTTATCATTGCTAAACGATAAGGATAAGGTTTAAAAAGAAACTCTAAAACTTATATTAGGAGTAATGCCCAAGGATTCATTATCCACTTTAGCAATATTGTTTTCATTACTAATCGTATAGTAGGAGTTGAGAATGTTTTTTTGGTTTAGTAAATTCCACACAGAAGCTCCTACGGTTGCTTGCGCTTTCCTTGAAAGGTCAAAATCATAAGTAGCAGAGCAATCTACACGAAAATAATCTGGTAATCGATCATTGTTAGGATTGGAGAATTCAATGGTGTTATCTGTAATTGCATCACTTACATTTATTTGTGTTGAAGGTTTTCCGGTATGGTAATTAAAACCTGCTGCTAGTTTAAAATGGTTGTATGTATAAGTGCCTGCCAAAGTAAGTATGTGTCTAATGTCAATATTGTTAGGGAACGGTTTCCCATTATTCAATTCATCAAAAGTATAATTATTAGAACTATAGGAATACGAAATCCAGCTATGAAAAACATCACTGAACTGTTTATTGAGTAGAATGTCTATACCCTTTATTTCATAACTCCCAATGCTATTTACAAACTGAAATTGATTTTGAAAACCTTGACTTCTAGTGGTTATACCATCAACCTTTTTGATATACCCTTCTGCACTTACAAGCAGGTTATTTTTGTTGTAATGAATACCTGTAGAAAGTTGTTTGCTTTTAATAACAGGAATGTCTTCATTGTTAGCAAGAACCCAACGTCGTTTTTCTATACCTAAAAAATCATTTTGTAAATCAATAACTTGGGAGGCTGTCTGGCTTTTAAATTCTCCTAAAACTTCAAATCTAAAGTTGTTTAAAAATCTTTGACTTAAAGATACTCTTGGTTCAACAATGAACGTATCGAATTTTGCGAAGTAGTTTAGTCTTCCTCCAAAATTTACTTTAGTTTTTGCACTACTTGATAAAAAATGACCTTCTGCATAAAGGGCATGACTTCTAATAACTTCTTTGATGTAGCTTCTAAAAGGCGGATTGTTAACATCAGTTAAATTACTTATGCCTACTTCTGCAAATTGATAGCCACTATTTATTTTTAATTGACTATTGTAATTGTAGCTTAAGTCAAGTTTTGCTGAGCCATCATAAACTTCATTTTCTTGAATAAGCCTTTGGTTGTTAATAATATCAAAGTTAGTTGCATCTAAATCATAATTAGAAATATATATTTGAAACGACGTATTAAGTTTGTTATTCCAATTTCTCAGGTAAGTAATACTTCCTGCTGTACTTCGCTGTGATAATTTACTGTTTAAAACTTCATTTTTATTATTTACGTTAGATCGTTCGTCATAATCTAAATTATTATCTACATTAAAAAAGTGAAATCGAATCTTATCTTTTTTGGAGATATCATATAGGAATTTAGCCGTAAGATCGTAGAAGTAGAAATTCTCGTTTTGAGAAATTGAGTTGTTGCTTTTTGCCTTTGTCAAATCTGAATCTTGAAAAATACGTTTCGAATACTGTTCAAAAGTTATGGTATTTATAAAGTCTGTAATAGAGCGACGTGCAGATATTTGTAATTCTGTTTTGTTAGATAATGGAATTTTGGCGTGCCCATCTACATTTATTAAATTAAAGCCCATTCCCGCTTTAAATTCATGATCAATCTCATTGGGTAAATGCATATCAATAATACTAGATACACCATCGCCGAATTTAGTAGGTGTTCCATTTTTAAAAATATTTACTTGCTCAGTTGTGTATGGGTTAAAAGCTGAAATCAATCCAAAGAAATGTCCAGATTGATACATTTTTATCCCATCCCAAAGTATAAGGTTTTGGTCGTGGGTTCCGCCTCGAATATTAATGTTTGAAACCGTTTCATCTGCGCTTAAAACACCCGGAATAGCTTGAATAGTTTGTAAAACATCAGGCTCTATTAGGCCTGGTAAAATGCCAAGAGTTTCCGGTTTTATTTTAATTGACCCGTCATTAAGCTTTGTGATTCCCGATGTTAAATAATTGGTTACGACAACTTCCTCAAGGTTTTGGATTTTAAAAGAAAATTTCTTTTGTTTGAGAACCCTTACTATTATGAAATTATCTTGTAATATTTCATAATTTAATCCTGTTTCTTTCTTAAGAAATGAGATAACTTCAGCTAGCGAAAAGTTTTCCTCAGGGCGTACACTTAATTTATCCTTAATAGTATTATCCGTGAATGAAAAGCGGACATTATATTTTTCTTCAAGATTATTTAAAACAACAATAAGAGGTTGCTTTTCTTTACGAATGCTTTGCGCTTTTAGAAACGAAACATTCAATAAAAAAAGAGATATTATAATATAGTAAATCTCTTTTCTACTCACGCTTTAAAATTATAGTACGGTTAGTTTTACTATAGGTTGCGTTTAATGGGAGAGAAATAGACTTTAACGCTAACTCAATATTGTCATGAGCAAAGCTGCCAGTAAATAATTGGGTGGAATCAATGCCAATTAAAGTAACTTCAACATTGTATTGCCTTTCAAATTCTGTTATTATGGTTTTATAAGGCAAGCTTTTAAAAGAACTAACGTTATTTAACCACGAAGGCATGATGCGGTTTTCTTTTTCTTTAGCAATTAGTTTCCCGTCAAGAATTAAAAAGCTGTCTCCAGCCTTTAGTTTTGATTCTTGAGAATTGTAGCTAACCCCAACGAGTCCTTCGTAGCAAATAACCTCAAAATAATTATTTCGTTGTTTTATATTAAATTGAGTACCATAAACCGTTACGATTCCAGATGCTGTTTTTACCTTAAATGATGATCCTTTTGCTACTTTAAAAAAAGCTTCTCCTTGAAGTTTAACTTCTCGGTCTTGTTTCCATTTGTTTTTATTAAAGGCTAAAAGAGATTTAGCATTTAGAGATACACTAGAATAATCAGGTAACTCAATAGTGGTTTTTTGAGCAAACTCCGTAGATATAGTAGTGTCTAGAGTTGTGGTGTAATAATATAAACCAAAACAAACAGCTAAAATGGCTGCAATGCGCATAAATGGTTTTAGCCACTGCCTTGATGATTGCTTTTTATTTTTTACCGTAGTAAGTACACCTTCTAATTCCTTAGAAGTATTGTATTCATCAGCTTTAAAAGCTTTCAGGCTATGATTCAACTTAATCAATTCATCATAATCATCAAGTTGCTTAAAAGCTTCAAGCTCTTGGTTACTTAGATCGTTATCTAACCATTTCGATATGAGTTCTTCTCTGTTCATCATTCATTTATATAACAGTTAACATCAATTTATTCCTACCCCTTCAGGTAATTTTTTTAAACGCTATTTTTTAAGTTACAACTCTTTTATGTCTTTTCGTAATTTTTTCAAAGCACCATAAATACGTTTTTCAACAGCTTTAGTAGATATGTCTAATAGTTCTGCAATTTCTTTAAAACGTTTTCCTTCAACTCGATTCATCATAAAAGCAACGCGTTGCGCTTCGGTTAAATTAGCTAATGCCTTTTGGAGTTTATCATTATATTCGGATTCCTGCATTAAAAACTCAGGATTCTCATTGGTAGACATTTTTGGTTTAGTTTGCTGGTGTTTTAAAACAACCTTTTGATGAGCAACTTCATTTAGCATTAAATTATTGGCTGTAGTGAATACAAAACTCTTGGCTTTATCTGGAGAAATCTTTGAGCAATTCTCCCAAAGCTTTATAAATGCTTCCTGGACTTTATCTTTAGGGTTTAGTAATTCACCAAACTTATAGTATAAAAAGTTGTGCAAATCTGTGGCGTGTTTATTAAATATGGAAGAATAAATATGTTCTTCGCAAATATTATCATGTAGTTGTTTACCCATTATTTATTGGTAGTTTACTTCACTAAAATAAAAAAAATGCAATAAGGGGGTAGGAATTTTTAAAGTTAACCTGTTTTATATTCAAAAAGCTATGTTTCATCCAAAATTCAGTATCATGAAAATTAAAAAGAATCTTTTATTGTTATTACCTTTTATTGCCCTTTTATTCTTCGCGTCTTGTCAAGATGAAGTGATTGAAGTCACCGAACCACAGGAAAGTGAAGCCCTTGTTGCCGAATCTGAACTTACAACAATTATTAGTGCAACAGCTAAGAATGATGGTTCTAAAGACAATATTATTGACGGAACCAGTTGTGTTTCTGTAAAATTACCGGCTGTAGTAATCATAAAAGGTATTGAGATTAGAATTGATACAGAGGCAGACTATACCAAAATACAAAGACTTTACGATGAATTTGAAGACGATATAGATCGTTTAGATATTATTTTTCCTATAACTATCGTTACGGCAGATCACGAAGAAATTGTAATTGAAGATGTAGAGCAATTATCAGAATTTAGTGCGGAATGTAGCGATGATGACGAAGAAGAGGAAATTCGTTGTGTTGAGTTTCAGTTCCCAATAGCATTTTCACTATTTGATACAGATTTTGAAGTGATTAAAACTGTTGAAATTGCAAATAAAAGAGAACTACATCTTTTTATGAAGCGTGTTAAAAACTCTGAGTTTTTAGCGAGCTTAAACTTTCCAGTAAACATGGTGTTAAAAGATGGAACTGTTTTAACCGCAGAGAATAACGAGCAATTAAAACGCATTATTGAAGAAGCAAAGGATAGCTGTGAAGAAGATAATGATTTTTCTAAAGAGCGCTTAGAAAACTATTTAAAAAGATGCCCTTGGATTGTTAACGAATTTACAAGAGATAATCAAGACAAGACAGAAGTATTTACGCAATACGCTATTAATTTTAAGGATGAAGGTTTAGTTACTATGCGTTCAAGAAATGGAGATATTTTAACTGGAAGTTGGGGCTTAAGATGCACAAGACGTGGTGTGCTTTTAAAAATGGAGTTCGCAAATTTAGCAGATTTTAATTTAGAATGGCTGCTGTACGATTTTGAAGATGGAAAAATTAAAATTCATGAAGTTGGCGGTAATCGCATAATAATGAAGCGAAACTGCGATGTTGTGATAGATATTACAAAAGAACGTATTAAAAATTATTTACAAGAATGTTTGTGGCGATTAGCAAGATTAAATGTTGATGGTGCTGACAATGAAAAAGAGTATATCGGAACGCCATTTAAGTTTTATGAAGATGATGTAGTTAAACTAAGAGTCAACGGTGAATTGGTTGAAGGAACCTATGAGATTGGTTTAAGTCCGGCAGGGGCTATTTTAAAAATTAATTTAGAAGATAGACCGAATCTAAGATTGGCTTGGTTAATTAATTTCCTTGAACCAGGACTAATTAAATTAGCAAATGAAAACAACCAAATGGTGTTAGTGAGAATGTGTCCAGATGATGATGTTAATTACATAACTGAGGTACTCACAGATGGAGAATGGGCGGTAGCCTCATATATCGATCAAGATATTGATGAAACTGATAATTATAGCGAGTATGTTATTGGTTTTAATGAAAATGGAATGTTGTTTACAGAAGGTGATGGAAATGATTATAGAGGTTCTTGGGTAGCCTACAGAAATGAAGGTTTGTTTTTAGGATTAAATTTTAGAACTCAAAATGAACCATTTAGTGAATTACGACACAGATGGAAAATTAAGGAAATTACTCCGAATAGAATAGAGCTAAAAGATTATAATTCTGATGGAGGTATTGAAAGAGTATTAGTCTTAGAGCCTTGGGAATAATGTGTTATTGGTTTATATAGGGAAAGCTTATGTTTTTGGTTGGTTAGGTTAATATTTAAGTTTCCTTTAAAAAAGCTGTCAATTTTAATTGGCAGCTTTTTTTATGGATACTTTTACATTATGATTTTTCAATAATAGCAAGCAAATCACTAAATTTGCATTTCTTAAAATTTGAAAAACCTATGTTTAATAATTTAAGCGATAAATTAGATAAAGCCTTACACGTTCTTAAAGGGCATGGAAGCATTACCGAGGTAAATGTAGCTGAAACTTTAAAGGAAGTAAGACGCGCTTTATTAGATGCCGATGTTAATTTTAAAATAGCCAAACAATTTACCCAAACTGTTAAAGAAAAGGCACTCGGGCAAAACGTATTAACTACACTCCAGCCGGGGCAGTTAATGGTTAAAATTGTTAAGGATGAGTTGACACAACTTATGGGTGGTGATGCTGAGGGTATTAACCTTTCTGGCACACCAAGTGTTATTTTAATGTCTGGTTTACAAGGTTCTGGAAAAACAACATTCTCAGGAAAGCTTGCTAATTACCTTAAAAATAAGAAAACTAAAAAGCCTTTATTGGTTGCCTGTGATGTTTATCGTCCTGCAGCAATAGACCAATTACATGTAGTTGGAGAACAAATAGGTGTTGAGGTTTTTAGTGATCGAGGAAATAATGATCCAGTTGCTATTTCAAAGGCTGCGTTGGCACATGCTAAAGCCAATGGGTTTAATGTGGTAATTATTGATACAGCAGGTCGTTTAGCTGTAGATGAGGCGATGATGACTGAAATTTCTAACATTCATAAAGCTATACAACCTCAAGAAACCTTGTTTGTAGTTGATTCTATGACAGGGCAAGATGCTGTGAATACTGCTAAAGCCTTTAATGATGTCTTAAATTTTGATGGGGTTATCTTAACCAAATTAGATGGAGATACACGTGGTGGAGCTGCAATTTCAATTAAATCTGTAGTAAATAAACCTATTAAGTTTATTGGTACAGGTGAAAAGATGGAAGCTATTGATGTGTTCTATCCGTCTCGAATGGCAGATCGTATTCTGGGGATGGGAGATGTGGTTTCATTAGTTGAAAGAGCACAAGAACAGTTTGATGAAGAGGAGGCCAGAAAACTTCAAAAGAAGATCGCGAAAAATCAGTTTGGTTTTGATGATTTCTTGAAACAAATTCAACAGATCAAGAAAATGGGGAATATGAAAGACCTTATGGGTATGATTCCTGGAGCTGGAAAAATGATGAAAGATATTGATATTGATGATGACGCTTTCAAAGGTATTGAAGCTATTATTCATTCTATGACTCCTAAAGAGCGCACTAATCCTTCTGTTTTAAATGCTAGTAGAAAAAAACGCGTAGCCAAAGGTTCTGGAACTACGGTTCAGGAAGTTAATCAACTTTTAAAACAGTTTAACCAAATGAGCAAAATGATGAAGATGATGCAAGGTGGTGGTGGCAAAAAGATGATGCAAATGATGCAAAACATGCGTTAATCCTTCAAAACACATTTTTAAATTAATAAAGTCCAGCTAATGACAATTTTAGACGGTAAAAAAGTAAGTAACGATATTAAAGAAGAAATTGCCGATCATGTTGCATCATTGGTGTCTAAAGGTGAAAAAGTACCTCATCTTGCGGCAATTTTAGTAGGTTCAGATGGAGCAAGTATGACCTATGTAAACGCAAAAGTGAAAGCTTGCGAACGTATTGGTTTTAAATCTACACTAATTGAATTACCAGAATATACCTCAGAAGAAGAGTTGTTAGAAAAAATTAATGGGTTAAACTTTAATGACGAGATTGATGGGTTTATTGTTCAATTACCTCTGCCAGAACAGATAGACGAACAAAAGGTTTTAATGGCTGTTGATCCTGATAAGGATGTTGATGGTTTTCACCCTGTAAATGTTGGCAGAATGGCTTTAGATTTACCAACTTTTTTACCAGCTACACCTTATGGTATTCTTGAATTATTGGAAAGGTATCAGGTAGAAACATCAGGAAAAAATGTGGTGATTATGGGTAGAAGTCACATTGTTGGCCGCCCCATGAGTATCTTAATGAGTCAGAAACGAAAAGCTGGTGACGCTACTGTTACCGTAGTTCATAGTCGTTCTAAAAATTTAGAAGCTATTACTAGAGAAGCCGATATTATTGTTGCGGCTATTGGAATTTCTGAATTCTTAACAGGAGACATGGTTAAAGAAGATGTTGTAATTATTGACGTTGGAATTACTCGTGTTCCTGATGCTACTAAAAAGAACGGTTACAGATTAGCTGGTGATGTCCATTTTGAAAGTGTAAGCCAGAAAGCAAGCTATATTACCCCGGTGCCTGGTGGTGTAGGTCCTATGACCATTGCAATGTTATTGAAAAACACTTTACTCGCCAGAGAAAGGCACAATCAGTAAGATTTATAATATTTAATTAAATTGCATTATGAGTTTGTTAATTCATAATGCAATTTTTTTGTTTAATAGGGTTGCTATTGGTAGCTTAGAGCATCTTGTTCCCATAGTTTTTTCTATTCTATTTGCAACATTTTTAATAAGTCAGGCTAAAAGGAAATGGGGGCAAAAAAAAAGGAGGTTTGTATGGCATGTATTGGCATGTTTAATAAGTACCGTTGTAGTAGTTTTTCATCTTAATAAAATACTATTCGGCAGCTATTTGATTTCTACCGATTTACCATTATATCTATGTAGTTTATTAGGTTTGTTTATTCCTGTGTTTACATATTACAGAGAATATTGGATGTATGAAATCTTATTGTTTTGGATTATTGGAGGGACTTTACAAGGTGTTTTAACTCCTGATATTCCTCAGGGTTTTCCAAGTTTTGATTACTTCAGGTATTGGACCGTGCATTTAGGCTTATTAACCATTATATTCTATGCCACTTTTGTGTTTGATTATAGACCTAAACTAAAGAGTGTATTTAAGTCTTTCTTCGCTTTACAAGTTTATATCTTAATTATGGTTTTTATAAATAATGTGCTGAATGCGAATTATTTTTATTTGAATGAAAAACCCAAATCAGCATCTTTATTAGATTATTTTGGTGAATGGCCGGTGTACATTTTGGTTGTTCAAATTATAATCATCCCTTATTTTTTATTAATTTATTTTCCGTTTTATTTATCCGGAAATAAAACTGAATAACACAATCTTTGAATGAAGATTTTAAATTTTTGGGTGATAAATTAAAGGATTCTAAATTACCTTTTTCTTTTGAAGCTATCTGCTTTGTATTCTTTTGTAGAATTACTAATAAGCTCGTTAAGTTCTGTAAACTCTTCTTTTGTTAATTCTCTGTACTTTCCAATAGGCATATTCAACTTAACATTCATGATTCTAATGCGTTGCAAAGTTTGCACTTCATAATTTAAATAACTGCACATTCTCCTAATTTGCCTATTTAAACCTTGTGTTAATATAATTTTGAATTTGTATGTGCTAACTTTTTCAACTTTACATTTTTTTGTTTTTTTGTTTAAATCTTCAATGTAAATGCCTCCCGCCATGCGCTCAACAAAGGTTTGAGAAATGGGTTTGTCTACAGTTACAACGTACTCTTTTTCATGGTTGTTACTTGCACGAAGAATCTTGTTTACAATATCGCCATCATCAGTTAAAAGAATTAAACCTTCACTAGGTTTATCTAATCTTCCTATAGGAAAAATGCGTTTATGATAATTTAAGTAATCAATAATGTTGTCTTTTTCTACCGAGGTATCTGTAGTACAAACAATACCGACAGGTTTATTAAAAGCAAGATATACAAATGTCTCTTTTGTGTTTTTAATTATATCTCCATCTACAGCTACAACATCAATTGGCGCAATTTTGGTTCCCATTTCTGGGATACTTCCATTAATGGTGACTCTGCCTGCATCAATAAGTCTATCGGCTTCGCGTCTGGAACAATATCCTACTTCGCTTAAAAATTTATTGATTCGTTTTAATTGCTGTTCTTCCATGTCGCAAAAATACGAAAGTTAGGCTTTAAGAAAGTCTAAAATATTTTGATATACTTTATCAGACTTAAGTCGATGTCCTAAACCAACGGTTTTTATTAATTCAGAGTTTTTATATACCCTATGAATATCGAGAGCTTCTTTATAAGAAATTATGTTATCTCTTCTGTCGTGTATAATGAGGCCTTTTGGTCTAATATCTTTATAGAAATTTTCAACACAATAGTACGATGGTAAATGATTGAAGTGTTTTAAATAATAATGATTTATTGCTTTATGAACCTTGGTATTATAATTCATTATTCGAACATAATTACTAACAGAGATATCAAGATTTGAGGGTGCACCAAGTAATACGAGTTTCTTTACTGATGAGAGTTTATAATTTGTTAAAGCAATAGCAGCTGCGGTTCCTCCAACGGAATGGCCTATAATAATACCAGGTTGGTATTTATTGACCACTTCGTTAATACACTTAGAATATAAAGGGGCGTTAAAAATTTTACTGCCAGAGGCTCCATGAGCAGGGGCGTCCATGGTTATTATGTTGTAATCATACTGTTTTAAAAGCTCTATAAGGTCTTCCCATCTAAAGGAATTGCTGTCCCAGCCATGAAGCAATAAAACGGACTCTTTATTTCCAGACCATTTATAAGTTTTAATTAAAAAGTCTTTGACTTTTATATCTTCTCGTTTGGCCGAACTTAAGTAATCTTTTGCCTCTTCATTCAATTGTGCATTCCTTGGAATAGAGAAAACTAGTACGGCTAGTTTAGCAGCGTAACTAGGTGCAATATAGCTTAAAAAGTTTAGTGAAAAACTTATTAGTTTAGGAAGATATTGTTCCATTAAATATTCTCTGTTTCCTTTTCGAGGTTGAAAATTTCTTTTTTTAATAACAATGTAGGAGCTCAGTCTTGATGAACCTTATTGTATTTAGTTACTCCAATTCACAAAAAAGTATTTCACCTTGGCTTCATCAGGAATATGGGTGGCTTCAAATTTTAAATCCATATCAAACCTTAAGTTTGCGGGAAGTTCTTTTTTATCAATAGTGAAGCTTGCGTTAATATCATCAACAGCAACCACAATGGAGTTAATTAAGTTGCTAATTCTTGATATTTTATATTGGGATTGAATATCCTTAAAAGTACTTATAGGAGAAACATTTTTATCCGTTTTAAAGCGTTCATCTAAAACTCGAATAGTACTTATTGTTGATGTTGAATCTAATGCGAATTTTGGCGTTAATGATAGCAGCTGTTTGCCTCCTTTTTCAAAAATGTCGATCGTATTCATATTTCCAATAAACTCATCTCCAGCAATGAATTTGACTACAGAATCATTGGGGTAAATGTTCTCAAGATCTTTAACTTGAGTGGAGTCGGTTAATAAGCCTATATGTTGCTTTGAAATTCTAAAAGGGTTTTGAGTTTTACTACAACTTGAAAATAAAAATGTTAAGGCAACAGTGCCTAAAAGTAAATGACGCATAAAAATGGATTTGTAGGTTGTAAATATTTGTAATTAGTTATTTTTTCATCACTTTAGTTAAAATACCAAAAACACTACGTATAAAGGTAGCACTTGTTAATACTTTAACTATGGGATTCATTCTAGTACTTGAACGACGTCTAGAAGAAGATGTTTTTCTTTTTGATTCAGCTTTTTTAATAGCTTCTTGCTCTTTTTTCGCTTTTTCTTTGGCCTCTTCTGCTTCCGCTTCTTTTATTTTTTTATTAAGTAATTCGTAAGCACTTTCTCTGTCAATATCTTCATTGTATTTCTTTACTAGTTTAGATTCAGAGAGTAAAGTTTTTAATTCACTATCGGTTAAAACATCCATGCGACTCATAGGTGCTCGCATCATGGTAGCTGCTAACGGTGTAGGTCTTCCTTTTTCATCCAGAGCAGACACTAAAGCCTCTCCAATGCCCAGTGAGGTTAATATATCTTCTGTATCATAATATGCAGAATCAGGATAGTTTTGAGCAGTAAGTTTAATGGCTTTTCTGTCTTTTGCTGTAAATGCTCTTAAGGCGTGTTGAATTTTTAACCCAAGCTGACCTAAAACGGCTTCAGGAACATCAGTAGGGCTTTGAGTTACAAAATATAATCCTACACCTTTACTTCGAATAAGTTTTACGATACTTTCAATTTGACTTAGCAATGCTTTAGAAGCTTCATCAAAAATTAAATGCGCTTCATCAATGAACATAATAAGTTCTGGTCTGTCACTATCACCTTGCTCAGGAAAAGTAGAATATATTTCTGCCAATAGACTCAGCATAAATGTTGAAAATAACTTAGGCCTATCTTGAATATCTGTTAATCTGATGATGTTAATATAGCCACGACCATTTTCATCAACCCTCAATAAATCTTGCGTGTCAAAAGAAGTTTCTCCAAAAAACAGATCAGCCCCTTGTTGTTCTAATTCAACAATTTTTCTAAGAATTGCGCCCGTTGATGATGTTGAAATCCGACCATAAGCTTCGGTAAATTCAGCTTTACCTTCTTGAGTAGCATATTGCAGTATCTTTTTAAAATCTTTTAAATCTAAAAGAGGTAGTTTGTTATCATCACAATATTGAAATATAACAGCAACTATTCCAGATTGTGTTTCAGTTAAATCTAAAATACGTGAAAGCAATACGGGGCCAAATTCACTAATTGTGGCTCTCAAGCGTACACCATTTTGCTCTGATAATGTTAAAATTTCAACAGGGAATGCTTTGGCTTCAAATGGAAGGCCAATTTTTTCATGACGTTCATCAATTTTAGCATGTCCTGGACTTGGTTGGGCTAGTCCACTTAAGTCCCCTTTAATATCCATGAGTAAAATAGGGATACCTTTGTTACTTAAATTTTCAGCTAGTACCTGTAAAGATTTTGTTTTACCAGTTCCTGTAGCTCCTGCTATTAAACCATGTCGATTCATTGTTTTTAATGGAACTTTAACGTGAGCTCCAGTTACAGTTTCCCCGTCTAGCATAGCTGCCCCCACTGGAATAAAATCTCCTTTTGTAGTATTACCTTCTAAAATGTAGTTGAAAAAAGTCTCCTTTTTAGTCATGCCAATGAAATTTTGATAAAAATAACTATTCTGGGTTAATTCAAATGAACAAGATATATAAATATTTGAACAATTAGCTTTCAAACGACTATCTTTGCCAACAATGAAAAAAGACGTGCAAGTATTAGTAGATAAGGGAGAAATGCTTCCGTTAATGGAAGAGTTTTATACGATTCAGGGAGAAGGCTATCATAAAGGTACAGCGGCATATTTTGTGCGTATTGGTGGTTGTGATGTTGGTTGCCATTGGTGCGATGTAAAGGAAAGTTGGAATGCTAACTTGCATCCTCCAACTGAAACATCAAAGATAATTGAGAACGCTAAAACATATAGTGACACTATTGTAGTTACGGGAGGAGAACCTTTAACTTGGGATATGACAAGGCTAACAGAAGGTTTAAAAGCAGAAAATATGCAAGTACATATTGAAACCTCAGGGGCTTATAGGCTAACAGGGATATGGGATTGGATTTGTTTATCACCAAAAAAAATGAAGTTGCCTACGCAAGAGGTTTATGAAAAGGCAGATGAGCTTAAAATGATTATTTATAATAAAGACGATTTTCGTTTTGCCGAGGAACAGGCAGCTAAAGTGAATGAGAGTTGTATTTTGTATTTGCAACCCGAATGGAGTAAACGTGACAAAGTTGTTCCTGAAATTGTAGATTATGTTATGAAAAACCCTAAATGGAAAGTATCGTTGCAAACACATAAATATTTGAATATACCATAACATGAAACTTTTAAAATTTGGACGTGATTTTAAACCCGATGAAAAAGTAATTCTAAGAGATTATTTAGCTATAGAACGTACACGTTTGGCTAATGAACGTACACTTTTGTCTTATATAAGGTCTTCTCTATATTTACTTTTAGGGAGTATTGGTTTTTTTCAGCTTAAAGACTTCCCAAATTTTAAGTATCTAGCATTAGCTTCTTTGGTGTTTTGTATCATCTTTTTTGTGATAGGAATATTTCGATTTCGACTGCTCAAAAAGAGTTTGAAAAAGTTGTATTATATGACTGAAGAAAGCAAATGATTTAAAATGGTCTTTGGAAGGTGATTTCGAACTTTTTTAATATACTACATCCTAGTAAAACGATGTAAAATGAAAAAGCCCTGAAAACTCAGAGCCTTTTTATTTTAATATTTTAAACAAGAACTTATTCTGTAAAAGGGACAGCAACTCTCGTTGTTCCCCATCCTAAATGCATATTGCCCTTGTCATCAAAAGCAATTGAAAAAGCTTCAAGTGAATCTGTTGCACTACTTACGGCGGCTTTTACCCGAACAACATCGTTAGATTCGTTATAAGAATATGCCCCCCAAACATTAATATCTTTATTTAATATTATAGTCCATTCGTTATCACCTGGTATTGTAAAAAGTGAATATTCACCAGCTTTAACAATATTATTTTCAATTTTCATATCCTTATAAAACGTAATGTTTGCCGCTTCGTTAGCGCCAGTTCGCCATACTTTGTTGTTTGGAGCTAATTTGCTTAGTTCTCGTCCTTTCAATTGCGGTCTGCTATAAACTACTTTTATTAATTTGTCAGATACCCGATTGCTTGAAGGGAATGCTACAGCATCCATAGGGCTTTTGTCAATTTTTGCGAATTTTTGGGCATTCATGTTAAGGGAGATTAACATTATAAATGTAAATGCTATACTCGAAATTATTGTTGTTTTTTTCATGTCAAATATTTTATATTAATTAGGCGAAAGATAAACCGTAATTGTCTTAAAGTTTTTATAAAAGTCTAAATAAGGTGTTAAAGTTTATAGTGTTCTTTTTTATAGCGTCAAATTACTAAAGTCATAAGACGACCAATGAAAGAATAAATAGGAAAATCACTGAGATATTCTCTTAATTCAAATGGAATATAGTCTATAAAAGTCTTACATCTTGAATTGAAATCTTTTAAACGTTTTTATGGTGTTTTTATTTGTAAATAGGATAGGTTTTAATAAACTTGTAAGTATTTACTTGAATTTATTTCAAATTTATTTATTCCTACTTATGAAAAAAAATATTATTAAGTTCCGCAAGGGTTTAAGTTTATTCTGTTTTGTTTTTTTGATTTCCTTCCAAATGTCAAATTCTCAAAGTGGCCCATGGGAAAAGGCAAGTAATTCTAGTAAAGTTTCTTATGGCAAAACTAAATCATCCATTTATAGTTTAAGGGTTGATGATTTTGAGCAAAAATTAAAAAAAATAACGGCAAGTAACCCAGAGAAGATATCTTTTCCAACCGAAGATGGTCAATCTTTAGAGTTTATGTTGTATGAAACTAAAGTCATGCACCCACTTCTGGAAAACAAATTTCCTCATATTAAAAGTTTTAAAGGGGTTTCTACAAGTCCATCAAAGAAAACTATAGCTTTTACATATTCGTCTAAGACAGGTTTTTATGGCGTTTTTGAAAGTAATATTTATGAAAAAACAGAAATTAAACCTTTAAGTAATTCACTTTATGAATTTACAATAACCTCTTCTCAGGAAAATGATGCTCCATTTTCTTGTGAAACAGAGGATTATGTTAGAAATCAATTTAGTGGAGGTGGTGTTTTTGATAGAAATGTCGATGATGGAAACTTAAGAAGATATCGCTTAGCACTTTCTGTTAGCGGTGATTATTCACAAGTCTTTTTGGATGGTTCTGAAACTAATGATAGTGAAAGGAAGGCAAAAGTTTTACAGGCTATGGTAGGTTCTGTAAATCGATTAAACGGTATTTTTGAACGTGACTTTGGGATAACCATGCAGTTAATTCCAAATTCTGATTTGTTGATTTATTTAGATCCCTTAAGAGATCCTTATACAACTGGTAGCAGCTTAAGAGGGCAATTGGTAAGTACTCTTAATGCTACTATGAGTAATGATGATTATGATGTTGGGCATTTATTTCATAAAGAATCAAATAGAAAATATGGTAATGCAGGATGCATAGCTTGCGTTTGCAAAGATGGGGAAAAAGGTCAGGCATATAGTGTACATGGTAGCCCAGATTCTGATGATATGAATCTGCTAGCTGCACATGAATTTGGACATCAGTTTGGAGCATATCACACACAAAGCAGTAGTAACTGTAGAAGTGGGATAAATAGTGAGGTTGAACCAGGAAGTGGTAGTACCATTATGAGTTATGCTGGTATTTGTCCACCGAATGTACAATCTGGAGCTGATGATTATTTTAATTATACAAGTATTCGTGATGTTGCTAACTGGACTATCAATAACTCAAGTTGTGCTGAATTAATACCTACAAGTAATAGTGCTCCAGTAATTATTCAAGGGATGGATTATAGTATTCCAAGGAGTACACCATTTGTTTTAGAGGGGAGGGCAACAGATGTTGATGGTAATGAGATGCTTACCTATTGTTGGGAGCAAAATGATAACGAAAACCCAGGAAATTCTTTTACGCCTAGGCCAACAAATGTAGTTGGACCCATGTTTAGGTCACTACCTCCAAGCTCAAGTAATAAGAGATACTTCCCTAATTTGGATGATGTTTTAATAAATAATTTAACCCCTACTTGGGAAGTGCTTCCTTCGGTTTCTAGAACATTGAATTTTGTTATGACTGTTAGAGATAATGACGTTAGTGGAGGACAAACCGTTTCAGATGCCATAGCAATAAATGTTGAAGGTAGTGCCGGTCCTTTTAACGTAACGTCGCAGACTGAGAATTCAGAAGTATGGACGGTGGGAGATTTAGTAACTGTTAATTGGAATGTTGCTGGGACTGATTCTTCACCTATTAATACAAGCCAAGTTGAAATATTTTTGTCTACAGATGGAGGGCAAAGTTTTCCTAATAGTTTGATTGTTACAGATAATGATGGGACGGAAACCTTTAACCTGCCAGATGTTGATGCTAGTTCAAATGCGAGACTAATGGTAAAAGCAGTAAATAATGTGTTTTTTGCTGTTAATCAGGTGGATTTTACTATTCAAAAATCTGAATACGTTATTCTTTCAAATGAGCCTTATATAGACGCTTGTAGTTCTGGTAATGCCGTTTTTAATGTTGAATATAAAACATTTTTAACTTTTGATGAAGAAGTTATAGTTTCGGATTCTAATTTACCGGATGGAACGAGTGCCTCGTTTTCGCAAGATACTTTTAACGGGACGAATACAGAAGGAAGCAACTTTGTTGTAACGGTATCTGGTTTAGATAATTTAGATTCTGGAGATTATAGCTTTACTGTTGAAGGTATATCAGAATCGAATATTAAGAAAAATATCACCCTAGGTTTTACGGTATTTTTAGAAAATGAAGTTATTCTAAATCTAGTTTCTCCAATAGATAATGCAGATTCTGAAGAATTAGATTTAGAACTTATTTGGGAGAATGATAATAATTCTATTTCATACCAAATAGAGATTGCTACTGATGAGGCATTTAATAATATTGTTGAAGACGCTTTAACAACAGAAACTATATTTGTGCCTTCAAGCTTAGAGAATAATCAATTGTATTACTGGCGCGTTCAATCTCTTAATCCTTGCGGTGCATCAAGTTTTTCAGCTACCCGTAGTTTTTCAACAGCTTGTAATACACCCGAAAATATCACGAGTTTAACTACAGATATTAATAGTATCGAAATTGCATGGGAAGATTCATCAAGTTCAAGTTCCTGGACAGTGGAGTATGGTGTTTCTGGCTTCTTAATTGGGACAGGGGTAAGTTCGATAGAAGATGTTAAACAGTTTAGAGCAGAAGGTTTAGAATCAGGGACTAAATATGATTTTTATGTTGCGAGTAATTGCTCGGTTGGAGGAAGTAGTTCATTTATTGGTCCTTTTATAATATCTACAGAAGCAGACTATTGTAATGGGGATCATTTTTATGATTCCGGAGGTGCCGATGGTAATTATACGGATAATGAGAATATCACCACACAAATTTATCCTGATAATAGCTCAGATAGAGTGCGTGTAAGGTTTGATAGCTTTAATGTTCATTACAATTTTGACTTTTTAACCATATTTAATGGTGAAGATGATACCGGGGCATTTTTAGGGTCTTTCACGGGAAATCAGTTGATAGGACAAGAATTTGCATCAACACATGATTCTGGAGCATTAACTTTTGTTTTTTATTCCAATAGTTTTTTGAATTTTAGTGGATGGGATGCAGTTGTGAGTTGTGAGGAAAAACCAAATTGTTTTGAGCCTGTAAATTTTGAAACTACGGAGATAAAGGGAGATGAGGCCAGTTTTAGTTGGAATGCTGTTGGAAGCGATAGTAGTTGGGAATTGGAATATGAAGAATCTGGTTTTGTAAGAGGAAATGGAACAATTGTTACCGCATTAGAAGAATCCATAATTATTGAGAATTTGACACCGTTAACTTCGTATGAGGTTTATATAAAAACAATTTGTGATGCTGGTGGTTATAGCGAGATTTTGGGGCCTTATAGGTTTGTAACAACAGAACTATGTTCTACACCAATTGATTTGAATGTTACTAGCTTTACAAACGATACAGCGGTAATAAGTTGGGGAAGTCCTAACTTGAATGTCAATACTTGGGAAGTAGAATATGGGGCTAGAGGTTTTACTTTAGGGTCAGGGTCTACACAAAGTGTTACAGAAAAGACAGCTACTTTAAATGATTTGGTGTCAAATTCGGAATATGAATTTTATGTAAGATCTAACTGTGAAGTTGATGGGGATGGGTATAGTAATTGGGCGGGTCCTATAAGATTTACAACAACTCCTGATTATTGTAGTGGTGATCATTTTTATGATTCAGGAGGACCTACTGGAAATTATTCTAATGGGGAAAATACCACCACAACAATTCATCCTAAAACAATGGATGAGCGCGTGAGAGTTGTTTTTAATAGCTTCTTGGTTGAGTCCTGTTGTGATAGGTTAAGAATATATGACGGGCCAGATACACAGTCTCCTTTATTGGGAACTTATAGGTCAAATCCAGGAATGTTAGTGTCAACACATGAAAGTGGTGCATTAACGTTTTTATTTACTTCGGATGGTAGTGTTACAAGTTTTGGCTGGGATGCTACTGTGATTTGTGAGGAGAAACCCAATTGTGTTACTCCTACCTCTTTTGCCGTTAGCAATATAGAATCTAAGCAAGTTGATTTGTCCTGGCAGCAACCAGATAGTGAAAATAGTTGGACTATTGAATACGGAGAAAGAGGCTTTATATTAGGAGGAGGTACGGAAATAATGGCAAATACAACGAATAAAACTATTACCGATTTAACACCAGATACGGATTACGAAGCATATATTAAAGCAAATTGTACGGTCGGAGGTTATAGTGACGTTCAAGGTCCAATTCAATTTACAACTCCAGTGGCATGTTTTATTCCACAAAATCTTAGATCAGTTTCTGTGGCTACAACCAGTACAAATGTTACTTGGGATACTAGTACAAGCGGTGAAAATGAATGGGAAATTGAATATGGAAATAAAGGTTTTCTTTTGGATACAGGAACAAGAATATCTCTAAATACGAATAGCGGATTAATTGAGAATTTAACACCCAATACAGAGTATGATATTTATGTTAGAGCTAATTGTAATTTGGATGGATATAGCCAATGGTCTTCTGTATTAACGTTAAAGACAAATTGTAATGTTATTTCGGCACCCTATAAAGAAAGTTTTGTAAATACAAATATTATTCCAGATTGTTGGGAGGAAAGTAATAATGGAAATTGGAGTTTTAATACCTATGCAAGTTCTGAGGCATCTAATGTTCAAGATAGAAGTTCACTTAAAAATTCTAATTACGCCTGGTTAGATGGTTCTCTTAACGCTTTTAATGGAGATTATATACTCAAATCGCCATGGGTAGATGTTTCCACTTTATCAAACCCGGCTATTACATTTTCTGCTTTTAGTAAAAATACACTCGACAATGTTTATAATGAGCTTAATGTTACATTATCGGATTCGAATGGTACATCATTTACGGATGTCATTACGGTAAATAGCAATACACATATTTGGAAGGATTTTGTGATTGATTTAAGTGATTATGGTTTTACTTCTAATGAAATTCAAGTTGAATTTAAAATTACATTAGATCAATCTTTTAGTAAAAGGTATAACGATATTTTAATTGATGAAGTTAGTTTTGATGAATTACCATCTTGTACAAACCCTGTAAATCCTGTGGTAGCAAATATTACGGGTAAAACGGCGGAACTTTCCTGGGAGTCTACAGATGATGAGACTGATTGGGAGATTCAATATGGGTTTACAGGTTTTACAATTGCTGGAGCTACTACCGTATTTACTACAGAAAATCCATTTGTTATAAGTGATTTGGTTCCTGAGCGATCCTATGATGTGTACATAAGAGCTGTATGTGGAATAGGTGATTCTAGTGAGTTTATTGGGCCTATTACTTTTTCAACCACGGAATCATGTATAACACCAACAAATTTTAGCGTTAATTCTTTTAGTAGTAATTCGGCAGAGTTAATATGGGATAATAATGGTAATGCAACAGAATGGGAAGTCGAGTATAGTACAATTTCATTTAACCCAGGAAATGGTATTGGAACACTAGTAACTACAACAACAAACTTAGTAACTATTGAGAACTTATTGCCAGATACTTGGTACCTTCTTTATTTAAGGGGTAACTGCGGTGTTGATGGTTATAGCAATTGGACAAATGCAATATTTTTTAAAACCGAAGAAAGTTGTAGTAGGCCTGCTAATTTTTCAATGCAATCTTTAACTAAAAATTCGGCAGAATTGGTTTGGAACGATAACGGAGATGCAACAGAATGGGAAGTGGAATATCAAGCTGGCTATTTTAATCCAGGAAATGGAATAGGTACAATTCAAACGACTTCGGTAAACTCAATAAATATAGAGAATCTTTTACCAGATACATTGTATTACATTTATTTAAGAAGTGATTGTGCTGATGGTGGTTATAGCAGATGGACTAATTATGTAGCTTTTAGAACTGAAGTTGCCTGTACAATTCCAAATGGCTTTACTGAACAGAATGTCACCAAAAATTCAGTTGAATTAACTTGGAGTGATAACGGTGATGCAACAGAATGGGAAGTTGAGTATTACACTGGGTATTTTCAACCAGGAAGTGGAATAGGTACAATTCAAACGACTTCAGTAAGCTCAATAAGTATTGAGAATCTTTTACCAGACACATCGTATTACGCTTATTTAAGGAGTAATTGTGATACTGATGGTAATAGTAATTGGGTAGGGTATATTAATTTTAGAACTGAAGTAGCTTGTTTTGCTCCAGATGGTTTTACAATTCAAAATGTTACTGAAAATTCAGCAGAATTAGCGTGGGACGATAGCGAAAATGTGGCAGACTGGGAGATTGAGTATTTTTCCAGCTATTTTATCCCAGGAAATGGTATCGGAACAGAAATAAAGGCATCAACAAATTCTATAAATCTTGAAGGTTTATTGTCGGGCAGAACATATTATGTGTATTTAAGAAGTAATTGTGGTGTTGATGGTTATAGTAATTGGACACCTTTACAAAATTTTGATACGCTTTGTGGCCTTCAATCAGATAGAGATGATTTAGTCGTAAATGGTAGTTTTGAATGTGGTTCTCTTGCTGGTTGGAAAGTTACAGGGCCTGATATCTTTTTTGATTGCAGTAAGAATTTTCATGTATTAGAAAATTCAACTACACTATGTTCGGTTTTTTTGAGTCAAATATTACCAACTGATGGGACTTATGGAGCTTTTACTTCTTTTAATAATGTAGAGTCGGATATAACCTATAGCTTAAGTCAGAATATTATCATACCTAATGATATAGATAATGCAGAGAATGCAATAATGTCTTTTAGTTTCAAAGCCAATTATGCTTTATTATATAATAATCCAACTCAAGAAAGAGTTTTTACAGCAAAATTTACCGATTTGTTGGGAGTAGAGTTATTTCAACTGGAAGAAGTGAGGTTTGGTTTATCTCCAAATTCAGGTAGTATTGATGTCGTTTTTAATGATGATATCTTATCCGATTTAGTTGCTTATGCTGGTGATACTATTATGCTTAAATTTTCAGCTTATATGCCAGAAAGTAATACAGGTCCGGCTGATGCTTTAATTGATAATGTGTCTTTAGTTTTAAATGAGACGCTTTCTTATGATAGTAGTTCGATTTCAGTAGGAGAATTAAGTATTTATCCAATTCCTAATGAAGGTCAATTCACAATACATAATAAAAGAGGGGGATTGATTGAAATGATTGAAGTATTTGATGTTTCAGGGCGACTAATTCAAAAAGAAAAGATTGAAATTCCTTCGCAAAAGGTTGATGTGAGTTTACAAAATATAACTTCGGGGACATATTTTGTTAAAGTATTGATAGAAGGACACAAATACACTAAAAGGATTGTGGTAGAGTAAATTATTAAATGTAAAAGCATAAATATGCCCATAAAAAAAGCGCTATCTAAATTAGATAGCGCTTTTTTTTATAAATTAAAGATGTCTTTATGTTTTTCGTATCACTCTTACATTCATTTCTTCAACTTTTTTATCAGATAAGGCAGAAGGAGCTCCAAATAATAAGTCTTCACTGGTCCCTGTTTTTGGGAATGCCATCACTTCTCTAATAGATGCTTTTTTCTCTAAAATCATCATTAGTCTATCCACACCCCAGGCAATACCACCGTGTGGTGGTGCACCGTAATGGAACGCTTTATACATGGTTCCTACACTCTTCATCATCTCTTCCTTGTTGTAGCCCATATTTTTGTATGTAGCTTCTAAAATCTCTGGTTTATGAGCACGTACAGAGCCTCCACCGATTTCATAACCATTCAATATTAAATCGTATTGTTGTGCGATAATATTTCCTATTTCATCTTCTTCGCCATTCATGTGCTTGTCTAAATCATAGATAGCAGGCATAGAGAATGGGTTGTGAGTAAAAGTCCAACGGCCTTCATCTGTTTTTTCAAACATAGGGAAATCGACAACCCAAGCAGGTCTTAATTCCTTAGGATTTATTAAACGTAGCATTTTACCTAATTCTTGTCTAACAGCATCTAAGGCTTTATTGGCTGTAGCGTAATCGGCTGCAGAAAAGAATACAATATCACCAACTTTAGCCTCAGCAATTTTAATAATACCTGCAGCAATATCTTCTCCTAAAAACTTAATAATTGGAGATTGCAGATCATTTTCATTTACGATGATATATGCTAAACCGCCAAGGCCATGACTTTGAGCTAAAGAGGTTAGTTTTTCAATTTGCCCTTTAGAGATGCGCTTATTTCCCTGCTCTTCAGCAGATACTTTGATACATTTTACAATACCCCCTTCATCAATAGGCTTACTAAAGACTTGGAATGTGGTGTCTTTAACAATTTCAGTAATATCTTTAAGTTTTAAGCCAAAACGTAAATCCGGTCTGTCACAGCCGTAGTCGTCCATAGCTTCTTTAAAAGTTAGTATTTCAAATGGGCGTAAAATCCATTTTTTGCCATATATTTTTTTAACAATGCCATTAAACATTTCTGTATTCAAATCAATGATTTGTTGCATACTGGCATAGGCCATTTCAATATCTAATTGCGTAAATTCCGGTTGGCGATCGCCACGAGAATCCTCATCTCTAAAACAACGTGCTAATTGGAAATATTTTTCGTAACCACTTACCATCAGCATTTGTTTGAATTGTTGAGGTGCTTGTGGTAAGGTATAGAATGAACCAGCTTGTTTGCGAGTAGGTACAATAAATTCACGAGCACCTTCGTCTGTTCCTGCGCTCAAAATAGGCGTTTCAATTTCAAGAAAATCTTGTTCGTCTAAAACATCACGCATGAATTTAATGACCTTATGACGATTCACAATAACACGGCGTACATCATCATTTCTGTGGTCTAGGTATTTATGTTGGAAACGTACGTTTTCGTTTGTTTTAGTGGCGCGTTTTATTTCAAAAGGTAAGGTTTTAGAAAGGTTTAAAATTTCTAATTCAGTAGCTTCTAATTCTATTTTTCCTGTTCTTAAAGCTGCGTTATAGTCGTCTTCTTTACGTTGAACAATAGTTCCAGAAACCGTAATAACCGATTCTGGTTTTAGTTTTACCAATTCATCTAAATTAGCAAACGATTCTCTACTCAAACGCACTTGAAATACTTGTGTGCTTGAGTCGCGTAAATCAATAAACATAAGTTCACCATGATCGCGAACACTAGAAACCCAACCGGAAAGCATTACATTTTCGTCAATATTTTCATCTGAAATTTCAGAGACGACATGCGTTCGGTATTCATCTTTTATGATGATAGGAATTTTAGGAAGAACCTCTTCCTCTTTTTTGGTTGCTGCTTGCTGGTTATTAGTTATTGGTTGTTCAAGTGTGTTCTCTATCTTTTGCCCTTGATCCATATCTTCCGCAAGGGCGTTAAGAATACCTTCGCGGATTATTTTTCCTGAAGCACCTTTTCCAATAATAGCAATTACTTTTCCAACTAAAATACCAGCTTTACCTTGATTTCCAGTTTTAATATCGTTTGCTACAGTTTCATTTTCTGAAATTACTTGCGCTATGGCATCCTCTATTTTAGATTCTGAAATCGTGTTTTCTTTGAAATACGTTTCGTAATCAAAATTAGCATCTGCCAATAATGTTTTAATGGCATGTTGTGCTAAAACAGGTGTTACCTTGTTATCCTTAAACGATGAGAAAATTGCGATAAAGTCTGAAAGGTTTTCTATTTTTGAATAATCTTCGGCCTTAATGTTATTAGTTAATGTTTTGGCAACAAATGAAGGTTCTTTAATAACATTGTTTATCGCAACAAAAGTTTCAGAACGTAAAGAATCAGCTGTAAAGAATTTAGCGTCTTGCGGTAAAACACCGCCTTTAATTAAAATAGATTCAACGGCATATGGTAATGTACTTAAATCTACATCAATAGACTCAACGACCTCCTTGATACTTACAAACGGTAAGTCGGGTTCAGAAATAAAGCGATAATCTGCTTCAAATTCCTTTTTACGCATGGTTTTGGTTTGCTTTAATTCAGCATCCCACAAAACCGTTGTTTGGTCTGGTCTAAATTCTTTATGCTCTAAAAAGTAGCTTAATTGTTTTTCAACTTCTTCTTTTAAAGCATCAACCATAAACTTAAATGAATTCAAGTTTTTTATTTCTGTACGGGGATTTAAATTGTAATCGCGTTTTTTTCTAAGTGATACTGAAACGTCCGATTTGAACTCTCCTTTTTCAAGGTTGGCTTCAGATATTCCTAAATTTTGAACTATACGCTGAATGTATTGTGCGTAAGTTGAAGCATCTTCGATATGGCGAATACAAGGTTCAGTAACAATTTCTATAAGAGGAACACCAGCTTTGTTAAAATCTACTAGTGAGATTTTTTTCTCGTGCATTAATTTAGCGGCATCTTCTTCAATATGTACTTGTGTTAAGTTTACTGTAAACTGCGAACCATCATTTCTATAACATGATACCTGACCATCAGGAATTACAGGATTATGAAATTGAGTGATCTGAATGTTTTTGGGATTATCTGGATACTCATAATGTTTTCTATCCCAAGAAATGACTTCGTTTTCAAAAGTCGATTTTACAGCTTTTCCAAAGTAAATAGCCTTTTTAATAGCTTCTTTATTAATTGCTGGTAAAACTCCCATTTGTCCTGTACATACCGAGCAAATGTTTTCGTTAGGTGTTTCTATTTCCTGATTGGCACAAGAACAAAATAATTTGGTTTTAGTATTTAAGCGAACATGGGTTTCTAAACCTATAACTAACTCTAGTTCGTGTTGCTTTAACAGCTCGTTTAATTGTTCCAGTTCCATTATATGATGTCTTTTAAGAAGTTAGCAAACTTCAAAACAAGTTCGTCATTATTTTTTGCGGCAGTAAGTTGCAAGCCCGTAGCCGTACCTTGTGGTATAGTTAAAGTTGGTAATTGCCCTAAGCTGAAACCTACCGTATATGCATCAGATAAATACATAGCTAAAGGATCTTTTAAACTATCACCAATTTTAGGAGGTGTACTGGGTGTAACAGGAGATATGATGATGTCAACTTCCTTAAAATCATTCTCGAAATTTTCAGAGATTTGATCTCTTAGATTTAATCCTTTTAAATAGATTTCATCTGAAAATCCTTGAGATAACACTTGGTTTCCACCAATAATTCTGCGTTTAGTTTCTTCTGAAAAGTTGTCAGAACGTGTTACTGAATAGGTCTCTTTTAAAGTATCTCCTTCAATACGATTTCCATAATTCGTACCATCTAAACGTGATAAGTTAGACGCCGTTTCAGCCATGGCTAAGGTGTAGTATGTTGAAACTAAGGTGTCAGACTTAAAGAAATCTAAGGCTTTTACTGCAATACCTTTTGCTTTTATTTTTTCGATGACCGCTAAGAAATCAGATTTCACTTGAGCATCAATAGCTTCACTTTCAATAAAATTTTTAAAGTACCCTACTGTTTGTATGTTGTCAGAGGTTTGAATGTCGTCTTGAGATATATCCGCGGAAGCGTATGTTGTTTGATCTTTTACATCTTGACCACTCATAGTATTTAAAACAATACGTATATCTTCAATAGATTTGGCAATAGGACCAACACAGTCAGTCGATGATGCATAGGCCATTAATCCGAAGCGCGATATGCGTCCGTAGGTAGGTTTTAAACCATACACATTGTTATATCCTGCAGGTTGACGCACAGAACCACCAGTATCACCACCAATTGAGAAAATCGTATAGTCTTTAGCAACATTTACAGCAGAACCTCCACTTGACCCCCCACCAACTAAGTCTGGGTTTATAGCATTTTTAACGGCACCAAAAATGGTGTTTTCACTGGACGATCCATGACCAAAACTATCGCAATTTTCTTTTACTAAAGGAATAGCTCCAGCATCTAATAATTTTTGAATAGCTGTCGCCGTATATGCAGATTTGTAATTTTTAAGCAAATTTGAACTCGCAGTAGTATAAGTGCCTTGCACCATGTATACATCTTTAATACCAAAAGGAATACCTTCCAATAAACCTATAGTCTCACCATTAGCAATTTTAGTATCAACTTTTGCAGCTAAATCTAATGCTAAGGTGTCTAATAGAGCGTTTACAGTATTATTAGTATTTTGTTTTAGTTCTTCTAATTTTTCTTGTACTAATGCTGTGCAAGTAATGTCCTTATTCACCAGTTGTTGATGAATTTTATGTATTTGAGAACTCATAACTATTCTTCTATAACTTTAGAAACAACGAGATAACCATCTTTTTCTTTCGGAAAGTTTTCAATGATAATTTGCTTTTCAGCTGAAGGACTATTAACTACAATATCATCCCTTAAATTATCTAAAGACACAGCATTATTATGATTATTATTAAAAGAATTATTATTTGAGGTATTAGCGTTTTTAATCACTTCAAATAATTTGTTCACAGTCTCTGATGGCTGTGCTCCTTTAATACTCGACAATACGTCGACTGTCATAATTTTACTCATGTCTTTTTGTTTGATTTATTACTCAAAATTAAGCCTGTAAAATTACGAAAGTTTTTATGTAGAATACAGTCTCAGCTCTTTAAAGTTAGATAGGACTTTTTATTGCTTTGAATTCTTTAGTATAACTACGATTTCATTAGTAAATTCGATATTAAAACCTTTAATAATTCAGAATATTGAAAGCGCTATGAATGCAAAAAGTAGTAAAATGACGTTTTACTACTTCTGAAAAAGCTATTAATCGAAGAGGTTTTGCTATTTGAAGGAAATTTGGTATTGTAAAACAGCCATTCCTTTATAATCTTTTTGTCCTATCGTGGTTGCATCAAAGATGGGTCTGTATTGGTATCCTAAACTGATTTTATTATTGTGAGATCCATTTATTAAAAAGTTAGTAGTAAAATCAAAAACAGTCATTTTATCATTAAGCGCATCCCAATCTGAGTGTTGGATGGCAATATTGGGTTGAATAACGACCGCATGATTAATAAGTTGCGTTTGTTTAAAAGCATAACCAAATTGCATGTACCAAGATGTGCCTGTACCAATCATTGGAAATGCAACACCTGGGCCATTAAAGTCTGTTCCACTTCCGCCAGTGGTTGGGTTGTTGGCACCTACGTTTCTGATGTAGTTTTCTCCAAAACCATAGTCGTAATATCCCAAATATGCCGTAATAGCATCATCGTTTGCTAAGGGCAGATTTAAAAATGAGTCAATCGCCCAGTGTTCCATATCATAAAACGTAGTTTCAGGTAGACTAGCATCACCATCACTCATAGCTTTAGGTTGAAATTGGTAACCTACTCCAATATTAAATACTTTTTTTGTTTGTAAATATGTGCCCGTTTGGTACGCAGATTTGTTTGATTCATGCTCAAAAAACTGATACTTCACATAGGTTGAGGTTTTGATTCTTGGTTTGTTGTTTGCAAAATTAACCTCCCCATTAGGAGCGTTCTTAACCATAAAAGGCCTGTTAAAAGCTAACCTATAATCAAATTGACCTGCTTGTCCTTTAAACCAAAATCCGAATAATCGTCCTAGGTCATCATTTTTTTCAACTGAATTCAATGTGAATAAAGGAGAATCTAGGCCCATCATGGTTTTACTAGACCTGATATTCCATCTGTTTAAACCTTGCCATCCGGATTTTCCTAAGCCTACTTCTAAAAATTTGGCAAACGAATATTCAACATATAAATCCAAAACCTCAATCGCAAAGGTTTTATCCTTGAAATTGTAGTTGTTTCCACCTAAAATGGCGTAGGCGAAAATTTTTGGAGTGACTTGAGAAGACATTGGTATACGTAACCTCCTAAGTGACACATCGGTAAAATTTGAAACGGGTTCGTTATTAATAAGTGATCCTTCATTTAAATCCGAATATCGAAGCCATATTTGGCCAGTCACGTTCCATTTAAAAGTTGGTTTAAATTCCTCTTTATTTTGACTCAGTAAAATACATGGAATTATTAAATTCAGAAAAAATAATAATTTTAGTTGTTTTCTTTTTCTATTTTTCATCTGTAATTAATTCTGAAATCTAGAACAAAAATAAAGCGAACCGAAACGTCATAAAGTGACATACATCATGTTTAGAGACATTTTTTTTACTGGTATTTACTACAACGTTTGAAGTCTTCAATTACTTTTTTTATATGAAATTAAAGTTGCAAAAGAAGGCTTTAAGGGATCTTAGTGAATTTTGTGTTTTTAGCATTGATGAAAAATGTTTAAAATCGATTTTAAGGTGTTTTTAGAGCGATTTAAGACGTTTTAAGGTAATCAACAAATGTTGATAATTTTATTAATGAGTGGATAAAATGCTTTCTAAAGGAGCCGAAATTCCGTATATTTGTATGTATTCAAAGGGATGCTAAAAGAGCATCTTTTTTTATGATATTAAACCAAATTTTAATTAAGATAATTATAAGGATATGAGCGAAGCAAAGGAAGAATTTAATAAACATAATTATTCAGCTGATAGTATTCAAGCTTTAGAGGGCATGGAGCATGTACGTATGCGCCCTTCCATGTATATTGGAGATGTTGGAACAAGAGGGTTGCATCATTTGGTATATGAGGTTGTAGATAACTCGATTGATGAAGCTTTAGCAGGTCATTGTAATAATATTACGGTAATAATTAATGAAGATAATTCGATTACTACGGAAGATGATGGTCGTGGTATTCCTGTAGATTTACATAAAAAAGAAGGTGTTTCTGCTCTTGAAGTTGTCATGACTAAAATTGGTGCAGGAGGAAAGTTTGATAAAGATTCTTATAAGGTTTCTGGTGGTTTGCATGGTGTAGGTGTAAGTTGTGTAAACGCTTTGTCCGAGCATTTAAAAGCAACAGTTTATAGAAATGGAAATATCTACGAGCAAGAATACGAACGCGGGAAAACTTTATATCCTGTAAAAACCGTAGGTGAAACAGATAAACGTGGTACGACTGTTACTTTTAAACCAGATCCAACTATTTTTACACAGACTTTGGAGTATAGTTATGATACACTTGCGAGTAGGCTGCGTGAGTTGGCTTATTTAAATAAAGGAATAACTGTTCATTTAGTTGATAGAAGGAATAAAAAAGAAGATGGTGAGTTTGAAGGTGAGACGTTTCATTCTGAGGAAGGTTTATCTGAGTTTATTCAATATTTGGATGCAACCAGAGAGCCTTTAATGAAAGATGTTATTTCTTTTGAAGGCGAAAAAAATGGTGTCCCTGTTGAAGTTGCCATGATTTATAACACATCTTACGCTGAAAACTTACATTCTTATGTAAACAACATTAATACACACGAGGGAGGAACGCATTTATCAGGCTTCCGTCGTGGTTTAACTCATACGCTTAAAAAGTTTGCGGATAATTCTGGAATGCTTGATAAGTTGAAGTTTGACATTTCTGGTGATGATTTCCGTGAAGGTTTAACAGCAATTGTGTCGGTGAAAGTTCAAGAGCCTCAATTTGAGGGGCAAACCAAAACTAAATTAGGAAACAGGGAAGTGTCTGCGTCTGTAAGTCAAGCCGTTTCTGAAATGTTGACAGATTATTTGGAAGAACATCCTGATGATGCTAAAACTATTGTACAGAAAGTGATTTTAGCAGCACAAGCACGTCATGCAGCTCAGAAGGCTCGTGAAATGGTGCAGCGTAAAACAGTTATGAGTATTGGAGGCTTACCTGGTAAATTATCAGATTGTTCAGAGCAAGACCCTGCAAAATGTGAAGTATTTCTTGTTGAGGGAGATTCGGCAGGTGGAACTGCAAAACAAGGTCGTGATAGAGCATTTCAGGCTATTCTGCCACTTCGTGGGAAAATATTAAATGTGGAAAAGGCTATGACACATAAGGTTTTTGAAAACGAGGAGATTAAGAATATTTTTACCGCACTAGGTGTAACTATTGGTACAGAAGAGGATAGCAAAGCATTGAACCTGTCTAAATTAAGGTATCATAAAGTAGTTATTATGTGTGATGCCGATATTGATGGTAGTCATATTGCAACGCTTATTTTAACATTCTTTTTTAGATACATGAAGGAGTTAATTGAAAATGGTCATATATATATAGCAACACCACCATTGTACTTGGTAAAACGGGGTGCTAAAAAACGTTATGCATGGTCGGATGCTGAGCGTGATGAAATTGTTTCAGAATTTGGTGATGGTTCAAAAATTCAACGTTATAAAGGTCTTGGTGAAATGAATGCAGAACAACTTTGGGATACGACTATGAATCCTGAATTCAGAACAATGCGTTTAGTTCAGATAGATAATGGAACAGAAGCTGATAGAATATTTTCGATGTTAATGGGTGATGAAGTGCCACCAAGAAGAGATTTTATTGAGAAGAATGCTATTTATGCAAATATTGACGCTTAAATAATTTTAACACTATAAAAAAAAAGCCGCCAATTTATTTGGCGGCTTTTTTTTTAACTAATTATTTACCGCCATTAGCTTTAAGGTCGGCCAAACATTGAGCGTCTAGCTGAGGGATATTACTCTTGTTTAATAAGTTGAAACGTCCTCCTGACACTTCAGATTCCCAATACATTAAACATTCTTGAATATTACAATGATTTGGATTTTCTTCATCTTCATGCTCTGTTTGCATGGGAGATCCTAAATCTGTTAAACCTAATATATGCCCAAACTCATGGTTAATAACGGTAGATTCTAACGTCGTTCTGTTGGCTTCAAAAGGGCTATCACTTAACCCTTGAATGGTCTCTTCATAAATAACAAAAGATGTATTCCAATAGGCTGTACCCAAAACCACTTCGTTGCCCTCATCATTATCAGATTTACCATCTATAAATAAAGCCCAAACGGCAATTTCATCAATCGCATTATAATTTTTTCGCTGTTCTCTTTCAATATCAGCAATTTCTTCAATTGTATAAGTGTCTTTTCCTGGAGAAACTATCGATCTTTTTTCAACTATTACTCCGGCAGGTTTAAATGTGAGGTCAGTCAAAAATGAAATAAAGTTATCTACGGTTTGTTGCGTGGGTTCGAACCCTTCAACATAGACCAACTCTATTCTGATACTTGTGAACTTGTCGTCTGAGAGCAAGTCATTTGCTGAACTTCCAGTGCTTTGGCGATTAAGCACTTTATTTATGGCCTGGACTTCGTTACTGCTCTCATCATTAGAACACGCATTAAAAAGTATTACCATAGTAAGTATCGCTAATATCTTCTTCATTTTTATTTCTTTTTTATAATAAACGCCTGAAACGCTAATGTATTATTATTTTTGGTTTAATACCTTATATAGTTTTGTTTTGGTTTAAACTATTTATGCTGTTATAAAAACCGATAAAAGACATTTTTAAACGACAAAATACATTATTTGTTGGTTTTTGCATATATTTGTCCAACCAAATCTATAAAAAATGAAGAAGTTTTTAATCTTACTACTGTGTTCTCTAGTATGGACATCTAACGCGCAAATAGATAATAGTTTAGATGTTCTTCTTGCTGCTGGTGTAGAAGATACACAAAGATTTGCAAATGATTATTTAAAACCAGGTACCAATGGCTTGATGCATAGCATGAATGCTAATTGGTTTAATACGGCTAAGGTTAAACCCTTGGGAGGTTTTGAAATATCTATTATTGGTAATTATGGACCAATTAAAGACGAAAAGAAGTCGTTTTTGATGAATACAGAGATATATAATAATGTTGAATTTCTTACAGGTGAGAATTCTCAAAAAGTTTCAACTGTTTTAGGAGAAAATAATCCAGATGTTGAAGTGCTTCTTACCTATGAAGACCCAATATTTGGTAATCAACAAGTTTCGGTGACTCTACCTTCAGGATTAGGCGCAGAAAATATTGATTTCATACCTACAGCTGTAATTCAAGGGGCTTTAGGGATAAGTAATGGTTTAGAGGTGAAAGCACGTTTCGTGCCCAATATAAATGTTGATGATGTTGATTTTGGATTGTACGGTGGAGCGCTTCAAGCTGAATTTACAAAATGGCTTTCGGATGATATTTATATGCCAGTTGCAATTTCTGGATTGATAGCATATACTAAAGTTAATACTACTTTTGATATTACCAACACTTCGGGTATCGCTGGTGAAAATCAACGCGTTGAAAACGATACCAGTACTTGGTTATTTCAATTAATTGGATCAACAAAGTTGCCTATTATTAATTTTTACGGTGGAATTGGATTTATTTCAGGTACTTCAGATTCTGGTTTAAAAGGAACTTATATAGTAACCGATGGTAATATTTCAGCTGATCCTCTTGTTGATCCGTTTTCCGTGTCAAGTAAAGTTTCAGACCTACGAGGGACTTTAGGAACTAAATTGAAACTAGGTGTTTTTAGACTTAATGCCGAATATCAAATTTCAGATTTTAATGTCTTCTCTGTTGGTATGAACTTTGGATTTAGATAAAATCAAATCTATTAAGAAAATGATTGATTAGTTTTAGTTAATATTTTTAAGTTTTTGTTTTTAAAAGTCCAGGATTTTGTTCTGTACTTTTTTTATTAAGAGTGTTTTAATTCGTAATTTTGCAGAGCTTGTTTTTGAAAATTAATCTCAGAAAAAGTTCCAAAAATTCATGATTGAAATCATATATATTATGATTTAAAGTTTTGATTTTTGTGATATAAATTACAAATCAAATTACTAATAATAAAAAATTTAAAAATGAAAGTAACAGTAGTAGGAGCAGGGGCAGTAGGTGCAAGTTGTGCAGAGTATATCGCTATTAAGAATTTCGCTTCAGAGGTGGTCTTGTTAGATATTAAAGAAGGATATGCTGAAGGAAAAGCTATGGATTTAATGCAGTGTGCATCATTAAACGGTTTTGATACCAAAATAACTGGTATTACTAATGATTATAGTGCAACCGCAGGTAGTGATATTTGTGTGATAACATCTGGTATTCCTCGTAAACCTGGTATGACTAGAGAAGAATTAATTGGAATTAATGCTGGTATTGTGAAAACAGTATCTTCTAGTTTAATTGAACATTCTCCAAATACAATTCTTATTGTTGTGAGTAACCCAATGGATACGATGACTTACTTAGCTCATAAATCTACAGGATTACCTAAAAATAGAATTATTGGTATGGGTGGGGCTTTAGATTCTGCTCGTTTTAAATATAGATTGGCAGAAGCTTTGGAAGCACCAATTAGTGATGTTGATGGTATGGTAATAGGAGGGCATAGTGACACAGGAATGGTGCCATTAACTAGTCACGCTACTAGAAATAGTATTAAAGTTTCGGAGTTTTTAGATGAAGACCGCTTAAATCAAGTAAAAGAAGATACGAAAGTAGGGGGAGCAACACTTACAAAATTGTTAGGAACTTCTGCTTGGTATGCACCAGGAGCTGCAGTAAGTGGTTTAGTTCAGGCTATAGCTTGTGATCAAAAGAAAATGTTTCCATGTTCTACTTTGTTAGAGGGTGAGTATGGTTTAAATGACATTTGTATTGGTGTTCCAGTAATTTTAGGAAGAAACGGTATAGAGAAAATAGTTGATATTCCTTTAAGCGACGCTGAAAAAGCACATATGCAAGCTAGTGCAGAGGGTGTTAAAAAGACTAACGGACTATTAGAATTGTAATGTTCAATATCCAAAAATGATAATTATTTAAAGACTGTAGCAATACAGTCTTTATTTTTTTATATTTGGCGCATGATAGCAAGATGGTGCATTAGTGCTTTTATTTTCTTACTGACTTTGTTTGGTGTTATTTCGCAGCAACAAATAGCTGTCCCTAACCAGGAGATTATATTACAGTTTTCAGATATTGAATTAACCTCTGAAGACGCTAAACACACTATTTTAATTGTAAGAAAGCAACTTGAGGCGTTGGGTGTTGAAAATATTCAAATTAAGTCTCAGGGAAATGGTAAGCTAAAAATTAGCTACTACTGTGATGCTGATATTTCTAGCATAAAAAACAGTTTTGCCAAAGCACATAATTTAGATCTTAACTATCAAAGTGGCACAACAGGTAGGGGGGCTTCAGAATTTCCTTCTCCTGAAAATAGTATTGCATATAATATTAATGTCTACGAAATTCAATCTTCGAGTGATTCAGGTTGGGATTTTGACGGTGCTTTTACATTAGAAGTAGAAGTTAAAAGTGACCGGTTTTTAGATCCAAATATTAATTTCTCTGCTGGGAATTTGGAGCTTAAGCGTTTAACCCAAGTTTCAAATGTAGCTTTTAGGGTTCAAAAGAACGTCTCTGTTGCTATTAGAGAGACGTTACATACCATACCTGAAGTTCGAGCAGGACCATTATTGTAGTTGAGGTTTGTTTATATCAGATTCTTTTGAGGTGAATAAGAGCCGAAAAGAATCGCTCTATAAATTTGTATTACTCAAAATTTTCCGAAAAAAGCCTTCTGTTTAAAAAAGAAGGTATTCAACCTTATTTAAATTTAACATACTGTCAAATGTACGAGGTAAATTCTATATTTGCCCGTTTAAAAAATTGATCAAAAAAATTAAAAAATGCAAAACAAAGGATTAGTAAAACTATTTGCTATTTTGTTTGGATTGGTAAGTCTTTATCAACTTTCATTCACATTCAAATCAAGTCAAATAGAAAATGAAGCAGAGGAAATAGCTATAAATGCAGTTTCTGAAACAGAGGACGATTATCGTGCTAAACGTAGTCAAGAAGAAGCAAATTATTTACAGTCAATCGCTACTGATACTGTTTATAATATTGGTATTGCAAAGTTCACTTATAACGAAGTGAAACAAAAGGCCATGAATCTTGGTCTAGATTTAAAAGGAGGAATTAATGTAATTCTTCAAGTATCTGTAAAAGACATTTTAAAAGGGCTTGCAAATAATACTAGCGATCCTGTATTTAATAAGGCTTTAGATGATGCTTCAGAATTGCAAAAAAATAGTCAAAACACATATTTAGAAGATTTCTTTGTTGCATTTGATGCTATTAAGGGAGATACAAAATTAGCATCTCCAGATATATTTTATACTAAAGCTTTAGATGGCGAAATAGATGGAAGTATGTCTGATGATGATGTAAAAGGCATTATAGAAACCAAGATTGACGAGTCTATTGTTTCTGCTTTTGAAGTATTGCGCAAACGTATTGACGAGTTTGGGGTAACATCACCAAACATTCAACGTTTAGGGAACTCAGGACGTATTTTAGTAGAATTACCCGGTGTAAAAGATGTTGAACGTGCTACAAGTTTATTACAAAGTACGGCGCAGTTAGAATTTTGGGATGCTTATAAAGGCGAGCAATTCTTTCCGTTTTTGGCTCAAGCTAATGAAGTTTTGAAAGGTATTGTTGAAGAAAAAGTAGATGGAGAGGTAGAGCCGCAAGATGAGGAAGATGCACAAGATTCTCAGATTGATGATTTACTGGGTGATGCTGAAACAGATTCAACGGCCGTTCAAGCTGCTAATCCAATTTTTGATTTACTAAGAGGGCAAGGATACCAAGGAGGACCAATTATTGCGAAGTTTGAAATTAAAGATAAGGCTAAAGTTATTGATTACTTAAACAAATCAGAAGTTAGAGCTTTACTACCTGCCGAACAACGTTATGTTAAGTTTGTTTTTGGTAAGCCAGAAAAGGGTAGCGAGCTTGTAGATTTATATGCTTTAGTAGGAAACAGAGAAAATGTACCTCAATTAAGTGGCGCTGTAGTAACGGATGCTAGAAACCAATTTGGCCCAACAGGAAATTCGGAAGTGTCTATGCAGATGAATGCAAAAGGAGCAAAAATTTGGGAAGAAATGACCGGCAAGGCATATACGCAAGGGAGCCAAATAGCTATTGTTTTAGATGACGTTGTATATTCTGCTCCAGGTGTAACTACAGGACCAATTGCTGGTGGTAGTTCTTCTATTTCTGGAGATTTTACATTAAATGAGGCCATAGATTTAGCAAACGTATTGCGTGCTGGTAAATTACCTGCTTCTGCAGATATTATTCAAAGTGAGGTGGTTGGACCTTCTTTAGGTAAAGAAGCTATAGAAAGTGGTACCATGTCTTTCTTAATCGCATTGGCCTTAGTGTTAATTTGGATGATCTTTTATTATGGAAAAGCTGGTGGATTTGCTGATATCGCAATGATGTTAAACATCGTATTAATCTTTGGTGTTTTATCTGGATTAGGAGCTGTGTTGACTTTACCTGGTATTGCTGGTATTGTATTAACTATTGGTATGTCTGTGGATGCTAACGTACTTATTTTTGAGCGCATTAGAGAAGAGTTAGCTAAAGGTAAGGGGCAGTTAGAATCTATTCAAGATGGATTTAGCAATGCCTTATCTTCAATTTTAGATGCTAACATTACTACTGGTTTAACAGCATTGATTTTATTTATATTTGGGACAGGTCCTATAAAAGGTTTTGCAACTACTTTATTAATTGGTATTGCTACATCATTATTTACCGCAATATTTATTACTAGATTGTTAATTGATTGGTATGCGAATAAAGGAGGTAAGCTGGATTTCTCTACAGGAATTACTAAAAACTTATTTAGAAATATCAATATTGAATTCTTAACGAAGCGTAAAGTGGCTTATGCAATTTCGGGTGCTTTCATTCTTTTAAGTTTAGGTTCATTATTTACAAATAGTTTAGATCAAGGTGTAGATTTTGTTGGAGGTAGGACGTATCAAGTACGTTTTGCTCAAGATGTTTCAGCCTCTGAAATTACGAACTTACTATCTGATCCTGCTGTTTTTGGTAGTGCAGATGCTAAAACATTTGGTTCTGAAAATCAGTTGAAAATTACAACGAAATATAAGGTAAACGAATCTGGTTCAGCTATTGACGAAGAAATTAGAAAATCACTTTATACGGCATTAGTACCCCATTTAGAAGGTATATCTTATGAAAAATTCATTGATCTAAATGATGAGAATAAACAAGTAGGATTATTAGAATCTTATAAAGTAACACCAACCATTGCAGATGATATTAAGCAAGCGTCACTTTGGGCGGTATTAGGGTCATTGATAGTAGTGTTCTTATATATCTTATTCAGATTTAAAAAATGGCAATATTCTTTAGGAGCGGTTGCTGCTGTATTTCATGATGTATTAATCGTATTGGGTGTATTCTCTTTAACTTATAAGTTTATGCCGTTTAATATGGAAATAAACCAAGCGTTTATCGCAGCTATTCTTACAGTAATTGGTTACTCATTAAATGATACGGTGGTTGTCTTTGATAGAATTCGTGAATTCTTTAATGAGCATACAACATGGAAATTTGATAAAGTGGTTAACGCATCATTGAGCAGTACATTAAGTAGAACATTAAATACTTCTTTGACTACATTAGTGGTATTATTGGCAATCTTTATTTTTGGTGGAGATTCGATAAGAGGCTTTATGTTTGCTTTGATAGTTGGTGTTATTGTTGGTACCTATTCATCATTATTTATTGCAACGCCAATAATGTACGATACTGTAAACAAATTGGAAGAGAAGAAGAAGAAAAGTTAAGTCTAATTCTTAATTTGTAAATCAGGCCTATTGACTTTGTTAATAGGCTTTTTTTATGTCATTTCTTAGTGTGTTGAAAATTAGTTTTGAAATTAATAAAGATGATTTTACCCTGGAAGTTTTAGTCCTCACTACTAAAGCTTTTTAATTTTTTATTAAGAATAGGCACATCAATACCAATTACAAATTGCCAGCGTGTGTACTTTAACTGCGTATTTGGTTCGTTAGTGATGTTTGAGTCTCCAAAGTTAATAGTATATGGGCTTACAAATGAAGTTGAGCTATTTGTGTTCGTTATACCAGATATAATACTTAACCATTTTAATTTCCAATCAATTCCAGCACTAAGGTGATAAAAGTCTTCACCAGTATTAATGGATTTATTTTCACTGGTAGAAATATCGAAAATATTGGCACTGTTTTTTAATGAATTAAAATCTGTTGAGAAACCACCATAGGCCTTCAGATTATCACGAAGCCTATATTCTACACCAATACCAATGTTAAGGACCGCTTTGCGTTCTTCATCAAAATTTACAGGTTCTTGTTCTCCACTGCCAGTATCAATATCTGGTATGGTTAACCTGGTGTATTTAGTCATACTTGTTATATAATCAATATTTAAATGAAATTTTCCCCTGTTTATAGGAATTCCTGTTCCAACAGATATTCCTAAAGGAACTTTTCTTTTTGCTGTTAAATCATCAAAATTATAATCAAGGTATTGGTTTGATCCAGGACCAACACCTGAAACAATTTTAGAATAAGAAAAGCTTCCATCTTTAACAACTTCTAAGTAAGGTAAATTTATATTTAAGCCTACAACAAATTTTGGAAACTTGTAGTTTGCACCAAGTTTCATAAATAAGCCATAAGATTTTTGATTGAAACTTACGGTATTCTGGTAAAAGGCTATGTCGTCATCACCGGATTCTACAATATGATTCACTAAAGAGCTTCCTCCATATTTATACAAAGAAACAAAGGCTGATACACCTAAATTGAAGTTTTCATTTACTTTATAGGCCCAAGAGCCTCCAGTCCAATCATCTTTTAAGTCTGTATTTAAATTAATATTGGCATGGTGATTTTTTGCATTTGGAAATTGATTTAAAATATCATCGTTAAGATAACTTTTGCTATAGCTTATGTTCGTATTGTTGTTAGATTTTGTTAAATAGGAATAGGCAAAACGCGTATTGAATAAGTTAAATACTCCACCCGCCATGGTTGAAGCACTATTAAACTTGGTACTACTAATTTGAGCATCATCAATTGTAGAGCTTTTGAGTTTTAGGTTTACTAGTTGATAAGCCTTTGCGTTTAAGGAAAAACCAACATTGTCTGTGTTAGCTAGGAAAGAAGGGTTGTAATAAGTTAAACCTAAATCTGATACACTACCAGTAACGTTTCCTACTAGTAAAATAGAGCGGTTACCAAAGTTATTGAATTTATAATTGCCTTCTTGTGCCCGTCCTAAAAATAAATTCAGTAATAAAACAAAAACCAAGCAGTATTTGAATGACATAGTAATTGAAAATGAATTAAGTAAACTTACTTCTAAAATGAGTGTTTTCAAAGTTTAACAGGATAAATTATATGCCATAAAAAAAGCACAAGTTATAACTTGTGCTTTTTAATTATTTGTAAAATTTGTTTTTACATGCCAACAATACTCATGGCTTTCTTAAGTAAATCAGGATTTTTAGTGATATAATCAACGGCTGCTTGGCTCAATGATTTGTCTCCTAAAACAGATTTCATTAATCCTTTTAATCCACCAGAGTTTTTAGCTGCCATTCCCATAAGCGCATCTTTAGTGTCTGGGTTAGATTTTAAGTGATCTATCGTTTTCTCTTGTAGATCTTTGTCTTTCATTAAAGCCTCTTTTATTTGATCTGCTTGACTAGATGAACTTGCTTGTGAAACAGCATCTTTTCCTGCTTTGTTCAAGTCTTTAGTGTTAACTGATGGTAAGGTTTGAGCACTTAATGTAGCGGTTGCTGAAAATGCTAATGCAATGGTAAAAAATAATAATTTTTTCATAAAGTATTGTTTTATAGATTAATTAAAAAAATGGAGGTGTTTAACCTCCATTTTTGAATTGTGTTTATTTTAATTATTTCCGGGATCCGATAATTTATCCATAACATTGTCTAAATTAAACGCTGCGGCTTTCATGCGTGGCGGATATTCTTGAAATGTCTTTAGAAAATTGCCAACATACTCTGAAGCAGGAAGTAACAAAAATGCATGGTCTAAATACCAATCCCAATAGGTGTTTGATGTTACTGTAGCAAATTCATAAGGGTCTCTTCTTAGATTATATAACAAAGGAATACGTAAGGTTACAAAAGGTTCTGCCCAAACTTGGAGTGTGCCTTGACTTCTTTGTTCCATAAAGATAACTTTCCAATCATTATAACGTAAGGCGGTTAAATCACCATCATCTGAAAAGTAGAATAGTTCCTTACGTGGGCTTTTTTCTGATTCCCCTGTTAAATGAGGTAATATATTATACCCATCTAAATGCACTTTATAGGTTTTTCCTCCAATTGATTTCCCTTTCAACAGTTCATCTTTAATATTTTCATTTCCAGCCGCAGCCAAAAATGTTGGCATCCAATCCATCCCAGAAACGATTTCATTAGAAACCGAACCGGCTTTGATTTTCCCTGGCCAACGCACCATGGATGGTGTTCTCCAACCACCTTCCCAATTGGTGTTCTTTTCACCTCTAAAGGCGCTAACAGCGGCATCTGGCCATGAGTTTTTATGAGGGCCATTATCTGTGCCATATTGCACAATAGTATTTTCTGCTACGCCCAATTCATCTAATAAATCTAAAAGCTCACCCACATGCATATCATGTTCTACCATACCATCGCCATACTCATTTTGACCAGAAAGACCTCTATGTTCTTCTTTTACATGTGTTCTGAAATGCATTCTAGTTCCATTCCACCATACAAAAAATGGTTCTCCTGACTTTACAGCCTCTCTAATGAATTTCTTCGCAGCGACAATAGTTTCATCGTCTACCGTCTCCATACGTTTTTTTGTTAATGGTCCGGTATCTTCAATTTTACCATCAGAATATGAATGTATTACACCTCGAGGTCCAAATCTTTTCGCGAAATTAGGATACTCAGCAGGATCTGGATAATCTTCTAGTTCAGGCTCTTCTTCGGCATTTAAATGGTATAGGTTTCCGAAAAATTCATCAAATCCATGATTAGTTGGTAACATCTCATCACGATCTCCTAAATGGTTTTTTCCAAATTGGCCTGTGCGATATCCTAAGGGTTTCAATAATTCTGCAATAGTAGGGTCTTTTTCGTTGATACCCTCTGCTGCTCCAGGCATACCTACTTTACTTAGTCCAGTTCTAAATACACTCTGTCCTAAAATGAATGACGAACGACCAGCAGTGCAACTTTGTTCAGAATAATAATCGGTAAAGATCATACCCTCATTGGCAACTCTATCAATATTAGGGGTTCTATAACCGACTAAGCCCATTGTATAGGCACTGATATTGGATTGACCAATGTCATCTCCCCAAATCACTAGGATATTGGGTTTTTTTTGAGCGTTTACCGACAATGCTAAACAACATATTATCAGGAATACTCCAAATTGTTTTAATGTTTTCATGAATTAATATTAATAGTTAAGTAATAAAAATACGACTTTACAGTATGACTATCAAAGGATAATATTAAATAATCTTTAATAATTGCATAGTTTAGATCTATGGTAAGCATAAGTAGCATAAATCGTGTATTTCCTTTTACAGTTTTGGTGGTGCGAACATTGTATTGATATTTAGTCGAATGGTAAAATCGCCTCTGCCTGGGCCGCTTACCACATATTCGGTCCCTAAAAACATAGATAGGTTTTTAGCAAATGCTTTTCCAAAATTCACTCCAAGTGGAATGTTATAAGCGCCGTTTTTCCAGTCAAATTTCATAATAGGCGAAAAGTTCATGAAATAACCTTGGTCAAATATTTTTGTAACAATGGGTTGAAACAACATATAGTTTTGATCTGGTCTTTCTGAACTGCCTCCTAAAGATACATATTGTTGGCCAAGTAAGCCTAAAGTCATTCCAAAGCCTTTAGTCATAAAAACTCCGGCTAAACCCGGACTCCATTTGCCAGCACCTAAAAGTTCTGAACTTGCTGTTGGTATAATTAATGATGGCCCTATACCTAATAATCCAATCTTTGTTTTAAAAGCAATGACATCTACTAAAATCAAATCGGATAATCCTGTTGCATCAAGCTGAGAGTTTGGTAGGGTTTGTCCAATTACTGGTACTTCCAAGCGGTATATAGTATAAACCTTTGAGGGATTTTTACTTTTTATAAAAGGCAAGCCAATGGTTTGTGTTGGCTGCATAATTCTACTAATCAAAATTAATTGATCTCCACCGTTATCTTTAAAGGTGTAATTTGGTTGAATCTGCAGTTTGGTTACAAATGCCAATGGGTTTGTGGCATTTTGAGCTGCGCCTTTAACGTCGTTTCCGTTGTCTTGAGAAAATAATAAGCTCGATAGAAATAAGCAAATGCTGGAGATTAAGTAGTTTTTCATATCAATTTTTATTGGGTATAGAAAATAACAATGTCTGTTTTAAATGTATTAATTCCATTCCCACATTTATGAGTAAAAAAAATCAGTTATTTTCTATCATACCATAAGTAATTAAAAACTTAGGATAGGAACCTGTATTTTCAGGAGCCTCTGGTTCAGATTTTTGAACAATAATTTTTGTCGGAAATGACGCGTTCTTTAAATAATCGATGGTATTCTTGATAAGCTTTTCATTCTTTATATTAACGACACTATCAAATTGAACTGTGTTTGTTAATGCCTTGATGGCGTCATCAAAAGTTGTGTTTTCATTGCCCATTTCTTTCAGAACAAATTGTTCAAACTGTTTTTCTTTCTTTCGATAGTCTTTATTAGTTTTTTGTTTAAACAAGTTCCCTGCATAGTCTTTTGCCAAGGCTTCTCTCTGTAATTCTTTATCAATATAGTAGGTCAATTCAATTTGAAGTTCAGGTTTACTTTGTTCAAGTTTTAATAGTTTGTCTAATTGTTTACTCTGTTTGCCAGAAGGAATGGTATCTGTATATGTAAATTCAATTTCTTCAAGTTCTTTTGGGTCTCCTCCAACTAATCCGACTAAGAAATTTACTGGAGAGGCTACTGTTTTGCCAATTACATTTTTAAAAGTCTGCCAAACAATTTTTCTAACATCGTAATCCGGATCATTCATATTACCCCTTACAGGTAATTCCAGATTTACATCACCATTCTTATCTGTTAATAAAAAGAAAGCAAATTTTAGAGGTAAATCATATAGACCACCTTTAACATTTTCAAGGGATGCATTTTTCACTAATAGTCTATTTTCGCTAGAAATATTGCCGTCTACAATTTTAGATTGAGAATAGTAATACATATCACCCTCTAAAATACTATGCCCCATGTAATAGTTCGTGTAAATATTGAGGTCGGGTAGTTTAAACTTTTCAATAGAAATATTGAGTGTCGAGTTTGAATAATCGTTAGGGTTTAAGCCTAATTGGGCTTTTAAATTACCTCGGTTATTTAGCAACATCGTAGAATTGATATCTAGCCAATTTGAAGTACTAGAAATCTCATTTGACTTTATTTCAATATGGCTTAAATGATACTTAAAAGGATCTCCTGTTAGGTTATCTGTATAATCAAGAATACCGTTATTTAATGTAAAGTTATGAACCATATATTTAATTTCATCCGAAGAACCTGAGCCCATAGAGTCAGTCTGAACAATTTCATTTTCATGTTCGTTAGGGGTGTTCAGTTTAAATATTTTGAAGAAATTATTTGATACGGAGTCTAACTGAAATAAGGTATATGAATCTGATACATTTACCGAGTTTAAAACGTAATTATTGTTGGCATAATCAAGTTTTTTAATGCTGGATGTAATACGTTTTGCAGACAGAAACTCATGGTTTAAGGTATCGGTCATTTTAAAGTCAAGAACTTCAACCTCACCAGAAATAACAGATTCTATAGCGGAATACGTGTTGCCAATAATGTCAATTTTAGAGTTCACAAGCCCTTCAAAAGAGTTGATATGTGCATAGGGTTTTATGTAGTTCAAGAAATTATCTAGGTAGAGTTTACTTATTGTAAAATGGGCATCATAGTCACCAGTAACAGGGTTTATATTTAGTGCTGATTCAAAATACCCGCCTCTTCTAAAATTAAATTTTAGGTCTGCACTACTTTTTTCTTCTTGGTTCCATCCTATAAATGGGATTAAAACTGAAAAGTCTTCTATATGCGTTTCCTTTTTTACATTTTCGTTATTGAAGAAGAAATCGGCTTCTTTAAGCTCAATATTCGAAATTTCGTATTTAAATAAACTTTCTTCAGGTTTAGATAGCGAATCTTCTTCTGAAGCGTGAAATGCAATGAGGTCATCAAAATTAAAAGTGGAGTCTTTCATAACGGTTTTAACCATTAAGCCTTTAATATAAAATTGCTCCACTACTTTTTCATTGAATAACATTTTATAGGGTTCCATGTCCAAAATGAGTGTGTCAAACTTAGTAAATTCATCAACTTCGTTTTGTTCGTACATTTTAAAGTTATGTATTCGTATGGTGCTTGTAAAGTAATTATACTTTAATTTTCCAACATCTATTTTTCTCCCAAGAAGTTCTTTACTATTATTGATCACGTAATTCTTAATAATAGTTGGTATAAAGAACATTGTTATACCAACTATTACTATAATTCCTAAAAGTATTTTAAATCGTTTATTCATTTATCAATTACATTGATTTATTAGGGGTGTACCAAATAGGACTTGACCAAACACGTTCTTGAACGGTTTTAGCAACATGATCAGGATAAGAAACTCCTTCCCTAATTTCGTCCCAAAGCGTCCATCTTGCTGTTGGAAGCTGAAGTGCTCTTACGTAGTAAAATGAAATTTCATCGGCATTAAAATCCGGATCGGACCAGGTGAGACTAAACTGTGTTGCTCCTTTAGAGGTATCAAAAGCACCTGTTTTTAGGTTCACTTTGGCATCTGTTGGGGTTGCACTGCCATCAGCGTTTAGTCTATGGTCTGACACGGCTACATTATAAGTTTTCTCCTGAAGTTTCCCATCTTTATACCAACCTTTTATAACTTGAACCCTATCTAGATTAGCATTCATTGGGTCTTTTAAAACCCAAATTAAAAATTTTGGTTTTTCGTTTGGATTAACTGTCAAATCACCGCCCATAGGTACCCCTTTGTTATAGCCATCTTTTGCTAAATCGTCATAGGTTTCATAGCTATCCTTATATCCATAGCCTGCAAAAAATCGAACTTTCATTCGAGGACCACTTGTTGCAAATGTTTCTCTGTTGTAAAGGCCATCCCAAATGCCTTCACGGGTATTATTGTTCGCCCATACTCCTGTGATAGCTCCTGGGTTTATGTCATAGGTTTTTGCCCAACCTGGAACTTCATTTATAACTCTATCCTGAGCTGTACCATCTGTTAATCCATGACTACCGGAATAGTTATCTTCTTCAACATTACTCATCTCTCCATTATGGTTATCGGTTCCGCCATTGAATCCTAATTTGTATGGATTTACGCCTAATTTGGTTTGGTATTCAAGACCTTTTTTTAATCCGTGTCGAACAAAATTCTTTTCTTCAAATAAGCGTCCACTATAATTTTTTAAGGACTCTGCATTTTCAAACTGGGCAAACTCATCATTAGGCCAGAACTTTGGATAAACTTCTGAGGCACCTTTTATTTGCATAATTTCAATGGTGCGTTCATACTGTGCACGTTTTTCGGCGTAACTCTTAGTTAGTGGCATACCATCTGGCATGTTTTCATCGAACATCATGCCCTTACTGGCATTTGAATTATGGGGAATTGCCAATACGGTAGACCCATTCTTTGTAATTTGATCCAACCAAGCCCAAAGCTCCGTTTCACGATTTACTTCTATATAACTTACAGGTAAATCTGGCACAATAGTATCTCTAAAAATGATGTTTCTGTGAAGGTTGCCACCTGCAGGGGCACCAGACCATTCAAAGGCATGAAGTGTTGTGAATTTACCGGGTTTATAATTTTTTTCGGTGGCTTCGTTCATTAAGGACCATGCATCCATAGTGGTGGTAACCCCTTGGTAAAACGGTGGGTGCTGCGGTGTGGCGCTCCTATTACTTTTAACAACGAGATCAAGAAATAATTGTTCGGCCTCTTCCAAGCCCTTAACATTTCTTAATTGTTTTGCTTCCGTTGAATTATAACCCTTAGCATTGGGATTCATAACCGTTTGCATTTCACCTATATATTCAGAATGGTCGGTCACAGCTGCAAAATCTAAAGGTCGTTTAAGTTGCACTTTTTTACCAGTTAATTCTAAAAGCATTTCTTCACCTTGTGCAAAACGAAGCGATTGATCTGGTGTAAGTCTATTGCCGCCGATATAGGCGTCTAATGAGTAGGAGGTATGCATATGTGTTTCACCAAAAAAAGCTTCCTTGTTTTCAAAATAAGGGATTGTACTTTCTTGATTTGCATCACTCTGTTCTACAGTTGATTCTTCCGTAATTGTTTTTTCCTCATTTTTGCAATTAGTAAGCGTAAGACAACTAAATACAAGAACAATACAGATTAATTGAAAAGGTTTCATAGTTATAGTGTTTTAATTTTTTTCTGTTTTGGCGTATACAAAGACTAAGCCTATGCGGAACATATTTCCGTCTAACCCATTGTCTCCTGCAAGGACTATCCCATAGCTTGATGTAGCTCCAAGAAAAGGTAGTATTTGATAGCCTGCAGATATGCCTCCTCCTAAAACGTTAATTTTATTATCTTGAGCTTGACCATTTATTTCAGATTCACCTCCAATGGCATACCTCAAGTCTATTCCTGCCCAGAATTTTTCTGTTAGATTATGTGTAAGGTGATTTTCAATTCCAAAAAGGGGATTTTGTATAGCTTCATTCCCTTGTACAATTATAGAAGGATCTGTGTTTTTAGTGTATAATTGTATATAGGGGTAAGATTCTATCCAAATAGGTCTTTTTGAATTTTTAGATAAAGGAAAACTCATGGGGGTTCCAAATTCAATGGTAAACCGGTTAGTACCTAGGTTTAATAGCTTAGAAGCGTCGTATGACCCCGAATACCAAACTCTTAGATAACCAAACATAGAATATGCCGGTGTGTGTTGGGCAAACTCTTTGATGGATAGGGCAGGAGCTCCAATTAAACCTAATTTCAAGGCCATAAAACCATCAGAAAACCCAGAGTTATTTAAGCCTGTAATAGTTTCATCCTGATCAGTAACAATAGTACCAGAGGCATTTGCAGGGTTAAACATAAATTGAACTTGCGCAAATCGCCCACCTAATCCAAAATTGTAAAATAAGGTTGTAGGGAATACATTGACATTAATATCTGAGTCTGTTAAATAAATATTTCCAGCTGGTACTAAATTTTGATTTAAATTCAAGTATTTAGGATTTGCACCAATAACACCTTTAGGCCCTAATAAGTATGATCTTGGCCCATCACCTTGAGAATAGGCTGCTATGGAGAAGTAGAACAACCCAATAGCGTATGCAAGAATATGTCTAGATTTAAACACTACCAATGGTATTAATTATAATCCAATTTGTTTAGGTGGATATTTTTTAAAGGTTGCAGCATGTGTTTTTAACTTAGCGCCTAGAGTTGCTAACCATGCACTGCGTCTGTGGCCTACGGGCATTTCTTCTTTTGGATCAATATATAAGTTAAACATCCATGGTGCTAGACCTACATCTTGAACTGTAGAATAATCAATCCACATATGAGTATCTTGGGGAATAATAACCTTGATATGCTGTTTATATTCTTTCATACGAATAGCCATTAATTCTTTACCCCACCAAAAATATACAGCCTCTCTATTAGTTGTTCCGTCTTCTAAAAACAAGAAGCTTGACTGATCAATAAAATCATAATAATTATTTTTAGGTAGTACATCTGTAGTAATTCCTGCTAATCTTAGATTCGTTCCGAATAGATCCATCAAATCAAAAATATCATCACTCTGGCGTCCAGGTGCTATCATACCTTTCCAATAAGCTATTCCTGGAATACGCACGCCACCTTCAAAAGTGGTTCCTTTAGCGCCTCTAAAAGGGGTGTAACCACCATCTGGCCATGAATCCATCTGTGGACCATTATCAGATGTAATAAAAATAAAAGTGTTTTCTAACACCCCAGCTTCATCAAGAGCTTTAACGATATTTCCAATATGCATATCAACCTCCGCAACTGCATTTTTATAAGCATATTTTGCCGCGCTTAAACCTGGATAATCAGGATTATCATGATTGTCGGCATGAACTTTCATGAAATTGTGGTCTATAAAAAAGGGTTGATCTGATTTAGCTAATTCTTTAATTCTTGAAATGGTGAAATCTGTAAGCACTTGATCTGCTCTACCCATGTCATCTATCGATTTCACTTGGCTTACTTTTTCTGTTTTACCGCCTTTAAATCCATGTTGCAGGTGATCATCCGGCCCGATGCCTTCAAAATCTGCCATTCTTTCTGGGTTTAATACTAAATCAGGATAACGTCTTGGGTCCACACCTTGAGAGATTTCTTTTTGAGCCGGGTAATAGCCCATAAATTCATCATAACCAACATCATGAGGTCGCATGCCCACAGCTTCTCCAATATGCCATTTCCCAGTTAATAAGGTATAATAACCAGCTTTACCAAGCAACGTAGCAATGCTAGTTTCTGTGTCCCAAGGGTTTTGCGTTAATATGTCACCGGCTAAAATTGGTCGAATCAATCCTGTGCGAACTGGTAATCTACCTGTGCGAATGGCTGACCGAGTTGATGTACAGGTTTGTTGGGAATAGCAGGACGTTAGTTTCAAGCCTTCAGCTGCTAATTTATCCATATTTGGAGTAGCTGCACCTATAGCAGCACCGCCACCATAACAACCAGGGTCTCCATAGCCCATATCGTCAACAATTAGCCAAACTATATTAGGCTTTTTTTTCGTCTTTTTTTCAAGCTCTAAAAGTTTTTTAGAAACTTCCTGCTCTTGCTCTGGATGCGGGATGGATCCTTCAAAGTTTTCTTTGGTTTTAACAGATTTGTCAAAGCTTTGGGCATTTAGAGCATAAGGGCAGGCACAAAAAATGTACAAAGCCGCAATAATAATTATGGTCTTTTTCATAGCAACACATTATGGAAATATATATACTGCCATAATCTTAAGTAGGTGTCTAGGTTTAAAGAAAATCCTCTGGATTTGGTAAGGTTTTTAGCTTTCTTTCTTAACTTCTACAATTTCATACATATTTTTACCATCTACTTGAATAGGCTGATAATAGGTTTGCCCAAATTGAACGTAAGTGACATCACCAATTTTAACTTCTTCACCACCTTCTGGTAAGCCTGGAACAATGGTGCCAGCTGTTGCTGGTACTACAATATAGCCATCCTTATTTTCCTCATAGAATGCGCCTCCATAGTAGTAGTTGGTACTATTATCGACTTCCACTTTTTGAGCCTCTTTCGGAATCTCGGGGACTTCTGCTCCTATGGGTGCTTGCACGGCCACAAAGCCATCTTCGGTTTTGAGATAGTAATTTCCGTTTTCATAATTATATTCTTCCTTCTCATTGGTGTCATCATTGGTAATACTAACAATGATGGCTGTTGTAGCTAATGTAGCAACAAAGAATCCCCATGGATGATAAACTGGGCCCCAATAAAAAGGAGTGTAAGGGTGGTAAAAATAGGGTCTATGGCAGTAATATCCGAAGCCTCCATACCTATATGGAGGCCTTACATAAGCCCTACTGCCACCTCTAACATAGGTGTTTCTATTATTTACATTAATATTGACATTATTATTCCCAATACGGGTGTTGTTACCAACTTTATTGTTGTTTCCGGTTTTGTTTCCAATTTTATTGCCATTTTTATTACCAGCTCTATTAGTAGTTTTATTTTTAACATTAGATGTTTTTCTATTACTAACTTTTGATTGCCCAGTACTTGCTCTATTATTAGTTGCCGGTTTCGTACTTTTATTTGGAATGTTTTTTTTGTTAGAAAAGTCACGACTCTTATTTCTTGTACTTCCGCCATTTATGGATTTATTTTGGGGTCTTTGAGTTGTTGAAGGTCGAGTTGTTTGCCTTGACCTACTAGGCGTATGGGTTGGTCTAGACATAGAATGACCACCACCTCTAGACATGCCACCTCTGGACATGCCTCCGCCTCCTCTCATCCGCTGCGCTAACATGTCTGAAGGGAATATAAGTGCTACAAAAATAAGTATAAGTCCTAGGGTGTGTTTTATATTGAGTTTATATACTGTCATGACGTTAAATTTTTAGTGATGGTATGATTAAGATTTCTTTAAAATGCTAATTAATTTTGCGCTTGGAGGTGCTAAAAAATTAAAGACAGCATCAGGGACATTGGGGTTTAATGACCAGTTGCTAAAAGTAGATTCGTATTGCATATTGTTTTTGTTCTTATAAATAATAACAAAATGTTTAGGCAGTAAATGGGTTTTGTTTGAAATCCAAAATTGAACGTTCATCTCTTTATTAATGGCCATAATATGGTAGCATTCTTCTCCAGACAAGGTCTTTTTACCTAGGAACTTAACTTCGTCAAAATATTCCATGATATGGTCTGTAAAATCAGGATAAAAGAAGTCGGCAGCCGGAAACTTAAAATCATAGCTATTATGCATTTGATCGATCATTTCTAACGTCGTTTCCGGAGCTTCAAGAGTCACGTAGTTATTCTCATCATAATTGTAATAGGTCATAAAAGAACCATCATACCAAAAGCCCATTTTTCCTTTCGACCCATCGGTTCTAGTAAATAATTTATCTGGACCTGAGAATGTAACGGTGCTTTTTGAGTAGTTTTTTATAATATTCTTATTGCTGTCCAACCGGTCATTAGAGGTTTCTAAATCAAAAGATACTGAACTTAAGTTTCCAATAATATCAGTCATTTTGTCTAAAACAAAAATGGCAGTTGAATCTATTTTTTTGGAAGTTTGTGATATGCCACGCAGTGAGAAGGCACATAGGATACATAAAATTAATACTTTCTTCATAGTAGTAATGAAATAATTAGATAAATTAATAGCGCAGGTATACTAGAACTACAGGGAAATAGTTTTTATAAAAATAAGAAAAATCCGAGTATTTGTAAATGAAATCTAAATTATTTTTATGTTAACATAAATAAATTGGGTAATACTTTAATTAGGGGTTAGTTTTTAATGAAACTAATGCTGTCACCTATCTTTAGTGCTAATTGTTCTATTAGCCCTGCATTTATTTCTAGTACATATTGGGCAGGAGAATTTGATGGTAAAGAAGATTCATCAAAAGGTTTAGCGTTTTTTTGAAAGCTAACAATCTTGTTATTCGAATTAATATAAAGGAGATCCAAAGGAATTTTGGTGTTCTTCATGTAAAAGTAGCGTTCTTTTTCGTCCTCAAAAATGAAAAGCATGCCTTGGTTCTTTTCCATGGAATCTCGGTACATTAAGCCTGTTTGAACATCAAAGTCTGAGTCGGAAATTTCGATATCGAAGGAAACTTGACTCGAGTCTGAAGCTTTCTGAATAGTCAATTCTCCTTCTTTAGTAAATGTTACTTTGGTTTGCTGTATGACCTTTTTGTCTTTTTTGCAACCTGTAAGACTAAAAACACCAATAGTTAAAACGAATAGAATATATCGTCCTGAGCACATGTTATTTTACCGCTGTTTTTGGTTTGAAAACAAACATGAAATACAGTCCAATTAAAACAAAAGGAATACTTAGCCATTGCCCTGTGTTTAGGTTGGCCCAATTAATGTATTCCTCTCCTTGTGGCTCTTTTGTGAATTCTATAAAAAATCGTATCGTCCAAAGTAATACCAAAAACAGTCCAAATAAAAATCCTGTTTGATCTCGTTTAGTCGTTTTAGAGTAGAAATACCATAAAATTAAAAACACAAAAATATAGCAAAATGACTCGTAAAGTTGCGATGGATGCCTGTATGGTACAGCTTCTAATAGGTTTTGAAATTGAGAATTATCGGTTACGGCGTTATAGGCTTTTTGCACATCTTTAATTCCTGTACGCTGAACAATTTCGCTTTTGTAATATTGATCTTGAATAAAACGTACACCAAAAGCAGAATCTGTTATTTTTCCAATAATTTCAGAATTAATAAAGTTACCCATTCTAATAAATACGGCACCTGAAGCTACCGGAATTACGACGCGGTCTAGAATCCAAAGCAATGATTTATAGTTGTATTTTTTTCTGTATAAATACATTCCTATTATAATACCAATAGCGGCACCATGACTCGCTAATCCTTGGAATCCAGTAAATTCAAATCCACCTTTAAATCTGAAAGGCAAAAATATACTGAAGAAATCTTCAGAAATTAATTCAGATTGGTAGAACAAAACATGGCCCAAACGAGCACCAAGCATAGTGGCCAAAACGGTGTAAATAAATAAAGGGTCTAAATAGTCGAGCGATATATTTTCTTTGGTGAAAATACGTTTCATAATATACCAACCTAATATAAACGCAATAACCCACATGAGGCTATAAAAATGGAGGGTATAAAAACCTGCAATGTCAATTCCCGGTATTGGATTCCAATCAAATTTTAATAGATTCATAATTCTTGCCTTATAGTTTATTTTAAAAGTTCAATAACTTCAACTTCAAATATAATATTTGTTTTTCCAGGAATACCTCTAGTGCCAGATTCGCCATAAGCTAAGTGGTAGGGAATAAATAACGTGGCTTTATCACCAACATTTAATTGTTGTAAACCTTCTTTAAATCCAGGTATCATTCCTGCGTTAGGTCCAATATCTGCAGTAATAGGCTGGTATCTGTTTGCTGCTTTTCGTTTCTCATTAAGAATACCGAGCTCCTGTGCAATTTCGGCGCTACTGGTCTCAAGAATTTTACCTGTTTCAAAGTAAACCGCATAGTGCGTTAAGACTTGGGCATCAAAAGGAAGTTTTTCTCCGGATCCTTTATGAGAAACGTAAAATTGTAAACCAGATTCTAATGTGGTTGCATTTGCTTTCTGTTGCTCAAATTTTTCCTTAGTGGCTTTTATTATAGTGGCTTTTCTATCAGCGATTTCTTTTTCAATGCGTTCCATTTCAGCAAAATGATTGGTGAAAATTTTATTGGCATCAAATTTTTTGGCAGCCTTACCTTTTCTTATAATATTTAACTCTTCTAAAGTAACTTCATTAATTGGTCTGTTGTTGCCGTCCACTTTTACATTAGAAATTGAATCTTGAATATTTAAACCAATTATAAGTTCTCCAAAAACTGTATGTGCATTATCTAAATGAGGTTTTGGTATTTCGGTAATAAAAAATTGACTTCCGTTACTTTTAGGCCCTGCATTTGCCATTGATAAAATACCTGGCTTGTCATGTTTTAATTCGGGGTTAAATTCATCCATAAACTTATATCCTGGATTACCCGATCCTTTTCCGGTTGGATCCCCTCCCTGAATCATAAAATCATTAATTACACGATGGAATATGGTCCCGTTATAATAAAGTTTGCCCTTGTATTTTTCGCTTACAAGAGTGTTTGTTCCTTCGGCTAAGGATATGAAATTTGCAACGGTTATGGGTGTTTTGGTGTCTTCCAGCTTTGCAACCATAACTCCTTTATTTGTAATAAATTCGGCATAAATGCCATCTTCAAGATCTGGGTATTGCGATTTACAAGAGTTAAGATTTACGCATAAAATGACAAGAAAAATCTTCGTGATATTTTTAAAAAAGTACATGCGTTTATGATTAGTTTGGGGTAATGGAATTAATAGTGACTTCACAGATTAAAGGGGTGTTACTACCTATTCTTTTTTCATCACCGTAATAACCATAAGCTTTTTGAGATGGAAATAGAAAAGTTACTGTTTCTCCTGTTTTCATAAGTTTTAAACCTTCTCTAAGTCCAGTAAATAACTCTTCTTTATCCATGGTATAGTTTTGAGTTTTTAAATCTGCTTTAGAGTAGATAAGTTTCCCATTTAAAGATTTAACATTGTAATTGTAGTTAACGATATCTCCAAAATTAGGGGTAGATAAAGAGTCTATTTCAAGTTTCGTGTTGTAATAGTACCAAAAACCGCTTTCCGATGCCAGATAATTAAGTTTTTGCTTTTTTAGTAGACTTTCGATTGTAGCTTGTTCCTTGGCATTTAACTTTTTATTACGCTCTACAGATTCATCAATAAAAGAACCTGTTTTTACTGATATTGGTTTTCTGGCTTCAGGTGTTTTACAACTGAATACGAGTAAAACCAATAATAATGTGATTAACTTATTCATTGTTTAGGGCTTTGTTATAACTAGGCAATATACTAATAAATTTGTCAACCGTATTACTTAATGATAAGTGACTCCTGCCACCTGCAGCATTTGTATGCCCACCACCATTGAAATGTGCTCTTGACATTTCGTTAACTGAAAAATCACCTTTAGAACGTAAAGATATTTTAATAATGCCTTCTTTTTTATCTTCAATAAATATGGCAGCTAGTACAATACCATCTAGAGATAATGCATAATTTACCACGCCTTCTGTATCTCCTTTTTTATAGTTGTACGTGTTTAGCTCATCCTGCGAGAGGGTAATATATGCTGCTTTAGATTCAGGAATTACGTTTAAGTTAGTTAGGGCGCGTCCTAGGAGTTGTAAACGTTCATAGCTATTTGTGTCATAAACACTATTGTGGATTTGAGTGTTATCGGCTCCTTTTTCAATAAGGTGAGCTATAATTCTATGAGTTGTACTTGTTGTTGATCGGAATCTAAAAGATCCTGTATCAGTCATAATCCCAACGTATAAGCAGGTTGCAATAGTTTGGTCAATACGGTTTACATCACCTAACATATCAATAAAATGATAAATCATTTCACATGTTGAACTCATACTTACATCACTATAGGTGTAGGTGGCATAATCATCAGGCGCTTGGTGATGATCTATCATGATTTTTAGTGCTTTCGATTCTGATAGACTTTTTTCCATGTCACCTGTTCTATGGAATGCATTAAAATCTAAAGTAAATAAGATATCTGCACCTTCAATGATATCCTGGCATATCTTTGTTTGAGAATCATATTTTAAAATGGCATCATTTCCTGGAATCCATTTTAAAAAAGAAGGGTAATCATTCGGTACTAAAACATTCACTTGATGCCCACCTTTCAAAAGGTAATGATATAAACCGAGAGTCGATCCTATGGCATCACCATCCGGGTTTTTATGAGGTACTATAACAATTTTTTTTGTGGTAGATAAAAGCTGTTTTATGCTTGTAATGTCTTGCTTATTCATAGGTAGCGAAGATACAATTTTTTAAAATTGATAACCTTGTTTTTAAATGGAAATAGATTACTTTTGCAGGCAAATAAAACAATAAGAATGGCAACAAATAGAACATTTACAATGCTTAAACCAGATGCTGTTGAGAAAGGACACATTGGGGCAATATTAGAGAAAATTTCAGCTTCAGGGTTTAGAATTGTAGCTATGAAATTAACACAGATGACTAAAACTGATGCGGAAGCTTTTTATGCTATACATAATGAACGTCCGTTTTTTCCTGAATTAGTTGAATATATGACACGCGGACCAATTGTGGCAGCAATTTTAGAAAAAGAAAATGCGGTTGAAGATTTTAGAACTTTAATTGGTGCAACAAATCCTGCGGATGCTGCAGAAGGAACAATTAGAAAAATGTATGCAGATTCTATTAGTGAAAATGCGGTTCATGGTAGTGATAGTGATGACAATGCTGCTATTGAGGGTGTTTTCCATTTTTCAGGTAGAGAGCAGTTTTAAAAAAAAAAGAGTAAAAAAATAAAGCCTGTAATTAAAGTTACGGGCTTTTTGATATAATTTACTTACTTGTTTTAATGGCTTCCTTAACTATAGCTCATTTTTTGAGATAATTGTAATTATTCGCGCATTTTTAGTATGGTATTTACCAGTGTAATCGGTAAATATTTCCACATCTAATTAAATTCTTTTTTTATGTGTTACACATAAAAAAAAGCCTATCAAATAAATGATAGGCTTTAACTTGTAATAGTTAAATAGTATATATTTAGACTACTTTTACGTTTACGGCGTTTAATCCTTTTCTACCTTCTTGTAGATCGAATTCTACAACATCACCTTCACGAATTTCATCGATAAGTCCAGAAATGTGTACGAAATGTTCTTTGTTGTTGTCTTCTTCAACGATGAAACCAAATCCTTTAGAATCGTTGAAAAATTTTACGGTACCTTTACTCATTGTATTTGTATTATAAAAAATTAAAAGCCAAAGGTAGTGTAAAAAATTATACTAAATTGGTTTTTGTGATTTTTTTTACAATTATGATGATTGCTTAATTATCTTAAAATCAGTTTTTTAATAATTTCTTTGCCTAATTCCTCATTAAGCATGTTAATTATTTTATGTTTACCGTAGCCTAGTTCTTCCCTTAGTACGCTAGAACTCAATTGGATATAAAGCGTTTCACGTTCTAGGTTTACCGATGTTGTATAGTTATTAACACCGTTACCCATAAGTTTAGCCCAAGCCTCAGCAACATTAACTTTATCTAAACCTTTTTCTAATTTATTGGTTTCAACAAATTCCTTTAATGCATCACTAATGCTAATATGTTCGTTATTACGTTTTGCCATTTTAATTGTTTTCTAGGAGCATTTAAAGGTGAAATTCAAATAAATTTTTAACATGCTCTTTTTTTTGATACCAATCGTTATAAACTAGTTCGAGGCTTTTTACCTTAAATGAACCAAAATCATAATATCTATAATCTTCAAGTGCCTTTAAGAGGTCTGCTCTTTTTTCGAGTTTTTCTTTAAATCGAAAAACGGTCGAGTGGGCTGTTTGAATAGCATATCGTTTATCTAAACTTTGCTCCAAGGTAGTGTTTTTAAAATTTTTCCTCAAGTTATTTCTTATGGTTTTCAATGCTTGATTAAGAGGAAAACCTTGTGTCATTATGCATGAAGGTGATGCGGTGATGCCTTTAAATTTAATCTCTAATTTTGAGCTATTTGTAATACTATTGTTAATAGTCTCTATGTATTCAGATATATTCGCTTTCTCTAATGCAAAACAGTTATAACACGATATAATTGACATAACGGTGATATGAATACCTGTATTGCTATAATAATATTGGTTTGGCTCGATGATTTTAAGTTTATTCAAAAACTGTTGAATTTCATTTTTAACTTCCAAGGGAGGTCTAATTATTAAAGTGATGCCAAACCTTTGGTCATTTTTGGAATCTATTAAATCATCAATTTGGTAATCATTATTTAAGATTTTTTGACGAGAGGTTTTATACAGGTTTTTATAATGAGATTCAAGATTCATTGATAAAGTGTTTACAATTTAAAAATCTCATAAGATTGATGTACCTGCTTTACGGCATTTTCGGTACGCTCCCCATGTGTGTCACTAATAAACAACTGTCCAAAGTTTTCATCATCTACCAATTTAATAATTTGGGCAACACGTTGTTCATCTAACTTGTCAAAAATATCATCAAGCAATAAAATAGGGTTTACACCGCTCTGTGCTTTAATAAAATCAAACTGGGCTAGTTTCAAAGCTATTAAAAAAGATTTTTGCTGTCCTTGGCTACCAAATTTTTTAATAGGATGTGATTCAATATTAAAACTCAAATCGTCTTTATGAATCCCAACACTGGTGTATTGAAGAGCTTTGTCTTTATTGATAGTGGCTCTTAAAAGCGTATCTAAATTATCTTCAAATAAATCACTTTCATAAACTAAACTAACAACTTCGTTAGCATTGCTTATAGCTTTATATCTCGACTTAAATATGGGTATAAATTCTTTTAAAAAAGTATCTCTTTTTTCAAAAATCAATGCTCCATATTCAGCTAGTTGATTGTTGTAGACGTCCAGAGTATCTTGGTTAAATGTATGGTTTAATGCAAAATATTTTAGAAGGGCGTTGCGCTGAGCAAGTATTTTGTTGTAGTTAATTAAATATGTTAAATAGCTTTTGTCGCTCTGCGATATCACGCTGTCAATAAACTTTCTACGTGTGTTGCTTCCTTCGGTAATTAAATCTCTATCTGCAGGAGAGATTATTACTAAAGGTAAAAAGCCAATGTGTTCACTAAATTTCTCATAGGCTTTGCCATTGCGTTTTATAACTTTTTTTTGCCCACGTTTTAAGCTAATTGCAACTTTTTCGGTTTTTTCTTCTTTATTATATTCACCATTAATTACAAAAAAATCCGCATTATGTTTTATGTTTTGTGTAGCTACGGGATTAAAATAACTTTTACCAAAAGACAAATGATAAATAGCGTCAAGTACATTTGTTTTTCCTATACCATTATTGCCTACAATACAATTAATTTTCTCATTGAAAATGAATGATTTACTGTCGAAGTTTTTATAGTTAAGTAAAGAAAGTGATTTTAAAATCATACAAAAAGCAACTTTGGGTGCAATAAGATGCGTAAACGCCTAAAAGAAGTGCAAATTATTGAAAAATATCAAATAAATACCCTTTTAGTTATGAAGAAAAATTATATTTTTGCGCCACAATAATTTAGAACGAATACATGGCAACTTATAATAAAAGAGGTTACAAACCAAAAACGAAAGTAGAGAAAGAACAGAATATTGAGGAAGGATCAACTACTGCTGAAGTTTTCAATACGCTTGATGAAACGGCTTCAAAAACTGAAGATTTTGTAGCTAAAAATCAGAAGTACATTTTTATTATTATTGGTATAGTTGCTGTTGTGGTTTTAGGTTCTTTAGGGTATAAAGAGTTTATTTCTCAGCCAAAACAAACTGCGGCAATGAATGATATGTTTCAAGCGCAGAAATATTTTGACCAAGCAGTTACGGGTACAGCAAAAGACTCTCTATATACGTTAGCTTTAAACGGAGGTGAGGGTAAATTTGGAATGCTTGATATTATTGAGGAATATAATGGAACGCCTTCAGCAAATTTAGCGAGCTACTATGCGGGAACTGCATATTTGAGATTGAAAGATTACAAAAATGCTGTGGAGTACTTGAGTAATTTTAAGAGTGAGGATGAAATATTAGCGCCTTTGGCTAAAGGGAATATTGGTGATGCCTTTGTGCAGTTAAACCAAACAGAGGATGCTTTAGGGTATTACGAAGAAGCTGCTGAAATGCGTGATAATGAATATACAACACCTATGTACTTGTTTAAAGCAGGTTCTATCGCTTTAGATTTGGGTCAGGCTGATAAGGCTCTGGCTTACTTTAAAAGAATAAAGGATGATTATTCTGATTCTACTGAAGCATCAAAAGTAGATGTGTTTATTGGAAAAGCACAGGTGTTGGCAAATAAATAAATGGCTAAATATGGCTACGGCAAACAAGAATTTATCCGATTACGATAAAACAACAATCCCAGACGCGAGCAAATTTCGTTTTGGGATTGTTGTTTCTGAGTGGAATGATAATATTACAGAAGGCTTATATAAAGGGGCTTATGATGCTTTAATCGAAAATGGAGTAATACCGAGTAATATTGTTCGCTGGGATGTGCCAGGAAGTTTTGAATTGATTTACGGTTGTAAAAAAATGCAAGAACAAATGGTTAATGCTGTTATAGCTATTGGTAGCGTGATTCAAGGAGAAACCAAGCATTTTGATTTTGTTTGTGAGGGTGTTACACAAGGTATTAAGGATCTAAATGTAATGCGTGAAACGCCCGTTATTTTTTGTGTGCTAACAGATAATAATATGGAACAGGGGCTTGAGCGTTCTGGTGGTAAACATGGTAATAAGGGTACTGAAGCCGCAATAGCTGCTATAAAAATGGCAGAATTAAGAAGAAATAGTTAATTCTTTAAAACTATTTCATTTTTGCAGATGTAACTTGCATCTATTCTTTTAAGTTGAAATCTTCAACGATGTAATTGGTGTTGTGGCACTTTACAAGAATATTTTTTTATTTTTTATCTCATTTTTCTCAAGACTGTACTTTGGTTTGGGCGATTTTTTGTGCCCTATTTTGTAACGGGTCACGTGATGTTTTTTTAAATGAAAATGTTCTGAAAAATTATTAATTATTTTATATATAAATGTTATATTTACATATAAAATAAATTAACAAAATATAAAATGAAAAATATACTGATCGAATTTAGAAAAACCTTGATGGTTTTATTGGTACTGTTTTTTGGGGTGATGAGTTTTGGGCAGCCAAATACAATGATTTCTCATAAAGATAATAGTCAGTTAGTTAATGATTTAAGTGGGGTCAAGTGGACTATGAAAATGATGTTGCCAGGTGAGGGTGTTAAGATGGGTTTACCTCAATTACCACCTGAAGATATTGAAACACTAGTTTGGAACTACGCTAAAGTCCCAGGTGATGTGTATACCGATTTATGGAAGGCTGGCGTAATTGATGATCCATATTTTGGTAGAAATAGTGTTAAAGCACAATGGGTGCAGCAATATGAATGGTGGTATTCAAAACAGTTTCATGTAAGTGAATCTGTAGATAACAAAGTTGTTAAAATCGTGTTTGAAGGTGTAGACTACGCTTGTGATGTTTGGTTGAATGGATATTTTTTGGGTAGACATGAAGGTGCTTTTTCTGGTTTCTCTTTTGATGTGACTGAGTATTTACGCATATCCTCGAAACGTCTAGAAAGTACCAATATGTTGATGATTAAATTAGACCCTCCACCTCGTGTAAATGCTTTGGTTGCTGGAAAAAAAACACCTTGGTTTGGGGATTATTGGAGAGATTTAGTGCCATTTGGGATTTTCAGACCTGTCAAAATGGTGTCATCGGGAAAAGTGCTTTTTGAAGATGCTTATGCTAATACTTCAATAAATAAAGATGGTTCTGCTGATGTTAAGTTGGAGCTGACCGTTGAGAATACAGAGGTCCAAAATAAAAACATGAATTTTATTGCAACTGTAGAGGGCAAGAATTTTTCTTCAGACCTAAAAACAGTAAAGTTTTCGGCAGTTGTAAAGCCAGGAATTCATAAAATCGAACATAATATTCATATTAATAAACCCAAATTATGGTGGCCTTGGGATATGGGGAAACCTAATTTATATGAAGCTCGAATTTCTTTAAAAGAAGGAGATGTCAATCATGATTTTAAGGAAATTACTTTTGGTATTCGAGAAGTGACTTCCAAATGGAATCCTGGGTTTAAAAAGGACGTGGATGTTAGTTTTCCTAGGTCTACATATATTAATGGAAAATTTCATTTTATTCGTTCCGCTTGCTGGGGAGGTCCACCAGATATTTTTGTGGGTCGTACATCTTTAGACGAATATAAAAAACTCATTGAACTTGCAAAAGGGGCTAATATGAATAATATAAGAATATTTGGTTGGCATCCTCCGGAAATTCCTGAGTTTTATCAGTACTGCGATGAAATGGGTATTACCGTTTGGCAAGATATTATACCATTAGGTACTGGTAATATTCCAAGTGATGAAGATCAATTAGTCGATATTTTTAACGAAGGTGTAAAAGTTATAAAAGAACGTAGAAACCACCCGTCTTTAATTATGATGGAAGGTGGAGAGGAAATGTTATTAAGAACACGGGATGCTAAATTTGGTAGAGAATTTCTTGAAAGATTAGGAGATTCACTACAAGCTTATGCAAACTTACCTTATGTTCCAGATTCCCCATTAACTTGCGAAGTGTCTAAAGAAGCTGGTTTTAAGCCTAAGGAGGCAGTGCATGCGCTGCGTTATTTTTATGATATGGGGAGTTTTTTACATGAAGATTGGCTTAAAACTCTTGAATTCCCCATAGTTCCGGAGTTTGCCATCACATCAGTGCCATCTGTAGAAAGTTTGAAAAAATTTATTCCTAATGATGAAATTTGGCCTCCAGGATTGAGTTGGGGGCACCATTGGGCAGATTTAACACGTTTAAAAATGCAGAACTGGGATGTTTTTGGAGATGAAAAAATTGGGTCGTTAGAAGAATTTGTAAATGCTTCTCAGGATACGCAAGGTATTATATTTCAGAATGGAATTGAATACTTTAGGAGACAAAAGCCTAATTTAAGTGGTATCGCTTTATGCCACTTTATCACATATTGGCCCGATATGAAATGGGGTATTGTTGATAATTATCAGGAAACAAAACGGTCTTACGATTTCGTTAAAAAAGCGTATCAGCCATTGTTAATTAATATTGCTTTTAATAAGCGTAGATGGTCTAAAAATGAGCCTTTTAAATGTGAGTTATGGGTGGTTAATGACTTGTTTGAAAATTATAAAAAATGTAAGGCAACAATAATTCTTAAGAATGAGCTTGGTAAGCAATTAAAATCTGAGACTTTTGATATTGGAGATGTTAAGGCTAACAGTGCAAAAAAGTTTGAAGATATTTCTGCTGATGTTTTAAGTGAAGTAGATAAACAGATATTTGTGGAATTGGAATTGAAGGATTCTAAAGGAAATGTATTATCAAGTAATGATTATTTCTTTTTAATTGGGGATCAAAAAGAGGCCACACAAAAGTTTATTCAAATGAGAGATGCGCGTAGGGTTTTGGAAACGAAATATGGTTATGGTAACTATTACCGATTTTTTAATGATGTAACAGGAGAAGAGGGACAGAATTACCAAAGTGAAACTGAAACACCCAGAGCAAGCGGTTTTGAGAAAAAATAGTTTATCCTGCCAGAGATAGCATATTATATCCGGTAGAGAAGATTATTTAAGATTTCTAATTTTTAACAACTTAATTGATTAATCTTTCGTTTGGATTATTCAATTAGGTTGTTTTGTTGTTTCTAAGTATCAAGAGTCTATGGCTTTTGTTAACAATTTTTAGCATTCCTGACCTCAGTTTCTCTAGTTTTTTAAGTATTTTTGAAGGATAAGCAGCACTAGATTTTGTTTCAACAACGCAAACATAAAACGTTCAATTATCAGCCCCGATTTTCTAAAGAGAATAAAGTAGATTCTAGCTTAAATAAGGATTCTAAAAGTAAGGAGTTTATTTCAAAATGGAGAAAGCGTGCTGGTTCTAAACCTAAAACAAGAGGCGCTATGCGTATGCGAACCTTAATTTTGTTTTTGGTATTATTATTGATTTGTATGTATTTATTAGAAAGAAAATACATGTAATCCAAAAAACTTAGAAATCATGGGACTTTTAAAAACGCGTAAAAACAAAAAATTTAGTTACACACCTCGTTATTATGACAATAAGGGGACAGAAGGTAGTCCTTTTGAAATAAAACATAAGTTTGATGAATTTCGTAAGACTGTTGGTGCTAATAAAGGTTTAAAAGGAAGATTTAATGATGCTTTAGATGATTTTAAAAATAATCCTGATGATCAAGCAAACAGACGAATCCTTATTATTGTAGCCGTTCTTGTTTTGGTATTTTTGTTTATCATTGATTTTGATTTATCTATTTTCTTTTCTAAATAATATATGGCAGACATCATACAGCTTTTACCAGATCACGTTGCAAATCAAATTGCCGCCGGAGAAGTTGTACAGCGTCCAGCTTCAGTAGTTAAAGAACTTCTTGAAAATGCTATTGACGCCGGAGCAGGTTCTATTAAACTTATTATTAAAGATGCCGGAAAAACACTTGTTCAAGTTATAGATAACGGTAAAGGGATGAGCCATACGGATGCCAGATTGAGTTTTGAGCGTCATGCTACTTCAAAAATTAGAAATGCCGAAGATTTATTTCAATTAAATACGAAAGGGTTTAGGGGAGAGGCCTTGGCTAGTATTGCTGCTATTGCCCATGTTGAATTGAAAACCAAACAAGATGTTGATGATGTTGGTAATGCACTAATTATTGAAGGAAGTAACGTGGTTTCGCAAGAAGTTGTGGTTACGCCTTCGGGGACCTCTGTAGCGGTAAAAAATCTTTTTTTTAATATTCCTGCTAGACGTAATTTTTTAAAGTCAGATGCGGTTGAGTTACGTCACGTCATTGATGAATTTCATCGCGTGGCTTTAGCGCACCCTATCATTGCCTTTGCATTGTATAATAATGGCAGCGAATCGTTTAATTTACCAATTAGTAATTACCGTCAGCGTATTGTAAATATTTTTGGAAATAAAACTAATGAGAAGTTAGTACCTGTTGAAGAAGATACTGAGGTTCTAAAAATTTCTGGATTTGTTGGAAAACCTGAATTTGCTAAGCGCACTCGGGGTGAACAGTATTTTTTTGTGAATAATAGATTCATAAAAAGTCCGTATTTAAACCATGCTATTGGTTCAGCTTTTGAAGGACTTCTTAAAAGTGGTACGCATGCCAGTTATTTTTTGAATTTAACGGTAGATCCGCAAACTATAGATATTAATATTCATCCAACTAAAACAGAAATTAAGTTTGATGATGAACATACGCTTTATGCTATTTTGCGTTCGGCTGTAAAACATAGCCTAGGGCAGTTTAATATTGCACCCGTATTAGATTTTGATCGTGATCCTAATCTTGATACGCCTTATAGCTATAAAGCTGAAGGAACAAGTGCGCCCAAAGTTGAGGTGGATAGTAGTTTTAATCCGTTTCAAGAAGAAACTAAATCTAAGGCTAGGGCAGTTGCTTATAAAAAAGAGCCAACCTCTAGTTGGGAGAGTTTATATGTTGGTTTGGAATCTAAAGGCAACGAAACACAACAAGACTTTAGTAGCATTGAGTTTGAAACTGAAGAGCATACAGCTTCAATTTTTGATGAAGAGCACCCGGTAGAACAATCGAATACCACATATCAATTACACAATAAATATATAGTAAGTACTATTAAATCGGGTATGTTAGTCATAGATCAATATAGGGCACATCAACGTGTTTTATATGAAGATTTTCTTAAGAACCTAACCGTTAAAGAAGCGGCAAGCCAGCAATTACTGTTTCCGCTTCAATTGCATTTTTCAACTCAAGATATTGAAATTATAAACCAATTGAAAGCAGATTTGGAACATACGGGATTTGTGTTTTCAAAGGTAATGGAAGAGACAATAGATATTACAGGGGTGCCAGTTGGTGTTCCTGAAAGTGAAGTGTCTATAATATTAGAGCAGTTAATAAGTGATGTTGAAAATGAAGTTCCTGATAGTCATTTTAGTGCTTCTGATTTATTAGCCAAATCGATGGCTAAAAGTTTAGCAATCAAAACAGGAACAGTTTTAAAAAAAGATGAACAAGAGCATTTGGTGAACAAGTTATTTGCTTGTAAAGAACCCAATGTGTCTCCTACTAATAGGACAACATTTATTACGATGAGTGTTGATGAATTAGATAAAAAATTTATTTAGATTATGATGAGGATTTCAGAAACCGTGAAGCATTTAATTATCATTAACGTGATTATGTTTATTGGGACTCAGGCCGTTGGAGAAGAGCTTTTTTTCGATTGGTTTGCCATGCATTTTCCAAAAAATGATGCTTTTCAACCTTGGCAGATCATTACGCACATGTTTATGCATGGCGGTGCGATGCATATTTTATTCAATATGTTTGCCCTTTGGATGTTTGGTACACCAGTAGAACAAGTATTGGGCTCAAAACGATTTCTATTTATATATATATCTGCTGGTTTAGGGGCTGTGGCTTTGCAAGTCGCATATTATTATTATGATTATTATCCATTGATTAATAATATCTCTGGGTTGGGATATTCATCAAATATAATCAGTGATATTGTGAATCTTAATATTGTTGACTATGCTCCCAATGGGGATGGATATTTTAGTAAAGAAATTTTTCAAAATAAGCTCTTTACATTGCTAAATGAAAACAATTTTAACCCCAATCAATTGACTCAACTATCTTTTGATAGTTTATTTCAAATGAATGTTGTTTCAACTAACAGTACTATGGTTGGTGCTTCAGGTTGTATCATGGGAATTATGGCAGCCTTTGGCATGATGAATCCAAATGCAGAACTTATGTTGATATTTTTGCCCATACCTATAAAAGCGAAATACTTTATTCCAGGTATTATCATTTTAGATTTAATCTCTGGATTAACTGGGCAATCTTTCTTTAGCCCTAGTAATACAGCATACATGGCTCACGTAGGTGGTGCCGTAACAGGTTTTTTTATAATGTGGTACTGGAAAAAGAACCAGTTTAACAAAAATCGTTGGTATTAATGACTACTCTTACTCAAGATATAAAAGAGAAGTTTTCTAATCTTAATGTATTGGAAAAAATTATTGCATTTAATGCGGTGGTTTTTATTTTGTCTCTTGTCATTAAACCTTATTTAGGCTGGATGACCTTGCCTAGTGATGTGGTAGATTTTATTTTAAAACCATGGAGTATTATTACCTATGCTTTTTTGCATTATGATGCTATGCATATTCTTTTTAATATGTTGTGGTTGTATTTTTTGGGACGTATGTTTTTAAACTTATTTAGTCCTAAAATGGCACTTAATATTTATTTTTTAGGAGCCATATCAGGAGGTATATTGTTTATGCTGTGTTATACCATATTTCCTAGTGTGTTTCAAGCTAATTCTAGATTGTTGGGAGCATCTGCAGCAGTTAGAGCACTTTTAATATTCCTATGTGCTTATATGCCCAATCAAGACATTCGATTTTTTACGTTTAATTTGAAACTCTGGTACTTAGGTGCGGCTATTGTTGTTTTCGATGTTTTAGGTGTTTTCGCTGGAATAAGTAATCCGGAAACTGGGAATGCTGGTGGTAACTTAGCTCATATTGGCGGAGCTCTATTAGGATATTTTTATGCTAAACAACTTTCTAAAGGGCTAGACATTGGTAAAGGCTTTGAACGATATATGGACGGCATTGTTAACTTTTTTAAAAGTTCGAAAAAAAGGCCTTTAAAAACAGTTCATAAAAACAAAAGTAAGGTAGGTGGATATACTAAAGCTGATTTTAATGAGTTTAACAACCAAAAGAAAATAGATGTTATACTTGATAAAATTAGTAAAAGCGGCTATGATAGTTTAACTTCAGAAGAAAAGGAATTCTTATTTAGAGCGGGCAAGTAAAAGCTATGAAAAATTTGAGCTTTATAAATAAAATCATTTATTTAATAAATGGCATTGTTGCCGTTTTGCTACTCTTATCGTTTGTTCTGCCGTTTTTGCCCCCTAAAACCTTTTCGATATTAGCCGTCGTTAATTTGGGTGTATCTTTTTTAATTATCCTGAATGTTTTATTTTTTATTTATTGGGTTATTCGATTGAAAAAACAGCTTATATTGTCGTTAGTTGTGTTGTGCTTGGGCTATTTTTCTTTTGGTTCACTGTATAAATTTTCGTCGTCAAAAAAGGTCGAGAACCCGGAGAATATGAGAGTTATGAATTATAATGTGAGACTCTTTAATCTGTATGAATGGATTCCTGAAAAAGGTATTGAAACTAAAATTATTGATTTTATAAAATTAGAATCCCCAGAGGTCTTAAGTCTTCAAGAATATCACCCTCATGAGAATATTGACATGTCTTTTTTTAAGTATAAATTTGAAAAGTTATCAGGAAGAAACATGCAGTATGGACAGGCTATTTTTTCTCAATTTCCTATCGTGAATTCAGGATCTATTGAATTTCCTGATACAGCAAATAATGCAATTTATGCTGATGTGGTTAAGGGAAACGACACAATTCGTATATATAATATTCATTTGGAATCATTGCGTATCGATACTAAGGTAGAAAATCTTAAAAAAGAAGATTCAGAACGGTTATTAAACAGAGTGAGTTCAGCTTTTAAAATGCAACAGTTACAGGCAGAATTATTTTTAAGGCATAAAAAGAATTGCAAATACAAAATGGTAATTTGTGGTGATTTTAATAATACGGCCTTTTCTTATGTTTATAGAATAATTAAAAGCGACTTAAATGATACTTTTAAGGAAGCTGGAAATGGATTTGGACGTAGTTACGAATTTAAATTTTTTCCTGTACGTATCGATTTTATTTTAGCCGACGATGCCTTTAGTGTAAATGGGTTTAAAAGTTATAACGAGCATTACTCAGATCATTATCCAATTATGACTACGCTTAGCTTAGATAAATAATATTACATAAACGAGCAATCAACTATATCGGCAATAAAGTGTATAACTAATCCGAGCCCAATTAATCGCGTTTTTTTTGGAATTAAAAGAAGTATGTAAACTATTAGGGCGTAGTAGGTGTGAAAGGGATGGAAATTGATGCTACATCTGTTAGGATCAAAAATAGGATTTGCTAATAGGTGGTCTAAGTCAATAAGCATGCCTGCAAACATAATTAGAAAAGCTAATTTCCATTTTGACTTATACCAAACTAAGGCAACCACAAGAGGTATTAAGACATGGCATCCGTAATGTGTAAAGGTTTGAAGCATTAAATTAAAGATAATGATTGAGACTCTAAATAATTCAAGCTATTTGGACCTTCATTAAAAAGCAAATCTAAAATGCTCAAGTTTGGAATAAAGCCATGTTTGTCGCCAAAAACTTGAGTGTATGTATCAAAGGGTAAAAGTGATTCTTTTTTAGCGTTTACCAAGAACCTATAATCTATTTCTGTATTTGTAGTTTTCTGATAAGATGTTGTTTTGGAAGAATTAGTTTCTAATTGTAAACAGTCAAAAATCACCTCTAAACACTTAAAATTATAATCTAAAATAAAGTTAGCTTTTGTATTAAAAAGAGGTTGTAATTCGTCTTCATAGTATTCGAAAAAAGGAGATGTTCTATATGCTGAAAGTAATGATTTCCAATGATTTACTTGCCAATTATCATCATTAAAAATAGTAACATCTTTATATTTTTGACGATTTTTTTGTGAATGAATAACGGGAATGTTTAGGCCTAGTTTTCCATTCGCCCCATAAATATAACATCTGTTTCTATAGGTTTGCTTCAAAAAATTGTCGTCGGTTTCAAAAACAATTTTCTTGGCTTGTGCCATAGCTACAAAGCTAGCAATACTAGGGAAATATGTAGGATGTAATAGAACGTTCATCAAAGCTTTCTTGTCATTCCAGTAAAATCATAACCCCATTATTTATAAAAGCAAATTAAGCTTTCGTTTTTTTATGGGCTTTCCATTTGTTAAAACCTATCCAACCAAAAAGTAAAACTAAAAAAGGAATAAAGAAAGATGTTGCTTTACCTTCTCCGCTTACCGTTGTAAAGAAGCGTTCCCATCTTGGATTTTTAAGGCCATCCCAACTCATCCAAATAAACACTGGCTTACCTACAACGTGGTCAAATGGTACAAAGCCCCATGCCCGAGCATCAATAGAATTATGGCGGTTATCACCCATCATCCAGTAGTAATTTTGTTTAAACGTATATGAGTTAGAAACTTCACCATTAATTAATATTTGATTGCCTTTTACTTGAAGAGTATTGCCTTCATATTCAGTAATAACACGTTTGTATAATGGTAAATTTTCAATGGTAATATCAATAGTTTTATCTTTTTCAGGAATATATAGTGGTCCAAAAAAGTCAACATTCCAATTATAATTGGGGTCGTGCGGGAAAATGCCTGGGTCTCTAACCCCTTTTTCTTGTATGTTTTTGGTTATACTTACTACATTGGGGTTGTTTTTGAATTTTTCTCTAGCTTCATCTGAAATTGCAGAAAAGTAGTAGGTGTTTTGATTATTTATTATTCCAAAACCATCTGTAATATCGTAGCGTTCTTTAATAAACGCAGGGTTAAACCTGTTTGTTCTAGGCTGAACGTGGTAACTAAATTGTAAATGCGCTCTATCGGGCAATTCGTTTTTCTTACCGTTTACATAAACATAACCATCTCTAACTTCTAAAGTGTCTCCAGCTATTCCTACACAACGTTTTACTAGGTTTGTTTTTTTATCAATGGGCTTGTAATAGTTTCTATCGGGTCTGAAATCATTCATATCCAATAAGGTGTCTGCAGGTTGATTAAACACCACAATATCATTACGTTCTATATCTTCAAATCCTGGAAAACGCAGATAAGGAAGTTGTAACTTATTTTTCCAAGATGATTTCCGTTCTGAAAAGTCATCGTCAAACATATAAGATTTAGCACCAAGTTTAGGAATAGTATCATGTACCATCGGTGCGGCAACAGTCGTCATGGGTACTCTGGCGCCATAATGAAATTTGCTTACAAACAGGAAATCTCCAACCAATAATGATTTTTCTAAGGATGAAGAAGGGATTGTAAATGGCTGAATAAAATAAGTGTGTACAATAGTGGCTGCAACAATAGCAAATAGAATAGAACTTACCCAGTCTCCAGTTCCAGATTTAGGCTGTAAACTTCTATTTTCAACGTAGTTTACATCAGCTACATAATTTAAATAATAATTATAAAAACCTAAGCTAAGTATGGTTAGCGCTGTATCAAGTGTTTGATTTTTACCAAAGCTTCTAGTGGTTTCAACCCATATTACAGGAAACATAATTAAGTTTACAATAGGCAAAAACAATAGGATAACCCACCATATAGGCCTGTTGATAATTTTCATTAGTACCACTCCATTGTAAATAGGTACAAAGGCTTCCCAAGCTTGTCTACCAGCTTTAATATATAATTTCCAAGTGCCTAAGCCATGAATCACTTGAATAATCAAGATGAAAATAAACCACTGCGTTAATGTCATAATCTAGTACTTTTAATTTTTTGTTAGTAGAACTTTGTTACTCTTATGTTACAAATTTAATAGGTGTTAACCAATATTTAACACGTCGTTCATGGTGAAAACACCTGTTTTTCCCACAATCCATTCGGCAGCAACTACAGCGCCAAGAGCAAACCCTTGTCTGTTATGTGCAATGTGCTCTATTGTAATGGTGTCAACTTCACTTGAATAATCAACAGTATGTGTACCAGGAACATCTTCAATCCTTTTTGCAATAATTGGAATTGTAGTCTCATTACCTTCATCTAATTTCCAAGAGTCAAAACTCTCATGTTGTGCAATAATATCATTTGCTAATGAAATGGCAGTGCCACTCGGTGCATCGAGTTTTTGAGTGTGATGAATTTCTTCCATTGAAACATGATATTGCTTCAAGGCACTCATCATTTTAGCTAAGGTTTTATTTAATTCAAAAAAGATGTTTACGCCTAAACTGTAATTAGAGGCATAAATAAATGCGCCCTTCTTTTCTTTACAAAGTGCTACAGCTTCGTCATATCGATCTAGCCATCCCGTTGTGCCCGAAATAACAGGGACATTATGGTTTATACATTTAGAAATATTATTAAACGCCACTGAAGGAATGCTAAAATCAATGGCAACATCTGCTATTGTAATGTCATAATCCGTATCATCTTTGTCAACGGTTAAAACCACATTATGCCCGCGTTTAATAGCAATCTGTTCTATCGTTTTTCCCATTTTTCCGTATCCTAGTAAGGCTATATTCATATATATTTTTTATTAAGACCCAATTACGGGTTAAAATTTAAAATTTAAGGTTAATCCAAGGTTGCTAGAAGCATCAAATTCGTTAAATTCATAATGTGGCGCTAAAGATAGGTTTTCATCAACATTAAACTGCATTAAATGTGCGTCAACATTAGCATCAATTATATTCAAGGCATACAGACCGATGGTGACAAGCAGGGCCACTTGTTTGTTTCGTCTGTAAAATTCTTGCCCACGTATTAAGCCATCTGTAGTAACCCTAGGATTTGTTAGTTTGCCATTTGAATCAAAATAAAACTCGTCATTTGTAAAACCAGCAAGTCTACTTTTGTAGGCATCTCTGTATCTATTATACTCTTTGTCGTTTTTTACGTAAAAATAAATACCTGTACCAATGGCACCCCAAACTATGGGGATTTTCCAGTATTTTTTATTGTAAGCTTGACCTAAACCTGGCAAAAGTGCAGAGTAGAATGCTGCCTTCGCAGGTCTTAGAGGATCAATAGCTTCTTTAACTTCTGAAATGGAGTCTACGGCAATGATATTGGGAATTTCTTCTTTTTTTTTGTTATCCTCTTGAGCAAATAAAGAAAAGAAACACCAAAATGTGAGAATACATGTTAAGAGATGTTTATTTAGAATCACCTTGAACTAATTTTTTAATACGATTAAAATCTTCTTCTGAATGAAACGGGATGGTGATTTTTCCTTTCCCATTTTTAGAGACTTTAACGTCAATTTTGTGTCCAAAGTATTCTGAAAATGCCGTAATGCCTTTTTTAACAAATTTTGGAATTCCTTCGTTTTCCACTTCATTAGAGGTAGCACTCTTATTTTTTGAAGTATTATAATCTCGAACAAATCCCTCAGTTTCTCTTACCGACAATTTATTTGATAATATTTTTTCGTAGATATCAAGTTGAATAGATTGATCTTCAATAGTAATTAAAGCACGACCATGACCCATAGAAATAAAACCATCTCGCATGCCTGTTTGAATAATAGGATCTAATTTTAATAAACGCAAATAATTGGCTATAGTTGATCGTTTTTTTCCAACACGCTCACTCATTTGTTCTTGAGTCAAATTAATTTCATTAATTAAGCGTTGGTACGACAAGGCAATTTCAATAGGATCTAAATCTTGACGTTGAATGTTCTCAACTAAAGCCATTTCTAACGATTCTTGATCATTAGCTATGCGCACATAAGCTGGAATGGTTTCTAAACCTAGAAGTTTGGAGGCTCTAAATCTGCGTTCTCCAGAAACAAGTTGAAATTTGTTTAGATCTAATTTTCTAACCGTAATAGGTTGTATAATACCTAATTCCTTTATTGAAGACGCCAATTCTCGCAGCGACTCTTCGCTAAAGCTAGTTCGCGGTTGAAAAGGATTAACTTCAACGAAATCAAGATCTAGTTCAACAATATTACCAATAACTTTATCTGCATTTTTATCTTGTACGGACTGAATATCGTTACTAGGATCATTTAACAATGCTGATAAACCTCTTCCTAAAGCCTGTTTTTTAGTTGCCTTAGCCATAATTTAGGAGTTTTTATTGATAACTTCTTTTGCCAAACTTAAGTAATTGTTAGCACCTTTACTACTTGCGTCATAGTTAATTATACTTTCACCGTAGCTAGGAGCTTCGCTTAATCTAACATTACGTTGAATTATGGTTTTAAAAACCATATCATTAAAATGTTTTTGTACTTCTTCTACAACTTGATTTGATAAGCGTAAACGTGAATCGTACATGGTTAAAAGTAGACCTTCAATATCCAAATCAGGGTTATGTATTTTTTGAACACTTTTTATAGTGTTTAATAATTTACCCAAGCCTTCAAGAGCAAAGTACTCGCATTGAATTGGTATAATAACCGCATCTGAAGCCGTAAGAGCATTAAGCGTTAGTAAACCTAAAGATGGTGCACAATCAATTAAAATATAATCGTAATCATCTTTAATGTTCTTTAGTGCTTTTTTTAGCATATACTCTCGGGCCTCTTTATCAACCAATTCTATTTCAATAGCAACTAAATCAATATGTGCCGGAATAATGTCCAGATTTGGCGTTTCAGTCTTTACAATGGCATCTTTTGCAATATTAGAATGCTCCAAAAGTTGGTAAGTGCCTATTTCAACAGATTCAACATCAATTCCAATTCCAGAAGTTGCATTTGCTTGAGGATCAGCATCTATAAGTAAAACTTTTTTTTCCAGAACACCTAGTGATGCTGCTAAGTTTATGGATGTTGTTGTTTTTCCAACCCCACCTTTTTGATTAGCAATCGCAATGATTTTCCCCATGAATTGATTCGGTTTTATTCCCGCCAAAAATACGATTTATTATTAGGAATAAAAACCGAATTTGTTAACAAAGACTAAGATGAAAAAAAGTCGCTCAAATAGGTTGTCTTTATCGATTTCCTTTTTTATTCCTCAGGATTATGAATACATAAAATATAGTCGTTAGAGAGGTATGCTTTGGCAACTTTTTGAATATCGTCTTTGGTTAGTGCATTAATGTCTTCTTCATAATCAAAAACTCTTGAAAGATCTTTGTCATTATAGTCGGCATTTCTAAGTAGATTTAACCAAAATTTATTCTCCTTAAGTTGTTGTTTTCTTTTTAAAATTTGTGCTTCTTTGATTTTAGCTAAATCTTTATCTGTTGGGCCATTTTTTATTATCGTTTCCACTTCATTAATGGCATTCATTTTTAGTTTCTCAACATTTTCAGGACCACATGGAAAACTGATACTAAAATTAAACCAGCCGTAAGGTATTTTTTGAATTCTACCTTGAGCACCAACGCCATATACGCCACTCTCTTCTTCTCTTAGTTTTTCTACAAGCTTTATGCTTAATATTTCTCCTAGACTTCTAAAAGCATGAGCTTCGTGTTCATCAAAAGAGGTTTCGCCTTGATAAATAATGCGCACAATACTCTTAGGATCTTCGCCTTTTTCAACAATTTTGGTATGTTTTCCTGTAATTGGTCTATAATCTGGAATATTGTAAGTCTCCTTTTTTCCTTTGGAAGGTAAACTTGCTAAATATTTTTCACAATACTCAATCAGTTTGGTTTCGTCAATATTTCCTACAAAATAAAAATGAAAATCACCAGCGTCTGCAAAACGTTCTCTATATTTTTCATACGCTAAGTTGTAATCAGCCTTATCTAAATCTTCAGGCGTTGGAAATCCAGCATATCTTGGGTTATCAGTATTCAAAAATTTACCCATTTCGTTTTGAAAGTAGTACTGCGGATTCGCAAGGACATTACTAAAAATGGCTTTTTGTTTATTGATAAAGGAATTAAAGGCTTTTTCATCCTTATTTAAGGAAGTAAAATATAAATGCGTTAACTGAAATAATTCTTCAAAGTTTTTTGGAGAGGCAGAACCCGAAAAATTTTCGCTATAATTTCCAATATTAGGTGATACCGAAACTATTTTTCCCGAAAGCATTTTACCAAGTGTTATTTTATCAAAATTATTTACACCAGCTTCAGTTAAACCCCTGTTTGCGTAGGCCGTTGCTAAATAATCTTCTGTAGAATATAATGATGTGCCTCCGTAACTAAAGGCTTTGAATAAGATTTCATCGTTTTTAAAATCAGTTTTTTTAAAGGTTACTTTTGCGCCATTACTTAATGTTAATTCTGTAGTGCCTAAGTTTTTATTGGCTGATTTACTTGTAATGCTACCAATTTTAGGCAGTGTTGTAATTAGAGAACTTGCTATTTCTTTATCGTTATAAGGTTCTAGGGTGATGCTATTCATGGACCTTAAAAGTTCAGTAACTTCGGTTTCCGTAACTTTAGTAACACCTTCTTTTTCAGGCCCTGTGATTACAATTACTCGATTTTCATCTTTTAAATAGTTGGCAATAATGTTATTTACACTGGCCAACGTAATGTTGGGCAAGTGTTTTTTATGAAAATTATATTCCCATTCTATTCCGGGTATGGGCTCGTTGCTTAAAAAATGTCTAACGTATTCACCAACCACTCTGTTCGATTGTGTTTTGTCCTTGTCTTTTTCGGCTTTTTCAAGTCTAGCTAAAATATTGGCTTTTGCTCGGTTAAATTCACCTTCATAAAAGCCATACTGTCGAACCCGTTCATTTTCTTCAAGTAAAGTTTTTAAACCATTTAATTGGCCAGTTTCACTTGTCATTGCAAAAGATTGATATGCAGCTTTTGTTTTTGCCCAAGTGTTTCCATGAAAGCTTGCTCCATAAACAAATGGCGGATTTTCACTATTTCTTAATTCATCTAATCGATTATTTATCATTTGCGTAAACAACGATTTGGTCATCATGTCCATGTAATCAGAAAGTGTTTCTTTCTTTTGAACGTTGCTATCATCTTTAAACAAAACCTGAACTCTTGAGAAAGGAGCTTCTTTATCTGATTCAATGGCTATAAAAGTCTCTTTGTGGTTGGGTACATAAAAAGCCTCTCTTAATCGTGGGTTTATGGGGATGGGAATATGTTCAAAGTGAGATTTTATTTTTTCTTCCAGAGTGTTTTCATCTATATCTCCAACAGCAACTACGGCCATTAAATCTGGTCTATACCAATCTTTATAAAATCGTTTTAAGGTTGCGTAATCAAAATTTTCTAATATACTTTTAGTTCCAATAGGTAAGCGAGAGGCATATTTAGAGCCGTATAAGACTTTGGGTAAGTAGTTTTGAAGCATGCGTTCATCTGCGCCTTTACCAAGCCTGTATTCTTCCAAAACTACGCCACGTTCTTTATCAATTTCTTCAGGGTCCAGCAAAGCATTATGAGCCCAATCTTCAATAATTTGAAAACCTTTATCTAATTTTTCAGGATCATCACTAGGTATGGGTAAAATATAGACCGTCTCGTCAAAGCTCGTGTATGCATTTAAATCGGCGCCAAATTTCACACCTATGCTTTGCAGGTAATCAATCAACTCATTCTTCTTGAAATGTTTTGTGCCGTTAAAGTTCATGTGTTCCATAAAATGGGCTAAGCCCAATTGGTCTTCATCTTCTAAAATAGAGCCAACGTTTACAACTAATCTTAATTCTACTTTATCCTTAGGCTTTTCATTATTTCTTATGTAGTAGGTCAAACCATTACTTAGTTTTCCAATTTTAACATTTGGGGCTATTGGTATTTTTGCTGATAAATCAATTTGGTTCGTATTATTTTGCGCCAATAATTGATTTGTAATCGTTAAAATAAAACTTACAATGATGGTTATTGCTGTTTTCATAGAGGTTGATTTTTTGATTAATGATGTATTTGTAGATAAAATCTGAATAAAGTTACACTTCTTTTTGATACGTACTTTTGAAATTAACATTTATTAACTTTAAACTCGTTGTAAGCTTGGAAAGAAGAAGCGTGTCAAGTGAAAAATATAAACTAGTCTTCTATTAAAATTTTAAGAATAGAAATCGCGGCATCGCTAATTTTTGTGCCTGGTCCAAAAACTGCAATAGCACCTGCATCAAACAAGTATTGATAATCTTGTTTGGGAATTACACCGCCAACGATAACCATAATATCATCACGACCATAATTTTTTAAGGCTTCAATAACCTGAGGGACTAAAGTTTTATGTCCAGCAGCTAAAGACGATACACCTAAAATATGAACATCATTTTCTACAGCTTGTTTTGCCGCTTCTTGAGGCGTTTGAAAGAGCGGACCAATATCAACATCAAAACCCACATCGGCATAACCAGTAGCTACTACTTTAGCCCCTCTGTCATGACCGTCTTGCCCCATTTTAGCAATCATAATACGGGGTCTTCGCCCATCTTGTTCTGCGAAAATATCGGCTAATTCCTGAGCTTTTTTAAAGGATTTATGGTCTTTTATTTCTTTACTATACACACCAGAGAAGGATTTTATTTGAGCTTTGTATCTACCAAAAGCAACTTCCAGTGCATCACTAATTTCTCCCAATGTGGCACGTGCTCTTGTTGCTTCAATAGCTAAAGCTAATAAATTTTCTTTTCCGGACTGCGCTGCTTTGGTTAATTTCGATAAACTAACTTTGACTTTTTCAGTATTTCTCTTCGATTTAACATGTTGTAAACGTTCTATTTGAGAATCTCTAACAGTTTGGTTATCTACTTCTAAGGTCGTGATAGGCGCTTCTTCGTCTAACTTATATTTATTGACTCCTACTAAAATGTCCTGATTTGAGTCAATACGTGCTTGCTTTCTAGCTGCTGCTTCCTCAATCCTAATTTTAGGAATTCCTGCTTCAATAGCTTTGGTCATACCACCTAGGTCTTCAATTTCTTGAATTAGTGACCATGCTTTTTCAGCAATATCATACGTTAGTTTTTCCACATAATAACTTCCTGCCCAAGGATCAACGGTTTTAGTTATTTTGGTTTCTTCTTGTAGAAAAATTTGAGTGTTTCGTGCAATACGAGCTGAAAAATCTGTTGGTAATGCTATAGCCTCATCCAGGGCGTTGGTATGTAGACTTTGTGTACCGCCAAAAGCTGCGGCTGCTGCTTCAATGGTTGTTCTTGCCACATTATTAAAAGGATCTTGTTCGGTTAAGCTCCAACCTGAAGTTTGGCAATGTGTTCTAAGCATTAATGATTTTTCATTTTTAGGGTTGAATTGTTTTATCAATTTGGCCCATAGCATTCTGGCTGCACGCATTTTAGCAATCTCCATAAAATGATTCATGCCTATTGCCCAAAAGAAGGATAACCGAGGTGCGAACTTATCAATGTCCATACCAGAAGCTAAGCCCTTTCTAATGTACTCCAATCCGTCGGCTAAGGTATATGCCAATTCAATATCGCATGTAGCTCCGGCTTCTTGCATATGATATCCAGAAATACTAATACTATTGAATTTATGCATGTTTTTGCTTGTGAATTCAAAAATATCTGAGATAATTTTCATAGAGGGAGTAGGCGGGTAGATATATGTGTTTCTAACCATAAACTCCTTTAAAATATCATTCTGAATGGTTCCAGCTAATTGCTCTGGTTTTACCCCTTGTTCTTCGGCAGCAACTATGTAAAACGCCATGATTGGGAGTACGGCACCATTCATAGTCATTGAAACCGACATTTTATCTAGGGGAATTTGATTAAACAATATTTTCATATCCTCAACCGAATCAATGGCAACACCAGCTTTTCCAACATCTCCAACAACACGTTCATGATCGGAATCATAGCCTCTATGCGTAGCCAAATCAAAAGCAACAGATAGTCCTTTCTGACCAGCTGCAAGATTACGTCTGTAAAAAGCGTTACTTTCTTCCGCAGTACTAAAACCAGCATATTGACGGATTGTCCATGGTCTGCGTACGTACATTGTACTGTAGGGGCCCCTCAAAAAAGGCGGTATGCCAGCAGCAAAATTTGGGTGATTTAATTGTTTAATGTCCTCTTTTGAGTAAGTGGATTTTACCTCAATATCTTCAGCAGTTAAAAAAGAGCCTTGAGCTAAAGACTTTTGGGTTTTAGCTTTGCTTTTTAATGTAATATGTTGAAGATTTTTTCTCAAATCAATTAATGGTTGTGGCCTGCATGAGTATCAGCCTCCGTTTTAGGAGGAACTTTGTTAAAGTCTACTTTTTGCTCAGGTTTTTCCAAATTTACCTTTGATAAATCAATATCGAAAAGATTTGAGTAGTACAGATCTAAGGCAATGTATAGGGCTAAATGCTTATCACTTAAAGCATTTCTAAATTTGGGCATTAATGGAGATCCAAATAATTCCGGACTCATGCTATTTGTTGATATAAGTGCATTGAAAGTTGTTTTAAGATTCTCATCTTTAATGTTATTTCCAACACAATTAAGAGCGCTACTCTTATAGTTTAAATGACTTTTTTTATTATTGGCATCCCATAAATCATTTTCATTTTTTAAAGCTTCAAAAACATCTAACGTATGTTTTGAAATGACATCTTCATATTTAAGTCTGCCATAAACAGCCGTTCTAATAAATTGAGAATAAGCATTTGTTAAGGTAGATTTAAAGTTTTGTGCTTTGTAATATTTAAAAATATCATCTTCAAAACTATATAGGGCTTCATTATATAATTTTGAATTTAAGTTACTACAGGTAATAACATCAGGTTTGTCTGCATATTGATAATCAGAAAAAGAGTTTTGTTGTTTACAACCTAATAAAGTAAGTACCAGTAAAAAAGTAATAAGAGTAGATTTTAATTTCATTTTAGTTTTCATTTTTTAATCGAGATTGTTCTAATTGTTCTGCTAATCTTTTTTCTATTATGGGTTCAATTAATGTTTTTCTTGTGTTTGTTTTTACAAAAGGATAGAGTTCCAATTCATTTTTCATGGTGTCATTTTCGTTAGGGAACTTGTTTGAACCTAGTAATACTTCTTGGCCACTATCAAATTGTGATTGTTCATTATGGGCGCTGTCCTTAATTTTTCTTTGAATGGTACCTTCTTTTAGTTGTGTTAAAAAACCACCGCTGGATTCAATATTTTTAAATAAGTTTAGAGCCTTTTCAGCAAGTTGATTGGTTAACGATTCTATATAATAGCTGCCATCAGCTTGATTGTTAACCTTATCGAAATAGCTTTCATGTTTTAAAACTAATAACTGATTTCTGGCTATACGTTCGCCAAATTCATTGTCTTTATGATAAATGGCATCATAGGGTAAATTGCATACAACGTCGGCACCACCAAGAATAGCGCTCATGCATTCTGTAGTTGTGCGCAGCATATTGGTATTATAATCGTATAAGGTTTTATTTCGCTTTGTTGGACAAGCTATAATTATACAAGTCGCATTAATTTCATATTCTGAAGCCAAAAGATTCCAAAGCGTTCTTAATGCTCTAAGTTTTGCAATTTCGAAGAAGTAATTAGTACCTACAGATACATTGAAAATAATTTCTTCAATCGAGGTTGTGTTTAAATCAAGTCTATTTAAATATTCATTAGCATGTGCTAAGGCATAGGCAAGTTGTTGAACCATATTAGCACCGGCGTTTTGATATAAATCTATATTAACGCTAATTGATGATGCTTTAGTTGTACAGGATTCGAAATTTTTAAAATCGTTATTTAGATTATCATACCAATTTCCTGTTTTGACAAGATGGCCAATAATATCAATACTAATTTTTGATTTTGGTGCAAGTTTAAGAATGCTATCAACAAAACGTTCGGAGATAAATTGTAAATCAAAAAATATAGAGACTTTATGCGTTTTAAGGTTTTTTATTAAGTCTTTTACCGAAATATCTTTATTAGGAATAATAAATCTTATGGCTTCCGCTCCACGTTCTAAAATGTCTAAAGCTTTTTTATTCGATTTAAGCGTATCGGCCACATAAATGGTTTGGCAGATTTGCCAGTTGGTAGATTTAGTTTGAGAAATTAACGGGTAGTTTTCAGAGTCATCAACGTTATAAAAGGGCTTAACTAGAATGCCTTCATTTGTTTTCCAAATAAGGGTGTCGTTATAATCAGCTCCATTAAGGTCATACTGAATTTTCTGTTTCCATTGTTTTGAAGAAACAGCGCTAAACTCATCAAATAAATCTTTAGTTTTTTTCATCAGTTTTTAAACTGTCTTCGTATTCAATAATGAAAATGTCTTCATTATCACGTTTCATATAATAGGTTTCTCTTGCAAATTTTTCTAAACCTTCTTCTGTACTTAACTTCTTTAAATCTTTTTTATCCTTTTCAATTTCTTTTTTGTAGTATTCTTTTTCGTTTTCTAAATCATCAATTTCCGTATTTAGTTCATGATGAATAAGCCATGAATTGGCATCAAAAAACAACATCCAAACAGCAAAAACAACCAAAATAAGGATGAATATGTTTTTAAAATGTTTTAAGTATTTGTTGTCTTTAAAAGTCATATTATAGTTTTTCGGCAATGATAGTTTTTACTATATCAATAGCTACGGTATTGTGTTTATTATTTGGTATGATTATGTCTGCATATTCTTTCATAGGTTCAATAAATTGATCGTGCATTGGTTTTAACGTATTTTGGTAGCGCGTTAATACTTCGTCTAAATCTCGACCACGTTCGGCAATGTCTCTTTTTAATCTTCTTATTAAACGTTCATCACTATCCGCATGAACAAATATTTTGATATCAAACTTGTCTCTTAATTTAGGATTTGTTAAAATTAAAATACCTTCTACTATCATTACTTTCCTTGGAAGCGTTAAAATAGTATCTCCGGTTCTGTTATGCTTAACAAAAGAATAAACGGGTTGTTTAATAGATTTTTTTTGTTTTAATGTTTCTAAATGTTCTGCCAATAAATCAAAATCTATAGATCTAGGGTGGTCAAAATTTATATTCACCCGCTCATCATAAGATAGATGCGATGTGTCTTTATAATAAGAGTCTTGAGAAATGACACCAACTTCTCCCTCAGGTAGCTCGTTTAGAATTTTATTTACAACCGTTGTTTTGCCACAACCTGTACCCCCGGCTATTCCAATAATTAACATAACCTCAAGTTTAATTTCCTTTTTACAAAGTTAGTTAAATGAAAAAATCATTTTAGTTAATTATTTTATTTTTTAATATTTGATACTTCTTCTTCGGTAACCATTTTATCGTTTTTGTTACCCCATGTATTTGTAATGTAATTCATGACATCAGCTACTTCGTCGTCACTTAGACCTTGGGCGCTCATGCTACCATTATAAGTAACATTATTTACAACAATTTTTCCTTTTTGGCCATATTTAATAACATGAATGCTTTCTTCTCTATTTTCTCGAAGAAAATCTGATTTTGCCAATGGCGGATAAACATTTTTAACTCCTTCTCCATAGGACATATGGCATGAAACACAAAAGTCCTTATAAACATCACTCCCTCTTTTAATACTTTCTAGTAAAGGGTCTTGGGGCTTTAAATGGACAACTAAAATAGAAAACAAACCGATAATGCCAGATATTATTGACTTCATTTTAAATTATATTTTTTTTGGAATTATTTTATAGATGCCTTTACCTTCCACAGCTATGTAAATAAAGCCGTCAGGCGCTTGTTTAACATCTCTTAGTCTACCTATGTTTTCAAACAATTTTTCACGCTTTTCAACTTTACCATCAACAATAACTAAGCGCTCTAAGTAGCTAAATTTTAATGACCCTGCAAGTATGTTGCCTTGCCATTTAGGGTATTTATCTGAATTAACAATGGCAAGTCCGCTTGGAGCAATGGAAGGGACCCAATAAAACAGAGGTTGTTCCATACCATCTTTTTCAGTAATATTAGTAAAAGAGGTTCCGTCGTAATTAATGCCATAAGATATAATTGGCCAACCATAATTCTTACCTGCATAAACGATATTAATCTCGTCACCACCTTGTGGGCCATGTTCATGGATATAAATTTCGCCAGTAATTGGGTGTTTAGTCATACCTTGTGGGTTTCGGTGGCCATAACTATAAATAGCATGTTTAGCATCAGCGTTATCAACAAAAGGGTTGTCTTGAGGAATGCTGCCATCATCTTTTATTCTGTATATTTTACCACAATCTTTAGTTATGTCTTGAGGATTAACATCTCTATTAGCTCTGTCTCCTATAGAAAAGTATAAATAACCATCATTATCAAATGCTATTCTGGAACCCCAATGTCTACCAATTTTGGTGTTTGGTTCTGCTTTGTATAGCACCTCTTTATTTGTTAAAGTATTATTATTTAATTTGGCTCTCATAATAGCAGTGTTTCCTCCGTTACCATTACCTTCCGAAGAAGCATAAGTCATATAAATCCAACCATTATTCTCGTAATCGGGATGTAATTCAATATCTAAAAATCCACCTTGACCACGAACATAAACTTCGGGAGTGCCTTCTATATTAGTTTTTGTACCATCCTTGAAATGAATTAAATCACCTGATTTTTCAGTAATAAGTATACTGCTATCAGGTAAAAAAGCCATGCCCCAAGGGATGTCTAAATCAGGAATAACTAATTCTGTTGTGTAATTTAAATCCTGAGGTTCTTGAGCTTTAATTTCCGATTCGATTTGTTGAGCACAAGCATAAAATGTTATGAAAATAATAACTAGTAAGTAGTGAAATTTTTTCATTACGCCTTTTTTAATGGATTTAAAGTTACATTAAAAATAATAATTTAGATTAAACCCGGAAAAATAGTTTATGGGGTTTCCAGGATAATAATATCTAGGTGCATTTCCACCAAAACCCGATGCGTTTATTAGTAACTGTGAGGCATAATGTTCATTGAAGATATTATTTACACCGAAAAAGATATTTAGTTTTAAAGATTTACTTAGGTTCGACTGATAACCCATTTTAAGGTTAGTTAAACTATAGCTGTCTGAGTATAAGCTATTACTGTCTGTTATAGGTATACTCCCTACGTATTGATAATTAACGTTTCCGTAAAGCCCAAAAGCAAAGTTAAAATCAATTCCTGCATTGAAGACATCAGAAGGTACTCCCGTTAAATCATTGCCTGAGAAATCATTGGTGTCATCAATAAAATCCTTGAACATGAAATTATTGAGTGAGTAATTTAGGAAGGTGTTTATAGATGTGCTTTCTTTTTGAAACCAAGTGTAATTTAAAGCTAATTCTAATCCATCATGCCGTGTTCTTCCTGCATTGATGCCAATAAATTCGTCTTCTGCCGTTCTTCGAGATACTAGTAAGTTTTTAATGTCTAAGCGATAAATAGACATGTCAAACTGTAATTTTTTATTTAGTATGGTACCTCGTGTACCAATTTCGAAATTCCAGCCGGTTTCCGGCTTTATGTCTGTGTTTATTTGTCCGTCAGGAAGTAGGATTTCATTAAGTGAAATAGGTGAAAAACCATGACTTATGCTAGAAAAAACACTGATATCTTTGGATAATAGTTGTGAAATTCCAAATTTTGGAGATAACATGTTTTTGAATTTAAAGTTACCAGATTGATCCGGATTTTCAGGCGAGCTAGGAAACCTGTCTTCTAAATCATACGCGGTTTTATTAAAATTAAAGCCTAATGAAAGTAAAGTTGTATATGTAATACTAAAATTAGAATCTATAAAAATGTTGTAATAATTTCTTTTCTCTTTGAAGTTTGATAATTGATCTCCTTCAACACTTCCATTTCCAGGAGGAAAATCTTTATATAGATTTTCAAAAGTTTGATACTTGTAGGTGTCTTTAAAAAATTCACCACCCACGGTCCAATTTATTTTTTTGTTTAATAATTTGGAGGTGCCTAAAAGACGAGATCTCATGCCAATGGCAAAGGTGTTTTCTTTTAGAATATTAAAAGGTCTGGGCTCATAGGCCTCCCTAAACGAACTAAAAATACTTGTTTGTTGTTTTATGTGTTGAGAGAAATCGTGATTCCAAGATACCCCAAAGATGCCTCGGTTTGAGTCTTCGAAACCTCGAGATGCTTTCCAAGTGAAAGCTGCAGACTTGGGGCTGTTTAAATAATTTGTCTCATTTAAAGAACTTGGGATAAACGCTTTTAAATCAACATAACTAGCCAAAAATGTTAACTCGTTTGATGGATTTATATAATGATTAGTGCTAATTGTAAAGGTTTGCCTATCGTATTCGTTGTTTTCGCGATAACCATCACTATGGGTATTACTGTAAATAGCTCTAAAGCTATTTTTGTCTGAACCATGATTTATTTGAACAATCCCTTTTGTTAAACCAAAAGATCCAATAGAAAGTTCTGTGCCCACATCAGTTTGGTTTAATAGAGCATTCTGAGATCTTAAATGAATAACACCACCTAGTCCAGCACCATAAATACTTGAGGAAGCCCCTTTTATAATTTCAATACGAGATAATGAGGCGAGTTCAAAATCTTCAATGGTTGTTTCTCCACTTCCATTTGTTAAGGGAATATCATTAAAATATGCTCTAATTTTTGAGGTTCCAAAAAGGTTTCTCGAGCCTATACCTCTAATGGTAATTCGGTTCGTGTTTAGGGCGCCATTTTGCATGAATACCCCTGTAACTCTATTTAAAACGGGAGCAAAATCGGTATTGTTTGATCGTTTAATATCTTTTGAGGAAATGATGCTTACAGAAGCCGAAGAGTTTAGTAGTTTTTTAGGTATTTGATTAGTTTCAATAATGACTTCATTTAATTCAAAAGGATTGATTTCAAGTTGAATAATGTAAAATGTATTCTTCTTTAAATTTACAGCTTTGCTCAAATAACCTTCTTTTTTAAAGAGGTATTCTCCAAATTTTGGAACTTTAAAAGTGCCATTAGTCTGGGAAATAGATGATTCTTGAGTAGACGCATTTGTTATAGTCACATTTGATAAAATGGTGCCAGTTGAACTATCAGTTATTTTACCTTTAACATGAGATTGGCTAAAGCCCAGTAAAATAGAATTAATAAGAATATATGTGATGATAAGTTTTTTGCTGAAAAACATTCTTTTTCTTGAATTTAGAGGGCTAAAATATGATTTTAATTGGGAGTAATTTTTTTAAAAAAGTATTTGTGCATTGAATAAAAAAAGTATATTTGCATCCCGTTACAGATAACCATTATTCGGGGTGTAGCGTAGCCCGGTTATCGCGCCGCGTTTGGGACGCGGAGGTCGCAGGTTCGAATCCTGCCACCCCGACTAATATTTAAACCTCACTATGACAATAGTGAGGTTTTTTGTTTACAAACAGTAATTTAAAATTACATCATCACTCCATAGGGTTCCTTAGAAAAGAAATATCTTATTAATTTTAAATCACTACATAATATAATCGGGAAAACAGATGTTCATGAGTTAAGGCATATATTTTTTGAATAGAAACTTAATAGAGGTTTTAATATAAGACTCAGATTATTCATTTTGTTTTTTTTTGACGTCAAATCATTATATAGTTATATATTTAGGATGAATTTTGTTACTCAAAATAGTATTGAAAATATTAAACTTTTGTTATAAACGCACTTTAATCTGCATCTTAAAAAAACATCTGTGTTAAAGAAACACATCATTTCTTTGATTATCTCAAATTCTCATTATTTACTGTATTATTGATATGTTTATTTACTTGTAGGCATGAGAATAGTAGTGTGCAATTCGATAATTTATAAAACTTGTTGGATAGGTTAGAAAATTATAGTGTAATATGGAGTAGTCAAAGTGAAAATTCAAGTGAGTCAATGTTATACGGAGGTGGAGATATCGGAACGAAGAGAGGAGTTAAGCAATGAAGGGGGTTATTACATAGAACTCGAGTGTAGCAAGAAAAAAGATTTAATAGTAAGTTCTAAATAAGAAAATATAATATTTATGAGATTATGGTTATTTGTTTTATTGGTAATTTTTTTCACTTTACCAATACACGCACAAATGGTACTCCTTGGGGATAATGCTCCCCATGAAAATATTAATGATGGTGACTTTTCTGCTGTTTGGGGGTATTGGAGGAAAGCAGAGCAATCTCCTTTTTGGGCGACTACCGTTATTAAGGGGGAAAGTGAATACCCAATAGGTCTTCATCGAGGAACTCTCTTTTCAATGAACGAAATTGCTATAGCTGAGTCAAAAGTTCTGGACACAAATCCTGAATATCAAGAACCAAAAGAAGGTGATGTTTTAAACTGGAGTTTTGGGGCCGATTTAGAATATATAAGCGAGGGCACGATTACTTTAAGTTTAGTCTTTGGAAAACATGAACGAGTTCTGGCGGAAAAAGTAAAATTGATTGGCTCAGATAAGGTTGTTGAGCATTTTAAAGGACGTTATATTATAAGTGATGAAGATGTCCGGGCAGGTTTGCCATTTGTAAGAGCAACGTTTTATTCGGGAGAGGATGTTAAGGTTTATCTGCATTATGTTAATATATCTGTAGTTTCACTGGAAAAAACTGGACCTATTTTAGAAGCAAAATCTAAGGAAAGGGGTATTGAGTTAAGTTGGACTGATTCAAGGGCTAGACCAAACTCTAAGTTTAAAATATATAGAGGTTTTGAAGTTGAAAAAGGTGTTACTTATAACTTAATAGGAGAAACTGAACTGAATAAATTTAGTGATAGTGATTTTATACCGGGAGTTGAGTATACCTATGTTGTGACTCGGTTTGATTTAGAAGAATCTGGAGGATCCAATAAAATAAAAATCGTAAAACCTGATACTGAAGCACCAGCTTCGCCGGAGAATGTTAAAATTGAGGTTTTTGATGCTGAATTAAAAATTAGTTGGGTAAAAAATTCGGACGCAGATATTAAAAATTACGAGGTATATCGGGGAGATGCCAAGGGCGAAAATATGCAAAAAATTGCTCATGATATAACAGGTGATAACTATATGGATTTTACACCTTTAAAAGGAACTGAAAATACGTATGTGGTATATGCTTATGATTTTAGCGGAAATAGGAGTGAGGCTTCTAAGCTAGTAAAAGCAAAAGTAAAAATGATTTCTGGAGCATCTTTCAGTGATTTAATTAAACCAATGCCAATACACAATAAGTTACGATCAGATTTGTGGGGAGCAAATGGTGTTTTACCACGAGATCCAGATAATGGTATTGAAAACCCGAATTGGAGTTATTGGGGTGGTCGTCCGGTTTATGATAAAACAGATGGTAAATATCATATGTGTGTGACACGTTGGCCGGCAAATGCAACTAAAGGACATTGGGAATGGCCAGAGTCGACTGTTGCACATGCAATATCAGCTAATCCAACAGGACCGTATTCTATTAAAAGAGAGGTTGCCTATGATTATGCTAACGGCTTTGGACATAATCCAGATATAATTCTATTAAATGACGGGACTTACATGCTTTATGCTTTAATAAACTGGGAGGCAACATTGTTTACTTCAAAAAGCATGAATGGTCCTTGGAAACGTCTAGGGGTTATGGAAGTTAATACAGAAACTGCCGATGAAATACCAGAGCGCTTTTATCGCTTTTATCGAAACTTATCTGGTGTGCATTTGGATGACGGACATTTTCTTTTTGTTACAAAAGGAGGAGCTATGATGATTAGCGAAAACAGAAATCCCTTGGGACCCTATAAAGTTCTTACTAAGCCAATCGAAGGAAACCCAATTATTCCTGAGAAATATAGAAATTCGAATTATGAAGATCCTGTTCTGTGGAAAGATGATGTGCAATACCACATGATGATAAATGCATTTTGGGATTATCGAGCCATTTATTTACGATCTCCAGATGGTATTCATTGGAAATTTAATCCAGGAACGGCTTATACGCCCAATAATACACTTTATGAAGATGGTACACAAACACATTGGTATAAATTAGAAAGACCACATGTTTTACAAGACCAATACGGACGTGCAACTCACCTTTCATTGGCCGTTATTGATGTGCCAAAAGCCGATGATTTAGCTGGAGACAAGCACAGTTCTAAAAATATTATTGTTCCACTTACACTTCATAAGCGCATTAAAATGCTAAATAGAACTTTAGTTAACAAGGATACGAAATCAATAAAAATACTTATAATGTCAGAACCTGGTTTTGACGCACAGAAGGATATTGATATACCTTCATTACGTTTTGGTGCTTCAGAAAAGGTTAATTATGGAAATGGTGCCAGAGTTAAGAGAGTAAGAAAAAAAGGTAGGAACCTTATAGTTGAGTTTGATGGTAAGGGGCATGGTGTTACCAAAGATAATTTTGCATGTAAAATGCTCGGTAAAACAAAGACAGGAGAGTTATTGGTTGGGTTTACGAAATTAAAACACGAATAAGAGTTTAGTAGTACTGTTATCCCCAAATCACAAAATGATTCATTTAGGTCTTAACCAGAAAATAACCTTTATTTAGCCTCTTATTCGAATTAAGGCATAAGTAGATTTCTATAATAACCTTTTATAGGTCTTTTGCTAAAAATGAACTTGTGTCGACTTAGTTCTTTAGTTCAGAAGTAATGCTTTTAAAGGTATTCATCACTAAACCAACATCAACAGCATAAGAAATATATTGAACACCAATATCTCTCCACATTTTGGCTTTTTCAGGAGACTCAGTAAATGTCCCAACAGCTTTACCATGCTTTTTAGCTGTTTTTACTGCTTCTTTCATGGCATTAACTACTTTAGGATCATTAACCTGTCCAGGTACGCCACAAGATTGAGATAAATCATAAGGGCCTAAGAAAATAACATCGATACCGTCAACTTGAACGATTTCGGTGAGATTTTCTATACCTTCCATCCCTTCAATATGAATAATCGATATAACATTATCATTGGCCTTTCCAAAATGATTTTCTGGCTCGATATTAGTATATTCTGCAGCACGCACGTATCGGCACATACCTCTTTCTCCTTTTGGAAAAAATTTGATTGCCTTTACTACTTTGTTAGCATCATCCTTTGTACAAACCTGTGGGATTTGAATACATTTTGCACCAATATCTAAAACCCTCAAAATTAATGTTTCTGAGTTTTCAGTTACCCTTACCACAGGTGTAATCCCTCTGGCTTCGGCTGCTCTAATCATATTTTGAGTAGACTCAATGCTATATGGACCATGCTCCATGTCTATGATAACAAAGTCAAAACCACTTAATGCAGCTATCTCAACTATGGCAGGATCTTGCAACTTGCAAAACGGACCATATAATGTTTGACCTTTAATGAGGTTATCTTTTAATTTGTTCTGATTCATAACTAGTTGCTTATGACAAGCGATTTTTTTAATAAGTTCGATGTAATTACTTGGAGTAATATGTGCGATCTAGATGTTTTTCGAGGTGCAATATATAATATAATTTAAAGAGGAATACCTTAATTCTTATCATTTTTATGTTCAGTCGTGGGCTTTAGTTCTATGCGCTTTACTTTGCCAACAACCAATAAGAATGAAAGAAAGCCTACTACTGTTAAGGCACCAATGAAAAATAGAGCAGGGCTAAAATCACCATCTTGAACCAAAAAACCAATAACTGAAGGAACAATAACTGCTGATAAGCCACCAATTAAATTGAAGACCCCTCCTACAAGGCCAATAATACGTTTAGGTGCAATTAAGGATACAAATACCCAAGTAATTGAGGCAAGGCCATTTCCAAAAAAGGCAATAGTTAAAAACAAAATAATAAGGAACGTACTATCGGTATAATTTGCGCCAATAATAAGGGTTGATAAAGATAGACCTATAAGTACAGGCGTTTTTCTGGCGAATTCGGGAGTACGTCCTTTTTTTATTAAATAATCCGATGTAAACCCCGCTAAAAGAACACCACAGAATGCGGCTAAAAATGGTATTGAAGCTAAGAAACCTGATTTAATAAAATCAAAGCCTCTAAATTCAACTAAATAAGTCGGAAACCAAGTTAAAAAGAATATAGATACAGCACCAATGCAAAATTGACCTAAGTATATGCCCCATAGCTTTTTATGTTTGAAAGCTTCGTAGAAATCCGACTTATTAAATTTTTCTTTTTGTTCAACTAGCTTTTCTTTTTTTGCGTAACCACCACCATCTTTAATGATTTGAAGTTCCTGTTCATTAATAGTTTTGTGTTGATCGGGGTCGCGATAAAAAGCGTACCAAACAACGGCCCAAATAATACCAATAATACCAGAAACAATAAGTAAACCTCTCCAGCCTACTTTATCTTGAATTAGAGTTAAAACAGGAAACAAAAAAGCTAATCCAATAAATTGTCCTGATGTATAAATGGCTATAGCTGTAGCACGTTCACTTTCGGGAAACCATTTTGTTACAATGGCATTGTTAGCAGGATAGGATGGAGCTTCAAAAACACCAATACTTACTCTTAATCCTAAAAGAAGCTTGAAGGAATTTACAAACCCTTGAAATAGTGTAGCTACAGACCATAAAAATAACATGAGGGCATATAGCAATCGTAGTCTTACTTTGTCAACAATAAGGCCTCCTGGAATTTGTAAAGCAGCATAGGCTACACCAAACGCAGAAAAAATTAACCCCATTTGAACGGAGGTTAGCTCCAAAGATTCACTAATTGCAGAGGCTGCAACGGAAATATTCGTACGATCAAGGTAGTTAATAACTACAGTGCCAAAAATAAGAGCTAATATATTGTAGCGCTTTTTAGTTGATTTTAAAGTCTTATTTATTGACATACATCTATTTTTAATTTGGTTTTCAACTTATGTAGTTGTGGGTTTTGGTTTTGAATGTAAAAGTGGTTTTTGAGTGGGTTTAAATTTAGACTCACGTAATTTTATGTTGTTTAATTGTAACTATAGAATATGGTTTTTGCTCGATTAAGGTTAGCTAAAGTCCTTGCCGCAGGTTAAATTCCCAATTTAAATATTAACAAGAAACAAACTTTACTTAACTTAAAAGTAGAGTTTTGTAAATGTAGTAAGTTTTTTATGTAATAAATTTAGCAAGGGATTATTTGACTTGTTATTACTAATTTATGATGAATATTTATCCTTGATCTTTGAACTAAAATGACTTCAAAATGGAATATTGCTATTTGATTTACTTTTGGATTTGAGATAAAGAGAAATCTTAATTATTAAAAGTTATAAATTAAAAAGAAATTACCTGAGTTAGTTCAATATTAGTATTTGTCCTGTCTTGGCCTTTTACTTTAAAAATAGCAGTAAAATGTTCAGAGTTCTTAAGATGATTGTCTTTAAAAAGCGCTAGACTATCTTTGTTTGTGAAGTATTCTGTAGTGGCGATAACTCCAATATCGTGTTGAGAAAAAAACACAAAATGTTCAGTGTTGTTTATGCTTGAGTATTTTGAAACAATAGCATATTCTTCAGTGTAGTTTGCTTTGTTAATGCAGTATTTGGTATTTGAAAATTCAGGATGATTATTAAGAATAAGAGAGTCGTTTGTTATTTTGAAATAAGGGTTTCCTTCATTAAAAAAATGAATAAACTGATTGTTGTTTTTGGTAGGACCAGCATATATGGCATTGCCTTCTTTTATTTCTGATATTGAGGTTTGAGTAGAAAATCGAATATTGAAGTTTTTTTTGTACTTCTGAAATAATATTTGAAATTGTTGAGTGGCAAGGGCTGCCATTCTTGTGGTATAGGAGTAATTGGCTGGTTTAAGTGAGTTCTTAAGTTTAGGGTTTTTTTCTAAAAAATCGTAAAATTCATTTACATCGTTTATGTTAAAGTCTCTTGTCCATCCAACATCACCTGTAATTGTTTTTCCCGTTACTCCAAAGTGATCACCAATAAAAAGATTTGTAGTTATATTATTATCAAGAAATTTACCCCATACCTTAGGTGGTTTAGGAGTGGTGTTTGTATAAATAATTATTAAAATTGTAATAAGAAGCCCTGCATAAGGTATTATTTTTGACCAACTTAGTGTTAGAGTAGATAGGCTTTTTGATTCTTTTTTATAAAATCGAATCCGGTATTGTCCTTTGTCAATTGTTAAGACCCAAACATCATTTGCGCCTTCTGATATATAATAGTCAGCTAGCTTTTTTCTTAAGTTAAAGACATTAACCCTAACTCTTGGAGTATTCTTGCCTAAAGAAGCTTGTTTTCCAAAAAACTCAATGTCGATAACTGCTTCTTTTAAATCGGTGTCTTTAGTTGTTGCGTCAAATAAATATTGCAAAAGAGCTATGCTTGTAGGAGCGTTCTTAAAGGTATTGCTCTCTTTTATTTTGGTTACAAGGCTCTGCTTTTGATGCTCTTTAAATTGTGGCAACATTGGATAGATAATACGTGGGTATTGATAAAATAGATATACTTTAACGGTTATAGATACCGTTAAAGGTGCGTTAAAGTTACGAAAATAAATAACTTCCCTTAGATTTGAGACCGTAATAGTTAGAAGATTAAATTTATTAGCTAAAAATTACGTCAATTTTAACTAAACTATATATGATGCAAAAATTAAAACCACTTCTAGTTGTATTCATGGTTCTTTTACAACAATTCGTTGTGGCTCAAGACAGTTTAAAAACTGAAATACACTATCTGTCTGGAACGGATAAAGATAATTTAGTGGAATGGGATTTTTATTGTTCTGATGGAATGAACAGTAAAAAATGGACAAAAATAGGTGTGCCGTCTTGTTGGGAATTACAAGGCTTTGGTAATTATAACTACGGTCATGATGCTAAATCTAAAAAAGAAATACATGACGAGCATGGACTTTATGAACATGTATTTCAAGCACCAATAGAATGGGGAAATAAAGAAGTAAGGATTGTATTTGAAGGCGTAATGACTGATGCTGAAGTAAAAATTAATGGACAGCTTGCTGGAGAAATTCACCAAGGTGCTTTTTATGAGTTTAAATATTCAATTTCAAAACTTCTTAAGTACGGAACTAAAAATATTTTAGAAGTTAAGGTGAATAAAGTTTCTGAAAACGAATCCATTAATCATGCTGAGCGAAATGCAGATTTTTGGATTTTTGGAGGGATATTTCGCCCCGTGTACTTAGAAATTTTACCAAAAGATCATATAGAGCGAGTAGCAATTGATGCAAAATCTGATGGAACACTAAAAACTGATGTCTTTTCAACATCAAAAAAAGTAAAATCAATACGTTTATCCTTATCAAATTTGAATGGAGAAGACGTACAAAATTTAACAATTGAAAGTTCGAATTTAACTGATAAATGGCATGTTTCAACCAAAGCTAAAAACATAAAATCATGGAATCCTGAATCTCCAAACCTTTACAATTTGAATATTCAAATTTTAGATAAAAAAGGAAAAGTATTGCATCAAGTCATTAAGCGTATTGGTTTTAGAACTGTTGAGGTTGTAGAAAGTGATGGTATTTACGTTAATGGTCAGCGCATTAAGTTTAAAGGCGTAAATAGGCATTCGTTTTATCCATCTTCTGGAAGGACAACATCTAAAACATTAAGCATAGAACATATAAAGATGATGAAAGATATGAATATGAATGCGGTGCGAATGTCTCATTATCCGCCAGATGTACATTTTCTCAATGCATGTGATTCTTTAGGTTTATTTGTTATTGATGAAGTTTGCACATGGCATTCACCGCATTTAGACACCAAAGTTGGTGAAAAAATTGTAAAAGAAACTGTTATACGCGATGTAAATCACCCTTCAATTTTACTTTGGGCAAATGGAAATGAAACAGGTTGGAATAGCGAGTTGGATGACGATTATGCTTTTTGGGATATTCAAAAACGAGAAGTAATTCACCCTTGGAATATTTTTAATAAAACCAATACCATGCATTACCCAAGTTATCACATTTTTGCTTACGATACTTACGCGAAAGATAAAATCTATTTCCCCACTGAATTTTTACATGGATTATATGATGGAGGTCATGGTGCTGGTTTAGAAGATTATTGGAAACAAATGTGGAATATGCCGCTTTCTGCTGGTGGTTTTCTATGGGATTTTGCAGATGAAGCTGTGGTAAGAACAGATAAAAATGGTGTTTTAGATACTGACGGTAACCATGCTGCAGATGGTATTGTTGGACCTTATGGTGAGAAGGAAGCTAGTTATTTTACAATAAAGGAAGTATGGTCTCCTATTCATATAGAAGAGCGGTACATTAAACCTGATTTTAATGGTGTTTTTAGAGTTGAAAACCGGTATCATTTTACCAATCTAAAAGCTTGTAAAATGACTGCTAAATGGGTGCGTTTTAATGGACCGCATGGCAACACTGATTTTGAGATTATTTCTGAAAGCCATGTAGAATTACCAGATTTAGAACCTTTAGCTAAAGGCGATTTTAAGTTGAAGTTACCTGAAATTTGGCGAACAGCGGATGCTTTACATTTAACAGCAACTAACAAACATGGTAAAGAAATTTTTACATGGACATATCCTGTTAAAACACCCAAACAAAGCAATAAAGCCCACATGAAAATTTCCAATAACGGAAAAATCTCAACATGGGAAGAAAATGGATTGGTTTATGTTTCATCCAACAATATGCGCTATGTGTTTTCTAAAGAAACTAGTGTGTTAAAAGAAGTTCAAAAAAACGAAAAAGTAATTCCGTTAAGTGATGGTCCTATTATTTTCAATCATAAAGACAAAATTGAATCTGTCAAGGTTAACATTTTAGATGATAGAGTAGAGTTAATTACCATTTTTGAAATGACTGATAAATCTCCAACCTGGGCACAACATAAAGAATATAGTTCCGATGTTATTAAATGGACAATCCATTCAAACGGATTACTTGATTTGTATCTTGAAATTAAAGGAAAGAAAATAGTTAAAGGCTTTAAAGGAATAACATTTTCTTATCCAGAAACAGAAGTTTTAGGTGTGAAATGGCTAGGAGATGGCCCATACAGAGTTTGGCGTAATAGAATGAAGGGTACTAAGTTTCAAGTTTGGGAAAACGATTATAATAACACGGTTACAGGCGAATCTGGTTTTGTGTATCCTGAGTTTAAAGGCTTCTTTTCAAGTTTGTATTGGATGAAATTAAAAGGAAAACATGATAATGGATTTACAGTGTATTGTAATTCGGAAAATACATTTTTGCGAATGTTAACGCCTCAGCAACCAAAAGAAGATCCAAATCATAGAGTTTCAGTAGATTTTCCAGAAGGTAATATCTCATTTGTAAAGAATATCCCTGCAATTGGCACAAAGTTTCAAATGGGAGATAAAATGGGGCCACAGGGGAATTCTGAAAACTATTTTGGAAATGATGATAACCCCATTGTAATTAATTTGATTTTTGAATTTTAAGAATTATGAAAAAAAATAAAAGAATTGTATGTCTTCTTGTTTTAATGGTTTCGTTGGTTTCATGTGAAACTTCTTTAAAGATAAACATTGAAGAGAATAAAGACAGTTTTGAGTTTCCTTTCTTTATACCAGAAGACAAGCCAGATCGCCCTTTAAGTGCTGCCGTAGCGCGAAATTATGACGCATATGAATCGATAAGACCTGAGCAAACAGAACTATATACACAATTTAAGTACACGGAATTAAAGGGGTTTGATTATAATAATGGAGACGGTACTATAACACGTCGAGATCCTTCTAAAGTGATCTTTGAAAACGGTAAGTATTATGTTTGGTATACTTACAGGCACACACCGGTAAAACCTGTAGGAATGGCTCGTGCTAAAGAAGCGAATGACACTATTCCTTCTTCAGATTGGGACTTATCTGATATATGGTATGCCACTTCAAATGATGGCTTTATTTGGGAAGAGCAAGGGGTTGCTGTGCCACGTCCACCAAAACCTCAACCTGGATGGCGTTCGGTTACAACCACAGATATTTTAAAATGGAAGGGCAAATATTATTTATATTATCAGGCATTTATGGAAGCGAGTGGTCTGAGAGGTGATTTTTGTCCTGTAGCGGTATCCTATTCCGATTCGCCAGATGGTCCATGGATATCTGCTAGTAAAGTTGTAATTCCAAATGGCTCGGAAGGTTCTTGGGATCAATATTCTATTCATGACCCTTATCCTCTGGTACATGATGGAAAAATTTATCTTTATTATAAAGGAGATTTTGATAAAAAACCAGATTTAAAACCTTCAAAGATTCGTATGCAAGGATTGGCTATTGCAGAAGACCCATTAGGACCATTTGTTAAGCATCCACTAAATCCTGTGATAAATTCTGGTCATGAAACAACATTGTTCCCCTTTAAGAAAGGTGTAGCGGCAATAGTTCAACGGGACGGACAGGAGCATAACACTATTCAATATGCTGAAGATTGGGTTAATTTTGAAATTGCTTCAATTACTGAATTATTGCCAGTTGCTGCAGGACCATATATACCAGATGCTTTTACAGATACTAAAGATGGGAAAGGTATCTCTTGGGGGATTTCCCATTTTATAAATGCGGGCGGGGACTGGAAGTATAATCATACTATTCTGACACGGTTTGATTGTGACTTGAGTGTAAGTATTCATGATGACCAAATGAAGAAGCACTATTATAATTATTCTCCCGAGTTTTATTATAGCAAGCACGGACTGAGTGAAAAGCAACGTGCGAGAATTGAACAGCAAACAAGTAATTTAAATGAAAATAAAAAGGATTAAATTATTTATAGTCTTGGTGTTACTTAATTGTTGTTTATATGCAGGCATAAGTTTAAATTAATCAGTAAGTTAGTATAACTCATATAGCTTGATGTCAAGCAATGTTTAGATCGTTTTTAAAAAATCATGACGCACGGGAATGGTTTGCTGATGAAAATGGCGTGTCCATTTGGATTGGAAACTCTACAGTGTATTTGCTTAAAGAAGCAATTAATACCCCGAAACATTTATAAGACTTAGGAAAATAGTTTTTCAATTTCCTTTACAAGATTGAGTGAGAATGTTTAGTTTTTTTACTAAAAAGAACACTCCTAAGTTTCTATTTCAGGAGTGTTTTAGTCTTAGATTGTTTAAGTAGAGTCATTTCTTTTCTATACTTCCAGAAGGATTGTCCGTTTTGTTCACTTTTACAGGGTTGCCATAGTACATTATGTCACCCCCGCTACTCGCATTCGCTATTAGTTCTTTTGAAGTGTTTATAGTAATGTCTGCGCCACTAGTAGCTTTTACACGACTAGATTCTGCCTGCAAATCTGCTGCTTTTATGTCACTCCCACTTGTAGCTTCAGCATTTAGTTTTGAAGTAGTGCCAGATATGCGCATATCACTACCACTTGTCGATTTACAGTTTAAAACAGATGTGTTAACACTTAACTTCATATCGCTACCACTGGTTGATTGCAGTTCCAAACTTTCAGTAGAAATCGTGTTTGTTGAGTAAACATCACTACCACTGGTTGAAATGATGCTTGAAATATCCTTGAAACTCACTATGATTTTCTTTGAAGTAGCAGAGCCTATATTCTGTTTTGTATGTATTTTTAATACTCCATTTTCAATTTCGGTTATAATTAGGCTTTGTAAATTTTCATCTGCTTCCACTAAAATACTTTCATTATCACTTTGCGTTAAATAAACATCTAAACCTTCTGCTGCTTTTATCGTGGAAAAAGGTTCATTTGTAGTTCTATCTTCAGTGACTACATCCCCGTTACCCTTGACTCCCATGTTGATATCGAAATTACAAGAGAAAAGGGATAAACTTAATAATGTGGCTATAATAATTTTGATGAGTGTTGTCATGATTGTTCGTTTTTTGATTGATGATTAATTTATGTTTATTGGTTGTTCAAATATCTGTTTTTTGTTTTGTGATTAATAACTTAAATATCTGAAATGTTGTTTTTTAATGACGAGTTGTTAGTTTTCAGTCTGTATGTCTATACCGTTAGAATCAATATTAACCTTTACTTCTTCTGTTTCCGCTTTAACACCATTTTCGTCAATTTTTATGCGGCTATCATCGGCATTGATTTCTATACCATCATCATTAATTTTCACACCTTCAGTATCTACAGATATATCAAATTCTTCGACAGGGCAATCCAAACATTCAGAATCGTTATCAAGTATTCTCATAAAATGATTTGTGCTTTTGCTCGAAATTACATTGCCATTATGTTTTCTATAGTTAAGAAACGCTTTCGTACTGTTGTTGAAATAAACAACTGTCTTTTCAGGAATATAAAGAATGATGTCAATTTCTTGGTCGCTATATTTATTTATAGGGTCTGTGGTTAAGTAAGCGTCAAGAATTAATGTTTTGTCTCTAAGCTCGAAGTTGTAATTAATGTTTTTGGCACGATCAATGGCTTTATCATAACTGCTGCCATCGGCACTTTTTTCTATGGCAATAGTTGCGATACTGTCAGTGGTAGATTTTACTAAAATCTCAATATTTGACGCATAAATAACTTTATCTCCATCATTATTATGGGCTAATTTGAAGTTGTTTCTACCTCTGTAAAACCCAGCATTATAGTTTTCATTATGAGTCATTTTAATATTCAAAGTATCTGCAGCAGTAATAGGAATTTCCGTTTTTTCAATATGGTATTCTTCAAAAGCATGTTCATTAGCCTGACGAATTCCTATGACTACCAATGCTACTATAGATAGTAACCATAAGCCCAATAGGGAGAACTTAGCAATGTTACCAATAGATTTTAAGTTGTTTATAAGAATTTTAAGGCCAAGATAAAACAAGAAAAAGAACGGAATACCAACTGCAAAAAATGCTAAAAGGGATACTAGCCATATTGGTGTGTTTCCCGTGTTTGCAATATCTACTAAATCAAGTCCAGGGATATTTATAATATCCACAATGCCTAATGAAAACAAACCAATTATAAGGCCAATAAGTGTTGCCGCTCCAATAATAATGAGTAATATGCCAATAAACTTCGCGAGTACTTTAAAGAAAAACATAATCACATTACCTACTGCATCGAAAAAAGTTTGAGATGATGATTTTATCGAGTTTGCCCCTTTCTTAACATCTACATTTTTGGCAGCGTTCGAGACAGAATCCGACACATTTTTGGCAACACCGCTTACGGTATCTGTTACACTTTCAAAGCCATCTTTTATTTTTTTTTCTATGTTACTTATGTTAACAGGTTCCCCCGTCATCATTAGTTTTTCGGTTGTCGTTTTGGCTTCTGGTACTAATATCCAAAGTAAAATATATAGTAAAATACCAGTTCCAGCTCCAAAAATGAGTAGAATCCATGCGAGTCTAATCCATATAGCATCTATGCCAAAGTAATGGCCCAGACCAGAAGATACTCCGCTTATATATGAGTTTTCAGTGTCGCGAAATAATTTTTTTGATGGCGTTGATTTTGCTTTGTATGCCGGTTGTGGTTCATCTTCAAAAATCTCATCATCTACAAGGTAGTCTTCGGGCTGTCCCATAACTGAGATAACTTCGTCCACCTCTTTAATTCTAATGACTTGTTTTTCGTTCTGTACACGCTCACTAAATAGTTCTGCTATGCGAGCTTCTATATCGGCTATGATTTCAGATCGACCTTGCGAGTCGGTAAATGAACGTTTTATAGCCTCAAGATAGCGTTGTAATTTTAAGTACGCATCTTCATCTATATGAAAAAATATACCTGCTAAATTTATGTTGACTGTCTTATTCATTTTTTTGTTGTTTTTTGGCTTGTTACTATAGTTACTGCATTATGTAATTCACTCCAAGTTGTGTCTAATTCTTTTAAAAATAGTTTTCCTGTTTCGGTTAAACCATAATATTTTCTTGGTGGTCCAGATGTAGATTCTTCCCAACGGTAATTAAGAAGTCCGGCATTCTTTAATCGCGTAAGTAAAGGATAAATAGTACCTTCAACTACGAGCAGCTTAGCGTCTTTTAAGGTGCCTAAAATCTCTGCTACATAAGCATCATTGTCTTTTAAGACAGATAGTATGCAGAACTCTAAAACCCCTTTGCGCATTTGTGCTTTTGTGTTTTCTATCTTCATAGTGTCATTCGTTTAATGTTGTAAAACTGTTCATTTTTTGATTGATTTTATACTAAAACAAGTTCAGTACAGATTGATGATTATATTGATGAAATTTTTATCTTTTTTGGCGTTACCACAAGGGTCGGGCTTTACGATACAAGTCCTCGCTCGTACCTCGCTGTGGGCTTTTCACTGCAATCCCTAACGCAGTATTGTATTCTAATAAAGTCTTCGTTATGAGTCATGATATGTTTTATTTTAAAAAATTGATGGTTAGTGGGTACTGAAATAACTTGCCGTCTCTAGCTTTTAAACTAGCCATAATTATAAAAATAAGTTCTAGTATAAAGCCAATAATGGCTAAAGCTCCTAAACCACCTCCAATGTATAGTAAGAGAGAAGGCTTTCCTAAATTGATATGGAAATCATTGAATCCATTAAAGTCTATAAACTCAATTCCGTTAAATATTTTAAAAATGAAAAACGGAATAGTAAGGGTTCCTAAAATTATGGCGTAAAGCAAAATACTTATTTGAAAGTTTATAGCTTGCTTCCCATGTTCATCTATAAACTCAGATTTATCCTTATTACTAACCCATAAGATGATGGGACCAATAAAATTTCCAAAAGGGATAATAAACCTGCTAAAAGTAGATAAATGAATAAAAGTGGCGATGTTTTTTTGATGACTGGTTAACATGATTTTTTTGATTGATGTTAAAACATATAATAGTTTCTTATGCAAATATATGTCTAAAAAAAGGTATTATGTTACGCATAGTACTAAAAATTAACATAAAATTAACATTTTTTAAAAAGAAGAACCACAGAAAAGTAACTTCAATCTTCATTGACTTAAAACTTTTTTTTAATGAAGTAAAATGTCAGTTATCACAAAAAGAAGGATTATATCTAAAAAACAGCTATTAGTATAGTTATTGTAAAGTGATAAAAACCCTTGTGTTTAAAGCTATTTACTAGTATTGGTGTATCAATAAATTACATTCAAGGTTTCAGTGAGGTTACTTAAATTTTTTACCCATGGTATCTTAATTCTGCTTCTTAAAATGTAATAATCAATAACAACTAAAATTAAATAAGAATGAAATTAAACATTAAACATTTAGCATTATGTTTTGCTATTTTATTGAATTGTCAAGTGTTTTCTCAAGCACTTGGTTATGATAACCATCGAATTGCTATAAGTGCAGATGGAAACAATCAAGCCGATGATCATCCTGAAGCACAATGGCCTAAGGCCGATCCTGATGATTGGAGTGGTACACCTGCAGCATTAGCTATGCTTGCAAAAGCAGGATTACAAGATAAATTAGTGCATTATTCATATAATAATTTTATTGGTGCTCCAGCGCATACGTCTTCCATAAATTATATGGCCGATGCTGTAAATGGTGCCATTCAAAGATGGGGTTTTGATAGTACACGGTTTTTTGATGTTCCTGTAAATCCATCCACAGCTATTACGCACTTAGTAAACGAAATTAAAAAATCTACGGAAAATAATCCTTTGTTTTTTATACACATGGGGCCTTCTGAGTTTTTCTATCAAGCTGTTGAGCAAGTTGTAAACGATGGCGATTTAGATCCTCTTTCTCATGTACAAGTAATTTCTCATAGTGGATACAATGATAACCATTTACGAAGAACGGCTCACCATACCATGGCGCAAACTATTACACTAAGTGGAGATAGAATTAAATATAAGAAAATTCAGGATCAAAATGGTTGTGATAATGTTGCAGTAAAGTGGTGTTCGGGAACAGATTTTTCACCTTATTATTGGATACGTGATCATGATAGAGAAGATATTAAATGGTTATACTCCCGATTAATATTCCACCCATCTAATAAAGCTGATATGTCAGATGCAGGTATGGTATGGTATTTACTTCTTGATGATGAGTTTGGAAATCCAAATAAATTCGAAAATTTTGTAGGTGAGGGTGTAGCGCCAGAAGTAATTACAACACCTTGTCAAGATTTTAGTTTTAATGGCGTGCAAGACTTCGAAATGTCGCAAATAGATCCTTATGTAATAAGTTATAAAGATGTAGGAAGGAATGCAATTGCCGTAGACGCAGTGCAGTATAAAGACCAATTTGGTGCAACCCAAAAAGTGTTTGATGGCCCAACTGGAAACTATGACATTACGATAACAAGTTTAACCGAAGAAGATGGAGAGAGTACATATCGCCTTAGAATTTCTGGAGAATTAGTAGGGTCTTTCCAAAACCCTGTTGCAATCACTGATATGGCACCTTTTACGCATACTTTTACGGATGTTGCAATTAAAAAGGGAGATGTTTTTCAGATAGAGTCTAACACGCATTCCAATGGTACTATTCCTGAAGGTGATGGATTTGCATGGGCTCGTGGGCGTTGGAGATCTGTTGATTTTCAATGTGTTGAGGTAACAGCAAACGATCCAGAAGAAGAAGATTGCGACCCAGAAGAAGTGGACGGGTTATTGGTTTTTGAAGCCGAACGTTTTAACCTGCAAGGTGCGTGGAAAATAGGAAATGATGCCGCTAAAGCATCAAGTGGTAAATATATTTACTATGATGGTCCTAACTCTTATCAAAATGTAAACTCAGCAAATAATATTTCATATACTTTTAAAATAAACAATCCGGGAACTTATACCTTTAAATGGACAATGAGACAGCCGCCAGAAGAACAAGGAAGTGATCTAGGTAATGATGCCTGGTTTTATTTTTCAAATGATATTGCTCGAGGAAATGGAGGGGTCGTTTTAAAACAATTTTACAAGTATGTAGGGCGTAGTGATGATGATTTCACCTTGAATGGTGCAGCAGAAATTAGTCATGAATCTCATGGAGTAAGTGTTGTTTTTCCTGAGGCTGGAGATTACACCTTAAATTTAAGTGGTCGTTCACATGGTTTTCAACTAGATAGAATTATTTTATTTAAAGATAGAAACCTAGCCGATTTACCATCAGAAATTGCACTTATACAAGAAACTAATACTTGTGAAGAAGAAGAAGAAAATCCTACAGGCGAAGAAGTCGCTTTGGTTAATCCTTTTACCACCTTTGAAGACAGTTTATTAGAGATGCCTTTAACAGTGAGTTATATTGCCGTTGAAACAAGGTCTATTGTGGTTGATTTAGCAGAACTAAACGGGAATGTTATTAGTTCTAGTATTGTGGAGGTAGATGCAGGAACAGGTGAGGTACCAGTAACCATTTCACTAAGTACACCATTACAATGGGGGAAAACTTTTAAAATAGTTACTTCTATGAAATCGGTTACAGATGACACTACTATAAGAAAAGTGCAAAATGGTTTTTCTATAGACGCTAATCAAGACTTAAATGTCTCAACTTTTGTTGAATACCCCACTATAATTAATAGTACTAGAAATGTAATAAAAGTACGTTATGAGACCGATAAAAATAGAGACATCGTAATACAATTACTAAGAAATAATAGTTGGAGAGTTAAAACAATAAAATTTGGGAATCAACCAGCAGGGACTCACGAAAAAGAGTTTGTTTTTAACCTAGATAATTTACCTCCCAATGGTGGAGGGTATCAGTGGCGCGTATTTATAAGAGTTTTAGGCGTAGGATGGCCTGGGAATTTGGAATTGAAAGATACAGAAGTTATAAAGGTAGATTCAAACTACCTGTCTACTGATGAATTTGATATTTCGGATAGTAAAATTAAAGTCTATCCAAACCCATTTGAAAACAGTCTTAAAGTAGATTTGCCGGCTAATCATGATTTTAACTCCTTGGATATTATTGATTTACACGGAAGAGTGATCTATTCTGAAGACATCAAAGGTCTTTTAGATTTCAATTTGAAAAATGCAGATTCAATAGTAAAACAAGGCATATATATTTTGAAAGTATCTAGTAAAACTAGCTCAAGGACTTTAAAGTTGGTAAAAAAATAAGGTATTCCTCTATCTTAAAGGAATAGTTATTAAGTTAAATCCCAAGCTTCAATGAAGCTTGGGATTTTTTTGTTTAATTTTTTTAAAATTTAACGGATATATTTAGGCGTTTTTTTCGATGTAAATTAAACTAAATATAAAATTAGCACAACATTATTATAAAATCTTATCTTGTTTCGAAAATGCGGATATAATAAAATAGTGAATTTATGAAATTGACTCCAAGTAAACTAAATACTTTTAGCATGCTAAAGCTGCCATCTGCGTATCTATGTGGTGTGAGAGTAAAGCATATTGATGATGAAAAGTGCAAGGTATCTGTAAAACATAGATGGATAAACCAGAATCCATTTAAATCTATGTTTTGGGCAGTACAAGGTATGGCAGCCGAGTTTTCAACAGGAGCTTTAATGATGTCTAAAATACAAATATCAGGAAAGCGTATTTCTATGTTAGTGACTTCAAATCAAGCAAGATTTACAAAAAAAGCTACTGGTAGAATTCATTTTACATGTCAGGATGGACATTTAATTGATGAGGTTGTGCGTAAAGCCGTAGAAACAGGTGAAGGTCAAACGGTAGATTTAAAATCAGTTGGAATTGATGAGATTGGGGACGAAGTGTCGACGTTTACTTTTGAGTGGAGTATTAAAGTTAAAAGTTAGTTTATAGTTTCAATAGTTTACTTAAAGCCTGTGGTTAATCGGCTTTGAAAGCTAATTATTTAAAAAACGATGTAACAAAACTCTTGACAGATCAACATATAAACAAATAAATCTTTAAACGAATAAACTTTTTCAAAATGACAGCACACGAAATTGATTATAAAATCTACGGAGAAGAAATGCAGTATGTAGAAATAGAATTAGACCCAAATGAAGGGGTAGTTGCAGAATCAGGCAGCTTTATGATGATGGATGATGGTATACAAATGGAAACCATATTTGGAGACGGTTCTCAAAAAGACTCGGGATTTTTAGGAAAAATATTAGGAGCCGGAAAGCGAATATTAACTGGAGAGAGCTTGTTTATGACAGCTTTTTATAACAATCTTTCAGGAAAGCGTAATGTGTCTTTTGCATCACCGTATCCTGGAAAAATTATACCCATTGATTTATCCCAATTTGGAGGCAAATTTATTTGCCAAAAAGATGCTTTTCTATGCGCAGCAAAAGGGGTGAGTATAGGTGTCGAATTTTCAAAAAAGTTAGGTCGGGGACTTTTTGGAGGCGAAGGCTTTATTATGCAAAAGCTTGAAGGCGATGGAATGGCTTTTGTTCATGCCGGAGGAACCATGGCAATGAAAGAATTAAAAGCAGGAGAAACCTTAAGGGTAGATACAGGGTGTATCATTGGTTTTGATCAAACTGTAGATTATGATATTGAATTCGTAGGGGGTATTAAAAACACAGTATTTGGAGGCGAAGGTTTGTTCTTTGCTAAGCTTCAAGGCCCAGGCACGGTATATATTCAATCCTTACCATTTAGCAGGCTAGCTGGTCGCGTTTTAGCTTCGGCACCAAGAGGTGGAGGTAAAGATAAAGGGGAAGGTAGTATTCTTGGAGGTTTAGGTGATTTATTAGATGGCGACAACCGATTTTAAAATGTTAATTTTGTTCTAAAAAGCCAATTTTACGCAATTTTTTAGTACATTTAAATGTTATTAAAACAAGAAAAGCCTATAAAAAAATCTACTATTTATTAAAACCTAAACCTAAACAAAAAGAATGGCAAGAGCAATGCTAGAGTACACAAAGACTGTACTCAATAAAGTCAGTTTTGACACCACATTGTTTTGCAAAGAAGTACAAAAGGCGTTACAACGTTTATTGCCTTATGAGATAGAAGAGCTTAAAATTTTTATTCATTCTCTAGTACAGCAAAACCCAGAGTTAGATCAATGTTTAATTTATTTAAAACCATAAAAAAAGCGACCAAAAGGTCGCTTTTTTAATATTTATTGATAATCTATTATTTATATTTGCAAAAAAAGTTAGATTGCAAAAAAGTATTGCCATACTATTATTCTTAGTTCTATCAGTAAGACCCGCATATTATTTAGGGCAAGTGGCATACTACCAGTTAAATATAGACTACATTATTGAAAATTATTGTATTAATACTGATAAGCCTGAACTACAGTGTAATGGGAAATGTCATTTAGCGAAGCAAATTCAAATTGAAACTAATGAAGGCTCGCAGAATGGGAATTTAAATACAATAGCTATTTTAGAATGTTTTTATTCTATTTTTAATAACCCTCAAGATTATTCTTTTACACACGATAAATTGTTTTTACCCCAAAAAACAAAGGATATAAACAACTACATGAATACATATTCGTTCTTACACGATATGACTTTATTCAGGCCTCCCATTATTTAATTTAAAATAAAGCTTGATCTCTAATCAGGTTTAATTGTGTGCTGCTAATACCACTAAGTGGTGTGGTATGCCTTTTTTTAATGTCCTTTATTGAAATATGACTGCGGGAAACCAAGCATATTTTCGTGGGATAATCATATTACCATTAGGCTATATGGTGCTTGCCTTAAAAGCATATCTATTTTAAATTAAATATTAATGAAAATTATAAAATTCGCATGTTTAATCATGCTAGCCATATCAATCCTATCATGTTCATCTGATGACAATGAAGAAGTTATCACAGGGTCAGGTTCTATAACAGTAGAATTTGATAATGCTTATCTAGATTCTGATTTGTTATTAAACACAAGTTCTTACAACGCTTCAGGTACAGAAAAAATTAAAATATCTAAAGTAAAATATATTGTTAGTAATATTAAGTTGGAAGATGAAGATGGTCATGTTTATGTAGTACCCAAAAATGAATCTTACTTTATTGTTGATGAGTCCAATGAAGATTCTCAAATGATTGAATTATCGGATGTGCCAGCAGCAAATTACACTAAAATCACTTATGGTTTAGGTGTAGATCAAGCAAAATATTTGGAAGGTGCCGATGGTCAAGGAGACTTTTTAACCAAAGCACAGGAAGCTGGCATGATGTGGTCTTGGCAAGCAGGTTATAAGTTTTTTGTGTTTGAAGGTTTGTATACATCCGATGATACAACTACTGAAACCGCATTTGCATATCATATGGGAAGTCATGGAACAGCACTAGATAATTATAAAGAAATTAGTATGACTTTAGCTAACACTGCTCGAGTAAGAACAGATATGACTCCAATAGTCCATATCGTTGCTGACTTGTCCAATACGCTTATGGGAGATACTGAATTTAAATTAGACGATGCTCCGCAAATTCATGTTGATGCTGTAAAATCGCCTCAAATAGCTACTAACGTTAGTGGAATGTTTATGGTGCATCATGTGCATAATTAATAACATAATATAATTAGCTTGATTAAGTATATTCCTAATCAAGCTAATTTAATGGTTATGAAAAAAACAATATTAATTATAGCTTTTATATGTTCGTTATGGTCATGTTCTGATGATGATAATGAAGCTTATATACCCGGGCCAATGGCTCTAGAGGTTGAACAACCTTCTAACTTTCCTGAAATAAAATACGCCCTGGAGGCTAATACCCCAACAGATGCTGGATTTGAGCTTGGTAAAAAGCTTTTTTATGAAGGAAATTTATCATCGAGCGGTATCATTTCATGCGGATTCTGCCATGAACAAGCTTCAGCATTTACGCACCACGGACATACTATTAGCCATGGTGAAAATGGATTGGAAGGTTTTAGAAATACCCAACCCATCCAAAATTTAGCATTTTTTGATGAATTTACTTGGGATGGGGCAGCGATTCATTTGGATTTGCAGCCAATAATTCCTATCACTGCTGAAGTTGAAATGAACGAAACGATTCCTTCGGTTTTAGAGAAGCTTGAAAACCTGCCTGAATATCCACAGCTATTTGAGAAGGCTTTTGGTACAACAGAAATTAATTCTGAACGTATGCTTAAAGCATTATCTCAGTTTATGGTTATGATGGTATCTGCAAACTCAAAATACGATAAAGTAATGCGACAAGAAGAAGGCGAACCTTTTACAAGTTTAGAGCAGACAGGGTTGACTCTTTTTAAAAGTAAATGTGCATCTTGTCATGCTACAGATTTGTTTTCAGATCAGAGTTATAGAAATAATGGAATCCCGTATAACCCAAAACATATTGAAGAAAAAGGAAGGCAACGTGTTTCTGGGTATGAATCTGATTTTTACAAATTTAGAGTGCCGAGTTTAAGAAATATAGAAATGACTTTTCCATATATGCATGATGGGCGTTTTGGAACTTTAGAGGCAGTACTAAACTTTTATTCAGATGGCATGGTTGAAAATGGAGGTGAAGTAGATGAGCAATTGAAAAAAGCAGATGGTTCGTTAGGAATTCATTTAAATACTAATGAAAAGGAAGCTATTATAGCATTTTTAAAAACATTAACCGATAACGAGTTTTTAAATGATAAAAGGTTTGCAGAATTTTAAAGTTATTTGGATGAGTTTGACGTTGATGCTTCTACCTTTTGTTAATGAAGCTAAGACTTGTTGCTCAAATGATAATCATTCACATAGTTTGTTTGAACCAACATGTGATCTTTGTGGGTGTTCTACAAGCGCAGGTAGTTTTGGTTTTGGATCACTAAAAAATTCCAACTTTGTTGGTTTAAGGTATATCTATCAGAACTATGAGTCTAAAGATGGTATTTTTGAAAACTCCCCAATCAGCAAAGAGAGTTTTAATACCTATCAGATATGGGGGCGTGTGCCAATTACGGAGTCATTTTATGTGAGCAGCATTATTCCATATCAAGATTTGTATCGCACTTTTCAGGACAGAGTAGAACATATTAATGGACTAGGTGATATGAATGTTATTGGTTGGTATCAGTTCACATTTTATAAGAAACAAAAAGATGCTGAAGTAGTTTTTAGTGTAGATCGAGAACCATCTGGTCACAGAATACAAATAGGAATCGGAGCAAAATTTCCTACAGGTGCGTTTGAAGAAGAACTTACGGATCGGGTTAATCCTGGTTTTCAATTAGGTACGGGAAGTTTAGATGGTGTTTTTTCTTTAAATCACGGGTATAGCGGCAGTAAAATAGGCGTGAATACTACGGCAACATATTACCTTAAAACCGCAAATAAAAATGATTATCGTTTTGGTAACCAGTTTAGTTTAGCTTCAAATGTTTATTACTCATTTCCAAAAACAACACACATTATTATGCCTTTTGTTGGGGTTTCAGGAGATTTTTACAATTCAATTGAGCAGTTCGGAGAAATACTACCTGAAACTAGTGGCGAGAGTTTTAGTGGCGCTATTGGTTCTGAGGTGGTGTTTAATAGATTTACCATTGGAGCTAATTATACCTTCCCCATTCAACAAAGTTTGTTTGGCGATAATGTAGAAGCTATAAATAAATTATCGGTTTACTTGAATTTAACGTTATAACATTTTATTTAGGAAGCGGGCTAATGATTTTTACATTTTGAAAAGCAATAGCTCCTCTAATAATACCAGAAATCACATCTTGTAATGCTTCTATAATTTGCATTTTAAGTTCGCTTTTATGATAAATGATGCTTACTTCCCTTGCCGGAGAGGGTTCATTAAAGAAGTGTAAATTTTTCTTCTCTTTGTCATGTATCTCAAGAGTATGTAAGTAAGGAAGTAGGGTCATGCCAAGGCCTTCATTTGATAATTTAATTAAGGTTTCAATACTACCGCTTTCTAATTGAAACTGATCGTCTGAATGGTTTTTAAAAGCTTTACATAAATTAATAACACCATCTCTAAAACAATGCCCATCTTCAAGTAATAACATGTCGTTTATATCTAAATCCGTAACATCAATTTTTTTATTGCTATGCAAACGATGACCTTCTGGAATGTAGCTCACAAAAGGTTCAAAATAAAGTACACGTTCTTTAATATTTTCGTCTTCTAATGGCGTTGCCGCTATAGCAGCATCCAAATGACCATCTTTGATTCTAGCTATAATCTCTTCAGTGGTTAACTCTTCAATTTTTAACTTTACTTTTGGGTGCCTTTTAATGAACGTTTTTAAAAACATAGGAAGTAACGTAGGCATGATTGTTGGAATTATTCCCAACTTAAATTCTCCCCCAATAAATCCTTTTTGCTGATCTACAATATCCTGAATTCTATAGGATTCATTTACAATATTTCTAGCCTGAGTCACAATTTTTTTACCAACTTCAGTTAGCTCTATTGGCTTTTTACTTCTATCAAAAATTTGAACATCCAATTGGTCTTCGAGTTTTTGTATTTGCATACTAAGCGTAGGCTGAGTAACAAAACATTTTTCGGCAGCTTTTGTAAAATTTTGGTTTTCGGCAACAGCTAAAACATAATATAATTGAGTTATTGTCATGATATCAAATTAGGCTATAAATGTATAAAAACTATCAATTAAATCTATGGAAATAAAGGTTAATTATAAGTTATGTTTGTTGTAATAAAATAAAAAAATTATGACATTAAATAGTTTAGGATTAGATACGTTCAAAACAAAAGAATTGGCAAGTGATTTGAATCATTTATTAGCGAATTTTCAGATATATTATCAGAATTTAAGAGGTATTCATTGGAACATAAAAGGGAAGCGATTTTTTGATTTGCATGTGAAATTTGAAGAGTTATATACCGATGCCAATGTTAAGGTTGATGAAATTGCAGAAAGAGTGTTAACGCTTGGTGAGACACCTTTACATACCTTTGAGGATTATTCGGCAAAGGCTGTAGTACCTGTTGGCAAAAATATATCTCAAGATGAATTAGCTGTAACTTTAATTATAGATTCATTGACAGCCCTTTTAAAGATTGAAAGACAAATATTAGAGCGGTCTGATGAGGCTAATGATGAAGGAACTAATTCCATGATGAGCGATTTTATTACAGAACAGGAGAAGACTGTCTGGATGATGAAAGCTTGGTTAGGGCAATCAGTATAAGTGTTTAACCGATTAATATTAAAAGGCAGCTAGATTGTATTTAGTTGCCTTTTTTTATAGTAGACCTCTAGCTTTAATTTCAAGGTATTTATTAATGCTATCTATCGTTAGGTTTTCAGGAATAGTTAAGATGGAGTAGATACCATATTTTTGGAGTTCGTTAACTATTAAACGTTTTTCAAACGCAAATTTTTCTGCAATAACTTTATCATAAACTTGTTGAACGGTTTCGGCTTTGTTTGAAATGAGTTCGCTTAACTCTGTGTTTTTAAAGAAAATAACCACCAGTAAATGGTTTTTGTTAATAGCTTTTAAATAGGGTAGTTGCCTTTCTAGGCCATCTAAAGTTTCAAAATTGGTATACATTAAAATGAGGCTACGCTGTGTTATATGACGTTTAATATTTCCATATAATCTACTAAAATCACTTTCATGAAAATCAGTTTTTACATTGTATAGGGCCTCTAAAATAAGCTGCATCTGAGAACTTCTTCGTTCGGCGACAACAACATTTTCTATGCGTTTCGAAAATGATAGCATGCCAGCTTTATCATGTTTTTTCAGAACCACATTGCTTATAACTAAGGCTGAATTAATAGCGTAATCTAAAAGACTTAAACCATTAAAAGGCATTTTCATTATGCGGCCTTTATCTATAATAGCATAAACAGGTTGAGATTTTTCATCCTGAAATTGATTTACCATAAGCTGGTTTTTCTTGGCGGTAGCCTTCCAGTTAATGGTTCTTAAATCATCACCTAAAACATAGTCTTTTATTTGTTCAAACTCCATAGAGTGCCCCAAACGCCTCACTTTTTTAAGCCCATATTCTGATGAATTTTTGTTGATGTTTAATAGTTCAAACTTCTTTAATTGTAAAAAACTAGGGTAGGTAGGTACCATATCGTTACTATTAAATGTAAAACGTTTAGCAACAATATTTAAAACAGAGCGGGCATAAACGTTTAAACTACCAAAATGGTATTCGCCGCGTTCAATAGGTTTTAGGTGGTATTGAATTTCTTTAGATTTACGATAAGAAATTGTTTCCTTAAGCTTAAAATCTCTAATTTGAAATTGCTCAGGTATTTCATCAATTATTTCTAAATGAATAGTGTAACTGTAATTGTTTGAAATATTTAGTTTAATAAGATTACTATCCCCATTTGAAAACTTGTCAGGGACTGTACGTGTGGCTTCAATTTTGTGTTTTCCTGCAAATAAAATTATAATATCTATAAAAAATAAGAGCACTAAAATAAGAATAGAAAGTTGTGCAATGTTAAATAAAATTGGAATGAAATAGCTTAAAGCAAATAGAACCACAATGCCTATGCCAGCATAAAAAAAACGTGGTTGTATGTAAAATGCCTTAAGGAGTTTCAAAATTTGATTAGAAGATTTATGTGAATTTTTTTAAAATAATAATAGATTATTCATTCTCAATTGGCTTACCTATTTGATCTATGTCCTCATGATTGCCAAGGCCTTTTGGGTTGTCTCCATATTCATTTGGGCCATAGTCACTATCTGCAAAAATCATCCATAACTGATAAAAAGGAATAAGTTGATACCAACCGCTATTTCCCCGGTCATGGCATCTTTTGGCTCCTTGAACAATTAAAATATAAAATAGGGGAATAATGATAGCAATTTGAACATAATCAGCATACTCAAAACCATAAAAACCACTAACAAATACAAAACCATTTACAATAATGGTGTATCCTAAATAAGTAAGGCCATACTCTGTTCTTCTTATTCTTCCTTCTGAAGATAAAATATTTTTAAACATAATTACCTAGGTATTTCAACGGTTTCAATAATTTGTTTTATAATCTGCTTACTAGAAATACCTTCCATTTCACGTTCAGGGGTAACAATAACTCTATGGTGCAAAACTGGTATGGAGGCACGTTTAATATCTTCAGGAGTAACAAAATCTCGCCCTAACATAGCGGCAAAAGCTTTACTCGATTTTAATATGGCGATAGAGGCTCTTGGTGATGCGCCTAAATATAAAAAGGGATTGCTTCTGGTAGCCACAATAAGTTGCGCGATATATTTAAGCAAATGCGATTCTACTAAAACTTGAGATACTAAATTTTGATATTCTGCAATTTGAGAAGCGGTTAAAAATGATATGACTTCATCCGTTTTTACTTTATCCTTTAATTGATGCTCTCTAGAAAGTATCTCTATTTCTTCTTCCAAATTCGGATAATCAACATCTATTTTAAAAAGAAATCGATCTAATTGTGCCTCGGGTAATCTATAAGTACCTTCTTGCTCTACAGGATTTTGAGTAGCTAAAACCATAAACGGACTATCAAGCTTGAACTTCTTTCCGTCAATAGTGATTTGTTGTTCTTCCATAACTTCAAATAAAGCGGCTTGTGTTTTCGCTGGAGCTCTATTAATTTCATCAATCAAAATCATGTTTGAAAAAATGGGCCCTTTTTTAAATTCAAACTCTGAATCCTTTAGATTAAAAACTGAAGTTCCTAAAATATCACTTGGCATTAAATCTGGAGTGAACTGAATTCGACTAAAACCAACGCTTAAAGACTTAGCTAATAATTTAGCAGTAATGGTTTTTGCTACACCAGGAACGCCTTCAATTAGGGAATGTCCTTTAGCAAGGAGTGAAGCAATAAGCATATCTATCATGTCAGTCTGACCGACAATTATTTTTCCAACTTCAGCCTTGATTTTTTGAATACTTTGCTGAAGTTCGGATAAATCTAAACGGTTTTGAAATTGTATGCTGTTATCATCTTCATTTGGACCGCCATCATTTGAAACTTTTGTGGGTTCCTGTTGTGGAATGTAATTTTGGTGATCTTGAGGCTCTTTGTTTTCGTCCATAATTATTTTGAATAAAATGATTCAATATGTCTGTTTAATTTAATTAAGTTGTCTTCGAAAAACTCATTTTTCGTTCTCAACCAATTTATAAAATCAATTACTTTTTTAACATCCTCCTTTTTTTTGGTTGACTTAGAGGTCAGTTTTTCTATAAAGCTGTCATCAAGTATGGCCGTGTCGATGTTATAATCGGTTCTTATTTTTTCTAAAAAGTACATTATTTTTTTATTAATTAAGTTTTTGTGGTCTTGCGTTTCAAAGTATAAATTTGATACTGTTTTTACAAAACCCACCGTAGTGTTTTGTAGCGGTTTAATTATTTTAATAATACGTTGTCTGCGTTTTGCATTAAATATCATAAAAAGAATACCAAAAACGATAGCTGTGTACCATGCCCACCGAAACGAAAGCTGCTCAAGAAACCAACTGAGGTTAGACTCTTTTTCAACATGGCCATCATAACCTGTTTGAATTTTAGTGTAGGAATCGAAATAAAGATCTTTTTCGGGTAAATATGACAAGATGCCCTGAGCATACTCATATCTGTTATCTTTTAGGAGGTTGTAGTTTGTGAAAGCTTTGGGTTCAGTATGCAGATAAATTAATCCATCACCAAAGGGGATTTCAAGAAAGTTAACATGCTTATAATCAATTTTTGAATGGCCAAGTACTTTGTAATTTATGGAATCAAACCTTGAAAAATAGCAGTCACCATTATTTCGGTCTATTTTTATGTTTTTAACATCAAGGTATTTTAAAGATTGATACGAAATACTATCGTTTTTATTTTCAATAAAGCCAATATCTATACCTAAAGTATCGTGTATTTTTTGATGATAATTATAATCAGAAATAAATAAAGTATGACCAGAATTCACGAAATTGAGAAGCTCATCTACAGATTCATCCTCTAAATAATTAGAATTTCCAATAATCATGAAACTGCCTTCTGCCACATGGTCTCCAAAACTATTTTCAGCATGTGCTTTTAAGTAGCTTGCCGGTTGGTGGTAAACTGTTCTAACTTTATTGTTTTTAAAAAGCTTGGGTAATTCTTTATAAAGTACACTTACACCATATGGTTTGTTGCTTTTTTCGTTAAAAGACTCTTCCCAATCAATAGTTTTAGTACGTTTTATACCAATAAAAATAGAAGCGGTAACAACTAGAATTGCTATTAGGATTAGAATAGGGAGTACTTTCTTCATTTCTCAACCTGTTTTAAAAGGGTTTCAAAATTAACTTTAGCTTTCTCGTACTTTTCGAAGGGTAAATGAAATTTTCCATACCAGATGTAATTATAGAGATAAGAAGTGTAATCAAAATCTTTGCTAAAGGACTTGCCTCTTATTTCGTTTAAATACTCACTATTTGTTTTGTCATCTTCAAACTTAATATAATTTTTAATACTTAATGTTTTTAATACCAGTAAATAATAATAACGTACCGCTAGTCTATAATCATTATTGTTTTCAGCATTTTTAATGAGGTTATTAATGTCTGTGCCTTCAATGTTCTCTGCTGTGATATTGTCGTAGCTATTTATTGTTTTATTCTTTTTTGTAGAAAACAACCTTGAGCCACCTTCATTTACTAAAATGTAAATTAAAAATAGAACGGCTCCAGCAATAGCTAAATAAAAGAGCCAGTTTAAAGGGCCGAGGTTTATAGATAGTTGATCGTTATTATTTTGCTCTTTTTGTTTGGGTTTGGCATTTTTGAAATCTTCATAATTTCCAGACCCAGGAGGTGTATGACCAACATAATCTTCACCTTCGTAATTAAATTTATCACTAGAATAACGTTCTTTAAAATCATCATCGAAATAGCGAGAGGTCGCAATAGATTGACTGAAGTGCGTTGCATAGACTTGATTACACGGTCCCATGAAAAATAAACAAAAAAGTATATGTAGGAATTTGTTATTCAAATATTTAACGCGCTTATTGTTGGGGTTTGTGTAATTTGCTTTTGGACTTTAAAGGGATAAATTAAATAGTAATAACTGATAATGCTCAGAGTTATAAGAATGATTCCAACCGATAACCAATGGGGCATAATGTTAGAATATCTGGTTACAAAACCTTCTAAAAATCCTGCAGCAAAGGTAAAAGGGAACGTACTAATCAATATTTTAATCCCCGTTTTAGCGCCCATTTTGAACGAAGTATACCTTGAATGTGTACCTGGGAATAAAATACTAGCTCCTAATAATAATCCGGCAGCGGCTTCAATAACAATGGCAAAAACTTCCATGGAACCATGAATCCATATACCTCTAACACTTTCCCAGAATACCCCTTTGTCATAAAAAAAATATTGAAAAGATCCCAACATAATACAGTTGTTAAACATAACATACAAGGTGCCAATACCCAGAAAAACCCCAAGAACGAAAGCAATTATGCCTACTTTTAAATTGTTAATCGTAATGCCAATAAAACTTCCCCAGTTACTCCCGCTTTTATAGACAGCCACAGGATCTCCAGCTTCAATGTTTTCCAAAGACATATTCACGTAATTATCACCTAAAACAGACCTTACAAATTCACCATCGTTGGCAGCAGAAATAGCACCTATAAAAGTGAAAGTTAAAAATATAGTAAATGCCACGTAGATGTATTTCCGGTATTGATAACAAATCAATGGGACCTCAACCTTCCAAAACTCCAAAATTCTATTGGAATCTTCACGTTTCGTTTTATAAATTTTTTGAAATGCCTTTGCCGCTAATTGGTTGAGGTATGTTATAACCTTACTTTTTGGATAGTAGGTTTGGGCGTATGCTAAGTCATTAATTAAATGAATGTATTGAGAAGCCAATTCATCAGGGTTTTCAAAATCGTTATTGAAGACCGCTTTTTCAAAACTTAACCATTTTTCTTTATTTTGCTTGATGAATGAAACTTCTCTCATATATTTGATAAAATAAAATATAAAATGTCAGAGTTACAAATTAACACTACTCAAAATGTAAAAATATCTTTCAATGCTTCTGGAGCGGGAGAGCGGTTATTGGCATTTATTATTGATATGGTCATTAAAATTGGTTATTTAATGGTTTTAAATTGGACTTTTGGTGCCTTTGATAACATGGATCAATGGTCGCAAATAGCTATAAATACGGTTTTAGGTTTCCCCGTAATGTTTTATACTTTAGGTTTAGAATCTGTTCTGGAGGGACAAACCATTGGTAAACGAATCATGAAAATTAGGGTAGTTAAAATAGATGGGTATCAGGCTTCATTTTCTGATTATGTAGTACGCTGGTTTTTCAGAATTGTTGATGTTTATATACTTGGTCTGGGTTTTTTTGTGATGCTTTTCAATAAAAAAACGCAACGTTTAGGTGATATGGCGGCCGGAACAGCTGTTATTGGTTTAAAAGATAGTGTTACCATTAATCACACGATATTAGAAAATTTAAAAGAAGATTATAAGCCTACCTATCCTAATGTTATAAAACTATCAGATAACGACGTTCGAATTATAAAAGAAACCTTCAATATCGCAAGGGCTTCTAGAGATTATCAAACTTTAATTAAATTGAGGTCGAAAATTATGGAAGTGGCAGGAATTAAAACAATGCGGCAAAAAAGTGATATGGAGTTTGTTGATGTGGTTTTAAAAGATTATAATTTCTATACTCAAGATATGTAAGTGGCTTATTATAATGGCGTTACCCAAAGGGTCAGGCTTTCACAAGTCGCTCTCTGCGAGGAGCTCCAATAATTGCTCCATCCCTAACGCAATCCGCGACTGGCTACAAAATTTAGTTAAACATTATGTTTTATATCATAGATATTTTAGGAACAATAGCTTTTGCCATCTCAGGTGTTTTAGTAGCTTTTAATAAGAAAATGGATGTATTCGGGGTTCTTATTATCGCCTTTGTAACAGCAGTTGGCGGAGGGACTTTACGTGATTTACTTATTGGAGAAACACCAGTAAGTTGGATGCAAGACATGACTTATACCTATATTATTTTAGGGTCAGCTGTTTTTGCTATAGTTTTTAGAAGTAAAATAAACTATTTAAGAACCTCATTGTTTCTTTTTGATACTATAGGTATCGGTTTGTACACTGTAGTTGGTATTGAAAAAGGGTTAAATGTTGAATTGCATTCAGTAATTTGCATTGCCTTAGGAACCATAACTGCCACATTTGGAGGTGTGATTCGTGATATTTTATGTAATGAAATTCCAGCAATATTCCGCAAAGAAATTTATGCTACGGCATGTATTCTAGGAGGGGTTGTGTATTTCTTGTTGATTAATTTTCCAATTCCAAATAATATAGTATTTGTTATAGCCGGCATTGTGGTTATATTAATTAGGTTATTGGCGGTAAAATTTAAAATAGCTTTGCCAAATATTTATCTAAGCAAGTGACAATTATCTAACAATCTCAGCTTTTCGAATAAATATATTTCGCATAGGCCAATCTCCATCATCAGTATCTACAGCTGCAATTTTATCAACCACATCCATACCTTTTATGACTTTTCCAAAAATAGTATAGTCACCATCTAAAAAGTGTGCGCCACCTCGCTGCTGCACTATAAAAAACTCATAAGGCGAAGCCAATTTATGCGGATTGTCAATTTCACTACTAGGCATTGATACGACACCGCGGTCATGTTTAAAACCTCTTTTCGTATCAGCTGGAAGTAAGTATTTGCCAATATGTGCGCGTTTTCTAGCTGTTTTTTTATCGTCACTATTTCCTGCTTGAACCATGAAATTATCTATTACTCTGTAAAATTGAGTACCATCAAAATAATGCTGTTTAGTGAGCCAAATAAAGTTAGATCGGTGAAATTTTGTTTCATTAAAAAGCAATATAGTAATGTTTCCAAAATCTGTTGTCAGGCGTACAGTATTCTCTTTGTGGTGCTTGTCGTATTCTAGGAAAAAATCCATAGCACTTCTAGAATTTAGCTTTGGAAATTCCCTTTCTGGTAGGTCAGTAGTACTTTTTGTAATTTCTTTTTTTTTAGGTTTAGCAACTTCAGTTTCCAAAGTTGTTTTCTTTTTGGTTTGTTTATCTTCACAGTTCAAAAAAAGAAATAAGAAGCAAAAACTAAGGATAATTCTCATAAATGAATTTTGATAATTTTTTACAATCGCTATCAAAAATAAAAAATATACCGCTACCAGGGGAAACATCACACTTTAAAATGGTACCCCCTTTTCGTAGGGCACTTTTAAATAAACAAAAAGAAAACGAAAAAAAAGCGAAGCAGGCTGGAGTTCTGGCGCTTTTTTATCCAGATAGTAGTAACGCAACCAAGTTCGTTTTAATATTAAGAAAAACATACAAAGGAGTTCATTCTGCGCAAGTTGCTTTTCCGGGTGGTAAGTTAGAGGAGGCCGATGCCTCATTAGAAGACGCTGCCTTAAGAGAAACTTTTGAAGAAGTAGGAGTTCCTTTAGAAAGTATGCAAGTTATAAGAGAGTTATCGCAGGTTTATATCCCTCCTAGTAATTTTTATGTACAACCTTATTTGGGGATAGTAAGAAATACCCCTCGGTTTATAAAGCAGGATGATGAGGTTGAATCTATAATAGAGGTACATTTAGATGATTTTTTAAGTGAGAACGCATTAATAATTAGAAAAGTTAACACCTCATATAGTGTTGAGGTTGAGGTTCCTGCCTTTAAATTGAATGGTCATGTGGTCTGGGGAGCCACGGCTATGATGCTTAGCGAGATTAAAGACCTGTTAAAAGAACTTGTGTAGTTAGCATATTTATTACCTTTGCACTCACCAACCAATTTGACGTGTGATTTATGGGATTGTTTAAAAAAAATCCATTCGGGCATATACTTTTTCTAAAAAAATGGCTCATTAGGGTATTTGGGCTATTAACCCACAGAAGGTTTAGAGGGTTTAATGAACTTCAAATTGAAGGCTCCGAAATCCTAAAAGATTTGCCTGATACTAATGTTTTATTTATTTCCAATCATCAGACGTATTTTGCCGATGTGGTTGCTATGTTTCATGTTTTTAATGCCAGCCTAAGCGGTAGGGTCGATTCCATAAAAAATGTTGGATATATATGGAATCCTAAGCTAAACATTTATTATGTAGCTGCGAAAGAGACCATGAAAGCAGGTTTGCTACCAAAAATTTTGGCGTACATGGGGTCCATAAGTATTGAAAGAACTTGGCGATCTCAGGGTAAAGATGTTAATAGACAAGTTAAAATGAGTGATATTTCTAGTATAGGGAAAGCACTGGATGATGGCTGGGTAATTACATTCCCGCAAGGAACTACCACACCATTTAAACCTATTAGAAAGGGGACAGCTCATATTATTAAGCGTTATAAACCGGTCGTAATTCCTATTGTTATTGATGGGTTTAGGAGGTCTTTTGATAAGAAAGGGCTTCGAATTAAGAAAAAAAATATTCTTCAAACTATTGAAATAAAAGAGCCTCTTGATATTGATTACGATAATGAAACTACCAACGATATTGTAAAAAGAATAGAGTACGCCATTGAGCAGCATCCTTCATTCTTAAAAGTGATTTCTCAAAAAGATTTAGAAGCTCAGGAAGCTTTAAATAAATTAAGGGAGTGGTAGGTTTTTAATATGATAATACTGGGTTGGTTAAGGCTTAATTGTTAAAAATCAATTTTACCGAAGTTCCTTTTTCTTCAATACTATTAATTAAAATGTTTCCTTTATGAAGCAGCATAATTTGCTTACATAAACTTAGCCCTATACCACTACCTGTTTTTTTTGTTGTGAAAAATGGAACGAAAACATTTTCAATAACATCATTCGGGATGCCTTTTCCGTTATCCGAGATTTTTATTATTGTTTTTCCATCAATATTTTTCTGCGCAGTTATTATTACTTTTGAATCTAGCCTATCTTTACAAGCTTCTACAGCGTTAAGAATAAGGTTAATAAGTACCTGTTCTAGTAAATAAATGTCTATTTCAATTTGGAGTTCTGGGTTTTCAGTTTTAAAAAGAAGTTTTATATCCTTACTCTCAAGTGATGGCAGCATTAAAGTTTTTATAGTTTCAAATAGGTCTGCAACAGAAATCTTACTTAAATTGAGTTTAGTAATTTTATTCAGACTACGAAAAGTTTTTGCAAACTTAAGAAGTCCTTCACTCCTTTTTTTAATACTTTCAATACCAATATCGAGATCACTCATGTCTATTGGGTTTTCATTTGAATCTTCGATAAATAAAGCAACTTTAGATTGTAAAGTTTCAGCTAAAGAAGAGATAGGCGCAATAGAATTCATTATTTCATGAGTCATCACGCTTAACAATTTTTTCCAAGCTTCAGACTCATTTTTGTTCAACGTTTCATCAATATTTTGTAAAACAATTAATTTGAAGGAGCCTTCTTTTGTTAGAAAAATAGAGCTCGAAATTAATAGTTTGGTTTTTTCGTTGCTAATATTGACTGAAATATGAGTTTCATCATGATGATCGGTCATGAATATGGCTCTGTAAAGGTCTGTATTTCTTTTTTCAACAAAGCTTATATTTTTTAAAGAGGGAATATTTAACGTTTTCTTAAAAGATTCATTAACCCATAGCACGTTTCCAGATTCTATGTTATAAGCAATAATCCCTGTGTTAATTAATTCTAGTATTTTTTTTAAGTAGAGATGCTGCTCTTCTTTTTCTTTATTAATTTGAACTATTGTTTTGTTTACATTGTTAAAATGTTTGTGTAAAATTCTAATATCTTCTGCTCCATAGGTTTCATTAAAGTGTCGAGAAAAATCGCGATACTTGATAGATTCGAAAAAATCGTCCATTTCAGAGAACCTCTTAAAAATAAAATTGAAAAGGTCTAAAACACTGTAAACAGAAATAGCTGCTAGAAAAATAGCCAATATGGTTTTGAGAGGCGAAATCTCTTGAGCATCTAATCTCACAAGAGAAAAGGCTAGAGCTGTTAATAACAGAAATAAAGTTATGACTCGTATTATTAACGCTATTTTGTACCGTTTATAAGTCATACTTATTAATTCTTCTGTAAAGAGCAGTGCGAGTTATTCCCAATTCTTTTGCAGATTTAGAAATGTTACCATTGTTTTTTTTGATCACTTTTAAAATAGTGTTTTTTTCAATGGTCTCAAGTTTTAAATCTTTTGGGCCTAAGGAATCTGTACTATTTTCTATAGGGGAGAATACTAAATCGGTTTCATTTAATATATTACCATCAGACATTATAACGGCACGTTCTAAAGCATATTGGAGTTCTCTTACATTGCCAGGGAAATGATATTTTTTTAATTTATTAATAAAACCATTGTCTATAGTAAAAGGAGGCTTTAAGTATTTATCGGCATAAAGTTCAATAAAATGTTTAGCCAAAAGAACAACGTCATTAGAGCGGTCTCTTAATGGCGGAATAATGATTTCTACCGTATTAATTCTGTAAATTAAATCTTTTCTAAATTTATTTTCATTAGATAAGGTGCTGAGGTTTAAATTAGTAGCACATATAAGTCTGATATTTATAGGTATAGGCTGGTTCGAGCCCAAGGGTGTTACTTGTCTATTCTGTAAAACAGTTAGCAAACGGGCTTGTTGCTGTAAACTAATATTACCAATTTCATCTAAGAACAAAGTGCCCTCATGAGCAGCTTCAAACCGCCCTTTTCTATCTGCTTTGGCATCAGTAAAAGCACCTTTTTTATAGCCAAATAGTTCACTTTCAAAAAGAGTTTCAGTTAATGCACCAACATCAACTTTTACAAAAGGTTTGTTTTTTCTAAGCGAATTATCATGAATGGCTTTGGCAATAAGATCTTTACCTGTCCCATTTTCACCTAAAATTAAAATGTTTGCATCGGTAGGAGCAATTTTATTAATTTTAAAAAAAACATCATGCATACTAGGACTTTCTCCTAATATTTCGGATTTTGAATGTAATGCATCATGAGCTTTAGTTTTTTTAGATTTTTTTTTATCTAAAATTTCTCCAATAGCTTCAATAAGTTTATCATTTTTCCAAGGTTTTACTAAAAAGTCTGAAGCGCCTACTTTTAAAGAACGAATGGCTAAATCTAAATCGCCATAAGCAGTTATTAAAATTACAGATGCATCTTTATCAATTTCTTTAATCTTTTTTAGCCAAAATACGCCTTCATTTCCAGTATGTATTACACTTGTAAAATTCATGTCTAGAATAATAACATCAAATTTTTGTCTCTGGATAAGTGAAGTAATATTACCAGGATTAGGTTCGGTAACTACACTTTTGGATTTAGATTTAAGTAATAGACGCATTGCTGTTAATACGTCCTCATCGTCATCTACTACTAATATGTTTGCGTTTTTTAACAGCATAAACACAATATTACAATTTTATCGGGCTTCATTGAAATTATTGAACTACAAATATTTAAACCTTAAAAAGTGTTTTAATACCGCACATGATTGTATCATTTTCGAACACTTCGATTATTGATAGTGTGTTTAAATGTCTGGTAGTTAGTGTTTTATTTTATGGCACAGTATTACATATGGTATAAGCAAATTGAAGTGATAAATGGATATACCTTTAGAAAAGAAGAGATTTAATAAGAAAACCATAAGCCTTATAGTGGGTGGCATCGTGATAGCAGCATTAATCATTTTTGTAATTGTGTCAACAGGAGGAAAGTCTAAATTAAATGTCGATGCAGAGCGTATTTCTATTAGTGAAATTAAGCAGGGTGCGTTTCAAGAAAATATCCCAGTAAGTGGTGTTGTTATGCCAATTACAACCATTTATTTGGATGCTGTTGAAGGAGGGCGTGTAGATGAGATTTTTGTAGAAGATGGTGTTATTATGAAACAAGGAGAGCCCATTCTTCGGCTATCTAACACCGACTTAGAATTAAGTTTAGTAAATCAAGAAACATCGGTTTATAATTTATTAACACAAATGCAAATTTCGCAAAATGCAGCGAGACAAAATACTATTAATAAATTAACAAGAATGACAGATGTGAAAAATGCCTTGATTGAAGCTGATCGTGTGTATCAACTAAATAAAAAGTTGTATGCAGAAAAGGCTATTGGGAGACAGGAATTTAAGGAATCTGAGAATAATTACAATAACCAGAAGCAACAAATGGAACTTGCAGAACAGATTCTTATGGAAGATTCTATTGCTGTAAAGCAAGAAGCTGGTCAAATAGAAAGCTCATTTGCAAGAACCCAAAGTGCGTTAAAATTGATGCGTAAAAAAGTAGGAGATTTAGTTGTACGTGCTCCAGTTGATGGACAGTTAACATCGCTTGATGCAGAAATAGGGCAGTCTAAAAATAAAGGGGAGCGCCTAGGGCAAATAGATGTGTTGAGTGGTTTTAAAGTTAGAGCGGATATTGATGAGCATTATATTTCTAGAATATATACCGGGCAACAAGGTACATTTCAATTTAATGGAAACGAATATGTGCTAACTATTAAAAAAGTATTTACACAAGTTACTAATGGAAGGTTTCAGGTGGATATGCTCTTTGATGAAAAGGTTGAAGGTATAAGACGTGGGCAATCATTACAAATTCGATTAGCTTTAAGTCAAGAAAAGCAGGCCGTTTTAGTGCCTAAGGGCGGGTTCTTCCAAAAAACAGGAGGCAACTGGATTTTTAAATTAAACGAAGATGGCACTTTAGCCTATAAAGTAGATATTCAATTAGGGACAAAGAATACACAATATTATGAAGTTTTAGAAGGCTTATCTCCAGGAGATAAAGTCATTACTTCAAGCTATGATAATTTTGGCGATAAACAAGAATTAGTATTGAAGAAATAATGAGGAACCTGTTAATAATATTATTTAGTTTTTTGTTTCACGGAATTGGACTGACCCAGGTTAATGACGTCAATAAACCAGTAGAGAATTTTGAATCGCTTTGGAGTGAGTTTGATAGTAGGTATGCTAATTTTGAATTGAAACAAATAAACTGGAATAAAGTTTATGAAAAATATAGACCGCAAGTAAATAAAAATACTACTAACGAGGAACTTTACGAAGTTTGTTGTGCAATGTTACAAGAGTTAAAAGATGGTCATGTAAGGATCTTACCTGGTTTTAAAGACGATAAACTTGAGTGTGGACCTTCTTACGCTTGTAATATTCAATTAGAATTTAATTCTGAAGAAAAATATGTTGCATTTCAATATGTAATTGATAAGGAGCTAAAGAAGAATGGATTTTCAGCACCAGTAAAAAACAATGTCGCCAAAAATACAAACACGAATTTTCAATATCGCTTTTCAGATGTCTATGGCTATTTAAGGCTGGACGAAATGACGCGAAAAAATACTTCTGGGAAATATCAAAGAGCGATAGATGAAGCCATCGAGGCTTTACATCAAAAACAGGGATTAATAATTGATTTAAGATTTAATGGCGGTGGTTGGGATAGTAGCGCTTACAAATTGGCGAGTAGGTTTGTCGCAGAGAAATCGTCTCTAGGGCACTATGAACGCACTCGAATAAAAGGTAAAAATGAGTTTGCGCCTATGAAACACAGAGAGATAAAGTCGGGAGGAAAAAAGCAGTTTACAAACCCCATTGTTATATTAACAAGTTGTTATACGGCTAGTGCTGCAGAGGTGTTTATACTTCTTTTAAAAGGGTTACCCAATGTTACCATTATAGGAAATAACACTGAAGGGATGTTTTCTGACATATATAGATTTAAATTACCTAACAGATGGAATGTTACTTTATCCAATCAGCAATTCTTTTCTATGAATAAAGAGAACTTTGAAGGTAAGGGGTTTTCTCCAGATGTTTTGGTGCTAAATGGTGAAAAAGATATTGAACGTCAAAGTGACCCGGTAATTAATGCGGCTGTTACCGTTTTAAAAGAGAGAATAAATTCTAACAAAATATAAAAATCATACTAACCAGTTGACATTGTATTAAACGATATTATCATGATAAAAATTACAGATTTAGAAAAGTATTATAAAACTGAAGAATTACAAACTATAGCATTAAATAAATTATCCTTTGAAGTGGAAAAAGGGGAGTTCGTTGCAATTATGGGACCTTCAGGATGTGGTAAATCTACACTTCTTAATATTTTAGGAATGTTAGACGATTCCGATGGCGGTAGTTTTATTTTTAATGGGGAAGAAGTCATTCATTATAACGAACGTAAGCGAGCAAATATTCGAAAACATAATATCGGTTTCGTTTTTCAAAGTTTTAATTTGATAGATCAATTATCTGTTTTTGAAAACGTTGAACTTCCGTTAATCTACACGGGTGTAAAAAAGGCAGAGCGAAAAAAACGCGTGCATGAGGTATTAGAAAAAATGCAAATTATGCACAGACGTAAGCACTTTCCTCAGCAGTTATCTGGAGGTCAGCAACAAAGAGTTGCAGTAGCTAGAGCTGTTGTTAATAACCCTAAACTGATATTGGCCGATGAGCCTACAGGGAATTTGGATAGCAGTAACGGTAATGAGGTCATGGATTTACTAACCGAGCTTAACACACAAGGAACTACCATTATAATGGTTACACATAGTGAGCACGATGCGAAGTTTACGCATCGTATTATAAGAATGTTAGATGGCCAAAAGGTTACAGAGAATGTTTTAGCTTAAAAAATATCATCAATCAAAAACCGAACAGGTGGAAGGTCTTCAGTATAAAATAAGTCAATCAAATTAATTGTACTGAAGTTCGGAAGCTAAATTTATCGAGCGTAATCAAAATATGAAAAGAATAAAACAAATATCAATATTATTCACATTAACCTTTTTCTGTTTGTCCTGTAAAGTATCAGTTGATAAGAATTCTACTCAAATTAGAGCATATACTCCAACGGATAAAGAGATATATGATGGTATTATGAAAATGGATAGCATATTTTTTAATGCTTACAATACTTGCGATTTAGCAACACAAGCTGATATTTATAGTAATGATATTGAGTTTTTTCATGATAAAGGCGGGTTGATGACTTCTAAACCGGATATTATTGATGGAACCAAAAGGAATATTTGTGGAAAAGTAACTAGAAATTTAATAAAAGAAAGTGTTGAAGTATATCCTATTAAAAATTATGGGGCAGTTCAAATAGGTTTTCATAAGTTTTATAATAATCAGGAACCTGAAGTTAAATCAACACCTGTAAAGTTTATTATTATCTGGCATAATGAAAAAGGGAAATGGAAAATTAAAAAAGTAGTGAGTCTGCATTAATAAAATCAATCAAAAACCGAACAGTAATTTATAGAAATTATGCTCAAAAATTATTTCAAAATAGCGTTTAGAAACCTTCTTAAGAACAAGGTGTATTCATTCATCAATATTTTTGGATTAGCCATAGGTATGGCCGTGGCAATAATGATTGGGCTTTGGATTAAGGATGAGTTAAGTTATAATGATTATTTCACCAATAAATCTAAGGTTGCTCAAATATTTCAAAGTCAAACTTTTAATGGGGAAACAGGAACAGATCCTTCCATTCCAAGACCATTGGAGTTTGAGTTGCGTGAAAACTATGCCGATTATTTTAAGCATATTGTCATGTCTTCTTGGAACAATTCAAACTATTTAAAAGTTGGTGATGTAAGTATTTCAAGAACAGGGAATTTTATGCAGGAAGAAGCTCCTGAGTTATTAGATTTAAAGATGCTACGAGGCGATCATAAGGCTTTGAAAGAGGTTAATTCAATCATGCTTTCTGCATCTTTGGCTAAAGATTTATTTGGTAACCAAGATCCAATGGGAAAACCAATTACCATAAATAATGAAGGCGATTTAATGGTTACTGCTGTTTATGAAGACATACCAGAGAGTACTTCTTTTTCTGATTTAGAATATGTGTGTAATTGGGAAATGATGATTCAAACTTATGATTGGATGCAAAATGCAAAGGATCAATGGGGAAACAATTCGTTTCAACTATTTGTTCAAATTACAGAAAATGCCTCTATGGAGTCAGTTTCTGCTGTAATAAAAGATGCTAAAAAGAAAGTTGCTGGGAAAGCAATAGAGCCATTTAATCCTCAGCTTATGTTATTACCTATGAAAGATTGGCATTTGCGTAATAATTTTGAAAATGGAGTGCAAACAGGAGGGCGTATTGAAAATGTGTGGATGTTCGGTATAATTGGTGTTTTTGTATTGCTTTTGGCTTGTATTAATTTTATCAATTTGAGTACAGCGCGTTCAGAAAAAAGAGCTACAGAAGTGGGTATTAGAAAATCAATTGGATCTAATCGTAAACAATTGATTGTGCAGTTTTTAAGTGAATCATTCCTTGTAGTTGTATTTGCTTTTTTTGTAGCCGTCGGGATTGTATTATTGTTTTTAAGTGGTTTTAATACTTTGGCAAGTAAGGCTATCGTTTTCCCATGGTCAAATATTAATTTTTGGTTTTGGGCATTTCTATTTATAGTATTTACTGCAATTGTTTCTGGTAGCTATCCTGCTTTGTATTTGTCGTCTTTTAATCCAGTAAGTGTTCTAAAAGGTACTTTTAAGGCAGGACGTTATTCTGCTTTACCGCGAAAAATTTTAGTAGTCATGCAATTTACTTTTTCCGTAGCATTAATTATTGGCACTATGGTAGTTATGAGTCAAATTGAATATAGCAAAAACCGACCCATTGGCTATGATAAAAATGGATTGGTACAGCTTCCAGTTATGAGTCCGGAGTTTCAAGGAAAAGCAGATATGATAAGAAACCAGTTTATAGAATCTGGAGCAATTACTAACATGTCCACTTCTAGCAGCCCAACAACACAAGTTTGGTCTAACAGGAGTGGTTATACATGGAACGGCAAGCCAGAAGGGTTTCAAGAAGATTTAGCGCATACCTCCGTGTCGTACGAGTTCGCAGAAACTATGGATGTGCAATTGATTGCAGGTCGTGGGTTTTCTAGGGAGTTTGCAACAGATAGCACTGCTGTTATCTTAAATGAAACAGCTGTAAAATATATGGGGTTAAAGAATCCGATAGGGATGCTTATTAAGGATTCTGATACAGAAGACCCAGCCCCACCCTTAAAAATAATAGGTGTTATTAAAGATATGATTGTTCAATCTGCTTATGAGCCTGTAAAGCAAGCGATGTATGTTTTTGACGGATACGAAAATGCCAGTTATTATAATTTACGTTTGAATCCTAATAAAAGTGTTGGAGAGAGTTTAAGTTTAATTGAAAATGTATTTGAAAACAACTTTCCAAGTATTCCATTTGATTATCAGTTTGTAGATCAGGAATACGGTAGAAAATTTGAGGCCGAAGAACGCATTGCTAGTTTGGCAAAGGTTTTTACTATTCTAGCTATTTTTATTAGCTGTCTTGGATTATTTGGACTTGCATCTTTTGTTGCAGAACAACGCACTAAAGAAGTAGGGGTTAGAAAAGTATTAGGGGCGTCTATTAGTCAACTATGGTTATTACTTTCAAAGGACTTTATCTCATTAGTAATTATTTCACTTTTAATAGCATCTCCTTTAGCATATTATATAATGGGGCAATGGTTGCAAAAGTTCACCTATAGAACATCCGTAGGATGGGATGTATTTGTTATAGCTTGTTTAGGTGCATTGTTTATAACTTTAATTACAGTAAGCTTTCAGGCTATTAAAGCTGCGGCGGCTAATCCTGTAAAGGCTTTACGAACAGAATAACTATTATCAATATTCATTAAAGGTATATTGGTGTCAAAAACGAAATCATGATACATAACTATTTTAAAATCGCATGGCGAAGTTTTATAAAAGATAAAAGCTTTACCACCATTAATTTATTAGGGCTTGCAACTGGTTTTGCTATTGCTTTATTAATTATTCAATATGTGAGGTTTGAATTGAGTTACGAAAACACTCATGAAAAGGCCAATAGAATTGTAAGGTTGACTTATGATATTATGGATGGTGAGACAGTGAGTTCGCAAGATTGCGAAACTAACCCGCCTTTAGGGGCTAAGTTGCAATCTGAAATGGCGGAGGTTGAAGATTTTACAAGAGTTTATCATATAGGAGAACCTACCATAACCATAGAAGTTGATAACAAACAATTTATAGTAGAAAAGGTGTATGCCATAGACCCATCTTTCTTTAACCTGTTTTCATACCCTTTAATACATGGAGAAAAGGAAGGTCTTCTTACACAACCCAATCAAACCGTTGTAACAGAGTCTATCGCTCTAAAATATTTTAATCGTACAAATGTAGTTGGAGAAACAATAGCTTTACCAGCAGCAGGAATGGAGTTATTATTGAATATCGTAGGGGTGATACCAGATAGTCCCTCTAATACCCATTTAAAGTTTGATATGTTAATGTCTTATACAACGATGCTTAAAGACCCTATTATGCAAGCATTATATGGGGAAACCGAGGATAATTGGAGTGGAAATAACACGTATACATATGCCTTACTTAACAAAAATGTTACATACGAAAGTTTTGCTCAGAATTTAATTGGATTTAATAAACAACTACGAAAAGAAGGTAAGTTAGAAACAGACCGCGTTATTAGTCAAAAAATTGAGGATATTCACTTGTATTCTAATAAACCTTTTGAGCCAGAACCAAATGGAGATGCTGCAACGGTATTTTTCTTGTTGGGTGTTGCTTTTCTTGTCATTATTAGTGCCTTTGTAAACTATGTGAATTTGGCAACATCTAAAGCTTTAGATAGAGCAAAGGAAGTAGGGGTTAGAAAAGTAGTAGGCTCAACAAAGAATCAGTTAAGGGGGCAGTTTTTAATAGAATCGTTATTAATGAACTTGTTAGCAGCTCTATGTGCATTGGTTATTATTTTCTTTGTTAAGATATACTTTATTGAAATAGCTGGATTGCCTTCAAGTTTTAGTGTTTTCTCAGACGTGTTTTTCTGGGGAATCGTTGGAGTATTTTTATTATTGGGAGTATTGTTTTCTGGCGTGTACCCAGCTTTAGTATTGTCGTCTTTTAAGCCTTCGCTCATATTAAAAGGGAACTTTACCCATTCATTTAAAGGGGTGTTGTTGCGTAAATCATTGGTTGTGTTTCAATTTAGCGTAACTATTATCTTGTTAATATTGGTGTTTACGATTACTAAACAATTGAGTTTTTTGAGAGACATGGAATTAGGTGTTGAAACGGATAATACCATAATTGTTGAAGCTCCTATACAAAGTGGTTCTACAGAAAAATATAGTGTATTTAAACAAAAGCTTCTAAATGATTCGAATATAGAAAATGTATCATTATCAGAGGCAGTACCTGGAGAACTGGCTAATGAAATGAGTACTACTACTGGAATTAATCTTTCGAACTCTTCAGAAAAGCGTAACCATAACTTCTATATCACAATTATTGATGAGAACTTTATTCCAGTAATGAATATGGAGTTATTATCAGGTTCAAATTTTGATGAAACTAGTACACCAGAAAAGAAGGAGGTTATTGTTAACGAGAGAGCATTGAGCCTTTGGGGGGTTAGCGATTACGAATTAGTTATAGGAGAAAAAATAAAAATGTGGGGATCAGAATGGACTATAAAAGGTGTGCTTAAAGACTATCATCAAGAATCAGCCAAAGCACCTTATGTGCCAATTATTCATCGATTTGGTAATTCTTTTGATGGGTTAGCAACCATTAAATTTCACAATGGAAATGCTAAAGAACAGTTAGCACAATTAGAAACAATCTATAAGTCGGTATTTCCAGAGGCACCTTTTTCGTTTTTTTTTATGGATACCGAATTTGATAAGCAGTTTAAGGCAGACAAACGTTTTCAGGAAGTATTTAATGTACTTACAGGATTTGCAATATTAATTGCATGTTTGGGATTATTTGGTTTAGCGTCTTTTACTGTTTTGAAACGGAAAAAAGAAATAGGAATTAGAAAAGTTATTGGCGCAAGTGTATCTACAATACTAATACTGTTATCAAAAAACTTTGTGAAAACGGTGTTGATCTCAATGCTTTTGGGAGCACCTATTGCCTATCTTTTGGCTAATTATTGGCTTGAAAATTTTGAAACCAGAATACATTTAAATATATGGTTGTTTACAATTCCAATATTACTGGTCTTGGTGCTTGTTATTTTTTCAATTAGTGTGAAAACTATTAATGCTGCTTTAACAAATCCTGTGCAATCGCTTAGGCAAGAATAAATATAGATATGATAGTAAATTATTTTAAAATAGCGTGGCGAAACCTTAAAAGGCAACCCTTTTTTACGTTTTTAAACATATTTGGCTTAACCATTGGTATGGCAGGAAGCTTGTTAATTGCCTTATACATCTATGATGAACTGAACTTTGACAACATGTTCCCAGATGCAGAACGCATACATCGTATTAATGTAGATATCAAGTTTGGTGGAGATGTAAGTAACTTGGCTGAGGTTTCAAGTCCAGTAGCTGAGGTTTTACAAAGTGATGTGCCTCAAATTGAATTAGTGACACGTTTTCGTAATAGTGGTAACATGTTGATAAAGAAAAGTGCAACCGATATAAATGTAAAGGAAACACAAGTGAGTTATGTTGATCCTAGCTTTTTTGAAATGTTTGGAGTAGATATATTATTTGGAGATAGCACATCTGCTTTAAATGAACCAAATACATTAGTATTAACTAAAACGGCTGCAGAGAAACACTTTAAAATTGGAGAAGCTGTTGGACAAAGTCTCATTTTAAATAATGGTGATACCTATGTGGTAACAGGCGTTATTGAAGATCTACCCAAGAATTCACTTTTAAGAAACCATGGTGTGTTTTTAGCTATGACTGGTAACGAAGAAGAAAAAGAAAACAATTGGGGGAGTAACGATTTTCCAACATTTATTAAACTATTGCCTACAGCAAAAATTGAGGACGTTCAAACGGCCTTAAATGGATTCTTTAAGAAATATTTTATTCCATTTGCACAACCCTATATGCCAGGTATTACAGAAGAGCAGTTTTTAGCATCTGGTAATTATTACAATTTTAGTACCATTAAGCTACAGGATATTCATTTACATTCTAATAGATTCCCAGAAATGAGTTCGAATGGGAGTATTCAGAATATTTATATTTTATCGTTTATAGGACTCTTTTTAATTGTTTTAGCAAGTGTTAATTTTATGAATTTGTCTACAGCACATTCTCTTAAACGTGCCAAAGAAGTGGGTATACGAAAAACATTGGGGTCTGGTAAAACGGCGTTAATAAAACAGTTTTTAGCAGAATCTGGTTTAATAACGTTTATTGCACTTCTGTTGGCTATTGGAGTTGCAGCTCTAGTACTTCCTTTTTTTAACACGCTAGCAGATAAGACCATGGAAATTCCTTTTAGTACGCCATCTTTCTGGTTAGTGATAATTATAGGCACCCTAATTCTTGGTCTTTTTTCAGGCATGTATCCAGCTTTTTTTATGTCTCGATTTATCCCTGTAGATGTGCTTAAAGGACATGCTAATGGTAGTCGTAAAGGTGGGGGGATCAGAAGTACGTTAGTCGTATTTCAATTTGCCATTTCTGTTTTTTTAATCATTAGTACTTTGGTTGTTTTTCAGCAGTTACAATACATTCAAAATAAAGATGTGGGGTATGCCAAAGATCAGGTTTTAGTCATACAAGATGTTGGTGTTTTAGGCAACCAACAACAAAGTTTCAAACAACAAGTGAAACAATTAGCACATGTAAAACAGGCAAGTTTGAGTAGTTATTTACCTATCCCCTCTTATAGAAGAGATCGAGGTTTTTATGAAGAAGGGGCTATAAGCCAAGAGAATGCATTACAAATGCAGAGCTGGGATGTAGATATGGATTATTTGTCAACACTAGATTTAGAGTTGGTTGCTGGTAGAGATTTTAATCAAACGTTTGGCAGTGATTCACTTAGCATTATAATAAATGAAGCAACTGTAAAAGTATTAGGTATAACGCCAGAGGAAGTTTTAAACAAACGATTTACTTATGAATTAGGAGTGGAAAACCCCAGATTCTATAAAGTTATTGGAGTTGTTAAAGATTTTCATTTTGAAACCTTACGAAATGATATTGCAGCATTAAGCATGCATATTGGAGGGTATGCCAACGATTTGGCTGTAAAAATTAATGCAAAGGACTATGCTGCAACCGTAGCCAACATTGATAACATATGGCAGAAAATGGCATCAGGGCAATTGTTTAATCATTATTTCATGGAAGATTCTTTTAATAACACCTATAATGCTGAACAGCGTTTAGGACGCATTTTCATAACCTTTACCATTCTTTCAATAGTAATAGCATGCTTAGGTTTATTTGGATTGGCCGCCTTTAGTGCTGAAAAACGCGCTAAAGAAATTGGAGTGCGTAAAGTATTGGGGGCAAGTGTCGGCCAGATTACCTATAAATTATCAGTCGATTTTTTAAGGTTAGTAGGTATAGCTATTTTAATAGCATTACCCCTTGCTTGGTATGCCATGAATAAATGGTTGGAAGATTTTGAATACAGTATAAGTATTGGATGGAGTGTATTTGCATTGGCTGTAGTTTTAGCATTATTGGTTTCAATCTTAACAATAAGCTTCCAAAGTATAAAAGCTGCTATTGTTAATCCTATTAAAAGTTTAAGAGCCGAATAACCATTTTATATGAAAAACAATTTTTTTAAACTATATATCAGGTTTTTACTTAAAAATAAGCTATTTACATTTATCAATGTTTTTGGTTTGGCAATAGGGGTTGTAACATGTGTAATACTCTTAAAGTATGTTGATTATCAAACAAGCTATGACAGTTTTTATCCTGATTATAACCAAGTATATAGAATTAACACAGATGTTTTTAAAAATAATCAAATAGTAGACAAAACAGCTAAGTCTTTTAGTGCTTTGGCACCAACACTAGAAGCAGAATTAGTAGAAGTAGAAGCTACAACTCGATTTGAACATGAGAAATGCTTAATGGATTATCGAGAAAAGGATTTTAAAATTAATGATAGAGATGTTTTATGGGTAGATAATACTTTTTTTGATGTCTTTAAATTTAAAATTTTAAAAGGTGATAAAACAACCCCTTTAACTCGACCATTTACAACAGCTATATCTTCATCTACAGCAAAACTTTATTTTAAAAATGAAGATCCAATTGGTAAAATCGTTAATCTTAACGGTACTGATTATCCTATGGAAGTTACAGCTGTTTTTGAAGATGTTCCTAAAAATTCACATATTAAATGTGATTTTTTGACATCAATAGCCACGGGCTACAGTAAAGGGTGGGATTCACCAAATGGAAACTGGAAATGGACTGGCAAGTATACATACGTTAAGTTGAAAAAAGGGATTACTGTTGAGGATTTCCAAAGTAAACTTGAAATACTGTTAAACAAATACTATGATTCAAAAACCCCTGAAATCAGAGTTTCGTTGAATCTAATACCAGTTAAAGACATTCATTTAAAAGCACATTTTAAGGATGAAATAACACCTTCATCGGGAGTCAGTATAACACGTATTAATTTTCTTTTCATTATTGCTATAATTATAATAGTTGTTGCTTGGGTGAATTTTATAAACCTAACAATTAGTAAATCAATGACCCGGACTTTAGAGATTGGCATAAAAAAAACACTTGGAGCAGTGAAATTCAGTTTGATGGGTGATTTTTTACTAGAATCTGTTTTTATGAGTGTACTGGCTTTTATAGTAGCTGTTTTTCTAATTACAACGGGGACTTTATTTATTGATCAATTTACAGAATTTGATTTTATACGTGATATATGGACAAACGTTTCTTTTTGGGTGCAAATTTTATTGTTTATGCTTTTAGGAGCTATAATAGCAGGACTGTATCCAGCAATTAGTTTATCTAAGTTATTGCCATCTAAAACACTAAAGGGTATTTTACCACATCAAAATATGTTGTTGAAAAGGGGGTTGGTTACATTCCAATTTATTGTCGCTATTGGGCTTATTTTTGGAACACTTACAATTTATGACCAATTAACTTTTATGAAAACAAAAGAACTAGGATTCAATGCTACAAATAAGTTGATTATTAGAGCACCAAAGTCTATGAATTCTCATAAGTTGGCTTTTTCTAATATGCATTCGTTTAAGAATACTGTTTCAGAATTATCTGGAGTTAATAATATTTCTGCTTCTAGAAGTATTCCCGGACAACAAGTCTTATATACAAGCCCATATTTTAAACAAAAGAGTAAAGATAAAATATCGGAAAGTAATTATCAAATAGCAATTATTGACCATGATTTTTTCGATACTTATAATATTCCTTTAATTGCTGGTAGAAATTTTACATCAAATTATAAGAATCATATATCTGATATTATTCTTAATGAAAAATCCGTAGAGCTTTTAGGGTTTGAGTCTCCTGAAGAAGCCTTAAATCAGCAGGTAATTGGTCCGGAAAATAAGGAGTTTACTGTAATTGGTGTTAATAAGAATTATCATCAACATGGTTTAAAATCAGATTTACAACCTACAATTTATAAATATGTTTTAAAGTACAATTATATTCATGGGCATTATTCCATAGCTGCTAATAAAGAACCTTTAGAAAGTTTAGTTCCTAAGGTGAAAGCTATTTGGAGTGAAATCTATCCTGAAGATACATTTGAATATTTTTTTATGGACGAATATTTTAATAAACAGTATGAGCAGGAAGATAGTTTTATGCAGATTTTCTTAATAGCATCTATGATTTCTATTCTAATTTGTTGCCTTGGTCTTTATGGTTTATCTGCTTACACAGCTTTACAACGAAAAAAAGAAACAGCTATTAGAAAAATAATTGGGGCTTCTGTAAAAGATATCTTTATCTTGTTTTTCAAAGAATATGTTTATCTAGTCATATTTTCTTTATTGATAGCATTACCCATAAGTTACTATATGTTAGAATCATGGTTGTCAAACTATGTTTATAGAGTAAGTATTAGTCTACTATTGGTGGTTTTATCTGTTCTAATACTGTTTGCTGTGGTATTAATAGCAGTATTGAGACATACTATTAGTTTAATAAAAATTAACCCTTCTGATAATATAAAGGTGTAATAGATTTATAAATAAAAAAGTTATGAGATTAAAAAAATCATCTAAATGGAGAACAAAAATGAGTAAGCTGTATAAAAAAATATTTTTTTATACAGCTTTTATTGCATTATGTACATCTAATGTAACGCTAGCACAACAAAATAAATATGTAATTCAAGATTCCATTTTTTCTAAAACATTAAACGAGTACAGGAATTATAGGGTGATCTTACCAGCAGATTATTATCCGAAATCAGACAAAAATTTCGATGTTATTTATGTACTGGATGGCGAAACGGTTGTAAACGTGGTATCTCCAACTCACAAAATAGCTTCAGATTGGGCGGTTATTCCTAGGTGTATTATTGTTGGTATTGATAACAAGTTCATCGATGGCGTAGTGATGCGAGATAGAGACTTATTGCCAACATATTATGATAAACGGGCACCTTTATCTGGAAAGGCAGATAATTACATCAAGTTTATTAAAGAAGAGTTAATGCCTTATATCGATAAAACATATGCTACATCAAAATTTAATACTCTTTTTGGGCATTCTCACGGTGGTACATTTGCCATATATAGTATGGCGAAAGAACCTAATTTATTTAATGCCTATATAACAGCAGACCCATCGCTATGGTGGGATAGTGGCTATGTTACTAAGCTAGCTAAAGAGACATTATCTGCTTCACCAGACTTAAATGCAAAATTGTTTATAACTGGCAGAAAAGGAAAGTCTTATAAAGGAATGGGAATTAACGCTATGGATATTGTTTTAGAAGAAAATGCACCTAAAACGTTAGTATGGAAAAGTATAGCCTATGATAATGAAACGCATATTACCATCTTATTAAAAACAGTTTATGATGGTTTGAAGTTCGTTTATCAAGATTATAAAAAATAATAGATGATAAAAAACTATTTAAAAATCGCGTGGAGAAACCTTTTAAGAAACAAAGGATATACTCTCATAAATATTGGAGGGCTATGTTTAGGAATGACCATTGTTTTGCTCATTGGTCTTTGGGTACAAGATGAACTTACTTTTGATAAAAATCACGAAAATTATAAAGATATTTCGCAGGTCTTGGTACGTAAGTCTCGTAACGGTAAAAAAGTAGTTCGTTATTCTTTACCATATCCTTTGGGGAGTGAATTGAGATTAAAACATGCGGAGGACTTTGAGCATATAGTGATGAGTTCCTTTCATGGTGATAATATTTTGGCATCAGAAGATAAAGTATTTACCAGGAATGGTGGTTTTATGGAACCTGGAGTGCTTAGTATGCTATCCTTAAATATGATTCACGGGGATTGGGAATGTTTAAATGATCCCTATGCTGTTGTTCTGTCAGAATCTACTTCAGAATCATTTTTTGGTAAAGCGAACCCATTAGGTAAAACTATTAAAATTGGCAACAAAATAGATGTTTTAGTCACAGGTGTTTATAAAGATTTACCACATAATTCAACATTTAAGAACCTAGAATTTATTTTGCCATGGGACTTATACGCTATCGCTTTTTCATGGGTTAAATATGCTAGAGATAATAATGTTTGGGATAATAATTCTTATCAGGTCTTTGTGCAAACGGCAAAAGGTAAAAGTTTGGCGGCTGTGACAAATAATATTGAAAAAACCGTATTTAATAATCTTTCAGAAGATGATAGACCAGATAATCCAAAATTATTATTAAACCCCATGGAAGATTGGCATTTGCGCTCAGGTTGGAGAGATGGTTTTAAATCTGGAGGTTTTATACAGTATGTTTGGTTATTTGGAATCATTGGACTTTTTGTGATGTTGCTAGCTTGCATTAATTTTATGAACCTTAGTACAGCACAGTCAGAAAAAAGAGCGAAAGAAGTTGGGATTAGAAAAACGATAGGGTCATCAAAGAAACAGCTGATTAATCAGTTTTTAGTTGAGTCTTTTCTCATGGTTTCATTAGCATTCTTATTTGCTGTGCTTATTGTGTTTTTAGTAATACCGTCATTCAATTTATTAGCAGATAAAGAGATTGTTTTTCCTTTTAATAATGGTCAATTTTGGTTCATTAGTTTTCTTTTCATAGTAATCACAAGCCTTTTGGCTGGAAGTTATCCCGCTTTATATTTATCGTCTTTTCGCCCCGTAAGTGTGCTCAAGGGAGCTTTTAAAACAGGTAAGTCAACAACAACATTTAGAAGAGTGCTTGTTGTTATGCAGTTTACAGTATCTGTTATCCTCATTATAGGTACTGTTGTTGTTCACAAGCAAATACATTATGTAAAGAGCAGGCCAATGGGTTATGATATGAACGGTGTTATTATGATTGGGAAAAATACGGAGGATTATGAAGGGAAGTATAATATTATGCGCAGTGAACTTTTAAACAGTGGAGCCGTGGTAGAAATGGCCGAATCTTCAAGCCCCTTAACAGATGTCTGGAGTACCACTGGAGGGTTTGAGTGGGAAGGTAAGTCTGCAGGTTTTATTACCAATTTAGCGACCATATCTATATCTCATGACTATGGAAAAACGATTGGATGGGATTTAGTTGAAGGACGAGATTTTTCCAGAGATTTTGCTACAGATTCTACCGCTTTTGTGCTCAATGAATCTGCAGTAAAATATATGGGCTTGAAAGATCCGGTTGGGAAAATAATTAGATGGAATAATCAAGAACATGAGGTTATAGGTGTTGTTAAAGATATTTTGGCCACCTCGCCGTTTGAGCCCATTATGCAAACCGTTTATTTGATAAAGTATAGCAACACCAACTGGATCGAATTAAAACTCAACCCTAATCAAAGTGTATCTTCAGCTTTATCAACAGTCAAGAACGTAATGGCTAAGCATGCTCCCAATGTGCCTTTCGATTATCAGTTTGTTGACGATACTTTTGCGAAGAAGTTTGAAGCTATAGAACGCATAGGTAAATTGTCTACTATATTTTCTATGCTTGCCATTTTTATTAGTTGTCTCGGGCTTTTTGGTTTGGCTTCGTTTATAGCAGAAAAACGAACCAAAGAAATTGGAATAAGAAAGGTTATTGGGGCTTCGGTGTTTGATATATGGGAGTTACTTTCAAAAGATTTTATTAAACTGGTTGTTGTTGCCATTATTATAGCAACGCCATTGGCGTATTATGGGGGTATAAACTGGTTGAATAATTACACCTATCGTACTGATGTATCATGGTGGGTTTTTGTTATTGCGAGTTTAGGAGCTGTTGGAATTACATTAATTACTGTAAGTTTTCAAGCTTTAAAAACTGCTTTTACAAACCCCATAAAAAGTTTAAGAACGGAATAAACTCTGGAATATAAAGTGTTCTATTATGGGACAGTATTGTATCAATTTCGAACAGGTTATGATATATGTGTGAATCTAAGTGGTTCTTTTTTAGTAGTTTAAATACTGGCATGATATTGTTGTCTTTCTAATCAAAACATGTAAATAAATGATATTACAACTAAAGAATCTTTTTAAATGGGTAAATTCTGGTGGTAACCGCGTTTTTCTTTTAAATGACATAGACTTTACGGTAGAAGAAGGTGAATTTATTTCCATCATGGGGCCATCTGGTTCTGGAAAAACAACCTTACTAAATGTTATTGGAATGTTAGACGACTTTAATGAAGGTGAGTATAACTTTTTAGGAGAACCCGTTCATAATTTAAAAGAAAAGCACAGATCTAATTTATACAAAGAATATATAGGGTTTGTATTTCAATCCTACCACTTAATTGATGAACTCACGGTGTATGAAAATATAGAAACCCCATTACTATATAAAAAACACAGTAGATCTGAGCGAAAGGCTATGGTAGCAGATATGCTTGATAGATTCAATATTGTTGGAAAAAAAGATTTGTTCCCGTCGCAGTTAAGTGGAGGTCAACAACAATTAGTAGGCATCGCAAGAGCATTAGTGTCAAGCCCAAAACTTATTTTAGCTGACGAACCCACAGGTAATTTAAATTCTACGCAAGGTGAAGAAATTATGCAGTTATTTAAAAAATTAAACGAAGAAGGTGTAACTATAGTTCAAGTAACACATTCAGAAAATAATGCTGCACATGGCTCTCGAACTATTCGTTTAAAAGATGGTTTGATAGTCAATAATTGATTTGAAAGGATGTTAAATAAAATTATAATATTAATAACAGTTTTGATGCTTTCTATTTGGGAAGGTAATGGGCAAAGTGATGTTGTACAAACTCTAAATTTAGAAGAGTGTATTGCTATAGCCATGGAGAATAATTTTGATGTTAAAGGTTCTAGGCTGAGGTCAGAATCGTCAAAAGTCAATTATAAACAAGCAAGGAATGAATTACTTCCAAATCTTAACATGAATTATAATTTAGGGGTTAACGATGGACGTAGTATAGATCCCTTTACCAATAGCTATAGTAACCAGCAACTTACCTTTTCTAACTTGGGAGCAAATTTGAATTTTTCCTTTTTTAATGGGTTTAGACTTTTGAATAGTATTAAGCAAAGCCGATTTAACATGCAGGCGGCAGAAATGGAATTGGAAGAGGCTAAACAGGATCTGAAACTTAATGTTACCATAGGCTACATCCTAATTTTGAATAATCGAGATTTGGTAACATTGGCTAAATCTAGACTAGAAGCAACCAATGCGCAGTTGAATAGACTTAAAGCGCGTTATGACTCTGGCGCAGGAAACCCTGTTGATTATACCGATATGAAAGGGCAATATGCCTTAGATCAGGCGGCTATATATGATGCCGAAAACAGACTTAAGTTTGCTGTATTGGAATTTATAAGATTATTAAATATAGAGTCTAATGGAGATAAAGATGTAGAAAACATATCGGGTTTAATTGAGTCAGGTAAATATCAATTATCTGCAGCTCAAATTTATGAAGAAGCCCTACAGAATTTAGCAACCTTTAAGGCGAAACAGTTTAGAATTGATGCCGCAGAGAAAGGTATTAAGGTAGCAAAATCTGATTATTTTCCTGAGGTTTCCTTGTTTGGGCAATTGAATACTAATTATTCCAGTTTGGCAAAAACATTTACTGAAACGGGTACCAGTATTATTGAAACCACTAGCTTCGTTAATATTGCGAATCAGGATTATCCAGTTTTCGAGAGTCAAACTCAGTTTGATGGTAGTAAAATAAATTATGAAGATCAGTTTAATAATAACCTGAATAGCGTTGTTGGTGTTTCTGTTCGAGTGCCTTTATTTAATGGTTTTAGAGCAAAGAATAATGTTGAATTACAAAGAGTGCAACTAGAGGAATCTAAATTAGATTTGGAGAATACACAATTACTTTTTAAACAATCTATTGAACAAGCTTACAATAATATGGAAACAGCTTATAATAGGTATTATGCGGTTCAAGATCAGGTAGCAGCATTTGAAGAATCCTTTAGAGTCAATGAAGTAAGGTTTAATAATGGTGTTTCAAATATAGTTGAGTACATAACGAGTAAAAACAATATTGATAATGCCCAACTTAATTTGAATAAAGCTAAATATGAGTACATTTTAAGGATAAAAATATTAGATTATTACCGAGGGGTTTAGTGCTTCTTTTCAGTGTTTCAAATTGATTTTTTCAAATTCTTAACCCGTTAACTTGACTTTATCTTTTATTAATAAAACCGATAAAATTATTTTTGAATAGGAGCGGTTCATTTCTATAACTCGTTAATAACTCTTAATAATTCTCTGGTATAAAACTAACTGAAATGTCTATTTTGCATGTTCGATTTTAAGATGTGTAAATGAAAGTTTGTATTGCAGAAAAACCTAGTGTTGCCAGAGAGATAGCTGCTGTTTTAGGAGCTAATTCTAAGCGTGATGGTTTTTATGAAGGCAATGGCTATGCGGTAACCTATACTTTTGGGCATTTATGCACATTAAAAGAACCTAATGATTATAAACCCTATTGGAAAAGTTGGGATTTGAATAATCTACCTATGCTTCCTGAAAAATTTGAAACCAAGGTGTCTTCAAATTCGGGAATTCAAAAGCAATTTAAAATTGTAAAAAGTTTATTTGATAAAGCCGAAGTTGTTATAAATTGTGGGGATGCCGGTCAAGAAGGGGAGCTTATTCAGCGTTGGGTTATGAACGAGGCCAATTATAAAGGCGAAGTACAACGTTTGTGGATTTCTTCGCTAACCACTGAAGCTATTAAGGAAGGATTTGAGAGCCTCAAACCAGGGTCGGACTATGACAATCTGTATTATGCAGGGTTTTCTAGGGCTATTGGAGATTGGCTATTAGGTATGAATGCGACTCGATTATATACCGTTAAGCATGGTGGTTACAAACAGGTGTTATCTGTAGGTAGGGTGCAGACGCCCACATTAGCCATGGTTGTGAATCGATTTAAGGAGATTGAAAATTTTAAACCACAACCGTATTGGGAGCTTCAAACACTTTACAGAGAAACCTTATTTAGTTATGAAGAAGGCCGTTTTCTTAAAAAGGAAGATGGAGAAGCTTTAGCAGCTAAGGTTAAAGAAAGTGATTTTAAAATAGAATCGATTACTAAAAAAAAGGGAAAAGAATATGCGTCCAAACTCTTCGATTTAACAGGGTTACAGGTGTATTGTAATACGAAATTTGGGTTTTCAGCAGATGAAACTTTAAAGATTGTTCAGGCATTATATGAACGAAAAGTGGTGACGTATCCTAGAGTGGATACCACGTTTTTACCAACAGATATTTACCCAAAAGTATCAGGGATTCTTAAAAAACTGACCAATTATGCTAGCTTAACACAGTCGCTTTTAGGTCAGGAAATTAAGAAATCAACCAGGGTATTTAATGATAAAAAAGTAACCGATCACCATGCCATTATTCCAACAGGTATGCAAACTAACTTGCAATACAATCAACAACAAGTTTATGATATTATCGTGAAACGATTTATTGCGGTGTTTTACGACGATTGTATTGTTGCAAATACAGCTGTAATTGGTAAAGCTTCAGAAGTATCTTTTAAAACTACCGGGAAAGAAATTTTAAAAAAAGGTTGGCGTGTCGTATTTGAAAACCCTAATACTAAACAAAAAGAATCTGGGCTTTTACCCACTTTTGAGAAAGGAGAAAGTGGTCCTCATGAGCCTTCGTTTTTAGAAAAAGAAACAAAACCTCCAAATCAATTTACAGAAGCGTCTTTACTGCGTGCTATGGAGACTGCAGGAAAGCAGGTTGATGATGATGAGCTGCGTGATTTGATGAAAGAAAATGGTATTGGAAGACCGTCTACTCGTGCTAATATCATTGAAACACTTTTTAAACGGAAATATATAAAACGTAATAAAAAACAAGTGTTGCCAACGGTTACTGGAATCCAATTGATTGAAACTATTCAAAATGAATTGTTGAAATCGGCTGAATTAACAGGGTCCTGGGAAAAACAATTGAAAGATATTGAGAAAGGGGAGTTTAGCGCAGGAGCTTTTATTAAAAACATGAAGCGTATGGTAGACGCACTAGTTTATGAAGTACGTAGTGAAACTAAGCGCGCTAATATTTCACAGGCTAATATTATTCAAAAACGTACGCAGAAGGCAAAGGCCGCTAAAACAGGATCGGGTTTAACATCAGAAGTTTGTCCTAAATGTAAAAGGGGACAACTTATAAAAGGGAAATCGGCTTACGGGTGTTCAGCTTACAAGTCGGGTTGTAATTTTGTATTACCTTTTAAATTTAGTCAGAAAAAAATATCTGAAAAACAATTTATAAGATTGCTTCAAAAAGGATCTACAGTGAATTTAAAAGGTTTCAAAACAGATTCAGGAACGATTGAAGGTTTATTGCGTTTTGATGATAATTTCAAATTAAAATTGGAGCCCAAGCAAACTTCCCCGAAAGCGAAATCTGATGAATTGGTGTGCCCTAAGTGTAAAAAAGGAAAGGTAATAAAAGGAAAAACGGCTTATGGATGTTCTGCTTATAAAACGGGCTGTGATTTTAAAATGACCTTTGAAGCTGTGCGAACCAAAATGAATGGAAAACAACCTACCAAAGCCTTGGTGCATAGTATTCTTAATGGAGAAGTCTGAAAATAAAAATAGGCATTTTATTATACATAAACCTTATGGGTTTCTCAGCCAGTTTAAAAGTCATGATTCCAAGCAACAATCTAAAAAGTTTTTAGGTGAATTATTTGACTTTCCCATGGGAACCATGTCTATTGGACGTTTAGATGAAAAGTCTGAAGGGTTGTTATTGCTAACCACAGATGGGAAAGTGAGTGATTTTGTAAATAGTCGAAAAGTAGAGAAAGAGTATTATGCGCAGGTTGATGGCAATATTTCCGCAAAAGAGATAGAAGAATTACAGAAAGGTGTTGAAATTGGTATTAATGGTAAAACGTACTTAACCAAACCATGTAAAGCCTTCAAACTTGATAAGGCTCCAGATTTTCCATTACGTTCCAAAAAAATACGTGACGATAGGCATGGGCCTACTACATGGGTGTCAATCACCTTGAATGAGGGAAAGTTTAGACAAGTAAGAAAAATGACATCGGCTGTGGGATATCCAACGCTACGACTCGTTAGAGTGCGGGTAGCTCATATTCATTTAGGCAAGATGCTGTCTGGTGATGTCGTTGAGGTTTCTCAGTTTTTTTTAAACTTCTAACTTTTTTAGTTCCTTGTAGTTTCGGTTTAAACGTTTTAGAAGTAAACCATAAATAAGTCTATAAAACAACCAAAGCAATAAAACAAATATAAGGGTAAAAACAATTAGGAACCCATAAATAATAAAGGCTTCACCGTTGGTTGCGTGCTCTAGTTTACCCGACACTTCAGGATTAAATTTAATTCCGTAATACAATCCAATTACCATAGCAACAAAGGCGGCAGCTAGATTGTAAATAACATAATATTTAATGATTTTTCTAGTTTTTAAAATACTCTCCATGAGTTTTTTAGCATTGTCAGTGACATAAATGGACTTGTAAGACTTGTATAGTAAATAGATGAATAAGGCTATAATACTATAGCTAACAATAGTGAGCCCCGCTAAAATGGTTTTATTAGTATAAACATGATCTAATTGTTCACGATATGCCGGTGATGTAAATAATGGAATGGTATTAATCAAGGTCCAAAACACAAGTTCGGCAATACTAATATAAAAAAGGGTCTTTACAATTGAAGACGATTTTTTATGCAGCATAGGATAGATATCTTTTGCAGACAATTTAGTTTGATTCCCCTTTTTATTCCAATCTTTCTTTAATAAATCTAATTCATCCATAGTGTCACGGATTTAATATGGTTTTTAGTTTCTTTTTTATCCTATTCATCTTCACACGGGCATTCACTTCACTAATTCCCAAAGTTTCACTAATCTCTCTATAATCTTTATCTTCTAAATACAAGAAGACAAGTGCTTTATCTATATCATTTAATTGATGTACTGCTTTATATAATACTTTTAACTGTTGCTCTTCGGTATCATCATAATCTTCTGTTTTTATTTTAAAAGCCACACCCTCAAAATCTTGCGTGTTAATGGTGCGCTTCGATTTTCTATAAAGTGTAATAGCGGTATTTAAACCCACTCTGTACATCCAGGTACTAAACTTTGCATCACCTCTAAACTTAGGGTATGCCTTCCATAGTTGAATGGTGATTTCTTGAAATAAATCATTATGTGCATCATAATTATTAGTGTACAAACGACATACTTTGTGCACAATATTTTGATGCTTTTCAAGTAATTCAACAAAACTATGTTCTAGTTCTTTATTCAATGTGATGGTTTAGTTATTCTGTAAGTAGCTAAATGATGTTAATTGTTACAGGTAATAAGAAATAAAAATAGAGAATTTAATGAGAACGATTGTGTTTGTTTTAAAAGAGCTGATTATCAATTATTATGACGTCTTAAACGTGTTTGTTTTTTTGTTTTATAAAATTTCAATTCATCATTTGATTTTTACAGTTCGGTACATAACAGTTTTAAATAGTAAACCAGAGTCACATATTTGTACCATAATTAATTGACTAACTCAATTTCATCATCAAAAACTATTAAAACTGTAAATCATGAACAAGCTAACCATATTACTAATTTTGTTATTCGCGTTCCATGTTCAGGGGCAATCAGTCATAAACGGCGTTGTTTTAAATGAAAAAAAAGAACCCGTTGTTGGTGCTAATATTTATTTAGAAGGGACATATGATGGCGGCTCTACCGATATTAACGGAGCTTTCTCATTTACAACTACTGAGAAAGGTACACAAACGCTTTTAATTTCTTTTTTGTCTTATGAAACCTATACTATGGTTGGCGATGTGTCTTATATGAAGGACATATCTGTAAAGCTAAAGGCCGATGTCAATACTTTAGATGCCGTAGTACTATCGGCTGGTACTTTTTCAGCAGGAGATAATAGTAAAGTGAATGTGTTAAAACCTCTAGATGTTGTGACTACAGCAAGTGCTTTGGGTGATTTTGTCGGCGCTTTACAGACCTTACCGGGTACAACTACTGTTGCAGAAGATGGTAGATTGTTTGTTCGTGGCGGTGATGCTGAAGAAACCCAAATATTTATTGATGGAATTCGTGTATTTTCACCATACACTCCAACAACTAATAATATTCCATCAAGAGGGCGTTATTCTCCTTTTCTATTTGACGGGATTACTTTTTCAACAGGCGGTTATTCTGCAGAATATGGGCAGGCCTTATCTAGTGTATTGTTATTAAATACGATTGATGAACCAGATCAAGAGAAAACAGATATTGGTATTATGAGTGTGGGAGGTGCATTAGGAAATACGCAGAAATGGGAGAAAAGTTCGGTGAGTGTAAACGCTTCATACATAAATTTAGCACCTTATATTGCCTTATTTCCAGACAGGAATGATTGGATAAAACCGTATGAAATGGCTTCTGGGGAAACCGTTTTTAGAAAAAAAACTAACTCAGGACTTATAAAACTTTATGGTGCTTTTGACGCAACAAACTTTGAATTGATACAAGAGGATATTAATTACACAGATGGTTTACGATATAAACTGAATAATAATAATTTCTATGTTAACGGGTCTTATCAAGGTGTTTTGAGTGATACGTGGACCATCTTTGGAGGGGCTAGTTATACGTTGGCTAATACAAAACAAAAAATTATGCAGCGAAATATAAAGGATGTTAATAATGCATTTCATACCAAGTTGAAGTTAAAAAATAGAGTTAGTAATCGTTTTAAATTATACTTAGGAGCGGAGTTCTTTTCTACTGATTTTGAAGAAGAATACACCGATGATATGGTTGAGAATGTTGATTATGGGTATAATGATAATTTGGCGGCTGCCTTTGCTGAAGCCGATATTTTTATATCAAAAAACTTAGCCTTTAAAACGGGTTTAAGAGGAGAGTATAGTTCGGTATTTAAAGATTTTACATTGGCGCCTAGAGTATCACTGGCCTATAAGTTGTCTCCTAAAAGTCAACTGTCTTTGGCATATGGAAATTTTTATCAGAACCCTTCTAGTAATATTTTAAAGTTTTCTCAAGATGTAAAGTCACAGAACACGACACATTATATTATGAATTATCAATATAATGCAGATCGCAGAATATTTCGCGCGGAGGCCTATTATAAAAACTATGATGACTTAATAAAGTATGATGGCGAATTTCCAAGTTTTGCAAGTCGTTTTAATAATGCTGGATTTGGCTATGCAAAGGGTCTAGATTTTTTCTGGAGGGATAGTTACAGCGTTAAAAATTTTGATTATTGGTTAAGCTATTCTTTTTTGGATACCGAGCGCGATTATCAAAACTACCCTGAACAAGCACAACCAAATTTCGCGAATACCCATAACTTATCTGTAGTTGGTAAATACTGGATTGAAAAGTTGCGTAGTCAAATTGGTTTTGCTTATGGTTTTGCTTCAGGACGAACATACACCAATCCAAATGAACCTGGTTTTTTAAACGAAAAAACGAAGTCATATAATAGTTTAAGTTTAAACTGGGCTTATTTAATTAGTCCTCAAAAAATACTATACGCTTCAGTGAATAATGCACTAGGGTTCAAAAATATAAATGGTTATCAATATGCAAACGCTCCTGACGCAAATGGTGATTTCGCTAGACGTGCTCTACAACCTGCAGCCGATCAGTTTTTCTTTGTTGGCTTCTTTTGGACGATTAGTGATGATAAAAAGAGTAATCAGTTGGATAATTTGTAGAGCAAGAAGTTTAGTCAGATTTTACAATGGTTGTAACAAGAACCCTTTTAGTTCGTCATTCCAGTATAATCAAAACTAAACGTAAATGTATTCAAACAAAACACTAGGTAGACTTGCTGGCTTATTTTTTTTAGTTCTTGCTGTTACAGGAATATTTGCAGAATTTTTTGTTAGACAAAAACTCTTTGTTCCTGGTGATTTTTCGGCGACAACCGAAAATATTATTAATAACCAATGGCTTTTTCGCTTAGGTTTTATTAGTGACCTGATCATGTCAACTGCATTTTTTGTATATGCTTTTATATTATATGTGATTTTTAAAAATGTAAGTAAGAGTGTGTCATTGTTTATGTTATTGTGCGTGGTTATTTCTGTGGCCATGTATTGTCAAAATATGTTAAATCAGTTTTCTGCTTTGGAGTTTTTGATCAATACAGAATATTCAGTTGCTTTTAATAATGAACAGCTTAAATCATTGTCGTCATACTATTTTAATATACATGGACATGGTTATTTAGTAAATCAGATATTTTATGGACTTTATTTGTTTCCTCTTGGGTACATGATTTTTAAGTCTGGTTTGGTTCCTAAAATCATAGGTGTATTTTTAATTTTAGGATGTATAGGAGATTTAATAGATTTTGTTGTACACTTTTTATACCCTGGAACCCATTCCGTATTACTAAACAATATAACAATCCCTGCAGATATTGGTGAAATTTCACTTTGTTTATGGTTAATTATTATGGGAGTTAAGAATAAGACTATTCAATAATGAGGTCCAAAAATTTAAGACTTCTTAGTATTCTTCCCGTTATATTTTTTTGTTTATTATAACCAATAAAACTTTTGGATACACTTTAAATTAAACTGGAGAACAGAAAAATTTGCATCGTTACCTGCAACAATCATTTTTATTTCAAGAACTTTTTTTAATTCATTAATAGCTGTAAAGGAACCATTTTCACTAGTTGCTACTGAGTCGAAAGACGATATTCTAGACGCTTTAATTTGTCGAAATAATAAATAAGAAGGAAAACTTAAAAAGTTCAGAGTAGCGAAAACCTTCGAATCTCTTTAACCATTTATTTGGTTTCAGAAAATTAGTAAATTATTATATTATCAGTAAATCATGTATTTTTTGAGATATGATAAATATCATAGTTATTTTTATGATAATATGATAATTTTATTTCACCAAATTAAACGGTAGTTATAAATTAGTAAATAGAATATCATGGAAGCTAAAAAGAACCCACAACTAGAGATAGGAAGAAATAGTGGCATCTATTTTGCTATCGGGTTAAATTTAATGTTGCTTTTATCTTGGCAAGTTTTAGAGTTTAAAACTTATGAACAGGATGAAATCGAAATCGGTATTGTTGATATGCAAAGCGAGTTTGAAGAAGAAATACCAATTTTAAATACTGAACTTCCACCACCTCCACCGCCCCCTGCTGTGGTTAGTGAGTCTGTTCAGGTGGTTGAAGATACAGAAGAGGTTGAAGAAACTATTATTGAAAGTACAGAGATTACTCAGGAAACGGCAATAGCAGAGCCTGTCGAGGTTAGTGAAGTTGTTGTTGAGGAAATAGAGGAAGAGGTGCAGGTAGCTTTTGCTGTTATTGAAGAGGTTCCTGTATTTCCTGGCTGTGAAGGTTTGTCTAAGTTACAGACAAAACAATGCTTTCAAAAGAAAATGCAAGAACATGTTGCTAAGCATTTTAATTATCCGCAAATGGCATTGGATATGGGAATGCAAGGACGAGTTTCAGTTGTGTTTATAATTGACTCCAAAGGGTATATTACTGGAGTTAGATCCAGAGGACCGGATGAAATTTTAGAAAAAGAGGCTGAAAGAATTATAAAAAAAATACCTCAAATGAAACCTGGTAAACAACGCGGTAAACCTGTGAAAGTAACTTATGCTATTCCCATCTTTTTTAAATTTCAGGAAGGTTAATTCTGTTTTTGAAAAAGGTTTGTATCAATGTGAGTAAAGGCAGTTTAAAAGTATTTAGACTGCCTTTTTCTATACGTTAGGTTTAATTTCACAGTTCATCTTAGATATTTGACAATTCAGAAAGTCTGTTTTCTTATAGCTTGGTTTAATAGGGATATTTGTTTCATCAAAATAACTTAAAAACATTTATCATGAAACATTTAATCATTATTAGTACACTTTTAATTTCAGTTTGCCTTAATGCTCAAACAAGCTATGAGAAGGGAATGCAAAAAGCTTTTGGGCTATGGCAATCGAACGAGTCAGCGGAAGCTTCAAACCTTTTTGAACGCATTGCAAGTGCGGAATCCGATAATTGGCTACCGTTATACTATGCCGCACAAATAAACATTACTTTAAGTTTTGGAGAACGAGATAAAGAGAAGTTATCGCAAAAACTAAGCAAAGCTCAAGATTTAATTAATGATGCTACGGCAATTTCAAAAAACAATTCAGAAATTATGGTGCTCCAAGCTTTGTTACATACAGCCTGGGTCGCTTTTGATGGGGCTACATATGGCATGTCTTTATCTCCAAAAGTAGTAGGACTTTATACAAAGGCGTCCTTGATTGATCCTAATAATCCAAGAGTAGTATATTGTAAAGCAGAATGGGATATGGGAAGTGCCAAATATTTTGGGCAGGATACTGCACCGTTTTGTAAAGATTTAGAGCGTTCCATAGAACTTTTTGCTAACTTTAAACCAGAAACACCGTTTCATCCTAATTGGGGAAAAGAAAGAGCAACGGAAATTTTTGAAACTTGCGAGAAATAGGATAACTGATTAATAATTATATAATGTCAAAACAATTGAAAAATATCATTCTTACCATAGTAATAGGCTTTGTTGTGTTTATTATTGGTAACGTTTTTGAAAACGGTTTTACCTTTGACAGTAGTCAAGAGTTTTTCGAGATTTTGGCATTTTATCAGTTGTATTCTTTTGTTCTTGGATATTCTAATATGGCTTTTTTTGGGTATCTGGCAACTAAAGCATGGAAAAAGAATGATACTTTAAAGCGCATTATTATTGGTTTTATTGGTGCGGTGGTAATTACCTTATTAGGGTTGTTTTTATTAAGAATAGTAACTACAGTGATTTATTTTGGAGTTCCTTTTGAAGACTTTATAGCAAGAGAACGATTTAAGTATTATCACTTTGGTCTCATAATTACTTTATTAATAATTGCAGTTTTTCACGCTATTTATTTTTACAATCGCTACCAACAAAATAGAATAAAAGAGCAAAAAGTAATCGCAGGTACAGCAAGTGCTAAGTTCGATGCTTTAAAAAATCAGTTAGACCCGCACTTTTTGTTTAATAGTCTTAATGTTTTGACTAGTCTTATAGAAGAAAATCCAAATAGTGCGCAAAAGTTTACTACGTCACTTTCAAAAGTGTATCGGTATGTATTAGAACAAAAAAACAAAGCACTAGTTACGGTAGATGAAGAGCTTAAGTTTGCCAAGACTTATATGTCCTTATTGAAAATGCGCTTTGAGGATAGCATTATATTTAGTGCTCCAGAAAAATCTACAAACCCAGAGAGTAAAGTGGTACCATTATCATTACAGCTATTACTAGAAAATGCGGTGAAACACAATATGGTAACAGCATCAAAACCGTTGCATATTAAGATCTATGAGAATAATAACAACCTTATTGTAGAGAATAATTTGCAGCCCAAACAAATAGTTAAAAAGAGTAGTGGTGTAGGTTTGAGTAATATCCAACAGCGCTATAATTTGTTAACAGATAAAAAAGTTAATATCATAAAAGAAGCTAAGCGCTTTGCTGTTGCAGTGCCTATGCTTACAAAACAAGTGTCAATAATGAAATCACAATCAAAACCAGAAATAGATGATAATTATATACGTGCGCGCAAGCACGTAGAAGAACTAAAAGGCTTTTATTACAGCCTGGGATCTTACTGCTTGGTTATTCCTTTTTTAATATTCGTTAACCTTAAAACCGTGCCGCAGTTTCATTGGTTTTGGTTCCCAATGTTTGGTTGGGGGTTAGGATTAGTTATTCAGGGTTTTAGGGTTTTTGTCGATGGAGGAGGCTTTGGAAGAAGCTGGGAGAAAAGGAAGATTGAGAAGTATATGGAAGAGGAAAAAAAGAATTGGGATTAAAATATTTAAAATTATGGAAAATCGAGATTTAGAACAATATAATAAATCGTATCAAAAAGAAGATGCGTATTTAAGAGCCGAAAAACGAGTAAAGGAACTTAAAGGATTTTATTGGCATGCTTTCTGGTATGGCGTTGTAAATATATTCATTATTGGTATGATAGTTTTTAACGGCGGTTCTTTTTGGAATTTTGGCACTTTTGCAACACCTATTTTTTGGGGAATCGGTTTGGGGATTCATGCGTTATGTATTTTTGGTAAAAACTTAGTTTTGGGTAAGTCTTGGGAGGATCGAAAAATTAGAGAATACATGGAGAAGGATGGAAGGGAAAGTCGTAAATACCAATAGTTATGGAGGAGCATAAAGAACAAAGTTATATTCGAGCTAAGAAAAGAGTTAAAAAGTTAAAAATATTTTACTTTCATTTGATTGGATATATAGTGTCTGTTGTATTGCTCTGCTATAATCTGTGGATTGTGGCCGGACCGTATAAAGATTTCTTCATTTGGTTTAATATTATTATTATGATTGCTTGGGGAATCATTATGGTATTCCATGCATTACATGTTTTTAAAGGGAAATCTTTTTTTACAAAGAACTGGGAGGAGAAAAAAGTTCGGGAGTATATGAATGAGAAAACGAAAACGACTAAATGGGAATAATATAATTATGAAAGTTTTAATAATAGAAGATGAAAAACCATCAGCAAGGCGTTTACAACGTATGCTGAAAAATTTAGACTTATCGGCTGAGGTTATGTTACATTCTGTCGAAGAATCAATAAACTGGTTTCAAAATAACGAGCATCCAGATTTAATATTTCTTGATATCCAACTAAGTGATGGCTTATCTTTTGAAATATTTGAAATCATTGATATTAAGTCGGCTATAATTTTTACAACCGCTTATGATGAGTATGCACTTCAGGCTTTTAAATTAAATAGTATTGATTATTTACTTAAGCCAATTGACGATGACGATTTGGAAGTAGCTGTGCAAAAGTATAAAGAACGAACTCCTCCGAAACAAGCTGTAACTCTAGACTTTAATGACATTAAAAAATTACTTGTAAACCCTATTGATAGGGAATATAAAAAGCGGTTTTCAGTAAAAGTAGGTCAACATTTAAAGCTTATAAATGTTGATGATATAGAGTGTTTTTATAGCGAAAATAAAGGGACATATTTACATACAACGGGAGGTCGAAACTATCTTGTTGACTCTACTCTAGATCATTTAAAGGATGAACTAGAACCTCAAAGTTTTTTTCGTATTAACAGGAAGTTCTTCGTTAATATTAATGCCATAAAAGATATGGTGAGCTATACCAATTCACGTTTGCAAATAAAATTAAACTCTTTTAATGAGCAAGACGTTGTTGTAGCTCGTGAACGGGTTAAAAGTTTCAAGGCTTGGCTAGAATAGTTTAATGTCTTGGTTTTGTTTAATTCAGGATTTTTAATTTTATACCTTCTATACCTTCTATACCTTCTATAGTTTTTATTAGTTTTGTAAAAAACTATTAAAAACTATTAAAAACTATGCTAAACTATTTCTTTAAAAGTAAACAAATTAGGTACATCATACTGTTGTCATTTTTATTCAGTGTCAAATCATTCGCTCAACCTACAGCCCCCGATGGTAAAGAGTGGGTAGCAGTTAGTGGACTAACAGACGAATTTGATTCCTGGGATACAAGTAAATGGTTTAAGTCACTCTGGAATTATGGAGAACCTGTACAAATGCTAGCTAATAACTCTGGGGTTGAAAATGGTAATCTTTGGATAAAAGCGACACTTGATGATTCAGGGACTAATAGATGGTTTGAAACTTCTAGAGTAATGTCTAAGGCGTATGTAAATTACCCGATGTATACAGAATGTAGGATGAAAACAGCACATATTTCGGCATATAATACTTTCTGGTTAAATGAAGGGAACAGTGCTAACAGAGATGAAATTGATGTGGTAGAGCTTAATTCGAAGCCTTCGGCTTCAAGTTCGCAGTACAACAGTTGGCCTTACTTAATGCAGTCTCAATATTTTTTAGTGGTCAACAATAATACAGAACGTGCTAAAGGAGATTTTGATAATAGAAATTTATCTAATGATAACCCCTTAAAAGGTGTGCCTTGGAACGAAGAATATCATACTGTTGGAGTTTGGTGGAAAGATGCTAATAATATTCAATTCTACTTAGATGGGGAGCCTGCAGGTAGCGTGAGCACAACGAGAAACTTTACCAGAAATTTACGAATCATATGGGATTTGTGGACTATTGATGCTCCAGGCTGGAGTGGCGGAATTGCTGCAAAAAACGACTTATTAGATGACGATATTAATACCATGTATGTGGACTGGATTCATACGTATACCTTAGAAAATCAGCTAAGTATTAACGATAATAAAGTTGGGAAAAACGTACAAGTTTATCCAAATCCTGTAAATGACATTCTGAATGTAAAATTACTAACAGCATTGGAAAGTGATGCTTTAATTCAAATTTATAATAGTGTTGGTCAATTAGTGAAAACTCAAAAACTGATTGGAGTTAACAACGAAATATCCTTATTGGAATTAACCTCAGGAGTATATTACGCAAAAATAAGTAACGGAGGTTCGACAGATTTTCAATCTATCATAAAGAAATAGATTAAATTATTCACTTAGATTATATAAAAAACGACCTAAAATTTATTTAGGTCGTTTTTTATATAATGAAGTTTATTAAGCTCTTATTTTTTAGCTAATCGTCTCACAGCAACCCATTGCTTTAACATGTCTCTGGCTTCTTGAGCTGGATAACCTAGTACAGTTTGTCCAGCAGGGACATCGTTCATAACACCAGACCCAGCACCAACGGTAGCTCCTGAGTGTATAGTTGTGTGGTCTTTTATTGATGCACTACCACCAATAATAACACCATCGCCTAAAGTGACTGAGCCAGCAAGTCCACTATGTCCTGCCATAATACAAGAACGCCCCATTACACTGTTATGAGCAACTTGAACTAAATTATCAATTTTGCAGCCATCGCCAACTATAGTTGAGCTGAATTTGGCCCTATCTACGCAAGAGTTGGCTCCAATTTCAACATAATGCCCAATAATAACATTACCTATTTGGGGTATTTTTACCAATCCACGGCCATCATCACTAGGTCTATAACCAAATCCATCAGCTCCAATGCTAACATTAGTATGAAAAATACAATGACTACCAATAAGGCAGCGTTCTCTTACAACAGTTCCAGACCAAGCTATAGTATGATCACCAATGGTTGATTCATCAAACACACAAACGTTTGGATATAATATGACGCCTTTGCCGAGAATCACATCTTTTCCAACGTAACAATTTGCTCCTATTTTACAACCTTCACCAATTGAGGCTGTTTCATGTACAACTGCCGTTGGATGAATATCTGATTCAAATTCAGGTGCAGGTGGATTAAAAAGTTCCAAAATTTTAGCCATAGCCAAATCGGCATTAGGCACTTTAATTAGGGCACGATTATCATCAGGCTCTATCTTTAAATTGGCATTAACCACGGCCGCACAAGCCTTAGAATCTTCCCAATATTTTATGTATTTCGTGCTGCCTATAAAAGTAATGTGTTTAATTTCAGCATTTTGAAGTTCTTCTGGGCCTTCAATAAGTTGTTCTGTATTACCTATTAATTCTCCTTGTAAAAGATCATTTATGTATTGAATAGTATAAGATGCCATTTGGTATTTTTGGTTAATTCTGTTTGTAAAACTAACGGAAATATAATTAAATAATTACTTTTTTTCGGTCAAATACGTTTTCAATCAAAATAGATGAAATTATATAAAACCATATAATTATTAGAATGGGTTGAACTTATGAATTGTTAAGGAATTAAATAAAACCCACAATTAGCTTAAATGCCTATTGTGGGTTTTTAATATTAGATAATATTTCTAATTGTATTAGTATCCTTTATTAATCTATTCAGGAATACTAATTGTTACTTTATTGATGTAGCCTGTGAATTCAGAATCATGTACATCGTCAAACACCGTGTTCGCAACTTGGGTAGCATCGTCTTTACCAACATCGGCAGTTTCATCGGCTGAGAAAACCGCAGGTTGGGTTTTTTCAATGCGACCTTCAGCAACTAAATCACCATCTACATAAAGTTTTGCTAAACCACCTTTTCCAGCACCATCACCATCATAATCAAATTGTAATTTAATGTTCGCATTGTTATTTGTAATGGCTTTGTTTGACTGCACAGTATAGCTTTGTAAACCAAAATAGTTATATGTATATGCCGGTTTGCCTTCATTCATATATAATGCCCAGCCTCCAAACTTACCACCTTGGCAAAGAATGATACCACTGTCTTTCCCTTTAAGGGATACATAAGCATCTATTGTTTTCGAAGAATTTTTTATATTTAAAAATGTATTTTCTAGAATACCTTCCATGCCATTAGCAAGCGTTAATGATTTTCTGTCTCCCATTAAGTCAGGTCGCCCAGCCATTGCAGCATTAAAGCGTTCATATAATCTATCATCTAAAGGATATACATTATTAGCAATGGCTTCTTTTTCAAATAAGTCTACAAGTTCTTTTAGTTTTTCTGGGTTTTCATCGGCGAGGTTATTTACTAAACTAAAATCTTCATCAATATTATATAACTCCCATTTTTCCTCTTGAAAGGTCGCTCTTGGTTTTCCTACCCAGGGTACCATGTGTACCACGCGAGCTAACCAGCCCTTGTCATAGATAGCTCTATTACCAAACATTTCAAAATATTGAGTGGTATGTCTGTCTGCAGCATTAGCATCATCTAATGCGTATATCATACTTACACCGTCCATCGGGATTTGATCAACCCCATTGATTGATTTTGGTTCGGGTAATTTGGTAGCTTCTAGGACTGTAGAAGCTATATCGTTTACATGATGCCATTGTGAACGAATTTCTCCTTTAGACTTAATACCTGCAGGCCAATGCATAACCATACCGTTCCTAGTACCACCAAAATCGGCGGCCATTTGTTTAGTCCATTTAAATGGAGCATCTGTAGCCACTGCCCATGCTGCACTCATATGCGGGAACGAATTTGGTCCACCCCAATCATCTGCATGTTCTAGCATACTTTCAACTGTTTCTTCTCCAAAGATACCGTTAAGATGAATCAACTCATTGTAAGTTCCTTCAAGTCCGCCTTCAGCACTAGAACCGTTATCGCCCATGATATATACAAACAATGTATTATCTAATTCACCAACTTCATCAATGGCATTAACTAATCGTCCTACTTCATTGTCTGTATGTTCTGCAAAACCAGCAAAAGTTTCCATTTGTAAGGCGAACAATGCTTTCTCATCAGTGCTCAACGATTCCCAATCTTTTATATCTGAAGGCATTGGAGCCAATTGCGCATTTTCTGGGATGACCCCCATGGCTTTTTGTTTAGCAAAGGTCTCTTCTCTTAGATTCATCCAGCCTTTGTCAAATTTACCTTTATATTTTTTTATCCATTCCTCGGGGGCATGATGTGGCGCGTGGGTAGCTCCAGTCGCATAATACACCATAAATGGTTTATTTGGAGTCATGGCTTTTTGGAATTTAACCCACTCAATAGCCTCATTAGTCATATCTGTAGTAAAGTGATAATCTGGATCATCTTTTTTGCTCACCTTTGTGACGCCATCAAAAATTACGGGATCCCATAAGTTAGTTTCACCTCCAATAAATCCATAGAACTTATCAAAACCTGAGTTAGTCGGCCAGCGTGTAAATGGTCCGGATACAGAAACCTCCCACGTGGCAGTTTCATGCCATTTACCAAAAGCAGCAGTGCTATACCCGTTTTGTTTTAAGGTTTCAGCAAAGTATTTTGCATTGTCTGGACGTATCCCTTGATTACCTGAAAACCCTGTAGCTATTTCCATTACAGATCCTACATTTACATTGTGGTGATTTCTTCCTGATAATAATGACGCTCTGGTTGGAGAACAAAGGGCGGTGGTGTGAAAACGATTAAAACGCAACCCATTATTGGCTAACATATCAAAAGTAGGAGTGTTAATTGCTCCACCAAACGTACTTGTCGCTCCAAATCCAATATCATCAATTAAAACAACTACCACATTGGGGGCGCCTTCAGGTGCTTTAATCTCAAAAGGTTCAGGTTTTTCTACATCGCGTGCATCCATTATTGTTACAGGGTCATGTGTAGGTGGTTGTATAGGCAAAACGGTTCGATCCATAGTGTATTCCCCTGATGCAACAGCAGTTTGCGATTGCTTGTTTGGCCAATTACAACTCATTATTAGTCCAATAAGAGCTAATGTTAGTAATTTAGTTTTCATAAAAAAAAATGATTTAAGTTAGAAGTATTAAAAATCAGTATTTATAAAATTATAGAAAATTTACCACAAAGTCTATAAATATTATATTTATTATAGTTTTTAACGTAAGGTGGGCAGATATTATTGACGTTATCTTAATCCTCAATTCTATTTTCATCAAATGCAGAGGGCAAAAGTTTGGGTATGAACTTAACCACAAAAGGCAGTAGCAATGCGCCTCCAGGTAACAGGAAAATTGCCAAACTTGGGATGGATTTAAAAATATCTAATAATTGCTCTTGTACTTTTTTCTGTTCCTCTTTACTCAAATCGCGCACTGTAGATTGAGAAATTAGTACCATGAGTTCTTTACTATCTTTGATTTCTTGATACAGGCGCTTACTGTTTCTACTTATAAGCTTATGCACCATTTTACTTGAGTTATTATAAAAACTTTGAACAATGTTTTTTGAGCTTAACAGTGCAATATTGTCTTTATTAATGCTGTAAAATTGATTCACAGCTTTTATGGATTGATTGATTCTAGAAAGACTTAATTGTAAATCGCTGCCAAGTTTTTCTAAAAATTGTTGCTCTTCAAGGTCAATCATTTGATCACTCCAAGTAGCCATACATGCTAGGTCTAATATGTAATGCTTTTCCTGTTTCGATTTTATGAGTTTGACTGCTTTGTTATAATCAATATCAATATTATCATGATACCTTAGGGAAGATTCAAAGAGTTTAATTAAACTATCATCATATTGGTTTTTAGTCGCTTTAGAATTTAAAACATTTAGTGTTATCGCAACAATAGTAGACTCTAGTTTTTTAATATAATTTATAGATACTTTCTCTTTCTTTAGGTATTCGACATATGCCAAAACATCAACATATAACAGGGCATTAATAACAAAATAATTGAAATTTTTGGTTAATACATTGACATCTATTTGGACGCGCTTATGCACGATTTTTTCAAGTTGTTCACTAGACTTTATACCGCCCAATAAATCTTGAAAAATGGATGTTTTAACCTCATTAATCGAACCGTAAAAATCTATAACACTGTCTATAAAATTTGTTTTAGATTTAGAACGAGCATGGGTATAAAACAAGGATAATATTAGGTTTGTTTTACATAGTTCTTCTTCGGTCAAGTCTTTTTTTGAAAAAACCTGAACAACGACATCTAAATTACTACCATAAATAAAGCCACAGTCTCTCAAACTATCATAAAAACCTTCTTCACTAAACTTTAGAAAGATATTATTTTTTGATAGTTCACTGAGTAATTTTTTTATCCAACCAGCCGATGATGGATTCATAGTTTGTTCAATAAATTATGCCGCAAATGTAACATTTTAGCCAAATAATTCACAAATAAATCTTATGTTCTAACAAAGCCTGAATTCGGTGAAGTTTATCTCAAGAGGTGTTAGAATTGTGTTTTTGGTTATAAACTAAAAGTAGCTCCAACGATTGGACCAAAAACATTAACATTCGTTTCTAAGTTACCATTTTCACTGGCATCGACTCTTCGGTATTTGAAATTTCTAAAGCCTGCATTTACCGAAATTAATTTGGAAACTTTAAAAGTGTTTAAATAGACAAAATCGTAAGCGGATTTAGATGAATTTCCAATGCCAAACCCTCCAATGTCTAAATTAACACTTAGCATGAACTTATTACTAATAAAGAATTCGCTCTTTAAGCCTATCATTAAATCCCACCAATCTGCTAGTTGATTTATATTATCATTTATTAAGATGTCATCTTCAAAGGATAAACTGTATTGAAGCTGGACTTCATTCTTCCAGTACTTAGCGCCAATATTGGGAGTTAAAGACCAGCCTTTTAAAATTTCATCTTCATCATAATTGAAATTTTCATAAACTGTATAGCCAATTTTAAAAGTGAGTATATTTTGAATGATTTTTAAATCAATATTCAAATAACTATCATTCGAACTATCTCCCAAAGTGGCCCATGTACCATCAAAAATAAGATGAAGTTTTTTGTATTTGGCTTCAGCAGCTAGTTGAAATCCAGCATCAGTAATTGAAACCAAATCGCTAAACGATTGTCTTATTCTCGTGCCTCCAACATCGGTAGAGTTAAAAGCAAGCAGCCCATAAGGTGTAATATCAAAGGACCAATGCTTTTGATTAGTCGGGTTTGAATTCTGAGCATTGCTATTTCTAACTATTATGATGAAAACAAAAAGTAAAGCAATTTTAAGTTTCATATCTTAATATAGGATCGTTATTCGGTCTATAAGACCTCAATTGCTAATTTTTACGCAGAAAAGTATTTACCTCAATGGCTACATCTTCCCAAGTTTTGCTAATGCCGTCTGGACCTTTATGTAAATCAAAACAAACTTTATTTAATGAAGCTAAGGCGTCTAAAGCATTCCAGTCTGCCAGATTCATGGTGCCTGTTAGAGAAACACGTCTTTCCTCAGTAATTATGATATCCATTGGTAAATTATGAGTAACTCCATTCATGGTAAGCGAGGCAACTACGATATCATTTTCATAGTTTAGAGTTCCTTTAATTAACTCTGTATCTAACATGGCACCAAAAAATGATGTTTTAATTTTTGCATCACGGGTGTTCGTGGCATCATTAGTAAATAAACTACTTATTGGAATTGAGAAGCTTAAATTATTTAAAGCCTCCTGAGGTGAAGCCCCAGCTTGTTCTTTGAAATTTACAGTGGTAAATTCTCCTCCAACGCCTATCTTTTCGGTTGTTTTGTATGCCTTCCATGTAATCGATGTGGCTTCAGGTTTTACAACAAATTTTTCAGTTGGAGTAGTCTCTGTTTTAGATTCTTTTTTTTCGTTTTTACAAGATGTAACTACTAGTGCTAAAGCAATTAATAGGATACCTACTTTTCTCATTTTTCTTAGTTTTTTATTTAAGCGAAAGTTAAGGGATTAATGAATCAATTGCAAATATCTACCATGACATATGTCATATTTTACAGTCATTAAAAACCATAATTTTGAAGTATAAATGTTAGGTATGTTTAATTCATTAGTCAATAAATATAATATTGCGGGTCCACGCTATACAAGTTATCCAACGGTTCCTTATTGGGACGAGACGACGTTTTCTTCTGAAAAATGGAAAAGGTCTTTATTAAAATCGTTTAAAGAAAGCAATAAAAAAGAAGGAATTAGTCTCTATATACATTTACCATTTTGTGAAAGTTTATGCACGTTTTGTGGTTGTAACAAACGAATTACCAAACAGCACAGTGTGGAATCGCCATACATTAAAGCGGTTTTAAAGGAATGGCGTTTATATCTAGACGTATTGGATGAAAAACCAATAATTAAGGAATTGCACCTAGGTGGAGGGACTCCAACATTTTTTAGCCCAGATCATTTAAAAATATTGATCAATGGTGTCTTAGAAGGGGCTGTAAAATCTGAGGATCATGAGTTTAGTTTTGAAGGGCATCCTAATAATACAACACGAGAGCATTTGCAGGCTTTATATGATGTGGGTTTTAGGCGAGTGAGTTATGGCGTACAAGACTATAATGAAACCGTGCAAAAAGCAATTCATAGAATTCAACCCTTCGAAAATGTTAAAAAAGCAACCGATCTGGCTCGCGAGATTGGTTATACATCAGTTGGACATGATATTATATTTGGATTACCATTTCAAACTTTAGAACATGTTGAAGAAACTATTTTAAAAACAAAAGAACTTTTGCCCGACCGGCTTGCTTTTTATAGTTATGCTCATGTACCCTGGATAAAAGGAAATGGTCAGCGTGGTTTTAGCGATAAAGATTTACCTTCTGCGGAATTGAAAAGAAATCAATATGAACTTGGTAAACAGTTATTAGCTGAAGTAGGGTATGAAGAAATAGGGATGGATCATTTTGCATTAACCACAGATACATTACACAAATCGATGATAAGTATTGAGCTACACAGAAATTTTATGGGGTATACTGCTTCTAAAACTCAAGCAATGATTGGTTTAGGAGTATCTTCCATAAGTGATAGTTGGTATGGGTTTTCTCAAAATGTTAAAGCTATTGAAGAGTATTATAAACTATTAGAAGAGGATGCTATTCCTGTTTATAGGGGACATATTTTAAATGATGAAGATTTGGTTATAAGAAAGCATATTTTGAATTTAATGTGTCAATTTAAAACTTCTTGGGAGCTTGATGAGTTGTATTTCAAGGAATTGCCCGATAGTTTGATTCGATTAAAAGAAATGGAAAAAGATGGATTACTTCATATAAAAAATAAGACTATTGAAGTTACTACAAAAGGCCAGCCATTTGTTAGAAACATTTGTATGGCATTTGATGTGTTGTTACAAAGAAAACAACCCGATACGCAGTTGTTTTCGATGACCGTTTAATTAAAAAAACAGAGTTATGAAAAAAATAATTGTACCTATAGATTTTTCTGAACATTCAGAATACGCTTTAAAAACAGCCGCTAAATTGGCTAAAAGATATGATGCTGAGTTATTGGCTTTACATATGTTAGAAATGTCGGACATCATGCTTTCTGCCTCTGACGGTCTTCAAAATCAAAAAGCAGCATTTTTTCTGCAATTGGCTGAACAAAAGTTTGAAACTTTTTTGGATAAAGATTATCTAAAAGGCGTTAAGGTATCCCCAATAATAAAGCATTTTAAAGTGTTTAGTGAAGTCAATGATGTTGCTTTAAAAAACGATGTCGATTTGATTGTGATGGGGTCGCATGGAGCTAGTGGTATGAGGGAGTATTTCATAGGATCAAACACTGAAAGAGTTGTGAGGAATGCCGATATACCAGTACTGGTAGTTAAAAATGAATTGAGCAATGTAAACTTTGGAGTCGTTTCTTTTGCTTGTGATTTTTCTGAAGAATGCATAAAATCTTATTTGAATGCCATGAGCTTATTTAGAGCTATGGATTCTAAAGTCTATCTGGTTTATGTGAATCTGCCTAACGATAGGTTTAGAAGTTCCATAGAAATTGAAAAACGCGTCGTGAACTTTTTTACCAAAGCAGATGGTAATTTAGATAAAATGAGTGATGTGAATTATGTGTCTGATTATAATGTGGAAGATGGTGTTTTAACTTTCTCAAATAAAATAGGCGCAGATTTAATTGCTGTACCTACTCATGGTAAAAAAGGATTAGCTCACTTTTTTGAGGGTAGTATAGGCGAGGATGTTGCAAACCATTCTACATTACCTGTTATAACTTTTAAAATATAATAATGAGTGACTAACTCAAATTAAAAAAGGAGGTGTTTAAATAAAACATCTCCTTTTTATTTTACAGTATTGAAAGAGCCAATACATTAAATAGATTTGCTTTTGTATTAAAGAAGTCGTTTTCAATTGAAATGGCTTTAAGCTTAGCATCAATCAATTTAGATTCTCTTGAGTTTACTAGAAATAAAGAGCTTTCTCCTAAAAAGAATTTACGTTCTTCTGCAGTTAACATTTTATCATAATCTTCAACAATAATTTCGGTGTAATCATTTTGTAAAAGAAAGGATTCTAATTCTTGATTAATGGCATTAATTTTATTTTTTAACGCTACTTTGGCAGATTGAATTTCATATTGTGTGTCTTGCAGTTTAATTTTAGCCAACTTTAAATCACCACGTTCTTTTCTTAAAAACAAGGGAAAACTTATGTTTACACCGCTTTTATAATTTGAAGAATTAAAAGAATTTATGGATTCAGGAGTTTCTGAAAGAAAATTATATTGCAAATCTATTTGCGGTAAAAGGTTATTCATCTTTAAGCGTTTTTCAACGTTCAAACTTTGAAATTTGTAATCTAAAGACTTAAGCTTTGGGTGTTCATCCAAATTCATATTTTCAATATCTAAAATAGATGTATTCAAAGTATTGTCGATAGTCTTGAATATATTAATATCGGGAATAACCCCATCGTTAATTTCTATTGGTGTGTTTTCGTTTAACCAGAGGTAATTAGATAATTCCAAGGACGATTTAATAAATTTTATTCTTGATTTTTCAAGGTTTAACTTTCTATTGTTTAATGTAATTCTTGCTTCAAGAGTATCAATTGCTGGTTTGTCACCGACCTCATAACTCTTTTTAATACCATCAAAGCGCATTTGGGCATTATCTAAGAAATCCTCAAAAACGCGCTTTTCGTTGTATGTTTTTAGCCAATTAAAATAAGAAACAGTGGCATCAAAAAGAATGTTATTCACTAATAACTGGCGGTCTGCTTTGGCTTGATTGACAAACATTTTAGCCTGTTTTAACATGGCCATTCTTCTATTAGTCAATAGTCCTTTTGCTACAGATACAGATACACCAACACTATATAAACCATCTGCAGGAACGCTAGATTCAGGATTTAAAAAGACACCGGTGTTTTCTTCAAAGTTTCCTTTTAGCTCAATACCATACCAGGTAGGTATTTTAAATGCAGCGTTCAGCTTGTCATAGTATTCAGTATTTTTAAACTTCTTCCTGTCGTAATCTACTTCTAATTTGGGGTCGAAAGCGCCTCTCGATTTCATTAGTTTAGCTTCACTTTCAGTAATTATTAGGTTAGCCTGTTTGACTATGGGATGAAATGCTTTGACATAACCTAAATATTCTGATAGGCTAATAACCGATGTGCTGTCTTTACCAAAAACAGGAAAGCTATCTTGAGCCCAAAGTGTTGAACTCAAGAGAAGTAATATGTTTAGTATGAGTAATCTCATTTTTTGTCTTTTTTTGAGGCTGTTTTACTTCCTTCAGGTTGGTAATAATTTGGAGGGAAACTGTTTATTTGACGCCAAAGCTCAAACCAAATAGGAACATCTTCTAAAAGCGCAATAGTTTTTGCTCCAGAACCTACTCTAACAGCTTCGGGCCATTCATGGTCCTTTTCGTCTGGAGCTAATAAAACTCTGTATTTTCCATTAGGACTTATAAAACGCTCAATAGCCACGACTTTTGCTCCATAAGTTCCATAAGACACATTGGGCCATCCGCTAAATACAATGGCAGGCCATCCGTCAAACTGGACACGTACTTCCTCTCCTATATGAAGTAATGGTAAATCTATGGGTCTCACAAAAGTTTCAACAGCCATATCATAATTGGCTGGCATAATGCCTACTAATTCTGCACCTTCTTTAAAAGTTACACCTATACCTCCTGTCATGGCTTTGTTGATAAACCCATCTTGAGGAGCTGTAACGTAAAGTAAACTGTTTCGCTTTTTGTAATTACTATAAGCATTTTCAAGTTTAGTAACCTGCGCTTGGGTGTCATAACCACTGGATTGAGCAGTAAACATATCGCTTTGCGCCTTCGATATTTTATCGGCAAAAACAGCATTGGTTCTTGATAATTCTAATCTAGAATTAATAACTTCGTTTTGGCTAGTCAGATATTTGTTTTCTTGAGAAATAAATTTGGCTTGACTTTCTTGAAGTTTTAATCGTTTTTCTTCAACATCCCTTACAGCTTTTAAGCCTTCTTGCTGTAAGGTTTGAATTCGATTGAATTGAGTTTCTGCAATTTTTAAATTTGTTTTAGCGGCTTCTAGGTCGATACTGTCACTTTTTACTTTTAATCGTGATTGCATCAACTTATTCTGAGTCTGTTCAAGTTTTAGTTTTTGCTCGTATTTTAGAGCATCAATTTGCCTGTTTAAGGCATCCACTTTGCCTTCATATGCAGTAACAGAAGAGGTTTTGGCTTGAATTTGATCGTTCGTTCTTTCTACTAATTTATCATCAAAGTAGTCACTTTTTATTTCGGAAATTCTTAGAATAGTGTCTCCCTGTTTAACAAAATCACCTTCCTGAACAAACCATTCCTCAATACGACCCGGTATTTGAGATTGTATATGCTGTGGGCGCTGATTGGGTTTTAAGGTGGTTACTACGCCTTGGCCTGTTATATTTTGAGTCCATGGTAAGAATAAAACGATAAACAAAATGATAGCCGCGGCAAGAAGAAAACGGTTAAAGTATTTATAGTAAACCTTTTCCATTAAATTCTGGCCTGACTTAAATTTAGAAAGGTCTATCCTTTTATTTAATTGATTATGAGATATATTGAGCATTATTTATTTTTTAGTTTTAACTATTCCTTTTTCTAAAGTGATAACTTCGCTACACTTATTTGCCCAACCATCACTGCTACTTACTACAACTAATGCCCATGGTTGGTCTTTGTGCGTTAAGTAATCAATAATAGCGCTGGTTTCTCCTTTGTTAAAACGGTCCAAGGCATCTTCAAGAATTAAAACTTTAGGTTTTTTTAAGATGGCTCTGGCTAAAACAATTTTTTTGGCAAGTGTAAAAGACATTTGTCTTCCATCAGGATAAAGTATAGTCTTTAGTCCGTTAGGTTGTTCTTTAATGAAGTTTTTTAGCCCAACTTTATTAAGTACGTCATGAATGTCTTCATCAGAAATAGTTGGGTTTCCAAAAGTCAAATTATCTTTAATTGTACCTTCAAATGGTGTCTCGTCCGATAGCGATAATCCCAGTTGCGATCGGTAAAAGTTTAAATGTAAACTATTAATAGACATGTCATTGACGTAAAGGTTACCGCTAGTAGGCTGAACAACTCCTGAAATTAAGCGAAGTAGAGTCGATTTCCCAGATCCGCTTTCTCCTTTCACTAGAATTCTGCTATTCGGTTCAATCTTTAATTGGATATCTTTTAAAATATGCTTGTCTCGGTTAGAAACTTCATATGTCACATGATCCAATTCAATATGAATACCCTTATTAAACTGGGGTGCTTCACCATCTTGACTTTCCATCTTTTTATCTACGATTTGTCCTATTTTTTCAAGTGAGGTTAACGTATCGTAGAAAGATTCCAAACCTAGAATAAGCTTTTCCACAGAAGCAATCACAAGAAGTATAATGATTTCGGCTGCAACGAATTGGCCAATATTCATTTCTTGATTCAATACTAATGCACCTCCAATTAAAAGTAGGCTAGCGGTTACAATAACTTTGAAACTAATCATTTGAATATATTGAAGAATCAATACCTTAAAATGACTTTCTCTGGCTTTAAGGTAATCGTTTACCAAATCATCATTTTTACTTATTCCTAGACTCGTGCTTCCAGATAATTTGAAACTAATTACGGAACGCGCAATCTCTTGTATCCAATGGGCAACTTTGTATTTGTTTTTTGATTCTTTTAAACTAGTATCGAGTCCTTTTTTTGCTGTAAACTTAAATACTACAAAAATGAGTACTAAAAGAAGTAAGCCAAATATTATAAAGAAGGGATGGTAAAATGACAGGAGGATAAGTGCAAAAAGAATTTGCAAAACTGCTGTTGGTACGTCGATTAGTATTTTAGATAGACTTTTCTGTATCGTTAAGGTATCAAAAAAACGATTTGCCAATTCTGGTGGATAATAGTTACGCAGTTCAGACATTTTAATTTTAGGAAACCTATAACTTAACTCGAATGATGATCGTGTAAAAATACGTTGCTGAATCGTTTCAATAATGCGTAATTGCATAAGTTGTAAAGCTCCTGCAAACGCAACGCCTAAGGTTACAAGAGTCACTAAAACGATCCAAGAAGTGGATACCTGTGCGCCTTGAATTAGATTTATAATAGCTTGAATTCCTAGGGGTAAAGACAGCGAAATAACACCAGAAAAGATGGCATAGTAAAATATTTGCAAAATGTCTTTTCTTTCAAGCTGTAATAATCCTAGCAATCTTTGCCATGGGGTCATTGATGGTTGAACCATATTTATAATTTTAGGGCGTTTAAGGTTAAGTTGATATAGAAATCAGAAGGAGTAACACCGTCTTTGCAATCTGTCATGGATGAAAAATGGTCTCTTAAAAAGTGCTGGTGTAGGCTACCTTCAATAATAGTACTTGCTAAAGATGATGCGTATTGGTAATTAGGAACGGTTTGAGTTATAATGTCTCTCAACCTGTGAATAACACGTTTATAGATAACAAAATATCCGTCTTTATTTTCTTGGTCAACTTCTTTGGTTAGGAAGGATTTTGAATTTTCGTTAATAATTATTCTATTTAAAACAATCTCATTGATATGTGAAAAATTACTGTCCTCTTTAGTTGTTCTACATACAATATCAATGGCCTTTTTTAGTTTTTCGGTGGCATTATTAATGCTATGTGTTTCAAACACCAATTGATATTCAATCCAGGCCCAATACCAAGAAGATAAGTAAAGTAATAACTTGTGTTTACTCTCAAAATAACGATAAATAGAGCTTTCGTTAGAACCAATAATAATCCCTAGCTTTTTAAAGGTAAAACTGTCAAAACCAATCTCATTAATTAACAAGATACTATGTTCTATAATGCGTTTACCTAGCGCAGAAGACTCAGGGTCTTTTACAAAGATTTTCTCTGGTACCGCAATCTTCAAATTTGAAAGTAAATTATGCATAATTAAATTATTTAATTGCAAAAATAATAGTATTACTATTATTTTTGAAAACAAAGCTATTGCTTTTATAGATTGCTCTATAGAACTTCTCGATTTTACCATTTATTCTCCGTTTATGACATCTATTTTATTCTTATCTCATCTTAATTTTGAACCTATAATTAAAACAAAAAATACTATGAAAAAAAGAGCATTAATAATTGGCGGAAGCAGTGGTATAGGGAAAGCAACTGCAAATAATTTACTTGCAGATCATGTTGAAGTGCACATCGTTGGGACTAATTCATTAAAATTGGAAGCCTTTAAAAAGGAGCGCCCAGATAATCTGATAATTCACAAGATTGATATCACAGATTCGACTAGTGTAGATCGTTTAAACGGCATAATTGGTGATTTTGATAATCTTGATTATTTAGTAAATGCTTCAGGGATTTTTGGACCTAAATCATTTTTGGAGCATACAAAGGCAGATTATGATTCTTATTTAGACTTAAATAGAGGGTTCTTTTTTATAACGCAAGCCGCATCAAAAAAAATGTCGGAAACCCAAGGAGGAGCAATTGTAAATGTGGGTTCAATGTGGGCTAAGCAAGCTGTAAAAGCAACACCTTCATCAGCATATTCTATGCAAAAGGCAGGATTACACAGTTTAACCCAACATCTGGCTATGGAACTTGCTGATCATAAAATTAGAGTGAATGCTGTCTCTCCTGCTGTAGTTGAAACACCAGTTTACGAAAGTGTTTTTGGAGGGAAGGTTGAAGCACATGAAGCCTTGCAAAACTTTCATGGTTTTCACCCAGTTGGAAGAAATGGTAAAGCGCAGGATGTTGCGGATACAATTTCATATTTATTATCAGATAAGGCATCATGGATAACTGGAGTTATTTGGGATACTGATGGCGGCGTAATGGCGGGAAGAAATTAAGACTACAATTATTGATATTTAAAACAAAATATTGTAGGTTATCCCAAATATAAATGATAAAAAGAGCGTTTAAACATATTATTATTGGAGCAGGCGTTTCAGGTTTAACGTCTGCTTATCAATTATTACAACAAGGGGAAACGGACTTTTTAGTTTTGGAAGGGCGTCATCGCATAGGCGGACGTATATTTACAGAAAACGATATTGATTTAGGAGCGACATGGTTTCAAGGATACCATGAAAACCTAATTCGATTTATGAAAGAATTAAACATTCAAAAGTTTAATCAGTATTCTGAAGGCCGAAATATTTTGGTTTATAACTCTATGGCTCCGGCACATTATTTTGAAACAGATCAAACTCAATCATCTGCATTTCGAATGGCTGGTGGTTCAAATCTGCTCATAAAAGCATTAGCAAATTCTATTAAAGATAAAATTGTTTTAGATACAACAGTTTCTAGCATTATTGAACAGCCTAACCATGTGAAAATAGTAGCTGGCAAACAAGAGTTTTTATCTAAAAACGTTATCGTTACATTACCACCTAAATTAGCTGTTCAATTAGAGTATTCTCCTAGGTTACCAAAAGAGCTTACAGAGGTAATGGATAAAACGCATACTTGGATGAGTAATGCTATTAAAGTATGTATAAGTTTTAATACGCCGTTTTGGAGAGCTCATGATTTATCAGGAACTATTATTGGGCAAATTGGACCGGTAACAGAGTTATACGATCATACAAATTCAAATCAAACGGTTTTTAGTTTAATGGGTTTCGTTAATGAAGGTTTACGTGATGTTTCTCATGAGGATAGAAAAGAAACTATTTTATTATATCTTCAAAAATATTTAGGAAACGAAATTAGAAACTACATTGGATACGTTGAGAAAGACTGGTCTCAAGATAAGTTTACTAATTGTCAAACTATAAAATCAACTTATATGTTGCCGCAATATGGTAACCAGATGTTTGATGCGTTTTATATGAATGATAAATTACTTTTTTCTGGAACAGAAACATCCCCGGTTTATGGAGGGTACCTAGAAGGAGCTATTTATAGTGGTATTAGAGCTGCGAAATATGTTGTAAATTCATAATCTAAAATTACCCTTAGTTTGGGATCTTATTAATTTATGAAAATAGAGCAATATCATTTACATAAAGAACATCCTGAGAAATTACAATTTCAAATCTATGATTTAGAATCGTATTTAAAAGAAAGTGGCGTACACGCTCAAAAGCCACATTCACATAGCTTTTATCAAATTATTTGGATTTATAACCAAGGCGGAGTTCATTACGTTGATTTTGATGCTTTTAAAGTAGAAAATCAAACGGTACTTTTTGTTTCAAAAAATCAAATACACTATTTTGATAAGGAAGCTTCTCATGAGGGTGTAATTATTCATTTTAATGAAAGCTTTTTGAGCCAATCTGATATCGACATTTTTTTAAAATATAATGTTTTTAATAATATAAGCAGACCATTTCAGTATTTGAATCAAAATACAATTGAATTGGCAACTACTTATCACGATTTAATAAAAGATGAGTTTAGTAAACATAATGCTTTTGGATATCAAGAGGTTATTAGGTATTTATTAAAATCATTACTCATTGTTTTTGAGCGGGCTCATACTGATGTTGAAAAAATATCAGAAGCTCATAATAGTCAGTATAAACTAATGTTTTTGAGATTTAAAGAACTTATAGAAATGCATTATCAAGAGCATTATTCGGTTAAAGATTATGCTCGAGTTCTGAATATGTCCTCTAAAACACTTTCTGTTCTTACCAAAGAAATAAGTAATAAAACACCATCGGTTTTAATTTCGGAACGCCTTATTCTAGAAGCGGAACGATTATTAGCGTTTACAAGCTTGCAAGTAAATGAGATAGCCTATCGCTTGGGATTTGAAGATGCGTCGTATTTTATAAAGTATTTTAAAAGGCATTTAAAAAAATCTCCAAAAGTATACCGCGAGATGCGCTTATAAATCAATGGCACTCTATACCACTAGAAATAGCCTCATGTATTGGAGCGGGGGACAAGTAAGGAATTCCTAAACCTAAACCTCTTAAAATAAAAAGGGCACCAATAATAACTACGAAAACAGGTATTATTTGTTGAATACGCTGTCTGGCATTACCTTTTAAAAAGTTACTCAAATAAATTGCGGTAGTCATTAAAGGGATGGTTCCCATTCCAAAAACCACCATATACAAGCTCCCGTTTAAAGCGTTTCCGCCTGCAATAGCTGCAAAAACGGCCATATAAACAAGACCGCATGGCAGAAAACCATTTAAAAAGCCAATCGTTAAAAAGGTGTCTAACGATTTTTTTTTCATGGCACTACCTAACCAATATTTAACTTTGGATATGCCACCGTAAATAGGTTTTGAAAAATTATATTTGTTAAAAGTTTTCTGAGGAATCAAAACCATCAAAATCATTATTATGCCAATAGCAATAGATAGCTGCTGCTGAAAACCAAAAAGATAAAGACTCCTTCCAATTAAGCCAAAAACAAGCCCTATTAGGCTGTAAGTGAGTAGTCTGCCAATATGGTAAATGGCTATTTGCGATACTTTTTTTACGTGGTTTGTACGGTCAACAGGAAGCATAAAAGCAATCGGGCCACACATGCCCACACAGTGAAAACTTCCTAATAGCCCCAATAAAAATGCCGAAACTAGCATGCTAATAAATTATAGACTTTTTAAATAAATAAGATTTTCCCTTATATTGCCAATCTATTTTAATGTTCCAACGACCATCTACCAAACGATTGTCAGGTATGAGCAAATAAGAATTAGACAATGAAATAGCAGTTTCAAAGTCTAGTTGTTTGTTAGATGGTCTATATAGGAACACTTTTCCTGTAATATTTTTATAGTTGAATGATTCTGGAAATTTTACACGTAATCCTGCATCGCTCTTTTCATAACTTATGTTTTCTTCAAGCGTTTTAGCGTTATTCAGCTTGTCAATATCATTCTGGTAAGCCAATTCTTCGGCATAATAATCTTCAGTAACCAATTCGTGCTCAAAATCCTCGCTCACATTCATAGTAATAATAAAGTATAGGATAAACGAAATAAACCCTATAAACGCCAATACAATTCCGGTACCCCAATTAAACTTCATCATTATTTGTTTTAGTTATCCTGAACTTGTTTCAGGATCTCATTTCTTTTATTCTGGCATTTCCCTCGTTACCTCGGGTCAGGCTTTTCGTTATATCTTTCATGTACAGAACTTGTTTCAGTATCTCTTCAAGTTAAAGCTTAAATATTAATTTATATTCATAATTAAACTTATCTACTGTTACAAAAAAGGATGTCATTACAATCCTTAATGCACTTAATTACTAAAGTTGGTCTTTATTGTTTATTGTTGATCATTATTTAAAACTCCGTGGGCCTAAAAAGTTGGCTGTTGTCGTTTCTATTAATTTATCACCTTGATAAACACCAATTTTTATTTTATTTCTATCACCAGTTAAGGCCGAATTATTAATCTCAATAAACAATGTGCCTTCAGCAAGTCCTTGACTAGGTACAACAAAATCATTACGAGTAGCAACCAGTTTTAGTTCGCCCTTATGAGACATTAATTTTAAAGTCACATTTTCAATATCATTGGATGTTTTATTCACCAATTTATAAGTAAATACATTGCTTATTATGTTATTCTCTTTGTGCTCATATAATTGCCCTGGTAATCTTAATACATTAGCCTCGACATCATTTCTTAAAAATAACATACCTATAAGTAAACCAATCATAATAGCTAAAACGGCAATATAACCTTTCATTCTAGCTGTGAGTTTAAAAGGCGTTTTCTTTTCTATGTTTTCTTCGCTAGCATAACGTATTAATCCTTTTGGAAGATTAATACTTTCCATAATATGGTCGCATTCATCAATACATGCCGTGCAATTCACACATTCTAATTGTGTCCCATTTCTAATATCAATTCCTGTGGGGCATACATGTACACATTGCAAGCAATCAATACAATCCCCATGTCCTAAGGAGTTTCGGTCTTCATTTTTTCTGAATTTTTTTCTTCCATTTTCGCCCTCACCACGTTTATGGTCGTAGGCAACAACTATGGATTTGGTATCTAAAAGAACGCCTTGTAATCTTCCGTAAGGACAAGCAATAACACAAACCTGTTCTCTAAACCATGCAAAGACAAAATAAAAAACAGCCGTAAAAATGGTTAATGAAACTAAGGTGTTTAAATGTGTAGTAGGACCATCGGTAATATATCTGATGAGCTCATCGCTTCCAATTAAATAGGCTAAAAATACATTCGCTATAATGAATGATATCATGGCGAATATGATAAATTTTAGTCCTTTCTTTTTTATTTTTTCAGCATCCCATTTTTGTCTGGCAAGTTTACGCTGTTTGTTTCTATCTCCTTCAATCCAATATTCAATTCTTCGGAAAACCATTTCCATAAAAATAGTTTGAGGACAAATCCAACCACAAAAAATTCTACCAAAAGCGACTGTAAACAAGGTGATAAAAATCACCCCAATAAGCATAGAAATAACAAACAAATGGAAATCTTGAGGCCAAAACGGGAACCCAAAAATATTGAAACGACGTTCCAATACATTGAACATTAAAAACTGGTTTCCATTAATTTTAATAAACGGAGAAAGTAAAAGGAAGGCTAGTAAAAAGTAACTAATTAACTTTCTGTATTTATAGAACCTCCCAGAAGGTTTTTTTGGGAATACCCAAGCCCGTTTACCATCTTCATTAATGGTTCCAATGGAGTCTCTGAATATTTCGTTTTCTGGGGTTTCCAAAGCGTAGTGATTTAAGACCTTAGAAAGCTATTAAACGTTCTAAGGTCCATCATTGTTTAGTTTGCTAGAGTTACTTGTGTAGAATCAACAACAGTTTCAATTGCTGTTTCTTCTATGCTTTCGTCCGAAGTTGTCTCAGAACTATCATCAACCATGAGATCACCTTCTGGATCTTTTGGGTTGGCAGGTGTAGTTCCTTGGAACGTTAGAACATAACTAGCTACTTGAGCTATTTCTAAAGGTTTTAATTGTGTTTTCCAGGCAATCATACCTTTTCCTGAACGTCCACCTTCAGACACTGTTTTAAATATACTTTTAATATCTCCACCTAAAATCCAGTGTTTATCTGTTAAGTTTGGCCCAATACCACCACCACCATCGGCCATGTGACAAGCCACACAATTGGTTTCAAATGTCTTTTTTCCAGCAGATAAATCGGCAGCCTCAGTAAGCTGTGTAACTGTATTTACATCAACCAATCCTTTTGCTGTTTTTTTATATGCTTCAATAGCTGTTCGAGCTTCAACTAATTCTGTTTCTAATTCATCAATTTGTGACGGACCATTAAATACATGATATCTTAAAAGGTATACAGCGGCAAAAACAATGGAAATATAAAAACCATAAAGCCACCATGGTGGTAAGTCGTTATCTAATTCTTTAATACCATCATAATTATGGTCTAAAATAATTTCACCTTCTTCTTCAATAGGTTTCTGACCAAGAAGTTTATTATACGTTTCTTTTAACCATGTGAATTTTACTGAACTTTCTTTTTCAGCTAAGAAGCGCGCTTTAGCTTCTTCGTCAAGTTTATGAAGCATAACATTTTCTAGTGCTCCAACAATAGCTTCTATAGCTATAAGTATGAGTAATACTAGAAGTAAAAAAAGCATGACTACCGGATATTCTACAAATGCTGGTTTGTCTCCAGAGTCTATAAAGAATTCAACAGCTCCAAAAATGATAAAGAATACTATTGGAACACGAATCCAAGATGGAACTAAATTTCTCATGATATATCGTTGTTTTGGTGGTTATCTAATGGAATATGACTTACTGTTTTTATATAGTCTTTTTTAGCGGTAAATACCCACCAAAAGAGTGCTACAAAAAAGATAAAAAAGATAAGTAAGGAGATTATAGGGTATATCTCTATACCCGCTATAGTCTCCATATGATTTTTTATATATTTTAACATGATGCTCTGTTTTGTGGGTTATTGATGAGAATCTACTTTAATGTCAGTCCCTAAGCGCTGTAGGTAAGCTATAAGAGCAACAATTTCTCTGTTTTTCATCTCAATGAAATCCTCCCCGTCTTCGGCAGCCGACTTTTTATCAGCTTCGTAAGCGGTTACAAAATCAGGGTCGGCATATAAATTCTGCTCAATTTGAGCGCCTTGCTCATCCATACTTTTTTGTGCATTGGCAATGTCTTCACCTGTATAAGGTACGCCTAAACTTACCATAGTTTCCATTTTGGCTTCAGTTTGAGATTTATCTAGCTCACTACTACTACCCGTGATCAACCAAGGGTAACGTGGCATGATAGAACCCGATGAGGTACTCTGCGGATCATACATATGATTGAAATGCCAGTTGTCGGAATACTTAGCACCGATACGATGTAAATCTGGCCCGGTACGTTTACTTCCCCAAAGAAATGGGTGATCGTAAACATATTCCCCGGCTTTTGAGTATTCGCCATAACGTTCCACCTCATGTCTAAACGGACGAATCATCTGTGAATGACAGCCCACACAGCCTTCTCTAATATAAATATCACGCCCTTCCAATTCCAATGGTGTATATGGTTGTACGCTAGCAATAGTTGGTATATTAGATTTCACCATAATGGTTGGAACAATTTGAATTATACCACCAATTAAAATAGCCACTGTTGCTAAAATGGTTAATTGAATCGGTCTTCTTTCTAACCAAGTATGCCACCCCTCATTAGAAGTACGTTTGTTGGTTACTTTTTCTAAGGCTGCTGCTTCAGCCAATTCATCTTCAACTTTACTTCCTCGCTTAATCGTAACTATAATGTTATAAACTAGGATAAGCATACCCAATATGTACATGGTGCCTCCAATAGCACGCATCCAATACATTGGTATTATTTCGGTAACAGTTTCTAAGAAGTTACCGTATACTAACGTACCATCTGGATTAAACTGTTGCCACATGGAGTACTGCGTAAATCCAGCAACATACATAGGAAGAGCATAGATAATAATACCCAAAGTTCCTAACCAGAAATGTAAGTTAGCTAATGCTAATGAGTATAATTTTGTTTTAAATAAACGCGGAATTAAATAGTAAATAATACCAAAAGCCATAAAGCCATTCCATGCTAAAGCACCAACGTGTACGTGGGCGATAATCCAATCGGTAAAGTGTGCTACGGCATTTACATTTTTTAAAGATAAGGTTGGTCCTTCAAATGTAGCCATGCCATATCCGGTTATTGCTACAACCATAAATTTTAATACAGGGTCCACTCGAACTTTATCCCAAGCACCACGCAAGGTTAAAAGACCGTTTATCATACCACCCCAAGAAGGCATAAGAAGCATAACTGAGAAGGCAACACCTAAATTTTGTGCCCATTCGGGTAAAGCTGTATATAATAAATGATGAGGTCCTGCCCAGATATAAATAAAAATTAAAGACCAAAAGTGAACTATAGAAAGCCTGTATGAGTATACGGGTCTGTTAGCTGCTTTCGGTACAAAATAATACATTAACCCTAAAAATGGTGTGGTTAAAAAGAATGCCACAGCATTATGACCGTACCACCATTGTACTAAGGCATCTTGTACACCCGCATAAACCGAGTAACTTTTCATAGCACTCACAGGTAACTCTAAACTATTGAAAATATGAAGTACAGCAACGGTAACGAATGTCGCCAAGTAAAACCAGATAGCTACATATAAGTGACGCTGTCTACGTTTTAAAATAGTCCAAATCATATTAACACCAAAAACAACCCAGATAAGAGCAATAGCAATATCAATAGGCCATTCAAGTTCTGCATACTCCTTTGACGTAGTATATCCTAAAGGGAGTGATATGGCTGCTGCAACTATAATAAGTTGCCACCCCCAAAAGTTGATGTTACTTAATAAGTCGCTTGCCATACGTGTTTTGAGTAAACGCTGAAGCGAATAATAAACACCAGCAAACATGGCGTTTCCAACAAAAGCAAAAATGACAGCATTGGTGTGTAATGGTCTTAATCTACCAAAACTTAACCATGAAATACCATCGGTAAGATTTGGGAATAGAAACATAAATGCGAGTAGTAAACCTACCGCCATTCCTACAACACCAAAAATTATTGTGGCATAAAGGAATTTAGTAACGATTTTGTTATCGTAATGAAACTGTTGCATTTCCATAATTAATTATTAGTCTTTTTGGTTAGTACTGTTTTTCGTGGTTTATCTTTTATGAGTTCGTCTTCAAATAACATGCGAACTGAAGGGGTGTAGCTGTCATCGTACTGACCACTTTTTACAGCCAAAACAAAAGCTATAAAAAAGCCAATAGCAACGATAATGCTTATTGCTAGCAAAATATATATAACACTCATACCTAATTGAAGTTATGGTTCAAAAGTAATTTTATACGCATTTGTAAAATATGATTTTTATCATGTTTTAACAAGCTTCTTTAAGTTTTTTTCCTACTAAATTTGTAGCTATTGTGGTGAAAATTACAATGCTTATTGAACTTAAAGGCATTAGTATTGCGGCAATCACGGGAGCTAATTGTCCCGTAACGGCAAAATATAATCCGATAGAATTGTATATGATGGATAAAACGAAACTCCATTTGATAATTTTGATAGCAGATTTAGAGATTTTAATAAACTTAAATAAGTTATTAAATTGAGACGCATCTAAAATAGCATCACATGCAGGTGAAAACACATTCACATCTTCAGAAATTGCAAAGCCTACATTACTCTGCGCAAGTGCTCCCGCATCATTTAATCCGTCACCAATCATTAATACTTTTGCTCCCGAATTTTGATGATGTTTTATGTACTCTAATTTATCTTCTGGCTTCTGATTAAAGAAAATCTTAGTTTTAGAAGGAAGTAATTTGATGAGATTTTCTTGCTCTCCAGCGTTATCACCAGAAATAATAGCTAAATCATAATCTTTTTTTAATTGATTAAAAAGTTTAGAAAGCCCTTTTCTATATTGATTGTAAAATGTAAATTTTCCTTTGTAAGTGTTATTTGCACACACATGAACAGCTGTATTTAAAGCAGTAGTTTCAGACGCTAATCCTACATAAGATGCCGAACCTATCTTGATAGAATCATGGTTTTTATTAGATTCAATGCCTTTACCTATATGTTCTTGGTAATTATCTAAGGTGATGATATCATGTTCGTCTAAGAGATTATAAAGAGATCTGCTTAAAGGGTGGTTTGAGTTCCTTAAAGTGCTTTTTAATAAAATTTCTTCATCAATAGAAAGGTTGGAACCCTCATAAGTAATGGATGTTTCTTTATTGGCTGTAATTGTACCTGTTTTATCAAAAATAATAGTATTAATGGCTGCTAACTGCTCAATAACTAATGCATTTTTTGCATATAGTTTTTCTTTTCCAAAAATGCGTAATAAATTCCCAAAAGTAAAGGGGGCCGCTAATGCAATGGCGCAAGGGCAGGCTATAATTAAAACAGCAGTGAAAACATTAAGCGCTTTAGAGCTATCAACATATAGCCAATAGGATGTAGCGATTAGAGCTATGGTAAGTAGGGTTATAGTGAATCGTTTGCTAATAGCGTTAGTGATATTGGTAAATCCATCTTCCTTGTTTTTATTAAATACATCGTTACTCCAGAGTTGTGTTAAGTAACTTTGTTCTACTGTTTTTAAGACATCTACTTCAATGCTACCATATAATTGCTTACCTCCGGCAAATAGTTTGTCTCCAGATGTTTTTGACACAGCTTCAGATTCGCCGGTAACAAAACTATAATCGATCTGAGCATTACCATTAATTAAAATACAATCTACGGGGATAAGCTCTTCATTTCTAATCAATAATCTGTCTCCTTTTTTAATATCATACACTTGAATAGATTCTTCTTTGCCTTGTTCAGAAATTTTAGTTATCCCGATAGGGAAATATGATTTATAATCTCTTTCAAACGATAAATAACTATAGGTTTTCTGCTGAAAGAACTTACCAACTAAGAGGAAGAATATTAATCCAGATAAACTATCAAAAAAGCCTGTCCCTAAGTTGAATACTATTTCGGCAGTACTTCTAATAAAAAGGACAGATGCCCCCAATGCTATGGGTACATCAATATTTAAGATACCAGATTTTAATCCTTTGTAGGCTGAAATAAAATAGTCTTGTGCGCAATAAAAAATAACAGGTAAAGAAAAGCTAAACATAAGCCACCTAAAAACAGGTGCATATTGTTCTATCCAAAACCCGTTAACTTGGAAATACTCCGGGAATGATAAAAACATGATGTTACCAAAGGCAAAACCAGCAATACCTAATTTGTATATCAAAGACCGGTCTACATTTTTTTTGCCAACACTATAATCATCTAAACTTATAAATGGTTCATAACCAATTTTACTTAGGAGTTTTACCAGGTTTTTCAAACTAAGATTTTCACTATGGTAAGTGATCCTAACATTTTTTTTGCCAAAATTTACAATGGAAGCAGAAACAGCTGGATTTAGTTTATTCAAATTTTCTAAAATCCATATGCAGGAACTGCAGTGAATATGTGGAATATAAAGCGTAACAATCTGAGTTTTATCGTCACTAAACTCTAATAACGTATCAACAATTTTTTGATTATCCAAAAAGTTGTATTTACCCTCTACCTCTTTTGGTGAGGCTCCAGGTGCGTTCTGTAAATCGTAATAACAAGTTAAATCGTTTGCAGAAAATATCTCGTAAACAGTTTTACAACCATTACAACAAAAAGATTTGTCATCATAGACAATTTCAGATTCAGATGAATCCAATCCGCAGTGGAAACATGATTGATGTTCCATAAAAATTTGCTCAATTATACCTGATACAAAAATGAAAAGTTAGTGAATAATTTAATATGATATCTGTCATGTTTTATTTATTTTTACACTACTCTAATATTTAGTTATGGGCAAATGTGAACAATGTATAATTAAGCAGTTTAACTCTTTGAAGGCTCTTACAAAAGATGAGCTTGTGCGTATTTCTGGTTGTAAAACGTCAAGGACAATTAAAAAAGGCGAGGTTATTTTTGAAGAAGGAGAAACGTTAAATGGAGTTTATTGCGTGAAAGATGGTATTTGCAAGCTCTCTAAGTTAAGTGAGAATGGTAAAGATCAAATTGTAAAGATGGTTGTTAAAGGCCAGCTTTTAGGACAACGTTCCTTGATTAGTGAAGAAGCTTCCAACTTACAAGCAACGGCGTTAAATGATATGGAAGTTTGCTATATCCCTAAGAGTGAGATATTTGCTGATTTACAAAAGAATTCAAAGTTTTCTATGGAAGTTCTTAAGGATATGGCTCATGATTTAAGAGATTCAGATGATATTATAGTTAATATGGCCCAAAAGTCGGTAAGGCAGAGATTGGCAGAAACCTTAGTGTATATAAGTGATAGTTTTGGCACTAATCCAGATGGGACTTTAAGTGTGTTATTATCTCGCGAGGATTACGCAAATATTGTTGGTACGGCTACTGAATCAGCCATAAGAGTCCTTTCTCAATTCAAAAAGGAGGGGTTAATTTCTACTGTTGGAAAATATATTAAAATAGAAAATAGCGCTGGTTTAAAACGTATAGAATAAAAAAAGCTCTGATTTAGATCAGAGCTTTTTTTACTGACCGATTATGAAACGCCTCGTTTCTTTAAATGGAGAGAGTGATATAAACTCCATATCTTTTTTATATGTTTTCCAGTTGTTTTCAAAAAAAATATTGGTTTTGTTTAGAGCATCTTTTAAAGCTGCTTTTCCTTGTGAAGTTAGTGTTTTTTCTGTAGTCGTTGAACCTTTAGGTCTTGATTCTATATAGGTTTTCGCTAGGCTGAGTCTAGTTTTTACATTTGGAATAGAACTTCTTACAATCCCTTGCCGTTTATCTTCTTTACCTAAAAACATATCTATTATTTGATTAATACTATTAACTATTTCTTCAGAAGATTTGATAGCAAGGTCATATTTTTCTTTATTCAATTGCGTTAGTTTTGTTTTATAGTTCTGAGCAATTGATTTACTCTCATTTAGTTGCATAACGGCATCAGCCATAAGTTGCTCCATGTTTTCAAGCTCTTTTAGTTCTGCAAAAGTTTTATCAATGACTTGGGTTGAATTCTCAATTCTAGGGTCACTTTTTACTGTGATATTGTTCTTTGATTGGATTGTTCCATAGTTAATAACCAATTGATAAATACCTGGTTTTACCTTTATTCCTGAGTTTTCTTTATTGCTAAAGCTTTCTTTTCTAGACGTTTTATCAGGTCCTTTTTCAGTTAAATCCCAATTCAATTTATGAATTCCTGATTTTTTTGGTGTTTCTGTTTTAAGTGTTCTAATCAAACGACTACCATCATAAATTTTTAAAGTCAGTGAATCTTTAATCGTACTATTAGTAGAATCACTCTCTGGCTTATGTTCTTGGATATTTAAATAATACGAAATACGGGCATATCGTTCTCTGTTTTCGCCATTATAAGTGGCGTCTGCTCCAAAACGACTATAAGGTCTTTGATAAGCAGCGAGATAAGCCACTGGAGGTTCAAAAAGAGTAAGACTATCATTGAGGATTGAAGCATTTTTAGCTATGGCTCTTAACGGTCTAATATCATCCAATATCCATGCGGACCTACCGAATGTTCCGATTATTAAATCATCCTCTCTAGGATGAATTATTAAATCTTTTACTGATACTGTTGGAAAACCTTCAGTCCATTTTTTCCAGGCATCACCGGCATTAACTGAGACATATAATCCATCATCAGTACCTAAGAATAAAAGGTTAGAATTTTCTCTATCTTCAATAATTGATAAGGTGTAACTTTTAACATCAGATGCGTCAACAATACGCTTCCATGTTTTTCCATAATCAGTCGTTTTGTAAGCATAGGGTTCATAATTAAAACGTCTATAGTCATTGGCTATCAATAATGCTTCTCCTTTATTTTTGTTTGATGCTTTAATTTGAGGAATCCAAGAACCCTTAGGCAAACCCTTAATATTTCCTGAGATATCCTTCCAAGATTCACCTCCATTTTGAGTGATATGTACTTTGCCATCATCCGTGCTCACCCAGAGCATATCTTTTTCTAAAGGAGAAGGTTCAATAACTAGTATTGTACAATGGTTTTCAGCACCAGTGGCATCAATAGTGAGTCCTCCGCTATTAGCCTGATTTAATTTGTTAGGGGCATTCGTTGTTAAATCATCCGAAATTATTTTCCAAGTAAGACCTTTGTCTGTTGATTTATGAACAAATTGACTTCCAAAATATAAAGTGTTATTACTAAACGGATCTATGTTGATAGCAGCGTTCCAATTAAATCTTAAAAGAACATTGGGGTTAGGGTGTGTTGGCTTTACTTTAAAATTGTTTCCAGTCTTAGAGTCGTAGTAATAAACTGATCCTTGTTGGCTCATAGACCATCCAAATCTGCTATTGGCTTTATCTGGAATAACATCAAAACCATCGCCAAAACTAATTTCTTGCCAATACGAATTTCGTATGCCTTGATATTTCCAAACATAAGCAGGTCCTTTATGAGATCCGTTATCTTGCATACCTCCATAAACATTATAAGGAATATCATTGTCAATATTAATATGGTAAAACTGGGCTACCGGTAAATTGCCTATAAATCGCCAGGACTTGCCACCATCTTTAGTTATGTTAAGCCCACCGTCATTACCGTCAATCATAAAATTACCATTGTTCGGGTGAATCCACCAAGCGTGATGATCGGCGTGAACACCTCTATTGGTGTTGTATGCAGGCATAAGTTTTGTAAAGTTTTTTCCTCCATCTTCACTCACGTTAACATAAGTGAAAATGGAGTAAACTCGGTTTTCGTTTTGAGGATCTACGTATATTTCAGAATAATAAAATGGTCTATCCCCTTTATCTTTTTTATCATTTATTTTTTTCCATTTGAATCCCCCATCTTCACTTTTGTAAAGGGCATTTTTTTTGGCTTCAACCAAAGCATAAATTACGTCGGGTTTATTCTTAGCTATGGCAATACCAATTCGCCCCAGATCTCCTTTGGGGAAACCATCCTTTTCGGTGACCTTTTTCCAGTTCTCACCACCATCATAAGTTATATGTAAACCGGAGCCTTTACCACCAGATTTAAAAAACCAAGGCTCTCTTTTATGTTCCCACATTGCTGCAATAAGTTTGTTTGGGTTCGTTGGGTCCATAACTAAATCTGCAGCACCAGTTTTCTCATTACTAAACAAGGTTTTTACCCATGTTTGGCCTCCGTCAGTTGTTTTATAAACACCACGCTCCATATGTTCACCCCAAGGAGAACCAATTGCCGCTACATATACGACGTTTGGATTTGTAGGGTCAATAATAACTCTATGAATATGACGTGTTTTTTCTAAACCCATTAACTTCCAGGTTTTACCAGCATCTAAAGATCGATATATACCATAACCTCCATTCAAACTATTTCTCGGATTACCTTCGCCAGTGCCTACCCATATAACGCTAGGGTTAGACTGCTGAATCGCTACAGCTCCTATTGATGCCGTCACCTCATTTTCAAAAATAGGTTCCCATTTAATGCCTCCAGAGCTTGACTTCCACAAACCTCCAGAAGCTGTGCCCGCATATATTATGTCGGGATTGCTCAGCACGACATCAATAGAGGTAACTCTACCAGACATGCCTGCCGGTCCAATATTCCTAGGTTTCATGTTTGCTAATAAATCCATGGCCAATTCTTGGCCAAATGCAGCGAAAGACAGAGCACAAATTATTAAAAAGAAGGTATTTTTCATTGTGGCTAATTTTACTTTCGAAAATAGTGAAAACTTATCATAGCATTATTTAAATAAATGTTAATGCTTTATATGTCTCTTTTTTTTATAGTATTTTTATACTGCTATGAAGAAAAAAGAATTACCTAGAAGGGGTTTTGTGTTTAAAAAATACGAAGCGCCCAATATTTCTCCTTTTGATAAGCTTTTTGAAATTTTCAAAGAACTTATTACGCACACTTCAGGTGATTTTGATGAAGCTATTAATTGGTTAAGAGAATTAGATAAGGAGTATAACTTAACTACTGCTGAGTATACTATTGAAGATTTTATTGAAGATTTAAAAAAGAAAGGTTTTATTCGAGAGGAAATAGATCCTGATGGAAACGGTGAAATCGCTATTACAGCAAAAACTGAGCGTGCTATTAGGCAGCAAGCACTTGATCAAATCTTTGGGAAAATAAAACGAAGTGGGCAAGGAAACCATAAAAGCAAAAGCCCTGGTTTGGGAGATGAGCATACAGGTGATTATAGAGGATATCAATTTGGTGATGCTTTGGATAAGGTTTCTATGACAGAGAGTTTAAAGAATGCTCAAATAAGTCATGGTATTGGAGATTTTACAATGTCTGAAGATGATTTAGTTGTTGAGGAAACCATGCATAAATCGCAAATGAGTACAGTACTCATGATTGATATTAGTCATAGTATGATTTTATATGGAGAAGATAGAATTACTCCTGCTAAAAAAGTGGCTATGGCATTGGCGGAACTCATAACAACACGTTATCCTAAAGACACCTTAGATATCTTAGTATTTGGAAATGATGCATGGCAAATTGAAATTAAAGATTTACCTTATTTAAAAGTTGGACCATATCATACGAATACCGTTGCCGGTTTACAATTGGCCATGGATTTGCTTAGACGAAAACGTAATACGAATAAACAAATTTTTATGATTACAGATGGTAAACCAAGTTGCCTGAGGCTTCCGGATGGAGACTATTATAAAAACAGCATGGGTTTAGATACTCATATTGTAAATAAATGTTATGCCATGGCGCAACAAGCACGAAGGTTACACATTCCTATAACCACATTTATGATTGCTCAGGATAATTACCTCATGCAATTTGTTAGAGAGTTTACTTATGCCAATCAAGGGAAAGCATTTTACACAGGCCTTAAAGGGCTTGGTGAAATGATTTTTGAGGATTACGAAACAAATAGAAAAAAAAGAATTAGAGGATAAATATGAAAATAGAAAATATTAAAACTTTAGGAGCCTTAAAAGAATTTGGGTACGCGAGTAAATCTATAAAAGATGAATTAAGAGATAATTTAATTCATAAAATAAAGAACAAAGAAACCACTTTTGAAGGGGTACATGGTTACCAAAACACAGTGATTCCAGAACTAGAAAGAGCTATTTTATCAAGACATAATATAAACCTTTTGGGATTGCGAGGTCAGGCAAAAACGCGATTAGCGCGTTTAATGCTAAACTTATTGGACGAGTATATACCGTATGTTCAGGGTTCTGAAATTAATGACGACCCATTTAAACCAATTAGCAGATTCGCGATAGAACTTATTAAACGAGAAGGTGATTACACACCCATTTCATGGCTACATAGAAGTGATCGATTTGCCGAAAAATTAGCAACACCTGATGTTACAGTCGCTGATATTATTGGAGATGTAGATCCTATAAAAGCGGCGAATTTAAAGTTGAGTTACGCAGATGATCGTGTAATTCATTATGGTATGATACCTAGAGCAAACCGTTGCATTTTTGTAATTAACGAACTCCCTGATCTACAGGCTAGAATTCAAGTGGCATTGTTTAATATTTTACAAGAAGGCGATATTCAAATAAGAGGGTTTAAGCTAAGGTTACCTCTTGATATTCAATTTTTATTTACTGCAAATCCAGAAGATTATACCAACAGAGGAAGTATTGTAACGCCTCTAAAGGATAGAATAGGTTCTCAGATTTTAACGCACTACCCTGAAGATATAGAGACAGCTAGAATGATTACGCAGCAGGAAGCTAGTATTGTAGAAAGTCAAAACAGCACGGTAATCGTTCCCGACTTAGCTAGAGATTTGTTAGAGCAAATTGTTTTTGAGGCCAGAGAATCCGAGTTTATAGATGCTAAAAGTGGTGTAAGTGCTCGATTAAGTATTACCGCTCTGGAGAATCTTTTAAGTACTGCAGAAAGACGTGCTTTAATTGCTGGAGATGGTCAAACCTGTTTGCGTTTATCCGATTTTGTTGGTATTATTCCATCCATTACTGGTAAAGTTGAATTGGTTTATGAAGGTGAACAAGAGGGGGCTGCTATTGTGGCTTATAATTTAATAGGGGAGGCAGTTAAGAGTTTATTTCCAGAATTTTTTCCAGGTATTGAAAAACTCAAAAAGCAAGACGAAAACAGTCCTTATGATGATATTGTCTCTTGGTTTTTTAATTTAAAAGATGGTATTGAGCTTATGGATGATTTACATGATAAAGAATATAAAGACCTTTTAAGTTCAATATCACCTTTGGATGACTTACTTGATGAATATCAACCTAATTTATCAAAACAAGATAGTTACTTCGTTAAAGAGTTTGTGCTTTGGGCGTTAGTTGAATTTAAACAATTGAGCAAAAAAAGATTTACGGAAGGTATTCAGTTTAAAGACCCTTACGGCAGTTTTATAAATGGAATTTAATTACCAGTTATCTCTGCTTTTTATATTATTTGCGCATAATTCAATGATTAGTTTTATGCGCTTTTTTTTGGTCTCTTCGCGTTTCGCACTGTGCAGCCACGATAAATAGCCTTTTTTATATCCCTTTGAAAAGTTTTGATAGTTTTCAAAAGCATGAGGGTTTTTGTCAAAGGCAGCTTTTAAATTATCAGGAATAACGCCATTTTCAACATCATCCATTGCTGTCCACGTACCCGTTTCTTTAGCTAGCTCGATCATATCATACCCAGATTGATGAATTAACCCTGCTTTATTTAATTCATCAATGTATTTTTTGTTTAAGGCGCTCCATGTACTTTTTGGGTTTCTTGGACAAAAGTATTGACGCCTCTTTCCGTTGCCCAAACTTTTTACTGTAGAATCTATCCAACCAAAACAAAGTGCTACTTTAACAGCTTCTTCCCAGCGCATGGTAGGTACATTTAGTTCCAGTTTATAAAAAATAAGATATACCGCTTTTTCTTTGGAATGATTGTTCAATAACCAGTCGTACCAATCTGTGTCACGATCAAAATGCAGTTCAAGTAAATTTGTCAAAACTTAAATTTTTTTAGATTCAATATAAAAGTTAGGGTTAACTTCGAAAGAAACTATTTTAGATTCAGTTTTAAGTATATTCCATTCTTTTTTAGGATACAGCCATTGTTCATCTTCATTGATTTTTATTTTAATAGGCATGTCAAAGCCGTCTACTATGCTAGTCCAACGATACTTAAGCCCTTTTTTACTCAGCTCATATTCTAAGGTTGGGATTTGTATTGTTCTTAAATACTGATTAAAAAATGCTGATAAATCAATTTCAGAATGTTTGCTTACATAATTTTCTATTTGTTCTGTAGTCACGGTTTGATGGTAAAATGTAGTGTTTAAGCCTTGCAATATATCCCGCCATTTTTTATCGTCTTCCACAAGTTGCCTTATGGTGTGTAACATATTAGAGCCTTTAAAGTACATGTCTGACGAGCCTTCGCTATTCACATTATAATTCCCTATTATGGGTTTATCGTTAGCAATGTTTTTACGCGTTCCTATAACGTATTCAGAAGCAGCCTCTTTGCCATAATAATAGTCTAGAAACAAACTCTCAGAATAAGCTGTAAAGCTTTCATGTATCCACATATCCGCGATGTCTTTATTCGTGATATTATTTGCAAACCACTCATGACCAGATTCGTGAATAATGATGAAATCAAATTTCAACCCCCAACCAGTTCCCGACCAATCTTTGCCTAAATAGCCATTTTTATATTGATTACCATAAGTGACAGAACTTTGGTGTTCCATACCTAAATAAGGAACTTCTACGAGTTTGTACCCATCTCTATAAAATGGATACTGGCCAAACCAATATTCGAAGGCTTTCATCATTTTAGGGGCGTCCTTAAAATGTTCCTTTGCTTTTTCTAAGTTATCTTTCAAGACGTAGTAATCCATGTCTAGATTTCCTGCCATCCCATTATAAACTTCAGAGAAATGTGTGTAGTCAGCAATATTAATGTTAACCCCATAATTGTTTATTGGACTTTTTACAACCCATGTATAGGTTTTGGTATCTTCAATGCGTTCAACACTTCTAAGTCTTCCGTTTGAGACATTCATTAACTTTGCAGGAACGTTTACACTTATTTGCATACTGTCAACTTCGTCATACATATGGTCTTTACAAGGCCACCAAACGCTAGCGCCTAAACCTTGGCATGAAGATGCAATAAAGTGATTTCCGTTGTTATCTTTTTTCCATGAAATCCCACCATCCCAAGGTGCATTTACAGCTTCTCTTGGATGGCCTTCATAATAAACATCAATACTCATTATAGAATCAATATGTTGTATGTTTTCTAATGTGATGAAATGAGCATTACCGTCATGCTTAATTAGTAAGTCTTTATTGTTTTGAATGGCTTTAGTTAGTTTTAAAGGTGGTTGAAGATCAATTTGTAAGATAGAATCCTGTTTAAGTACTCTATACTGAATGGCGTTTTTACCAGAGATGAATTTGTTATCAGGATCAACTTTTATATCTAAATGATAATAAGTAAGATCCCACCATTCACGCTGAGGTGTAATACTACCTCTGAGTGTATCTTGTCTTGTGAATTCAGAGGTTTCACTAAGCAATTGTGCGTTTGTAATTTGTGTGGATAGCAGTACTAGAATGATTGCTAATAGACGTTGTTTCATGCGTATGTTCTTTATTATAAATAGATGCGTCTTCTAATCTCTTAATATTTGATTTGGAAATGTAACTACGCTTTCAAATCCATTTTTCCCTATAGAAGAAATACCAAAAAAGTGATTATCAATAACTATACCTTCTAATAAGAATTCACTAATATCTCCTACATAACGGCTATTATCCCAAGTAGGGGAGGTTGTATCTCTCCAATAAATTTTATAGCCAATAGCACCATCAACTTTATCCCATTTAAACTTAGCAGCAGGTTCTACTATACCACCAATAGCAATGTTTTTAGGTTTAGGTGGAGCCCATGCTAGGCTTGCTAAGTTTATAGCATTAACGGCAGTCAGTTTTTTTGCATATTCAAAATTTACATGGTCTATAACATCCCCATATTTTATACCATCCTCTTCTCTGATGTCTTGATGTTGTTGTGTGTAATTTTCATGCGCTTCCATAATCCGAATACCTGCATATCCTAAATCATTAAAAGGTCGGTGATGACCACCGCGTCCAAAACGATCCAGTCTGTAAACCATCATTGGGCTCATTTCTGGCATGTACGATTTAGTGGTTTTATGAACATAGCGCGCTAACTGTCTTGAAATACCATCTACTTCCCCTCCATAAAAACGTCTAAGAGTACGCTGGCGCTCAGTCTCATTAGGCGGAGTTGGTTCAGAAAAAATTCTGAAGGTACGGTTGTCAATAATACCATCAACACCAGAAATATTCCCAATCATATCATTATTTAAAATGCCAATAATGTCCCAGTTCTTTTCTTTAGCAAACCTGGCTAATCCTGCACCACCAAATAAACCTTGTTCTTCTCCAGAAAGACCAACATAAACAATACTACTTTCAAATTTATACTGGCTTAAAACTCTTGCAGTTTCTATGGTTCCAGCCATTCCAGAAGCATTATCATTTGCGCCAGGGGCGTCGGTAGTGAAGTCCATGGTGTCGCTTCCTCTGGAATCAATGTCACCACTCATAATAACATATCTGTTTGGGTATTTAGTTCCTTTCTGAATGGCTACAACATTTACAACCCATGCATCATGAGGGACTCTGCCGTTCGCTTCTTTAGTTACAAAATCCTTTTGGTAGAAAACATCAATACAATTATTGCATGATTTAGAAATGGCTTCAAATTCAGACTTTATCCAGCGGCGAGCGGCACCAATACCTCTGGTATTCGAAATAGTATCACTAAAGGTATTTCTAGTGCCAAAATTTACTAGCGTTTGAATGTCGCTTTCTATTCTCTCTGCTGAAATACTATTAATTATATCGTATACTTTTAATGAAGATTGGCCGTGACAAACATGTAACAGGCAGAAAGCAAAAATAAAAAGGAATGGTTTCATGTTTTTTCTTTAAAAATACTGAAAATAAAAGCGCTTCAAAAACAATTTTGACGCGCTTTTTAAATTTGAGTTAGTCACTATTCTGTTTTAATACAAATAGTATTAGAAACAATATTTATTTTCTTTAATCACATTTTCAGCAATAATATGTCTAAGTTCTATGATGTTGGGCATGTTAACATATTTGATATAGCGCTTTAAGCCCATAAGCATCATACGTTGTTCATCTCCAGTCGAGAATGAGATTATGGAATGTTTACCAGCAGTTTCTATAACATCAATGGCATGGAATAAGTTTAATTTTGCCATGGCTATTTGTTCTTTTACTTGGTTTTCTCCTTCTTTTTTAGCCATTTTTTCCGCTCTAAGTATAGCTGATTCAGCTAAATAAATTTGAATGAGTATATCTGAAGCTGCAAGCATGAGTTGTTGTTGCTGTTCAATTTTTTCCCCATACTTCTGTAAGGCTGCTCCAGCAACCATTAAGAATAATTTCTTTAAGTTTTTTATGATATTTTTCTCTTCTGAAAACAACGCTGAATAATCAGGAACATCAAAAGAAGGGATTCCTACCAATTCGTCTTTTACCGCCATGGCAGGTGTTAAAACATCTACATGACCTTTCATGGCTTTTTTAATGAGCATACCAATAGAAAGCATTCTGTTAATTTCATTGGTGCCTTCATATATTCTTGATATTCTTGCATCTCTCCAGGCAGATTCTATAGGTGTTTCTTCAGAGAAACCCATCCCTCCATAAATTTGAATACCTTCGTCTGTACATTTTTGAATAAACTCCGAAATGGCTACTTTAAGTATGGAACACTCAATAGCGTATTCTTCAACACCTTTAAGTTCAGCTTCTTGATGCGAATCTTTACCATTATTTTTTCTCAGTTCAATTCTATCTTCAATATTTTTAGACGCTCTATAGGTTGCTGCTTCACCTACCCAGCAGTTTGTAGCCATTTCAGCAATTTTTTGGCGAATAGCTCCAAAATTAGAGATTGGAACTTTAAATTGAATACGTTCGTTTGCATATTTAACAGACTCTGTAATAGTTCGCCTTTGGGCATCAAGGCATGCAGCAGCAAGTTTTATTCTCCCAACATTTAAGGCGTTCATAGCTATTTTAAAACCATTACCTCTAGTAGAAAGCATGTTTTCAATGGGAACTACCGTATCATTAAAGAATACTTGTCTTGTCGAAGATGCACGGATTCCTAATTTATGTTCCTCTTCACCCATGGTAATCCCATTAGGGTTTTCAGGATCATATTCAACGATAAAACCAGTAATGTTTTTATCATTTTCGATACGCGCAAATACAATCATCAACCTACAAAAACCAGCATTTGAAATCCACATTTTCTGGCCGGTAATTTTATATGTTTTTCCATCTTCAGAAAGAACAGCTTTTGTTTTTCCCGAATTGGCGTCACTACCCGCACTAGGCTCAGTTAGACAATAAGAACCGAACCATTCTCCAGAGGCTAATTTAGGTACATATTTTTGCTTTTGTTCTTCATTACCATATAGTGTAATTGGCATAGTTCCAATTCCTGTATGAGCTCCAAAAGCTGTACTAAACGACCCTGTTGCGCCAGAGATAAAATCGCAAACAAGAACGGTATCTACAAAACCCATTCCCATACCTCCATATTCTTCAGGAACAGAAATACTTAGAAAACCAAGGTCTCCGGCTTGCCTCATACAAGATTCAGTTAGCGCATAATCTTTTTTTTCAAATTGAGCTTTTTTAGACCAAACTTCTCTATCTATAAATTCTGTTACAGCTTCTTTCATCATAAGCTGATCTTCATTAAAGTCTTCTGGAGTGAAAATATCTTCACATTCAATTTCTTTTACTAAGAATTGACCGCCACGTAAAATGTCTTTTTCCATTACTTATTTTTTGTTTTTTAGTTTAAAAATTCGAAGATACCGCAAGCTCCCTGCCCGGTTCCAACACACATGGTCACTGCGCCATACTTGCCTTTCATGTCTCTTTTGCGCATTTCATCAAAGAGTTGAACAGAAAGTTTTGCACCTGTACAACCCAGTGGATGCCCTAGAGCAATAGCCCCACCGTTCACATTAATTAAATCAGGATTTAGATCTAATTCTCTAATTACGGCAATAGATTGCGATGCAAAGGCTTCATTAAGTTCTATTAATTCTAGGTCGTTTTGTTTTAAACCAGCTTGATTTAACGCTTTAGGAATAGCTTTTACTGGACCAATACCCATAATTCTTGGTTCTACGCCTGCAGCGGCATAACTTACCAATCTAGCTATAGGTTCAAGGTTAAGTTCTTTTACCATGTCTTCACTCATAACCATAACAAAGGCTGCGCCATCACTCATTTGAGAAGAGTTACCCGCAGTTACACTTCCGCCTTGCGCAAATACAGCTCTTAATTTAGCCAATGCTGCTAAACTAGTTCCTGCTCTTGGGCCTTCATCTTTACTCACAGTATAAGACTTTGTCGCTTTTTTTTCGTTAGAATCAATATAGGTTTGTTCAACTTCAATGGGCACAATTTGATCTTGAAAACGATTTTCAGCTTGCGCTTTTAAAGCCTTCATATGAGAATTATATGCGAATTCATCTTGATCTTCTCGAGAAACTTTAAACTGATTTGCAACCGCTTCGGCTGTATTTCCCATGCCCCAATAGTAATCTTCATGCCCTGCACTCACTGTGTCATAATTTAACTCTGGCTTATAACCAGTCATTGGGACAGAACTCATGCTTTCGGCACCCCCAGCAATAATGCAATTCGCCATTCCTGCTTGGATTTTAGCTGCTGCAATTCCAATAGTTTCAATTCCTGAAGAACAAAACCTATTTACAGTAACCCCCGGAACTTCAATACTATTTAATCCAATTAATGATATAAACCGAGCCATGTTCAGGCCTTGAGAACCTTCAGGCATGGCATTACCAACAATAACATCGTCAATTCTACTTACATCAAGATTAGGCAACTCTTTCATCATGTGTTGAATGGTTTCAGCACCTAATTCATCGGCTCTTTTAAATCGAAATACACCTTTTGGTGCTTTTCCCACAGCGGTTCTATATGCTTTTACTATATATGCTTGTTTCATTGCTTAATTTCTTAAAGGTTTTCCAGTTTTCAACATATGTTGAATACGTTCTAAAGTTTTACGCTCCGTACAGAGGCTTAAAAAGGCTTCACGTTCTAGATCTAATAAATATTGCTCACTTACTAAGGTAGGTTCAGATAAATCTCCACCTGCCATAACATAAGCTAGCTTATTAGCAATTTTTTTATCGTGAGCACTTATGTAATTACTATCTTCCATTGCATCTGTGCCAACTAAAAACATACCTAAGGCTTGTTTACCAAGTACTTTTATATCTGATCGTTTTACAGGTTGAGTGTACCCCATGTCTGCCATTAATTTAGCATGGTGTTTTGTAACGGCTATTTGTCTGTCCTTATTAACAACGATAATATCTTTTCCTTTTTGAAGTACTCCTAAATCAAAAGCTTCATAACCAGAAGTAGATACTTTTGCCATTCCAATAGTTAGGAAATATTCCTGTAAAGTATTCAATTCAACATCCCCTTTTCTAAAAGTATCTGAAGCTCTTAATGCCATTTCTTTAGATCCGGCACCACCGGGAATAACACCTACACCAAATTCCACGAGGCCCATGTAAGTTTCGGCTGCAGCAACTACTTTATCCGCGTGCATAGAAAGTTCGCAAGCACCACCGAGAGACATACCATGAGGTGCAGAAACCGTTGGAATAGAGGAATAGCGCATGCGCATCATGGTATCTTGAAAATACTTAATGGCTGCATTAAGCTCATCATATTCTTGTTCAACAGCCATCATGAAAATCATGCCTATATTGGCGCCAACTGAGAAATTGGCGCCTTGGTTACCAACAACTAACCCCTCGAAATTTTGTTCGGCTAAATCAATAGCTTTATTTATACCGGCTAAAACATCACCTCCAATGGTATTCATTTTAGATTGGAATTCGCAATTAAGAATCCCATCTCCTAAGTCTTCAATAACCACACCTGAATTTTTAAATACTTCATTAGATTTTCGAATGTTATCTAAAATAATAAAGGCATCTTGACCAGGTATCTTTTTTTGTGATTTAGATGTTATATCGTAGAAATAGGATGCCCCATCTTTAACAGTGTAGAACGACAAGTTCCCTGAATCCATCATATCATTAACCCATGAAGCCACTTCTAGGTTTTCAGTTTTTACTAGTTCTAATCCTTTTTCTAAACCGATAGCATCCCAAATTTGAAAAGGGCCATGTTCCCAACCAAAGCCTGCTTTCATGGCATCATCTATTTTATAAAGCTCATCTGATATTTCAGGAATTCTATGACTAACATAGGCGAATAAAGCAGCAAAAGTTTTTCTGTAAAAATCTCCAGCCTTATCCTTACCTGAAATTAGAACCTTAAAACGATCGATAACTCTATCGATGGTCTTAGTAAGCTCTAATGTGGCAAATTTGGCTTTCATTGAAGCCCTATACTCTAGAGTATTTAAATCTAGGGAAAGAATTTCTTTTTTACCTTCAGTTGAAACTTGCTTTTTATAAAAACCTTGTCCTGTTTTGCTTCCTAACCATTTATTTTCGACCATGGTTCCAATAAAGCTGGGAAGTTTGAATAATTCTAGGCGCTCATCATTTTTACAATTATCTGCAATACCATTTGCAACGTGTACTAAAGTATCTAAGCCAACAACATCAACGGTTCTGAAAGTTGCCGATTTTGGTCTCCCTATTACAGGGCCAGTTAGCTTATCAACTTGTTCAATGGTCAGTCCCATGTCTTTAACGGTATGGAAAAGACTCATAATACTAAAAATACCTACCCGATTGCCAATAAAAGCTGGTGTGTCTTTAGCAATTACGGAAGTTTTACCTAAAAATTGTTCACCATAGCCGTTTAAAAAATCCAAAACAGAAGCATCCGTTTTTGGACCAGGAATTATTTCAAATAGCTTTAAATATCGAGCTGGGTTAAAAAAGTGTGTCCCGCAGAAGTGTTTCTGGAAATCCTCACTTCTGCCTTCACTCATAAATTTAATAGGAATACCTGAGGTGTTCGATGTGATAAGTGTTCCAGGAGTTCTGTATTTTTCTAGTTTCTCGAAAACCTGAGTTTTAATGTCTAGGCGCTCAACGACTACCTCCATAATCCAATCTACATCTGCCACTTTTGATATGTCATCTTCAAGGTTCCCAGTTGTTATTCTACTTGCAAATTTTTGATGATAAATAGGAGCAGGTTTAGATTTTAATGACGTTGTTAAAGCATTGTTTACTAATCTGTTTCTTACTACTTTGTCTTCTAAAGTTAAGCCCTTGGCTTTTTCTTTGTCGTTAACTTCTCGAGGAATAATATCTAGAAGCAAAACATCTACACCAATATTGGCAAAATGACAAGCAATGCCGCTTCCCATAATTCCAGAACCAATAATGGCTACTTTTTTAATTCTTCTCTTGCTCATATTTTTATCGCACTAATCGTTTTGATTGTATATTTTTTTATTACAAACTAAATCATTTATGACTTCAGCGGTTTCATAAAAATTATCTAGTTGTTCTTCAGAAACATGCTTTCTAATGGCTTCATTAAATAGCAATACTTTTTCTTTAGAATAGTCCCTATTCTCAATACCAAATTCAGTTAAACAAATGATTACACCTCTGCCATCGTTTGGGTTTGGTTTCCGTACAATTAACCCTTTAGTTTCCATGGTTTTTAAAATCCTAGATAAGCTAGTAGCTTCCATTCCCATTTTTGGGCCTAATGCTGTTGAGGGGGTGCCTTTTTCAGGATCAATACTCAACAAAGTAAACCCTGTGGCCATGGTACTTCCAAATTTGCCTGCTTCTTCATTATACATTTTTTGAACGGTTAACCATGTTGTTCTTAAAACGTAATCAATGGTTTTGTCTTTCATATACTTTAGGATGGTTTGCCCAAATATATGAAAATTTTATTATGCATGCATAATAAAATAGACAAAAATTGAATTAAGAAATTTTATTAAAACAAGTGTAATTAATGCATTAATAAATATTAAGGTCTGTAGATGTTTTCAACGAGTAGATGGTACTTTTCTTTAATAACAGACCGTTTCATTTTCATGGTGGGTGTAAGGTGTCCAGAGTCAATAGCCCAAACTTCTGGAGTTAATTTAAAAATTTTGATTTGTTCCCATTTGCCAAATTTCTTATTGCACTTATCAATCTCCTTTTGGATTCTTTTCTGAACAATCTCTGAGTTAGCAATGGCTTCACAAGAGTTTTCAATAGGATGGTGTTTGCGTTCAACCCATTCATGTACAAATTCAAAATTGGGTTGAATTAAAGCAGCTGGCATTTTTTCGCCTTCTCCAATAACCATTATTTGTTCAATAAAACGAGACTGTTTTAATTCATTTTCTAAGAGTGTTGGAATGATATATTTTCCACCAGAGGTTTTAAACATTTCTTTTTTACGTCCCGTAATTTTTAAAAACCCATCATTATCAATTGCTCCTTTATCGCCTGTATGAAAATAATCGCCAGTCATAACACTAGCTGTTTTTTCAGGATCTTTATAATAGCCCATCATTATATTAGGGCCCTTACATAAAATTTCACCGTCTTCGGCAATTTTAACTTCAACTCCATCAATAACTCGCCCTACATGTCCAATTTTCCAACCTCCATTTCGTCTGTCACTCGCAGATATACCTGGAGAGGTTTCGGTAAGACCATAACATTCCATAATCGGCATATTAGCAGCTCCGAAAATTTTACCCAGTCTTGGTTGTAAGGCAGCGCTCCCCGAAGCCATAAATACAATATTACCGCCTAAGGCCTCTTGCCATTTGCTAAATATGAGCTTTCTAGCAATAGACAGTTTAAATTCATAAAATCCTCCATTTTTGTTATATGGTTTAAAGTTGGCACCCACATCTACGGCCCAAAAGAATAACTTTCTTTTTAAGCCAGTTAAGTCGGCTCCTTTATCCATAATTTTATCATAAACTTTTTCAATAAGCCTTGGAACTACGGTCATAGTTGAAGGTTTAATTTCTTTAGCATTGTCTCCAATCTTGTCTAAAGCTTCTGCAAAATAGGTTTCAATACTGGCGTACTGGTATAGATAGGTAAATACACGCTCAAAAATATGACATATGGGTAAAAAACTTAAGGCGCGGTCTCCATGGGGTAGCGGAAATCGTTTAGCAGCAGCCAATACATTTGAAACTATATTATTATGAGATAGCATAACACCTTTTGGTTTTCCTGTAGTACCTGATGTATATATTATAGTTGCTAATTCTTCAGGTTTTACATTGGTTTTTCTATCTTCTACGTCTTTTTGATTTTCATCCGATTTACCTAATTCTAATAACTCAGAATAGTGTTTACAACCTTTAATCTTATCAAATGAATAAACTTCTTTCAGGTTAGTTTTAGACTTTACTTTATTAAGTTTTTCTAAAACCTCTTCATCTGAAACGAAACAATAAATAGATTCACTATGATTAAGGATGTATTCATAATCTTCGGCACTTATGGTAGGATATATTGGAATATTTTGCGCGCCTACTTGAAGCACACCAATATCTATAATATTCCATTCTGTTCTATTGGTAGAAGAAATAACAGCAATTTTATCGTGCTTTTCAACACCAAGTTTTAAAAGAGCTCTACTAATCGCATTAGCTTTATTGATATAATCTTGGGTTGAAGTTTTTTTCCATTGCCCATTATATTTAGTCACCAAACAAGCTTCTAAAGGGTGCGTGTTTAGTTGATGATAAGGAAAATCAAAAAGTCTAGTTATGTTAGTCATGAGTTCTTTTTATAGCATGTGATACTGCAAAGTATGAAAATAAATAGTCTTTTCAAATTGATTGCTCAAGTAAGAGTTGAATATAGTGTGTTGATTTTTAATTTATAGAATTATTTGTAGCTGAACAAATAGCTGAGAATTTATTAAAAACTGGTAGTGGTTTCTATTGATTTTTATGAATCCTTCAAATGAATTTCAGTTTTTGTTTCATAATTATCTAAAGAATTAAGCAAAACCTAAGATTTATTAATAGAATAAGGTCAAAGCTTAAATAATTCATTTTCAAAATATTATAACGCAAACGTTTTCGCACGTTTTTTAATCAAAAGGCGACATGATTTATGGTCTTAACTGACATTTATCATCTTTATTATTTCATGCGGTATCTATCTTTGATATGTAAATCAAACTGGATTTTTCAAAATATTAATACTTAGTAAAATGGAAGTAAAAGAATTTAAAAACGGAATTTGGACTAAGGAAGTCAATGTTAGAGATTTTGTAATTAATAACATTACGCCTTACCATGGAACACATGAGTTTTTAGTTGGACCAAGTGACAAAACTGAAAAATTATGGGAAGTTTGTAAGCAAGCCACCCAAGAGGAAAGAAAAAATAATGGTGTACGTTCAGTAGATACGGAAACCATTTCAACAGTTAGCGCATTTGCTGCTGGGTATATTGATAAGGACAATGAAGTTATAGTAGGTTTACAAACCGACGAATTATTGAAAAGAGCTATGAAGCCTTTTGGAGGTTTTAAAGTTGTTCAAAAAGCATTGGCAGAACAAGGGGTGAAACCTAATGATACTTTAACAGAACTGTTTTCAAAATATGTGAAAACACATAATGATGGCGTTTTTGATGTTTATAATGCAGAAATTAGAAAGTTCCGTTCATTAGGGTTTTTGACGGGTTTACCTGATAATTATGCTAGAGGAAGAATTATTGGTGATTACCGTCGTGTAGCACTTTATGGGATTGATTTCTTAATAGAAGAGAAACAAAAAGATTTAGCAAATATTGAAGGCCCAATGACCGAGGCTGTTATACGTTTACGTGAGGAAGTTTCAGAGCAAATTAGAGCTTTGAAAGATATCATCACTTTAGGTACGAATTATAATTTAGATTTAACACGTCCGGCTGAAACGGCTAAGGAGGCGGTACAATGGACTTATATGGCGTACTTAGCGGCTGTTAAAGAACAAGATGGTGCTGCAATGTCCTTAGGTAATACATCGACATTTTTAGATATTTATATTCAAAAAGATTTAGAATCAGGTCTTATTACAGAGCAGGAAGCACAAGAGTATATTGATCAGTTTGTGATGAAGTTAAGAATGGTACGCCATTTAAGAATGAGTGCTTATGACGAAATATTTGCAGGAGATCCTACTTGGGTAACTGAAGCCATAGGCGGTATGTTTGCAGACGGCAGAACGAAAGTTACAAAAACATCTTTTCGTTTCTTGAATACCTTATACAATTTAGGTGCATCGCCAGAGCCTAATATGACTGTGCTATGGTCTAAAGACCTGCCAGAAAATTTTAAAAATTACTGTTCAAAAGTTGCAATTGATACTTCTTCTATTCAATTCGAAAATGATAATTTAATGAGAGCTGAACGTGGTTCTGATGATTATGGAATTGCTTGTTGTGTGTCTTATCAAGATTTAGGTAAATCTATTCAATTCTTTGGAGCTCGTACTAATTTAGCTAAAACATTGCTATTGGCTGTTAACGGCGGACGTTGTGAGAATACGGGTAAACTTATGGTTGAAGGAATTAAACAATGTGATTGTGAGGTTCTTGACTTTGATAAAGTAATGGCTAATTTCAAAATTGCAATGAAAGAGGTCGCTCGTGTGTATAATGACTCCATGAATATTATTCACTATATGCATGATAAGTACTATTATGAAAAAGCTCAAATGGCATTGATTGATACGAATCCAAGTATTAATATTGCATATGGTATTGCAGGTTTATCTATAGTTGCAGACTCGTTATCGGCTATTAAGTATGCAAAAGTAAGACCAGTAAGAAATGAGGAAGGCTTAACTGTCGATTTTAAAGTAGAAGGTGAATTCCCTTGTTATGGTAATGATGATGATCGCGTGGATGTTTTAGCTGCGAATGCCGTAGCAGATTTTAATAATGAGTTGAAAAAGTTACCTGTGTATAAAGATGCAGAACCTACCATGTCTGTATTAACTATTACGTCAAACGTGTCCTACGGTAAAAAAACAGGTGCTACTCCAGATGGTAGAGCTAAAGGAATTCCTTTCGCACCTGGTGCAAACCCAATGCATGGTCGCGATTGTAATGGTGCTATTTCATCTTTAAATTCGGTGGCTAAAATTGCGTATAAAGATTCACTAGATGGTATTTCGAACACCTTTTCGATTGTTCCAAAATCTTTAGGTGCTGAAAACGCTGAAAGAATTGAAAATTTAACAACTATTATTGATGGATATTTTATTAATAATGCACAACATTTAAATGTAAATGTGCTTGATAGAGAGATGCTTCTTGATGCTATGGAACACCCTGAAGAATATCCTCAATTAACCATTCGTGTATCAGGTTACGCTGTGAATTTTGTGAGATTGACAAAAGAACAGCAAATGGAGGTGATTACACGTTCTTTCCACGAATCCATGTAGTTTTATTAATATTTTGACGCATCTGAAAAAGGAGTGAAATACTTCTTTTTCGGATGCTTGTTTAAAAAGATTGCCTTATCAAAACTCAAGATAACATATTAAACGTGCACTCTATTGAGTCGTTCGGTACCCATGACGGACCAGGTGTTAGAATGGTTGTTTTTTTGCAAGGTTGCAAATTAAAATGTCTGTATTGCCATAATCCAGATACCATTGATACACATGGAGGAAAAGCATATCATATTAATGAGCTTGCTGAAATGGCGGCGAAAATGAAACCTTATTTTGGTAAAAAGGGTGGAGTAACTGTTTCTGGTGGCGAACCTTTATTGCAATCGAAGGCCTTGATCCCTTTTTTTAAAAAGCTTAAAGCGGCTAATATTCATACGAATATCGATACAAACGGTAGACTGCTTAACCATTTTACAGAAGAACTGTTAGATGAATATGCCGACTTGGTTATGCTAGATATTAAGCATATGACGGAAGCCGGTTACGAGTATATCACAGGTCAAAAAAATAAGGAAACCACTTTTAATTTTGCAAAGCATAGAGAAGCTTCAGGCAAAAAAATGTGGTTGAGGTATGTTTTAATACCTGGAATAACGAATACTCCAGAGTTATTACATGCTTTGGGTGAATATTTTAAGGATTATAAAACCATTGAGAAAATTGAACTGCAACCTTACCATAAACTTGGAGTTCATAAATGGAAATCTTTAGGATGGAAATATGAGTTGGAAGATGCTCGAGAAAATACGCCAGATGAAATAAAATCGGCAGTAACTATACTCGAAAAATATTTCAAGGAAGTAAAAACTAACTAAGAGATGTTGCTATTAAGCACACTCGAACTTTATGTATTATGAAAACACAAAAACTTAAGAATAGATGGTTGATAGCTGCCTCGGCGGTTGGAATCCATATTTCAATTGGGTCGGTTTATGCCTATTCGGTAATGACTAATCCTGTAAAAGATATATTTGATGTTGATGGTAGTGTTATAAAATGGGCTTTTAAAATAGCTATTTTACTACTCGGATTATCAGCAGCATTTTTAGGACGTTGGGTTGAAAAAGTAGGCCCAAAAATTAGTGGAACAACAGCTGGGATATTTTATGGTGTTGGTATTTTAGGATCAGGTTTAGCAGTTCAGTTAGAATCTTTATGGTTGTTTTATTTATGCTATGGTGTTATTGGAGGTATAGGTCTAGGGTTAGGCTATATAACCCCTGTAAGTACTTTAGTGAAGTGGTTTCCCGACAGGCGTGGATTAGCTACTGGAATGGCTATAATGGGATTTGGTTTCGCGGCCTTAATATTTGGTCCTGTTATGCAGTCTTTATTTGACTCCGTAGGAGTATCTAACGCCTTCTATGTATTAGGGATTATTTATATGATTCTAATTTTATCTTCTGCTCGCTATATTGAAAGACCACCAGAGGGGTATTTGCCTGATGGCTTTAAACCAGGAGAAGGGAAGACTATTAAAAAGGATATGGCTAATATCGATGCTAATGCAGCTTTAAAAACACCACGTTTTTATTATATCTGGATTATGATGTTTATCAATATTGCATGTGGGATTGCTATTATATCGGCTGCAAGTCCAATGATGCAGGAAAAGCTTAATTACACACCCATGGAAGCTGCGGCTATAGTTGGTTTTATTGGGGTATTTAATGGTTTGGGTAGAATTATGTGGTCTAGTTTATCAGATTATTTAGGGCGTGCAAATACTTATATCATATTTTTTGCATTCCAGATTTTGGCGTTCTATTTCTTACCGAAAATGACTATGGAGTTAAGTTTCTTAATTGTTCTATTCACTGTAATAACCATGTATGGAGGAGGTTTTGCGACTTTGCCAGCATTCTTGGGAGACTTGTTCGGAACCAAACAATTAGGAGCTATACACGGTATGGTTCTAGCTGCATGGGGACTCGCTGGTGTTGTGGGACCAACAATTTATGATGTGGTGAAAAATGCCACTGGTTCTTTAGATGCTACTTTAACAGTTTTTGCAGGGCTATTTATAATCGCATTCATAATTTCTTTGCTTATGAAACGCTCTGTAAATAGAGCATATAAAATATTAAATGGAAAAGGTTTGGAGTTCGCCTAAAACTTCGTTGGTTAGTCAATTAAGGTGCTTTACAGATGAGAGAGTTGTAGGGTACCTTTTTTGTTTTTCGAATAACAAATTTTACATGTTTTAAGCTAGAAATTTTAGTGACTTTTGCGTTATTGGTTTCGAATCGTAGAATAAAAAAAGCCTTTACAAGCGTAAAGGCTTTTTTTAATAATAGTTTTTTTACTAGTGTTTCTCAATCCAAACTCTAGCATTCTCAAAAGCCTCCAGCCAAGGCGACACGTCATCTTTACGACCATAAGGGTAATTCGCCCAATTCCATTGGAATATAGAACGCTCTATATGTGGCATAGTTACTAAATGACGTCCTGTTTTATCACTCATCATAGCCGTATTAAAATCAGAACCATTTGGATTATGAGGATAGCCTTCATAACCGTATTTCGCAACAATATGATATTTATCTTCACTATATGGTAAGTTAAATTTACCCTCACCATGCGAAATCCAAACGCCTAAGGTTGTGCCTGCAAGTGTAGAAAGCATGACCGAATTATTCTCTTGAATTTTCACAGAAGTAAATGAGCTCTCATGTTTATGAGATTCATTATGATGCATTTTTCCATGAATTTCATGGTCTGGATTAATTTCCTCTAATTCCATGAATAATTGACATCCATTACAAATACCAACAGATAAAGTGTCTTCTCTATCAAAGAAGTTTTTAATCGATTTATTAGCTTTTTCGTTGTATTTAATAGCACCTGCCCAACCTTTAGCCGAACCCAAAACATCAGAGTTAGAAAAACCTCCAACGGCACCTAAAAACTGAATATCTTCTAAAGTTTCACGACCAGAAATTAAATCGGTCATGTGAACATCTTTCACATCAAAACCAGCTAAATACATAGCGTTTGCCATTTCACGCTCCGAGTTAGATCCTTTTTCACGTAGAATGGCAGCCTTTGGTCTAGTGTTTCCAATGGCAGGTAATTTTCCAGTAAAATGTTTTGGAAATGTATATTTAAGTGGTTGCTTTTTATAATTCTCAAATCTATCTTTTGCTAAACCATTAGCTGTTTGCTTTTGGTCTAATAAGAAAGAGGTTTTATACCAAACATCACGTAATCTTGAAACCGTTAAGGTAAATACTTCAGCGTTGTTAATTACACTTAGCGTATCACTTACAGTTACTTTACCAATATTATGGAAATCGATATTGGCATTAGTTAAAGCTTTCTCAATCGAAGCGTCTTTTGCTTGAATCACAATACCTGCATTTTCTGCAAATAATAGTTTCAGGGAATCTTTTTCATTTAAAGCAGAGAGGTCTAATTCAGCACCTAAATTAGTGTCTGCAAAACATAGTTCTAAAAGAGTAGTTATTAAACCACCTGAAGCCACATCATGTCCTGCAACTATTTGTTCATTTCTAATTAAATCTTGAATGGTATTGAAAACCGTTTTAACATAAGATGCATTTTTAACACTTGGAGCATCGTTTCCAATTTTATTTAGCACTTGAGCAAAAGAGCTACCACCTAATTTAAAATTATCTTGTGAGATGTTTATATAATAAATAGCTCCAGCGTTTTTATTAAAAACAGGCTCTACAACTTTAGAAATATCATTACAATTGGCTGCTGCCGAAATAATAACTGTACCAGGAGAAATTACATCCTCATTAGGATATTTCTGCTTCATGGATAGCGAATCCTTTCCTGTAGGTACATTAATACCTAAATCAATTGAGAATTCTGAAATGCCTTTAACTGCCTCATACAAACGAGCATCTTCACCTTCATTTTTACAAGGCCACATCCAGTTTGCAGAAAGAGAAACAGAGTGCAATCCATCTTTTAAAGGGGCCCAAATAATATTGGTTAGTGATTCAGTAATTGAATTTCTACTTCCAGACACAGGATTAATCAATCCAGAAATAGGGGAGTGTCCAATAGACGTAGCAATACCTTCTTTCCCTTTATAATCCAATGCCATTACACCCACATTGTTCAAAGGAATTTGTAATGGCCCAACACATTGTTGCTTGGCTACTTTTCCACCAACACAACGGTCTACTTTATTTGTTAACCAGTCTTTACAAGCTACAGCTTCAAGTTGTAATACCTGATCTAAGTAGTTATGAAACTCATCAGAATTATAAGCAACATCTGCGTAGTTTCTTTTTACCGTATTGTCAGTCATTACCGTTTTAGGCGAACTTCCAAACATATCTTCCATAGCTAAATCCATAGGTTTGTTGCCTTTGGTTTTAGACTGAAATGTGAATCTATCATCTCCAGTTACATCACCAACAGTGTATATTGGTGAACGTTCGCGGTCTGCTATTTTATTAAGCGTCTCTATATGGTCTTCACCAATAACCAACCCCATACGTTCTTGAGATTCGTTACCAATAATTTCTTTATCAGAAAGGGTAGGGTCACCAACAGGAAGCGCATCTAAATCAATTTTGCCACCAGTATCTTCTACTAATTCAGATAAACAATTTAAATGCCCACCAGCACCATGATCATGAATGGAAACAATGAAATTTTCATCACTTTCTACCATACCACGTACCGCATTGGCCGCTCGTTTTTGCATTTCAGGGTTAGAGCGCTGTACAGCATTTAATTCAATACCAGAGGCAAAAGCACCTGTATCTGCAGATGATACTGCAGCACCACCCATACCAATGCGGTAATTTTCACCACCTAAAATCACTATTTTATCACCTGTTTTTGGTGTGTCTTTTAAAGCTTGATCTGCTTTTCCGTAGCCAATACCGCCGGCTTGCATAATCACTTTATCGAAACCTAGTTTTCTAGCATCTTCTTCATGTTCAAAAGTTAAAACTGAGCCACAAATTAAAGGTTGCCCAAATTTATTACCAAAGTCCGATGCACCGTTAGAGGCTTTTATCAAAATATCCATTGGCGTTTGGTACAACCAATCACGTTCTGCAACACCATGTTCCCAAGGGCGGTTTTCTTCTAAACGAGAATACGAAGTCATATACACCGCAGTTCCCGCTAAAGGTAAAGAGCCTTTTCCACCAGCAAGTCTATCTCTAATTTCACCACCCGAACCTGTTGCAGCACCGTTAAAAGGCTCAACAGTAGTAGGGAAATTATGTGTTTCTGCTTTCAAAGAAATTACAGAATTAAAATCTTCAGTCGTGTAATAATCAGGCACATCGGCACGTTTTGGTGCAAACTGTTCCACTTTTGGGCCTTTAATAAAAGCCACATTATCCTTATAAGCCGAAACAATATCGTTAGGGTGTTGTTTCGATGTTTCTTTGATTAATTTGAATAAGGAGGTCGGTTTTTCTTCACCATCGATAACAAACGTACCGTTAAAAATCTTGTGGCGACAGTGTTCCGAATTCACCTGAGAAAACCCAAATACTTCCGAGTCGGTCAGCGGTCTTCCTATTTTCTTTGCAACACCTTTTAAATACTCAACTTCCTCATCACTTAACGATAAACCTTCCTGCACATTATAAGCTGCAATATCCTCAATATTTAAAATCGGTTCAGGCTTAATATTAATAGTAAAACTCTGTTGATTCAAGCCATCGAACTTCTCCGAAATCATCGGGTCAAACTCCTTAAAATCTTCCGCAACTGCCTCAAACTCCTCAATTCTAATAATATCGCTAATCCCCATATTTTGGGTGATTTCCACCGCATTTGTACTCCAAGGTGTAATCATCGCAGCACGCGGACCAACAAAAAAAGCATCTAATGATGCTTGCTCTATTTTAGGCTGGTTGCCAAATAACCATGTTAATTTTGAAATGGTTTCAGTAGATAATTCTTTTGTTGTTTGAACAGCAAAAACTTTGCTATTTACGTTTCCAAAGAAATGAATCATTAGGTCTTAATTTGTGTATGTTAAAAGAAAGTGCAAAAATACACTTTTTTCATGATTTAGTATGGCTTTTTTAAGGAAAGGCGAGGTGGATGTTAACAGGGTTTTTAACAAGGGGTTATTGGATAAAAAGGAGGGGGCCAGTTTTGGGTGTTTTGGCAATATGTTTAACACGTTTAAATACAAAAATTCAGGCAGTTAGTGAAAATCTGAAGGGGTTTGCAAGTGGCAAATATGAAAGTAATTATGTGTGTTGTTGTGTTTAGTTTTTAATGCATCTTACTGAAAAAGCATAGGTTGGGTGTTGTGAAGCTTTTCTAATTTTGTTTTTTCCTTTTTCAAAAATATATGCCCAAATAAAATGTTCTTCTTCTTTGGAATTCGACCAAAACAAAATCTTTTCATTAAAATTATTAGGGTGCTCTTGACTATTTCCTATACCAGCAGGGCGTGCTGAAAACTTAGTGCTATTAGAATTACTTTCATCATTCCAAAACGAATTGTCTTTATAGTTACTCGCAATATTGTTTTTTGTAAAATCAAATAACGCTTCCCACTCTTTATTGTTAGGAATTCTCCAACCTTTTGGACATGATTTGCATGCATTTTCAAAATCATATAATAAGCCATAAGATTTAATATTAGTTGAATCTTCATTTGGAAAGAAATAATCCAATTTTTCTCCAGAGGTGTCATGTTCAACTCTTAAGTTTTCGGCCATCCATAAGGTATTATGAATTTTTATTGTTTTGTAGGTGTTACCATCAACGTCTACCAACGTTTCATTACTAGTTTTACAACTGGTAACCCATAATAACAGAAGTATTCCAATATATAGTCTTATGCACTTGTGAGGTTTACAAATTAAATATAGCGGCTATGACCATGAGTAAATATTTAAGGTCTTTTTATTCTTGATATGCTCCTGATGAATACGTTAATTCGTAGCTGTGAGTGTAAATTTCAAATACGATTCCAAATGGGTCTTGTACATATACCATTTTATAAGGTTTTTCATTTGGATAATATTCTCTTATTGGCATTCTCTGTTTTCCGCCAGCCTCAACTATTTTTTTGGTTAGATTCTCAATATCTGGATCTTGAACGCAAAAATGGAAAAGCCCTGTATTAAATGGATTGAATTCAGGCGCTTCTTTAATGCCGTGTGGAAAAGAAAACAATTCAATTCCAATCCCATCAGAAGTTGACATATGTGCAATTTCGAACTCCTCCCAATGCTCTCCAAATACATCAATACACATTTGCCCTATGGCAGTTTCTGTTTCTTTTTTAACCGTTGCAGGAGACATTATTACGTACCATCCCATAACGCTTTCATAAAATTCTACAGCCTTGTTGATATCGGGTACTGTTATTCCAATATGTGAAAAGGATTTCGGGTATTTTATTTCTTTCATAATTATAGGTTTTAATTGTACACAATTTAAGAATACCAGTCGTTTTAATGGCTTATCTCCAAAGTTAAACGAAGGTAGCCGAAAAAAACTATATGGTCAAGTTTGAGAATCTTTCAAAATAGAAAAAAAAGGGTTTTAGGCTGGTTACCAAATAACCATGTTTATTTTGGAATGATTTCGGTAGAAAAAACTTTGGTGTTTGAATATCAGAGCTTTGTTATCCATAGTTTTTAAAAATGAGTCTTTAGTCATTGATTTTGAGTATGTTAAAAGAAAGGTGTGATTTTTGAGTGTTTTGACGATTCGTCTGATGGTTCAGGTATCTGTCATGTTTATTCAAATTCAACAACTCCAACTTCTTCCGCATATTTTTCCCATTCCTGCACTAGATCCTTTAACAATTCTTTTTCAAGCGCTGCCAAATTAGTCGTTTCACCTGGATCTACAGCTAAATTATACAGCTCCCATTTGTCCGAGCCATAGGGTTTTGTTATAAATACAGCTTTAAAATCTCCTTTTCGAATCCATTTACCATTTTGCATTTCACCTGCTATATATTCTTTATCACTATAATGTGTAGAATTTTCTCCATTTAGCATTTTTGAAAAAGATTTACCCATCAATGGCAATACCTTTTTTCCTCTATAAGAATCAATAAGCTCTATACCAATCATATCTAATAGGGTTGGCATAATATCTGTAACATAAACTAGCTCTTTATTTATAGTGTTTTTTGAAACTCCTGGTCCACTCATAATTAGAGGCGTTCGAATTCCTCCTTCTCCAGAAGTCATTTTGAAATAATCAAAAGGTCCTGAACTTGCGGAAGCCCAGCCAATACCATAGGCCATATGCGAGGTAGGATTACCAATATTATTAATACTATTATCAAATTGACTTAAATAAACTCCATCTCCATTTCCTGGATAATCAGTATTGCTCCACGGATTTGAACCATTATCTGATAAAAACAGTACAATTGTGTTTTCAAGTTCACTTATATCCGATAGGAAGTTAAGCATTCTCCCCATATGGTAATCGAGGTTTTCAATCATGCCGGCATAGACTTCCATGTTTTTAGATTCAATGGCTTTTTTACTTTTTGACAAAGATTGCCATGGTTTAACCAATTGATTCATTTTTGGGGTTTTTGCTACCTCATTTATTAAGCCTAAGTCCTTAACTTGTTTTATTCTATTGGCTCGTAATATTTCATAACCTTCATCATACATCCCTTTGTATTTACTCAACCATGGTTCTGGTACGTGAAGCGGGTCATGTGGAGCGGTAAGTGCCAGATAAGCAAAAAACGGTTGATCATCTTCTTGTTCTCGAATATTATTTATGAGAAAATCAGTGTAGCTTTTTGATGAATAAAAGTCTTTAGGTAGCTTATCTAACTTTTTTCCATTTAGCGCGTATTCTACCGAGTCAGCTTCCATAATTGCTGTCATGTCATGAAAATGACTTGCACCACCATTAAGTATGCAGAATGTTTTTTCAAAGCCTCGTGCACTCGGAATGCTGTTTTTATCATGTCCTAAGTGCCATTTGCCTCCCATGTAGGTATGATAACCTACTTCTTTTAAAACCTCTGCTAAACTTGCAACATTTTGGTTTAAATACCCTTCGTACCCAGGCTTGCCAATTTGGTTCGGAGATAATAATTCTCCCATATTCCCTAGGCCAGCCATATGATTGTCAACACTACTTAAGAGCATCGATCGGGTAGGTGAACAACTTACTGAGGTATGAAAGTCAGTAAACTGGGTGCCATTCTTCGTTAACCTATCTATTGTTGGCGTGTTAATTTCTCCGCCATAAGGTCCGATATCAGTCCAACCCATATCGTCAACCATTACCAATAAAATGTTTGGACTTTTAGGGTTGTTATCCGATAAATTTGAAGTTTTAGATGTACAGGAAGTCAATATAACCCCAAGGATGAGTAAATAGGTGAAATTTTTCATCCTTGAATTATTTTACCATTTCAAAATCTCCAGGTCTCCAACTTTTATCAAACCAAGCTTCCAATGGTCCATATAACCGCAACAAAACACTGTATCCTTTACCTGGTAAAGTCTGTACCCAATTGTTTTCATGGCCTTTTGGTGCTTTTGGGCCAAACCAAATTGTATAAGAGCCATCTTTGTTGGCTTTAACATCGGGATTCAAATTATCTATACCCGCCAATTTTTGATCTGTTTCCAACATAGAACGATGCTGGTTGGAATAAACAATAAAGGACCAAAAATCTTTAGCTGGAATAGGAGCAGGAAGGGTAACCTTGTAGGTTGTACTACCATCTAAATAGTTTGCCTTGGAATCGTGAGCCGTAAATGCGTAAACCGAACCTGTACCTACCGCTGGAGCGGCCATTGCTGGTGTAATTCCTGTTGCCATATAATGAAACATGATACGATCATCTAATACCATTTCTCCATTATTAATGAAATCATGTACGCCACCGGCAAACGATGAATACCACTGTCTATCTTCATAAAAATAGGCGGATTTATCTCTTGGTCTATAGCATAAAGACCTAGCAGAAGCATTACCTATAGCAACAGCTTCTTGTAGTAGTGACTTTGTATGTTGATCTGGCGCAAATGGATTTCCTTTTTTAATACCAATAGAGGCGAAAACACCTACTAACTCTTCATTAAAGGCATTGGCGGGCTCATATTGAATAACTGCATTGAGTTCATTATAAAATTCATAATTATTCGCATGGATAGTGTTTATTTGCTGACCTGATAAATCAATAAATTTTTGTTTCGGTTTATTTATGGCTTCAGATAACGGGTAGCAATTAAATGTTTCTTTGAATTTGTTCATGACCACTTTAGCTTCTTCTGGTTTAGAAACCAATCGTAAAAGCATCCAGTGTCTGTAAGTTCTAGATCTTACAGTAATATAACCGGTTGGTATTTTACCTTCATAGTCGGGACCAATAAACAAGTATTTTCCACCAGCACCTTTATCTTTTCCAGTAATGCCTAGGTCAGCAACATGATGAAAAAAAGCATCGTTAACAAAGCCTAAAACAGGTTGTGCAATTTCAACGACAACTGGTCCATTTTTTAAATCTATTTCACCAAGTATATAGGGGGTGCTAGAGTTTGCAGTTAAAAACAAAGTACGCGCATCCATTAAATTTTCAAAGGTTGCGATATCTCCAGGCTTTACTCCCGCACCTTTTAATCCTTCCAACATAGCATAAACGGATGCCGCTGGCATACCGTTTAAGAAAGCTTGTACCCCTCTAGATACCGTTAAAAAGTCGTATGTTTTATTTACAGTACCTTCATTGGGTAAACCATCAATAAATTCTAGTGTACCTAATAAATCTGTTTCTACTTTATCTGGAGTTAATAAAGAAGTTGGAACATCAGCTGCGTATTTGGCAGTGTCGTCCTTTTGAGCAAATGAAAATTGAAAAAAGAAGCACGCGAAGATGAATGTAAAGGAATATTTTAGTTTCATATTATTTATTTTGTTTGTTGAGGAATTCATTTGTTTTTCAAAACAGGTAGTGGCATAGTCCATTTACCAGAAATTAAATCTTCTTGAGGTAAATAATAACGTACTGCTAAATCAAATTTTCCGGAAGGGACTTCCAAGCAATTCAGGTCTCCAACTTCACAATTAGATTTAAAAGTAAAAGTGATGGTTCCATCCGAATTGCGTATGGCAGTAGTATTGTTGATGTGGTAAAGGTCGTTTTTGTTGGGATGAAAGAAGCCACCACGTTCGGTATCATATGCAGTGACAGACCAAAAAGCATCAACATTAGGTTCTTCAGTAGTAATGGTATACGTTCCTTTATTGCCATCAAGTTTATTACCCAAATTGTCAAAAAACATCATGTGGTAAGAACTATGTGACGCTAGAGGACCTCCCCAGCCTCCTTTTGTACCTGCCGCCAAATTTAGATATGAAACTTCGTTTGGAACCTGTTCTGGTGAAGCAACTAAAGCTTTAAAAGGAACATTAGCAAAAACGGAATCCATTAATTGATTAGCTCTATTAGCTACAGAATCTTCAAAACCGCTTAATAAATCAAGTTTAGGAAATTTTTTTATTTCAGGCCCCGAAATACTTACCCCATTAAAAACTTGCTTTGCTGTTTCAACATCTTGAGCATTGTCTTTATCCTTAACTTCAACACGTGTTATTACCCCAGCAATTAAAGAAGGTGATTTTATGAGTTGTTCTTCTTTTACCCCTTTGGGTTTTTCGTCATAGTATAAATAATAATCCCCTTCTGGGTTTATGATATTCTGAAAATTACAATTCTTATCATCAACCAATTGAAAGGAATAAAAACGAGTTGGGTCGCTATATGAAGCACTTAATTTTACAGGGCCGTTTATTAAATAAACAAACCCACCGGTGTAATAGGTGTCATTATTCATGCGGACAATTTTGTCTTCCCCTGCCTTTGTTAGCTCAGGCTGTCCTTCGGTCGGTTTATTTAATTTACTTGGGTCACCTCCAGTGTAGGCAACCATATAATTGTAGGTGTCCTGATAGGGGAATTTCTGGATGTAATCATTGACTTTATCATCAAAGCTCAATTCTTTTCTTTTGTCCGTTGTATTTTTGCATGATGAAGACAAAAAGATCAATACGATTACTAAAATTAGGTTTGTTTTCATTGGTTTTTTTTAAGTGATGTAATTATTAATCGTTTATAATTCTGTACTAGTTTTTTGTTATTGCTGTGTCAAAATATGTTTTAAGTCATTCATGAATCGTTCTTGGTCAGGTAGGTTGCTAAAAAACTCATTATTTGCATGAACTTTTACTTTAAAAGCTTTTTGTAAAGTGTTTTTACCTTTTTCGGTTAAGAAAACACATTTTGCTCTTGTATCTGTTTCGTGTTCCTTTCTGTCAATCAACTCATTCTTTTGAAGGGTTCGCAGTATTTTTGAAACCATCATTCTGTCTGTCTTACTAAAATGGGCAATCTCTTTTTGAGTAACATTATTAGATTTTTTTAATAGCCATCCTAATGATGCCAGTATCACAAATTGGGTATGAGTGAGTTCTACTTTGCTTAATACATTGTTCATTTGTCTTTGCCATAACATGGTGGTTTGCCAAAGTAAGTAGCCAATATTATTATTTGGTTCTTTAGGATTGATGTCTTTATTCATTCAGTTATATTTGTAGTTACAAATATAATATATGTGACAACAATAATGGTTTAGAAAGTATATTTATTAATATAAAAAGAGAGTTAATTAATGCCTAAAGGGAATGCGTCACAACTAAAGAATACCAGCCATTTTAATGACTTATCTCTAAGGTTAAACTAAAGTTACTGAAAATTATATATGGTCAATTTAGAAAATCTTTTAAAATGGAAACAAAAGGGCTTTAGGCTGGTTACCAAATAACCATGTTTATTTTGAAATAATTTCGGTAGAAAAACTTTGGTGTTTGAATATCAAAGCTTTGTCATCCATAGTTTCCAGAAATGAGTCTTTAGGCCTTAATTTGAGTATGTTAAAAGAAAGTGAAAAGCACACCTTTTTTAAGGTTCGGGTTGATGGATGTTAACAGGGTTTTTAACAAGTAGTTATTGGGAAAAAGCAAGGTGTGGTTTTTGAGTAATTTGGAGATTCGTTTAACGGTCTTGTGTAAGGATAGTTGCGTGATTAAGCAACTAACTTAGCAAAAATGAAACGAGCCCAAAGGAAAATCTGCAAGATTTTCCGAGTAGGCTGTAACCAAGCAATTATTTTTACACAGTGTTGGCAAACGTTTTTTTATTTATTGTATTCCAAATCCAGTTTGAATGGATTTGAATTATTGGAGTATACTGCTTCAATACTAATTGGGTCTGAATCTGAGTTATATGTATAAGAATAATCTATATGTTCATAATATTCAGGTTCTCCATTGATTTCACTAAAATAAGTTACTTTGCGGATATTTTTTTTTTGATATGGAAATTCGTACCCATTTAAAAACACGACTGGTGAATTCATTCTGATGAAACGCTGTATATAAATAGATTCTAATTGCCCATAAAAAGGATTTTGAGTTTCAGAATATTCATAATATATAGTATTTAATAGGATGTCTTGGCGATGCCAATATTCTTCTTTTATAATGTTCCCGCTCTCGTCGTAAAAATAATTAATATAATGATCATTAGGAACCTCTTTATAGACTACTCTGCCTAAATTATTTAAGCGTAAATGCATAACGGGGTCTCCATAGGAGCTGTTTTTATCGTATACACTAACACGACTACTCATTGATGGGCCTTTGTATCCTTCTATTGAATACTGATTATATCCAATAAGAATTCCATTGTTATCATATTCATAGTTGTTATTTCCATATTTATTAATAGTATTATTGGCATTATAGATTACCATAGACTCTTCGATACTACCATCTTGTTTTATGTTAGTAACTTTCGTTAGTAGATTTTTATGATAGGAATACTCATACCTGCTTCCGTCATTATGTTTTGCACTGATGACCCATTTTTCTGTTTCTACATTTGTAGGGGTATTAGAATCATCTTTTGAGCACGAAACTATAGATATTATTGTATAAAAAAGCAGAAATATTTTTAATTTTGCTATCCTCATTTTTATTTTTTTATGTTTGCCAACTTAGGGATATCAGTCGTTTTAATGACCTATATCCAACATCAAACGAAGGTAGTTGAAAATTTTTACAAAATCAAGCAGAGAACTTTTTCAAAATAGAAGCCACAGAGCTATAATAAGAACTTCCAAACATATTTAAATGCACCAACAAATAGTACAATTGGTATATCTTAATTCTGTGAGATGTATTATCTTCTAAAGGAAAATAGGTGTGGTACGATTCGTAGAAGGTCGTGTTAAAGCCACCAAACAATTTTGTCATGGCAATGTCCACTTCGTGATGTCCGAAATAAACCGCGGGATCAATTAAATAAGGGTCGCCAGCTTTTGAAATGAGGTAATTACCACCCCATAAATCACCATGTAGTAGTGATGGTTTTATGTTAGCAAAATAGGGGTTTAGTTTTTCTTTTATTTGCGCTGTAGGCGGGCATTCACTATCTTGAATCAAACCCTTTTGTTTGGCTAATTGTAGTTGAGGGACTAAGCGCTCGTGTGTGTAAAAGTCAACCCAAGAGGCGTGTGTAGTGTTACTTTGAGGCAAACTGCCAATAAAATTATTTCCAATTAAACCAAAATGCTCTGCAGAGCATTTATGTAATTGTGCTAGCTGTTCGCCTAGAGCGTTATAATCTTCCCTGATAGCTTGTTTAGATTCTATAAATTCCATCAACAGAAACGCTTCTTTTTCAAAGTTATCACAAGCTATAACCTGTGGCGTTTTTATGGTGTTTGTTTTAGCAATATATTTCAGTCCGTGAGTTTCTTTTTGAAACATGGCCATTGCGTTTGGAGCGCCATTGGTTTTTAAAAAGTAAAGGTTGTTTTTGGTTGTAATACAATACGCGGTGGAGATATCACCTCCGGAGACGGGTGTAACCTTAGTGATGGTATCATTTAGATAATTTGAGAGGTAATCTTTTAGGTTGCCAGTCATCTATTATGTTTGCCTTTTACGTAGGTAAGTACTCTGCACAATTTGATTACAAAACACCTCGGTTTTAACATGTTCAAATTTCAATGACCTAGGCAGCACATCGAATAAAGGAATACCATCACCTAAAACTATAGGAATGGTAGTTAATCTGAGTTCATCAATTAAATCTTGCTTTAAAAAGTTTTGGACTACATTACCACCGTCAATGTATAAATTCTTAAAGCCTTTGTTGTGAATACGCTCTAAAATGCTTTTTTCATCTCCTTGAATTAAAGTGACCTGATCTTCAAGATTTTTTGGAATAGTTTTTAAGGACCTGCTTAATACAAAAACTGGTTTGTTATAAGGCCACTCTATATCAAAACTTAAAACCGTTTTAAATGAGGTGCTTCCCATGATAATAGCATCAATCTCTTTCATCAATTCATGGTAGCCCATACTTAATTGGTCTGGATTTGGAATCGTATCTAACCAATCGAGTTCGCCGTTTTTTCCAGCAATGTAATTGTCAATACTTTTTCCTAGAAATACTATGTTTTTGGTTTTCATACAACCAAGATAAACAAGAACAGATTCTGAAACAAGCTAAGTGTATCAGGAAATTACGCTTTACGCTCCAACAATGCCATGTAAAACCCATCAAAACCACTGGTGCTTGCCAATAGTTTTTTGTCTTTTACTAATTTAAAACTAGCGCCAGCTACAGATTTTAAAAAGGCATTTACTTGGTTTTGGTTTTCAGAAGGCAAAACGGAACAAGTGGCGTAAACTAATTTACCGCCTTCTTTTACCATTTTAGAGTATTGCTGTAATACGTCTTGTTGTACCCCTCTTATGCGGTCTAAAAACTCTGGTTCTAGTTTCCATTTAGCATCAGGGTTTCTTCTTAAAACGCCTAACCCGGAACATGGGGCGTCTATTAAAACACGGTCTGCTTTATTGTATAGTTTTTTGATTGGTTTTGTAGAATCAATCACTTTTAAATCTATGTTATGTACACCGTTTCTACGAGCTCTTATTTTAAGCTTTTTAAGTTTGCTTTCATAGATGTCCATGGCTATAATTTGCCCTTTGTTTTGCATTAAAGAAGCGATGTGCAATGTTTTTCCTCCCGCACCTGCACATGTGTCTACCACCTTCATGCCTGGTGCCACATCTAGAAAATCGGCCACCAATTGCGAGGATGCATCTTGTACTTCAAAATAACCTTTTTTAAAGGCATCGGTTACAAATACATTGGCACGTTCGGTTAGTATTAAAGCAGAGTCGTAGCCTTTTATAAATTCGGTTTCAATACCATTATCGGCTAATGTGTTTTGTAAATTTTCTTTAGTAGTTTTTAAAGTATTGGTTCTTAAAATAACGTCTGCCTTTTCGTTTTGCATGGCTATTTCTTTGGTCCACTTAGCTTCGCCTAATTCTTCTAAACCAACGGCATCTATCCAATCTGGAATGGATTCTCTAAATTTTCTGATTTTAGAAAGCTCATCAAAACGTCCTTTAATTTTACGTAAAGGTGTGTTTTCAAAATATTTCCAGTCGGGTAATTTTATGCCTTTTAAGGTTGCCCAAACGGCAAACATGCGCCAAAGGTTATCACGGTCATAAGGTTCTTTTACTTCTGCAATTTCTGCATATAGGCGTTTCCAGCGTACTATGTCGTAAACGGTTTCGGCTACAAAGCCTCTATCCCGAGCGCCCCAACGTTTATCGCGCTTAAGTAATTGTTGGATAACTTTATCGGCGTATTTGCCTTCGTTAAATATAAGTGTTAATCCGTCTATCACGGCGAAGCAAAGATTTCTGTGTAATCGCATGGTGTTTTATTGAGCCTGCAAAGGTACGTTATAAATGTGTAATTGAGTAATGATGTATTTGTTTAAGATATTTAGTTTTATTCTTTTAAATTGCGTTTGGGTTTACCTTTGATTTGTTGAGCTAGTATGATTGAGTTAAAGACTTTTTTAGAGATTGGTCTGGTAGTCAAAAAACATTTTTACATCGCGCAAGTTTAATTTTTTTTAAGCATCTAAACTTATATATAAGTTTAACATCTATTATTTGTCTGAAAACGAATTTATAGCAGAATTACGAAACCATAATGCGAATGCCTATGGGAAGTTGTTGGATCAATTTCAGCAGAAAGTGTTCGCTACATGTTTATCATTTGTTCCCAACAAAGAGGATGCCGAAGATATTGCTCAAGAAGTATTTGTTGAGGTTTTTAAAAGTATTGGAAAGTTTAAAGGAAACTCAAAGTTATCGACTTGGATCTATAGAATAACTACTAATAAATGCCTGGAGTTTATTAGAAAACGAAATACAAAAAAGCGGTTTGGTTTTTTGCAGTCTATTATGGGAAATGATATTCCTATAGATAAAACCAGTTATTTTACAGAGATGAACCACCCGGGGATTATTTTAGAAAATAAAGAGAACAGCGAAGTTTTATTCCATGCTATCAATCAACTTCCTGATGCGCAGAAGGTGATATTTACATTGCATAAAGTAGATGGAAAGAGTTACCAAGAGATTAGTGCTATTACAGAGAAAAGTGTGTCATCTGTTGAGTCGCTCATGTTTCGGGCAAAAAAGAATTTACAGAAGCTTTTAAGTAATTTTTATAAAAATAATAGTTAACGCAAGTTTTTAAAATTTATTGCATCTAAATATTTGATATGGATACAGAGAGAAATATACAGCATAAAATTAACGATACTTTTGATGCTTTGGATAGCATAAAACCCGTTAATGTGTCTCCATTTTTTAAAGAAAAAACCATGAATAAACTTTTTTCTGAAAAGGAGGAAGTACAGCAGGCTGACCTGTGGTCGTGGTTTACACCTAAACTACAGTTAGCAGCTTTAGTTTGTGTAGTTGTCTTAAATGTAATTGCTTTTACAAGATTAGAAGCAACTGCCACTTACGAAGAAAGTGTTATGGAGTTTGCAGAGTCTTATGGGTTATCTCCTAATGATAATGATATTTCAATTTTAAATAATTAGTTATGAAGAGAAATTTACTCTTATATATTTTGCTTCTTTTTCTAATTATTGTGAATGGTTTTTTTCTTTATAATTATTTAGGAAATCCTGATAAGGAGCAGCAACAAGAGGCACGAAAACCTCCCGGAGCTTTTTTAATGGATGAATTAGGTTTTAGTAATTCACAAAAAGACGAGTTTAGGGTTTTAACTAGAGAACATAGGCAACGCATTCGTGGTATTTCTGATGAGATTAGACAGTTAAAGGATGAGTTGTTTAGTGGATTGTCTGATACTTCTTCCCGTGGTGCTGATACAGATTCTATTGCCACTTTAATTGGCAAAAATGAAGCCGCAAAAGATTTAGAAGTTCTTAGGCACTTTAAACAAGTAGAGGCATTGTGTAAAGCGCAACAGAAAGAGAAGTTTAGAAAAATAATTCATGATGCGCTTAAACGGGGAGGCAGAGATCAAAGGCCGCCAAGAGGTGTAAGGCCAAATGACAGACCGCCAAGACCTAGAGATAGAGAAGGGAATAGACCACCACCTCTTCATTAAAGGACTACTGAAAGATTTTAAAGACCTTCAAAATATTGAAGGTCTTTTTTTATGTTTTATTTAACAGATGGATTCACAAGTTTAAAAACATGAGCGCATCTAAAGGTGTATAACAATAAAATTTTAAAAGATGAAAAATGTATTGAGAACAGGTGTTTTAGTTTTTGGAATTACACTTTTTGTGTCTACAAGTTCTTTTGGGCAATCTGAAAATAGAGGAGAAAGGAAGAAACGTCCAACTTTTGCGCAATTATTAGAAAAGATGGATGCCAATGAAGATGGAAAATTATCGAAGAAAGAAGTTAAGGGGCCATTAAAAGAACATTTTGATAAAGTCGATGAAGATGAAGATGGGTTTATAACAGAAGAGGAATTTAAGAAGGCTCCTAAGCCAAAAAGAAAAGAAAGAGAATAGAAAAAACTTAAAACTATAGCTATGAAAACGATAAATTTAATAAAATCAATAAGTCAAACATCAATTTTTGTATTACTTGTGTTATGCTTTGTTGGGTGTAGTAATGATGACAACGCGGTTCAGGAGATAGCGGACGGGGAGGAAGAGCAGCAAGAAGATGCTGTAATAGACGATACAGATTTTGAAGCCATAGATTGGACAACAGAAACGCATACCAAGGATGTCGATCCAAATTTTGATGAGGTTTTTGAAGACAACACAGTAAAAAGGTTGGATATAGTTATTACAGAAGCTCGATGGCAAAGTATGTTGGATGATATGACTGCTGCCTATGGAACTTTTGGTGGAGGAAATACTGGTGGCGGTTTAATGGAAACCGATGAAAACCCCATTTTCGTACCTGCCGAAGTATATTATAATAATAAGCAATGGTATCGCGTTGGCGTTCGGTTTAAAGGGAATTCTAGTTTACAGTCGAGTTGGAGAAATGGGATTTTGAAATTATCATTTAAATTGGATTTTGATGAGTTTGAAGATGAATATCCGCAAATTGATAATCAACGGTTCTATGGATTTAAAAAATTAAGTCTTAAAAACAATTTTGATGATAAATCCATGTTGCGTGAAAAAGTTGCTGGCGATATCTTTAGAAATGCTGGTTTAGTTGGTTCTCATACCGCATTTTACACCCTCTATGTAGATCATGGTGATGGACCTCAATACTTTGGATTGTATACTTTAGTTGAAGAGGTTGACGATACGGTTATAGATGAGCAGTTTTCTGACGATGATGGAAATTTATACAAGCCAGATGGCGATGCAGCAAGTTTTGCCGTTGGAACTTTTAGTGAAGAAGAGTACGTTAAGAAAACTAATGAAGATGAGGCCGATTTTTCGGATGTTCAAGCTTTATTGACTACAATTAATGATGGTTTGAGAGAAACAGATGCCGCAACATGGAGAACAAATCTTGAAGCTGTTTTTGATACCGATGTGTTTTTAAAATACTTAGCCGTTAATACCATAGTTCAAAATTGGGATACTTATGGGCGTATGACCCATAATTATTTTCTTTACAATAATCCAGATATGGGTAAATTAACCTGGATTCCATGGGATAATAATGAAGCACTCCAGGATGGAAAAAGAGGGGGTTCATTGGCATTAGATTTTTCCGATTTGAATACTTCAGAGTGGCCAATAATTGGTTATATGTATCAAGATGAAATGTATCGAGCTAAATATGAAACCTATCTTCAAGAGGTTGTAGACGAGGCTTTTAATACAAGTAACATGCAAGTATTATACAGTTCGTATGCCACTTTAATAGAACAATATGCAACATCAGAACTCGATGGGTTCACCTTTTTGAATTCGAGTTCTGATTTTCAAACGGCTGTTAGTCAATTAAAAAATCATGTAGCATCACGAAATTCTGCTGTGAATAGTTACTTAAATAAATAAAGAGTTAGTTTGGTTTGTTAGTTTTTTGAAAAGAGCTTCGCACCATGGTGAAGCTTTTTTTAATAAACCACAAGTTTTTTCTAGAAGCTGCATCTAAAAGAATAAACAAACCCAAAATAATGCAATTTAACCGAAGTAAATTCATGATTGTACTAGCTATTTCAATTATAGTATTACTCATTTTAAATATTTATATGATATTTAATTTATTTGGTGCTGATGAAGATCAGAAAAAGGCTACAACAGAATTAGTACTAAGAAAACTAAAATAAACAGAGATTAACTATGAGAAAAATAAAAGACTTTGCTATAGTGGCTTTATGTATGCTTTTCATTTTTGTTGCATGTTCAAGCGGAGATGATACTTTAGAAGTTGCACAAGAGGAAGAGCAAGAAGAAGTTGGAGACACAGATTACGACATAACTGGTGTACTTTCAAAATTTGAAGGAACCGGGTTGTCTTTCGCTGTAAATGGAAATACAGTTACTTTTACAACATCCGATTTACCAAATCACCCAAGTCCGTATTATGAGACAAGTAATCCTTTATATGAAGCTTATAATGGGACGAACTCAAATTTTAATTTAAACCCGAATAGAATAAGTGAACAAAATATTGTGTTCACTATAACACTTAATCCGGCTGAAGCATCAGATAAACAAGTTACAGGTTTGGGACCAATTGGCATTTCAAGAAATGGTGTGGTTTTTTATAACCAATATGCAGGTCCAGACGAACCTTTAACTAATGAGATTAACTCCTTCGACCAGTATTTAGGTCATCCTCAACGTACGGGACAATATCATTATCATATTGAACCTACATTTTTAACACAGCAGTTTGGGGAGGATGCTTTTTTAGGCCTTTTATCTGATGGTTTTCCCGTTTACGGACCCATGGAAAATGGAGAGGTTGTTACAAATTCAGATTTGGATGCTTATCATGGTCATACTTCGACGACCGCTGATTTTCCGGATGGTATTTATCATTACCATATAACAAGCGAAGATCCGTATTTGAATGGTAACGGGTATTTTGGAACTCCTGGAAATATAACACGATAATTGAGATTTACCTTTTTAAATATTGTTCTAGCCCTTTGCGTATTTTTTGGATGCAATTCAACTATAAATGAGCAAGTCGTTAATGTTTTAGATATAAACTTGACCTTAGATAATGGTGTGTTGTTTTATAATAAATCTCCTTTCAACGGCATTATCATGTCGAGTTACGATTCTGGAGTTATAAAGAGTAAGGTTGAATATATTGAAGGACGAAAAGATGGATCTGAAATTCAGTGGTATGAAAATGGAAGCAAACTCATGGAGCGTTTTTATGCTAAAGGCTTCAAAGTAGGAATACACAAAGCGTGGTGGGAGAACGGTAATTTAAAATTCGAGTATCATTTTAATAACGAAGGGAAGTACAATGGAAGCATGAAAGAATGGTATCAATCTGGGCAACCGCTAAGGGCTTTTAATTATAAGAACGGAAAGGAAGATGGTGCGCAAAGACTTTGGAAACCAGACGGACAAATTAAAGCAAATTATCAAGTGATAAAAGGTGAGCGCTTTGGGTTAATAGGTTTGAAAAAATGCTATACCGTAACCGTTAATAATGACGAGGTAAAATGAATTATAAGCTAACACATATAAGTCTATTAATCTTAATAATGCTATTATCCTGCAAGGAAGAACGGAAAGAGCAATCTGTTTTAAGTTTGCCATATTTTAACACTCCGGATTTTACACCAGAATGGAACAGCCCCAAACATATAATACCAACGTTTTCATTTACTAATCAAAATGGAAACGAAGTAACTAATGAAACTTATGAAGGTAAGATTTATATTGCCGATTTCTTTTTTACTAGCTGCCCTGGTATTTGTCCGAAGCTTACAAAAAACATGAAGGATATTCAGGAAGCCTATAAAAATGACAGTGAAATTATGTTGCTATCTCATACGGTAATGCCCTGGAGAGATTCGGTACCCTTACTTAAGGATTATGCTCTAAAGAATAGTATTTTGGATACTAAATGGAACTTAGTAACTGGTGATAAAGATGAACTATACAGTATGGCGAGAACAGGTTATTTTGCTGATGAAGATTTTACTAAAACGCAAGACCCCAGTAATTTTATACATACCGAGAACTTTGTACTTGTTGATAAAAAGGGGTACATCCGTGGTGTATATAATGGTACTATAGAAATTGATGTTATGCGATTAAAAAGACATATAGATATTCTAAAAAGGGAATTTTAGATTAATTAATTTTTTGTTGTAAAGCTCCGTGTGGATTCGCGGAGCTTTTTAATGTCCTCCTTTTCTCTTCTTTTTATATTCTTCGAACATTTTTCTTTTAAAATCATCTTCAGCAACTTTGAGAAGAACTATTTTTTTCGCAGGAATGATGCTCGAAAGCTTTTTCGTAAAATCTAGACGCAGTTTAAGCATTCGAGTTTCAGCATCATTAAGCTTTGTTATAAAAGTATTTGCTTTTTCATTAGTCATATTGTCAGCATTCTCTTTTATTTCTTTTTTTAAGGCTCTAATTTCTTTATGTCTAATGTTTGAGATTTGATTTTCAAAGTCATTATATATTGGCCAAAACTCTTGAGCTTCCTTTTCAGATAAATCCAATTTTTCAGTAATAAAGGAGACTTTTAGCGCTTTGATGCGTTCGCGATTTCCATGTTGAGCTGTTATGTTTAAAGAGAATAACAGTAGAAATATTAGGAGTAGTTTTTTCATTTTAGGTGCGGGTTTTATTCTATCATTAACGTTTCAATGTCAGCATTATCTAATAGGTAAGTTTCAATATGGTCTTCACTTAAATTATGATCTAGAATAATAACTTCCTCAATCTGTTCGTCACTTAAGAGTCCAGCAATTTCATAAGATGTAATGCTTTCATCTAAGAGGTAATTTTCAACTGTTTCAGTTTCTAAATCATCAAAAGACGGCTTGCTGTCAAAGATAGCGAGATTAAATAATACTAAAATAGCAGCAGCTATACCAGATAAATAGACCAGCGTTCTTTTGGCGTTTAATGTAATAACTTTAGTTTCTTTTTGATTTGAAAGTTTCTGTGCAATTCTTTCTTCTAAGCTATCAAAATAGTTTTCGGGTTTTTTAAAACCTGAAGTTTCTATAGCATCCAATTTAGGTTTATCATGTATTTTGCCTAAAACCTGTTCTTCAAAAGAATCCAAATAGTCATCTGGTAATTTGAAGCCTGTAGACTTTATTTTATTTAAATTACTTTTTTTCACGTTTTTGTTGTGCTTACCTTTTTGACTACAAAATAATGCAAAGGTTTAATTATTAGTTAAATAGGTTTCGATTTTTTTTACTGCAATATGGTAGGAGGCCTTTAAGGCGCCCTCACTAGTTTCAAGAATTTCAGACATATCTTTATATTTTAGGTTTTCAAAATATTTCATATTAAACACCAATTGTTGTTTTTCGGGTAATGTGGCAATAGCTTGTTGTAATTTGAGTTGAATGTCATTGCCCTCAAAATAAATGTCTGATTTTAAATTGTTTATTGCTGTTTCTTGAACTTCTGCATTGCTAATATGTAGCTTTTTGGCTTTCTTGTTAATAAAAGTTATAGATTCATTTGTCGCAATTCTATACATCCAAGAAAAGAGTTGACTGTTGCCTTTAAAATTATTAATATTCTTGTAAACCTTAATAAAGGTGTTTTGAAGCACATCGTCAGTATCGTCATGTGATTTAACAATATGCCTTATATGCCAGTATAAACGCTCCTTATAAAGCTCGAGAAGCACTTTAAAGGCTTGGTCTTTTTGGATTTCAGATTTTAATTGGGCTAATAGCTTTTCTTCATCTGTCACTGGCAATTCTTTAGACTTTAGACTATTAAATATAGTAAAAGTTTAATCGGAAATTTGGGTAAATTTTTCAATTAAATTATGTTGCTGAAAATCAATGGATTAAAACAAAAAATATCGATTAAGTGTACTTAAAACACGATTAAATGTAATTTTTCTTGTAAGATATGTATTAATGGATTATGTTTGTATCAGAAACCTATTTATGTTGTTAGTCGTCCCCAAGTCTAACATGAACAAAAAAAGGATAGAACCCCCAAGTCTCTATCCTTTTTTATTTTTGTAATGTTTTGGGTTTTATTCAAAACTTTGCATTTCTACTAACTTTTGATATACACCTTTTTTAGCAATAAGATCACTGTGTTTGCCTTGTTCTGCTATTTCACCTTTTTTTAGTACTATAATTTCATCTGCATTTTGAATGGTAGATAGTCTATGTGCAATAACGATTGATGTTCTGTTTTTCATCATATTCTCTAAAGCAACTTGCACTAAACGCTCACTTTCAGTATCAAGAGCTGAAGTGGCCTCGTCTAAAACCATGATTGGAGGACTTTTTAACACGGCTCGAGCAATACTCAAACGTTGTTTTTGACCTCCAGAAAGCTTACTGCCAGCATCACCAATATTAGTTTCAATGCCCTCAGGTAAATCTTTAACGAATTCCCATGCGTTAGCAACTTTTAACGCATCAATAATTTCAGCATCCGATGCATTTTCTTTTCCTAATTTTAGGTTGTTTTTGATACTGTCATTAAACAAAATGGCATCTTGAGTAACTATACCGAGTTGACTGCGTAAAGAGCTTGTTGTTAAATCTTGAATGTTAATGCCATCAATTTTAATACTTCCTTTGTTAACATCATAAAAGCGCGTAATTAAGTTAGCTATTGTTGATTTTCCGCTACCCGATTGACCAACAAGGGCAACTGTTTTTCCTTTAGGAATAGTAAGATTGAAATCTTTTAGAACAAAATCATCTTGGTATTTAAATGAAATGTTATCAAAAGTGATGTTAGTATCAAAACTATCTTTTACGATTGCATGAGGTTTGTCTTTTAGAGGATTTGGTGTGTCTATAATCTCTTGAATACGCTCTGCTGCCGCTCCTCCTTTTTTGATATTATAAAGTCCACGAGATATGGCTTTTGCCGGTGTTAAAATATTATATGATAAGCCCATATAAACCAAGAAAGTACTCCCTGTTAACATAGACCCAGCATTTCCACTAAGCACAAGATTTCCTCCATACCAGAGAATAACAGAAATCATACAAATACCTAAAAACTCACTTGTTGGAGAAGCGAGGTTTTGGCGGTTGGCAAGTTTATTTGAGAAGTGATAGAATCGTGTTGTAGACTCTTGAAATTTTTTGTTGAATCTGTCTTCTGCGCTAAATCCTTTTATAATTCTTAATCCTGTTAGGGTTTCTTCCAGAGTCGATAAAAATATACCTTGTTCTTTTTGAACTCGGTCAGATTTCCGTTTTAGACTTTTTCCTATCCGTGAAATTATTATGCCCATTAGGGGTATAAAAATAAAAACGAATAAAGTTAACTGTGGACTTATATAAATCATAGCTATTATTGTAAAAATAATAGTCAATGGTTCCCTAATTATAAGTTCAAGCACCGATAAAAATGAATATTGTAAGTCTAGAACATCGCTCGTAACTCTCGCTAAAATATCCCCTTTTCTTTGTTCTGATAGATAGGATAGAGGTAATTCAATAGTTTTTTTATAAACTTTATTTCTAATATCTCTAATCACACCATTTCTTAAAAATACCAAGAAATAATTAGCTAAATATGCCGATATATTTTTCAACAAGAACATGATTATTATCAGCCCAATTACAAACACAAGTGCTTTAGATTTATCACCTCCAGTAAATTCATTCATATGATATGACAAGAATTCTTCTGCAAATTTGCCTAATTCATTTAAACCTAGCCATTTTGGTGCCTCTGAAGGCGGGACTTTATTTCCTTGGTCAAAAATGACGTCCAACATGGGTTTTAAGGCCACCATAGATAAGGTGCCAAACAATGCGAAAAACACGTTGGAAATGATATGTCCTATGGCATAACCTTTATATGGTTTTGCGTATTGAAGTATGTTTGTAAAATGGCTCATTAAATAAGCTTCATGTCTTTTAAAATGGCTTCAGCTTTATTATCTAATTCTGTCTCGACATTTTTAAAATTTTCAATAGTACTTAATGTCCTATTAACACTTACATAGAATTTTATTTTTGGCTCCGTACCGCTTGGTCTTAAAGCGACTTGACTTCCATCTTCAGTATAATAAATAAGCACGTTAGATTTAGGAACATCTAAACGAGAGGTCTCCCCAGTAATCATGTTTTTAGATACTGATAAATCATAATCTTCAAACTTTAATACTTTAGAGCCGTTAATTTCTTTTAAAGGGTTTTCACGGGCATCAGACATCATTTGTTTGATTTCTTCTGCGCCTTCAATACCTTTTTTTGTTAAAGAAATTAGTTTCTCTTTATAGCAGCCATAATCGACATATAATTTAACAAGTTCGTCATAAAATGAGCTTCCGTTTGATTTTGCTATTGCTGCAATTTCACAAGCCAATAGGGTTGAGGTTACCGCGTCTTTATCACGAACAAAATCGCCCACCATAAAACCAAAGCTTTCTTCTCCACCACCTATAAAATCTAGTTCAGGATAATCCTTAATTAACTTAGCAATCCATTTAAAACCAGTTAAAACTATTTTATTGCTTACGCCATAACTCTCAGCAAGTTTATTAAGCATGGGCGTAGATACAATGGTCGTTGCAATAAACTCGTTACCTTTAATATTACCTTCTGATTTCCATTTTTTCAAAAGAAAATCGACCATCATTACCATGGTTTGATTCCCGTTAAGTAATTGTAAGTTCCCTTCTGAATTACGAACCGCAACTCCTAATCTATCACAATCAGGATCAGTACCAATAACAATATCAGCATTTTGTTTTTCAGCCAATTCTAAAGCCATTTTTAAAGCTGCCGGTTCTTCTGGATTGGGAGAAGCTACTGTTGGAAAATCCCCATCAGGAACTTCCTGTTCTTTTACTATAGACACATTTTTATACCCAGCACGTTTTAAAGTTTCAGGAACGGCAGTTATTGAAGTTCCATGTAGCGAAGTAAATACAATTTTTAAGTCGTCTTTAGCACTTTGAGTAGCTCCTACAGATCCGTTTTTAACCGAGGCATCAATAAATATATCATCTACCTCTTTACCAATGTAGTGAATGAGACTATCATTCGACTCCAATTTTATTTTAGCGTAGTCAACATGATTTATAATATCAATTAAGGCGCCATCATGTGGAGGTACTAATTGTCCTCCATCTTGCCAGTACACTTTGTAACCGTTGTATTCAGGTGGGTTATGTGAAGCGGTTAGGACTATACCACAATGACAGTTTAAATGCTTTACCGCGAACGATAACTCTGGGGTAGCTCTTAAATCTTCAAATAAATAAACTTCTATGCCGTTAGCAGAAAATACATTTGCAACTACTTTAGCTAATGTTTTACTATTATGTCTGCAATCATATGCAATAACAGCCTTAGGAGTTTCATTTGGGAATTGTTTGTGTAAATAATCACTTAATCCTTGGGTGCTTTTCCCTAAGGTATACTTATTGATGCGATTAGTTCCAACTCCCATAACACCACGCATACCACCAGTCCCAAATTCTAAGTCTTTATAAAAACTTTCTTGAATGCCTTCTGGGTCATTGGCAATACTATCTTTTATAGTTTGTTGAGTTTCACCATCAAAAGCAGGGGTTAGCCAGCTGTTTATTCTTTCTAAAATTTCAGGCTTTATATATATCATAGTATTGTAAAAATCTAAAAACAAAAGTAAACAATTCGTTCATTTTTGAGGCTTTAAAAACTGAAAACATGCGCAAACGTTATAGTGTAGAATCTTTAAATAGCCTTGTTTAAAGCCTAAGATAAATTTAATTCATCCTTAACTAAATAGCGCTTTTTGTCTTGTCTGTTCCGCAAAATAATTTCGCCTAGAAAACCGGCAACAAAAAACTGTGTACCAATAATCATTGTGGAAAGTGCTATGTAAAATTGAGGACGCTGAGTAATAAGTCTTCCAGTAGGGTTTAAGTAAAGTTTATCAACGCCCAAGTATGCTGCAAAAGAAAAGCCGATAGCAAACATGATAAATCCTAATGCCCCAAAGAGATGCATGGGCCTTCTGCCAAAACGAGATAAGAACCAAATGGTTATTAGATCTAGAAATCCATGAATAAACCTATCTATTCCAAACTTCGTATCTCCATATTTTCTTGCTTGATGCTGAACCACTTTTTCTCCAATATTTGAGAATCCAGCGTTTTTTGAAAGTACAGGGATATAGCGGTGCATTTCACCATGAACATCAATGTTTTTAACAACGTTGATTTTATAAGCTTTTAATCCACAATTGAAGTCATTAAGCTTGACGCCTGACGTTTTTCGTGCAGCCCAGTTAAATAATTTTGAAGGTAAGTTTTTCGTAATTACAGAATCGTAACGTTTCTTTTTCCATCCAGAAACTAAGTCGAAACCTTCTGAGGTAATCATTTGGTATAACTCCGGAATTTCATCTGGATTATCTTGTAAATCGGCATCCATAGTAATAACGACATCACCTTGAGCTTTTGCAAAACCAGCGTGAAGGGCTTGTGACTTTCCAAAGTTTCGCAAAAAACGAATGCCACGAACATTCGTGTCTTTAGAAGAAAGTTGTGTTATCGTTTTCCAGGAATTATCAGTACTGCCGTCATCAATAAAAATGATTTCATACGAAAAATGATTGGATTGCATAACATTTGCAATCCAATCATATAATTCTGTTAAAGACTCTTGTTCGTTGAGTAGTGGTATAACTACAGATATATTCATTTAGAATAATTTCAAAATAATATTCAAAAATACTGAATTTATTCTGCGTCTGGGTTACTTTTTTTCATGGCTGCTGCAACAATTAAACCAATGATACTAAAAAAAACAAGATAGCCCGCCAGACCTTTGGCTATGTTGCCAAGAGAATATTGATTTTGAGCTTCCATTTGTGCAATAGTTTCATCAATTTTATCGGTTGGCGCATTAAACCCTTCCATCATGTCAACCGTTTGTACAATGGTTTTTTCTTTTAAAATTTCTGCAGCTTCAGTGTCAACAACATTAAAAAGTAAATAAGACACAAAAGTACTTATCAAAAGACCTATAAGTACGGTAATAAAATAAGCTGTGAAAGATTGTTTAAAAGTCGCAAATCCATTTTGAGCTTGCTTTACTTTGGCGACAGAAACAATACCTAAAACTATTATTGCAATTAAAATAAATATCCCAACCCACATATTGGTAAGTAGTTCTAGATTTATAGCATAGGCTAAAACGGTAATAAGGGTTAATAAAACCCCCAGGTATAGGCCGTAATTTGTTGCAATTGACTTCAAAGATTTTTCCATAATATGTTGATTATTTAGTTTACGTTATTTGTTAGTAACCAAAGGTAGAAAAATGTTACATTTGAATTGAAAATAAAAAAGTTTAAAATATATTGTGGGTTTATAAAAAATACTTAAATTTGCACTTCCAAAATTGAAAAGAATAAAAAGCATTTAGCGATGAGAAAAGGTATACATCCAGAAAATTATAGATTGGTAGCATTTAAAGATATGTCTAATGATGACGTATTTTTAACAAAATCTACTGCAGATACTAACGAAACTCTTGAAGTTGATGGCGTTGAATACCCATTAGTGAAAATGGAGATTTCTAGAACATCGCACCCATACTATACGGGTAAATCTAAATTAGTAGATACAGCTGGTCGTATTGATAAGTTCAAAACTAAATACGCTAAGTTTAAAAAATAATTTTAGCTTAAAATATATTTATTAAAAGCCTTTCTACTATAGAGAGGCTTTTTTATTTTTACAACGCTATAAACTCAAACCAATTTCAGCTCAGTATGAATTATATTCTTTTTGATGGTCCTTCACGCAATAATTTATTGCCCTTTACATATACAAGACCCGTAGCAGATATTCGTGTTGGTATTTTAACCATCAGAGAAAAATGGGAATCTTTTTTAGAGTATACCACAACCACCGTTACAGAAGAATATTTATCTGATAAATACCCTATGGTTGAAATGGATGAAAATATCATGATAAATGCATCCTTTCTTCCAAATTTAAAATTGGTAGAGTTGGTAAAGCGTTTAAAAGAAAATCAAGCTATTTTTAAAGGTGAAAATGTCATTGCTTTTTTTACTAAAGAAGCTCAAGATGATATTGATTTTAATGACTATGACGCCATTGAGTTCGAAGATGATGTTATTGAAATACATCATACATGGGATATATTCTCAAAGAATGGAGAGGCTATCCACGAAGATTTTACTTTACTTACAAAAGGAAGAACTTCGCTACCTATTCCAGCTAGTAATAGTATAATTGCTCCCGAAAATATTTTTATTGAGGCAGGAGCACAATTAGAATTTACAACCCTAAACGCAAGTAAAGGACCCATATATATAGGAAAGAATGCTGAGATCATGGAAGGTTCGGTTATTAGAGGGCCTTTAGCATTATGTGAAAGTGCTACAATAAAATTAAGCGCCAAAATTTATGGACCAACAACCGTAGGGCCTCATAGTAAAGTAGGAGGAGAGATTAATAATTCTGTTTTATTTGGGTATTCTAATAAAGGACATGATGGTTTTCTTGGGAATTCCGTGTTAGGTGAATGGTGTAATTTAGGTGCAGATACAAATAACTCAAACTTAAAAAATAATTACGCCGAGGTGCGTTTATGGGATTATCAAACCGAAGGGTTTGCAAAAACGGGACTTCAGTTCTGCGGACTTATGATGGGAGATCACTCTAAATGTGGTATAAATACTATGTTTAATACGGGAACCGTAGTTGGCGTAAGTGCTAATATTTTTGGTAGTGGTTTTCCAAGGAATTTTGTACCCAGTTTTAGTTGGGGAGGGAATGGTGGTTTTACAACTTATTTGACTAAAAAGGCATTTGAAGTGGCCAAGGTTGTTATGGATAGGCGTAAAATTGAATTCTCAGATCAGGATAAAGTAATCCTTGAGTACGTTTTTGAAGACACTAAAAAATATAGACGGGAGTAGTTTTTTTGGTTATCTGAAGGTTGGGCTTTATTTTGTGGTCAATATTTCGTGTCAATGTATTTGTGAATATGAATATTTTCGTCCTCGTTTTTTTTGAAGAAGCAAAAAGAGCGTCAACAATAACTTAATTACTAGGGTGTTATTTCACAAGGTTATAGCCTTGTGAAAGTTAGAGTTTATTCATTTTGAATATTTTTGTGTTGTCACAAAAAGCATGTTTTATAACTAGGCAGAACACTTGTAGTATGATTGATTTTCTTAAAGATAAAAATAAGTTTACCATACTTTTTTTTAGTTTACTCATTGCAGATATTCTAGTTAAGTTATGTTGTCCTGTATTTCCGTATCGTTATATTTCAAAACCACCAATTTTAATATTATTAATTCTATTTTATTATTTAAATCAATCTGAAACTGGAAAGAATGGTTTTAAGTGGACAATGATTGGATTATCATTTTTTTTAACTGCCGATGTGGTTCTTATAAATCTTGAATGTAAAATTTCCTTAGGGATTGCTCTGTTTTTAGTTTCATTGGCAAAGTTATTTTTCTGCTTTAGGCTTTCTCATAGGTTTGATTTTAAGGTAAGAAGGTTAATACCCTTTTCTATAATCATGTTTAGTTATACCGTTGGTTTAATAAGCTTGGTTTATGATGGTTTAAAAGGTTTCTTTGTACCAGCCTTAATTAGTTTTTTTATCTCTTTATTACTCTTTCAATTTGCCTTTTTAAGAAAAGGTGTTGTTAATAATAAAAGCTATCGACTCGTTTTTTTTGGTGTAGTTTTGTTTATGATTTCTGAAGGTTTAATGGCTATAAAAACGTTTAGAACAGATTTGCCTTTTCAAGATGGTTTAATCATGTTTTGTTATGGAGCGTCTATGTATTCTATAGTAATTGGAATTGTTAATGAAAGAGTGATTAAAAAAGTTAATCTTTTTTAACACGTTTCAAATCCAATAAATTAATAGGGTTTATACCTAAACCTTTTACATTTTTTTGAGTAAATCTTACCACTTCATCATAGAATAAAGGAACCATAATGGCATTGTCCATGGCTAAAGAGTCGATTGTGGTATATAGGTGTTTTCTTTTTTCAATATCAGAAATAGTAAATGCTTTGTTGTAAAGACTGTCAACCATTTCATTTTTAAAATGAAAATAGTTAGAACCATCTGGGGTAAAGTTTTTGCTGTAAAAAATAGATAGATAATTTTCGGCATCTAAATAATCAGCAACCCACGAGCTTCTAAACATGTCTACCTTACCGCTAGAACGTGAAGATCTTAAGGTGGCTTCCGGCATAACGTCTACGTTAATTTTTAATCCTGATTTTTCCAGTTCACGCTGAATAAATTCGCAAAAACTTAAATAATTGCTTGAGGTTACTAAAATTATTTCAGGGTTTACAATACCACTTTCTTTTTTAAACTGCTTGATAAGTTGTTCCGCTTTTTCGGGCTGATATGTTAAGTAGTTAGATTTTTTATATCCAGGTAAACCAATTGGAATAAAACCGCCATCGGCAGGATTGCCAATTCCATTTCGTAAATAAATCATCATTTTTTTTCTATCAAACCCATAATTAATAGCTTGTCTTATGAGTTTCGATTGAATTTCAGGAGTTTCAGAATCCAAATAAAAGCCCAAGTATTCTGAGTTTAAATAAGGTCCTGTTGTCATATTTATGGATTTAGAATAAGATTCACGAAGACGTCCATCTGCCGTTAATAATTCGTCTTTATAAGAAGCATCTAACCCTTGTAAATAATCAATGTTGCCTTGAGCAAACTGTAAAAATTCACTTTGTTTATCTGGCAAAAAAGTTAGCGCTATAGCTTCAAGGTAAGGGAGTTTATTGCCTCTTTCATCTGTTTCAAAATAGTTTTCATTTCGTCTAAAAACTAATTTTATACTTTCTTCCCAACGTTTAAATTTAAACGGGCCTGTTCCAATGGGGTGCGATCTAAATTCATTGCCATAATGTTCTACAACTTCTTTGGGAACAACAGAGCAGTACTTCATGGTAAGTAAGCCTATAAACGCTGGAAAGGGTTGCTTTAAAGTAATTTCAAAAAGCGTATCATTAATAGCTCTAAAGTCATCAACTTTATTTAGAACCCAGCTTCCCGGTGCCGCAATTTTATGATCTCTTAACCGGTTCAGACTATATTCAAAATCCTTAGCGACTACAATTCTTGTGGAGTCAATTCCAAACAACTTATGTTTGTGAAAATAAACATCATTGCGCAAATTAAATTGATAAACTATTCCGTCATCAGAAATACTCCAATCTTTAGCAATACAGGGCAAAATATTTAGTTCTTCATCTAATTGTACTAGGCCGTTAAATAACTGGTTGCAAACACTATTATCTTGTAAGGTTCTTGAAAAGGCGGGATCGAGGGTGTTAATATTGGCATATTCATTATATCTAAATACTAAATGGTCTTGATTTGAATTAGCAGATTTTCCACAAGAAAAAAACAAAAAAAGGATACAACTAATTGATAAATAGTAAATTATTTGTCTCGATTTAGGTTTTATCATATAACTAATTAGTTGTAAATTTGCAGACTTTTAGTCGAAGTAGGTAAATATAATGAGATTTCCATCATCGTGGAAATAAATATAATAAATGAATAAAAAAGTCGCTTTTTATACCTTAGGTTGTAAACTTAATTTTTCAGAAACCTCTACCATTGCAAGGTCTTTTGCTAGTGAGGGTTTTGATAGAGTTGATTTTTCGGAAAAAGCAGATATCTATGTTATAAATACCTGCTCGGTAACTGAAAATGCCGATAAGCGTTTTAAGACTATCGTTAAGCAAACTCAAAAAATAAACCCTAAAGCTTTTGTTACGGCCATAGGCTGTTATGCACAATTAAAACCTGAAGAATTAGCAGATGTTGATGGGGTAGATTTGGTGCTTGGGGCAACAGAAAAGTTTAAAATAACAGATTACCTTAACGACCTTTCAAAAAATGACTTTGGAGAAGTACATTCTTGTGAAATTGAAGATGCCGATTTTTATGTGGGATCTTATTCTCTTGGCGATAGAACACGTGCCTTTTTAAAAGTGCAAGATGGGTGCGATTATAAATGCACATATTGTACTATTCCTTTAGCTAGGGGTGTTTCTAGAAGTGATACCATGGCTAATGTTTTAAGTAATGCTAGAGAAATTTCGAAGCAAAATATTAAAGAAATTGTTTTAACAGGTGTTAATATTGGTGATTATGGAAAAGGTGAGTTTGGTAATAAAAAGCACGAACATACTTTTTTAGATTTAGTAACAGAACTAGATCAAGTTGAGGGTATTGAACGCCTACGTATTTCGTCTATTGAGCCTAATCTTTTGAAAAATGAAACCATTGATTTGGTTTCGAAATCAAGAGCTTTTGTGCCACACCTTCATATTCCATTGCAGTCTGGGAGTAATTTCATTCTTAAAAAAATGAAACGCCGTTATATGCGAGAATTATATGTTGATAGGGTTTCGAAAATAAAAGAGGTTATGCCTCATGCTTGTATAGGGGTTGATGTTATTGTTGGGTTTCCAGGTGAAACTGACGATCATTTTATTGAAACATACAATTTCTTGTCTGAATTAGATATTTCTTATATGCATGTGTTTACGTATTCTGAACGTGATAATACTGAAGCTGCTAAAATGGATGGTGTCGTTCCAGGGAAAGTACGAAGTAAACGTAGTAAAATGCTAAGAGGTTTATCTGTTAAAAAACGCAGAGCATTCTATGAAAGTCAATTGGGGTTATCGAGAACAGTGCTTTTTGAAAGTGAGAATAAAGAAGGTTATATTCATGGGTTTACCGAAAATTACGTAAAAGTAAAAACACCTTGGAATCCGAGTTTGGTAAACACGCTTCATACAGTTAAACTTAATAATATTGATGAAGATGGGTTGGTGAAACTCACCTTATTAGAAAAAGTTCTTAATGTCTAGAGTGATCCTATAATTAAGAAACAAAAAAGCCGAAATTTTTAAATTTCGGCTTTTTTGTTTCTTTTAATTTAATATTAAATTCTTACTCCTACAGGAAGCATACGTTTATATTTTCTGTTACTCCTTACAAACTTTGCAATTTCCGGACTAGTAGGAACAACACTTAAGTTGCGCTCTCCAATTTCTTCAAAGACTCTAGCTAAGAATTCTTTCTTAAAGCCTTCATCTTTAATGTTTTCTGGGATAATTAATTTGGTTAAAAATATTTTTCGTTCTTGTAACGAATATTCAATTTTTGCTAATTGATCATCAACTTTAGCTTCATATTGGCGTAAAAAATCATTGTCAACTAATTCTACAGCTTCAACCATATTGTGTATATTTTATTTCTTAGGAATTAAAAATAGTGAGCACTATTTCTCTAACTTTGTGCAAAAGTACGAAAAAAAATTGTTACTATAAAGGAAATTAAAAGTTAATGCCTTATGGCTCAGCAGATAATACATGTTTATTTGATGCCAGGAATGGCGGCAAGTCCAAAAATTTTTGAACATATTAAATTGCCTGAAGATCAATTTGAGATTCATTTGTTAGAATGGATGATTCCCTTGACTGATGAAACCTTAAACAGTTATGCTTTTAGAATATGCAAGCACATTAAGCATGATCGTATCGTATTATTGGGTGTATCATTTGGAGGAGTGCTAGTTCAGGAAATGATTAAACATATTAATGTTAGAAAATTAATAATTGTGTCTAGCGTAAAAAGTAAGCATGAGCTTCCTAAAAAAATGTTACTTGCAAAATCTACCGGAGCCTACAGAGTGGTTCCAACCCATTTAGCTAGTAAAATTGAGGTTTTTGAAAAGTATGCCTTTGGAAAACTCATGGCTAAACGTATTGAATTGTATAAAAAATATCTTTCCGTGAACGATAGTAAATATTTGAGTTGGGCAATTAAACAAATGGTTTGTTGGGAGCAGGAAACTTATAGCCATGAACTGGTGCATATTCATGGTGATAGTGATTCGGTTTTTCCAGTAAAAAACATTTCGAATTGTATAATTATTCCAAAAGGAACACACATTATGATTATTAATAAATATAAGTGGTTTAATGAAAATTTACCAAGAATTATCTTAGGTGAATAGCGTATTTTTGTTAATTTTAAAAAAAACTTTTTTAGTCATGAAAATAGTAGAGAGAGGATTGGCTTTGGTAGGATTATTAAGTTTATGCTTGTTGTTTATTTATGCCCTCCAAGATGCTCCAACAGATGAAAATTTTGAAAAAAAACTTATAAATGATTACAATGTTTATGCGCTTCAGGTACCGGACGATTTAAACTTTGCTGGCGAGCAGATGCCTTTGCAAAATCCGGATATTCATGAGCGTATGGATAGAGAATTATTGGTAAATACATATTGGCAATCTAACGGATTGTTAATGTTTAAAAGGGCGAAGAAATATTTTCCAGTAATAGAGCCTATTTTGAAAAAATATGGAGTCCCAGATGATTTTAAATATTTGGCTGTTATTGAAAGTGGGTTAACAAATGCTGTATCTCCGGCAGGGGCAAGAGGGGTTTGGCAAATTATGCCTGCTACAGGAAGAGAAAATGGTTTGGAAGTGAATAAAAATGTTGATGAGCGTTATAATTTAGAAAAGGCTACTGAGGTTGCTTGTAAATATCTTATAGAGGCAAAAGAACAATTAGGGTCTTGGACGCTAGCAGCAGGGTCCTACAATGCGGGTAAAGCTGGAATTTCCAGGCGTTTAAGAGAACAAAATGTTTCGAGTTATTATGATTTATTATTAGGAGAGGAGACTGGGCGCTATCTTTTTAGAATAGTTGCCTTAAAAGAAATTTTATCTAATCCTACTCAGTATGGTTTTAATTTTAGGGATAAGGACTTGTATAACAATGTACCTACATTTAAAGTTGAGGTAGATACGGCTGTAAAGGACTTTTCGCAGTTTGCACAAAAATTTAATATTAATTACAAGATACTTAAATTACACAACCCTTGGTTACGGGAGCCACATCTTAATAACGGTTCTAAGAAATTATATCAGATTGAAATTCCAGAAAAAGGATATTACGATTTAGTTAGGTAGACTAATATCTAATAAAAAAGGGTTGAATAGATATTCAACCCTTTTATGTTTTTATTATAAAAACAAATGCTATCCACGTCTCTTTTGAGCTCTTAAAGAACCTCCAGCACCATAGTGTTGGTTAGGACCGGCACTACGTTTCATATTCTGTTTCATCATTTTTATTTGGTCGGTTAGCATACCTTGCTTATCAAGTTTAGAGGCCTCCGTAAGTAATTTTTGAGCTTCTTGTTTTCTACGCTTAGAAAATGCAATTCCAGCCAAATTTAATTTAGCCATTGCTAAGTCATGATCCATAGATAAACCCAAAGAGATGGCTTTTCTGAAATATTTCTCAGCTTCATTCATGTTGTCTTGAGAAACCATAATACCATGCAAATAGTTGTAGTACCCTTGCTGTTTTTTAACTAATGCGGCTTCTGGGTTTTTAATTTTTGTTAACCATTTTTTTGCTCCACCAAAATCTTGTTTACGCAATCTTAAAAACGCTAAAAGAATAAATTCATTTTTAAAATACAAGAAAACAAAAATAGAAGCTAATAGAATAAGAGCAATTCCGTTTCCAATATTTCCCTCTGTAAATTGATAAACTGCATAAGCAAGAATACCGGCTGCAATGATTAATTTTATAATTTTATTAAACATGGTTTTTTATTTCGAATAATATTTTAATGTCCTTAATTTTAGAAAATGAACACTTTTTATAATTTAAGACTGCAAAGAAACTAAATTTTTATGAAAACTAATGTACATCTATTTAACAAAAACATTGAGCTATCCCAAATAAACAAAGGTCTGAGGTAGACTTAATTAAATAAAATAATTTATTAAAATATTTTTTAAAAAATGGTTTGCAAAGTTGTAAAGGCTTTGTATATTTGCCCTCGGTTTTGGAGAAAGCCACATTTTAAAATTACATTTTTCAGATTTAAAGATATAAGACAATGAGTAAAAGAACATTTCAACCTTCTAAAAGAAAGAGAAGAAACAAACACGGTTTCAGAGAAAGAATGGCTTCTGCTAATGGTAGAAAGGTATTAGCACGTAGAAGGGCTAAAGGAAGAAAAAGATTGTCTGTATCATCTGAAACAAGACATAAAAAATAATGATTAACAATTGTTGATAATATAAAGGTGTTACTTAAGTGTAACGCCTTTTTTTATATCTCGTGATTACTATTTTTGTAAAAAATTAAAATTCAATATTATAACCAGTAAAAATGCCGAAAAACCAAAAACTTAAATCGATACTAATTATTGGCTCAGGTCCAATTGTAATTGGGCAAGCATGTGAATTTGATTATTCAGGATCTCAATCCCTTAGATCGCTGAGAGAGGATGGAATTGAAACTGTTTTAATTAATTCTAATCCTGCAACTATTATGACCGACCCTTCCATGGCCGATCATGTGTATTTGTTGCCTTTGAATACTAAATCCATTATTAAAATTTTAAAGGAACATCCTCAAATTGATGCTGTATTACCTACTATGGGAGGTCAAACAGCTTTAAATTTGTGTATTGAAGCTGATGAAAAAGGAATTTGGAAAGATTTTGGAGTTGATTTAATAGGTGTTGATATTAATGCTATTAATATTACAGAAGATAGAGAACAGTTTAGGGAATTAATGGGTAAAATAGGTGTTGATATGGCTCCACAGGCTACAGCAACTTCTTTTCTAAAAGGAAAAGAAATTGCTCAAGAGTTTGGTTTTCCATTGTGTATTCGATCTTCTTTTACTTTAGGTGGTGCTGGAGCCGCAATTGTTTATGAGGAGGAAGATTTTGATAAACTTTTACGCAGAGGTCTAGAAATCTCTCCTATTCATGAGGTTATGATAGATAAGGCCATGATGGGGTGGAAGGAGTATGAATTAGAATTACTTCGTGATAGAAATGATAATGTTGTTATTATTTGTTCTATAGAGAATATGGATCCTATGGGAATCCATACAGGAGATTCTATAACCGTTGCACCTGCTATGACATTAAGTGATAGAACATATCAGAAAATGCGTGATATGGCTATTAAAATGATGCGTAGTATTGGTGATTTTGAAGGAGGTTGTAATGTACAGTTTGCTGTAAGCCCTGATGAAAAAGAAGATATTATTGCCATTGAAATTAATCCACGTGTATCACGTTCATCAGCTTTAGCAAGTAAGGCTACTGGATACCCTATTGCAAAGATAGCTACTAAATTGGCCATAGGATATACTTTGGATGAGTTAGACAATCAAATTACAAAATCTACTTCGGCTTTGTTTGAGCCAACTTTAGATTATGTTATTGTAAAAATACCACGTTGGAATTTCGATAAGTTTGAGGGGTCTGATAGAACTTTAGGTCTTCAAATGAAAGCGGTAGGAGAGGTAATGGGAATTGGGCGTTCGTTCCAGGAAGCTTTACATAAAGCCACTCAATCTCTAGAGATTAAACGTAATGGTTTAGGTGCTGACGGGAAAGGTTATACAGATTACAATACTATTATTGAGAAGTTGAAATTCGCTTCTTGGGATCGTGTTTTTGTGATCTATGATGCTATTGCTATGGGGATTCCGTTAAGTCAGATTTATGATATCACGAAAATTGACATGTGGTATTTAAAGCAATATGAGGAATTATTCCAGTTAGAGAAAGAAATTTCAAAGTTCAATATCGATACTTTAGATAGAGATTTATTGCTTGAGGCTAAACAGAAAGGGTATGGAGATCGTCAGATTGCTCATATGCTAGGGTGCTTAGAGAGTCAAGTTTATAACAAAAGAGAAGAGTTTAACATTCAACGTGTATTTAAGCTTGTAGATACTTGTGCAGCCGAGTTTACGGCAAAAACACCGTACTACTATTCTACATTTGAAAACGTTGTTGAAACAGCCTCGGGTGAACAGTATACGCACAATGAAAGTGTGGTGACTGATAAAAAGAAGGTTGTTGTTCTAGGTTCTGGTCCTAACAGAATTGGCCAAGGAATTGAGTTTGATTATTGTTGTGTTCATGGGGTTTTAGCTGCTGCAGAATGTGGTTATGAAACTATTATGATTAATTGTAATCCTGAAACTGTTTCTACAGATTTTGATACGGCAGATAAACTATATTTTGAACCTGTATTCTGGGAGCATATTTATGACATTATTCGTCACGAAAAACCTGAAGGTGTTATTGTTCAATTAGGAGGTCAAACAGCATTAAAGTTAGCAGAGAAGCTTACTAAGTACGGTGTTAAAATTATAGGAACAAGTTTTGAATCTTTAGATTTAGCTGAAGACAGAGGAAGTTTTTCTAAACTGCTAAAAGAAAATAATATTCCTTACCCAGAATTTGGAGTTGCTGAAAATGCTGATGAAGCTTTAGAGTTGGCAGATGAATTAGATTTCCCAATTCTGGTTAGGCCATCTTACGTTCTTGGAGGACAAGGGATGAAAATTGTTATTAATAAGGAAGAGTTAGTAGAACACGTAGTTGATTTACTTAGAAAAATTCCAAACAATAAACTTTTGTTGGACCATTATTTAGATGGAGCCATTGAAGCAGAAGCAGATGCGATTTGTGATGCTGATGGTAATGTTTATATTATTGGAATTATGGAACATATTGAACCATGTGGTGTACACTCCGGAGATTCTAACGCAACCTTACCAGCATTTAATTTAGGAGATTTAGTAATGCAACAGATTATTGATCATACACATACCATTGCAAGATCATTAAATACTGTTGGGTTAATTAATATACAATTTGCAATAAAAGATGACACGGTTTACATTATTGAAGCAAACCCAAGAGCATCTCGAACAGTTCCTTTTATAGCAAAAGCATATAAAGAACCTTATGTAAATTATGCAACTAAAGTAATGTTAGGCGAGAAGAAGGTAACTGATTTTAATTTTAATCCGCAATTAGAAGGGTATGCGATTAAGCAACCTGTATTCTCTTTTAATAAGTTTCCTAATGTTGATAAACGTTTAGGACCTGAAATGAAAAGTACTGGAGAAAGCATTTTGTTTATTGATAGTTTAAAAGATGATGAATTTTATGATTTGTATTCAAGACGCAAAATGTATTTGAGTAAATAAAACACATAGATTGAAATAAAAAAAGCCGCTTCAAGCGGCTTTTTTTATTGCTTTTTCATAACGAATGAGAAATTTATATTGATATCTTCAGCAATCTTATTTTTTACAATCTTCGGAATTTTTATATCAAAATCTGATGCAAGTACCTTAATATAGCCACTCATAGTAATGCTATCATCTGTTCTTTCAATACTTACAGTAGTACTTTCCATTTGTTTAGAACTCCCGTGGAAATTTAGGATGCCACTAAGGCTATAATCTTTCTTACTAGCTATATTTATTAAATCAAGGTTTTTTAATTGCCCTTTAAAGGTAGCCTTTGGATAAAGATCGGATTCCGCATAGTTCTCATTAAAATGCTCTTCCATAAGAGCGTTTTTAAATCGAAAACCTTTCACGAAAACCAATGCGGCAAACTCTCCGTTTTCAGTATTAATTATTGCAGTTACAGAATTATTTATGGCTTTAACTTCTTCGAATGTAGCGACTGATCCTTCAAAAGATACATTTCCCGTTTTTGTTAGATATTTTTCTTGTGAAAAAGTATAAATACTGACTAAAAAGGCGATAATATAAAGTACTTTATTCATTGTTAAAGGTTCATTTTAATGGTTTAATTCTCTAATAATCCATCATCTTTCCACTGCTTTACCATAGCTCTAACATCTGTACTCAAAAGACCAGCTGGAGGCATAGGATTCGCGCTATTATTCATTCTAGAAATGATAACGTCGACTCTGTTTTTTACCTGCGTAAAAGTTGTTAATGAAAAAGGAGCGCCTTGAGATGTGGGAGCCCCATGGCATTGCGTACAGTTTGCAGACATGATACTTTTAATATTATCATCATAGGTGATTTCTGATGTAGGATCTGGTTTAGGGTCAGGAATTACGTCATCAGGACTATCACTTGAACAAGTATAAATCATTAAGGGCAGACCTAAAAGGTAAATTAAATGTTTCGTTTTCATATTACTATATTTTTAGTTAACAGGGCTTAAAATCTTCTACTTAGGTTAAATCCAAAATAAATATCGCCATTGCTCCAATCTCCAGAGGTTTGTCCTAAAAAGGTGTTGGTATTCATGCCCTGGGCATTGGTAAAATGCATTTGAAATACATGACCTCCAGTTTCCAAATCAACACCAATAGACAATGGGTTTTTAAATGGTGAACTGCTTGCTCTATTGAGATGTAGACCGTAATCTGCGTTTAATGACCAACGTTTACTTAGTTTATATCGTCCGCCAAAACCTATTGCAAATTGAGTGTTATCCTGTTCGTCAACGACTACAAAATTGTCATGAAAAATGGTAGGAGCTAATTCTAAAGATAGTTTTGAATTTACTTTTCTCGAGGCTAAAACTTGAAAAGTATAACCTAGACGGTGTTTAAACTCAATTAAAGGATAACTAATTTCATCAAGCCCTGTATTTACTAAAATTGAATTTATGCCTACAACAGTTAAAGGGAAATTATTATGACCTTGATTAATTAAACGGTATTTTGTGGTAGCTTCATAAATTTTTTGAAACGAGCTTCTAGATATACTTATATTAAGTCCATCATTAATCCCATAAATAAAGTTTAATCGGGTTACCGCATCATCCAAACCAAAAAAGGTGTCAATACCATTTTTTAAGCTACCAAATCTATGTGCAACTACAAACGTGAACTCACTTTTTGCTACAAGTTTTGTAGATTCAAAGTTAACAATTTTTAAGCCTTTAAATGCTGCTGTTGCATATTGCTGTCTAGTAGAATCAGAATCTATTTCTTCTAATAAATCATCTTGTGAAAGGGCAAAAAAAGGAAAGCAAATAAAAACTAGCAATAAATTTTTCATATGCAAGATGTTTAAAGGGCTGAATGATTTTTATTGTTTTATAAAACGTTTAGTTTGATTATTTATTTTGACTAAGTATATCCCCTGACTGAAGTTAGAAACATCAATCTGAAGGGTATTGCTAGAAGAAAATATTTTGCTTAAAATAACTTCACCTAAAGTGTTATATATATTGAGTGTTCCTTTATCGATGTTTTTTGGGAATTTTAAAGTTAATAGTGAGGAGGTAGGGTTAGGCGACATCGAAAAATTGTTTATTTTGAAGTCTTCGGAGCTTAAAAAAGTTTCCCAATTAGAAATACCATTTTCTGATCCAGTTCCAGTATACTCAAAAGGAGGATCTACAGATATAAAAGTATCCGCATTCCAGATACCTGCTGCAACTGCAACAGGTTCGCGCTGGTGTCCCGAAGAACCCCATTGTAAATAATCTACCATATCATTAATAAAATTAGAGGTGTTTGTGGTGTATAATCCAAATTCAGCGTCTGAAGGGTCAAAATTTATGGAGCTGGTTATACTTACTTCTTCATCCGGAGCTAAGTTTGTTGACCCTGAATTAATGCTCATACCATTAATTGCAGCATAAGCGGGAAAGTTACAGAACCAATAAGTTGAGACATCTATTGTGGTTCCTCCATAATTGTGCAGTACTACAGTGTTGTCTGAAGGATCTACCAGTTTAACTCTAATTTGGGCATTTAAACTTAATATCCCTAAGAATATTAAAGTGGGTAAAATTTTTTTCATCATTTTTTTTTTTTTTTTTTTGAATTATTTAATTATACATTGGTCTAGCTTGATCTGTTCTAACAAATCATCATAGCCTATTAAGCGTCCTTTTACTTTTGTTTTTGAATTTATTCTTAAATTGTTATTAATTGGAGCGGTAAAAACACAAAAAACATGATCATCTAAAGTCAAATTATTTTTACTTAATTCTGAAACAATTCCTGAAACTTCAATCGTTTTATTTAGGTATTTTTTTTCTGATTTTAATGCATCCATTTTAAATTCATCTTTAATGTATTGAGAGGTGATTTTGTACTTGACTTTTTCCGTTTCAATATTTCTGTGATCTTGATATATATAATTATATGAAAAGACTAAACCTATGGTTAGTAAAAGACCCAAAAAAACTTTCTTTTTCATTTTTGTTTTTTAATAATACTGTTTCAGTTAAAAAACTGAAACAGTATTTGCTAGCTCCAAGTATATTGTTAGAAAACTTGAAGATTGAAATTTTTCTTTTTCATAATAGAAGCATCAATCACTAGCTTATTATTAGTTGCAAACATTGTTATACCTTAACCTATCAGCGTCAGCTACACGTAAATCTAATCGCGTTTTAGTATATTCAGATATTTCATGTAAAATCCAATCATTATTACACAACGGTAAATCAGGTATATTTATAGTTATTTTTATATTGTTTTTCGTTCCTGAGGCATCCCAACTACCGTATGCACTAAAACCAGACCAATATGCGCCAACTCGACCATCAGCTAAAAAGTTGAATGTGTAACCTTCGTAAACATCATCGTAATTTGTGTTATTCCGGTCTAATTGATCAACAGTCCAGCCTTTACAGTTTATTAGCGTGGTGGTTAATTTTTCAATATTACAGTCGTCACAATCATCATCATTATAGTCGTAGTCATCATCTTCATCACAATCATTTTTATAGTTGTTGATGGTGTTTTCAAGTTCTGATAAATTATTTATGCTCATAATGCTGTTGTCTATAAGCATCACATTTACAGGGAAATTAATTGTAACAATTAAGTCATCACCCAAATCTTTTAAGAAATGATTTAATTCAGCATCTGTGGTAATAGCATTGATATTTGTGATTTCAGTGCTTTTGTTAAATATTGAGGCAATGATTGGGTATTGAAAATCCAGACATTCAATATCATTATCAACTTGGTTTTCGCCTGGACAATTCGCAGAGTAGCTGTTAAATTCTATATAGTTATTTATGATTACTTCTGTGAAATCTTCTAACACAATAGTTACGGGAAATGTTATGTCTAAAACATCAACGTCATCATCGTTATCATCAAAAATATATTCAATAACCTTATACTCATCTTCTGATTTTACATTGATTTGTTGGCCATTGACTGTGACTTTAAGTGGATATTTGATGTTAAAACAATTTGATTTATCTATAATGTTATCATTAGAACCATCATTGCTAGAAACTTGCTGCATTAAATTTACTATTAATGAATTTGCAACTAATGCTTCATCAGAAGGAGCTTCAATAAGCTCCATTTCTTCTTTTCTACATGACGTCAATAGAACATTTAAGAGAAGAAAATATATAATAAAATTATTAGTGGATACCTTCATAATGGAATAAAATCCCTTGGTTTATTATATAACAACTTAAATCTTAAAATCCCTGAAATTTTTATAAAAAGATTTATATATCTTTCAGAAATAATTTAAAAAATTGTCAAAAGACTCCAATAATAGTATTTGTCATACTCATATCTTTGAGGGTATTTATAATAAATACTCGAAAGATTTACATGACTTTCTTTATTATAAATATGGTTCTCAAATTAATCCCGATGATAAAGCCCAGGAAGCATTTATTAAGTTATGGGACAACTGTAAAAAAGTAACTTTTGCTAAGGCTAAGGCTTTTTTGTTTACGGTTGCCAATAATTTAGTGCTTAATGATATCAAGCATCAAAAAGTGGTTTTAGATTATCAAAAAACGCCCAGGAGACATTATACAAACGAAAATCCTCAGTTTCTTTTAGAAGAGAGTCAATTTCTTGAAAAATATAAAACAGCATTAACAAAATTAACAGAAGGTCAGCGGGTTGCTTTTTTGCTAAATAAGGTTGAGGGGAAAAAACATGCGGAAATAGCAGAACAATTAGGTGTTACCAAAAAGGTTGTGGAATATAGAATTTATTGTGCTTTTACAAGGCTTAAAGAAGAACTTGAAAACTTTAACATAAAATAATCAGGGATTTTAAGATTTAAGTTGTTATACTATTAATGGACAAAGAATATTTAATAAAAAAGTGGCTGAATAATGAGTTGACAGAAGCTGAAAAAGATGTATTTAAGGAGCTTGATGATTATGAGTTAAATACTAATATTCTTGATGCTGCAAAATATTTTAAGGCGTCTAATTTTTCAATTAATAGAAATTTTGAGGCATTTAAGGAGCGGTATGAATCCAATAAAAATCCGGTCAGGAGATTAAGTTGGCTAAAGCCTGTAATTCAAATAGCTGCGGCTTTGGTAATAGGTTTTGGTATTTATTTTTATGCTTTCAAAGACACCATTACTACTTTTCAAACTTTATCACATCAGAAATCTATTATAGAGCTTCCAGATCAATCAAAAGTTAGACTGAATGCGCTTTCTCAAATAAAGTTTAATAAAAATGATTGGCAACATGATAGACATGTTAAACTAAATGGCGAAGCTTATTTTATGGTAGAAAAGGGTAGTAAGTTTGACGTAGTTACTAGCGATGGTTTGGTCTCTGTTTTAGGAACAAAATTTAACGTAAAACAACGTCATAATTATTTTGAAGTCAAGTGCTTTGAGGGAGTGGTAAGCGTGATTTCAAATAAAATTAAACGCATTTTGTATGTAGGAGATACTTTTCGAATTTTAAACGGTAGCTTTATTGAAGATAAAACAGGATTTGTTGAACCTCAATGGATTAATAATGTTAGTCGTTTTAATGAAGTCCCTTTTTTAGTTGTTATTGAAGAATTTGAAAGGCAGTATGATGTAAAAGTCGCACTTAAAAGTGTTAATTCGATGCGAAAGTTTACAGGAGGATTTAAACACGATAATATTAAACAAGCACTCATTTCTATCACAAAACCAATGGGTTTAACTTATGAAGTTAGTTCATCTAATGACATTGTAATCCATGAAAATACAAATTAGTAAGTGCGTTTTATTTGTATTGATTACTTTTGCTTTTTCCTTGGCTGTCAATACTCAAGAGAATTTAAAAAAACTTCCGCTTATCTCTGTTTTACGTGATATTCAAAGGCAATATAATTATCAATTTAACTATGCAAAAGATGTTGTTGAAGGCTATAAAATTGCTCCGCCGTCCAAAGAGATGTCATTTTCTGAAGTTTTGGATTATTTGGAGAAAACGACAAGTTTACAATACACCCTTATTAGTGATAGTTTTGTTTTAGTTAGCATACCCGAAGTTGTGGATTTAAAGCAAGATTTGCAGTTGTTACCAGAAGTTATTGTTCCTAGTTACATTATTAAAGGGATAAGTAAGTTGGATAATGGTTCTTTTAAAATTGATTTCTCAAAATTTACTATGCTTCCGGGGTTGATTGAAACAGATGTTTTAAGATCAGTACAAGCATTTCCTGGAATACAAAGCATTAATGAAAATGTCTCTAATATTAGTATAAGGGGAGGTAGTCATGATCAAAATTTAATTTTATGGGATGGCATTAAAATGTATCAGTCTGGGCACTTTTTTGGACTTATTTCCATGTATAATCCGCAGATTACACAGAATGTGTTTTTATTTAAAAACGGATCTGATGTAAGTTATACTGATGGTGTTTCTGGTTCTATTTCTATGCAAACTAATAACCAAGTTAATACTAATTTTAAGGGGAATATTGGTGTTAATTTTATTGATACTAATGGTTTTGCAGATATTCCTATAGGTAGAAAATCATCAATTCAAGTGGCTCTAAGAAAATCAATTAATGATTTTGTTAAAACGCCAGCTTACAATAACTTTTTTGACAAAATTTCGGAAGATACTGAAGTTGAAAACAGTAGGAGTGCAGTAATGAATACTGGTAAAGAGTTTGATTTTTATGATGCTTCTTTTCGATGGATTTATAAAGTAAGTGATAAAGATGAATTACGAGTTAATTTTATAAATGTAGCTAATGAGTTGATATTCAATGAAAATACTTTGGAGGAGTCAAGAGAAAGTAGTGTCACGCAAAAAAGTATAGCAGGAGCAATTCACTATGATAAGGTTTGGAATGATAAATGGCAATCATCATTTGAACTTTATGAAACAGATTATAAGCTAAAGGCCATTAACGCGAATATTGTTGATTCTCAACGATTTTTACAAGAGAATATCGTGTCGGAAACAAGTTTTAAATTAAAGACCAATTATTGGCTTAGCGAAAGACTTAGCTTGTTAAGTGGATATCATTTTGTAGAAACGAAGGTGACCAATTTAGATGATGTGGACTCACCAATTTTTAGACAATTAATTTCAGAAGTACTTAGAACACATGGTGTTTTTTCTCAGATTAATTATAAATCCTTAAATAAAAATACAAGTTTATCAACAGGAGTTAGGTTTAATTATATAAGTAAGTTTAAAAAGCAAATTTGGGAACCTCGTTTCATTTTTACACATAAATTGCATAAAAATTTAAGTCTAGAAGTTCTTGGAGAAATGAAACATCAAAACACTTCGCAAGTGATTAATTTTCAGAATGATTTCTTGGGTGTTGAAAAAAGGAGATGGCAACTCTCTAACAACAGCAGCATTCCTATTATAAAAAGTAAGCAAGTGTCAGTGGGAGCAAATTATAATAAAAAAGGTTGGCAATTAAGTTTAGAAGCCTATCATAAAAAAGTAAATGACATAACCTCTCAAAGTCAAGGATTTCAAAATCAGTATGAGTTTGTTCAAGCTATAGGCGATTATAAAGCTGATGGAGTCGATTTTATTTTAAGAAAACAAATACATAGCCTTAATGTTTGGTTAAGCTATGGATATTTAAATAGCACCTATACGTTTAAGTCATTACCTGAATACAAGTTCCCTAGTAATTATAATATTAATCATGCAATTACACTGGGAAGTACATACAAATATGGTAACCTAAAAGTATCTGCAGGTTTAAATTGGTTTTCCGGTAATCCGACAACTCTACCAATTAAAGGAAATGAAATTGTTGGTAACGAAATTAATTTTAGTACAAGCAATAGTAATGAATTAAAAGACTATTTTAAATTAGATATTTCTGCATCATATAATTTCAAAGTTGGACGGAAAACTAGAGCTGAAATAGGAGCATCTATTTGGAATGTTTTTAATAGAAAGAATGAAATCAATAATTTTTTTCGAGTTAATAATGGAGATGTTGATGAAACACTGCAAACGTCTTTGGGGTTTTATCCAAATATTGTAATGAGGGTTTATTTTTAAACACAGTCGTTTTATTTCAGATCAATTTTTGCATTTTGTGTTTTTATAAGCTCCAAATGTTCCTCCATTTTAAATTCGGAAGATTTAAACTTAGTAGACCGTTTTCTAGCCTGGTCCTGTCTGGCAATACTTCTAGCAAAACGTCTAATACTCTGCTCTGTATCTAAAATTAACCCTGGAACCGTAGCGTTTTTGCCATGCTCATTCTTTGCAACCATTGTGAAATAAGATGAGTTACAGTGTTTTACTTCTCCCGTTCGAATATTTTCTGATTCTACTCTTAATCCTATAACCATAGAAGTTCTTCCAGTGTAATTAACCGAAGCTTTTAAAGTTACTAATTCTCCAACTTCAATTGGATTTAAAAAATCTACTCTATTTACTGATGCAGTTACACAGTAATTGTTGGAGTGTTTTGAAGCACAAGCAAATGCAATTTGATCCATTAAATTTAAGATATGCCCACCATGAATTTTTCCGCTAAAATTAGAGTGGGATGGAAGCATAAGTTCTGTAATTGCTACTTGTGATTCTTTTGCGTGTTTATACATGTATTTTTATTTATTCATTTTTCTATCAGTCTTTTCGACTTTTGTTATAAAATATTTAGTGTCTCCTAACCAAAAAAGGTTTTTGTAGCGTTCAAAATAATGCAGCTTAACATAGTAGCCTTGCATATTGTTTAAGTCTTCTATAACTTGTTTTTCACCATCTTCAACCGAGAATTTAAAAAATTGCGAATCTGAAACACCTTGACTTATTTCACCTTCCCAAGTTTTAATAATAACGCCTTTACTACTAAATTTCACCAGTTCTCCAGCTCTAACCCCTTTGCTGTAGGTTGCAAAGTATAAAAAGCAGAAATAACCAACGAAAATGACAATTAACCCAATAATTATTCTAATTAAAATTTTCATAATATCGTATTTTTAGTAAATTTAAATATGGTCCTCTTCAGCACGTTTTATGATAGCTTCAGGGAGTGATTTTTTAGCTTTGGCTCCCATTTTTTTAAGTTTCTCAACACTAGTTATAAGGTTGCCTCTTCCTTCAACTAGCTTGTTCATTGCTGATGAATAATCGTTTTTTGCAGCATCAATCTTTTTGCCAACTCCTGTTAAATCTGTAACTAAACCTTCAAATTTATCATATAAAGCTCCAGCTTGTCGCGCAATTTCGACAGCATTACGTTGCTGCTTCTCGTTATTCCACATGCTGTCTATTGTACGTAAAGTAGCAAGAAGTGTTGAAGGTGTAACGATAACAATGTTTTTCTCAAAAGCTTTGTTGTAAATAGCGTTGTCTTCGTTAACAACTATGGCGAATGCTGGTTCTATGGGTATAAACATGAGTACAAAATCTGGTGATTCTATGTCATACAGATCTTGGTAATTTTTTTCTGAAAGTTGATCGACATGCTTTTTTATAGAATTAACATGGGCTTTTAAATATTTGATTTTGTCCTCTTCATCTGCATTTACCAAGCGCTCATAATCGGTTAAGGAGACTTTACTATCAATAATCATTTTTTTACCATCAGGAAGATGTAGTACAACATCTGGTAAAACTCGTGAACCATTATCTAAAGTAAAACTTTGTTGTATAAAATACTCTCTATCTTTTTCTAAACCAGATTTTTCAAGAACACGTTCTAGCACTAATTCGCCCCAATTCCCTTGCATTTTACTGTCGCCTTTTAGAGCTCTAGTTAGGTTTGTAGCCTCTTTAGTCATTTGTTGATTTAGGTCTTTAAGACCCAATAACTGCTCTTTTAAAGCAGAATGCATACTGATACTTTCTTTTTGAGAAGCCTCTACTTTTTTCTCAAAACCTTGTATTTTTTCTTGTAACGGACTTAATATATTTTTAATATTTTCTTTATTCTGCTCCGTGAATTTATTTGATTTTTCGTCAAGAATTTTGTTTGCCAGATTTTCAAATTCTTTTGTGAATTTTTCCTGAAGTTTTTCAACCTCTTCTTTTTGCTCGTTATTTTTTAAGGTCAGGTTTTCGAATTCTGTATTCCTTCTTGTTAGTTCGGCATTAAGAAACTCTTTTTCTCGTCTAATGCTTTCTCTTTCGTTTTCTAGTTTTGTAATAGTCGATTTGAGCTCTTCAACTTGGTTTTTAAAAACTTCAGTTTGTTTGTTTTTTTCTTCTTCTGCAGACCCCTTTAAATGATTTAGCTGTTCTTGTAAATTGCTATTGCGTTCTTGTAAGGTGCTTTGCTCACTTTTACTTTTAAGTTTGGTAAAAAGCATACCTAAATAGCCACCAATCGCAGCAGCAATTAAAATGGATAAGATGAGAATTATATTGTCGTTCATAATATAAGTATCTAAGATGTAAAAGTAATAAATAAAAAGAGGTGTCTCGAGAACTCTTTAATCTTTCTTAACATTTGAAAAATCATATTTTTTCAAAGTCTTTTGAAGTATTTTCCAATGATTTCGTAACTGTCGTTTTATTTCCGGAGCTTCCAATTCATCAGAAGCTCTGTATGCATATCTTAAATAATTACCTCTAAATTTTCTTTCAAAATTTTTGGTTCTTGCTTTGCTATTTACAAATTCCGTTCTTTTAACTGGAAGCATTCTAGACTTCTCTCCTTTAAAACTAAAAAGCCTATATACTTTTCTTTTAAATATAGGAGCTTCATCTAAAAGGTGTTTTTCTTTAATGGTTTCAACTCTTTTATGTTTTCGTTTTATAGTTTCCTTCATTTCTCTATAAAACTTAGCCAAATTTTTAGACTTTATTAATGTTTGGTAGCCATAAAACTCAAAACCTAAGTAGTTTAATGGAACGTTTTCTTTTAAATTACCATTGTTCTCAATTTTGAAACTTTGTAAACGGCCACGGTTTATTTTGAAAAGTGTTTTCTCTGTTTTTTCTAATGAAATAGTTAATTTATTTTTTATCATTTCATTTTTGACAAACTCTTCAATTAGCTTTATTTGATTTTCTTTACTAATCACGACAATATCATCAGAATATCTTCTGTAGAATACACTGTGCTTTACTGTTAATTCATTTATTACGGATTCATCAAAATCAAGCATATAAATGTTAGCAAGTAATGCGCTAATGGGTAAACCTTGAGGTATTCCCATTAAGTTTTTATTATCATCTTTTTTTTGATTTTTATGTATGATGATATCTGAATCAATAAGGTCTTTTATACTTTCAAAAAAGGTGTGTTTACCGTTTTTTCTATGTTTCGATAATCGCTTTTCATCAAAATGGCCGTTTTTGGATTTTAGATCTTTTAGTTTTACATAAGAAAATTTAGTTGTTGCTTTAAAAATATTAAAATGATCTTTTGGTAACGTTTTGTTGCCTAATATTTTAGCCCAAGCTAATTTTAGTTTTTTATGATTTAGACTAGGAAAGAAGTTTTCTATATCTAGAACTAAAGCAACACAATTTTTTCTTCGTTTAATTTCATCAAAAACATCCTTCGCAAAATGAACATTGTTTTTAAACTTGAGCTTATCATCTGTTTCAATTTGTCTGTATGCAGTTATCGAATTTGAAAGTAATGAGTTATTTTTTAGATAAGTCTCATATTTTGGGTTAATAATTTGTTGTGTATAATAAGAATATATGTGTGCATCAATATGGGAAGCATAAAGTATTTTTCTGATTTTTGTATTTGAAACTACTTTACCTTTTTTGACCTTCTTATGAGAATGCCTTTTTACATCATTAAATTTGGCTAATTTATAGCGACGTTGTTTAATTTCTTTAAAAATTAAAGGAGAAAAAGAGTGATGAGCTACTTTTTTGGAATTCGTAACATAGCGTTCAATATTTTTTCTAATCGACAATGGGGTCTTATTAGTAAAATGTGGATAGCCTCTATCTTTAAACCAGTCTTTTTGTGCTTTCATAATTAAATAAAAGTAAGAGAAGTTCTCGCACGTATTTATAACAGAATAAAACTTACACCTTTTAAAAAGGATTGAACCATTAGCCGAGTTCTCGACTCACGTTGCATTTTTACGTCTAAATAATAAATACTTATATATGATAGAACTTACCCTAGCAATAATTAACTTAGCTTTAGAAGCCTTTAATGTATGCCATAGCTTGGTGTATATCAATGTACTAATAAGAATTATTGAGGTAGTAACGTTACTTCCGAAAATAATTTCTTATCTCGGTGTAACAAAACTAACAGAATTACATAGTACCTAATCTCCATATTTATTAACCCCTTTTCTATTAAAAAGGTCGGATTAAGTGATTGATTAGAAATCAATACAATAGTTCAACAAATGTTTTATTCTTTTTAACTAAAGAACTTCCTTACTTTAGTTGTAAATATAATATTATTGTTATTTTTATCTAAGAAAAATCAATTAAACATGAGCAATTTTATTGTTGGAGATATTGTTACAATTAAATCACATCCTTTATTTAGTAATACACATAAGAAAATAAATGCTTTAACTTCTCTTGTACCTCCTTTGATGGTTGTCAAAGAAGTTCTTTTCGATAAAGAAGAAAAAAAAATATTATATAGTAATGAAATTAAAAAGGCAAAAATTGCTGACTTGACAAAGTATGTATGTGTTTATTTTAACGCAAATAAAAGTGAGTTTGTTGAGAAAACCATTTATCATTCTTTAGTAAAAGGCTACTTAGATTTAAAATATTATAGAAAAGAAGAAAAAAGTAAGTCTTCAAATATTGATTTAGTTTTAGAAGTAGCTAAATATAAACACAATGTTGATTATGAGTTTGGTAAATGCGTTCAGTTTAAAACAAAAAAATTAGAGCATAGAAAATCTTATGATGCTAATACTGTAGAAAGAATTCCAGGAATTTCTTTTCAAACACCTGATTTTATATTGACAGGAATTAAGAATGAAGAGCAGAAAGACTTGTTTTTTAATGATGGTACGCAAAAAAAACAAATGAGTACTCAGTTATTTAAAGTGATGTGGTTTAATCACTATCAACAAAAGTTTAGTGAAGATTATTTACCTAAAGAGTTTTTTGTTGAAGATTTAGAAATATAATACTTATTTTTTTACCCTAAAACTTCCTGTTTTTTCGTTAAAAGCAATTAAGTCCTTTGGAAATAAATTTTCAAAAGTACCATTTAAAATGAGGTTGCAGGGTTCGTCTGAAACAACGTTATTTTTGGTCATTACAATCATTTTATCACAAAGTTGAATGGCCAAATCTATTTCATGAGATGAAAATAAAATGGTTTTACCTGTTTCTTTTGTTAAGCGCTGAAGGAGTTTTAAAATGTACGCCTTGTGATACATGTCCAAATGAGTTGTAGGCTCATCAAGGATAATCAAATCTGTGTCTTGGGCGAGGGCTCTGGCAATCATTACTTTTTGAAGTTGCCCATCACTAAGCTCAAAACATTTTTTATCCTTTAAGTCCTCAATATTAATTTGAATAAGAGCTTCATTCACTACATCAATATCTTTTTTTGAAAAATTTCCAATCCAATTGGTATAAGGCTGTCTTCCTAGAGCAACCAATTCTAATACCGTGAGGTTTTTTGAGGATAAAGATTCGGTAAGTACTAGGCTTAATACTTTGGCTAGTTCTAAATTGGAATATGCGTCAAGAGTTTTGTCATTTAAGAAAATATCACCACTTAACTTCGACTGAACATTTGTTAATGATCGTAATAAGGTAGATTTTCCAATACCATTGGCACCCACTAAACCAACCAATTCACCTTTATGTAATTCAATATTTATGTTAGAACCTATTGTAGTAGTTTCTTTTTTTGAAGTATAGCCAATGGAAAGCTTATTGGTTTTAAGAACGATATGTTTATTTAAAGTGCCACTCATTAAAACATCATTTTACGTTTACGGACCAACAACCAAATAACCACGGGAGCACCTATTAATGAGGTGATGGCATTTATTGGTAGCGTATATTCACTGGATGGTAATTGAGCAATACTATCGCAAATTAGCATGACGATAGACCCAAATAAAAATACAGCTGGTAATAATATTTTATGGTTTGAGGTATTAAATACTTGTCGAGTTATATGAGGAATGGCAAGACCAATAAATGCAATAGGGCCAGCAAAAGCCGTAATGGTTCCGGCTAGTAAGCTTGTAGATATAATAATGATTAGCCTGCTACGCTTTATATTAAGCCCTAAGCTTTTGGCATAATTTTCACCCAATAATAAAGAGTTTAACCCTTTTATTGTCCCTAAGCTTAACAGAATACCAAGTAAATAAATGACAAATAAAATAAGCAACTCATTCCAAGATAAATTACCTAAACTGCCAAAGCCCCAAAAGAAATATTGCTGTAATTCTTCTGCTGAACTGAAATAGGACAGCACATTTACTATGGCTGCCGATACACTTCCAAACATCAAACCAATAATTAATATAGCCATGGCATCGCGAACCTTAGAAGACACAATTAAAACAAGCAGCAGCACTAGAAAACTTCCCAGTGTAGCAGCAATTACAATAGTCCATTTAGAAGCCAACATGCCAAGTAAAATACCACCGAAAATTGAAGAGCCCATAGTTACTATAGCTACACCCAAACTAGCGCCAGAGGTAATCCCTAGAACAAATGGGCCGGCAAGCGGGTTCCTAAACAAGGTTTGCATCATTAACCCCGAAATACCTAGACCAGAACCCACAATAATGGCAGTGAATGCTTTTGGTAACCTATAATCCATTATAATATAATGCCATGAGGGATTTTGATCTATCCCAAATAGTATATTGATGATGTCTTTATTTGGAATGGAAACTGACCCCAGACTTACATTCAAAAAAAAGACTAGAATCAATAGAAAAACTAGAGTAATAAATGAAATGGTATATCGATGAGTGTGCTGCAATTAATCTAAACGTTTAAAAAAGAAATTTTCGTAATCACTTAATAGATTTGGATGAGAAATATTAATGATGTCTTTTAATATAATATCGGGCCTTAGAGGGCCTAATTCATAGTATAACAAACCACCCTCAGGACCAATTTTATTAGTGTAAGAGTAAATGTTATTATTTTTAAAAGCGTCAAAGTAGGTGTAGCCTTTATGCTGATCTTGCATTTGTTTTTTATTTTCAAATAATCCAACACCTAGCCATAATTCTGCCTTATTAGCTTTTTCTAAAACATTCTCGAAATTCAATTGAAGACTTCCGTTAGAGTTGTTTTCTTTCCACAGATAATTTGTATTAGCATCCTCTAAAAATTTTGCTACAAAGCTTTTTCCTCCAGGAACATACCAAACATCTTTTATCATTGACCCGGAGAAAACAGTAGGTTTTTTATTAACTTTTAAAGCTATTTGTGCTGCTTTCAGGTAATTAGACTCTATATCGTTAAAAATGCGGTTAGCTTCTTCTTTTTTGTTGAAAAAAGCCCCTACGAATTTTATCCATTCGGCCCTACCAAGCGGATGTGCTTCTGTCCAGGCACCATCTAAAACTACTGGGATTCCAAACGTTTCTATCTGATCTAGTTTTTTGTCATTTCCATTAACTGAAAACCCTATAACAAGTTCTGGTTGCAACTCAAGAAGCAATTCTATATTTATTTTTAAATCATTATTTAAATCTTTGATTTCACCATTATCAATTCGCGCTCTTGTTTTTTCAGAAGAAATAAATCTGGTATTAGGAAAACCTACTAGTTTGTCATCAATATCTAGATATTCCAAAGTAGGAATATTAGTTGTAGACATGACTACTATTTTATTAATTGGTAGTTGAATAATAATATCAGTTTCGTTATGTTTAGGAATGGTTTGTCCTTTTTCTACTAAAAGATAACGGTAGGTGTCTTCACTCTTGGGCCAGGGAGAGGTAACAATTATTTCTGTATGAGTTTTGTAATAGTTTATAGCAAAACCTGTCGCATATTTTAAAACTTCTTTTTTTACATTAGCCTCTGTTTGTTTTGGTTTGCTCTTGTCCTGTTTGCAAGATGTGAGAGCTAGAAAACATATGAAAAATAGAACGGTTGAACGCATAAGATAAAATTGTGGTCTAAAGGTCATTATTTTTTTTTAATATTTGATCTGAAACGCATTTTTAAATATTGATAGCCGTGATAAGATTAAAAGTGTCGACTTCTTTTTTTATATGGAAAACGTCTCCGTAATTTATTTTTATATTGAATGAATCTTTTAAATCTATTTTTAAAAGAGTGGATAAAAAAGCTCGAATAGGTCCAGCGTGCGAAATAATAATTAGATTTTCTGCAGTTTCCGAAAACAAAATTTCTTCAAATAAAGCAGTTACTCTTGATGCTAATTGGGTGTAAGACTCCCCTTTAGGGACAGATACAGTTACAAAGTCAGACATCCAAGGTGTTAGGTCTTTTTCTGGAATATCATTCCAAGGTTTCATTTCCCAATCTCCAAAATGCAGCTCTTTTAAACGACTATCAAAAACAACATCGTTACTAAACTGTTTTGCCAATAGTGCACAACGTTTTAATGGGCTTGAAATGATTTTGAAAGATTCTAAAGTCGGAATTTTTGATTTAACCACCTTAAATTCTTCATCATGGTTATCATCTAATTCTAAGTCACTATGGCCATAGCAAATGCCTTTTTTAATTTTTGGAGTTGTATGTCTTACTAGATAAATTTCCATAATACTAGCACGCTTAAATAAAATACCACTTCGCATAGTTGTTGCACAGCACCTGCACAGTCTCCAGTTTGACCACCTAACCATTTTTTAAATTTTCGTCCTAAGTATACCTTAGACAAGTAGGTAGGTAGTATAGTTAAGAATATTAAAGGCGTATTGAAAAAGAATAATGGCAGAAGCCCAAAAAAACCACTAAGGATTAGCATACCAAAGGAAATACTTTTGGCTGCAGGTTTTGCTTTACTATCGTCTGTATCTCTTACATATGGGTGCGTATAAATTAAAGTGGTGGCAATAAATCTGCTCAAACTATGTCCTGATACTATAACTAGAGGAATAAAATATGGGTTAATTTCTCTTAAAGCAGAAAATTTTATAGCTAGTATTAAAACTAATCCTGCAGCTCCATAAGTTCCCAAGCGTGAGTCTTTCATAATGATGAGGATTTTTTCTTTAGTCCATCCGCCACCTAGGCCATCACAAACATCGGCAAATCCATCTTCATGGAAAGCTCCTGTAACATAAATAGTTGAAACCATACTTAAGAGAATCGAAATTTCCGTCGAAAAAATAAATGAAGCACTGTAAAAAATAAATGCTCCAATGCCACCAACAATAATTCCCACTAAAGAAAAATATTTAGCGCTTTTCTTTAAATACTCGGGATCATGATCGACCCATTTAGGGCAGGGGATTCTCGTGAAAAACATGATAGCCATAAGAAATATTTGGACTTCTTTTTTCATTTTATTTACTTTCAGATTCGTTGCTAACACCTGCACTGTCGAAGCTTGCCATGTTGTTTAAAAAATTTACTGCTGCTCTCAATAAAGGCATGGCTAAGGCAGCACCAGTGCCTTCTCCTAACCGTAAACCTAATGATAGTAATGGTTTAGCATTTAAAAACTCCAACATATTTTGATGTCCCTGTTCGTTTGAGTTATGGGCAAATACACAATATTCTAAAACCTTTGGGTGAATAGCATGTGCAGCTAGAAGTGCCGCTGTAACTATAAAACCATCAATTACCACAATCATTTTTAATTCGGCAGCTTTTAATATCGCACCGCAGAGCATGGCTATTTCAAAACCCCCAAAAGTGGCTAAAGCTTCATGAGCCGTTTTTGGACTGTATTTATTGTAAACATTTGATAGTAGTTGTGTTTTTTTATTAATGCCTTCTTCTTTTAACCCAGTGCCAGCACCCACACAGTTTTCAATTGGAATAGCCGTAAAATAAGCCATTAAAAGTGCGGCCGATGAGGTATTGCTAATACCCATTTCTCCAAAACCAATAGTGTTGCATCCTTTGTCGTTAATTTTAGAAATAATATCACTCGCTTTTTGAATGGCTTCCTGATATTCTTTTGAAGACATGGCAGGCTCATCTTGATAATTATGAGTGCCAAGTGCAATTTTCGCATCAATAATGTTTAAATCATTTTTAAAAACATGATTAACTCCTGCATCAACCACCTTTAAATCTATATCGTTTGTTTTGCTAAATATGTTAATAGCAGCGCCTTTATTTACAAAATTATATACCATTTGAGCAGTTACTTCTTGAGGAAATGGGTTAACCACGCCTTTTTTAGCAATGCCATGATCACCAGCAAAAACAATGATAGCTGGTTTGGATATTTTAGGTGTTTCAGTCTCTTGTATACACCCTATTTGCAATGCTAAACCTTCTAGCTCGCCTAACGCACCAAGAGGTTTAGTTTTTGAATCAATTTTATGTTGAAGCGCTTTTTTTAAATCGGATTTAGTCATTGATTCATTTTAGAGTTAATGGAATTCCTGAAACCATCATAGTGGCTTTATCAGCATGTTTTGCGATGTGCTGGTTCATCCAACCTTGAAGTTCTGTAAATTTTCTCCCAATTTCGGTTTGTGCATGTACACCCATGCCAATTTCATTTGAAATAATGATCATTGTGGCGTCAATATCCAATAGTTTATTGAATTCTATTTTAGCTAATTCTAAAGATTTCTCAATATCATTTTTTGTGTCTACATAAAAGTTTGTAAGCCACAAAGTCACACAATCAATAACTATTACATCATTAGTTTTAATAACCGATGCTAGTTTTTTTTCTTCTTCTATAGAAATCCATCGGTCATTTCTATCGGCAATATGCCGGTCAATTCGGTTTCTATGGTCATCATCCCAGATACGCGAAGTTGCCAAGTATTTGGGGGTTTTAGAGAGTGATAGCGCTAAGTTTTGAGCATAACCACTTTTACCAGATCGTTCACCTCCCGTGATGTAATAAATCATATTCTTTGAATAAGTGACAAAGGTTAAAAACATTTTTCGAAAAGGAAAGGTATATTTTAAAGATGTACTTTTGTCTTAATTTAATACTTGTATTTATGATTGTTTCCTCCTTTATGCCTGCTGTTACCCAAATGATTTATGATATGGGTTTACAAGACTATTTAAATGGTGTAACCTTTGAATGTCCTGCAGTTGCCTTAGCAGAAAAACAAGTTGCTGTACGTTATAAATTAGAGGGGCAGACTTTAACAAGTGAAGAAATAAATACTATTTTTTCGAGAACAAAAGCAGAAGGAGGTACGCTATATTATGTTGATGAAACGGTTTTGGAACAAATTGCTCCTGAAATTATTTTTACGCAAGATGTCTGTGATGTATGTCAAATTGATACGGAATGTGTTGCAACCTCTGCATATAAGCTACCTCATATACCTGAACTAATATCAATAACACCTAATTCTTTAGAAGATGTATTTGACAATGCATTGACTATAGCTAATGCATTAGGTAAAGAAGAAGTGGGAATCAACTACGTAAAAACGCTTAAAGAGCGTACATACAATATTATTGATTTGCAAAGAGCGAAAAGAATTCAGCCTAAAAGTGTACTCCTTTTAGAATGGATAGATCCTCTGTTTAATTGTGGTCATTGGATTCCTCATCAAATCGCCTATGCCGGAGGCATAGATTTGCTATCCCACCCATCTGGAGATAGTATTGTTATTTCTTGGGATAACATTGTAAAATATGACCCTGAAGTTTTAATTATTGCACCTTGTGGCTATGACATAAAAAGAACTGTCAAGGATATGCGTTTTTTAGAAAAAAGACCAGAATGGAGTGATTTAAAAGCAGTAAAATCTAATCGGGTATTCATTTCCGATTTTGATATGTTTACCCAATCTTCTGCTGGAACCCTAGTAAATGGGATTGAATGCCTATCAGCAATGATACATCCAGAATTTTATAAAGCTCCAGAACATTTAGCTTCAAAATTTCTAAATTATAAAGATGCATTAGTGTTTGATTCATAAAAAATACTATACATTTGCAACGAATTTTGGTTCCATTCAATGTTACCTGTTTGGATTAAAAGGGAATCTGGTGAAACTCCAGAACTGTTCCCGCAACTGTAAGCTATAAAGCTTCGTGTTCAACTTCAAGTCACTGAAGACTCATCTTTGGGAAGACCAACATGAAGACGCAAGTCAGGAGACCTGCCTTATTCAAAACCAAATAATAAAACTTTCGGGATAAAAGTTTAGAATTTATGAAAAACACACTATTCATAATAGTATATTTTATTGGTATTTGCTGTTCTGCTCAAAATGATAGCTTGGTAAATCGTTTGGACTTGGTCGTTATTCAGGCAGATAAAAAGCTAGATAAGCATTCTTCAGGTTATAAAATTAGTAGGTTAAGTGACTCTGTAATTGTTAGAAATATGGAATCGTTTGCAAATTTACTTCGTTTTAATGCACCCATTTATTTAAGAGAATATGGTTCTGGAGGTACTAGTTCTGCCAGTTTTAGAGGTACAAGTGCATCAAACACGGCGGTAATTTGGAATGGTATTAATATAAATTCTATTAATAATGGGCAAACGGGATTTAATGCATTAACGGTAAATTTATTTGATGCTATAGATGTAAGAAGTGGTGGTGGAAGCCTTGAATATGGTTCTGGAGCTATTGGAGGTACCATTCACTTAAATGATAATTTAGAGTTTTCGGCTAATCGTCAAATTAGAAATCAGGCTATAGTCTCTGTAGGGAGTTATGAAACTTACAGGGGGATATATAAACTTAAGATATCAAATGATAAGCTTGCCTTAAACGCAGGGGTGTCTTACAACCAATCAGCGAATGATTATCCTTGGTTAGGAACCGATTTTAAAAATATAAATGGGGCTTACGAAAACCTAGGAATTAATATTAATGGGGCTTTTTTAATTAACGATGTATCTAAACTAAAGTTTTATAGCACAAATTATTGGGGGGAACGTTTTTTTTCTGGAGAATTACCAAATCCAACTTCAGCGAATGATAAATATCAAGATTTTAACCATCGCAATTTATTAATTTACACGAATGATCAAAATAGATTTAATCATGAGGCTAAATTTGCTTTTTTAAGTCAGGAGTATCGATATTTCGAAGATAAATCATTGGATATATATAGCTTTGGGAGTTCTAAACGCTATCTAGTAAACTATAATGTTTCATATGTATTAACAGATTTAAATGCTAGTATAAGTTCTTACTCTGAGTACGAATCAGCCTTTGGGAAAACTGATAGAATAGCTAAAAAGAATAGAAGACAATTTTCTCAATCATTTATTTACGATCAAAATATTAAGAATACCCTTTTCCTTGATGCTAAAGTTAGAAAAGACTTTAATTCTGACTATGAAGTGCCATTTACATACGCCTTAGGCGTAAAAGTAAAAACAACACAATATGTATTTGTAAGAGCAAATGGGTCTAAGAATTTTAGAGTACCTACTTATAATGATTTGTTCTGGCCGGGTCAAGGAAATTTAGATTTAGAACCTGAAACAGCGTTACAAGCCGAGTTTGGATTTGGCTATAAGAACAATAAATTTTTAATAGATATTGGGACGTTTTATATTAATGCAAAGGATAAAATAGTTTGGACGCCCAATGGGGATCCTGCTAGACCTGGGATATGGGTGCCAATAAATATATCAGAAGTTAATAATAAGGGTGTAGAGCTTGTATTAAATTATAAAGAAAACTTCAATAAGCACGTTTTACAATTTGATTTAAACTATAGCTATACTGAAGCTATTGATGCGGCCACAAATAAACAGGTGATTTTTGTGCCAAAGCATTTAGCCAATTTGAATATAGGATACAATTATAAACGTTTTAGCGTCTTTTATCAGCAATTATTTAATGGAGAAGTTTACACCACGGAAAGTAATTCAAATGACTTTGTTGTACCTCACTATTTTGTATCTAATATAGGTGGGGATTATACGCTATTAAATTCAACAAAACAACTATTGAAAATTGGGATTAAGGTTAATAATTTATTTAATGAGAATTATGTTGTACAACCAAGACGCCCTATGCCAAATAGAAACTTTAATTTAAATATAAACTATAAATTTTAAACAATGAAAATTAATAAATTAATTTCGAAAGCCTTTATTTTAAGTGTCTTATTTTTAGCGTCATGTAGTGATGATGATTCACCTCAATTACCAAAAGGAGCTTATGAAAACGGTATTTTAGTAAGTGGTGAAGGATCAGGAGCAGGAACAGGATCGATTTCTTTTATCTCTAATGATTTAACAGAATCAGAAAATCTTATTTACAAAAAGGTTAATAGTGTGGAATTAGGTATTTATCTGCAATCTATAGCTTTTGATAATGATAACGCATATATTATTGTTGATAATGCAAATACTATTGCGGTTGTTGATAGATATACATTTGAATATAAAAATGAAGTTGTAACAGATTTATCCACCCCAAGGTTTATGACCATAGTCGGTGATAAAGGTTATGTTACAAACTGGGGGTCTACTTCTGATGAAACAGATGATTTTGTTGCTGTAGTTGATTTACTTACGTTTTCTGTAGAGAAAACTATAAGTGTAGGAAATGGTCCTGAACGTATTATTTCAAGAGATGGTAAGTTGTATGTATCTCACAAAGGAGCTTTTACAAATAATGATATTATTTCGGTAATAACTCTTTCTAATGATAATGTGGAAGAGGTTACCGTTAAAGATAGACCAGATGAATTGTTCTTTAATAATTCTGGAGATTTGGTGGTTTTGTCTGAAGGAAGAACACTATATGATACTGATTGGAACGTAACGGGGAATACTTTAGGTAGTATTTCTACAATAGATGTTACTTCCTTAAATGTTGATACAGAATTAAATTTTGCAGATGGAGAGCATCCATCATTAATGGTAATTGATGGTAGTACTATTTATTATGCGCTAGGGAATGATATTTTTGCTATGGATGCGAACGCAACGACATTACCAGCATCATCTGTGTTGACTGCAGAAGGTTATTTATATGGGATGGAAGTTAATAATAATAGAATATATGCTACTAATGCATCATTCACCGATGTTAGTACATTAAATATATACGATTTAGAAACGGGGTCAAAACTTGATAGTAAAAGTGTAGCCTTAGGAGCAGCTAAAATATATTTTAACTAATTTATTTATCTACCCAACTTACTGCTTAATTAAAATGCCACTTTTTTAGTGGCATTTTTTATGGAATTAAATCACAGTACCAAACCCCGTATTTATCACTAGAACAAATTGAATCGTCTGTGTTTGGATGGTCGTATTCTCTATATACTTTTTCTCCAATGGTGAATTTTACAGGTTCTTTAAATATGGGGCCATCAAAACAAAAAGTGTGAAATTCACCATTTTCACCACAAGGGTCAACCCCATTGGGTAAATTATTTATAAAATTTTTATCAATAACAGTACCTACAAAATCTTCGCCAAAATATTTTGAGTTAGCACAAACAATAATGGTTTTAAACCCGAGGTCTAGAAATTCATGAAGCAGTGTTTTGGTATCTCTTTTCCAGATAGGGAACACAGCTTTAAGGTTCTGTTTCGCTAGTTGGTTTTCTCTATAAACTCTTAAGTCTTCAAGAAAAATATCACCAAAAGCAGTATGCGTAAAACCATTGTTTTTTAATCTAGAAACGGTTTCTAACATTTTTTGCTCATAAATAGCCATACTTGGCATTTCAGGAAGTTCTATTAAACTTGCTTTTATTCCTAACGCCTTAGTTTGAGCGGTAAGAAGTTCTTTTCTAAGGCCGTGCATAGATACCCTATTAAAATGACTATTAACCGTAGTAATCAATTCATCAACTTGATAATTTTTATCCTGTAATAAATGGTATAGCGCTAAAGCAGAGTCCTTGCCAGAACTCCAGTTAAAGTAGGTTTTGTTTTTTTTCAATAGTTAATATTTAGTCAATATGCATGCCGCCTTCTCTTGGGTTAAATTCATTACTATCCGTAATAAGTTCAATGTTTTTGGCTTTAGATTTTATTTTGTTCGTCTTGGCTGTAGCATTTTCTATATCTGCCAGAGCCAGGGCGAGCATAGGTTCCTCTTTATCTCCTAAAACCCCAAAATTCTGGGGATCTTCTTTGTATTCGTAACCCAAAGTAGGAACTAAACCAGTACCCGGTACCTGTTCATTATTTTTATTAAGCCCATCTGCTATTAATGGTTGCATGGCATAAGTATGAGCTGGGTTAACACCATCTCTGGTGAAATCAGGAGAGTCGTATAGCGTGCGAGAAGCTTGTGTTTTTCCAACGGTATTCGTGCCAATATGAACAACTTCAATGTATGGTTTTAATCCATTTATTAAACCTTCGCTGGCCGATGCCGAACTTCCTGTTGCTAGTATGTATACTTTATTTAACCCTACAGAATTTACAGAGGCTTCATTTGGCAAAGTATTGTAGAATAAGAAATCGAAATTATTATCAGCCTGATTATCATTATATATTAATTTCTCAAAAGTCTGGCCTGCAAATTGCCCAGTAATCATACTTGCTAAATAAGCGGTTGTTAGTACAGACCCTCCAGGGTTATACCTTAAATCTAGAACGAGTTCAGTTATATTGCTGCCTTTAAAATTTTCGAATACCGAATTTAATTGATTTTCAGAATCTCTAATAAATCCATTGTACATTAAATAGCCAACACTTTGTCCTCCTACGTTTAAAATTTTAGTTCTAAAAATGGGATCTTCCGTGTAAGTAACTTTGGTTAAAGTAATATCTTTACCCAAAGGATCAATAGAATCATCAGATTCCTCTGGAGTGCCGTTATCATTATAAAAACCTAAATTTAAAGTATAAGTATCTTTATTTCTTAAAGATCCTATATTTTCACGAGTAAATCTAGTACCATCAATGCCATAAATAATATCTCCTCGTTTAAGTTCTGTGCCACCAGCAGGACTTTCTGGTAAAACTAGCCGTATTACGCCATAAGCATTAGTATCATTATTGGGAGTGCCATAAAAATTAAATTCTAATCCATTAGTTCCTCTAGTGCCTTGAAACTGACGTTCCAATTCAAAGTAATCGTCTACAATCCAACTAAATCGATCAATAGTTTCGGGCTCGTATATCAAACTTTCAAATAAGTCTTCAGGACGGGAAAAGCCATTTAAATAACTAGCATATTCTCCATTGTTCGCGAATCGGTCGTTTGCAAGGTCTGGGCTATTTTCTAAATATAAGTAATAGGAATTCATACCTTTCCAAACAAAATCATTGATTTGGCTTGCAGAAACAGTATTGTCATCATTATCATCGAAACAACTAAAACAGGAAAAAGATACTGTTAGTAGAAGAAGTGGGGCTATTAATCTTTTCATCTTTAATTCTTTTAAATAGTTTTTTAATTCTTTATAATCTAAGAGATTAAGTAGTCTATTAAACCTTAAAAATACTTACATTATTGTATAATAAAAAATTTGTTGTAACAAAACAGATTAACGGTCGTCGTAATATCAAATAGCGATAACTAAGCTGTTTTTTTAACTAACCAAACTAAAAATGACTCAGATAGAGTTTTTAAATATTGTAACACCGTTTAAAGATAAAGTTTTTCGTTTAGCAAAGCGATTACTTGTATCAACTGAGGAAGCGGAAGATGCAACACAAGAAGTATTGATTAAGCTCTGGAAAAATAAAGAAAAGATTCAGGAGTATAAGAATGTAGAAGCGTTTTCAATGACGATGACGAAAAACTATTGTTTTGATAAATTAAAATCTAAACAAGCACAAAATTTAAAAATTGTGCATAGTAATTATGAAGATAAGCAGACGCCTTTGCAAAAGCAAGTTGAATTAAATGATAGTGTAAATTGGGTGGAGCGAATTATTGAAGATTTACCCGAACAGCAACGCATGATTATTCAGCTTAGAGATATAGAAGAATATGATTTTGATGAGATTGCTAAAATGTTAGATATGAATAACACGGCAGTTAGAGTAGCCTTGTCAAGAGCAAGAAAAACGATAAGAGAAAAATTAACTAATACACATGATTATGGTATTAAATAATATAGAAAAATTACTAGAAAAGTACGATAACGGTGAAACGACTCTTGAAGAAGAGCACGTATTGAAAAACTATTTTACTAGCGATAACGTGGCACCTCATTTAGAAATGTATAAACCCATGTTTACGTATTTTTTGGCAAACCAACAGGAGAAATTTACTAAAGACGTTCCATTAAAAACTAAACGAAAAATTGATTACAAATGGATTTCTGTCGCAGCAGTAGTACTTCTAATGTTAGGTTTTTATTTTGGTAGCTCATTCAACAATGAATTAGGTACTTATGATGACCCGGAGTTAGCTTTTAATGATTTTAGTAAATCAATGGAAATGATTTCTCAAAAATTAAATAAAGGTACAGCAACAGTTGGATATCTAAATGAAGTAAATAAAGGGACTTCATCACTTGGGTATCTTAACGAAATAGAAAATACAACAAACATAATTTTTAAAAAATAGTATAAATTAGAATAATGAATATGTCAAATAAATTAAAAACAAGAACAATGAAAAATAGATTAATAGTGTTGGTAATGGCTGTTATGCTTATGCCAATAATTGGAATGGCTCAACAAGATATTTTTGAAAAGTATAATGATAATAATGATGTTACTTATGTTTCGATAAAGCCGAAAATGTTTCAAATGATAGCCAAAATGGGTATTAATGTGGAAGACGAAGAAGCTCAAGCATATATGGATATGGTAAAAAGTATAACAAGTTTTAAAACCATTGTAACAGATAACAAAGCTATTTCGGCCGATATATCTAAGTGGGTATCTTCACGTTCAAGCTCTCTAGAAGAACTTATGGAGGTTAAAGATGATGGTACCGATGTAAAGTTTTATGTAAAGGAAGGTAAAGACGCAGATCATGTAAAAGAGCTCTTAATTTATGTAAATGGAGTGGATAAGGCTATGAAAGGTCAAGGTGTTGAAATTAATGGCGAAACTAGAAAAATTGAAACAGTAGTCGTTTCTCTTACTGGAGATATTAATTTAAATGAGATTTCAAAACTAACAGACAAAATGAATATTCCAGGTGGTAGTCACCTTGATAAAAAGAAATAAATAACAATCAATCATGCAACGAACTATCAAATATTTAATGTACTCTTTACTTACTGCATTTATATTAACGAGCTGTGGGAAAGGAGAGAGCCTGCAAAGTTATTATGTAGATAATCAGGAAACTAAAAACTTTATTTCTCAAGATTTTCCTTTGTCGATGGTAGACATTGATAAGTCGGGTTTTACCGAAGAACAAAAAGAAGCGTATAACTCAGTAAGCAAACTTAATTTTTTAGGATATAAATCTAGTGATGATAATCTGGAAACTTTTAAAACTGAAATAACCAAGGTTAAAACTATTTTGAGTGATGAAAAATATAATGACCTTATGGAGTTTAGTGATAAAGGCAATAAGGTCTCTGTAAAGTATATTGGCAATGATGATGAAGCAGAAGAAGTTATACTTTTTGGTAGTTCGCCAGATATGGGCTTTGGTATAGTTAGAATTTTAGGAGATGATATGAGCCCAGATAAAATGGTAACTTTAATAGAGGCTTTGAAAAAAGCAGATATTGATAAATCTCAATTAGATAATATTATGAATTTCTTTAAGTAATTTATAGTACTGATGTTAATAGTAAAAGCTTCCAAATTTGAAAGCTTTTACTATTTATCATTCTTGTTCTTGAAATTCTTGTTTTTCTTTAGACTTAAGATAGAACATGTTGAGTATAATGGTAAAAAATATTATGGTAAGCACCGTAAGTACTATAAAGTTTTGCAAGAGTTCAAGTATTCCAAATATGAAAATACCTCCAACCATAAAACCAGTAAGTATTAAAGACTGCTTATCACTCAACATAAATTAAAGTTTAAATTCCTGTATAATTACTAGGAGTAATACGTTTTAATTCTTCTTTTATTGTGTTAGACACCTCTAAAGTATCAATAAAATCTGAAATAGAGTTCTGGTTTATTTTGGCATTGGTTCTCGTTAAGCCTTTTAGTGCTTCGTATGGGTTAGGATAGCCTTCACGACGTAAAATAGTTTGGATAGCCTCAGCTACCACTGCCCAGTTATTTTCTAGGTCTTCAGCGAACTTACTTTCATTTAAAAGTAGTTTGTTTAAACCCTTAAGTGTAGATTTAAATCCAATTATAGTATGTCCAAAAGGCACACCTACATTACGCAAAACAGTACTATCGGTTAAATCGCGTTGTAATCTTGAAAGCGGTAATTTAGCAGCAAGGTGCTCAAAAACGGCATTCGCGATGCCTAAGTTTCCTTCAGAATTTTCAAAATCTATAGGATTCACCTTATGTGGCATTGCAGAACTCCCTACTTCACCTGCTTTTATTTTTTGTTTGAAATAGTCCATGGACACATAGGTCCACACATCTCGGTCTAGATCTATAATAATGGTATTAATACGTTTTAAAGTATCAAATAAAGCAGCCATATGATCGTAATGTTCAATCTGTGTGGTTGGAAAAGAATGGTATAAGCCTAACTTTTCTTGAACAAATTGACCTCCAAAAACTTTCCAGTCAATACCAGGGTAAGCCACATGGTGCGCATTAAAATTACCTGTAGCTCCACCAAATTTTGCAGCACTTGGTATATCGTTCAATAAATTAAATTGTTCTTCTAAACGTATTACAAAAACTTCAATTTCTTTTCCTAATCGAGTAGGAGAAGCAGGTTGCCCATGTGTTCTTGCTAGCATTGAAATAGCAGCCCAATCTTTAGAAAGGTCTTTTAATTTATTAAGAAGTATCCTGTATTCGGGAACATAAACGTCGTTAATCGCTTCCTTAATACTTAAAGGAATAGCCGTGTTGTTTATGTCTTGAGAGGTTAATCCAAAATGTATAAACTCTTTGAATTCAGACAATCCTAAAGCATCAAATTTTTCTTTTATAAAATACTCAACGGCTTTAACATCATGATTTGTAACACCCTCTATTTTTTTAATCGCCAGTGCATCATCAGATGAAAAATCTTTATAAATAGCTCTTAAGCTATCAAATATAGAAACGTCTACAGATTCAAGTTGAGGTAACGGAATTTCACAAAGCGCAATAAAGTATTCTATTTCAACTAAAACACGATATTTAATTAGAGCTTCTTCTGAAAAAAAAGGTGCTAACTCTTGAGCTTTACTTCTATAACGACCATCAATTGGAGAGATGGCATTTAATGCTGATAATGACATAATCTGTGGGATTTTTTGAAGTTGCAAAGATAGTTTTTTAGACCGAAGAAAGACAACCAAAGCTACATGATTTTAGCTTCTGGATTTTATTTTTTTTAACTTTTTTAAAATTTGACGAGCCCGAGCTTTGTATGCTGCACTTTGGCTCTGAAAATCGCGTTTTAATATAAGTTCTAACTCTGGATATACCCAATCATAATCTCTTCCTAGCATAAAAATCGTGGTCATGCCATAAGCCTTAGCGGCTACTTTTTCGTCATTAATCATATAATCAAAACAGGTTTCAATAATACGTTCCTTGTGTACCTCATGCAGTTCTTGTTGTACGATATTATCTGTTTTACTAGTATACGATTTGGCAAGCAATTCACATATTTTGGCAACAGGTCTTACTGCAGAGTCTAGATGAACTTTATGAATATGTTCTGTGAATACATCTAAATAGGGAATGATGGTTTCTATTTTGGCGCTACACATAAATTCTAAAACCCATGCTGCTCGTGGTGAAATTTTGTCATCAACCTGAAATAGTATGTCCAAAAGTTTTGGAATTAAATCGGGATTTCTCAGAACTAAATTAGCGTAATGTAAGCGCTTTTCTCTTGAATGGTTTACATAATTTAATTCGGAATATAGTTGCTCTGTAGTCAAAAGCTTTTCTTATTTTTAGGGTTTAAAATTAATTAAAATGACGTTAGCAAAAAAGATATTGTTAGGAGTGTTAGTCCTTTTTATAGTAGCACAGTTTTTTGGTCCTGAAAAGAATGAAGGCCAGTTGGAATCGATCAATGCTTTTTTAAAAGAAACAAACCCTCCCGAGGATGTGAAACTCATTTTAAAGGAAGCTTGTAATGACTGTCATAGCGATGTTACCCGTTACCCTTGGTATAATAATATTACACCGGTAAATTATTGGTTGGCAGGTCATGTTAAAGATGGGAAAAAGCATTTTAATGTGTCTAATTGGGAAGGTAACTCTGTTAAACGAAAAGATCATAAGTTTGAGGAGCTTATTGAAATGGTTGAAGATAAAAGTATGCCGCTAAAGTCGTATACCATAACACATTCTGAAGCTAAATTATCCGATAAGCAGATTAAGTCTGTTATTGATTGGGCTAAATTGGTTCGATTAAAATATAGCCTAGCGCCTAAACCTGAATAGTTTTACACGTTGTAGATTTCATGCGAAAAGATCTTCTAATTATTGGTTTTGTATGGCCAGAGCCTAAAAGTTCTGCTGCAGGACTCAGAATGATGCAACTCATTGAAACTTTCCAAAAAGATAATTTTCAGGTTACCTTTGCGAGTCCATGTGCTAAAAGTGATAATGCTTTTAATTTGGAGGATATTGGAGTTCATCAAGTTACTATAGCACTAAACAACTCCAGTTTTGATGCTTTTATTGAAAAACTAAATCCAAAAGTGGTTTTGTTCGATCGTTTTATGATGGAAGAACAGTTTGGATGGCGTGTTATAGAGCATTGCCCTAACGCCTTAAGGGTTTTAGATACAGAAGATTTACATTGTCTGAGAAAAGGGAGGCAACAAGCCTTTAAAAAAGGTGATGTATTCGATAATGCCTATTTGTTTAATGATATTGCTAAACGTGAAATAGCCACTATATATCGATGCGATTTAAGTTTAATGATTTCTGAGGTCGAAATCGAAATTTTAATAAATCAATTTAAGGTTGATAAAGAGCTGTTGCTATATGTGCCTTTTATGCTAAATTCTATTTTAGAAGAAGACATAAAATTGCTTCCAGATTTTGATGACCGACAACATTTTGTAACTATTGGGAACTTTCTACACGAACCCAATTATAATGCCGTATTATATTTAAAGAATGTTATTTGGCCATTAATAAGTAAGCAGTTACCTAAAGCCGAATTACATGTTTATGGTGCGTATGCTTCCCAAAAAGTAACACAACTAAATAATAAAAAAGACCGTTTTTTTATTAAAGGGTTTGCTGAAAGTGCTCATAGTGTTATGCAACAGGCTAAAGTATGTTTAGCTGCAATTAGATTTGGTGCTGGTTTAAAGGGGAAGTTGGTAGATGCTATGCAAAACGGAACACCTATGGTCACTACATCAATAGGAGCAGAGGGTATGTTTGGCGATTTTGAGGCCAATGGTTTTATCGAAAATGATCCTCAAGAGTTTGCTCATAAAGCAGTACAATTATATCAAAAGGAATCCCTTTGGAAGTCGAAACGAAAAAACGGATTTTTAATTATTAATAAACGATTTAGTAAGCTTTATTATCAGCAAATACTTTTAAATGCTATTGAGAAAACAACTAGTCATTTAAATGAAAAACGCCTTAATAACTTCATGGGACAAATGCTCCAACATCATACGATGCAGAGTACGAAGTTTATGAGTAAATGGATTGAAGAGAAGAATAAAAATTAGATATAAATAATGATAATGAAATTATTCGTTATTACGGAAAAAGACACTTTCACTTTCGAATTCTACTCTTCGTTCATTTGTAACAAAGGAACGATTAATAAAATCGGCCTGTGATTCATTTTTTAAATATAGCCAAGTCCCATAATACTTGGTAGAGTTTAAATCCAAATTTGGATGTGCGTTTTTTATTTCTTCTGGGATATCGTAAAAGTTTAATTCAGATTTGGAATCTGAAGATATAGTCCAAGATGTTTCGAAACCAGTATTGTTGAATATCTCAGATGGAGTTTTCCAACGACTAACTTGTCTCATATAGCTTAAAGAAGTAGTGAAACTAAAATTTTCTATTGATGTATCTTGAATAGTCAATTCGGGTTTTGAAGGAATAATTAAGTTTTCTGGCTTATTACCATTTTTTCCATAGTTGTAAGTACAATTGCCTAAATCTACTGTAAAACTTAGCTTGTATTTTTTAAATATATCTAAAAAACCAATTTTCACAAAGTCCTGTCTTAAACCCCAATAGGCACTATTGAAATTATGATCTAAAGTATAGACACCGGAAGTAGCATTTACATCTTTTTCCATAGTATAGACACGAATACCAATTCTTTGAGTAGATGGTAAGCCAATATTTAAATAACTATCAAATTGATTAAAGTCAGAATAATCTAAATTTAAGTCATCTCCATCTTGTACATTGTTAAGCCATATGTATTTTAGATTATTGTCATTGTCTAAAATTGTCAATATATAATTATTTCTTTCAAATAAATTAACTTCATTAATATTAAGCATGTAGAGTTTAGGGTTCGATCCTATGGTTATATTTCCATTAGAGCCTCCTATTCTATTATCGCAAGATAAAGTATGTTTTTGGACCCCAGGGATATTATCAACTTTTACACTAAACTTTCCAATAACTTTGTTCTCTGTTAAAGAATTTGGAGCTGGAGGTTTCTTAAAATTCCAAATTGACTTTTGAGGGATGTCAGGATATGTATCTATGGTATAGATTTCTTGATTACTTTCAGTCTTTTTAATGTTTAAAGTTGAAATGGTTAAGTTCTTTGTGATTTCGTTTGCCAGAGCATCAAAGGTTAAGTTAGCCCCATTTTTATACTTTGAGTAATTTAATAAATTTCCATTTTCGTCATGAATAATTATCCAACTATCAATTGTTGATTCATTTAACCACTCATTATCTACATTAAGACTAAAATAAACTTCTGGTATAGGTGTTTTTTCTTCCTCTGGGATTTCAGTTTCACCTTTAATCTCTGGATTTTGAGTGTTATCATCATTACTTGAACAACTATAAAATAAAAGAGTTAGTAGGCTTAAAAAAACAAATTTGGTAGTGGTCATAATTTAGGGCATTGAGTAAAATAATAGTAAATGTAAGAATTTATATAGCGTTAAGACGGATTTTATTGATTTATTGTAGTTTTTATTAGACTTAATAAAAATCTTAATCCCTTATGTCGAGTATGTTTTGTCGTATTAGTTTTATTGAAAAAAAAATAATTGTCGGATATTTAATTTAGGTTTTATTATAGACAGGTCTTTCGGTAGCACATTTCGTAATAACCGTTAGGTTTGCTTTGATTCTAATTATTTAGTTTTTGTACTTTACATTTTTATTTAACAGCTTGATCTTTAGTTTAATAGGAAATTACATATGTTAGCCAATGCTAAAATTGTATAGATATTCTTATATTGAAAAGCCTTAGAATTTTTAGTGTAGGTATGTAAACATTTTACGTAAGGCATTATTATAGCTTTTATTATAAATCTGGGTTCACTTTAAAAACATGGAGACTTTAGTCTTATAGAATTCAAACAGTAATACAAGGTTTATAATCATTTGAAAAGCCTTTTTTTTATTAAGGATAAAATGCTTTTGCCCTCTGTATATTATGCTATTGAATGTGGTAAGATGGATTTTAAACGAATGACACATCTAGATGTAAGGTATAATGAAGATGTGTTTATGGGTTTGCAAGAACGAGCCTGATCTAGTCTAATTTGGTATAGCTCAAAATAATTATAGAAAATAAATTATAACATTATGAATAAATTTCTGCTTCTTTTTAGTTTGTTCTGTTTAGGCTTTATAGCCTGTAAACAAAACGTTAAAACAGAAACTTCAGGAAACAGTGAACAAAATGAGGTTGTTCAAAAAGACTATTCACCCTATGTGAATAACTACAATCCCAAACCGCTTCCCAAAAATGAAGATCGCCCTCTATTTGGAGATACCCATTTACATACCTCTTATTCTGTAGATGCTGGTATGATGGGTAATACCTTAGGTCCAGAGGCTGCTTTTAGACTTGCTAAGGGAGAAATTGTAACAGCAAGTGCAGGCAGGAGGGTTCGTTTAAAAAGGCCTTTAGACTGGTTGGTTATAGCCGATCATGCAGAAGCATTGGGTTTTACGCCAATGTCTCGAAAAAGTGACCCCTCAGTAGTCGAGGACGAATTTGGAAAGCAAATTTACGATCTAATACAAAAGGGTACACCAGAAGCTCTTGTAGAAGCTTACGACTTATGGTATAGTGCTAGTTATGCTGGTACCAATCCTTATGATACCAATGTGGAGTTTCCAATTAAGCCATGGGAAGAAATCCTAGATGCCTGTGAAGCGGCCAATGACCCCGGAAAATTCACCGCTTTGATTGGTTATGAATGGTCTTCAGCCCCAGAAGGAAATAATTTACACCGTGTGGTGGTTTATAGAGACGATAAAACTGTAGCAAATACCAGAATCCCATTGTCATCATATTTTGATTCAAATCCTGAGGCCCTTTGGGATTGGATGGAAGCGCTAGAAGCAGAGACAGGAGGGCGAGTCTTGGCCATACCGCATAATGGTAATTTATCTAATGGTCTAATGTTTTCAGGAAAGCTTTACAATTCAGAAGAACCTATCAGCCCAGAATACGCAAAGCGAAGACAACGTTTTGAACCGCTATACGAGGTTACACAAATGAAGGGTACTTCTGAGGCACACCCTTCAATATCGCCAGAGGATGAATTCTCTAATTTTGAGATTTGGGACAAAGCAAGTTTTGGTTCAGAAGCAAAAACCAAGGAGATGTTACCAAATGAATATGCCAGAGAAGCCTTTAAGCGTGGTCTTGTTTATGAGCAGGATTTAAAGGTTAATCCCTTTAAGTTTGGATTAATTGGCTCAACCGACTCCCATACCAGTTTAGCCACAACTGAAGAGAATAATTATTTCGGTAAAATTTCGCCATTGGAACCCTCTACCGATCCTTTACGCTTCGAAGAAGTCGTCGCTGGCCGACCAGGCGACCCCTCGATTCATATTTTTGCTTGGGAAATGGCTGCGTCAGGTTTGGCCGCAGTTTGGGCTAAGGAAAATACGAGGGAAGCTATTTTTGACGCCATGGAGCGCAAAGAAGTATATGCTACTACTGGCTCACGCATGCGGGTGCGCGTCTTTGCTAGCTATGATTTTAAGCCTGAAGACCTAAAACGAGACGACTTTATTGATTATGCCTATACAAACGGGATTCCCATGGGGGGAGATATAAGTAAAACCAATAACAAGACCCCTAAATTTTTGATAAAAACCCGAAAAGATCCTGATGGTGCCAATTTAGATCGTGTGCAAATTATAAAAGGCTGGGTAGATAAAACTGGTAAAACCTACGAACGCATTTACGATGTGGCTGTATCTGATGACAGAAGCATCAATGCAGACGGACGCTGCACTACTTCTGTAGGTAATACAGTGGATGTAGCTAATGCCAGTTATACAAACACCATTGGTGATATTGTATTGGAATCCTATTGGGAAGATCCAGAATTTGATGCCTCACAAAATGCGTTTTACTATGTTCGTGTATTAGAAATCCCTACACCAAGATGGACCACATACGATGCTAAAGTATTTGGTGTAGACATTCCTGAAGATGCTGAAACAAGCATACAAGACCGTGCCTATACCTCACCAATTTGGTATAACTCGAAATAATAAGGAAATTAATTACGTTATAATTAAAAAACTAGTTGTTCTATTAACTGTAATTCTATTCTTTAACTGTAAAACTGATAAATAAAATGCAGGTTATATTGAAAGGAAAGACCTTTGGTAATAAGAATTTTAAAGCTCACCTTGATGGTTATGACCAAAGTGATTTAGTTCTTAATAGTGGGAAAAGTAATAGTATAGACTACTATTACTTTACTGAAACAACATTCCAAGACATACGATATGGCGATTGGAAATTATTGTTAAGAGGGCAGGAAAAATGGTTTAGAGCAGACCAAACCCAACTATCATCACCTTTTATTATTAATTTAAAAGTAGATTCTTTTGAACGATTTACAAAGGCCAGAGGTTATGATGAGTGGGCGGAAAACAGAAGCTGGTTATTTGGACCTGCTGGTAGAATGGTCGGCAAATTTTTAGCTACATTTCAAGAGTTTCCTCCTAGCCAAAAAAGTATGTCGTTAGATATATCTGCAGTTACAAAATACTTAAATTCACGTGCATTAGATTAAATATAAACCATAATGAAAAACATCATTCTTTTTATTGCTGTACTCTTACTATTTGGTTGTAAAACCGATAATAAAAATCAAGAAAATATAACTTCAGATATAACGAAATCTAATCCAATGAGTTCAAAAAGGACAGCTAATTATAATCCCCTCAAAAATCCGTATTTCGGTCAAACCCATCAGCACACCTCATGGTCTTTTGATGCAGCCATTTTAGATGTAAAAACAGGTCCAGAAGTAGCGTATAGACACGCCAGAGGAGAAAGAGTAAAGCATCCTTCTGGACAAGACGTTCAGTTAAAAATTCCATTAGACTTTTTATCGGTAACAGATCACTCTGAATATTTAGGGGTTTTGGTACAAATGTACGACCCAGACAATCCGTTATCCAAGCATCCAATGGCTAAAGATATTGTAGCCTCGGGAACAGATGTGACTAAATCTATGAAAGCATTTTACGGGTTAGTATCACAGACTATTCAGCCAGATGGCACCACAGAGGCAGACCCTGAATTAAGCTCACCCGAACTTAAACGATCTGCATGGCAAGAAATGAAACGCATTACAGATTTGTATTACGAGCCAGGGAAATTCACGACCATTATGGGGTATGAATGGTCATCGCAACCCAACATGGGAAATCTGCACCGAAATGTATTGTTTAGGGATACAGATCATTTACCCGACTTTCCGTTTTCATATTTCGACTCAGAAAAACCAGAAGATTTATGGGATTGGATGGACTTACAGCGTAAAAATGGTTCAAAACTGTTAGCTATTTCTCATAATGGAAATTTAAGTAATGGAACGATGTTTTCTAAAAACACCTCTGAAGGTTCTCCAATTGATAAGGCTTATGCCGAAAGTAGAATGCGCAATGAACCCTTAACCGAAATCGTGCAGACAAAAGGACAGTCTGAAACGCACCCATTAATGGCACCAAATGATGAGTTTGCTGGTTTCGAAATTTGGACTAAACCTGTTGCTGGTCCTGGAACTGTAAAGGTATTAGAAACCAATTATGTGCGAAATGCGTTTAGAAATGGTTTGGCGATAGGTGAAGGTATTGGCGTAAACCCTTTTAAGTTTGGCGTTGTTGGTGGTGGTGATATTCACACCGCTATTGTATCTCATGAGGAATATGCATTCACTGGCGAACATAATTTAAAGTCAAGTTCTCCAAAAGAAAGATTGATAGATATTCGTAAAGGCGAACCTTCTAAAATTGAACAAGGAACAGCTGGTTTATCGTGCGTCTGGGCTGAAGAAAATACGCGAGAAGCTATCTTTGATGCTATGGCGCGTAAGGAGACTTGGGCAACAAGCGGCTCTCGAATAACGGTACGTGTTTTTGGTGGTTACGACTTTGGAACTGCACAACCTGGAGATGATAATTGGGTTGAACTCGGTTATAAAAATGGTGTTCCTATGGGAGGAGACTTAAAACCAAATTCTGGTAACAACTCACCACAGTTTATGATTTGGGCGCTTAAAGGACCAAATAGTGGTAATCTTGATCGCATACAAGTGATTAAGGGTTGGGTTGATACTAAGGGTAATAATTATGACAAAATTTACAATGTGGCTTGGTCTGGGGAGAGAGAAATCGATGCCAACGGGAAATTACCTGCGGTTGGAAATACAGTTAATATTCCTGACGCTAGTTACACCAATACCATTGGTAGTACTAAACTTAAAACGGTTTGGACAGATCCCGATTTCGATCCTGATGTATCTGCTTTTTATTATTTACGTGTTTTAGAAATACCTACACCAAGATGGTCTACTTATGATGCTAAAGCCTTAGGAATTGAACCTCCTAAAGACTTTCCAGCGACTATTCAAGAACGCGCTTGGTCTAGCCCCATTTGGTATAGTCCAAGAAACTAAATATCATTAAGTCTTAATAGCATTTTGATTGCTTATTTGTATCTTAGAACATTCAATCTAATACTTTTATTGTCATTAGTCATTAATTCGATTATTATGAAAACATTATTTACACTACTGTGCACGTTGGTGCTTTTTAACTGTGCTAAAAACAAAAAATCTGATGATAACTCAAGCAAGTCATCATTGTCAACAACTGAAGCTAATTCAGAAAGTTCAGCCGTTGCAGCTGGCAATGCCACTAATGTCTATTGGGGAGATACACATTTGCATACTGGTCTTTCTATGGATGCTGGTCTTTTTGGAAACACACTTGGTCTAGATGAAGCTTATAGGTTTGCTAAAGGTGAAGCGGTTACTTCTTCTACGGGCCTTAATGCTCAGTTATCAAGACCTTTAGATTTTCTTGTGGTAGCAGATCATTCTGATGGTATGGGTTTATTTCAAGCTATAGATGCAGGTGAAGATTGGGTTATGGAAACAGATCAAGGTAAACGTTGGAATCAAATGCTAAAAGAAGGTAAGGGTGCAGATGCGGCTTTAGAACTCATAAAAGCGTTTTCGCAGAAAGAAATGGATATGGATCCAAATGCTCCAGAACTTCAAAAATCTGTTTGGTCTATGACTGTGGAAGCTGCAGAAAAATATAATGATCCCGGCAATTTTACCGCTTTTATTGGTTATGAGTGGACTTCCCTCATTGCAGGAAATAATTTGCATCGTGTTGTGATTTATCGTGATGACAAGGATAAAACTATAGACTATATTCCTTATACAAACTATGCGTCATCAGACCCTGAAGATCTTTGGGAAAACTTAACCGCTTATGAAGAAACCACAGGTGGAAAAGTTTTAGCAATACCACATAATGGTAATTTAAGTAATGGAATCATGTTTGCTGAAACACGAGTTAATGGCGAACCGTTTGATAGTAGTTATTTTAAAGAACGAATTAAATGGGAGCCTCTATATGAAATCACACAAATTAAAGGTGATGGAGAAACACATCCATTTTTATCACCAAACGATGAATTTGCCGATTTTGAAAACTGGGATAAAGGGAATCTAGATTTAAGTGCTGCTAAAACTAATGAGATGCTTAAAGGTGAATATGCAAGAGAAGCTTTAAAGCAAGGTTTGAGTTATAAGAATGAGTTTGGTACAAATCCTTACAAATTTGGATTTATAGGAAGTACGGATTCGCATACAGCGCTTGCCACATCAGATGATAATAACTTTTTTGGTAAGGCGGTAAATGTTGAAGGTGGTGCGAAACGTTGGGAACACCCTTTTGTTGTTTCAGAGGTTGATACTATTATGACTTGGGAAACTATAGCTGCTGGTTATGCAGCTGTTTGGGCAACAGAAAACACGCGAACAGCACTTTGGGACGCTATGAAGCGAAAAGAAACTTATGCTACTACTGGACCAAGAATGACCGTGCGGTTTTTTGGTGGTTTTGATTATTCAGAAGGAGATTTAGAAAACCTTGTTGATAGTGGTTACAGTAAAGGGGTGCCTATGGGAGGTAATATTAATAGTTCAAATGGGAAAGCGCCAACCTTTATGGCTCATGCAACCATGGATCCTGAAAGTGGTAGTCTTGACCGTATTCAAATAGTTAAAGGCTGGGCTAATGCAGATGGATCTCTAGGAGAACAAGTATATGATGTAAAATGGAGTGGAGACCGTGCTATTGGTGAAAACGGAAAAGTTCCAGCAATTGAGAATACAGTGAATATTAATGATGGTAGTTGGGATAATACATCAGGTTCTGTTGAACTTAAAGCTCTCTGGGTAGATCCAGATTTTGACCCTAATTTAGAAGCTTTTTATTACGTGCGTATTCTTGAAATTCCAACACCACGTTGGACTCTCTATGATAAATTAAAATATAATATTGAAATGGGCGAAGAGGTACCAATGACTATTCAACAGAGGGCTTATACCTCACCAATTTGGTATAACACTGAAAGGATAAAAAAATAATAAGTTATAAATAAGTTCTTGTTTTTATCTTACCTGCCTAAATTTAAAAGCAGATAAATACATTATAATATTATTAATGTTTAATGCCCTATGAATAAAATTATAAAAGATCCTTTGGTTCACTTCTTACTTCTAGGATTGGTGTTGTTTCTCATTTACAACAAAGTGAATGATCAAAATTTTGAGCAAGATAAAATTATCATTGACTCAAATGAGGTTAAACAATTGGTTGCTAAATGGGATATGCAGTGGAAAAGGCCTCCAACAGAAGAAGAATTAACAAATATTATTATACAAGATTTACGTCAAGAAGTTTTCTACAAGGAAGCTCTTAAAATGAATTTAGATCATAACGATGAGATTATTAAGCGGCGGTTATCTCAAAAAATGCAATTTTTATCTAATGATTTGGCAACTCTGTCTCAGCCTAGTGAGGAAGATTTAGATAAATATTATAAAGAGCATTCTCCAAAATATAGGTCACCATATATTTATACTTTATATCAAATAGTTTTTACTAATGATAATCATAAAAACCCAGTTGAAAAGGCAAATACTATTTTTAAAAATGAAAGGAACTTATCTTTTGAACAAATGAGATCAAAAGGTGATAACCTGCCTATTCCTTATTATTTTGAAAATGTTACTAGTCATGAGTTAGCTGGTCAAATAGGTGTCAAGTTTTCAGAAAACCTAACTACTGTTAAAGAGAATAGTTGGTATGGTCCAGTAAACTCCGGCTTTGGAGAGCATCTGGTCTATGTTATTGAACGTAAAGAACCAACATTACCACGTTTACAAGATGTTAAAAGTGAGGTGCTTCGAGATTTTCAATATGATAAGCAAATTGAGCTTAAAGAAGCTATTTTTCAATCACTTAAGAAGAATTATGACATTGTTATCGATGTTTCAGACAGTGATTACAGTGAGAATTTTAAGAGGCAGTTAGAAGATCAAATAAATAACTAGTAGATGGAGGGTAGTCGTTTATTTAAGAGTATTGTATTTTGTTTAATGCTATTTTCATCAGTAAGTCATGCCCATGAAATAAGACCTGGTTTTCTTCAATTGGAACAGGTAGATGATACAAATTTTAAAGTATTTTGGAAAATTCCAAGATTGGGAGATGCCGTTCCTAAAATTTATGTTGATTTTCCAAAGACATTTAAGGTTTCCGAGTTATCAAAGCCGAATCCCATTCCAGGCTTTTTAGTTTATACTTATAAGATGCATTCTGAAAAACCGCTTAATGGGCAGGTTATAGGTGTTTTAGGGTTGGATAAAACACTAATAGATGTTTTGGTAAACATTAATTTTTTAAATGGCGAAAAGTTAACATTTATGCTTCAGCCTGATGCACCTTCAAAAGTAATTCCTGAGAAGGAATCGCTTGGTCAAACTATTAAAACGTATTTGATTTTAGGGGTTGAACATATTTTGCTCGGCATAGACCATTTACTTTTTGTTTTGGCTTTATTGCTCATAACACCAGGATTTAAAAAGCTTTTAAAAACTATTACAGCGTTTACTTTAGCTCATAGTATAACCTTGTCTTTATCTGCTCTTGGATTTGTGGGATTACCCGGGCCACCGGTTGAAGCCGTCATAGCTTTAAGCATCATATTTTTAGCGATAGAGGTTATGAAGTTTTACAAGGGTGAAACATCATTGACTATTAAATACCCATGGATAGTAGCCTTTAGTTTTGGTTTGTTACATGGTTTTGGTTTTGCAGGAGCATTAACTAACATAGGCTTGCCACAAACAACTATCCCTGCTGCGCTTTTGTTTTTCAATATAGGGGTAGAATTAGGGCAAATATTATTTATTTTAGCTGTTTTAGGCTTTATTGGATTGATGAAAAAAACGAAAATCAATTTCCCGAAATGGGTAAAATTATTACCTGTTTATGCCATTGGGTCTTTAGCTACGTTTTGGTTTATTGAGCGCGTAGTTAGCTTTTGGGTTTAATTATTTAAAACAACTGCGTGGAACTTCTTTTTTGAACTGAAGTATATGTAAATTATACAAAGGCGTTTAACGAACTCAAAATTTTACAGTTTAACTAATTAAGTCTATAACCTTTTTAACACCCTCAGTAGCGCGTTCGGCTATAACCGTTAGGTTTGCTTTACTTGTCATGTTTGGTTTTGGGTCGATAAAATAAGTAGGTGTGTTTTTTGGCGCATAATGCATTAAACTTGCCGCAGGATATACTTGCATAGAAGTGCCAATAATAACTAAGATATCGGCGGTTTCGCAAATTGTGGTTGCCTTTTCAATAAGAGGTACATCTTCACCAAACCAAACAATATGAGGCCGGAGTTGGTGTCCATTTTCACAAGTATCACCTAATACTAAATCAGATTTCCAAATTTTGATGTCGTTTGGATTTTTAGTGCTTCGTACTTTTAATAATTCGCCATGTAAATGTATTACGTTTGTACTTCCTGCACGTTCATGTAAATCATCAACATTTTGGGTTATAATACTAACCTTATAATGTTCTTCTAGAGCGGCCAAGTCAAAATGTGCTTGATTAGGTTTTACCTCAAAGAGTTGTCTTCTACGTTGGTTATAAAAGTCTAAAACCAATTCGGAGTTCGCTGTAAAACCTTCAGGAGTAGCCACTTCCATAACGTCGTGTCCTTCCCACAAACCATCGGCATCTCTAAAGGTTTTTATACCACTTTCAGCACTCATGCCGGCACCAGTTAATACTACAATATGTTTCATGAATTAAAGATAACTTTTAAAGCTACAGGTAATCATTTTTAATCAATAAACTTTCTTAATTTTGAATCATGACGGATTTAAAATTACTAGAGCATTTAGAATCTTACTTGACCGAATCTAGAAAAAATCGTTTTGATTATGTTTTATCGGAACGTACCAAGCATTTTACAGTTGCCACCGAAGATGTTTATCAATTGCATAACACCAGTGCCGTGATACGCAGTTGTGATGTGTTTGGTATTCAAGAAGTGAATATTGTGGAAGAGAAAAACTCTAAACGTATTGATCGAGAAATAGCTATGGGTGCTCAAAAATGGGTAGACCTAAACAGGTATCAATCAGTAAAAGAATGTATAGTAGACTTAAAGCAAAATGGGTATCAAATTGTGGCCACCACACCGCATACTAATGATTGTGAGTTACACGAGTTTGATGTTACTAAGAAGTCTTGTTTTTTCTTTGGAAGAGAAACGGAAGGTCTATCAGAAGATGTTATACAAGCTGCTGATAGTTTTTTAAAAATCCCTATGTACGGCTTTACAGAAAGTTTGAACATCTCTGTTTCGGCTGCTATTATTCTTCAGCATGCAACAACTAAACTCCGGCAGTCTGATGTGAACTGGCAACTATCACAAGATGAGATAAACGAAAAACGTTTAGACTGGTGTAAAAAAACCATTAAAAGTTATGATGAAATTATAGAACGGTTTTATCAGACAAATAACGGTTAAGTTCTACTAAATCTTTCTGCTTCGACCTCTGCTTAAAAGCTTATATTCCTCATAGCATTCGCTAATCGCGTCAAGAATTTGTAAGTCGTTTGCAGTTTGTATAAATCCTTTAGAGTAGTCACATTGGTTTACCATTTCATCTAAATCAATGCGGTCTACCTGTAGCAAAACCATAAGCATTTCTCTATCAAATCTTGAGGCTAATAAGTTTCTAATCTCATCATCCTCCTTCATTTTTTTGAGCTTTTTCATTTCATTTGGTTTTTTACCAAACATGCGATGCAGAAAATCGGCAGGGTTAAAAATAGATCCTATAACGTTAGTTAAACCAGATTTTTTACTGGCTTCATAACCCGTGCCTTCTAAACCAGAAATACTGTAACGGTAATTGTCATTTATAATTGGCACCTGTTTGATATCTACTTCTAAATATCCAGTAAGTCTAAGCTGATTAACAACAACTTCTTCTAGAGCTAATGCTAATTCTGTTAATTCAATTTCGGCACTTCCAAATTTTAACCAATCGTTAGTGACTCTTACTTTAATCGATTTAAAGCCTAGATAAGATAAATGAAGTGTATCGTTAACTTTTGCCGCAATAGAGAACTCTCCTTTATCATTAGTGGTTGTTCCTATTACCTGATTTAAGTTAACAATATTTACACTTTCAAGAGGTGTATCATCAGAAGAATCAATAATAACTCCAAAAACTCTATCTGTTTCTTGAGTTAAGCCAATAGCCGAAACAAAAAGCAAAGTAATAATGAGTAGATTCTTCTTCATAGAATTATTCAACGTCAATTTTTAGATAAAAGTACTAAAGAAAACCTTATTATCAGTTTCACTAGTTTTAATTTTGTCTAAAAATTAACAAATACGGCAATTTTATCGTCTAGAACGTCTAGGTCTTGAACTACCAAAGTCGCTAGAGTTTGAACGTCTTGGTTTAGAATTTCCTTCAGAGCGTCTTCTTTCACCTCGGTTTCCAGACGCACCTTTTTTGTCGTTACGTTTTCTGCCGTCACGTTTTCCTCCACCGCGTCTGTCGTTGCGTCTTCCTCCGCCACCACGGTTTTCAGAAACTTCTACATTTACAAAACGACCTTCATGCTTAAAGTCGGTAAAATGAGCAAGCACTTTTTCTTTTAACTCATTTTCAGTATTAAAAAATGAGAAGCTATCTTTAGTTTCCACTTTAAATACATCATCTCTTCCTATGTTTAATTGTTCTTTTAAGAAATCTTTCAACTTCATCCAATCAAAACCATCTTTTCCGCCAACGTTTATAAAGTATCTCGTAGAGTTTTTACTGCCCCTAAAATCACGTCCGCCTTCTCTATCACTGGAGCTTTCAGAAACATTTAAGTTTTTAGATTTCTTATAGTAGTTGTAGAAACGTGTAAACTCAACCGAGAAGAATTTTTTAATCAATTCTTCTTTAGTTGTGTCTTCAAACATGCTATTAATACTAGTTAGGTATTTATCAATTTCGTGATTAATTTCAGTATTATGAATTTTATTGGCAAGAGACATGAGTTGTACTTCACAGATTTCCATACCGTCTGGAATGTCTTTCTTCTCAAACTGTTTCTTTATAATGCGCTCAATACTTTTTATTTTACGAACTTCACTTTTAGAAACAATTACCATTGAAACTCCAGTTTTTCCCGCACGACCAGTTCTACCAGAACGGTGCGTATAGGTTTCAATTTCGTCTGGTAATTGGTAATTTATTACGTGAGTTACATCGTCAACATCAATACCACGTGCAGCAACATCGGTGGCTACTAACATTTGTATTTGGTTTTTTCTAAAGGCGTTCATTACTAAATCACGCTGATTCTGACTTAAATCACCATGTAAAGCACCGGCATTATAACCATCTTCAATTAAGTTTTCGGCAACCTTTTGGGTATCACGTTTTGTTCTACAAAATACCACAGAGAAAATATCTGGATTTGCATCCGCCAAACGTTTTAAAGCTTGGTATCTATCTCTAGCATTTACCAAATAGTATTCGTGCGATACATTGCTTGTACTTTCGTTTTTATTCCCAACTGTAATTTCTTGGGGAGCGTGCATAAAGTTTTTGGCTATAGCTGCAACTTCGCGAGGCATGGTTGCAGAAAATAACCAAGTACTTTTATCTGTAGGGGTGTGCGAGAGGATATCGGTAATATCTTCTTTAAAGCCCATGTTCAGCATCTCATCAGCTTCATCTAAAACAGAATACTGAATTTTAGAAATATCAACCAAACGTCTGTTAATCATATCTTTCATACGTCCAGGAGTAGCTACAATAATTTGGGCTCCACGTTTAATTTCACGTGCTTGATCTGTTATACTCGATCCACCATAAACGGCCACTACATTAAGCCCTTTACAATACTTACCATACAATTTCATTTCGTTCGTAATTTGTAAACAGAGTTCTCTGGTAGGTGATAAAATTAATCCTTGAGTAGTTCTACTATCTACATCAATTTTTGCTAGCATAGGAAAACCAAAAGCAGCGGTTTTACCGGTACCTGTTTGGGCTAATGCCACTAAATCGGTTTCAGAATCTAGTAAAATAGGGATGGCTTTTTCTTGTACTTCACTTGGTTTTGTAAACCCTAAATCTGTAATTGCTTGTAATAGATCGTCATTAAGACCCAAATCTTGAAATGTGCTCATTTTTGTTTAATGTATGCGATTTGTTATGTGGTGTTACATAAAGAAGTGCATCGACATACTTAACCTTAAACTTCTAGTAACACATCCTCACCCTGAGGAATTCAAACTCATCTTATTGAGTTTCAAGCGGCAAAGATACACTATTTTTTGTCATGCAATAAGAATTAATGAATCTCTAAATGTTTTGATAATTTGGGCGTTACCACAAGGGTCGAGCTTTCCGTTGCAAGTCCACGCTCGTACCTCACTGTAGGTTTTTCACTTCAAGCCCTAACGCAGGCATACTTTTACATTAGAGTTACTTTTTAAAGATCTAAGATGTAATTTTTTTAAATATTATTAGATTTTATTTGCGTAACCGAATAGTTACATTTATATTTGTAACCAATTGGTTACTTAAAATTATGAGAAGAGATGTTTTTCAAGCTATTGCAGATCCAATACGACGAGATATTATTGAACTACTATCAAAAGAATCGTTAAGCGTAAACGATGTGGCGAATAAGTTTGAAATAAGCAGACCTGCTATTTCAAAACATTTAAAAATACTAAATGAGTGTGGAATAATAAGTTTTAATCAAGTAGGGAGAGAGCGTTTATGCTTAATACAGCCGGAAGAATTAATCCCTGCGTTTTTATGGATAAAACAATATAACCAATTGTGGGAGGATAGAATTGATAATTTCGAAAATTATATAAACATAATACAATCAAAAAACAATAGAGATGAGTGATTTAAACAGTAGAACATTAACCATTGAAAAAACTTTTAATGCTCCTTTAAAAGTAGTCTGGGATACCTGGATTCAAGCAGAACACATCGTGAAATGGTGGGCACCAAAAGGAATGAATGTAGAAGTTCTAGAGCACGATTTTAATGTTGGTGGTACATGGAAATATAATATGCCTATGCCGGATGGTAGTGCGTTTATTTCTGAAGGTACTTATAAACAAATTATTGAGTTTGAGAAAATAGTAACCTCTGCAGATTTTAAGCCTATGACCGAAAAAGTTGAGCTAATAGTCTTGTTTGAAGCAGATGGAAACCAAACAAAATTTAAGTTTAGTGTTGTTCATGCCACACCCGAATATTGCAGGCAACAAGAAGAAATGGGCTTTTATAATGGTTGGGGGTCTGCTTTTGAGCGCTTAAAAGATATAGTAGAGGCGTTATAGTTTTTTATCACGTTTTCAATAGTTGAAAGTATTTCTTGATGTTTAAATCATTATTTTTATAACATTTAAAATCTTTTTTTAGTCTTAAAAGACCAATAAATTTGTTTAAACATAAACATCCTTATAAACCATTTATTAAACCGGACACTACAAAACTCATTGTCGGGACTTTGCCACCGCCACGATTTTCAACAGGTGAACTGTTAGAAAAAGATGTTGATTTTTGTTATGGTAGTTATTACAATTCGCTTTGGTTATTTATAGATAAAATTCACAATCTGAATTTGCGATATGATAATTCTTTTGCAGCCGTTGAGGAGCGTAAACAATTTTTAATAAAGCATAAAATTGGGGTTTGCGATATAGTTGATAGCGCCGAACGCGATAAAATAGATGCCTCGGATTTAGGTATGAAAAATATTAAATTAAGAGATGTGATTGGTTATATAAAACAACACTCTAAGATTGATACCATTTTATTTACGGGAGGGAATAGTAAAAACGGACCTGAATATTTTTTTAGAAAACATTTGAAAGATTATAACTTAAAACTAGAGTTGGTAAATAATGAAGTCCCTAGAATACATAAATTCGTTATACCTAAAGATGTGCAGGAGCCAGTTGAATTTAAACGAATTATAAAAACAGTATCTCTTACATCGGGTTCTGGTGCTGCTAATATATCTATAAGTCGACTATCACTCTATAAACAATTAAAAGCTAAAGACCCAAAATTCAATACATTTGACTTTAGAGTGATGCAGTATCGGGAGTTTTTTTAAAGAGTTTGTTAACGATTTTTTCCAGGGCTTTTTGCTGAAAATGAGTAGTCATTTTCAGCAGTACCCCAAAGATATAGACTAAGCGTTGTTGTCAATAATTATTTACTTTTCCATCTGCTCATAAAGTTTTCGCCATTTAGAAGTATCATAAATCATATTAGATTCTTTTATAAGCCCATCTTCAATTTTAAACCATTCGGTTGCTGTGTTCGATTCCAGACCTTCAATAGATGATTTGAACTCATAGAAAACAGCTACCCAATTTCCATTTTCGGCAATATTGATAATCTCTACACCTGTTATTACTGCTCCAATTTCTTGAGCTAATGCAAGAAATTCTGCTTTAGAGTTTAATGCTACCATTGGGTTTTTAAATTTATAGTCATCGGCTAATAAAGCTAAGGATGTTTGAATCTGTTCAGGGTTGTTAAATCCATTTAAAAACGTGGTTACAATGTTTTGGTTTGTCTTGGTTTCATTTTTTTGAGCAAAAACATTTAATGTAAATGTTAAAAGTCCAATTACTAATAGTTGTTTCATCGATTTTATTATTTATTTCTAACAAAATTCTTAAAAACAGAGCATCTAAATCTTGGTATAGACCAAGATTTTAAATGGTAATGGAGTTAATTAACTTGCTAAAGTTTGTAGGATCAATACGCAAATAGGATGAAAGATCTTTTTGAGGAATCATATTAAACAAATGAGGGCTTCTTTGGGCAAACGTTTTGAAACGCGTTTCCATATTATAGGCCATTAATTCATGGTGCCTTTCAATGATACCCAGTAAAAAAGATTCTGTAATTTTTCTAAAAAGGCATTCAAGTTCTCTATGCATTTTTATGAGTTTAGCATGTTCTGTATATGATATGCGTAAAAAACTACTATCGGTAATTGTTTCTAAATAGTATTTAGAAGGTGTTTGTGTAAGAAACGATTCTACAATGCCACTAAATGATGGTGAATAGGCAAAAAACATAACATGCTGCTTTCCTTCATTTAAATAGTATGACTTTTGAATGCCATCGTTTACAAAATATAAGTAGCGCTCTACATGGCCACATTCCATTATTATTGATTTTTAGGGAACTGAAAATTCTGACCAATGAGAGATATATTCTTCTAGAATTGATTCATTTACTTTATAAAATTTGGATAGGTATTCTTTCAAGATATAATAAAATTATTATTAATAAGTTGTTTACACAAATAAGCTATTTACAAATTACAGTATAATCAAAAAAAAACTTAAAAAGTGATTTGAATTCACTTTCAAACCACTTTTTCTATTTGGATTCGTTTTTTTAAGCATCCACAAAAATGACTTGACCTGTTATAAACCCATCAACAGAGCGTTCAAATGCTTTTCCTACTAAGGCACCAGAAACGGGTTGAAATCCTGGCATCATTTCTCCATATAATCCCCAAGCTTCCTCTATTACCGTTGGGTTTATAGCATTTATTCTAATACCTCTTGGCATTTCAAAAGCAACACATTTTACAAACGTATCAATGGCACCACTTGTTGTGGCATCTGCGATTGCCGTTGGAAGTGGTTTGATGTTTAAAATTCCCGAAATTAATGAGAAAGAACCATGGTCTGAGATGTATTCTTGGCCTATACGCACAATATTGATCTGCCCCATCATTTTACTCAAAATAGTATTCATCCATTGTGCTTCTGTCATTTCAGTAAAATTAGCGTATTCACAAGTACCAACAGCGTTTACAACAGCATCAAAATGACCTACGTCTTGGTATAATTTTCGTAAAGAGGCTTCACATGTAATGTCAACTTTATAATCATAGTTATCTGTTGAGTGACCAGCGGTTATAACCTTGTGATTTCTTAAGCCTGTTCTTGCTGCTTGACCAATTTTTCCATTTGCCCCAATTAAAATTATAGTTTTCATATAGTATTTGTTTTTTAATTATACACAAACGTATTGTGTAAATAGGGGGTACTATAGGACATTTGTCTAAAAGGAGATATTTGCTCGTATTCTGCTTAGATGCCGCTGTGTAATTCCCAAATATGAAGCTAGATAATTAAGAGGTATTAACTGTAAATATTCAGGATTATTAATCATTAAATCGTTGTATCGCTTTTCTGCATTTTCTTTTTGAAGGATAAAAATTCTTTGTTCCATTTTAATATATTCTTGCTCTGCAATGCATTTGAAAAACTTTAACCAATTAATATTTGAGCGCTCTAATTTTAAAATCTCTTCTTTAGGTATGATTAACAATTCAGCATCTGTTAAAGCTTGAATATTCTCGGCTGTTTTGGTTTGAGACAAAAATGAAGAATAAGCACTAATAAAGGAATTGGAAAAAGTAAAACAGTAAGTTACTTCTTCTTCTAATGAAGAATAATAAAAAGATCTAAATATCCCAGAAATTACAAACCCTATTTCTTTACACGTATAACCTTCTTTAATGAAAAAATCTCCTTTCTTTATTCTCTTATAAGTTGTTTTACTTTCAAATAAATTGATATCATCATTTGAGAGTATATTAAATGATTTTAAATAATCCTTCATTTATAATTTGTACAATGGTCTATATTTACTTTAAAAAGAAAATTTGTTAGAGTAGTGATATGAAATTGTTGTAATACAACACCCCGTTTTTCTTCATATCAGAACGTTTACATGAATTATGTCGTCTAATTGCAAATATGCTTTTTTTCTAATTTCGGCCTTTACGGGGAGCAAATAAGTATTCGATTTAGTATCAAACCATATGGCGGTATTCCATTCTAAATTATTAATAATGGCAACTGCTTTCATGCGGCCCCAACCTTCTTCTTGCCATTTAAGGTGTTCTCTAATTTCCTTTGAGATGTCTTTAGGTAACGATACAAAAAACCATCCTCCAGATGAGGCGTCTTTCCATAATTTAGCTGAAAACTTATAATTAATTTTAGCTTGCATTCTAATAATTTTTATCAAAAGTAATAATTTATGTTGTATCTACAACATTTTTTATATATTTGCATTGATTTTAGTATGTAAAAGAATGAAATACGACGTAGAACAATGTATTGGAAATAGACTAAGATGTTTGTCTCGTATCCTAGATAACAAATTTAGAATAATGCTTAAAGACTTTAATATTACAGAAAGTCAATTAAGCATTTTATTTGCATTGTCTAAGTTAGGTAAAACAGAACAAGGTAAAATAGGAGAGGCGCTATTTTTAGAACGATCTACTGTGAGTAGAAACGTAAAATTGTTAGAAAGTAGAGGGATTTTATCGCGTACGGATGCTTACCGGCCAGAAATTGAAATAACAAAACAGGGTGATGTATTGTTACAACAAATTTTACCTATTTGGGAGTCACTAATGGATGGTATATGTAATACACTGGGAGAAGAGGGCTTATATGGCTTAAAAACTTTAGAGCAAAAATTGAATTAAAAAAATTTTAACCATAATGTTGTATATACAACATAAAGCAATTTAAATGAACAAAAATAAATATGGCCCTTGGGTTATTGTAACAGGGGCGTCGTCCGGAATAGGTAAAGCATTTGTAGAGAAAATAGCAGCAATGGGTTTTAACCTCATAATTGTAGCAAGAAATGAGGATAAGTTACACCAACTAAAAAATAGCTTGATAAAGCATTTTCAAATTGGCATTAAGGTATTGATTGCTGATTTAACAACAGAAGAAGGTATTCATCATGTTATAAAGCAAACTGAAGCTCTTGAAGTAGGTTTACTTATTAATAACGCAGGTCGAGAAGACTCGAATCACTTTCTTGAAATTAATAAAAAAGATCATACTCAAACTATTGATTTGAATATTAAAGCCCCTTTGTTATTAGCGCATCATTTTGGTACTAAAATGGCAAATAGAAAGCGAGGAGGCATTATAAACATGTCCTCAATTGTAGCTTTTCAAGGTGTGCCTTATATCTCAAATTATGCCGCTACAAAGTCGTATAACTTGATTTTTTCAGAAGGGCTTTCAGCAGAATTTAGCAAACATAATATTGATGTTTTAGCGGTAACACCAGGTTTTACAGCAACAAATCTCGCAAGTGTTTACGATTTTAAAGGAACGCCATTTAAGCCTTTAGAACCTTCGTTTGTTGTAACGGAAGCACTAAATGCTTTAGGGAAAAAGCGTGTAGTTATACCTGGAGGGATTAATAAGTTTCTCTTTTTAAGTGGAAAATTTCTCTTCTCACGTAAACTCAACACAACATCTTTTGGAATGGTATTTAAAAAAGTACTCAGAAAAATATTATAAAATTCAATTATGACAACTAAAAACAACAAAGCAGTTTCATTTTTCAACTATGTAACTTCCAACCATAGAATTATACTTTTTTTTAGTGTTCTACTTATTATTGGAAGCGCCATATTTATTCCTAAAATGACCAAGGATACAAGTTATGATGCGTTTTTGCCAAAAGATGATCCCATTCTAAGATTTAGAAATAAGACTAAGGACGTTTTTGGATTAAAAGATCCTATGGTTATAGCCATCGTTAATGAAGATGGCGTGTTTAATGTAGAGACGCTAAAACTAGTTCAAGAATTAAGTGATGCGCTTCAGACTGTGAAGGGGATTGATCCAGATCAAATAACTAGCCTTTATACCGAAAATAATATTGTTGGTACCAAAGATGGGTTGGATGTAAACCCCTTTTATGAGATTGATAACTTGTCTATTGATACAGCTAAAGACGTAAAAGAAGCAATTGATGATTTTGAATTGTATCAAGGGAGTTTAGTTTCAAAAGATCATACCACAACACTTATCCTTGCAGAAATGCTAGATAGTTATGATAAAAAGCAGCATGAAGTTTATAAGAGTCTTATTAAGTTGTTGGATGGCCATACATCTCATAATTCAAAATTGTATTTGGCCGGCGAAGGAGCCGTAAGTGGTTACTTAATTAAGTATATCGATGAAGATGCCATGAAGACCAATCCATTTGCAGCCTTAGTTATATCTATCATTTTAATTATTGCGTATAGAAGATTAAGAGGCGTTATTATACCCAATATTATGGTGTTAGCTTCAGTAGGAATTGCTTTAGGTACTATGGCTGCTTTTGGCGTAGATTTTTACGTTATTACCAATGGCTTACCCGTAGTATTAATAGCCATTGCTGTAGCAGATGGTATTCATATTTTGGGTGAATATTATGAGGCTGCCTCGTTACATCCAGATTATTCTCAAAAGGAATTAGTTATACACACCATGGTAAATATGTGGAGACCCATTGTAATAACTTCCGTAACTACAATAGCCGGATTTTTGGCAGTTTCTGTATCGTCTTATATGCCACCAATGACTTATTTTGGTTTATTTGGAGCTTTAGGTGTTTTCGTAGCTTTAGTATATGCGATTTTCTTTATTCCTTCTGCACTAATGCTCGTAAAACCTCAAACAAGTCGCGCTTACAGTGCAAGTAAAAGTGTAGATGGGTTCGGTAAAATAATGGAATTTGTAGGAGTTTGGGTTACACGATATCCTAAGTTAATATTAGGGATTGCTTTTCTAGTGATTTTATTCGGAATTAATGGTGCTTTTAAACTGGAAATAAATGAAGATAGAATTACCAACTTCCAGTCTGAAGAACCAATAGTAAAAGCTGATGCTATAATTAATTCAAAAACAGATGGCACGTCTTATCTAGATATTTATATTGAAACGCCAGAAAATGAAGATATTTTCAATCCTGATAATCTTTTAAAAATACAGGCTTTACAAAATTATGCAGAAACGTTTCCCCATGTAAAAGGAAGCATTTCGATTGTAGATTTTCTAAAAAAAATGAATCAATCGTTGCATGAAAATAATCCAGAATATTATAAGATTCCTAAAAATAAAGATCTAATAGCTCAATACTTTTTACTGTATTCAGCAAGTGGAGATCCTACAGATTTTGATAATTATGTAGATTACGATTACCGTCTTGCAAATATCAGATTACGTATGGATACGGGTAAGTACGAATTTGAAAAGCCCGTAGTCGATGCCATAAATTCATATTTGGAGCGTGATTTTAATAGCGATGCTATAAAGGCAACTACCACAGGAAAAGTTACTGTAGACGCATATTGGATAAATCGATTAGGGTTCAATCATTTTTTAGGAGCTGGATTAGCATTATTAGTTGTTTTGTTGGTTAGCGCTCTTAGCTTTAGATCTTTTACTGCGGGTTTATTAACTATAATTCCCGTGTCAATTTCTGTACTGTTTATTTATACCGTCATGGGATTACTAAATATTTGGTTAGCGGTTGGAACTTCGATGTTTGCGGCAATTGCCATAGGGATTGGGGTCGATTTCGCAGTACATACAGTTGATAGGTTAAAATTTCTTTTAAATGACCAAGGCTTACCTGTTAAAAAGGCTTATTCTGAATTTTATAAATCTGCAGGACGTGCTTTATTATTTAATTTTTTAGCCTTAGCTCTCGGATTCAGTGTTTTAATGACAAGTTCAGTCCCACCACTAAGTAAGTTTGGATTTCTAGTTGCTGTAGCTGTTTCTGTTAGCTTCATTGGTAGTATGACTCTATTGCCAGCTATTGTATTAGTAACTAAACCCAAATTTTTCAAAATTCAGAATTAGTAAAAAATAATAGTAAAACAATTTAAATTATGAAGACATATAAAATTATTTCATTAGCGGTATTAACGATAATGGTAACGATAGGAACTAATGCCCAAAATTTACCATCAGGACAAAGTATTGCAAAAAAAACACATGAAAGGAATGAAGGGATTTCAATGAAAAGAAAGCTAACTATGGAGCTTAAAGATAAGCGTGGGAAAATTAGAATTAGAGAGACAATTTCTTTAAGGAAGTATTATGGTAAAGAAAAACGTCTAGCCATATTTTACGAAACACCAAGAAGCGTTCAAGGGACAGCATTTTTAACTTTTGATTATCCAGAACCTTCGGTAGATGATGACCAATGGTTGTATATGCCTGCATTACGGAAAACACGTCGAATTTCTGCTGCAAATCGCGGGGATTATTTTCTGGGAACGGACCTTACATATGAAGATATAAAATTAGAAACACGAATTAGTTTAGACGATTATAACTACAAAACTTTAGGCAAAGAAACTATTGAAGGTCAGGCATGTTTTATTGTTGAAGGCACCCCTGTTTCAGAAGAAATAGCCAAAGAATTAGGCTATGGAAAAGTGAAGTTTTGGGTGGATGCTAAGATTTGGATGTTGAGAAAAGCTGAAAGTTGGGATGTTGCCAAAAATCACTTAAAAACCATACAGATAAAAGATGTCAAAGAAGTTCAGGGTATTTGGACCTATCATAAAATAGTAGTCAAAAATCATAAAACGGGTCATGAAACCATATTTCTAAACAGTGATATTGATTATAAAACAAATATCAGTGATGATACTTTTACCAAAGAATCTTTAATCAACGGTTTATAAGACTACAACTTCTAAAATTAGAGTAATAATTAAAATATAAATTGTGTTCAAGACATATCCCCTAGTTATTATTTTCCTATTCCTATGTTTAAAGAGTATCTCGCAAGAAGACAAACAAAAATTTAAAGATGCTTTTAAGGCTAGTTTAGTTACTGTAACAGATTTTTCATATGAATTTAAAGGCGATAAGATGCAAAAATCAGAAATCATCTTAAAACCAAAATTTACATATCGTATTAATAATATATCGAAGTTAGTTTTTATAGGTCAAGTATATTCGGAGTTGAATGATAATTTAGAACCAGGAAAGTCGAAAGATCATACTGTTTCTAAATGGAGTAGACGTTTGTTTATTGGAGACCGAACGAATCTTGAATTAAGAGAATTATATTATCAGACTAAAATAGGTGGAAACTTTAGAATTATGTTAGGGAAACAACAAATTGTTTGGGGTGAAACAGATGGACTAAAGCTTTTAGATGTTGTCAACCCGCAAAATTTTAGAGAATTTATTTTGGATGGTTTTGAAGATAGTAGAATCCCTTTATGGTCATTAAAAAGTGAATTTGATTTAGATGATATTGCTGTACAATTGGTTTGGATTCCCGATAACACATATCACATTATTCCAAATTTTGATGCACCTTATTTTACATCAAGTTTATTTCCCAAACCACCTGAAGGTGTATCAACCATTTTCGGACAAGTAGATAGACCCACCCGCTTTCTAAAAGATTCTGATGCAGGTATTAAACTAAGTACCTTTAGGAGTGGGTGGGATATTTCTATAAACTATTTTTATTATTATGAAGATTTACCGGCGTTTTATAACAGATTGGATTTAGGTAGTCCAAGTGGTCCCAGTTTAATCATTGAACCGGAATATGAAAGACAACATTTAATAGGAGGAACCTTTAATAAGGTTCTAGGCTCTTCTACGTTAAGAGGTGAAATTGCCTATGTTTTTGATCAAAATTTTATCACTACAGACCCGAATATTTATAATGGTATTGTAACATCTCATGTTTATAAATCGGCATTTGGTATAGATTATATAAAAGGCGAACATATAATTAGTGCTCAGTTGTTTAGTAATATTATTTCTGATAGGATCTCAGTATATAATAGAGATCGATTTGAAACAAATACCTCCTTAAAATTATCGCGAGATATGATGAATGATAATTTAACTGCCGATATTTTATGGATTCAAAATTACAATCATGGAGATGGATATGTTAGACCGCAATTAAGCTATTGGATAAACTCCTCAGTGCAATTACTATTGGAAAGCACTATTTTCTATGGGAATACGAATCAACTTTTTGGGCAGTTTCAGGATCGAAATAGGGTGTCTATTGGTATGAAGTGGGGAATCTAAATTTTTTAAGTAATGAGATTTTACATAAAACTAATATATTAATGAGAGATAAAGATGTTTTTTGAGAATTAATTCTCTGATCTAATAAAAGGATGATAGTTTTTTTCAAGCGTATAATTAATTGTTAATAACAATCGATAATGAATCGTTTTACTATTGAAACAGGCTTAATAGAGGTGCTTTATACCCAGCGGTAAATTAAGTTTGCAATTTTACGATGACTTAATGGCGTAAAACCTGATATTTCTATTCCTTTTAGAATAAAATTCATTCTTAAAAAAGACAGAAGGCACTCTGGAAATCTATTAATTTAATATGGATTAAAGACTATTAGCACTGAACGTATCTCCTTGAGAAATATCGCCAGTATCAAAACCTTTTTTAAACCATCGCATGCGTTGCTCAGAAGTACCATGTGTAAAAGAATCAGGAACCACCCTACCTGAGGAATTTTTCTGTAATCGATCATCACCAATAGCATTGGCAGCATTTAAGGCTTCTTCTAAATCTCCTGCTTCCATCATTTGTGTCATACGCTGAGAGTGATGTGCCCAAACCCCAGCAAGAAAATCGGCCTGAAGTTCTAGTTTTACCGAGTATTTGTTGTATTCGGTTTTGCTAACCTGACCACGCAATTTATTCATCTCATCCGTAATACCCATAATTTTTTGAATATGGTGTCCAACTTCATGAGCAATCACATATGCTTGAGCAAAATCGCCAGGTGCATTTAATTGACGTTCCATATCATTAAAAAAACTCAAATCTATATAGAGTTTTTCGTCACCAGGACAGTAAAATGGACCCGTAGCACTTGAAGCATTTCCGCAGGCCGAAGACACAGAACCTGAAAATAAAACTAATGTTGGGTTACGGTAATTACTTAAAAGGCTATTCCAAACATCTTCGGTATTGGCCAAAATAGTTGAGCTAAATGCAGCCAATTTATTCTCTTTTTCCGATCCTTGATAGGGCACTGAACTTTCGGTTTGAGGACTACCACCGGTAAAAAACTGACCTAGAATACTTAAGGGATTATTGCCTGTTGCAAAGGAGATCACTAAAAAAACACCAACGATTACTAAGCCTGTTTTTGAAAAAAGAAGCTTAATTAAAGGCCCTAATAGCATAGGATTAAAACCACCTAAACCAGTTCGAGGACTGCGCTGTCCTCTTCGGTCATCAACATTTGAACTTCTTCGCTTTCCTTGCCATTTCATAATTACTTTGTTTTTATTGAAAAAATTTCCCCTCCAATTTACTTATAATTTAAAAGCGAGTGAAATTTATTGCGCAGAAATTCTTTTTGATGATAATTATAAAATTATGTGCATGCTGCAATATGTTATAATAATATTATGAAATAATATTATGAAGATAAAATCTACTTTAACTTAATATAATGATATAAACAAATGGGCATCGTGTAAAATTGCTGTACATTCGCAGCTTAATTTAAAGAGGTGGTATTATTTATAGATTGTCATCTCAAATACCCGATGAAGGGTTTTATAAACAATTTATATGTCATTCGAATCTCTAGGCTTATCTAAAGCCTTGCTAAAAGCTATTAGCAAAAAAGGATATACTACTCCAAGTCCGATCCAACAAAAAGCAATTCCTCCTGTTTTAGAGGGGCATGATGTTTTGGCATCAGCACAAACGGGAACAGGAAAAACAGCAGGTTTTACATTACCTCTTTTACATACACTTTCTGAAAACCCAAAGCAAAAGTTCAGACCAATTAGGGCTTTGATACTAACACCAACTCGCGAGTTAGCAGCACAAGTTTATGCCAATGTACGCGAGTATAGTGAGTTTTTAAATTTGAGAAGTGCAGTTATTTTTGGAGGCGTTAATCAAAAACCTCAGACAGCTACAATTCGCCAAGGTGTAGATGTTCTAGTAGCAACCCCAGGGCGCTTATTAGATTTACAAAGTCAAGGATTATTATCGTTAAAGCGCATAGAGATTTTTGTTTTAGATGAAGCAGATAGAATGCTTGATATGGGGTTTTTAAGAGATATCCAGAAAGTGATTGATTCGATGCCGGAAAAGCGTCAGAATTTGATGTTTTCTGCCACTTTTTCAAAAGATATCAAGAAGTTAGCTCATGGTATTTTAAATCATCCTGTTCAGGTTGAAGCGACTCCAGAGAATACAACGGTTGAAGCTATAAGTCAAAAAGTTTATAGAGTTGCAAAAGGTTTAAAAACAGGATTGATTATTAAACTGATTTCAGAAGGGAACTGGCATCAAGTATTGGTGTTTACTAGAACCAAGCATGGAGCAAATAGGCTTTCCGAAAAAATGGTAAAATCGGGTATTACTGCTGCCGCTATTCATGGAAATAAAAGTCAAGGGGCGAGAACGAAAGCTTTAGCAGGTTTTAAAAGTGGAAAAGTTAGGGTTCTAGTGGCTACAGATATAGCAGCTAGAGGATTGGATATTCCATTATTACCTCATGTTATTAATTTTGAATTGCCAAATGTGTCAGAAGATTATGTGCATAGAATTGGTAGAACCGGTAGAGCAGGAGCAAAGGGTGAAGCATTATCTTTAGTGAGTGCCGATGAAACTTCTTTTTTAAGAGGTATTGAAAAGCTGATTGATATGAAATTGCCTATTGAAATTATAGAAGGTTTTGAGCCTGATCCTAATGCTTCTACAGCACCTATAAAGCAAGGTCAAGGACGTCAAAGACGCAATTCTAGCCAAGGAGGTCATTCACATTCTAAGAATAATTCAAATAGAAACAATAATAGAGGAAATAAGTCTCGAAGACCTAGACGTGGTAATGATCATCGTAATTAATATTTTATGAATCAAATTCTTAAAGACAAAATTATAGAGGTTTGCGATAAGAAAATAGCTGACAAAGGTGAAGGTGTGGGAGTTTCTTTTTATGCTTTTTTTAAAAATAAAAATGATAATCCAGACCTCTTAATGGAGGCTGCTGCTTGGTGGATTAAAACACATAAGTTAGATCATTTTGAAAAAGCTGTAAAAATTAAAAGTTTAGTTGAAAAGTTATAATGGAATCTCAGCCAAATAACCCATTACATGGTGTAAAACTTGAACAGATTATAAACGATTTAGTGGCCTATTATGGTTGGGAGTATATGGGCTATACTATTAAAGTTAGATGTTTTACGGATAACCCATCAGTAAAATCGAGTTTAAAGTTTTTACGACGAACGCCTTGGGCTAGGACTAAAGTTGAAAATATGTATTTAAACTACTTAAAACACAAAAATTAACGTAATTGTTTCAGCCCTTCATAAACTACAATGCTTACTGCGTTAGCTAAATTCAAACTTCTAGTATGTTCGCTATATAAAGGAATTTTGAAAAGTTGATTTTCATGTTCTTTGATTAAAGGCTTAGGTAATCCAACAGATTCTTTACCAAATATTAGGAATATATCATCTTTAAAAGGGATGTCCCAGTGGTTCTTATTGCCATGGCTGGAAAGGAAAGCCATAGTTTTATCGCCGTTTATTTTGAAAAATTCAGCGGTATTTTTATAATAGGTAACATTCAGGTGTTGCCAATAATCTAAACCTGCGCGTTTTAATCTTGAGTCGTTAATTTCGAAACCAAATGGTTTTACTAAATGTAAATGGGAGCCAGAGCCCAAAGCTAAACGTCCAATATTCCCTGTATTATTAGGGATTTCAGGTTCAATTAAAACAATGTTTAACGGCATTCTAATTTTCTATTTGAGGTTTACCTATTTCGTCGATTTCATCAAGAATTGGGCCTTTTGGATCTGGTCCATATTTGTTAGGTCCTTTATCGCCATTTGAAACTAATAAAACGAAAAGCCATATTCCTCCAATAAAGGGTATAAAGTATACCAGAAAGTAAGTTCCACTTTTTCCAATATCATGTAACCTTCTGGATATGGCTGCTAAAGTTGGGATTAATAATCCGATAAAAAAGATAAAAGGCATGATGCTTACGTAATCTTGTAACTTAATTAAGTTATTTGAAATAAAACTAATTATAAACACCACAACTAGTGTGATTGTAATATTAAATAAAAGAAACAACCAAAAATCTTTACGACGTGTTCTTCCTTTAAATGAAGCATACTTTTTAGTAAACATGTCCAGATACCAATTCATAACTTTAACCTAAAATAGTATCAACAAATTTATTAATACTACCAGTACCATTTTTAGTGACATACTTCACGAAAGCACTACCAATAATAGCGCCTTTAGCATATTGTGTGGCTTGCGTAAAGGTTTCATTGTTACTAATACCAAAACCAATTACCTGTTGGTTTTTTAAATTCATTTGAGCAATACGCTCAAAATACTGGGTTTGCTCACTGCCAAAACCAGATTGCGCTCCAGTTGTACTGGCACTACTTACCATATAAATAAATCCGTTTGAGATAGAATCGATATATCTAATACGTTCATCACTGGTTTGTGGGGTAATTAAGAACACATTTATTAATCCGTATTTTTCAAAAATAGCTTGATATTCGTTATGATACACATCAACAGGTAAATCAGGAATAATTAGTCCGTCAATTCCTAATTCTTGACACTTTTTGCAAAATGCTTCTACACCATATTGAAACATCGGGTTGAAATACCCCATAATAATTAGTGGAATACTTACTGTTTTTCTAATATCTTTTAATTGTTTAAAAAGAACTTCGGTTGTCATGCCGTTTTTTAATGCTGAGGTAGAACTGTCTTGAATAGTTGGTCCATCTGCTAAAGGATCACTAAAAGGTAGTCCAATTTCAATCATGTCCACACCATTTTTCTCTAAACTTTGAATAATGGTAACGGTATCATCAATATTTGGATATCCTGCTGTGAGGTATATAGACAGTAGCTTTTTATTCTCTTTTAACTTACTTTGAATACGATTCATCTTAATTTTATTTGGGCGTTACCCACAAGGGGGCGGGCTTTCACGAGTCGCTCTCTTTGAGGAGCTTCAACAATCGCTCAATCCCTAACGCATAAGTCTTTAAATTTAAATTTTAAAATAATCTATATAGTTCTCTAAATCTTTATCACCACGACCAGATAAACTAACAACCACAACATCATCAGGTTTAAAGGTTTTTTGTTCGAAAATGGCTAAAGCATGAGAGCTTTCAATTGCTGGAATAATACCCTCTAATTTACAAAGTTCTAAACCAGCGTTCATAGCTTCACTATCTGTAATAGACATGAATTCTGCACGACCTGTTTTGCATAAATGTGCATGCATTGGGCCAACTCCGGGGTAATCTAAACCTGCCGAAATAGAATATGGCTCAGTGATTTGACCATCTTTAGTTTGCATCAATAGTGTTTTACAACCGTGAATGATGCCTTCCTTTCCTAAAACGGAAGTTGCCGCACTTTCACCAGAATCTACGCCTAAACCTGCAGCTTCAACAGCTATAATGCCAACGTCTGGTTCATGTAAATAATGATAATAAGTTCCTGCAGCATTACTACCTCCACCAATACAGGCGACAACATAATCTGGATTTTCTCGTCCTTCTTGTTCTTTTAACTGCCATTTAATTTCTTCTGAAACTACAGATTGAAATTTTGTTACCATATCTGGATAGGGATGAGGACCAATAGCAGATCCAATAATATAGTGTGTATTTACAGGGTTGTTAATCCAGTCGCGAATAGCCTCGTTTGTAGCATCTTTTAGCGTCCGACTTCCTGATAGTGCAGGAATCACTTTAGCACCCAGCATTTTCATTCTAGCTACGTTTGGTGCTTGACGAGCAATATCAATTTCGCCCATATAAACAATACACTCCAGACCCATTAAGGCACAAACTGTAGCCGTTGCTACACCATGTTGTCCAGCTCCAGTTTCAGCAATAATTCGTTTTTTTCCTAAACGTTTTGCCATTAAAATCTGTCCAATAGTGTTGTTGATTTTATGGGCACCAGTGTGATTTAAATCTTCGCGCTTCAGGTAAATTTTTGCATTATATTTTTCCGAAAGGCGTTTGGCAAAATAGAGTGGAGAAGGGCGACCAACGTAATCTTTTAAAAGCTGATTGAATTCTTTTTGAAAATCAGGTTCAGCCATTACTTTTAAGTAGTTCTGGCGTAACTCTTCTACATTAGGATATAACATTTCTGGAATAAATGCGCCACCAAATTCGCCATAATATCCTTTTTCATCTACATTATAATTCATAGTTTTTTTATCATTAAGTTTATTAATGAATTCTCTTAAAATTGAAATATTTTTAAGTCCAGGCTCTTTTTCAAACTTGCTATTTACATCTAAGGCATAGCAATATTTATAAGCTTCACTTTCTTTAAATTTTTTGATATCGTCTACTTGGTCTAACCCAATGCCACCACTTAAAAAGAAAGGTTTTGTTGATGGGTAGTTGTTTAAAAGACTCCAATCAAACCTATAACCATTTCCTCCAGGTAATTTTCCTTTGGTATCAAATAAGTAGTAATCGCATGTATTTTCATAAGGGTCTAGAGCAGCGAAATTGAATTCATCCTTAATAGAGAACACTTTAATTATTTCAATGGGTTCTGGATCAGAAAATAATTCGGTTGAACGTAATATACTGCAGTAATAAGGCGATTCTTCACCATGTAATTGAATAGCTTGTAAATTGAATTCATTTACTTTTTCAATTACAGTACTTATTTCTTCATTTACAAAAACACCTACTTTTTTAATGGTATTTGAAATTTCAGGAATTTTGGTGTCAAAATGTCTTGGTGTGTCTTCATAGAATATAAACCCAAGATAATCTGGCTGCAGTGAAGCAACATGCTCTATATTATCTTGGTATTTCATACCACAAATTTTCAGTTTCATAGTTCTAAATTTTTGATAAACTGAGTTGCACTTTCTCCGGGATTATCTGTTTTCATAAAATTTTCTCCAATTAAAAAACCTTGATAACCATATGGTTGTAATTCTTTAATAGCTTCAATATGACTAATACCGCTTTCTGATACTTTTACAAAGTCATCAGGAATTAGCTTACTTAAACTTTTACTGGTGTCTAAACTAACATCAAAAGTTTTTAAGTTTCTGTTATTAACACCAAGCATATCTAGACTTGGCATGACAGATTTGTGTAGTTCTTTTTCGTTATGTACTTCTAATAAAACATCTAATTTCAAGCTTTTTGCAAATTCTGAGAATTGTTTTATTTCATCCCTCGAAAGAATTGCTGCAATTAATAGAATAACATCTGCACCGTAGGCTTTAGCTTCTAATAATTGGTATTCATCAATTATAAACTCTTTTCTCAATAGCGGTAAATTAAAACTTGCTCTAGCAGTTAATAAATCGTCTAAAGAACCACCAAAGTATTTGCCATCCGTTAAAACAGACATACCGCAAACACCTGCATTTTCATATCCACTCGCCACATCTTGAACGTTTAATCCATTATTTATTACAGGTTTTGAAGGAGACCTTCGTTTGTGTTCAGCTATAATTCCAGATTTACTATTGCTTAATTTATTAGCTAGTGAAATGGTTTCTCGTTCAAACAAAACAGATTGCTCTAATTGAGAAACAGGTATTAAATCTTTTCTTAGCGCAACTTCTTTACGCTTATCTAGTGTTATTTTATCTAAAATGTTCATTACTTACTTAGCTCAATCAATTTATCTAAACTTGTTTTTGCTTTTCCAGAAAACAAAGATTCCTTTGCTATTTCAAAGCCTTCATGGTGTGAAATTTGTTTTGAAGTGGCTATTGCTAATCCAGCATTTGCACAAACGACATTGTTTTGTGCTTCGGTTCCTTTTCCATTTATAATGTCTACAAATATATTTGCTGCATCTTCAATTGTGTTTCCTCCAAAAATGGCTTCTTGTTGTATTTGTTTTACTCCTAAATCTTCAGGTGAAAATAATTTTTCAGTATGATTGGAAATAATTTTAGCTTTTCCAGTTAATGAAAGTTCATCATAACCATCAAGAGCATAAACAATATTGTAGTTATGTCCAGAATTTTGATGTAAAAAACTATATAGGCGTAACAGTTCTAAACTAAAAACACCTAGAACATGATTTTTAGGAAAAGATGGATTTACCAAAGGGCCTAACATGTTGAAAAACGTTTTAACACCTAATTCTCTTCTTATGGGAGCAACATTTTTCATTGCAGGATGAAACAGTGGTGCGTGCAATATGCATATTCCAGCTTGATCTAAGCAACGTTTTAAAAAGTCTTCATCATTCGAAAATTTCACACCTAAATTTTCCATAACATTAGATGAGCCAGATGTAGATGATACACCATAGTTGCCATGTTTGGAAACGTTAACTCCAGCTCCAGCTGTTATAAAAGCTGATAGTGTTGAGATATTGAATGTGTTTTTTCCATCTCCACCAGTACCTACAATGTCTATAGCGTTAAAGTCTTTTAAGTCAACAGAAACACAAAGTTCTAACAGCGCATTTCTGAAACCTTGTAATTCTTCTATAGTAATACTACGCATCATATAAACCGAAAGGAAACATGCAATTTGACTTGGGTTATACATATCGTTTGATATGTTCACAATAACCTGTTTAGCCTCCTCAGTTGAGATGGTTTCGTGATTTATTAGTCTGTTGAGTATATCTTTCATTTTACTTTTTAACTAGTTGTTAACCCAATTTTCTAATATCTTTTTACCTTCTGGTGTTAAAACAGATTCTGGGTGATATTGCACGCCTCTAACATCATAAAATTTGTGTCTTAACGACATTACTTGTCCGTTTTCATCAAAAGAAGTGGCTTCTAAAACTTCTGGTAATTCTGGATTTACAACCCACGAGTGGTAACGTCCCACTTCAATGTTTTTATCTAAATTATTAAAGATGTATTCGTCGTCAACGCTAATTGTAACGTTAGTAGCAACACCATGATAAACGTCATCTAAATTAATTAGAGAACCTCCAAAAACTTCGCCAATGGCTTGCTGCCCTAGACAAACACCTAGAATACTTTTTGTAGGTGCATACTTTTCAATGATTGGTTTTAAAAGACCCGCTTCATCTGGAATTCCTGGACCTGGAGATAATACAATCTTATCAAAAGGTGTAACATCTTCTAAAGCTAATTTGTCGTTTCTTACTACGGTTACATCACAGTTTAAATCTTCTAAATAATGAACAAGATTGTATGTGAAACTGTCGTAATTATCTATAACTAATATTTTCTTCATCTTAAATATCTTCTGCTAATTTAATAGCTTTAGTTAATGCTCCTAATTTATTATAAACCTCTTGTAATTCGCTTTCTTGGTTGGATTTTGAAACCAATCCAGCGCCTGCTTGCCAGTTTAATTTATAGTCTTTACTTAAAAAGGTTCTTATCATAATGGCGTGATTAAAGTTACCATCAAAATCCATGAAACCAATGGCCCCACCATAAAATGCTCTACTGGTTTTTTCGTATTGCTCAATCAATTGCATAGCTCTGTGTTTTGGCGCACCGCTTAAAGTCCCAGCAGGAAATGTGTCAGCCACTACTTGCATGGTTGAGGTTGTATCATGTTTTTGCCCTGTTACTTTGCTTACAAGATGAATAACATGAGAGAAAAACTGAACCTCTCGATAGGTTACTACTTTTACTTGACTTCCATGGCGACTTAAATCGTTTCTGGCTAAGTCAACTAGCATAACATGTTCTGCATTTTCTTTATCGTCGCTTTTTAATTTTTCGGCTAAAACTTCGTCTTTTTGCTCATCTCCAGTTCTTTTAAACGTTCCTGCGATGGGGTGAATTTCTGCTAACCCATCATCAACAATAAGTTGTGCTTCTGGCGAGCTTCCAAATATTTTAAAATCGCCATAATCAAAATAGAATAGGTAAGGCGAAGGGTTTATGCTTCTTAAGGCTCTGTAAATATTAAAATCATCGCCCGTAAATTCTTGAGAAAAACGTCGCGATAAAACCAATTGAAAAACATCTCCACGTTGGCAATGTTTTCTTGCTACTTCAACATGTTCTCTAAACTCATCATCTGTTAAATTAGATTTTATGTCTCCTTTTGAATTAAAGTTATAGGATGCGAAATTTTGAACATTTATCAATTTATCAATGGCATCGATATTATTTTCTACACCTTCATAGCAATGTGCAAAAATATAAGCTTCATTTTTAAAATGATTAATAGCTATGATGTTTTGATAAACGGCATAGTATATATCAGGAATTACTACTGAATCATCTTTTTTACTAATTTGAATATCTTCGAAATATCTTACGGCGTCATAGGCGGTATAACCGAATATTCCGTTGTTAATGAATTTGAAATTTTCTTCAGATTTAGTGTCAAATCGTTTTGTGAAATTATAAATCTCATCAACTACATTAACATCATCTGTAATGTTTAACTCTGTAGAACTTCCATCGGGAAAAGTTTGTGAAATAACTTCGTTCTCAACTTTTATGGTAGCAATTGGGTTAAAACAGATGTATGAAAAGTTTTTGTGACTTCTATGATAATCACCACTTTCTAACAAAATACTATTAGGGTATTTATCACGAATTTTATAATAAACCGTAACTGGTGTGATAGTATCTGTTAAGATTCTTTTGTGATGTGTGTAAAGACTAAATTTTTTCATTTTATATTTTTTGTTTCATTCTGAAATCAATTCAGAACAAAGAAAAAGGCTTGTCGTGAATGACAAGCCTTTTGAATATTTTAAGTTTTAAATATACTAGGATTTTACTTCACGAAGATTAATTTCGAAAGCACCACCACCAAGTATTATTTAAATTTTTGTTCATTTTATTTTTAATAACGATGTCAAATATAGAAATGAAAAAAGTATTAAGCAAAACTTCTAAGTAGTTTTTATTTAAATGTTTGTTAAACTATAAGATTTTCAAAGAAGTATTAATTAGTTTTATGCTTATGAAGTTAAATGTGTTATTTATTGCCATTCTGTTAATGGTAAGTTGTGGAAAAAGTAAAAAAGAAGTTCCTCTGTCTCGGAATGAATCAGATAAAGTTATCAAAGACGTGGATTCTAGAGAAGATATTGAACTAGAAGTTTATGATTATGCAGGTTTTGAGAAGTTTTTAAATATAAAGGATAATAAAGTTCATGTTATAAATTTTTGGGCAACTTGGTGTGCTCCTTGCGTTAAGGAATTACCTTCTTTTGAAAAGTTACATGGACAGTTTAGCGATGATAATGTTGAGGTTTTACTGGTTAGTTTAGATTTTCCACATGTATATGATAAAAAATTAAAACCTTTTATTCGCGATAAAAAAATATCATCTAAAGTAATTGCTTTGGATGACCCTGATATGAATGCTTGGATTCCAAAAATTGATAAAAAGTGGTCTGGTTCTATTCCGGCAACTATCATTTATAATCGTAACAAAAGTAAATTTTACGAACGCTCGTTCACTTATGAAGAGTTAGAAAAAGAAGTTAAACATTTTTTAAACTAAAAACCATGAAAAAATCAGTTCAGTTAATGTCATTATTAGTTTTAGTTGTATTAATAAGTGCTTTTACCGTTAATTTAAAATCTGGAGGTGGCTATAAAATTGGCGATGTAGCTGAAGATTTTAAGCTTAAAAATATTGATGGTAAGATGGTTTCGTTATCCGATTATAAAGATGCCAAGGGTTTTATAGTAACCTTTACATGTAATACGTGCCCTTATGCTGTTATGTACGAGGACAGGATTATAGAATTAAATAGAAAATATGCTTCAAAGGGTTACCCTGTAGTTGCAATTATGCCTAATAATGTAATGGTTAAGCCTGGAGATGCCTTACCCGAAATGAAGAAGAGAGCAGATGAAAAAGGTTTTAACTTTCCATATTTAATTGACGCAGACCAAAGTGTTTATCCAAAATATGGAGCAACAAAAACTCCGCATATTTTCGTTTTAGAGAAAACGAGCAAAGGCAATGTCGTAGAATATATTGGAGCGATAGATAATAACTACAAGGATGCTTCAGCTGTAACAACAAAATATGTTGAAGATGCCGTTGATGCCTTATTAAAAGGAGAAGAAGTATTAGAAAAAGAAACAAAGGCTATTGGCTGCTCTATTAAAGTTTAATAAGTATTAAAGATGAAGAAAAACCGAAGTGTAATACTTTGGTTTTTTTTTCGTCTATAATTTTAGATGTCTTAATTTTGCGACGTCGTAATTATATTATAAAAACATGGAAGATTTAACACAAGAAGAATGGGCAGAACAATTAGCAGGTGATGATAATGCCGTAGTGATTGATGTACGAACGGATGCCGAAGTTGCTGATGGAATTATTCCGAATGCCATTCATATTGATATTTATAAAGGTCAAGAGTTCTTGAGTGAAATAGAGGATTTAGATAAAGATAAGAATTACTATGTGTATTGTAGGTCAGGAAATAGAAGCGGTAAAGCTTGTCAGGTCATGGAGCAACTTGGTTTTGAAAATGCTTATAATCTTGAGGGAGGAATGTTAGAATGGACTGGAGATGTTGTGGACTTTGAATAGTTTCTAATGAAGGATTATAGATTCTTTTTTTGCCTTACATTTATAATATTCTTTTTTAACTGTAACTATAAGTTACAAAATGAAGGTTTAACGCATGTAAGTCCAAAAGAATTTAAGTCTTTGATTGATAACAAACAAGTTCAACTTATAGATGTTAGAAAACCTGCAGAATATGCTCAAGGTCATATTCGTAATGCTGCTAATATTGATTATTTTTCTGAGGACTTTATAGATTCCATTGGTAATTTAAATATTAAAAAACCTGTTTTTATTTATTGTCGCTCAGGAAAACGCAGTGAAAAAAGTATTAAGTTTTTTAAAGAAGTCGGTTTTGTTGAAATTTATAACTTACAAGGGGGACTTCTTAATTGGGAATCTAATAATTTTATACTTCATAATAACAACTAGTTTTTCAACTGTTCACTTTATAATTTCTTCATTAGTTTATTCATATTTAAGGTTTTTTTATAGCGCTCTAATCTTTTAACCATTTTTTAAGCCATTCACCTTTTTTATTTCATTTTCAAGAGATTTTTATTATATCTTTATTAAAAATATGTCATTTTTTTACATATTTCATAAATTAATAGCAGTCTTTTTGGGACTTTAATTACAATTTAATAGCACATGGATAACGGTTATATCATATTAGGTATCATTGCCTTATTATTTGCATGCATGTATGGTTTTTCATATATGTCTGTTGCCAGAGAAAAAATGGCAATGAAGAGAGAGAAGAATAAGCAACTTGAAAAAGATGCTTTAAGACGCGAAAAAAGACTTAAACATCAGGCAATAATTGATGAAAAAGTTAGAAAGTTTAATGAAAGAAAGCAAGAAATTCAGCACGAATTACAGTTGTTAGAGCAAATGAAAGAAAAGCAAAAAGTGAGTTAAACTTTAGTAAGTCTTTAAAATAGAGAATACCGAAGCCTGTATAATTAAATTTTATACAGGTTTTTTGTTTTATAAATAGTGTGATTCTTATTTTACTGAGAATATGTTAAATACCCGCTATTATTTATTGTTATTTCAGTTAAGTACTTAAATTTTCTGAAAACTAGGGTTTTGACTAAATATTTTTTATTTTTTTATTTTCATGGAGTCTATTTTCACAGGAGATTATATTCCAACTCAATTTTCTGTTGATGGTAGCCTCTATAAAAATTTAAAGAAAAGCTTAAATGAATTGTCTCAACCAATTACTGATTTTAAAGAAGAAGAGAAGTGTTTTGTATTAGATTATTTAGGTAGAGATAATTATAGAGTTAAATATAAAGAATGGGTGGGAATTGTTGCCGTAGATGATCTAGAGGTCAATGAGGAAATGATGGACTTGTACTATGCATATCAGGAAAAGCAAAGAGCAAGGGCTATTACAGTTAAGGAAAATAGACAAAAAAAGGTTAATGAAATAGCAAAAAAAGAGGAGGAAAGACTAGCAGCAATTAGAGAAAAATTCGTCAAAGACTCAATTGCAAAAGTTGTTGCACAACAAAAGTTAATCAATGAACAATTTTTAAAAGATTCCGTAGCAAAGGCCGTTGCAAAACAAAAGCTTATGATGGATCAATTTGTAAGTGATTCACTGGCAAAAGTAGTTGCAAGACAGAAGAGAATAAGAGAAGACTTTGTTAAAGATTCCATAGCTCAGGTTAATTTGGAAAAAAATCTTGTAAGATAGTTTTTCGTAAAGGATTCGATAGCTAAAGCATTTGCAAAACAAAAGGCTATTAGAGATCAATTTATAAGAGATTCGATTAGAAAAGTAGTTTCACAGCAGAAGTTGATTAGGGATAAGATTATTAAAGACTCTCTATCCAAAAGAGAGGAGATTCAGAAGAAAAATAGAGAAGAATTTCTTAAGGATTCCATTGCAAATAGACTTAAGGTAAAACAATTATCTAGGGAGCGATTCATTAAAGATTCTATTGCTCGCTAATTATCAGAACAGGTTAAGATAAGAGAGCTTTATATTAGAGACTCGATAGTTAAAAGTGTTTCAGGAGAAACTAATGGGGATTATTTAAAAAAAGAGCAGACAGAATTAATGACAACAGATTTGTTGTATAGAAACACCTGCCACTATAGTATTAATGAGTTTGATCGTTTTTATAATGTTAAAACAGTAAGAACTGAAGCATATAAGCTTACAAACGATCTATCTATTGAGTTGTTCAGGAGAGATCGTAAAACAAGTGTTTTTATAAATGCGAAAGTAGATCTTGGTTGTGTTAGTTATTTTTCTAACAATCGTTCATCTACAAAAATTACTTTAGAAAATAATCAAGTAGTATCTTTTTACCACTCCTGGGATATGGAATGCGGGGAGTTTTTGTTTAAAGCAAATCTATCTCAGTCAAAGATGGATGCTTTAAAAAAGTCTCCAATTAAGTCAATAAAACTTAGAGGTACTAAAGGTTCTAAAGAAATTACAGAAATAAAGTATAAGGAGTTTTTCATGGACAAGCTAAAATGTATAGAACAGTAATATCGGCCAAGTAATTCTTGGTTAGTATTTATGCTAAAACAAAGTTCAGCGCCTAAGTATTAAGCATTTTCATACTGTTATTTGATATTACAAAATAGATATAATAATTTATTTATAGGCGATTAACTATTATCAAAGTAAAGGTATCCATGAAAGATTATTTTTGAACTTCTAAGTAAAGCTTATTATTAATTTTTAAATGAATTACTGTTTTTAAAAATTAGTTTAAGGGTATTCTAGGTCACATTTTCTATCAAGACTTCTTAACTATTAAACGTGACTACTACGTCAATAAATAAGTTCATCTTTAGAAGTTTTTTTTATTTAAATTGAATTGCCGGAACTTTGTTAAACTAAAATATATTGGAGAATTAACTAAATTAGTAATTAATTGAAATGTTAATCTCAAACAAAAAAAAGCATATGGAGTATTTTAATAGTGATTTGTCAGCCGCAGTTATTGGTGCAATAGCGGCGTTGGTTGCTAATTTTTTTATTTTAATCCTACTAGATAAAAGAAAGAAAGGAAATGAATTGAAGTTATTAAATAGTGAAATTGAAGACATTCAGAGACACTGTAAGGCTAATATTAAGGTGCTTGACATTATTTCTTTTGATAATGGTAAATTGCCGTCAAGTATGCACTTTAAAAAGTTAAAAGTATATGAATCCTCTATTTTATTCTCTCCTGAAATGTATAGATCAATAAAAGTAAAAATTGCAAAAGACCTTTACCGATTTAAAACAGAAATTAGAAATGTAAATATTGAAATTGATACGTTGCTAGACTATTTAAATAATAATCACAAAATAGAAATTGCTGTTGTTGAGGAGTATATTGAATATATTAAGGGAAAGTGCGTTTATATTGGGAAATGCGCTAGTTCTCTTAATACAAGAAAATTTAAATATTCTAAAAATTCAAAACCTGCAAATTATACTCCTAGAATTATTTATGAAGAAAGTAAGTTTCTTTAAATTCAGACTAATTGAGGATTGGCATAAATAATTACATGGAAAACTTATTGTTTCACCTTTACCCAGATAAAAATCCGCAAATAATTGTTTTTACTTGCTCAATCCAATATCGGATACTGAGTATTAAAATCACTCAAACTTATATTGATCCCTAAATAATAAAACCCAAGTATATATACTATATACTTGGGTTTCTGTGGAGTCGGAGAGAATCGAACTCTCGTCCAAACAAGTAACCAAAGGGCTTTCTACACGTTTATTCTTTTCTTGGGTTTTCGATTGCAAGCTGGTTAAAGACAACCCACTTACAACTTAGCTTCTTTAGTTTCGTAAAAGCATCAAAGCACTGCTCAAACTATATTGACATTTACGATGCCTCAAAATGGAACGCCGTCAATCAAGGCTTTCCGGAGACATAAAGCTTGTACACCTTGTGTACCTAGGCTAATTCTACTATAATTCGAATTATGCAGCTAAAGCGTAGTTATTCTCGCCGTTTAAAATTTGGTCTAGCCTTTTACGTGTTTCAATGCCATTACACGACGTGCTTACCGTTCAATTAATCTCGCTGTCAAAACCAGTCGACCCCATTATTATTGAAATAGTATTTTTTATTTTCGCGTTACCCTATCGGGTCAGGCTTTCCTCTATATCTTTCTTGTGCTGAACTTGTTTCAGTATCTCATCAAATACAGTAATCCATTCAAGAGTATCTATTGTTTTGAAACTTAATACTAAGCACAAAAAGAATGTCGTTTCAATCCTTAACGCGGGCAGCAAAGGTATCAAAAAGTTTGTAATTCATTTTAATTCCTACTACTTTAGAGCAAAAATTATTCCAATTCTTTCAGTATATGCAGCTTGTTAGTAGTCCAAGGGTTAAAGAAGTATTTATTGCATATCCCATACATATAAAGTCAAAAATGCTTTACCTCAGGGAATTGGTGCTTGAAGTAGCTGAAGAAGAGAGCCGTATTGAAAGTCTAGAAGAAACATTAAAATGGGGAGAACCTAGTTACCTTACTAAACACGGCAGTACCATTAGGATGGATTGGAAAGCTAAAAGCCCAAATCAATACGCCCTTTATTTTCAATGTTCTTCTAGCTTAGTCTCTACTTTTAAGACTATTTACAGAAATGAATTTACGTTTGAAGGGAATAGAGCAATTGTGTTAAAAATAGATGATGAGTTACCAGAATTAGAATTAAAACATTGCATTTTACTTGCATTAACCTATCATAAAAGAAAACATTTACCTCTTTTGGGGGCTTAAAAGATATAGCTTATGAAATTTGCCATTATAAAAGAACGCAAAAATCCGCCAGATCGCCGCGTGGTATTTTCACCATCAAAACTGGAAGAAGCAAAAAATAGATTCCCAGAGGCGGTGTTTAAAGTGGAAGCTTCAGATATTCGCGTATTTCCAGATGATGCATATGAAAAATCAGGTTTTGAAGTTTCAGAAGATGTATCAGATTGTGATGTTCTGATTGGGGTAAAGGAAGTTCCTATAAAGGCACTTATTCCAAACAAAAAATATTTTTTCTTTTCACATACCATTAAAAAACAGCCCTATAATAGAAGTCTATTAAAAGCTGTTCTAGAAAAGAATATTGAGCTTTATGACCACGAAACTATTGTCAATGAAAAAGGATTTCGGCTTATAGGTTTCGGTCGCTATGCAGGCATTGTTGGTGCTTACAATGGTTTTAGAGCCTGGGGATTGAAATATAAGTCATGGCAATTACCAAAAGCAGGACCATTGCCAAACCAACAAGCGCTAATAAGAGAGTTAAATCAAATAGAAGTGCCTAACATCAAAATTTTACTTACAGGAAGTGGAAAAGTATCAAATGGAGCTCAAGAGATGTTGGATGCTATGCATATTAAAAGTGTTTCTGTAGACGCATATTTAAATGAGCGTTTTAATGAACCTGTTTATTGTAAAATTGATGTTTTAGATTATAATAAGCGTAAAGAGGGAAAAGAAGTTAACGATGTTTTTGATTTTTTTAATCATCCAGAAGCTTACGAATCTAATTTTATGCGATTTGCTAGGGTAACCGATTATTATGTCGCTGGACATTTTTACGGAGATGGCGCGCCTTATTTATATACTAGGGCGGATGTAAAATCGCCTGATTTCAATATTAAAGTAGTTGCAGATATTAGTTGTGATGTTGACGGTCCTGTGGCCACCACCTTAAGGGCATCTACTATTGCAGATCCTATTTATGGTTACAACCCAGAAACAGAAAAAGAAGTAGATTATAAAAATGAAAAAGCCATAACCGTTATGGCTGTCGATAATTTGCCATGTGAATTACCGCAAGATGCTAGCGAAGGTTTTGGAGAACAGTTTCTTGAACATGTTATCCCAGCGTTTTTTAATAACGATAAAGATGGCGTTTTACAACGTGCTAAAATGACCGAAAACGGATTGCTTACCGAGCGTTTCAGTTATTTGCAGAATTATGTTGATGGTTTGGCATAGAGGTGATTAAAAACCCAAAAGCTAAGAGATAAAAAAGTACCAAAGAGTATTGTAAATAACCAAGCTTCTTGATGAGCAATTGGTTTTATGGCTATGTCCAAAATATCTACAATTAGATATTTTGGATGATTTATAATTTCCCAAGAGTTATAGCGTAGAAACCTACCCAAATACACGCCAAAGCCAGTTAGAAAAAATATTGTTGTTATCACGTAGTTTACTTTCTTTTTACTTAGAAAAGTTCGTAAAACACTTTTTATGTCTATAATTGATAAATAAAAAAGTAATAATCCATTTAGGGCAAAAGACAAAACAACAAGAATATCGAGCCACAATAAATGAGTTGGACTTATTTTTAAATGCAATAAATCTGTAATGATATATGGTGCATTAGGTAAAAAAAGCAGCCAAACCCCAAAACAAAGTACTAACCACAATGTATTAAGCTTGGAGAGACTTACTAAATATGTGCTTATGGCAAAGGGAATGACTGCTAAAAATAAATTCCAGACTAGAAACAAATAGAAGAAGTTGTGTGTTAACTTCATTCTAATCAATAATAAAATGATACTAAATAGTATGGAAACACTAACTAAAGTGAATATTTTGAATCGGGACAAAAAGAGCTGTTTTATGAAATCCATAGTTTGTGAATTTTAAATTCGAGGGCAATTGTGGTAATAATACCTAGTGTGTAGGCTACTAAATCTGAAAATTCAAATGTGCTGCCTAAAACGAGTTTTGCTAAATGATTGTTCTGTAAATTGAAGAATTCTAGATAATTGGTGAGCTGTAAAAACTCTATGGTAAAGGCAATTGCTAAAACTGATTTGGCAATTGTAAAATGATGACCTTTAATGAAACTTTTGAAGAAACAATACAGTAGAATGACACATAGAAAATCTCCAAATGTGTGTCTTATGAAACCAGTTTTTAGAAATATAGCTACGAGTGCTTCTATAATAAAGAAAAGCAAAGCAATTATGAAGTATGTGCTGCTAAATCTCATTTTATAAAAAATTGATTAATAAATAGAAGTATATAATGGCGATTGGAATATTTGCTAATACTATACCTATTGTTTTTAGTATTTCCAACTTATCTGTATTTCCTAGTAAGCCAAATAATAAGACCAGGAGGGATATAGTATTAATTATTACTGCTGACATTATGAATATAATGCCTGTGTGAATTAGATTACCTGAATTGAAACGGTATAGTTGTAAAATGAATAGGATAGTACCTATTGCAAAGCTTAAAATAGCTATGGTTTTACTTGTTATTATAAAATGTTTCATATAGTTACGATTTGCGTTAGGGATTGTAGTGGATAGCCCGCAGCCCGACGAAGGAGGTGCGAGGACTTGGAACGGAAAGCGCGACCCCGATTTTTCATCGAGGTAACGCATAAATAATTAACTAATAAAATTACCCGTTGTTCCAATCTATTTTTCGAGATATAAACATGACGATAGCTAGGATTAAGAATAGCCCAATGCTACCTACTAAAAGCGCATAATTTTCTAATTGAATAATGACGTAAATGAACGTATATAATGCGGTTAATGATAATCCTATAAATATGGGAAATTTGATGATTTTAAGGATGGATTTTGAGTATAGTGTAATGAGGCTTATTACTGAAACACCTGAGATTAAGTAGGCTTTTAGGAAATTACTGTGTTCTGATATGGATACTAATAGCGTGTAAAACATGGTAAGTGCAAGCCCGATCATTAAATACTGAAACGGATGAATGTTTATTTTGCTTAAGGTTTGGATTAAGAAAAACACAAGAAATGTTAAGCCTATAACTAAGAAACCATATTTTGTGGAGCGTTCACTTTTTTGATATTCATCAACGGGAATCATAAAATTGACTCCAAAAGCAAATTCTTTTAAATCTGGAATGTTATTGAAATGTTCTTGTGAGAAAGGGCGATTGAGGTCTAAAATTTTCCATTTGGCATTAAAGCCTTCATCCGTGATTTTATCCTGATTGTAAGGAAGGAATTCGCCAAAGAAGTTGGCTGTTTTCCAGTCTGATTTTATTTGTGCTTCGGTATGTTTTCCGGTTGGGATAAAACGAATTTGCTTACTTCCCTTAATGTTGAAATCGATATTAAAAATTAATGGTTTTTTAAAATTAAGTTGTTCTGCTTTAATATGTTTTGATTCAAGAGTATGAAGCACTACCTCGTTATACTTATAGGTTTTTTTGCTGTTGTATTTTGAGGTAAGGGGATAAGCGGCATTATTGAGTTGTAAGTTGGCTTCGTTTACACCTTTCACGTTTGAAGACTGAATGATGATTTTTGCTTTGTTCCAAATAATATCTTTCTCATTAATTTCAATATCACTAAAACTTGGTTTTAGAAATGCTCCAGAAATGTTCATATTACTGTTATAAACAGCTGTTGTGTAAATGCCCCTTTTTTTTGTTTCAGGATTAATATTGGTACTTATGTTTAGATTTTCTGAAAAGAAATAGGCATTACGAATCTCTTCGATGGTTTCGGTATATACCTGGTTTGTTTTTTTATCTGTAACGGTTTTTTGTTTGTACGTTTTGTAAGGAACTTTTAAAATAGGGCCGTAGATAAGCACTTCGCTTCCCCATTGCTCATTTATTTCGTCAATAACTTCGGTTTGCCTATGTGATCGCTCTCGGATTAAATCTTGAATAAAGAATAAGGGAATAAGGAGTACAAAGGTTAAAAAGCCTACCATGAGCATTCTTGCTGTAATAGATGATTTAAACCAATTTCCGAATTTGTTTTGTTGAGGTTTTTGTGAGTCTTCCATAATATAATTTTAAAGTACTTTGAATTACAAAGTAAATTGATAAAAAAATTTGTTTCTATTTGTATTCCCGCAAAGGCAAGAGGTTATTGTTTATTTATTAATTTTTCAAGGGCTTCAATATGTTTTTTAAATTCTGCTTTTCCCAATGCAGTAGTAGAGTACCGGGTATTAGGTTTGCGCCCTATAAATTGCTTTTCTACTTTTATATATTCTGCTTTTTCAAGGGCTTTGGTATGGCTTGCCAAATTACCGTCTGTAGCTCCTAAAAGGTCTTTTAGCATATTAAAATCGGCATACTCATTTACCATTAGAATAGACATGATGCCTAATCTAATGCGGTGGTCGAATGCTTTATTTATGTTGGTTATGATGCTCATTTTTTGTCATTCCAGTGAAGGCGGGAATTTATTTTAATATGTATTTTTTTATTAAACCATTGGCAATGTATATAATCAAAGTAATATTCGAGATAATCCAAATGTAATAAGAAAAATATGCAATTTTCTCGATGGTTGTCATGCTTTTTAGGCTAAAGTATTCTCCTTTAGATTCATCATAAAATCCTTCGTAATTTAAAAGAACTAAACCAATGATAATCCATAGGGCTAAGTCTATTGCAATAAAAAGTATATAGAATAATATTTGTTTAAAAATTTTCATTTTTTGAATATTGCTAAAGGCTTAAGGAACTTTATTTATCATACTTAAAATGCATCCAAGTACCATAAAAAATATGCATAATTCCGAAACCTAAAACCCATAACCAAAATCCGTATCCTGGAAATGTCCCAGCAATTAAACCTAAAATTATTTGAATAAAACCTAAATACTTGATATCTCCAATGCTATATTTTGAGGCGTTTACTAGTGCTAATCCGTAAAATATGAGCATTAACCCCCCAGTATGTCCATACTTTCCTTGGCCAAGAATAATTAAAATATAAAGGCCGCCAGCAACTAAAGGAATTAAAAAATTAAAAACTAATCTTCTTGACGTGGCATCCCAAATTTTTGCACCTTGTTTTTTGGCTTTTTTTGTTGTTAGAATTATTCCGGTGACTACACTACAAAGGGCTACCATTAATAATATAAACACACAAATTCTAAATATTGTGCCGTCTAAAATTAAATAACCTCTTTCAGAAGTTGTAACTAGCCAGTAAGCAATTGCAGCTCCGATTATGGCATAGACTCCTGCTAAAATTCCCGATAAACCACTTAGTGAAATAAAACGGGATGATTTATTCATCATATTTTTTATGTCACTAATGTCTTTTAGATAATCTTTTGATTCCATATAAAAGTACTTTGAATTACAAAGTAAATAAAATAATTTCAATCTGTCATCATATTTTTGAATAAACTTGAATATGTGCTGTTTACTCTTTGTAAGGTCTTATGTTATATAAAACAAGTAATTATGCTAATTACAGGGATGATTAGGCTAAAACCTTCCTGATAAAAATAAATTGAACCCGCCAAAATTAAAGTCAATCTTACCATTAAAGTCCTCTCCTAACGGCACGTCTCTAACTAAGTAGTCATTTGTGGAATAGGCAAGACCAAGGCCAAATTTTTTAAAGAAAAAGTACTCGACAGACGCGTTAGATTCCACTACGTTTATGTCTATACCATTAACACTTAGGTAAAAGTATTCTAAGGAGTATCTTGCCAAGAGCTTAGGGGTTAAATAAGCACTACCATGCACACCAAAAAGTATCGCAGGTGCTGTTACCGATGTATTTTCATCTAAGAACCTACTGTTAACTCGCGCGTTAAAACCAGTATTTATAGACACTGCTCTAGCTCCTAATGAAAGGCCAGCATTCCAGTTTTTTTCATTAAAAAAAGAATATCTCCATGTTAATGCATAGTAATCTACATTAAATTTAAAACTTAAACCAGAGCCTGCTTCGAAAGTGGTCTCGCCAATAGTTATATCTCTTTCAAGAGTTGCACTTGCATTCCTGTTAATACTTGTATATGAAATTGCTAATTGAGATTTTGGTGAAACTCGAACAACACCTCCCAATTTAAAAACACTTTTGTCTTCTTCTAAACCTAAGTCTTCAAGGCCTATTTCTGTCCCTAAACCAAGTCTTCCATCAATTCTAAGTGACGTGTTGATGGATGGGAAATAATATCCAGCAGTTACATAAACTCTGGGATTAATGGAGTCTCCTTCTTTAGTTTCATAACTTTGAGCCAAACTTTTAGTAGAGAAAATCAAGGTTATTAAGAATAAAGAGCAAAAGAACAGTCCTCTTTTTTTTGTAATATCAGTCATTTTGGTTGTTGTTTGTCGATACATAAAGGTAAATAATTTTTGTCATATTTTTTAAAAAAACGACTAATAAATAAAATGAATTTACTCCTTTTAATTACTACTTTTAATGTTTTAATTCTAAGAGTAATGAAACCAGTAGACGAATATTTTTTTAATCAAAAGGAACCATATCAGTCCATCATGTTATATGTAAGGAGTGTTATTTTAAGGGTTCTACCAGAGGTGGAAGAACGATATAGTTATAGAATTCCTTTCTATAATTTTGGGAAGAAACCTATGATTTATTTAAATATATTAAAAGGGAAAGATTATGTTGATGTTGCCTTTGTGCAAGGGATTTTACTTGAAAAAGAATTTCCAGTTTTAAAAAATGATAATAAAAGGAAGCAAGTAAGGTCTATTCAGCTTAAATCGATAGAAGATTTAGATCATGAAAATTTCATAAAGTTACTGCATGCTGCGTCTAATCAACTAAGTAAAAGTAAAAGGGCTTGGTTTATTTAAATTCGAAAAACACCTCCAAAAGATATAACACGCTGCAAGTAAAAGAAATGCTGAGAAGCACTATCCACTGGGTTGTTCGTAGTTCTAATATCATTCATGTCAATAAAACCTCCTTTTAAATCTAACTGAACAAAGAAATGTTTGAAGAAGGTTAAATTAAGTCCTGCGTGCGCAGAAATACCATACCCTGCTAAATGAAACTGGTCGTATCTATCTTTCTGTAGAAGTTTTGAATTTGTTTTAGGGTATAAAATTCCACTAGCCAGTCCTTCGGTTAAATTAATCTGAAATTTATCTGTGTTTTGGATATTAAAAATTTTAGATATATCATCAAATCTTGAAAATTCAACATGAATATAATTTAAACCATCAGTATGTTCGAATTGTAAAAAGTCTTCTGAAACAAAAAATGTTTCTTTATTATAGGTTCCATTATAAATAGATCCTGGTTCGGTTTCTGGTAAGTTAATAAGACCATTAATCGTTCTTGTTCTGTTATTATTCATAACATATTTCATATGGTCTAACCCCAGTGAAACTCGGTAGTTATCAGAAATAAAATAACCTATTTTAAAATTTGTCTGTGGTACTGTAATTCTTGTGGGATTAATATAATCAATATGCCAACCTTTTGGTTTATCCGCTGCAGAAACGTCGCTTATCGTAAAATCATAATTTTCTCCTTTAAAGCTAATATCAGAATTAGAGAATGATTCTCTATTGCCTCCCCAACTAATAAAGAATTTACCTTTGTTAGATGATGTGTATTTTGGTAGTGTGTCTTGCGCAAAAATATTAAATGAGAGCAATAAAAAAACGATCCTAATAATAGGTTTTATTATCATGTACTGAAAGGATATATGAAATTAAAGGGTGTTTATTACCTTTCTAATATTTACTAAGTTAGATAAAAGAGATTCTAAGTTGTTTAAATGTAGCATGTTCGCACCATCACTTTTAGCATTAGCTGGGTCAAAGTGCGTTTCAATAAACAGACCATCTACATTATTTACCACGCCAGCTCTGGCAATGGTCTCAATCATATCAGGTCTTCCTCCCGTTACACCTGCTGATTGATTAGGTTGTTGTAAAGAATGTGTCACGTCAAGTACTGTTGGTGCATATTGCCGCATGGTAGGAATACCTCTAAAGTCAACAATCATATCTTGGTAACCAAACATAGTGCCTCTATCAGTAATCCATGCTTTATCATTGCCAGCATCTTTTACCTTTTGAACGGCGTGTTTCATAGCTTCAGGACTCATAAACTGTCCTTTTTTCAAGTTAACAACTTTACCTGTTTGGGCGGCAGCAACAACTAAATCTGTTTGACGCACTAAAAAAGCAGGTATTTGTAAAACATCAACATATTGAGCCGCTAATTGCACATCTGAAATTTCATGGACATCAGTTACCGTAGGCACATCAAAAGTTTCAGAAACTTTCTTTAAAATCTTCAACGCTTTTTCATCTCCAATACCAGTAAAACTATCAATTCTACTGCGGTTAGCCTTTTTGAAACTCCCTTTAAATATATAAGGAATTTCTAGCTTATTAGTTATATTAACTACCTTTTCTGCAATTCGAAGCGCCATATCTTCGCCTTCAATGGCACATGGTCCGCATAGTAAAAAGAAGTTATCTGAATTTGTATGTTTTAGTTTTGGAATTTTTTGAAGATCCATATTTAGTGTCTCTGTAATTTTGGTTGCAAATATACAATTATGAAATTTTAAACCATAGTACTTTTAATGATTAATAGTGATGCTTTTAATGTTTATTAGCAATGTGTAAATTTCTGTTAGTTAGAATTTTATGTTTGTTTTAGTAGGTTTGATTATATTTTAAATGAAGGAGTTTTGCAAAAAGATATAATTATACAATATATCCATTATTTATAAGTACCTTTGCACGCTTAAAATAAGGCACTATTATGGCTAATATTAAAAACATTGCGATTATTGCACACGTAGATCATGGTAAAACTACTTTGGTTGATAAAATAATGTATCACTGTCAATTATTTCGTGAAAACGAAAATACAGGAGATTTAATTCTTGATAATAATGATTTGGAACGTGAAAGAGGTATAACTATTACCTCAAAGAATGTTTCTGTCCTTTATAAGGATACAAAAATAAATATTATTGATACACCTGGTCACGCCGATTTTGGAGGAGAAGTAGAGCGTGTATTAAATATGGCAGATGGCGTTTTATTACTAGTAGATGCCTTTGAGGGACCTATGCCGCAAACCCGTTTTGTCTTACAAAAAGCAATTGACCTTGGTTTAAAACCTTGCGTTGTAGTGAACAAAGTAGATAAAGAGAATTGTACACCAGATGAGGTTCATGAGAAGGTATTTGATCTGATGTTTGAATTAGGTGCTGAAGAGTGGCAATTAGATTTCCCAACGGTTTACGGTTCTGCCAAAAACAATTGGATGAGTGATGATTGGCAAAAAGAAACAGAAAATATTGAGCCATTATTGGATATGGTTATAAACCATATTCCTGAACCAAAAATAGAAGAAGGAACGACTCAAATGTTAATTACATCCTTAGATTTTTCTTCTTTTACAGGTAGAATTGCAATAGGACGTTTGACCAGAGGAGAATTAAAAGTTGGTCAAAATATTTCTTTAGTAAAAAGAGATGGAAGTATAGTAAAGTCTAAAATTAAAGAATTACACACTTTTGAAGGTTTAGGCCGTAAAAAAGTAGAAGCCGTTCAAGCTGGTGATATTTGTGCAATAGTTGGATTAGAAGGTTTTGAAATTGGAGATACTGTTGCAGATTGGGAAAACCCAGAAGGTTTGAAAACTATAGCCATAGACGAGCCTACAATGAGTATGTTGTTTACAATTAATGACTCGCCTTTCTTTGGTAAAGATGGAAAGTTTGTAACATCTCGTCATATTAAAGATCGCTTGACTAAAGAATTAGAAAAAAACCTAGCACTTCGTGTTGAAGAAACAGATAGTGCTGATAAATTTATGGTTTTCGGGCGTGGTGTTTTACACTTATCAGTTTTAATTGAAACCATGCGTCGTGAAGGTTATGAACTTCAAATAGGACAACCACAAGTAATCATTAAGCAAGTTGATGGTGTTAAATGTGAGCCTGTTGAGGAAATGACTATTGATTTACCTGAAGAAGTTTCGGGTAAAGCTATCGAAATGGTAACATTGCGTAAGGGAGAAATGTTGAGCATGGAAGCAAAAGGAGACCGTATGGTTTGCGAATTTATTGTGCCATCTCGTGGAATCATTGGGTTACGGAATCAATTACTAACGGCTACCGCGGGTGAAGCTATTATGGCACACCGATTTAAAGAATATCAACCATTAAAAGGCGGTATTCCTGAACGACAAAACGGGTCATTAGTGTCCATGGAAAAAGGACAAGCAATTCCATATTCTATTGATAAATTACAAGACAGAGGTAAGTTTTTTGTTGATCCAGGTGAAGATATTTATGAAGGTCAGGTTATCGGAGAAAACTCTCGTGGTGATGATATGACTGTTAATGTTACTAAAACTAAGAAATTAAGTAATGTACGTTCTTCAGGTGCAGATGATAAGGCTAAAATTGTTCCTGCTATCAAATTCTCCTTAGAGGAGGCTTTAGAATACATTCAAAAGGATGAGTATGTTGAAGTGACACCAAATCATTTACGTTTAAGAAAGATTTATTTAACAGAAGTAGAGCGAAAGCGAAACAAATCGATATAAGACATGGAATTCTTCGGAGTTTCACAAACCGAGTGGGTTGGGTATTTAGCCATGGCCACCGTTTTGATTTCATTTTTAATGAAATCTATGTTAAGATTAAGAATAGTAAACTCCATTGGATGTTTACTATTCGTGTTTTACGGGGTGTTGCTAAATCCTGTTTCAATTCCAATTGTTTTAACAAATTCAGTTATTTTTTGTATTAACCTGTATTATCTTGTTATCAAGAAGATTTGATTTGAGATAAACAGAGTGACGCTGTAAATAAAGGATTATATAAAAAGTTTATAAGGTGCTAATAAACGATTTTGTATTTGTTTCTTTTTTTAAGCAAAGAATATTTTGTTCTTTTATGCGTTTAAAAACGGATGCAAAGGGTTCAAAAATAGATTCAAACTAATCAGGAAACTATATATTAATTGAAAGAATTAATAGATTATATTAATAATAAAGTTTTAGTTAAAATAGCGTCGTTGCAAATAGCTTCGGTATTAACTAGAATCGTAGGTGGTTTATTGACATCAAAAGCTATAGCCATTTTTATTGGGGCAGAAGGTCTGGCATTAGTTGGTAATTTAAGGAATTTTGTTGGGTCATTTCAAGCTATTGCTACTCTAGGGTTTTACAAAGGAGTAGTTAAGTATATTTCTGAAGTTAAGGAGAATGCCTTAGAATTAAGTAAATTGTTGTCAACAGTTTATTATGCTGCGTTTGTCTCAACGGTAGTTGTTTGCTTTTTCTGTTACTTTAAAGCAGAATGGATAAATGACCTGATATTTCCAACTTATAATGACTATGCCTATGTGATTAGAATTTTTGCAATAGTTCTCCCTTTTTATGCTTTGAATATATTCTCATTTTCAATAATGAATGGTTTTTCAAAGTATAAGATTCTTATTATAATTAATATTATAGGACAAGTTTTAAGCGTTTCTATCGCGCTGCTCTTAATTTATCAAAATAAGATTGATGGAGCATTAATCTCAGTGGTTATTGCAGAGTCGTTAATTTTCTTAATTACTCTGGTTGGGATTATAAATAGACGGAGCTTGGTTTCATCAATTAGGGTTAATAATATCAATTCTGATTACTTGAAAAAGATGGCTCCATACTCTGTAATGGCTTTTTTTACTGCTGTTTTATTACCATTAGTTGCGATTGCCATAAGATCTTATATTATAGACCATATTGGTTATAAGGATGCAGGTTTTTGGGAAGGCATGACTAGAATATCTAAGTATTACCTGATGCTTGTTAGTTCATTAATTGCCTTATACCTTTTACCAAGATTCTCTGAAATTAATGATGTTAAAGCGTTTAAAAAAGAAGTGTTTAGCTTTTATAAAACGATTCTTCCTATTTTAGTAATTGGACTCTTGTTAATATACTTAATGAGAAAGTATATTGTTTTGGTGGTTTTTTCGGAAGAGTTTAGCCCAGTTGAAGATTTATTTCAGTGGCAGTTATTAGGGGATTTTGTAAAGATTTTATCCATTGTAATTGCTTACCAGTTTTTAGCAAAAAAAATGTTCTGGCACTACATATTAACAGAAGCCTTTTTAGTAATTACTTTGTATACAACAAGTATTTACTTTATTAACCTGTATGATGGAATTGAAGGAGCTGTAATAGCTCACTTTGTTAGTTATACAATGTATTTTGGTATTTTACTTCTTATTTTTGGGAGCTCTCTTTTTGGTTTAGAAAGTGAGGAGAAATAGTAGCTTTAAACGCAAAATTGCATTTTTAAAATTGGACACCATTGCTTTTAAAAGAATTATTTAAGAAAAACGGTTTATTTAAAGTAGCGTCTTTTAATTCTCTGAGTGTAATTATTAGATTGATTTCTGGTTTCATTTTATCAAAAGCGATAGCATTTTTTTTGCTTCCTCAAGGAATGGCCTTAACAGGAAATTTAAGAAGTTTCTTGTTAACTTGTCAAGGGATTTCTTCGAGCGGAGTACAAAATGGAGTTGTTAAATATACCGCTGAGAATAAGAATAATGGCAAGGCACTAAAGCAGATTATATCAACATCATTTTTTTTAGTCTTAGCTTTCACAATTATTGTATCATCTTTTTTAGCCTTCTTTTCTGGGTATTTCAGTAATCTTGTTTTTGCAACAGATAAATACATTTATGCCTTTAGGATACTAGCTCTAGTTATTCCACTGTATACATTGAATACTTTTATTTTATCCATTATAAATGGATTAGGAAAGTATAAAAGTATTATTCTTATTAATACTATAGGTTATATTGTTAACGTAGTAACAGTGGTTGTATTGCTCTACTTTTATAATTTAAATGGAGCTATTATTGCAATAATAATTATGCCTTCAGTTTTAATTCTGATTACTTTGTTTTGGGTTAGAGAGGTGAAAATCATCGTTACTAATATTTCAATATATAGTTTTTCTAAAAAATACTTAAACGGGTTAAGTTCGTTTGTTATTATGGCAATTTTTACCGCCTTGACAATTCCAATTGTACACGTGCTTGTGAAAAATTATATTATAGAAAACATAGGACTTAAAGAAGCTGGTTATTGGGAGGCAATGCTCAAGATATCTCAGTACTACTTAATGTTTGTAATAAGTCTTTTTTCATTGTACTTATTGCCTAAATTATCTGAAAACAATACTGATTTGGGGTTTAAAAACTTGGTTTTAGAGTTTTACAAAACAATATTGCCCTTTGTTTTTGTGGGTTTTGTTTTGATCTACTTTTTGAGATATTGGATTGTTAGAATTACATTGACTCAGGAGTTTCTTCCAGCTCAAGATCTGTTTTTATGGCAATTAATAGGGGATCTGTTTAAAGTTTTGTCTTTCGTAATAGCATACCAAATGCAGGCAAAAAGAATGCTGTTATGGTATTTGTTTGGTGAATTATTTTATGCTAGTTGCGTGTATTTTTTTAGTGTCTATTTTATTAATAAATTTGAACTGAAAGGTGCAGTAATAGGTCATGCTGTAAGTTACCTATGCTACTTTATCTTAATGTTATATGTTTTTAGAAAACCTTTATTAACAAAAAAAAGGATATCGGTTGAAAGATAAGTTTTTTTTATTCACTATTATATATTGGTTATGTCTAGAATATTTTCTAGAAGGAATATATCATTTCTTTTCGTTTTATAGGTTTTTGAATGTTTTTGAAAATTTGATTTTTTCAATATTCGTTGTTTTTATTATCAGCCAATTGAAAATTGGGGTGGTCAGGAATTTTATAGTTAAATGTGCGCTTATTTTAGTAGCAAGTATGTTTTGGTTTGAAACAGTAATGTACTTGATTTTTAAAATCCATTTTGGGCCTTCATCTTTTTACGTTTTTATAAATACTAATCCAGAAGAGGTTTTTGAATTTTTAAAGGAATATTCTAGTTTTTCGATTCTTGTAGTAACCTTCCTTTTTTTTCTTCCATTATTCTGGTTACGCCTATTGGTTACTAGTATAAACAAATTTCGGATAAAATATATTTTTGATAGCTACAGATTGTATAAAATTATAGGGTTATGTGTTGTTTTGTTATTAGGACTTAAATTTAGTGGGCTTATAGAACATAATTTACCGTATTTATTATCGCGCTCTTTTGCCTTAAACTATAAGGATTCTAAATACATTGATGAATTTAATTCGCAAATAGAAAAAACATCAGGTGTTGCAGAAATTAAAAATGTTGGTATAAATAACACTTTTATTGTAGTGATAGGAGAATCAGCTACATCGTCCCATATGCAGTTGTATGGTTATTATCGTGAAACAACACCTCTATTTGAGGAAATAAGGGATGATTTGTCTATTTATCAAGACGTTATTAGCCCGAATACATCTACATTTCATTCTTTAAGCAAGGCTTTGACATTAGGTAATTATGAAGATCCCAAAAAGGTTTTAGCATTACCTATTACTACATTGTTCAATAAGGCCGGATTTAAAACGTTTTGGATATCAAATCATAGTCCTACTTTTAATCCTAGTAGTGCTTTAGCAAGAATATCAAATCAAGCAGGAATTAGATATTTTAATTCTAAAGAAGTTGTTATGAATAACTTAAAGCATGATGGAGAGTTATTATATAAAGTAGATGAAGCCTTAAAGGATCAATACCCAAACAAAGTGATTTTCTTACATTTAATAGGCGAGCATTTTTCCTATGAAAACCGATACCCAAAACAGTTTGATTTTTTTCAAGATATACCCAAAACCCCTTTTAGAAGGCGAGCAGTCTATCAAAAAATTAATCAGTATGATAATGCCGTTAGATATACTGATTATATAATTAATTCCGTATTCGAAAAACTAAAGACTGAAAACACTAATAATTATTTGATGTATTTTTCTGATCATGGAGAAGAGGTTTTTCAAGATGATGACTTTTATGGACACCTTGAGGATAGACCAACTAAAAACACATTTAAAGTACCCTTTATAATGTATTATGGGAAAGGTTTTCAATTTCCAGATGATTATGAGTTTGTTGGAAACAGAAAATACATGACAGATGACTTATGGCATAGTATTGTTCATATATCTGGAATAGAGAGTACATTTTTAGATAAGCGCAGAAGTATTTTTAGTAAACACTTTGCTGAAAGAAAGAGAATAATTTTAGAAAACCAAGACTACGAAACCTTTTTCAATGATGAGTAAAAAACATATATGTATTATTTTAGATTGTCTTTGTGGAGGTGGTGCTGAAAAAGTAGCAGCTTCATTTTCTTTTCTTTTGGAAAATGAAAACTATAAGGTTTCAATTATATCTGTGAGAGATGAAATTACTTATGTTTATACCGGAACTTTATATAATCTTGGAAAAAATGAGCCTAAAGTAAAAATGTTAAAACAAATAAAGAAAGTAATATTTTTTAGAAAATACTATAAACTTATTGATGCAGATTACTATGTTGATTTTAGAATGCGCAATAGATTTGTAATGGAATCAATATTACATCTTTTTGTGTTTGATTTAAATAAAATGATATTTAGTGTTCAGCATTATAATATTGCTTACCATATTCCAAAGAGTTTTCTTTTTAAGAAAATTTATAGTAAGGCCCGGGCAATAGTTGGAGTATCGAACGATATTGTAAAAAGACTTAAAGAATATCATAATTTTGAAAATGTAAAGTATACGCCAAACTTTGTTAATGAAAAATTGTTACTAACTTCAGAGCAACCGCCAAATGATATTGTAAATAATGCGATTTTGGCAATTGGCAGGTTGAATATTGAAGTTAAGCAATTTGATAAACTTATTTTGTGTTATAAAAAAACTAAAGCTTTTAAAGAGGGAATTCCCCTTGTTATTTTAGGAGATGGCCCAGATAAGGAGGAGATAGAATCTATAATTAAGTCAAATGATTTGGAATCTAAGGTGTTTCTCTTAGGCTTTGTTTCTAACCCTTATGAATACATTAAAAAATGTAAGTTTTTGGTGCTATGCAGTAAATTTGAAGGTATGCCGTTGGTTATTTTAGAATCTCTTACTTTAGGTACACCTGTGATTTCGTTTGATTGTAAATCAGGGCCTTCTGACTTAATATCTCACAAAAAAAATGGAATTCTGGTTAAAGACCAAGATTTTACTGAATTAAAGGAGAGTATTGATTTATTGATGAATGATGATATTTTATATAATTCGATGCTTAAAAACGCAAAGCAGTCGATGGATTTATTTAGCGAAAATGAAATAATAAAATATTGGAAACCGCTTTTTGAATAGAGCGAGTTTTAACTTTTAAAAGATGTTAATCTAATATTATATTTAAGAAATATTTTTTTTATAGATTTTAATAATTTTAACCCAAACAAAGGACTGTTTAGTAAAATACGCTGTTTAAATGATAAATTAGAATGATTTAGATTTTCTACTAATCTATTAAAGTTTTTCTTGTCCCCATCAAGTTTATAAGCAATGGCATACATATATCTCTTAAAATCTATATATCTTAATAAGGATTTATTTTCGAGATTAGCTCTTTGATAAAAATCTAAGTTAGGAAGCGTTTTGTTTTTTATTCCAATCTTAGTAATTTGGTCAGGAATGTTATAGGATATTATTGCTTTTGGGGCATAGTGATATGCTAGTTTATTATTAACGAGATTGCTCAGATAAAATTCGACATCTTCAGCATAATTTATAGCTTCATTATAGGGAGATTGTACTACTGCTTTGCGTTTAAAGGCCATACTACTTTGACAAATAATAGGTTGAAACATATTGGCGGTAAAAAAATCTTCAATCAGGAAATTTTTGTTTTTTAATTGGAAACTAATATTCTTTTTTGTCTCTAGAACATTATTAATGCTGTATTTCTCCAAATAATCGGTTCCATAGAATGATGCGTTAGGGAAACTTAAATATAAATTATAAATAGTTTCTAGAAATAAATTGTGCCATTTGTCATCTGCATCAATTAACGCGATTAACTTTCCTTTAGCAGATGAAATACCTCTGTTTCGGGCTGCAGATAAGCCTTTGTTTTTTTGACTTACAATGGAGTAATTACTAAAATCAGCAAGAGTTATTTCTGCAATTTCTAAACTTTTATCGGTGGAACCGTCATTAATAATTATAATTTCAAAGCTTTTAAATGACTGTTTTAAAATACTATTTATAGTAGTTTCAATATAATTTTCTTTATTATAAAGAGGAATTATTACTGAGAAAAATGGCTCTTGACTTATCATAAGCTATTTTTGATTTTTGCGGCACATATATCCGATTTTATAAAATTGGAATAGAAACATATTTGGATTTGATCCAAGTAAGTTTTTTTTTAAAAAAGGAGAAGTAGATTGGAAAATAATAGATAGTAAAATATTTAATCTATACTTTTTAAGCATGTTATAGTATTTCATTAACTTGTTTTTGGATGATAGATCATGTTTTTTTTTGAGCATCCAAATTAACGTTTCTATGGACTCTTCTGTTTTTTGTAAAAAAAAAGCACTTTTGTCTAACCCTAGATGAAAAACTTCATTGTCAATGTGTATTACCTTAAAATTATTCTTTTTTAAAAGAGCCGAAAAATAATTGTCAAGACCGTATTTTTTATGTTTTAAATTAGAATTAATTAATAAGAAAATTGATTTTTTAATTAAAAAATTTCCAGACGTGGTAACCTGATAGGGGTTTAAGTTTCTTTTATTAGCACCTACTTCTTCAAATGTTCTTCCATATTTCCATCTTAACATAAAATCCTGATTTGGGATATTACTAGAATATGCTATTCCTCCATAAGTTACATCATTCCCTTTTCGTAATTGACTAAAATAATTTTCTATAAATTTAGTTTTTTTTGGAAATACATCAGAGTCTAAAAACAAGAGAAAGTCATATTTCGCTTCCTGCGCAAGTCTTTGTCTAGCATTTGTCCTTCCAATATTTGTATTGGAAATTAAAAGCGAAGAATTGGATAATTTATCAATGCATGATCTGTTTTTATCTACTAACTTTTCGGAACCATCTTCAAAACAAATTATTTCAAAATCAATACTGGCTATAGAAGCCTGGTTATGAACCTCACAAACAAGCGCTGAAATATTATAATTAAAAGTGGGTATTAGAATTGAGATCATAACTAACTCTTCCTTTGAACCACTTCATATACAGCATTATCATCACACTTCAGAGTCTTACTTGGGTATTTAAGTAGCAGCGCATAATCATGGGTAGCCATCAATATGGTGTTACCATTTTTATTAATTTCTTGAAGTACCTCCATAACTTCTACACTAGTTTGAGGGTCAAGATTTCCTGTGGGTTCGTCTGCGAGTATAAGTTCTGGATCGTTTAGTAGTGCTCTGGCTATTGCAATACGCTGCTGTTCTCCACCAGAAAGTTCATGAGGATATTTAAACCCTTTTGATTTCATGCCAACTTTACTCAATACGGCTTCAATACGCGTGTTCATTTCGCTTTTGTCTTTCCAGCCAGTTGCTTTTAAAACAAAGAGAAGATTATCATTTACGGTTCTATCAATAAGGAGTTTAAAATCTTGAAAAACAACACCTAATTTACGCCTTAAAAAAGGAATGTCTTTTTCTTTTAATGTTTTTAAATTGAAATCTACAATATGTCCCTCACCTTCAGTAAGAGGTAAATCACCATAAAGGGTTTTCATAAAACTACTTTTACCTGTACCCGTTTTACCAATAAGATATACGAAATCTCCTTTGTTGACTTCCACATTAACATTTGAAAGTACCAAATTATTGCCTTGATAGATAGAAGCTTCTTGTAATTGTAGAACTGAATTTGACATGAATACGAAAAGAGATTTTTAATGTGTTGTAAAAGTATTACTTAAAAGTTAAACCTTAAAAGCTAACGCTTAAAACTTTAGTTTATTTCTCTTCATAAAACAACATTTAATAACTCGGTTTATAATTATGGCATGATTATTACGTTATAAGATTTAGATTAAATTATCTTTGATTTAAATTAAAACCAAACTTTTAATGACTAAAAAATGTATTGTTACACTCCTGGTGGCTGTAACTTTTAGTTTTCAAATTATTGCTCAGCAATCTGCAGTTTATACGAGTAATTTAGTAGAATATCAGAAGGCACTTTCTCTATATAATAATCAACAATTTCAGGCAGCACAATCTTTATTTCAAGATGTTAAAAAAACAACTAAGGAGTCCGTTTTGCGTTCAGACTGTGCCTATTATATTGCCAATTGTGCAGTAAGGCTAAATCAACTCAATGCAGATCAGTTGGTTGAAGGTTTTGTTGAAGAGTATCCTACGAGTACAAAACGAAATACTGCTTACGTAGATGTTGCCGATTATTACTTTGAAAACTCAAAGTATGCTTATGCACGAAAGTGGTATGATAAAGTTGATGAAAATGCTTTGAGCAGTTCTGAATTGGCTAAGTATTACTTCAATAATGGTTATACGGCGTTTTTAACAAAGGATTATAAAGATGCGAAGAAATATTTAAGTCGCATTGAAAACTCACAGGAGTATGGCTCACAAGCTAAATATTATATTGGGTTTATGGCTTATCAAGGTGATGATTATGATAAAGCGAACAAATATTTTGAGCAAGTAGAAGATAAGGAAAGGTATCAAGAGAAAATGTCGTATTACCAAGCCGATTTAAATTTCAAACTCGGAAAGTTTGAAAAGGCGATTACCTTAGCCAAAGGTAAGTTGGATTCTAGTGATGCCAATGAAACTTCCGAATTATCAAAAATAATTGGAGAAAGCTATTTTAATTTAGGTCAATATTCAGAGGCTATTCCTTATCTAAAAGCTTATGAAGGGAAAAATAGAAAATGGAGTAATACTGATTTTTACCAACTGGGCTATGCATATTATATGCAGAAAGATTATGAAAATGCAATTTCAGAATTTAACAAAATAGTAGATGGTAAAAATGCCATTGCCCAAAACGCCTATTATCATTTAGGGGAAAGTTATATTAATCTTGATAAAAAACAAGAAGCGCTAAATGCCTTTCGAAATGCATCTCAAATGAATTATGATTTAAAAATTCAAGAAGATGCTTGGTTAAACTATGCTAAAATTAGTTATGAGATAGGAAACCCATATCAACCAGCTCCACAAGTCTTAGCAGAGTATTTAGAAAAGTATCCTAAAACGAGTTATAAGGAAGAGATTGAAACACTTTTAATTGATTCTTATATAACATCAAAAAATTACAAAGAGGCATTAAATTTATTAAAAGGGAAGAAGAGTTTTGAAAACAAGGCGGCGTATCAAAAAGTGACTTTTTATAGAGGATTAGAACTTTACAATGAAGGAAATTATATAGAAGCCGAATCTCTATTTGATGCTTCAATTAAAGAATCAATCGATCCTGTTTATACTGCTCGGGCAACGTTTTGGAAGGCTGAATCAGATTATAATCTGTCAAGTTATGATGATGCTCTGTTAGGGTTTAAGCAATTTGTTCAACAGTCAGGATCTACATCTAATATCGAGAACGAAAATATCAATTATCATATTGCCTATACTTATTTTAAACTTAAAAATTATATACAAGCATCAGAACATTTTAAAGAGTTTATTTCTAGTGGAGTTGAAGATAGAGTAAGATTAAACGATGCCTATTTACGGTTAGGTGATGCAAGTTTTGTTTCTAGTGAATATCAAGAAGCAATAAATGCCTACGAAAAGGCTATTAAGTTGAACAAAATTGAACCGGATTACCCGGCATTTCAAAAAGCATTAAGTATTGGGTATCTTGGGAAGTCGTCTCTAAAGATAAGAGAGTTGGAGAGCTTTATTAATGATTATCCAAAGTCTAAGTTAAGAGATGATGCTATATATGAGCTTGGAAATTCGTATGTAAAAGCAAATAAAACAGAAAAGGCGATGAGAGCCTACGATCAATTGAGTAGTGAATACAAGATGAGCTCTTTCGTACCAAAGGGTTTATTGCGCCAAGGATTAGTTTATTACAACAATGGTGAAAATAGTCAAGCTTTAATAAAATTTAAAAAAGTTGCTAATGATTACCCGGCCACTCCTGAAGCAGTTCAAGCAGTATCAACTGCACGGTTAATTTATATTGATCTTGGTGAGGTAAATCAATATGCTGCTTGGGTGAAAACGTTAGATTATGTTGAAGTTACAGATGTAGAATTAGATAATGCCACGTATGAATCGGCCGAGAAACAATATTTAGATAATAATGTGGATAAGGCTATTAGAGAGTTTAATGACTACCTTAATGAATTTCCGAATGGACTACATAGCTTAAAGGCCCATTTTTATGTTGCACAATTGTATTCTAAAAAAGACTTAGCAGGTAATGCATCACCGCATTATAAATATGTAGTTGAAGCTAATCAGAGTGAATTTACAGAAGAAGCTTTAACAAAGCTATCGCAATATCATCTTGAGGTAAAAAGCTGGGAACAAGCAATTCCTTTATTGAAAAGGTTAGAAGATGAGGCTAGTTTTCAACATAATGTGGTATTTGCTCAATCCAATCTAATGAATGCGAATTACCAATTAAAGCACTACGAATCTGCTGTTTCTTATGCTGAAAAGGTATTGTCAAGTTCAAATATTGATAATAAAATTAAGAGTGATGCCTATATCATTATAGCACGTTCTGCAATTAAAACAGGAGATGAAGGGAAAGCGGAATCTGCTTATAAAGATGTAGAAAAAGTTGCTATTGGTGAGGTAGCTGCAGAAGCGCTCTACTACAATGCTTACTTTAAGAATAAAGCAAGCAGTTATGAAGCGTCTAACGTTTCTGTTCAAAAGTTGGCAAAGGATTTTTCAGGTTATAAGTACTATAGCGCTAAAGGTTTAGTGCTTATGGCAAAGAATTTTTACGCTTTAGATGATGCCTTTCAGGCCACTTATATTTTAGAAAGTGTTATTCAAAATTTTTCAGAATTTGAAGATGTCATATCAGAAGCTAATGAAGAGCTAAGAATTATTAAGAAAAAGGAATCGCAAACAAATTCTTCAATTCAATCAGAAGATTAGTATCATCAATCATAAAAATTAAAAAATCATATGCGAAAGCACATAAAAATATTTGTTGTAATAATTACGTTATTTGGGTTAAGTAAAGGCTTTTCTCAGGACAAAAAAAACGACACTTTAACAACTGGTGTCATTGATGTTGTGAAACCTTATACCCCAACAATATCAGATGCGTTTAAGGTGAAGGAAGTTCCAAACATTGAAGATGAAACTACCGAAACTAAAAAAGAAATAGATTATAATATTTTCTCGTTTCCGGTTGCTTCTACGTTTACACCTGCAAAAGGAAAGGCTGCTGTAGTTGAAAAAAAGTCACCAGTTAAACTATATGATAATTATGCCTCATTGGGCTTAGGGACTTATAATACTATTTTAGGCGAAGTGTATTTGAATCATGCACTTAACAGATATGAGAATATTGGCGGTTATGTGAGTCATCATTCATCAGGAGGGGGGATTGATGAGGTTGTTTTAGATGACGATTTTATTAATTCTAAACTGGAAGTTAATTATACCTCTAAACAACGTGATTTAACCTGGAATATTGATGGCGGAGTTCAATTTCAGCATTATAATTGGTATGGAATAAGCGATATCTTCAAAGAAGATTCTGATCTTATAAATAGCTTAGATGTTGGTCATTCTTATTTTGATGCTTATGTAGGCGGAGAACTTACTTTTGAGGATACCTATATAAATTCTGGCAGTGTGTTTTTTCGTCATTTTTCTGATAATCAAGGTTCTGGAGAAAACAGATTTATAGCCAGAGCTAAAGTAGATGTTCCTATTAATGATATTGAAATTTCAACTGGTTTTAAAATTGATTATTTGGGAGGTGGGTTCGATAGAAATTACTTTAGCAGTTCAGAATTAAACTATAGTAATTTTCAGATTGGATTATCGCCAACCTTTCAGTTAAGAGAGGATGATTTAACAGTAAATGTAGGAGTATCGTTATTCTATTTGAATGATATTGAATTTGGTAAGAGTAAATTCTTTATCTACCCAAACGTGAGCGCTACTTATAGAGTGGTAGATGATGTTTTAATTGCTTATGGTGGTGTTACAGGAGGTTTGATTCAAAACTCTTATCACGGATTTGCAAATGAAAATCCGTTTGTTTCGCCTACCTTATTTATTACGCCTACAGACCAAGTTTATAATGTATTTGTAGGTTTAAAAGGCAAGGTGTCTAGCACTATGAGTTATAATGTAAGTGGGAGTTATATAGCAGACAAAAATAAGGCTCTTTTTAAATCGAACATAATTAAGAATATAACGGCTGAAAATACTTATGAATATGGGAATTCTTTCGGAATTACCTATGATGATATTGAAACTTTTGGTATTTCGGGTGAACTAAAGGTTGATGTAAATAGGAACTTTAAACTTGGTTTAAAAGGAGAGTATTTTGTTTATGAAACCGATGGAGAAGCTGAAGCTTGGAATTTACCTGATATGAATGCATCGGTGTTTTTCGATTACCAAATTGACAAGCATTGGTTTACGGGGGCTAATTTATTTTTTGTTGGAGAACGAAAAGATCAAGTGGCTTTAGAAGAAACTTTGGTGCCTGCAGACCTGATGAGAACCGTTACTTTAGATAGTTTTTTTGATGTTAATGCTCATGTAGGCTACCACATTAATGATGAGTTTTCTTTTTTTGCGAAAGTTAACAATATCGCAAATCAGCAGTATCAGAAATGGGTGAATTATCCAGTTCAAGGTATTCAGTTTTTAGCGGGGGCGACCTATAAGTTTGATTTCTAAATATGGTATTTTATCATGCTCGTGAAGGTGGGAATCTGATTATCATATTTAACCATGGGATGAGTTGTTTTTATGAAAAATCTTTTTTTAATTCTTTTTCTTTCTTCTTTCGTTTGCGGAAAGGCGCAAAATGTTACCGAGACCTTATCGCTTTCAGATGCGGCATTAGAATTAACAAGGCAAAAAGTAACTTATGATCCAAGTTACTTTTCAGTGGATTACCCAAATGGTGATGTGCCAAAAGATAAAGGAGTTTGCACAGATGTTGTGATTCGTGCTTACAGAAAAATGGGTATCGATTTGCAAAAGGAGGTTCATGAGGACATGAAAATAAATTTTAATTTATATCCGAAAATTTGGGGATTAAAAAGAACAGATAAAAATATAGATCATATGCGTGTGCCTAACTTAATGACATATTTTAAACGTCAGAACACTGAAGAGCCAATTACCACAAGCCCCAATGACTATAAACCGGGTGATGTGGTTTGTTGGAATTTAGGAGGAGCGATGACACATATTGGGATTGTGGTAAATAAGAGATCGGCTGATGGAAAACGATATATGATCGTTCATAATATTGGTGCTGGACAAGTTTTAGAAGATTGTTTGTTTGATTATAAAATAATCGGACATTATAGATCTGGATTTTGACTTACATTTTAAAGTAGCAATAAATTCTAGTTTATAAGATAAATGCTTCCGCAGGAATGAGAACCTTAACTCAATCTCGCCAAATAATCGAAATGCTCCCCTTCTAAAACCAATTCGCAGGTTAGCCCAATTGTTTCACATGCCAATTTAAGCGTTTCAAAGTCTAAATAAAGCCATTTCATAGGGGTTTCTTTTATACCTTTATAAGACAAGAAATAGTCCAATTCCCCATAGTAATTTGCGTTCATGTCCATCCAGTAGCCTCCGTCTTCATCTTCATACATATATTTAATATCTGAAGAATCAATTAAAATTTGACCATTGAGTTTAAGTAAGCTTTTTAAATGGGTTAAGTATTTTGATACTTGACTTAATTCTTGAAAAATCCCTGTACCGTTCATAAGTAACAGGATGGAGTCAAACGTTTCTGATTCCTCTAAAAGTGATATGGTTTTAGCATTTTTAACACCTCGCTTTGTACATACGTCTATTGCACCTGGCGAAATGTCAATACCTTTAATTTTAAGCCCTTTTTTTTGCAGATATAAGCTATGGCTTCCACTGCCACAACCTACATCTAGAACAGCTCCTTTGCATAAACTAAGTGCTTTTTGCTCCAGTTTAGGCATCTCTTCAAACTTTCGAAAAAGGTAGGGGAGTGGTAAGCTATCTTTATCAGAAATATTAGTTTCTGTAATGATATCCTCGGTGTAATTTCCATTTTGATAATCTAATAAAGCTTGTCCAAAAAGGTCTTTCATAAATTTAATAGTTGCGATACTTTTTAGCTGTGGTAATCTATATCTTGATGGTTATTATTAAAAAGATAACGTTTTTCGTAATGACGAAAAGTATTATTTTTACGCCATGCACGACATAATTAATAAGCTTCCAAAGCAGGGCAAAGATAAGCATAACGAAAACAAGAAATTCTTCGCAAAGCTAAAAAAGAAACCACCTAAGAATTTGGATTATATTATGCAAGATTTGCATGATGAAGAGTTTGAGCGTACCGATTGTTTGGAATGCGCTAACTGCTGTAAAACTACAGGGCCGTTATTTACGAATAAAGATATTGATAGAATTGCGAAGCACTTTAGAATGAAAACACAGCAATTTATTGAGCAATACCTTAGAATAGATGAAGACAATGATTATGTTCTACAAAGTGTGCCTTGTACGTTTCTAGGAACCGATAATTATTGCTCTATTTATGATGTAAGGCCAAAAGCTTGCAGAGAGTTTCCTCATACCGATAGAAAGAAGTTTCAACAAATATCAAATTTAACTTTAAAGAATGTTTCCATCTGCCCCGCAGCCTTCAATATTGTTGAAGCCATGAAAAAAAGAATAAAGACCTAAATATTATTATAATAGTTTAAAATATGCTGCTATTGGTTGAAATTTAAATAGTTACATTAATTAAATCATTTGTTACATCTCTTTATTTTCTTTAAAGGTATTTTGCGTTTAAACCTTTAAAAATGAGAGGAAAACCTTATTTATATAATTTAACGTCTCTTCGTGGTATTGCCGCAATTTTGGTTGCTGTTTTGCATTTTCATTTTTTTGTTACACCTGTGGCAACATCACATATGGCTCATGTGATTGATAAATTCTATCTCATGGTAGACTTGTTTTTTATTCTTAGTGGATTCATTATGTGTTATGTTTATGAATCAAGTTTTAATAAAGGGGTTAGCAAAACGCGTTATAAAAATTTTATAGTTGCTAGATTAGCAAGAATTTATCCATTACATGTATTAACTATAGGTGCCGAAGTATTAATTTTTATATGTCTTGTGTCTAAAATAGGATACGACAATTTGGGGCCATTTAAGCAACACCTTTATAGACTTGATGGTATTCCTGTCCAATTGGCGTTTTTGCAGACTATTGGTATTTATAATTTTGACACATGGAATGCTCCAGCTTGGAGTTTAAATGCGGAGTGGTGGGCCTATGTGTTATTCCCATTTTTGTTTATTGCTTTTAGAAAATTAAAAGGAGTAACAAAATTTATACCTATTATCCTTGCAGTTTTAGGTTGGGTTTTAATAGAGTTTGTTTTATCTGCAAAAGAACCTTTTATGGATTTTCCATTAAATCCTGACAAAAAAACCTTGGATGTTAATTGGCATTATGGAACATTAAGAGGTATTATTGGTTTTATATGTGGTATGGGGATTTGGCTAATATTTGAAAAAGTTAGGTTTAAGTCCATATTAGGTAATGGATGGACATTGATAATGGTTGCAGTTATTTCTTTTTTATCTATGTTATTGGGCTGGTATGATGTCGTTACTGTGTTTTTGTTTGCAATAATTATTTTAGCTTCTGCTTATGGAAGTAAGGGCATTGATAAATTTTATAGGATAGCTATTTTAAATAAATTAGGCGTGTGGTCTTTTTCTATTTATATCTGGCATATGATCCTGATTCATGTGATTCTTATACCATTTACGAAAGTTGGGGCTAATCCAAAAAAAGTTTTTCAAGGGTTCATAGACCAAGTTCCTTCATTTCTTCTTCTTTTAGGCTTTTTAGTACTTGCAAGTATTATTGGTTGGATATCATTTAAATATATCGAAACTCCAACAAGAAAATGGATAAAAAAGAAGTATAGCGTACAATAATAAATCAAGAGCGTGTAACTTATTTAAGTATTGTATATTTAGTGAAAACTAAATAATATCATGCAGGAAATTTTAAATTATTTTGAGACCATTCCTCCTCACCATCGAGTTATATTAATAATTAGTGGTTTAACTTTTTTTTGGATTATAGAAGGGTTTATTCCTTTATATAGGTTTCAATATAAAAAATGGAAACACGCCATACCTAATTTGTTTTTCAACTTAACGTTAATGCTAGTGAATTTACCATTGGCATTTATGTTATTAGAAACGGCCGATTGGGTTGTTGTTAATAATTTTGGAATTATTAATTGGATGCCAGAAATGCCAGTATGGTTATATGGTTTTTTAGGTTTAATCTTCTTAGATTTTTTCGGAGCTTACCTACCGCATATTATTGTGCACAAGATAAAACCGTTATGGATGGTTCACCTTGTACATCATACAGATCATAATGTGGACACCACTACAGCAAACAGACATCATCCTTTTGAAAGTGTTATTCGGTTTTTCTTCACGTTAATAGGTGTATTTATTGTTGGAGCTCCTATTGGTTTAGTTATGCTGTATCAATCTCTCTCTGTTTTAGCTACACAGTTTAACCATGCCAACATAAAGCTGCCCAGAAAAGTAGATAACTTCATAAGTTATTTAATAGTTTCACCCAATATGCACAAAGTACATCATCATTATGTGATGCCTTTTACAGACTCTAATTACGGAAATATTTTTTCTGTTTGGGACAGGTTATTTGGCACATATATGGAATTAGATCCCGAGAAAATAGTTTATGGAGTTGATGTTTTTCCTAATGAAAAAGAGAATAGTAATATTAAAGATTTACTCGTTCAACCTTTTCAAAAATATAAAAAGTAAAGCAGTGAGACTAATCTAAAAAAATGGCTTCTAAGGCTTTTCCGAAGGCGTCCATTTTTATGCCGGTTCTATTTGTTAATACAGAAATAACAACCTCTTCTTTAGGGTAAATTAATAAAACGGTTGAGGTACCTACGCCCCCTCCTGTATGATAATATTTGGGAGTTTTGTTTTTGGTTTGTTCAACCGAAAAGCCAATCCCGTATCCTGTGTGGTTCCCTGATTTTAATTTTTGAGATGTTGTGATTTCTGTCAAAACATCTTTGGAAATAAGTGTTGGTGAAATGATTTCTTTTCCAAAGGTAATTAAGTCTTCTGATGTTGATAAAAAACCGCCGCCAGCAACTTTATATTCGTTAGCAACAGGAGTTGATAAAACACGTTTTTTTTTGTAGAAATTAGTTTTATTTGGAATGTCAATACTTGAATCATCAAGCATGGTATGAGTCATATGTAATGGGTTGAAAACTGATTTTTCAACTAAACTAACAAAATCTGTTTGACTAGCTTTTTGCATAATTTCACTGAGTAAAACATATCCAAAGGAGTTGTAAAAAAACTGAGAAGAAGGTTCAAATAGAAGCGAGTCATTTTTAAATAACTCGACACCTTCAGAAATAGATAGTTTTTTGTTTAAAGTAAACTCGTTTCCTCTATAAGATCTTATGCCGGCTAAATGTCCAGCTAACTCTCTAACCGTAAAATCGTGATTTTTTACTGGGTAATCAGGAAGGTAATTGTAAATACTTTCATCTAAATTAATGAGGTTATCATCAACTAATTTACCTAGTGTAACCGCAGTTATAGATTTGGAAATACTGGCTATTCTAAAAAGTGTTTTATTGGGCTCTACTTTAACTTTGGTTTTTCTGTTCGCATATCCAAAACCTTCAGACCAAATTAAGTTGCCTTTTCTTGAAACTGAAATAGACATACCAGGAATACCATGTTTTCGAAGAAATCGTTTAGCCTGCTTTTTGGCTTCTTTGATGTTCAGCTTTTCTGAGGTTTCAATGTTCTGACCAAAACCTAAACAAGTAAAAAAAAGTGAAATCATTATTAAAATTCTGGTCATGGATAAATGAGATATTGAGCTCTTGTTTTTTTGAATGTTTCTAGTCCCTTTTTCCAAGTTGCTTTAATTTCAGTTTCACTTCGTCCAGATTCAATCTGTCGCTGTAAGGTTTCTGTTCCCGCATGCTTTGTAAAATTATTGGTATTAAAAAAGAGTGACTTGTCTTTGGTGTTTCGATAGGCTTTAATCACCCATTTCAGAGTCATAATGCCATTTAAATCTTCGTTTTGTAAATCTTCACCATAGCATAATGTGTTTTTATGTTTTGGGTGTTTAGCTCCAAAATTTTCAATAGGAGTATAACTAAAAGAGAAGAAACTTCTATTTAAAAACGGAGCGCCATACCTTTGAAATTGAAATTCCGTACCTCTACCAGCATTTATATTTGTACCTTCAAAAAGACCTAAACTAGGGTAAAGTTTTATAGATTGATCATTTGGTAAATTAGGAGAAGGTCTTATGGGAAGACTGTACGAGGTATTATGTGTGTAATTTTTAACTGGAATAATTTTAATACTACATTTTAAGCCTTCGGTCAGCCATTTTTCACCATTTATCATACCCGCATATTCGCCAATGGTCATACCATGTACTAGAGGGACAGGGTGCATACCCAAAAAATTCTTGTGCTTTGGTTCTAATACAGGGCCGTCAATATAGTGCCCATTGGGATTCGGTCTATCCAAAATTAAAACAGGTATATTATTTTCGGCGCAAGCTTCCATAACATTATGTAATGTTGAAATATATGTATAGAAACGTACACCAACATCTTGAATGTCAAACACTATAATATCTAGGCCTTTTAATTGCTCAGGGGTGGGTTTTCTGTGTTTTCCATGCAGTGAAATTAAAGGCAGGTTTGTTTTGGTATCAATGGCATCATTTATATGTTCTCCAGCATCTGCTTTTCCGCGAAACCCATGTTCTGGTGCAAAAACCTTTTTTACATTAATATTTAAGGCTAACAATGAATCTACCAGATGAGTATAAGAGCTATCGGTTTTAAATATTACCGAAGTTTGATTAGCAACAATTCCAACGCGTTTGCCTTCTAATAATGTTAAATAACTCTCAGTTTGATTTGCACCAACAATTATGTTCTTGCTTTCTTGAACCTGTTGAAGAGGTATATTGTTTTCTATCGATTTCCCATCTTTTTTACTGGATGTGCTTCCGCAAGAAATCATTGCCAAAACAAATAATAAAACAGTATTTTTGAACACATTAAACGTCATAAGATAATTTGAATTACGAGTTTTTTATAGCTAAACGCATTATTGGCAGCAAAGCGTATAAAAGTAGCGTATCGGCACCAATAATAAAAATTGGTATCGCGGCAATTGCAATTGGCATTGTAGTTATGATGATTGCCATTGCAACAGGGATTGGTTTACAGCAAAAAATACGCGATAAAGTGGTGGCCTTTAGTGGTCATGTAACTATTTCGAATTATGATAGTAATAACTCTCAAGAAAGCGGAAAGCCCATATCTATAAATCAAGATTTTTATCCAGAATTTAAGGATGTTGAAGGAGTAAAACATGTGCAAGCGGTGGCCACAAAGTTTGGTGTTATTCGTACTGAAACAGATTTTGAAGGAGCCTATCTTAAAGGAGTAGGAGCAGATTACAATTGGAATTATTTTATCGATTTTTTAATTGAAGGTCGTCTACCAGATTATTCAGGTAAAAGAAATGAAGAGGTTTTGATTTCTGAATATCTAGCTAATCGACTAAATTTTAAAGTGGGTGATAACTTTCAAATGGTTTTTGCTAAAGACGATCCTGAGAAGTTGCCTAATATTATCACGTATCAAGTAGTGGGTTTATTCAATTCGGGATTTCAAGATTTAGATGCTACTTATTTAATAGGCGACTTACGTCATTTACAACGTATTAACAGGTGGGAGCCTGAGGAAATAGGTAGTTTTGAAGTTTTTATTGATGATTATTCCAAGCTTGAAGAAAAAGGAATAGAAATTTATCAAAATACGCCATCAACATTCAATACAGAAACCATTACCGCTAGGTATTTTTCTATTTTCGAATGGATTAAAATTTTTGATAAAAATATTATAGGAATCATTGGTATCATGATACTTATAGCTGGTATAAATATGATAACAGCCTTATTAGTTTTGATTCTAGAACGTACCCAAATGATAGGCGTTTTAAAAGCATTGGGTAGCAGTAATTGGAGCATCCGGAAGTTATTTATATACAATGCCTCTTATTTAATTCTTCTCGGGTTACTATGGGGTAATATCATTGGGCTAGGAATTCTGCTTGCTCAAAAATATTTTAAAATATTTCCATTAGATCCAAGTGTTTACTACGTTACAGAAGCTCCAGTGTACATTAATTTCGGATATATTTTGGCCTTAAATTTAGGCACTTTGGTACTTTGTTTATTAATGTTGTTGATCCCTTCATATATCATTACAAAAATATCTCCAGTAAGAGCCATTCGTTTTCAGTAATTGCATGGTGCTTTAGCTTTTTAAATAAAGAATCTTACTCATTCTTTTGTTTTTATGATTCGTTAATTTAGATATTTCTTGACGCACCCAATTATTAGTTCCTCCGGCGGTTTAAATAAATTCTTCAAACCTAAAAGTAACCTTAAAGAGAAGTCATTCGAGTTCAATAGATTCTATGAGAAGCTTAAATGATTCGGCTTTTTTATTACCTAATAAAAAAGCAATCATTTCTAAGGATTTACCTGTATAGTTGGAATAGTTTAATGTTTTGCCTCTAAAGCTGGATGCAATGAATTAAAAGGGATCTTAATAATTTGCCATTCTCCTGAAGTTTCAAAAGGTATTACATAGGAGTGCTTATCATTAGTGTCACTTTTTACTCTAAACTGGTAGGTCTTGCCATCACCTTTTAGTCGCAAACAAATTTTTGTATAGTCACTTACATATTTGGGTTCAAATTTATACTGTATCATAGAGAACCCTCCATTATTTTCTAAAGAAACGTTTCCGTAAAACACGCCATAACCTTCATTGCTTAAATTGAAACTACTATGAGATTTTCCACCCATAACTATATCGTCAACAATACGCCAGTCTGAAATGTTACTTTTTAAGCTAAACTTCACTAAATTCATTATCCTTTGACTTATTATATGAGTACATAACTAACCATTCTCAATATCACTTATATGATGCTCTAGTGCCTTAACCGAAATTTGTATTTCTATAATTAAATAAGCCAGAGACATAATGAGTAGTATAAGTGCTAAACCAAATACCCAAATGGCAATATATTGTTGTTCTATATAAATTAAAAACATGGTTAGTACGCATAGTAATAGGCTACTAATTCCAAGTATTTGCATAGACCTTGTTAAATACAAGCGTTTTTTAATATTTTCTATTTGAGCAATGAGAACAGAATCTTTATTCTCCATGTATTTGTCATGCAAACTTCTTATGGTAGCTGCATAGGCCAAAAACCGGTTAGTATAGGCTAACATGATTAGAGAAATAGCAGAAAATAATAGAGCTGGTGTAGTTAGTGTAAGTTGTTCCATCAATGCTGTTTTAAGCTAAATTACAAACTTTGGTAAGTAATAAATAATCTTGGGGCGTTATTTGGTATTTTTATGTAGGAATTTTATATTTAACAGATGCAAGAAAATTTTCTACATTATATTTGGAAGCATAAAAAATGTCAACATCAAAACCTGCAAACTACTCATGGAGAAGATATTTTAATTGTCTCAGTGGGGCAACATAATTTGAATTCTGGTCCAGATTTTTTTAACGCGAAACTTAAAATAGAAGATCAGCTTTGGGCTGGTAATGTTGAAATTCATATAAAATCTTCAGACTGGTTTTTACACAATCATGAGAAAGACAAAACCTACGATAATGTTATTTTACATGTAGTTTGGGAACATGATACAGATGTTTTTAGAAAGGATAATTCTGCCATACCAACCTTGCAACTTAAAGATTTTATAGAGCCTCAAGTTTTAAAGAATTACCAGGAACTATTTTCTCAAGAAAAAAAATGGATTAATTGTGAAAATGATTTTGCCTCAATTGACGAGTTTACCCTAAACAATTGGTTAGAACGCTTATATATAGAACGGTTGGAGCGTAAATCGAAAACAATTCAAAAACTCTTAAAAGAGTCAAAAAACGATTGGGAAGCGGTATTGTTTAAAATGTTGGCTAAAAACTTTGGATTAAAGGTTAATGGTGAGGCTTTTTTTAGTTTAGCTAAATCCTTAGATTTTTCGGTTATTAGAAAAATACGAACTAATCAAAAACATTTGGAAGCTTTGTTTTTTGGTCAAACTGGCTTACTTGAACAAGATATAGAGGATGCTTATTATTTAAATTTGGTTAAGGAATATCAGTTTTTAAAGCGAAAGTTTAATTTTGATAATAATCTGGTACTGCCAATTCAATTTTTTAGATTGAGGCCACCTAACTTTCCTACGATACGCTTATCTCAACTATCGAACCTGTATCATCTAAATCAAAATTTATTTTCAAAAATTATCGATTTAGAAAATATAGATGATTTTTATGACGTACTAAAAGTTTCTACTTCTCCTTATTGGAAAACGCACTATACGTTTCAAAAAGAATCGAAACCATCACCAAAGCAACTATCAAAATCTTTTATTGATTTACTGCTTATAAATACGATACTGCCATTAAGGTTTTGTTACAATAAATTAGTAGGTGATAATACCGATTCTGGTATTGTTAAAACAGCACGTCAAATTAAGTCAGAGAAAAATAGTGTTATTGATGCTTTTAATAAATTAAAGAAAGTATCAAAATCTTCGTTAGAGTCTCAAGCTTTAATTCAACTTAAAACAGAATATTGCGATAAAAATAACTGCTTAAAATGCGCTGTTGGTAATCAACTTTTAGGTGAATAAACTTTTAAACGACTAAAGTAAGTCTTAAATTGCGGCATGAACACGATCTACAAACCCTTATTGTTTTTTCAAAAGCATGGATATTATGTGTGTCAGCGTATAGCAGATAGGTTAGGTATTAGGGCCAAGGTGGTACGTACATCTTTTATGTATTTAACTTTCGTTACCGTTGGCTTTGGCTTCGCATTATACTTGTTTTTGGCATTTTGGATGCGCATTAAAGATTTGGTTTACACAAAACGCTCATCAGTATTTGATTTATAATGTATGAATCCATTAATTAGATTTTTTAGAACCAAAATATACACTGCAATTTCTTTACTGATTCTAATTCTTTTGGTTGGAGTTATGGGTTATAAGTTTGTTTCTGGTTATGCCTGGATTGATGCTTTGTACATGACGGTTATTACGATGACAACCGTTGGTTTTAGAGAAGTGCACCCGCTAGATACAGAGTCTAAAATTTTTACTATATTTTTAATCTTGGCCAGTGTAGTTATTGTGGGTTATGCGTTGTCTATAATCACAGAATATATTTTGAGTAAGGATCATATTGAAGAATTAAAACATAAAAAGATGCAAAAGAAAATTGATGGTTTTAAAAACCATGTTGTAGTTTGCGGTTATGGAAGAAATGGAAAACAAACAGTGAGAAAACTGTTGGCTCATAACAGATCGTTTGTGGTCATAGAGAAGGATAAAGAGATGGAAGAACGTTTACAATTGGATAATGTACCTTATGTGATAGGAAATGCTAATGAAGATGCTGTACTACTTCAAGCAGGTGTGGATAGGGCGTCTAACTTTATTTCTGCCTTACCTAGTGATGCGGATAATTTATTCGTGGTTTTATCGACCAGACAAATTAATAAAAATATAAATATTATTAGTCGTGCATCACATGAATCATCTTATGAAAAATTAAAGTTTGCAGGGGCAAACAATGTAATTTTACCAGATAAAATTGGAGGAGATCATATGGCGTCTTTAGTTGTTGTACCTGGTTTAATGGAATTTATTGATAACCTTTCTATTGTTGGAGAATCCAATATAAATATCGAGGAGGTGGCTGTAGAAAAACTATATGATTCAAGAAAAGCAAGGACTATTAAAGATTTAGATTTAAGAAAAAAAACGGGCTGTACAGTTATTGGTTACAAGGATAGTAATGGTGATTATACTGTTAATCCAGAAGCAGAAATGCCTCTAGAACCTAATTCAAAAATAATTGTTTTAGGGCGTCCAGAACAAATTGAAATACTTAATTCGGAATATGATATCGAAATTGAGAATCAGTAAGTTTTAGCTTCGGATGTTTTAGAATTTCGTTTATTTTTAGCATCTTGCTTTTTTTCTTTTAGAATTTTTCAAAAAGTCTTATAAAACCACAATATTATTATGAGGAAATACCTTCTTTCTATAACTGCATTATTAGCTCCTATTTTGATTTTTGCTCAAGAGACTTCAGAAAAAGGAATGGATGAGAAATTTAATGAAGCTTTTAAGCCTATTTCAGACGCTTGGGGTTCCATCGTATTTTATCCAGTTCAGTTCTCTGAAAATGTAGGAATGCCAGTAGTAATAATAATGCTTTTAACTGCTGGGTTGGTGTTTACCATATTGTTCAGATTTGTTAACATTAGACTATTTCCTGTTTCAATAAATATTGTAAGGGGGAAATATGATGATGTTGATCATCATGAGGTTGAAGAAAAATCTATGGTTAATGTTGTTGATGGTGACATTGTGGACACCATTGCTATTGAAGGTAAAGATGGAGAGGTGTCTCATTTTCAAGCCTTAACGGCAGCTTTATCTGGTACTGTTGGTTTAGGTAATATTGCAGGGGTAGCTATTGCTATTTCATTGGGCGGTCCTGGGGCTACGTTTTGGATGGTTTTAGCGGGTATTTTAGGAATGTCTTCTAAATTTGTTGAATGTACTTTAGGGGTAAAATATAGAGATATTGGTGAAGACGGAACCGTTTTTGGGGGTCCTATGTATTACCTGAAAAAGGGATTATCAGATGTTGGTAAAGGTACTTTAGGGAAAGTGTTGGCAGTAATATTTGCTATTATGTGTGTTGGTGGTTCATTTGGAGGTGGAAATATGTTTCAAGCTAATCAAGCAGCGCAACAATTTAATACCATGATAGGTGCAAATTCAACATCAGCAGGAGTAATATTTGGTATTATTATGGCCATAATTGTAGCTGTAGTTATTATTGGAGGGATTAAAAGAATAGGAAGTATAACTGAAAAGATAGTACCTTTTATGGTAGGTATTTATTTTATTGCAGCTATTATTATTTTGATAGCAAACTTTGGGCTGATAGGTAATGCATTTGGACAAATTATTGATGGGGCATTTAATGCCAAAGGAATTACAGGTGGTGTTTTAGGGGTACTTATTATTGGTTTTCAAAGAGCTGCCTTTTCTAATGAGGCAGGAGTTGGCTCCGCGGCAATTGCGCACTCTGCTGTTAAAACAAAATTCCCTGCATCTGAGGGGTTAGTAGCCCTTTTAGAGCCTTTTATTGATACTGTGGTGGTTTGTACTATGACGGCGTTGGTTATAATTATTACTAATGGCGACGGAAGTATTATGGAATATGGGGTCAAAGCGCCAGATGGGGTCTTAGCAACTTCGAAAGCATTTGCTTCTGTTTTACCATGGTTTCCATATGTACTAACTTTGGCGGTTGTACTTTTTGCCTTATCAACAATGTTGTCATGGTCATATTACGGTTTACAGTCTTGGATGTTTTTATTTGGTCGCTCAAAGACCGCTAACTACTCATATAAAATAATATTTTGTCTTTTTATTGTGATAGGATCTGCGGTAAGTTTAGGAGCAGTAACAGATTTTTCAGATGCCATGATTTTTGCCATGGCTGTGCCAAATATTATTGGTTGTTTCATTTTGTTCCCTAAAGTAAGAGAGGAACTAAGTAAGTATTTAGGGGCTATTAGAGCAAAGAAATAATACATGCTTCATTATGAGTTTTAGGTTCCATTTTATGTTTACTAAAGAACAACGAAATGGAATTTTTTTATTGCTCGTACTTATAGTATTTCTTCAAGCAGTTTATTTTTTTGTGGATTTGTCTTATGATAAAGTCGAAGTAGATCAAGAATCCCTTACTAAGTTTACTAATGAAATTGATTCTCTGAAACGCCTTCGAATAGAAAAACGCGAATCTAAGTTATACCCGTTTAATCCAAATTATATTACCGATCATAAAGGCTCTATTCTTGGAATGAGTAATGAAGAAATTGACAGGCTTCTTGCCTACAGAATGCAGAACAAGTGGATAAATTCAGTTGAACAATTTCAAGAGGTTACTCAGGTTTCAGATTCACTTTTAAATGTAATGTCACCATATTTCAAATTCCCTGAATGGGTAGTAAATTCTAGTGCGAATTCAAGTTACGATGCAAAAAATGAATTAAGGACATTTAGTCAAAAATATGATTTAAATACAGCATCGTCTCATCAATTGCAAAAGGTTAATGGGATTGGGAAAGTGCTTTCAGAACGTATAATTAAGTTTAGGAATAAAAAGGAAGGCGGATTTGCAGCTGATGTTGAGCTCCTAGATGTTTATGGGCTATCTCCAGAAGTTATTGAAAGTCTGACGAACGAGTTTACAGTGAAAACACCTAGAGTAATAAAGGAGATTGATTTAAACTTGGCCACTGTTGATGATTTAGTAACCATTCCGCATATAGATTATGATTTAGCGCATAGCATCATAGAACAACGTCAACTTAGAGAAGGATATAAAAGTGTTGATGAATTAACAAAAGTTATAGACTTTCCCGCAAATAAAATCAAGATAATTGAATTATATTTGCACATTGAAAAAGAAAAATAGATGAATAAAATGTACTTCACTGAAGAGCATAACCTTTTTAGAAAAAGCCTTCAAGATTTTTTAAAAAAAGAAGTTGTCCCAAATGTTGATAAATGGGAAAAAACGGGTTCTATTGAGAGATTCATCTGGAAGAAGTTTGGAGATATGGGCTTTTTTGGAATTAATTACCCAGAAGCTTATGGTGGTTTAAATCTCGATCTTTTTTATACTGTTATACTACAAGAAGAGCTTCAAAAAATTAACTCAGGTGGATTTGCTGCAGCTATTTGGGCGCATGTATATTTAGCGATGACTCATTTAAATGCAGAAGGCGATGCGTCTGTAAAAGAGAAATATTTAGCACCAAGTATTGCAGGTGATAAAATAGGATGCTTGTGTATTTCAGAGCCGTCGGGAGGTAGCGATGTCGCTGGTATACTTACTACTGCGATTAAAGAAGGCGATCACTATATTGTAAATGGATCAAAAACCTTTATAACTAATGGTGTTTATAGTGATTATTTAGTGGTTGCTGCAAAAACAAAACCTGAATTAGGAAATAAAGGGATGAGTATTTTTGTGGTTGATAGAGATACTGCAGGTATTACGGCTACCAAATTGGATAAGTTAGGTTGGAGAGCGTCCGATACCGCTGAGATTTCTTTCGATAACGTTAAAATACCTGTATCAAATCTATTAGGAGAAGAAAATGAGGGCTTCGGCTACATTATGCAACATTTTTCTTTGGAACGATTAGTAATGGGGATCAATGCACATGCTAGAGCTGAGTATGCGCTTGATTACGCGTTGCAGTACATGTCTGAAAGAACAACTTTTGGGAAGTCTTTGGATAAGTATCAAGCTCTAAGACATAAATATGTTGATCTTTATTCTGATATGGAAGTTTGTAAGCAGTTTAACTATTCAGTAGCTTACAGACTAAATCGTGGTGAATATGTTGTGAAGGAAGCAACAATGTCTAAGCTTAAATCCACAAAAATGGCCGATGAGGTTATTTACGAATGCCTTCAATTTTTAGGAGGTTATGGGTATATGGAAGAGTATCCAATGGCTAGACTCTTAAGAGATAGTAGATTAGGTCCTATTGGTGGTGGAACTTCAGAGATTCTTCGCGAGATTCTTTCTAAAATGATTATTGATAAGAAAGCGTACAAGCCCGCAACCTAAATAATTGATATTTAATAATTATCAATTGGTAATTGTTTTTATATTTGCAGCCTGAAAATTCTAAAAGAAAGGAGGTTAATACACTATGTTAAAAATTCCGGTTAAAGAAGGGGAAAATATAGATAGAGCGTTAAAGCGTTTTAAACGTAAATTTGTTAAAACAACGGTTAAAAATCAGTTGCAAGAACGTAAACAGTTTACTAAACCCTCCGTATTGCGTAGAACGCAAATTCAGAAAGCACAGTACATTCAAACATTAAGAGATGCAGAAGAAGTTTAATTGTTTCTATTAAATAATAAGAATCCCGCTATATGCGGGGTTTTTTATTATGGGTGATTTGTTTAATATAAAATGAGTTTAAAGTTGTTGCATAAACTTTAAACTTCTAACTTTAAACATTTAATCATTGCCAAATATGTCTTTCAAATCTTTTATTAATTATTTGTTATTAGAGAAGAACTACTCTCCCTTAACAGTTAAGGCTTATCAAAATGACCTAAATTCATTTTTAGATTTTGTAAAGACTGAATACGAAACGAACTCTATTAATCATGTTAACTATGCGCAAATTAGAAGTTGGATTGTTGCTTTGGTAGAAACTGAATTGTCAAATAGAAGTATAAATCGAAAAGTATCAGCTTTAAATACATATTATAGATTTCTTTTGAAGGTTGGAGATATTGATACTAATCCTTTATCAAAACATAAGGCCTTAAAGACAAGTAAAAAAGTGCAAATACCATTTTCTGAGACTGAAATAAAGACAGTTTTGGATGATTTAAAATTTGATGATGATTTTGAGAGCCTTAGAGATAAATTAATTATTGAATTGTTTTATTCAACAGGTATTAGAAGAATAGAGCTGGTAGAGCTTAGATTGAATAGTTTAGATTTAAATGCTAGGACTTTGAAGGTCTTAGGTAAACGAAACAAAGAACGTATTGTGCCTATACTTGTTTCGATTGGTGATACAGCGCGTAAGTATTTGATTAAGAGGAGTGAACTTGAAAGTATTTCAGAAGTTGAATATTTGTTTTTAACGAAAAAAGGCGTTAAAATATATGAAACACTTGTATACAGAATAATAAATGAGTATTTTAGTTTGGCATCTTCAAAGGTAAAGAAGAGTCCACATATTTTAAGGCACTCCTTCGCTACGCATTTGTTAAACCAAGGTGCCGATTTAAATGCTGTAAAAGAACTTTTAGGACATTCAAGTTTAGCTGCCACACAGATTTATACGCATAATAGTATTGCTGAACTAAAGAAAGTGCATATTAAAGCACATCCAAGAAGTAAAAAATAGCAGTGGGAATAATTGTCTAATCAAAAAGAGTATTATGAAGGTAAACACGCAATCAGTTAATTTTAATGCAGACCAAAAGTTGATAAGTTTTATTCAGCAACGTATGGATAAACTAGATATGTTTTATGATAAAGTTATAAAATCTGATGTTTTTTTAAAAGTTGAAAATACAAGCGATAAGGAAAATAAAATATTTGAAGCAAGAGTAAGTGTTCCTGGAGATAGTTTTATTGTGAAAAAGCAATGTAAGAGCTTTGAAGAAGGTACAGATATGGCTGTTGCCTCATTGGAAAGACAGCTTAAAAAACGAAAAGAAAAATTAAGAGCACATTTATAGTAAAATTTTTCTAAAAATGTTTTGAATAAAATAAAAAAACAATACATTTGCAGTCCGTTAGAAATAACGGGCTTTTTTTATGCGTCAAAAGTGTAAAAAATGCCGATGTAGCTCAGCTGGCTAGAGCAGCTGATTTGTAATCAGCAGGTCGTGGGTTCGAGTCCCTCCATCGGCTCTTTGAAAAATTGAAAAATAACTTTTAAATTTTATTTAAAAGTGGTCCGGGGAGATACTCAAGCGGCCAACGAGGGCAGACTGTAAATCTGCTGACTACGTCTTCGCAGGTTCGAATCCTGCTCTCCCCACAGCATTTCTGCATGAGCAGAAAGTTATTTGAAATATTGAACACCAAAATAAGCGTAAGCTTGTTGAAAATTGCGAGAGTAGCTCAGTTGGTAGAGCGTCAGCCTTCCAAGCTGAATGTCGCCGGTTCGAACCCGGTCTCTCGCTCAAAAATTCCTGCGAAGGCAGGAATCTCTTCTTTCGTTTTACAGTCTGTAAAAAGAACATTTGAAAGAAAAGGAAATAAAAACTTTACGCCGGTGTAGCTCAGGGGTAGAGCGTTTCCTTGGTAAGGAAGAGGTCACGAGTTCAAATCTCGTCATTGGCTCTATTTAGAGTAAAAAAAGAATACACTAATATTATTATATAACTAAGATTAAAATTATTTAAAAACATGGCAAAGGCAACTTTCGATCGTTCAAAACCACACTTAAACATTGGTACAATTGGACATGTAGATCACGGTAAAACAACTTTAACTGCTGCTATTACTAAAGTATTAGCTGATGCAGGTTTATCTGAAGCAAGAGATTTCGATCAAATTGATAACGCTCCAGAAGAAAAAGAAAGAGGTATTACAATTAATACTTCACACGTAGAGTATCAAACAAAAAATCGTCACTACGCACACGTAGATTGTCCAGGTCACGCCGATTACGTAAAGAACATGGTAACTGGTGCTGCTCAAATGGATGGCGCAATTTTGGTGGTTGCGGCTACTGATGGTCCTATGCCACAAACTCGTGAGCACATCTTATTAGGTCGTCAAGTAGGTATTCCCCGTATCGTTGTTTTCTTAAACAAAGTTGATATGGTGGATGATGAAGAGCTATTAGAATTAGTAGATATGGAAGTTAGAGATTTATTAAACTTCTATGAGTACGATGGAGATAATGGTCCTGTAATTTCTGGTTCAGCTTTGGGTGCACTTAACGGTGAAGCTAAATGGGTTGATACTGTAATGGAATTAATGCAAGCTTGTGATGATTGGATTGAAGAGCCAGTACGTGATATGGATAAGCCTTTCTTAATGCCTATCGAAGATGTATTCTCTATTACTGGTCGTGGTACTGTTGCAACTGGTCGTATTGAAACTGGTGTTGCTAATACTGGAGATCCAGTAGAGATTATCGGTATGGGTGCTGAGAAGTTAACATCTACTATTACTGGAATCGAAATGTTCCGTCAAATATTAGATAGAGGTGAAGCTGGTGATAACGCTGGTATCTTATTAAGAGGTATTGAGAAATCTCAAATCTCTAGAGGTATGGTAATTACTAAGCCAGGTTCTGTAACTCCTCATAAAAACTTCAAAGCTGAGGTTTATATCCTTAAAAAGGAAGAAGGTGGACGTCATACTCCATTCCATAATAACTACCGTCCTCAGTTTTATGTACGTACAACTGATGTAACTGGAAACATTGCGCTTCCTGATGGAGTTGAGATGGTTATGCCTGGAGATAACTTAACTATTACTGTTGAGTTAATTCAACCAATTGCAATGAACGTAGGTTTACGTTTCGCTATCCGTGAAGGTGGTAGAACTGTTGGTGCAGGTCAGGTAACTGAAATATTAGACTAATACAGTCTAAACAATAATACTAAGCTGAGGTATTCCGTTTTTCGGAATACCTTGACTTATGTTTACGGGTTTAGCTCAGTTGGTAGAGCACTGGTCTCCAAAACCAGGTGTCGGGAGTTCGAGTCTCTCAACCCGTGCAAATAAAATAGATTTTCTATTAAAGATTAAAATTGAATACCATTTCAATTTGTATTAAAAAGAAATAACAAAATGGCAGGATTTGTAAACTATATAAAAGAATCATTCGGAGAGCTAAAAAATAATGTGACTTGGCCTACATGGGCAGAAGGGCAGAGTTTGACTGTATTAGTTGCTTTGTTTTCAATTATATTTTCACTTGCTATTTGGGGAGTAGACACTGTGTTTAGCAAGGTTATTACAACTTACTTTCAATGGATTAATTAATTGTAAAAAAAAGAATTATGTCTGAAGTAAGTGAGAAAAAATGGTATGTTGTTCGTGCAGTAAGTGGGCAAGAAAACAAAATCAAAACATACATCGAAAATGAGATTGCTCGTTTAGGTATGCAGGATTATGTTGATCAAGTATTGGTGCCAACAGAACGCGTAATACAAATTAGAAACGGTAAGAAAATTCATAAAGAAAAAGTGTTTTTCCCTGGTTATATCATGGTGCAAGCCAATTTAACTGGAGAGGTACCACACATCATAAGATCAGTTACTAACGTTATTGGTTTTTTAGGTGAAACTAAAGGAGGCGACCCAGTGCCATTAAGACAATCTGAAGTTAATAGAATGTTAGGTAAGGTTGATGAGCTTTCAGTGGAGGAGACAGCAAATGTTGCGATTCCATTTACTAAAGGTGAAACAGTGAAAGTTATCGATGGTCCTTTTAATGGATTTGATGGAACGATTGAGAAGATAAATGAAGAGAAACGCAAACTTGAAGTGATGGTTAAGATTTTCGGAAGAAAAACGCCATTAGAATTAAGTTATATGCAAGTTGAAAAAGTATAATAGTGTTACATTAAGATAGATGCATCTTTCGCTTCCAAAAGAAAGATAGCATCAAAATTAAATTATTAAAAATGGCAAAAGAATTAGGTAAAGTAGTTAAGTTACAAGTTCGGGGAGGTGCTGCGAATCCATCGCCACCGGTTGGACCCGCTTTAGGAGCTGCAGGTGTTAACATCATGGAGTTCTGTAAGCAATTCAATGCCAGAACCCAAGATAAGCCAGGTAAAGTATTGCCAGTGGTTATATCTGTTTACAAAGACAAATCATTTGACTTTGTAATTAAAACTCCACCAGCAGCAGTTCAATTATTAGAATCTGCAAAGGTGAAGAAAGGGTCTGGAGAGCCAAACCGAAAAAAAGTAGCTAAAGTATCTTGGGATCAGGTTAAAACCATCGCAGAAGACAAAATGGTAGATTTAAATGCATTTACAGTTGAGTCGGCTATGAAAATGGTTGCTGGTACAGCAAGATCGATGGGAATAACTGTAACAGGGAAATTTCCTTCTTAATCTATTAAAGACATTAGAAAATGGCAAGATTAACAAAAAAGCAAAAAGAAGCTTTAGCGAAAATTGAAAAAGGTAAAATTTATTCTGTTGATGAAGCATCAGCGTTAATAAAAGAAATTACCAATACTAAGTTCGACTCATCAATTGATTTGGCTGTGCGTTTAGGAGTAGATCCTCGTAAAGCTAATCAAATGGTTAGAGGTGTGGTTTCTTTACCACACGGAACAGGTAAAGATATGAAAGTATTAGCATTAGTAACACCAGATAAAGAAGCAGAGGCGAAAGAAGCTGGAGCTGATTATGTCGGTTTAGACGAGTACCTTGATAAAATCAAGAGCGGATGGACAGACGTTGATGTTATTATTACTATGCCAAGTGTTATGGGTAAGTTAGGTCCTTTAGGACGTGTATTAGGTCCTCGTGGTTTAATGCCTAACCCAAAAACTGGTACGGTAACTATGGATGTTGCTAAAGCCGTAACAGAAGTAAAAGCTGGTAAAATTGACTTTAAAGTTGATAAAACTGGTATTGTACATGCTGCTATAGGAAAAGCATCATTTAGTGCTGATAAAATTGCAGGTAATGCAAATGAATTATTAACAACATTAATGAAACTAAAACCGACAACTGCAAAAGGTGTTTATGTAAAGAGCATTTTTATGTCTTCTACCATGAGCCCAAGTATTGCTGTTGATCCTAAGATTGGTTAGTTAAGTTAAAACTTTTATTATGACAAGAGAAGAAAAATCATTAGTAATTGAGGAGTTAACTGCAGAATTAGCTAATAATGCAAATATCTATTTAACGGATATTTCAGGATTAAACGCAGGAACTACCTCAGATTTACGTCGTGCCGCTTTTAAGGCAAACGTAAAAATGGCAGTCGTTAAAAATACGTTACTTGAAAAAGCAATGGAAGCTTCAGATAGAGAATTTGGAGAATTACCATCTGTTTTAAAAGGAAATACATCTGTGATGTACTCTGAGACAGGTAATGTACCAGCTAAGTTGATAAAAACGTTTCGTAAAAAATCAGACAAACCTTTATTAAAAGGTGCGTTTATTGAAGAAGCAGTTTATATTGGCGATGAGCAATTAGACATGTTAGTAGACATCAAATCTAAAGAAGAATTGATTGGAGAGATTGTGACATTATTACAATCGCCTGCTAAAAATGTTGTTTCAGCACTTAAATCAGGTGGAGGAACATTAGCTGGACTTATTAAAACACTATCTGAAAAAGAAGGATAGTATTAAATAGTACGCACTTTATTACAATTATATTATTATTACAAAATTATTAAAACGATAGAAAAATGGCAGATTTAAAAGATTTCGCAGAACAATTAGTTAACCTTACTGTAAAAGAAGTAAATGAGTTAGCAACTATATTAAAAGATGAGTATGGTATCGAGCCTGCTGCTGCTGCTGCAGTTGCTGTTGCTGGTCCTGCTGCTGGAGGTGAAGCTGAAGAAGCTCAAACTGAATTTGATGTTATCTTAAAAGCGGCTGGTGGTTCTAAATTAGCAGTTGTAAAACTTGTTAAAGAATTAACTGGTTTAGGATTAAAAGAAGCTAAAGGTTTAGTTGATGAAGCACCAAGTGCTATCAAAGAAGCTGTTACTAAAGATGAAGCGGAAGCTTTAAAAGCATCTTTAGAAGAGGCTGGAGCTGAGGTTGAGCTTAAGTAAGCTTTAAAACTCAACAATACAAAGGTTTAGGTTTGTCCCGCAAAAAGCGGGATAACACCTAGACCATTTTGCGTATATAGTATATACCAAAATAAATTGAAAAATGGTTAGCAGATATGAAAAAGGATTTGAACCATTTAACTAGTGTTTAAAAGCACTATCACTATTTTTTAATCAAAATTTCGTCCATTGATGTTATCAACACAAGCTGAAAGATTAAATTTCTCGTCTATAATAAATAAGACAGCCTATCCAGATTTTTTGGATATCCAGATTAAATCCTTCCAAGATTTTTTCCAATTAGAAACAAAATCTGAGGAAAGAGGAGATGAAGGTCTCTATAATACCTTCATGGAAAACTTTCCAATTACAGATTCTCGTAATCAATTCGTTTTAGAATTTTTAGATTATTTTGTAGATCCACCACGATATGCCATTGAAGAGTGTATTGAAAGAGGACTTACTTATAGCGTTCCCCTCAAGGCTAGGTTAAAGTTATATTGTACAGATCCTGAACATGAAGATTTCGAAACCATTGTTCAAGATGTATACTTAGGAACTATACCTTACATGACACCTTCTGGTACATTTTGTATTAACGGTGCCGAGCGTGTAGTAGTATCTCAATTACACCGATCTCCTGGTGTTTTCTTTGGTCAGTCTTTCCATGCTAATGGAACAAAATTATATTCAGCTAGAGTTATACCATTTAAAGGATCTTGGATTGAGTTTGCTACAGACATCAACCAAGTTATGTATGCTTACATTGATAGAAAGAAAAAATTACCTGTTACAACACTTTTCCGTGCTATCGGATTTGAGCGTGATAAGGATATATTGGAGATTTTTGACCTTGCCGAAGAAGCTAAAGTTTCAAAGTCAGGATTAAAAAAATATTTAGGAAGAAAATTAGCTGCCCGTGTATTAAATACTTGGCATGAAGATTTTGTAGATGAGGATACTGGAGAAGTTGTATCAATCGAGCGTAATGAAATTGTACTTGATCGTGATACAGTTCTTGATAAAGAAAATATAGAAGAAATTCTTGAAGCAGAAGTGAAAACGATTCTTTTACATAAAGAAACGTCAGAACAAGGTGATTATGCTATTATTCATAATACGCTTCAAAAAGATCCAACAAACTCTGAAAAAGAAGCTGTTGAACATATCTATAGACAATTACGTAATGCCGAGCCACCAGATGAGGAAACAGCACGTGGTATTATAGATAAGTTATTCTTCTCAGACCAACGTTACTCTTTAGGAGAAGTAGGTCGTTATAGAATGAACAAAAAATTAGGTTTAGATATTGGAATGGATAAGCAAGTGCTTACCAAAGAAGATATCATAACCATTATAAAATATTTAATTGAGCTTATCAACTCTAAAGCAGAGATTGATGATATTGATCACTTATCTAACCGTCGTGTACGTACCGTAGGTGAGCAGTTGTCATCTCAGTTTGGTGTTGGTCTTGCTCGTATGGCTCGTACTATTCGCGAACGTATGAACGTTCGTGATAATGAGGTATTTACTCCAATTGATTTAATTAACGCTAAGACTTTGTCGTCTGTTATTAATTCATTTTTTGGAACAAATCAATTATCTCAATTTATGGACCAAACGAATCCATTAGCTGAAATTACGCATAAGCGTCGTTTATCAGCTCTTGGACCAGGTGGTTTATCTAGAGAGAGAGCTGGTTTTGAGGTGCGTGATGTACACTATACACACTACGGGCGTTTATGTCCTATTGAAACACCAGAAGGACCAAACATTGGTTTGATTTCTTCACTTTCAGTATTTGCTAAAGTGAATTCTATGGGATTCATTGAAACACCATATAGAAAAGTTACGGATGGTGTTGTTGATATTAAAAATGCACCAACATATTTAAGTGCTGAGGAAGAAGAAGAAAAATTAATTGCTCAAGCAACTGTTGAAGTTGATAATGACGGTAAAATTTTACATGATAAGGTTATTGCCAGAATGGAAGGTGATTTTCCAGTAATTGATCCTAATAACCTGCATTATACTGATGTAGCACCTAATCAAATTTCATCTATATCTGCTTCGTTAATTCCTTTCTTGGAACATGATGATGCGAATAGAGCCTTGATGGGATCTAACATGATGCGTCAGGCAGTTCCATTATTAAGAGTTGATGCACCTATTGTAGGTACTGGTTTAGAGCGTCAAGTAGCATCTGATTCTAGAGTATTAATTAATGCTGAAGGAACTGGTGAAGTACTATATGTTGATGCTAATGAAATAAAAATAAGATACGATCGTACTGAGGATGAAGCTAAAGTAAGTTTTGATAGTGATATTAAATCATACCAATTAGTAAAATTCAGAAAAACAAACCAAGGAACTTCTATTAACTTGAAGCCAATTGTGGTTAAAGGTGATAAAGTTACTAAAGGTCAGGTTTTATGTGAAGGTTACGCCACCCAACAAGGTGAATTAGCTCTTGGACGAAACATGAAAGTAGCCTTTATGCCATGGAAAGGGTATAACTTTGAGGATGCGATTGTAATTTCAGAAAAAGTGGTACGTGAAGATATATTCACATCTATCCATATTGATGAGTATTCTTTAGAAGTTAGAGATACTAAGTTGGGTAATGAGGAATTGACAAACGATATTCCTAATGTATCTGAAGAGGCAACTAAAGACTTAGATGAACATGGGATGATTCGTGTTGGTGCAGAAGTTAAGCCTGGTGATATTCTTATTGGTAAGATTACACCTAAGGGAGAATCTGATCCAACTCCTGAAGAGAAATTATTACGTGCTATTTTTGGAGATAAAGCAGGTGATGTGAAAGATGCATCTTTAAAAGCTTCGCCGTCATTACATGGTGTGGTTATCGAGAAAAAATTATTTGCAAGAGCTGTAAAAGATAAGCGTAAGAGAGCACAGGATAAAGATGATATTTTGGCACTAGAAGCTCAATATGACAGAAAGTTTGATGAGTTGAAAGATGTTTTAGTCGATAAACTTTTTGCTATTGTAAATGGTAAAACAGCTCAAGGTATCTTTAATGATTTAGGTGAAGAGGTATTACCAAAAGGTAAAAAGTTCACACTTAAAATGTTAAATGCTGTTGATGATTATGCACACTTAGTGTCTGGGAAATGGACAACTGATGATCATACAAATTCATTAGTAGCTGATTTAATTCATAATTATAAGATTAAGGAAAATGATCTTCAAGGGTCTTTACGTCGTGAGAAGTTTACTATTTCTGTAGGTGATGAGTTACCAGCGGGTATTATTAAACTGGCTAAGGTTTATATAGCTAAGAAACGTAAACTAAAAGTAGGAGATAAAATGGCAGGGCGCCACGGTAACAAAGGTATTGTTGCTCGTATTGTTCGTCAAGAAGATATGCCTTTCTTAGAAGACGGAACACCTGTTGATATTGTATTGAATCCTCTTGGTGTACCATCTCGTATGAACATTGGGCAGATTTATGAAACTGTATTAGGATGGGCTGGTCAGAAATTAAATCGCAAATACGCGACACCAATTTTTGATGGAGCAACTATCGATCAAATTAATGGATTCACAGACGAAGCTGGAATTCCAAGATATGGTCATACTTATTTATACGACGGTGGAACAGGACAACGTTTCGATCAGCCAGCAACAGTTGGTGTGATTTACATGTTGAAACTTGGTCACATGGTTGATGATAAAATGCACGCACGTTCTATAGGACCTTACTCATTAATTACGCAACAGCCTCTTGGTGGTAAAGCACAGTTTGGTGGTCAGCGTTTTGGTGAGATGGAAGTTTGGGCACTTGAGGCTTATGGCGCATCAAGTACCTTACGTGAGATCTTAACTGTAAAATCTGATGATGTTATTGGTAGAGCTAAAACTTACGAAAGTATTGTTAAAGGTGAACCAATGCCAGATCCAGGGTTACCAGAATCATTCAACGTACTTATGCACGAATTGAAAGGTTTAGGTTTAGACATCAGATTAGAGGAGTAGTTAATTAATTAAATTCATTTCAACCATATATTATGGCAAGAAAACAAGATAAAAATACAGTTAAGAGGTTTAATAAAATCTCAATTGGTTTAGCATCACCAGAGTCTATTTTAGCAGAGTCTAGAGGTGAGGTTTTAAAACCAGAAACTATTAATTATCGTACACACAAACCAGAACGTGATGGTTTGTTTTGTGAGCGTATTTTTGGTCCTGTAAAGGATTATGAGTGTGCTTGTGGTAAGTATAAAAGAATTCGCTACAAAGGTATCGTTTGTGACCGTTGTGGTGTAGAGGTAACAGAGAAGAAAGTACGTCGTGATAGAGTAGGACACATTAATTTAGTGGTGCCTGTTGCTCATATCTGGTATTTCCGTTCTTTACCAAATAAAATAGGTTATTTATTAGGATTACCGTCTAAGAAATTAGATATGATTATTTACTACGAACGTTACGTAGTAATTCAACCAGGTAATGCTAAAAATGAGGAAGGTGAGCCATTACAAAAAATGGATTTCCTTACAGAAGAAGAATATTTAAATATTCTTGAAGAGTTACCTCAGGATAATCAGTACTTAGATGATTCAGACCCAAATAAGTTTTTAGCTAAAATGGGTGCTGAATGTTTAATTGAACTTTTAGCTAGAATAGATTTAGAATCGTTATCATACGAGTTACGTCATAAAGCAAATACTGAAACATCTAAGCAACGTAAAACAGAGGCTTTAAAGCGTTTACAAGTTGTTGAAGCATTACGTGAATCAAATAATAACAGAGAAAATCGTCCAGAATGGATGATTATGAAAGTTATTCCAATTATTCCGCCTGAATTACGTCCTTTAGTACCGTTAGATGGTGGACGTTTTGCAACTTCAGATTTAAATGATTTATACCGTCGTGTAATTATCCGTAATAACCGTCTTAAGAGATTGGTTGAGATAAAAGCTCCAGAAGTTATTTTGCGTAATGAGAAACGTATGTTACAAGAATCTGTAGATTCATTGTTTGATAACACTCGTAAATCATCAGCTGTAAAAACGGATTCTAATAGACCATTAAAATCATTATCAGATTCACTTAAAGGTAAGCAAGGGCGTTTCCGTCAAAACTTACTTGGTAAGCGTGTGGATTATTCGGCACGTTCTGTAATTGTTGTTGGGCCAGAATTAAAATTATTTGAATGTGGACTGCCAAAAAATATGGCAGCAGAGTTATACAAGCCTTTCGTAATTAGAAAACTAATTGAAAGAGGTATTGTAAAAACGGTAAAATCTGCAAAGAAAATTATAGATAAAAGAGAGCCTGTGGTTTGGGATATCTTGGAAAATGTTCTTAAAGGACATCCAGTATTACTAAACCGTGCGCCTACTTTACACCGTTTAGGTATACAAGCTTTTCAGCCAAAATTAATTGAGGGAAAAGCAATTCAGTTACACCCATTAGTGTGTACTGCATTTAATGCCGATTTTGATGGTGACCAGATGGCGGTTCATTTACCACTTGGGCCAGAAGCTATTTTAGAATGTCAATTATTAATGTTGGCATCTCATAATATTTTAAATCCTGCAAATGGTTCTCCAGTAACGGTACCGTCTCAGGATATGGTACTTGGTCTGTATTATATGACTAAGTTACGTAAGTCTACGCCTGAAGTTCCAATTCAAGGTGAAGGATTAACTTTTTATTCTCCAGAGGAAGTAGAAATTGCTTTCAATGAGAAACGCGTTGATTTGAATGCAGGTATCAAAGTTAGAACTATTGATATTAATGAAGATGGAAAGCTAGATAGAATGATTGTGGATACGACAGTTGGTAGAGTATTATTTAACCAACACGTTCCTCAAGCAGCCGGATATATCAATCAAGTACTGACTAAGAAATCGTTGAGAGATATCATTGGTGATATTCTTAAAGTGACTTCTGTTCCGGAAACGGCTGATTTCTTAGATGCGATTAGAACTTTAGGGTTTAAGTTTGCATTCCAAGGTGGTTTATCATTTAGTTTAGGAGATATTATTATACCACCGGAAAAGCAGGGTATGATTGATAAAGCCAATGGTTTAGTTGACGGTATTACTGGAAACTATAACATGGGACTTATTACTAATAACGAACGTTATAACCAAGTAATTGATATTTGGACATCGACAAATGCTGAATTGACAGAATTGTCAATGAAGCGTATTAGAGAAGATCAGCAAGGATTTAACTCGGTGTTTATGATGCTTGATTCTGGAGCACGTGGATCTAAGGAACAGATTCGTCAGCTTACAGGTATGCGTGGATTAATGGCAAAACCTAAAAAATCTAATGCAGGTGGGGGTGAGATTATTGAAAATCCAATTCTTTCTAACTTTAAAGAGGGACTTTCAATTTTAGAATACTTTATTTCTACTCACGGTGCACGTAAAGGTCTTGCGGATACGGCTCTTAAAACGGCGGATGCAGGTTATTTAACACGTCGTTTAGTTGATGTATCTCAAGATGTAATTATCAATACTGAAGATTGTGGTACATTAAGAGGTGTAGAAGTTGAGCCATTGAAGAAAAACGATGAAGTTGTTGAAACTTTAGAAGAAAGAATTGTTGGTCGTGTATCATTGAATGATGTTCATAATCCATTGACTGATGAGCTATTAGTTTCTGCTGGTCAATTAATTGAAGATGATATTGCTAAATCTATTCAAGCATCTCCTATTGAGAGTTTAGAAGTGCGTTCAGCCTTAACATGTGAAGCATTAAAAGGTATTTGTTCTAAATGTTACGGGCGTAATTTAGCAACCGGTAAAATGGTACAGCGAGGTGAAGCTGTTGGAGTTGTAGCTGCGCAATCTATTGGAGAGCCTGGTACACAGTTAACATTAAGAACATTCCATGTAGGCGGTATTGCAGGTAATATTTCAGAGGACAATAAATTAGCCGTTAAATTTGATGGTATTGCTGAAATTGAGGATTTAAAAACAGTTAAAGGTCAAGACAATGAAGGAAATGATGTAGATATCGTTATTTCTAGAACGTCTGAACTTAAACTTATTGATAAGAAAACAGGTATTGTTTTAAGTACAAATAATATTCCTTACGGTTCTACCATTAATATTAAAAATGGTGACAAATTAAGTAAGGGAGATGTGGTTTGTACATGGGATCCATATAATGGTGTAATTATTTCGGAGTTTGCTGGTAAAGTGAAGTACGAAAACATCGAACAAGGGGTAACGTATCAAGTAGAAATTGATGAGCAAACAGGTTTCCAAGAAAAGGTAATTTCTGAATCAAGGAACAAAAAGCTTATTCCTACGCTTCATATTGAAGATTCTAAAGGAGAAACAATTCGTTCATACAATTTACCAGTAGGAGCCCATTTAATGATTGATGATGGAGAAAAAATTAGTGTTGGTAAAATATTAGTTAAAATTCCTCGTAAGTCAGCTAAAGCGGGTGATATTACTGGTGGTCTTCCTCGTGTAACAGAATTGTTTGAAGCTCGTAATCCTTCTAACCCAGCGGTAGTTAGTGCTATTGATGGTGTGGTTTCTTTTGGTAAGATAAAAAGAGGTAACCGTGAGATTATTGTTGAATCTAAGTTAGGAGATGTTAAGAAATACTTAGTAAAATTATCTAATCAAATTCTTGTTCAAGAAAATGATTATGTAAAGGCAGGTATGCCACTATCGGACGGGTCTATTACGCCTAACGATATCTTGAACATCAAAGGCCCTTCAGCCGTTCAGCAATATTTAGTAAATGAAGTACAAGAAGTATATCGTTTACAAGGTGTGAAGATTAATGATAAACACTTTGAAGTTGTTGTTAGACAGATGATGCGTAAAGTAAGAATCATTGATTCTGGTGATACTATTTTCTTAGAAGATCAATTGGCTCATAAGGCAGATTTCATTAAAGAAAATGATGATATTTTTGGAATGAAAGTAATTGAAGATGCTGGTGAATCAACAAATCTTAAAGCAGGACAAATTATTTCTCCTCGTGAGTTGAGAGATGAGAATTCTATTTTAAGGAGAGAAGATAAACAACTTGTTGTTGCAAGAGATGCACAGCCTGCTACGGCTACACCAATCCTGCAAGGTATTACAAGAGCGTCGCTTCAAACGAAATCGTTTATATCTGCAGCATCTTTCCAAGAGACTACTAAAGTACTTAACGAAGCAGCTGTTGCTGGTAAAGTTGATTCTTTAGAAGGATTGAAAGAGAATGTAATTGTTGGTCATAGAATACCAGCAGGTACAGGTATGAGAAGTTACTCTGATATCATTGTGGGATCAAAAGAAGAGTTTGACGAAATGATGCAAGTAAAACAAGAGTTAAATTATAATTAATTAAGTTTCTGCAAAATCGAAGATTCACGAATGCATTATTTGAAGGTGATCATCGATGAGTAATGCAGAAGCCTACAATACAAAAAGCCTTCATGTATATTAATATACTTGGAGGCTTTTTTAATAAGAAAATTATTATGGCAGACGAAAAAGACAAACAAAAACAAGGGCAAATCAATATTGAACTGGATGAAAAAGTAGCGGAAGGAACTTATTCTAACCTCGCAATAATTAATCATTCGGTCTCTGAGTTTGTAGTTGATTTTGTAAATATTATGCCTGGAGTACCTAAAAATAAGGTGAAATCTAGAATTATATTAACTCCACAACATGCAAAACGTTTATTAAAAGCTTTAGGAGAAAATGTGACACGGTTTGAAAATGCTCATGGTGAAATTAAAGATTACGAGCAACCACCAATCCCGTTAAATTTTGGACCTACGGGTCAAGCCTAAAAATTATATATATAGAAAATTTATAGTTGCTCTAAATTTTTATTGAGCAAATATGTATAAATTGATTAGTTAGACTAAAGTCAACGATTAAATAAAAAGCCTTTGGAATTTATTCCAAAGGCTTTTTATTTTTACATTAAAATTATTAAAAACTATGAATTATGAGTTTTGTAATAAGTATAATTTATACTTTTAAAAACCCTACTTCGTTTAATGGTGATTTTTACGCGTTTATTAACTTGTTAAACATAATTTACTCTTAGGTGTTCAAAAGCCCTTTAAAAAAGCCTATAATGACTTTTTTGTTAGGTTACCGTTTTATTAAAAGAAATTTGAGTGACACACCGGACATATTTTTACTTGGTTAATATTTTTTATAAAAACACAGTTATTTATTCAAATTCAGAGGTGAAATGAAGTTTTACATTTGGATATTTTTGTTGAGTCATTTGTAGAGAAAATGGTGAATCTGCCAAAAATACCAACTGATTTTGTTTGTCTTTAGCTAAAAAACGTTGTTTAACCCTAACAAATTCTTTGTATTCGTCTGTATTCGAATTAGAAGGATCTACCCAACATGCTTTATGAACATTCAAGTTTTCATAGGTACATTTTGCTCCGTATTCGTGTTCTAATCGATATTGAATAACTTCATATTGTAAGGCACCAACGGTTCCAATAACTTTTCTTCCATTAAGTTCTAGCGTAAATAATTGAGCAACACCTTCGTCCATGAGTTGGTCAATACCTTTAAATAATTGCTTAGATTTTAAGGGATCTGCGTTATTAATATACCTAAAGTGTTCTGGTGAAAAACTAGGAATTCCTTTATAATTTAAAACTTCACCTTCAGTTAAGGTATCACCAATTTTAAAAGTGCCAGTATCTTGCAAGCCTACGATATCACCGGGATAGGAGATGTCTACTATTTCCTTTTTCTCAGCGAAAAAAGCGTTAGGGCTGGAGAATTTTAACTTCTTTTTATTTCGTACGTGTAAATACGGAGCGTTACGCTTAAATTCTCCAGAAACAATTTTAACAAAGGCCAAACGGTTTCTATGATTGGGATCCATATTAGCATGAATTTTAAAAACAAAACCGCTAAATTTTGATTCATCAGGTTTAACAAGCCGTTCTTCACTCTGTTTAGGTCTTGGTTTTGGTGCAATTTCTACAAAGCAATCTAGTAATTCCCGTACACCAAAATTGTTTAAAGCTGAACCGAAAAACACGGGTTGGAGATTTCCTGCTAAATAAGCCTCTTTTTCAAAATTAGGATATATACCTTCAACTAGCTCTATTTCTTCTCGAAGTGTATCGGCAGCATCATCTCCAACTAAGCTGTTAAGTTCAGGAGAAGATAAATCAGATATTTCAATGGTTTCTTCTATATCTTTTCTACTATCACCACTAAACAGATTTACATTTTTTTCCCAGATGTTATATATGCCCTTAAAATCATAGCCCATACCAATAGGAAAACTCAAAGGCGTTACTTTTAAACCTAATTTTTGCTCAACTTCATCCAACAAATCAAAGGCATCTTTTCCTTCTCTATCCATTTTATTTATGAATACAATCATTGGGATGTTTCGCATTCTACAGACTTCAACTAATTTTTCAGTCTGTTCCTCGACACCTTTTGCAACATCAATAACTACAATAACACTATCAACAGCCGTAAGTGTTCTAAAAGTATCTTCAGCAAAATCTTTGTGTCCAGGGGTGTCAAGAATATTAATTTTAATACCGTTGTACTCAAAAGCTAATACAGAAGTGGCTACCGAAATACCTCGTTGGCGCTCTATTTCCATAAAATCGCTAGTTGCTCCCTTTTTAATTTTATTGCTTTTTACAGCACCTGCTTCCTGAATAGCACCACCAAAAAGGAGTAATTTTTCTGTGAGCGTAGTTTTACCCGCATCAGGATGCGAAATGATTCCAAAAGTCCGTCTGCGTTCTATTTCCTCTAAAAAGCTCATAATATTAAATTTCGGCAAATATAAATGATATTGTTCGCTATACGAATATCTTTTATAATTTAAGTCGAATCTTATAAGTATTTAAAAATTAGAGAAATTATTCTTAAAGTTTTCTAATGTTTTTTAATGAAATTAAAAGCGCAATAAATCTCTGATTTGAGAGCGTCAAAAATTGCTTTATAGTTGGAATATGTAGTTCATCTAATATTATTAACAAATGTTAAAAAAAGTAAAATATAGTCATTGTGAAATTATATATTCACAAATATTTTTTTGAAAACCATAGTTTTTTTGGAAAATATAAACTTAGAATTTGGGGGATTTCTTTAATCTTTAATTTAGACTATAATTAATTGGGCTAATACTTTGTAATGGCTTGTTACGGCTATAGAAAGTTATTAACCATGATTTTTAATAAGTTCTTCCAATCCTTTGTATTATGGACTATTTATGTCCATATTTTTATATATTAAATTAGAGTAAAATATATTGAATAACAACATTTCTCTCTGTATGAAGGTTAATTTACGAAGGCAGCATTTACGGCGTGTAAGTGTTTATCTTTTTTTACTTTTTATATTTTTTATTTTTTCTAATAGTGCATTTGGACAAGTTTGTTCCACTCAATCATTTAGTGGTCCGGCCGTTGCAATTCCAGATAATACACCCTCAGGTGTTTCTCGGACAGTTTCATTTAGTGAAAATAGGCCCATTACAGATGTAAACGTTACTTTAGATATTACACATACGTGGGATGGAGATTTAAGCATCTCATTAACCAGCCCAGCCGGAACAGTTATAGATCTTTCTAGTGGTAATGGTTTTTTTGGCGATGATTATACGAATACGGTTTTCGATGATGCTGCAGGTACGGCAATTACTGCGGGTCTTCCGCCATATACAGGGACGTATAGTCCAGAACAAGCATTAAGTAGTTTTAATGGTGAAAATCCAAATGGTACTTGGACGCTTACAGTGGTTGATGGAGCGGGTGCTGATACTGGTACATTAAATAGTTTTTCTGTAGAAGTATGTATTGCGACTACAGATTTAGCGGTAGCAAAAACAGTAAATAACAGCACACCGAATGAGGGTGATACTATAATTTATTCATTGTCGGTTACAAATAATGGTACTGTTCAAGCAACAAATGTTAGCATTACCGATATTTTACCTACTGGAGTAACTTATGCGAGTGATGATGGTGCCTATGTATCAGGAACGGGGGTTTGGACAATTGGCACATTGAATAATGGAGCTAGCACTACGCTTAATATTACAGCCACAGTTAATGCAGGGACTAATGGATCGAGTATTACGAATACGATTACAGCAATAAGTGCAGATCAAACCGATAGTAATACGACTGCCGATGATTTAAGCGAATCTATTACTGTATCTGGTACGGGTGGTGGTGTTGATCAACCTCCAGTCGTAACAGCTTCAGGAAACGAATATTTATGTCCAGGTGTTGGTAATTCGCAAAATATTGCAACGAGCATTAGCATTACAGATCCTGATGACACGACTACTGATGCAGTATATATTCAAATATCATCTGGATATGTGAACGGAGAAGATATCTTGGCGCTTAGTAGTCCAGGTTCTCATCCTAGTATTACAGCTACTTTTGACGCCACTCAAGGAGAACTATCGTTGCAAGGACCTGCTACTTTCGCAGAATTTGAGGATGCTGTTTTAGATGTTTTATATTCTAGTAGTAATGCAAGTGCAACTGGAACTAAACAATTTTCAATAACTCCGGGAACTGCAAATTATTTGCCACCTACTGATCATTATTATGAGTTTGTAACATCCCCGGGTATTTCATGGACAGCTGCTAATACGGCAGCAAATGCAAGAACATATTTTGGTTTACAAGGTTATTTGGCAACATTAACAACCCAGGCTGAAGCTGATTTTTCAGGGGCACAAGCAACAGGTGTTGGATGGATTGGAGCAAATGATGTAGCTACAGAAGGAGATTGGCGTTGGGTAACGGGGCCAGAAGGTCTGGCAAATGGAGGAACTGGAACACCATTTTGGAGCGGAAATACAGGAGGAACTACTGTAGCACCAGTCAATTTTGCTTTTTGGAATCCTGGTTTAGAACCAAACAATTGTTGTGGTGGAGAAGATTATGCGCATATAACAGATATTACCATTGGTCCGGTAGGATCATGGAATGATTTGCCAAACGCGGGAGGTTCAGGTGCTTATGCCTCTCAAGGGTATGTTGTTGAGTATGGAGGTACCCCAGGAGATCCAGTTTTAAGTATTAGTGCTACAACTACAATTAATTTAACATCTATTTCAATTTCATCTCAACCTGGAGATGATTCAATTTGCGCAGGAGATAATAGTAGTTTTAGTGTTAGTGCTAGCGCACCTAATCAAACTTTAACTTATCAATGGCAAGTAAGTACAGGAGGAGCATTTTCAGACTTAAGCGACGGAGGAATTTATTCAAATGTAACAACAGCTACTTTAAATATTACTTCGGCCTCGGTTACCGAGAATAATAACCAGTATAGAGTTGTTATTAGTAGTAATGTTCCTGGATGTGGACCTTTAACGTCATCTGCAGGAACATTAACAGTTGATGTTTTAGATGATGCAACATTCAATTATAACGCTGCAGCATATTGTGCAGATGCTTCAGATCCAACGCCAACAATTACAGGTTTGACTGGCGGAACCTTTAGCTCAACTGCGGGTTTAAGTATTGATGGAAGTACAGGTGTTATTGATTTGAGTGCATCCACACCTGCTACCTATGCAGTAACGTATACTACATCAGGGACTTGCCCTAATAGTAGTAATATAAATGTAACAATTAATGTGGTGCCAAGTGCTCCTATAGTGAGTACTCCCGTGGAATATTGTGTTGGTGATACGGCATCAGCTTTAACCGCAACAGGGACTAACTTATTGTGGTATACGGTATCATCAGGTGGTACAGGTAGCTCTACGGCACCGACACCAAGTACGGTAAGTGCCGGTAGTACATCTTATTATGTAAGTCAGACAAATGGTGCTGGTTGTGAGAGCGCAAGATCAGAAATCGAGGTGGAGGTTTTTGCACCTGTAAATATTTTTTGCGAAAGATACCGTATTCGGGATGCTTCTAATGTTTGGGGACCATGGATAGCATTTACCGGAGGTAGTTGTACTATTCCTCTTTGTGATGATGGCGGATTTCAGGATATCCAATTCGATGGAGGGCCTAATATTAATACTGGATGGGTTTGGACTGATGAAGATGGAAATGTAGACTCTGAAGTGGATGAGATAGTACGGTTTGATAATATTGGGATGGATGACGCAGGTACTTACACAGGAGTTTATACAAGTCCAGATGGGTGCGTTTCTAATATATCGTTTGATGTTGTTGTAAATGCATTACCCACAGCCGAGGCAGGCCCAGGATCAGAGATTAATTGTAACAATCTAACGATAACCTTAGACGGAACAGGAACCACTATAGCAGGAGTCACATATTTATGGAGTGGCGGAACAATAGATAGTGGAGGAACCACTTTAAGTCCAGTAGTAAGTGCCGCTGGTGTGTATACTTTAACCGTAACAAATACTACTACAGGTTGTGTGGCAACCGATACAGTTACGATTACAGAAGATATATTAGCTCCCACGGCTGATGCAGGGGCTCCTGCAGAACTGACTTGTGCGGTAACGACCTTAGTTTT
>NZ_CANMAU010000005.1 GCF_947495925.1 uncultured Algibacter sp.
TATCTGGATTGGCTTCCCAATTAGGACCTTGGTCTGTACTTTCTACAACACTATTTCCACCTACATTAATACGTGCTAAATGCTCATTATCAGGCACAATTATCGGTTCTGAACTTGCAATTTCGATGGCATTAATCAGTGGATTGCCTACCTCGTGATCGAAAGCTATATTAAGTGTGCCATCGTTTACCGTTACTTGATATGACTTCATACCTCCAACTCTGTGTCCAAATTGTGCTGAAAGATCCATATTGTTTTCTACCAGAGCATCTTCTATTAGAATATCGAATAAACGTTCTCCAGGTTCGCTGGCTCCTGACCAAGAATTTCCCATGAATAGGTTTACGGTATAGTTTCCGTCTGCAAGTGGAATAGTAAATTCCATTCTATCACCTCCTGCTAAATCTGATCGAGACCTACTAAAAATATCATTAAAAGTAGCTTCATCAATATAGTCAGGTATAGAGGCATGTCTATTTTCGTATTGAAGTCCTGAGTCATAATTAATTCCAGTATTCACGGTATAGGAGGTACCTGCATAGGCTCCGTTATCTGGATTGGCTTCCCAATTAGGACCTTGGTCTGTACTTTCTACAACACTATTTCCACCTACATTAATACGTGCTGAACCCTTGTTATTAGGCGTGTCTATAGGACCTCCATTATCACAGTAAATTGAGCTCGTATCTTTATTGAGCCAGTTAGCATTGCTGTAAACGGCATCATCAACTTCAATACAATTTAAATTTGGATTGCTATTTGCATTAAAAATTACAAAATTTCGATTGTTCCCGTTTTTAACATTCAAACTAGTTAAATTGTTGTAATCGCAATACAATACGTTCAAGGCTTTGTTAGCAAGAACATCTAAAGCTTCTAGGTTGTTAAAACCACAATCTAAATATGTTAAGGCAGTATTATTACTTAAATCTAAATTGGTTAAGTTATTAAAAGTACAGTTCAAAGAGATTAATTCAGTAAAAGACTCTATACCTGTTAAATCAGTAATGCCTTTAAATCTAACATCCAAATTCGTAATCGTTTCAATATTGCTTGTTACTATATAATTATCCAAAAAATCATCATGGCCTAGGTCTATGAGTGCCTGCTCAAAGCTACTGTCTGGGATAAAAGTCTTGTGCTGGGCCATAATTGTTTTACTTGTAAAATAAAACATTAAAAAGGATAAGTAAAAAAATTTAGTTTTCATGGAACGATTTTTATTTTTTGCGTTTTTTCTGTCAGTTAAATTCATCTAAATAATGATTTAAGCCTTATTTTTTTTGAAGGTCAAACCTATATACGATAAACTGCTCCTTTTAGACGTTTAAAAATTAAGAATTGCAAATGTAATTTAGAATAGTTCAATTACATAAAATTGTTGATAACTATTAGTAATTCACGTGTTTATATGAAAAAACCTTCTTTTTGTAAGTGCATTCTATTTATTTTCAATAAAAAAAATAGTATCCAGAACATTCTGATAATACAGATTTTTAGACATTTAATTCTGTGACTAAATTTTTAGTATTTACTGCAAATTGGTGAATAGACCATATTTTTGATGTCTTGGAGCCCGATGTTTTGAATTGAGTAAAGCTATCAATTTATGTGGCTTGTTCATCTAATGGTAGCTCAAATAGTTCTTGCTATACAAAAAAATATTATTACGAATAGTTTAAAATAATACGCTCTACTATTAGACTTAGGAATATTCTGAAAATTAATTGAATTCTATTTAAGATAACATTTCAATTACAATTTTTTACTAATTTTTGATATTCTTCTAAAATAGCTCTCCAAACTATTTGTTGTTCATATTTTTCAACTATAAGTTCTCTACAGACGCCTTTATCATATATTGTCTGTTTATTATAAGATTTCAACATTTCACAATATAATGCATTTTCGCTCTGAGGTGGTATAATTGTACCATTAACCCCTTCTATGATTATTTCATTACTTCCATTAATATCGGTAACGATACTAGGCAAGCCCATTGCTCCAGCTTGAAGCACAACATTAGGAAATCCTTCTCTATAACTTGGGAACGTTAAAACATCAGCTATTGATAAATAAGGTCTAACATCATCTACCCAAGATGTAAAAATAATATTATTATTAGACCTAATTTCTAATGTAGTTTGCAAATCTAAAGGGTCTAATTCATCCTCAAAATCACCAACTAAAAGTAACTTAGTGTTCTTGTTTTTTTTATTTAAAAGTTTAAATGACTTTACCAATTCATTTACTCCTTTATCTTTTACTAATCTTCCGATAAAAATAAAGATGAAATCATTGTCATCAATTAACAGTTGTTTCTTTAAATTTTTTTTTGAAGAAATATTAAATTGATTGGGATTGAAATATGTTATATCAATTCCATTAATATTGCCGTTAGCAATAACTTTCAGGGGTTTTGTTGTGATTTTGTAATTAATTAAGTCGTTTTTAACTCCAATACCTTCAGGGAAAATTTGGGTTGCACAAAAACAAAGTATTTTGTCTGTTAGAATTAATATTTTTTTAGAAAAACCTTTTTTAATAGGAAAAATTAAACCCGTAAATGTGTGTATTCTATTGGGAACCCCAGCCAAATATGCAGCAATCATTGATAAAAGACCAGCTTTAGGTGTAATTGAATGAACAATAAAAGGTTTCTCTGCTTTAAAGAACTTATATAAATGCCAAAGTGATTTTAAATCTGTGATTAGACTAATTCGTCGTTGAATTTCGATGGCTTCAATATATACTCCTTCTCTTTCAGATATTTTTGCTATATAATCTCCTGCCGGAGAAGTTACACCTATAATCTCAAAGTAGTTACTTAAAAACTTTAATTGTCCTTTTAGTAACACTAGTGATGCCGGTACTGCTGTAACTTTAATAATTTTTTTTTTCATTCAATAAAGACTTATTATTTAAAATTTCATTTGCTAATTCTGTCATTGTAACACTTTTAAACTTGTATTGTTTATTTAATACGGCATAAGTTTTAAAAATACTTTCTAGATTGTTTAAATTTTTATCGATATTAGTTCCAAAATTATGTGGGTGCCACCACAAGTGATACAATTCATTTTTAATAGCGGCATGCTTCATTGCTTTTTTTATTCTATTCAATTTTAAAAATTCTAAAAATGCCAACTTAGGAAGGAAAGGTCGCAAAAAACGACTTGATGGTAAGTTGATTAATTCAGAATCACTCTTTGTAAGACTGTCTATATTATAGGTGTTGTATCCACATAAATTAAAATAATTGTCAATAAACCTCAGTATTTTTTTTGATTTAGTATTGAAATTCGGATAATTATAAATTTTATGTTTTTCTGTACCTCTAAAGTTAGTAATACCATTATTTGCACATATTTTCAAATGTTCTTTATTTACTTGATTTTTTGGAAATACAATACTAGTGAGTTTTATTCCCATAGTATTTGCGATTTTTTTTGCTGCTTTTATGTCAGCATCAAATTCTGTAGAATTTTGTCCCGATTCTAAACAGTAGTAATGACTAAATGTGTGAGAGCCAATTTCGTGATTACCATTTTGTTTTATGCTTTCTATAACCGATTTTGCGAAGTGTAATGGAGAATCGTTCTCATTGTCACCTATTGCACTTAAAAGCCTGTAGGGATTTAGGTTTTTATCTGTGTATTTAGGCAAAGAGGAAGGTGTAAATTCTTTAATCTCCTTCTTATTACTAGCAAATAAGAATCCTACCGTTGCAAAGGTAAGTTTAATTCCATATTTATCACTTAAGATGATTAACTTATGAATAACGTCTTTAACGTTCTTAAGATTCTCTTCGTAATGTTCTAAACTTAAAGTATCGAAAACACCCCAATGTAATTCAAAATCTAATGAAATTATAAATTTGCCATTCATAGTAAAATAATTAGTAAGTTGGAAGTTTAGTACTTTTTATAATTTCAATTTGTTTAAGATACGTCTCCTTTTTTAAGCTGTCATTGGTATCTTTATAACTTCGTCTTTTTAACAATAAATCTTCTTTTTTTATCATAGCAATTAACCAAACAATAACAGATTTAAATTTAGACTTAATCCATAATTTGTAAAACTTATTTCCTGCATATTTTTTATACATTACACGTTCATTTTTATAAGCGATCAGTATTTTTTTTGCGGTAGCACTGCTTTCTTCTCTGTAATAATAAAATAAGTCGGGGATTAGTCTTATTTTTAAATCATTTTTTTTACTTACTCTAAGCCATAAATCGTAGTCTTGAGCAATCTTTATTGATTCATCATACTTATTCCTTCTGAAATAATCTGTTCGGCATACAATACTTGCATGAAGGGGTGTAGCTTTTTTATATAGTATATCCGTAAAGGAGAGCTCTGATAAATTGGCACCCCTTGATCCCAAATAAATCAAATCATTTGTTATAGAAATTGTACCTGTACTTACTAAATCAATATTTGGATTCTTTTTTAGAATATGTAATTGGGTTTCAATGCGTTTTGTGGACATTAAATCGTCTGCATCCATTCTGGCTAGAAAATCATATTTTGCTAATGCTACAATTTCATTTAATCTTGCTGCTAATTTTTTGTTTTTTCCATCAGAATAAACTCTTACCCTTGGATCATTAATAGACTTTGCTATTTCTAGCGACCTATCGGTTGATCCGTCATCCATTAAAATTAATTCCCAATCTTCATAAGTTTGAGCAAACACCGACTTTATCGCCATTTCTAAATAATTTTCTGCATTGTAAAACGGAAGTCCAATTGTAATTCCCATATATTATTTTTTTATTTTTTAAAAAGTATCTTTTAAGAACATTAAATATGTAAAGCTATAATAAGCTAAAATCAAAATGCCTATTTTTTTAAATTGGTTAGTCCAAATATTCTTGTCTAAAAGAGGGTATATGACAACAATGGCCATTAAAAACCATGAAAGATATGCGAATCTATTAGAGAAGTTCGCTCTAATGATCATTACCCAAAAAGCATTTGCAATAATGTATGTATGTAAAATTCTATCATAAATAACACTTTTATAGCCACTTTTAAATTTATAGAAAATAGATAATATAATTGGTGCTAGGCTATAGAGTAAAAAATCGTACCTAAATCCAGTAGATGAAAATTTACCTGAATCAGATTCCGCAGTTAAATAAGCTGAGAAACGTTCATCACCAAAACCTAAACTCGCGAAAATATTTTCCCAAATACCCCCCATACTAATTGATAAAACGATAGCTAGAATATAAAAGAAGTAGTACTTAATTGTGTCGGGAACAAATTTACTAACAAAAAATGCTGCAATTGGCAATAACATACTATTGTGAAAAGAGAAAGATAGTACAAAAAATATAACCATCAATTTAAAGTTTTTATGGTTATACGAAATTGCCAAAATAAATAAAGATGTCGCCATACCATTTCTTATACCATTAACTCCATATGGCCAAAAAGAAAATGAACTAACAAACAATAAGAACGCAAAAAAATAATGATTTGGAAACCAATTTTTAGATGCGCAGAATAGCGGAAAAATATAGATAAATGCACTCAGAAAGAAAAATCCCTCCAATGTCATTACTTTAGAACAAAATAGTAAAAAATATGAAAAGCCGTAGTCATTAGTTATGTCATAATTGCCAATCTGGTATCTTTGGAAAATATTTGCATATGTGGTCATGTCAACAAATATCCCATGTAACGGTCTAAAGCCTATATATAGTAATAAAGATATAAGTAAGAAGAACGCCCCAGCCTTACAAAAAAAAAGTAATTTTGATTCACTAGGTTTTAATATTAATGTATGAAAGTATGCTATAAAACAAATACAAGCAATAGTATGATAATAAATATCATAGTAACTCTTAATTGGTATAAAGTCAAACATTATTTTTTTAGATTTATTTAGTTGTAAATCATATCTTAGTTTTTTGATATATTTTTTCTAATAGTTTGACGCTAAAATCAATATCAAAACCCTTCTTTTTAAGGATTTCATGCCTTTTATCTGAATTTAAGGCTTTTGTCTTTATTAGTTTATTTAGATTATTAAACCAGACTTCAAAAGAATCTTCTAACGAACAAAAACTAATTAAGTTCATTCCTAAGTCAACTTCATTTGATATTCTATTAGAAATTAAGGCCGGAGTTCCAGAAGTTTGGCATTCTACTAAAATAACTGGGAAACCTTCATGGAATGACGGCATTAATAAAGCATCCGAATTTGCAAGGATCTTTTCTACGTCAGATCTGACACCTAAAAATGTTATGTTTTTGTCTAATTTTTTTTCTATTACTAACGCTTTTAAACTTTTTTCTAAACGCCCAGAACCGGCAAAAAATAAATGAAAATCAACCTTGCAATTTTTTAAATACTCAGCAAAATTAATTGTGAATTCAACATTTTTGACAGGCATTAGTCTACCGATTTGAGATAAAATCAATGTACCAGGAGTAATTGAAGGTATGTTGAAGAAATTTTCAGTTTTTAGTTGTTTTACATTTAAAAACTTTTTAACATTAACAGCATTTGGAATAAAAAGAACATCTCTTTTAGGATAAAACAAGAACTTACCAGCTTCATAGCCACATGAAATAAAATCTGTAGCTAAAGTATTTATTATTTTTCTAGCAAAACCTTGATAAAATTTTCCAATTAGGGTTTCACTATTAATATCACTTGTATTATGAGAATGGGCTATTCTTTGTTTTATTCCAGAAAAATAAGCTGCTGTTAAGTGAAAAGCGTTACTAAAAAGTTGATGACAATGGACAGCATGAAATGGTTTATTTTTTTTTATTATTTTGTATAATCTGTAGGTACGCGAAATGGTAGTTTTTGATTTTTTTTCAGAAATTCTATAAATCTTGCCTCCAAGTTTTAAAATTTCATCATCAAAAGAACATGGACGCTCTGTAAAGTATACAAAATCGAATTGATACTCTGATCGATCTATTGCTCTGTATAAACTCATAATCATTGTTTCTGCGCCAGCTCTGTCCATAGTACCAACAACTTGTAAAATTCTTTTCATCGGTTACATTTTAATTAGAAAATACTCTATAAAACTTATAAGATTTATTAATAAAGAAATAATACAATCTTGGATTTATGTTTATTAACAATAGTTTTTTAGATATTTGAAATTTTAGTTTTTTATTGCTGACAAGCTTATCTATAACGTTTATAATCTCATCAGAAATCTCAACCCCCGATTTTGCAGCTAAATCAAAAGAACTTTCGGCTGTATGAATTATAACTTTGGATAAAGTTGAACGATATAATTCACTCGCTGTATTCTCGTCTAATAATTTGGTTAATTCATTTAAAATAGAAAACCTGTTCTGAATATTTTTTGGTTTGACATTTGTAACAATACTACCCTCGCGAACCAAATAATGATAGCATACAGAAGGAAGTGTTATGCATTTTTCGGCTTTCAATAAAGCTCTAGGGGTAAACTCTAAATCTTCATATAAAATACCTTCCATAAACAATAGGCGGTTAGATTCTAAAAACTTCTTTTTATAAATAAACTTCCATATAAAGAACAAGTTGTTAAGATGGTTTGCAAATAAATCTTCACCAGATATTAGCTGTTTAGTTGCATTTGGAACAAACTCATTTATAACTTTGTTTTTGTGATAAACATCATGTCCTAGCCAAAGTATATCCATGTTTTGCTCCAATTCTTGCAAAATAGTTTTTAGTTTGTTAGATTCAATCCAATCATCTGAGTCTACAAACCAAACATACTTACCATTTGAATAATGCAATCCTGTATTCCTAGCACCACTTAATCCTCTGTTTTCTTGCGATACTATTGTAATTTCTGGAAATTGAATTTGAAGGGTTTTACAAATTTTTAAACTATTGTCTGTAGACCCATCATTAACTATAATAATTTCGTATGATTTTTTGTTAACGTTTTGGTCAAAACAACTATGTACACATTTGCTGATATATTCTGAGACATTGTAAACTGGAATAACTATTGATAAAATAGGTGCCATATTTCAATTGGTTTTTATCACTTTTATTAAAGAATCATATTTTTTTGTCAAACTATTCGAGTCAATTTCTATATGTTTTCCTTTTACTTCGTGCATAGTTGATTTAATCGATTCATCTGTTAAATTTTCAACAAGCTTTATGTGAGATGCATTTTTAATCCAAAAAAAAGAAGATTTTACTTTATGATTATTATTAAGAAATACAAGGGCAGGGGTCCCTGTTATATAGCAAAATATCATTCCATGTAAACGATCTGTAATAACAAGTTCTGCAGTTTTAAAGTCTGCCCATATTAGTTTAAGACTTTCAACTCTTCTTTTTAAACTCAATTCATGACCACCAATATGAGTATCTCTATAAGTAACTTTATTAAACTCATTTTTAAGTAGACCTACTAATTTAGTTTCTTGCTCATTTGTTAGTTTTTTTTCTTTATCATCCCTTAAACAAACTATGGCTCCTTTTCGCATCAATTGTGGGATAGATTGATTTTGCGACAATACAATATCCGGTGTCAATAGTATTTTGTTTTTTGTAAAATGAATGTTGTAATAATCAAATGATTTATGCTCTCTGGCTACCAACGTCAAGTTTGGGTGTTTTGAGTATATATTCACTGTTTTATTTAAAGACCTAATTCCTTTTTTATTGTTTTGAAAATCAATGGTCTGAGGGAAAGAAACTATTTGATTTTTATTAAAGTTTTTAATAACTAAACATCTGAAATGTTCAATAGATTGATATAAATCTCCCATATTTCCACCACCAACTGTTGTAACTACATCGTTTGGTTTGATTATTTTTTTTACAAAAGCGATACCCTGTAAAGTTTTACTAATTGGTATTTCTGTAATTATGCATTCCGAAAAAGAACTATTTAAAAATTTATGCTGTGCATAGGTTATAGCTACATCCCCAAGGTTTCCATAATCTGCAGCTAAAAAAATAAAAATTCGTCTCTTTTTGCTATCAGGAATATGGAATGAAAAATCATTCACTGATTGTCTATTGAGTGAAAATAGTATCAACTTAGTTTTCCAGGATAATGGAATCATTTTTTTTAAAGAAGAAATCATTTAATAAAAATTTAGACAAAATTATTTTACTTTATTAATTATGCGGTGTTTTAAATAGAACCAAATGGTTGGATGAGTCCAAAATTTGCTATCTAATCTATTTGTTATAATTTTATGGTTGTCTTCCATTAAATCGTTTATCGCATATTTAATAAGCTCTATACCTTTCGCTAGTTGCAAATATGTGTAAGACACAAAATTATCCTCTGATTTGGTTTCAATTAAACCTTGATATAAAATACCTCCTGTATCTATTCCTGGGTCAACCAAGTGCACGCTAACACCACAATAACCATCTTTATTAACTTTAGACCAATAGGCTCCATGTATTCCCCTATATAAAGGTGTGAATCCTGCATGCGTATTAATAAATGTGCCTTTAATTGAATTTAGTACTATTTTTGAAATAATTCTTGTACCATTTACTATCACAATATCTGGATTTATTTCTTGCAACGCCTTAATACAGATATCAGAATTTACGGAAGGTACCTTAATTAATTTATTCTTTTCAAAGTCAGTAAACTTTAAATGGTTAATTTTTATAATTTCTGCTATTCTTGCTTTACATTCTTTATTCAAAAAGGGTACTACTAATTTTTGAAAAAGTACTTGACCAATTACTTTTATTAAGCCTAGTTTTTTTATACGTCGTTTAATAAACTCTTTTTTACTTTTGGATTCTTCCAATATCACATTCATTATGCTATATTCCTTTTTTAAGGCGTTGTACATAGCATATGAGGAATGGTCATTTCCTACCAACATAACAATTTTTTTTGACATAATATTTTATAATAGCTTTGACATTAGTGAAAATTGTCTAAATTTAAATAGATAAATTAATAACTTCATTTTTATCGTTATTCTTTTAGAACTTTTATAGTGCTTAAATAAAGAACTAAATAATTGTAATTGCCTCATTTCTTTTAATTCTTCTACTAAAACACGATTAGGTTTGTTTAAAGAATTTGATAACAAAAGAAAAAAAACATGTTCTATATAATATTTAGCTATATCTTGGTAATATTTTGTTTTTTCTCCAATAATATTTTCTTCATGAAATTTCATTCTATTTTCAAAATGAGCTTGCATGTTGTCATTTAAATAATCTTTATAAGGAGTTTGAGTTATTGAATTTTCATTACAAACGTAAGTGTAAAGATATGAATCAATATTAAAAACGCTGTTTGCATAATAAAAACTCCTTAGATTGAATAAAGTGTCTTCTCCTACTTTTACATTTGAATCAAACAAAATATTGTGTTTTTTAAGAAGCGATTTTTTGTATAACTTATTCCATGGATACCATAAAAAATTATTTGATGAAGTATTATTTAACAAATAGCATATATCCTTGTGAATCAATAATTTACTTAAATTATTAGAGACTTTTATTGTTTGGCCAGATTTTTCTTTGTTGTAAGCAAAATGAATAATATCTGAATTTGATTCTTTAGCATAAATGAACAAAGCTTCAATATAATTTTTACTGACTAAGTCATCGCTATCAACAAAAGCAATATATTTTCCTATGGCATTTTTAATACCTAGATTTCTTGCGGATGAAGGGCCTTTATTTGTTTGGTGAAGTACTCTAACATTAGCGTTCTTTTTTTCGAAGTTATCGCATATCGATCCCGATTCATCTGAAGAACCGTCATTAATAAGAATGATTTCAAATTTTGAGCAATCTTGAGCTAATAGACTGTCTATGCATTTTTTTAAAAATTTTTGAGCATTATAAACGGGCACTATAATTGATATAAGCATCTTAAATATTGTCTTTTAAAAAATCTAGGGATTGAATTTTAAGATTTTGTAATTTAGAATTTACTTCATCAAAATTTATTTTCTCCGTTAGCAGGCTCTCTGATACTTCTGAACTATTTGTTACCATTCTATTCTCTAAACCAAATTGACTTAGTATAGAAGTAAATCTTCCAACACCTCTTTCTACATTGGGAATTACTAAAAATGGTTTATTAAACAGAATAGAGAATAAGGTACCATGAAAAGAATCTGTTATCACGAATTCAGCGTCATAAAAACCCTTTATCCATCCTTCAACTGGAGGATAAACATAATCTTCTAAGTTTTTGTTTCTACCTTCTATCCAGCTTTCCTTTGGCTGATTTTTGAACTCTTTTAAATGTAATATCCTAGATACATATTGAATAATGTCATTCTTCAAATTACTGCGATCTAGCACATAAGTGTACAATTTGTTTTTGTTGTCAGGTAAATTCTGAGATTTGAATAGGTCTATATATTCCTCTTTTGATAAGAGCAAAGTTGGATCTAATACTAATTTTGCTTGTACACCTAAGTGCTTTTTACATAAATTAATACCAGATTTTTCTCGAACTGAAATAGCATCAAATTTTAAGGCTAATTTTTTGCATTTCTTGCTTTGTTTGGCGGTATATTCCCAGTTATCTACTCCAAAAGAGGATGCATAAGCAACTCTTTTAGTTTCATTATTGTTTAAAAAATCTAAATAAAAATTATAGATATTAGGTGAATATTTTGGTCGCCAAGTCTGATCACTACCAACAACTAGCGTGTTGTAATAATTTTTTTTAAAATGGTTAGAGATTTTATCATTACTATTAATTAGTTCTGATAAAACTATCTTATTATTTATGAATTCAGAAGAGTATTGTGTAATAAAACCCATCTGTTTCTCTGAAAACATTATCTTGCTTGTTTTGTTTTTTTTATTAATTAGTTGATTTTTTATTCTACTTATTTTTAACCTAAATTTTGAATAAGTGTTGTCTTTTCTATTAATAGTTACAACATCATTACCAGATTCAATTAATATCTTTTGCAGGGCATAAGCCTGTAAAATACCTCCATAATTTGTTTTTAAAGGTTGCGTCAGTATCGCTATTTTATATTTTTTCATTTTCTTTCAATAATATTCTTTTAAGTTTTCTCATTCTATGATAAAACAAAGTTAATTTCTGTAATTTGTCCTTCGAAGGTTTTAAAAAAGATTCAAATTTAGTAGCATCTTTAGTTTCAAACCAAAATTTTAAACTATTAGATCTAACAACCATTCTTTGTTTTTGAACAGACTTAAAGTAGAAAGGTGTTTTTTTAAGAAATTTAGACCTCTTTGTAGGAGTTAATTTCTTTTGCTTTTTCATTTTTTGTATTCTATATTTTAGTCCATCTTGGCGATGATTAAAACTACCTTGCTGAGAAGATTTAAAAGTTTTTAAATCTAATGGATTAACTGAGAGTAATTTATTTTTAATGCCGTCTTGAATTATTTTATCCGAAAAAGGAGTTCTTGTAACAATCACACTATTGCCAAGACCGTCTTGAGAGTATGGTTTAAACCATGCATCTCCTAAAGATATGTCAGCTAACTCCGTAGTTACATCATCACAAAAATCGCAAGCATTAGCCTTAAATAAACCCGTCCCCCACATATCCCCAACGGTTCTCATTTTAATTTTTTTAAAGTCATTGTTCCCATCTAGTGCGCCAAATGAATAGTCTGAAGCAGTAGAATATTCATCTTTAATTCTATATTCTTGTTTTGTGTATTTTTCTTCAATCCCTGATTTCTGGGCTAAATAATCGGTAAAAAAGCTACTTTTAAGACCTCCACAGATTATTCCAATCAAAAAGGGCATCTTTTCGATTAAGTGTGGATTATAATGTTGTTTTAGACGAATTGCTTTTAAAAAACAAGCGACGCCAGAAACAGCTATTTTACCATCAATTGAGTCTATATTATTAAAAAGTTCTTCTAAAGTAACTGGGATATAACGTGTTTTCGATATTTGCTTTATTTGATCGCCATTTGAAAAAAATTGATAGGCATAAGTACCATTTATTTCTTTAACAATGTATAAATGATCAACGACATTATCTATTAATAATTTTTCAAAAATATAGGTAGCAAGCCCTCCAGAAGAAGAAGTTTTTCTATACTCTTTAGAGTAACCTACATAAATATTTTCATAATTTCCAATTCTAAAATCTCGATATTTTGCTTCTTTTAAAAAAATATTGGACATTTTATCTTCATCCTGTACGTCAAATTCAGGTTTTGGGTTAAAAGGGCAAACCTGTATTGCTTTGTTATTTAAGGATTCTGAAACTTGTTCCGGCACCAGAAAGCCATAATCATTCCATTTCATTTTTAATGAACCTGAAGCTTCTGAAACGCAAACTCCACATCCAGTGCATAAATCTTGCTCTACGATATTTTTAATTATTGAGTTTTCGATAATAGTCTTGATTTTAAGTTATTATAAATGTTTTTTAACCATTTGCGCTCTTCCTTATTTATTCCAAAGCCATAGATAATTAAGATAGTTATAAAAAAAATGATAGAACTATTAATAAAAAAAACGAAAAGTGTTTCATTTAGCTTAATAAATTTATGCAAGAATAATACTATTGGTAAGGTTATGGTAATCACTATTAAAATTGGAAATAATACTTTTTTCAGAAACACCATAATATTTAAATGCATTAGTTTCTCCAAAAACTTAAGCCTTGCACCAAATGAAACTATCGAAATGAAAATACTTATTAAAAACACCCACTCAGGTCTATTTGTCAAAAATAACGCTAGATACGAAAAAGGTAGGTTTAAAAATATTAAGCCTCCAACTATTATTTGATACCATTTTATATTTCCAGTAGCTTGAATACCTGTCATAATTGGATTTGAAATGCTGTCGATAAGAATTTTAATAAAACTTAAAAAAATAAATGAATAGGCGAATTTTGGGACTTTAACTAACCATAAATTAAGAATATAATCTAAATTAAAGATTATAGGAAGAACCAATATTAGCATTGCAAAAAATGAAAATTTTGCACTTTTAAACATAAAATTAAAAGTTTTATTTATCTCTCCATTAGCATATGTTTTGATTATTTGGGGATTCATTGCTGTTTGAAAATTACCTACAAAAGTTAAAACGGCTCCCTGAACTGTTAAAGTAATTCCATAAGCTGCATTTGCAATTGGTCCAAAAAACATATTCAAAAGTAAATTGCAACCTTGTCCTCTAGCAATAGATGCAATATTACCAAACATGTTCCAGCCAGAATAAGTAATTAACTCTTTGTATAATTTTTTATCAAAATAATATTGATAGACAGATTCTTTAAAGTTTCTTTTGCAATAAAGCTTATAGCAAGATCGTATGATGACTGAAATTACAAATATTAGAAAACCGTATAGTATTAATTTATCGGTATTAATATAAAGGAGTAAAAATACGATTAGTAATTTTAAAAGTACTTCCACAATGCTCATATACGCATAAATATTCATCCTTTCGTGCGCAATAATAAGTGCGTTATATGGAACTTGGATGATTCCAAATAGAAACGTGAATATCGAAAATTGATAAACCCAATTGATGGCATTCATTCTCTCTACTGGTACATTTAATTTATAATTTACGAACCATAAACCTATGGTTTCAGTTAGAATAAAAACAATTACAGCAATTATGATATGAATATTAACTGCTGCATTAAATGTTTTTGTCAGTCTTTCAATATCGTTACGTCCAAGATCAAACGCCAAATAACGTTGGGTTGCTGAGGACATTGCCATATTAAAAAACGCAAACATTGATACAATACCACCAACAATACTATATATACCATAATCTTCCACACCCAAAGCAATCAAAACAACTCTCGAAGTGTATAAAGAAACCCCCATAGTTAGGAACATTCTAATATACAAGAAGAGAGAGTTTTTTACAATAATTTTTGGGCTAGACAACTTGTTTGTTTTTTATTACAATCTACCGTTAACATGGTCCTTTAGAATACCTTTAACATCGTATAAAATACCTTTAGATTTTAGTATAGTACTAAAATCTTCAGTCAAAAATTCTTTATGAGCTACAGTTAATACAATTACGTCAAATTTTTCTTTTAGTAATTCTTTTATAGTTTTTAAACCATATTCACGTAGAACTTCTTCAGGATTAGCCCAAGGATCATAAATAGTTACATCAGTGCCATAACTTTTCAGTTGGGTAATAACATCTACGGCTTTCGTATTTCTAACATCTGGACAATTTTCTTTAAAGGTGATACCTAAATTTAAAACTTTAGCTCCTTTTATACGAATATCATTATGCACCATGAGTTTAATAACCTCTGATGCGACATATTGTCCCATACTATCGTTAACGCGACGCCCTGCTAAAATAATTTCAGGATGATATCCTACTTCCTGAGCTTTTTGAGCTAAATAATAGGGGTCTACACCTATACAATGGCCTCCTACCAATCCAGGTTTAAAAGGTAAAAAGTTCCATTTGGTCCCTGCAGCTTCTAAGACCGCGTGTGTATCAATATCCAATAAATTGAATATTTTTGCTAATTCATTTACAAATGCAATGTTGATATCACGCTGCGAGTTTTCTATAACTTTAGCCGCCTCAGCAACTTTAATAGTAGGAGCGAGGTGTGTTCCAGCAGTAATGATACTTGCGTAAAGCGCATCTACTTTTTCACCTATTTCTGGTGTTGACCCCGAAGTTACTTTTAATATTTTATCTACGGTGTGTAATTTATCTCCTGGATTGATACGTTCTGGAGAATAGCCTGCGAAAAAATCAATGTTAAATTTTAACCCGCTTACCTTTTCTAAAACAGGAATACACTCATCTTCTGTTGCACCAGGAAACACAGTAGATTCATAAATGACGATATCGTCTTTCTTTAATACTTTAGCAACTGTTTCACTAGATTTATAAAGTGGTGTTAAATCTGGTCTGTTATTTTTATCGATAGGCGTTGGGACAGTAATAATATAAAAATTACAATCCTTTATGGTTTCTATATCTGATGAACAGATTAAACCATTATCTGAATTATCAACACTTTTTAAAACAGATTTTAAAACGTCAGTTTCGACTTCTAAAGTAGAATCATGTCCTTTTGAAAGTTCTTCAATTCGATTTTTATTAATATCAAAACCAACAACATTATATTTTGTTGCAAATAATCTGGCCAATGGTAAACCAACATAGCCAAGTCCTATAACTGCAATTTTATTTTTATTCATAATTAATTTTATTTACCAATTGAAGAGTATTCAAAACCTATGTTTTCCATTTCTGATTTATCTAATAAATTCCTACCATCAAAAATAAAGGCGGGTTTTTTCATTTCTACATATATTTTTTTCCAGTCATAAGTTTTGAATTCGTCCCATTCTGTCATAATAGCCACGGCATGGGCATCTTTTAAAGCCTCGTATGGATTAATAGAGCCTTGAACTAAGCTCATATTTTCTGCTTCAGACCTTGTATTTAAATAGTTTAAATCAGATTGTATTTTTTCAATGCTAACCTTAGGGTCATAAACGGTAATGTTAGCCTGTTCATTTAATAAGTGATCTGCAACATATATGGCCGCAGACTCCCTGGTATCATTAGTATTTTTTTTGAACGCCCAACCTAAGAAACCTATTTTTTTTCCTGAGACGGTATTATAAAGTGTACTAATAATATTATCAGCAAAACGTCGTTTTTGGTGATCATTAAGTATTATAACTTGTTCCCAATAATCTGCAACCTTATGTAAGTTATAGCTTCTCGCTATATATACTAAGTTTAAGATATCTTTTTGAAAGCATGATCCGCCAAAACCAACAGAAGATTGAAGGAATTTAGAACCGATTCTGGAGTCCATGCCAATAGCGTTAGCTACTTCATTTACGTTAGCTTCTGTTTTCTCACATAATTCTGAAATTGCATTGATTGATGAGATGCGTTGTGCTAGAAATGCATTAGCAGTAAGTTTCGATAATTCTGAAGACCATACATTAGTTCTTAAAATTTGTTCTTGAGGTACCCAACTTCCATATATATAGGCTAAACTATCAATTGCCTTTTCGGATTCACCTCCAATTAAAACACGATCAGGACTTAATAAATCTTTAATAGCAGTACCTTCAGCTAAAAATTCAGGATTCGATAAAATATCGAATTTCACATCACTTCCTGTATTATCTAAAATGCTTTTAATAGCTTGTGCCGTTCTTACTGGTAATGTTGATTTTTCAACAACTATTTTATCTGTCTTAGCAACATCTGCAATGTTTCTAGCGCAAAGCTCAACAAATTTTAAGTCTGCTGCCATACCTTTGCCTTTACCGTAAGTTTTGGTTGGTGTATTTACGGATATGAAAATCATCTCAGATTCTTCAATGGCTTTATCTATTTCAGTAGAAAAAAATAAGTTCTTATCTCTAGTATCTTTAATTATTTCGGCTAAACCGGGCTCGTAAACAGGAAGTTTAGATACGTCTGAATCATTCCAAGCATCAATTCTTTTTTGATTAATGTCTACTATAGTGACCTTAATATCAGGGTTTTTCTTTGCAATAACTGCCATAGTAGGACCGCCAACATAACCGGCTCCAATACAACAAATCTTTGTTACTTTCATTTTACTTTAAGTTTTTCCAATACCAACTAACAGCTTCTTTAATACCATCATTAATATTGTATCTGGGATTATAGTTTAGTAATTTTTTAGCTTTGTTAACAGAAGCTAGTGAGTGAGGTATATCGCCAACTCTATGCTCACGATGTTTAATTACAATATCTTTTATGGATTCATCAAAAGCAGAAAGATGCTTTTTTAATAAGGTAGTGAGTTCTAATAACGTAGTTCTTTCTCCAAACGCGACATTATAAACTGTATTTAGAGCTTCTTTATTATTCGTGGTAATGGCCAGAATATTCATTTGAATTACATTTTCTATATATGTAAAATCTCTTGAGTAATTGCCATCTCCATTAATTATTGGCGAATTATGATTAATAAATTGTTTTACAAAAAGCGGAATGACTGCGGCATATGCTCCATCAGGGTCTTGCCTTTTTCCAAAAACATTAAAATAGCGCAAGCCAATCGTGTCTAGGCCATATGATTTTTGAAAGATATCTGCATATAATTCATTAACATATTTAGTAATAGCATATGGAGAAAGTGGCTTACCAATAATATCTTCAACTTTTGGTAGCGCTTCATGATCTCCATAAGTTGACGAGCTAGCAGCATAAACAAAACGAATCACTTTTGCATCACGCGCAGCTACGAGCATATTTAAAAAACCGGATACATTAACATCATTGGTGGTTATGGGATCGTTAATTGATCTTGGCACAGATCCCAATGCGGCTTGGTGCAACACATAATCAACATCTTTACAAGCAGTATGACAATCTTCAAGGTTTCTTATATCACCTTCAATAAGACTAAATTTATTGTTACTAAGAAACGGTTCTATATTTTGTCGTTTGCCAGTAGAGAAGTTATCTAAGCAAACCGTTTTAATATTATTTGAAAGAAGTGTTTCGCATAAATTAGAACCAATGAAGCCTGCGCCTCCTGTTACAAGGACCGTTTTATTTTGTAGATTTTTAAACATTCAATTTGGGTTTGTTTGTTAATAGCTGCGCAAATATTAAATTTTTTTTTAAAATATGACCCAGATATTATGTCAAGTTGATGTTTTTTACGATTAAAATCAAAGTATTAAATTTTAAAGACGATATAATCGATTAAAAGAAGGTTTATGTCTTTTGAATTATTTGTAATATTCCTTATACCAATTAACAAACTCTCTTATACCTTCTTTAATGGACGTGTTTGGTTTATAAGCATAGTCCTTAATTAAATCATCTACATCTGCCCAAGTTCGTTCTACATCTCCAGGCTGTATTGGAAGCATATTCATTTTGGCATCGACATCTAAATTAAATTCAATTTCTTTTATAAAATCCATTAATTTTACAGATTTGTTATTACCTATATTATATACTTTGTAGAACTCATTTTTTTTAACTCTATCTTCAGCTGGGTGCTCAATAATTCTAAGCATACCTTCAACGATATCATTAACATAGGTAAAATCTCGTTCCATATTACCATAATTGAAAACTTTTATAGGCCTATTGTTGATTATGGCATCTGTGAATAAAAACATGGCCATATCCGGTCTTCCCCAGGGGCCATACACCGTAAAGAAACGCAGTCCTGTGGTTGGTATCTTAAACAAATGACTATAGGTGTGTGCCATTAATTCATTACTCTTTTTTGTAGCCGCATAGATACTAATTGGATTATCTACACTGTCGGAAGTAGAAAATGGGATTTTTTTGTTCAAGCCATATACACTGGAACTACTAGCATAAACCAAATGCCTTGTCTTATAATTTCTGCAACATTCAAGAATATTTAAAAATCCAACTATATTTGAATCTACATACGTTTCTGGATTCTCTAAACTATACCTAACACCTGCCTGCGCTGCTAAATGGCAAACGACATCAATTTTTTTACTTTCAAATAATTTAGGAAGGGCTTCGCGATCTTCTAAATTCATTCTAATAAATGAAAATGCGCCATTATTATCAGAAAGGGTATTAAAGATTGATGCTTCATTTTTATTTATCCCCAATTCTTTTAATCTTGAGAATTTTAGATTCACATCATAATAGTCATTGATATTATCTAAGCCAACAACTCTATACCCCTTTTTTAAAAGAAGTTTTGATATATGGAAGCCTATAAAACCCGCTGCACCTGTTACTAAGATTGTTTTTTCTTCTAAATTATTTATTTGGTTATTCATATTTTGAATTTGAGATTTGATTTAGAAGTTGGTAATATTAAAAAAAATAATTTTAATTAATTCACTATCTGTACAAAGGTTTATGTTTTCTATGATAGAATTCGAAGGTTTATGAAATTAATCCTTAAAATTATCACAGCTTGGTCCTAAGTTAATTTAATTGGCATTACTCATAATTTTGTTAAAGGAGGTAATTGAAAATATCAAAATTCGATGATATGCATAGTTTTGCTTTTATTGAATTATAACAATGTAGTTAACCGATTTTAATTACAGTTTGAGCGAATTTCGTAGATTGCGCAATACCTGCTTTAAAACAATTGTTAAATTTACACCGTAAAGACACATAATTGAATTGATTAATAGCACATTAATTTAATTGAAAAAAAACAAACTCTCATTGTAATTTCCTATTTATAGAAAACGGGAAATTGTTTTTAAATCAATTGAATTTTATTGATAAAATTATTTTGTTTTTATTTATGCTAAAGCGGGATTATTCAGAATTACATGTTGTGATTTATAAGTCATGGTAAAGAACTATGACGCATTCGTTGTGCTTAAATTTGAAAATTAATGTTGACTAAAACTAAAATATATCTATCATCCCCTCACATGGGAGGGACAGAGCAAAACTTTGTTAGTGATGCTTTTGAAACAAATTGGATAGCGCCCTTAGGTCCTAATGTAAATGGTTTTGAAGACGATTTAGAAACGTATTTGGGAGGGGATCGCTATGTTGCTGCCTTAAGTTCTGGAACAGCTTCTATTCATTTAGCACTGCAATTGCTAGACGTTACAGTTGGTGATGAAGTTTTGTGTCAAAGTTTTACGTTTTCTGCTTCTGCTAACCCTATAATTTATCAAGGTGCAACTCCAGTATTTATTGATAGTGAAATAGATACATGGAACATGTCTCCAGAATTGTTAGAGATAGCGATTAAAGATAGGATTGAGAAATATAAAAAACCTAAAGCTATAATTGCTGTTCACTTATATGGTATGCCTTATAAGGTAACTGAAATAAATGCTATTGCGAATAAATATGGTATTCCAGTGATTGAAGATAGTGCAGAAGCATTGGGAAGTAAATACTTCAGTAAATCGTGTGGAGCGCTTTCTGACTTGGGTGTATTATCTTTTAATGGTAATAAAATAATAACAACCTCAGGAGGAGGCGCACTAATTACAAAAAGCCAGTCTTTAAAAGATAGGGCTGTGTTTTTGTCAACTCAGGCACGAGATAATGCTGTTCATTACGAGCATTCCTCAATAGGATTTAACTATAGATTGAGTAATGTATTGGCTGGAATTGGTAGAGGTCAAATGGAAGTTATTAATGACAGAGTTAGCGCTAGAAGAAGTAATTATGATTTTTATAAGAGAGAATTGTCAAGGTACAATTCGATTGAGTTTTTGAATGAACCTCATGGTTTTTATTCTAACAGATGGATTACTTGCATAAAAACTGATTCTTATGAGAAAAGAGAACATATTAGGCTTGCCTTGCTTAAGGATGATATTGAATCTAGACCTTTATGGAAACCGATGCATTTGCAACCAGTTTTTAAAGATTGTATACACTTTGTAAATGGTGTATCTGAGGAACTTTTTGAAAAAGGCTTGTGCTTGCCAAGTGGTTCTAATTTAAGTAGAAATGATTTGAATAGAATTCTAGATATAATTGTAAAAACCCCAAACTTATGATAAAAAAATACTTTACTAATTTTTCTGAAAAATATGCTTCTAAATGGTTGGTATTTGGAATAGATTTAACCATCGTATTAGTTACTTTTTTAGCAGCTTATTTAATAAGATTTAATTTTACTTTAAATTTTGATTTATCCCAATTATTGGTGCAATTGCCGTTCTTAGCTTTAATTGCTACTTTTAGTTTTTTAGTTGTTGGATCGTTTAAAAGTGTTATTCGTCATACTGGGTTTACAGATGTTGTTAATTTATTTAGAGCAATAGCTTTAATGTCTTTAACATGTATCTCATTGGTGCTGATTAATAGATTTTTAGGGTATGTGAAAGGATTTACAGTTCCATTTTCAATTATTATAATTCATGCACTTTTAAGCTTTGTTGTTCTTAGCGCAAGTAGATTAATTTTTAAGATGGGCTATAAATATTTGAAATGTAAATTTCAATCAACTAAGCGCGTTTTAATTTATGGTGCAGCTGATTCGGGGATTGTAACATATAATGCTTTAGTGAGTAATGTCAATAAAACGTATCAAGTAATTGGTTTTATAGATGACAACCCACAAAAGAATGGAAAAAAGATTAATGGAATTCCTGTACTTAACAGTAAGCAAGTTTCAAAAAGATATGTGGAAACTAATAATATAGAGGAAATTGTTGTTGCTTCTCAAACTATTAAATCGAAAAAACTAATAACATTAGTGGAAGAATTGGTGGACTGTAATATAAAAATAACTAAGATTCCACCCATTGAACAATGGATTAATGGAGAATTAAGTGCTAAGCAAATTAAGAAAGTGCAAATTGAAGATTTACTTGGTCGAGCTCCAATAGAAATTGATAATCCAAATTTACTAAATGAATTTAGGGGAGAAACAGTAATAGTTACTGGAGCTGCTGGATCTATTGGTAGCGAGTTGGTAAAACAACTTTCAAATTTTGACGTAAAGGAGCTGATACTTGTAGACCAAGCAGAATCACCTTTATATGATGTTCAACAGGATCTAAAACGAGCTGGAAAGCATAATTATGTTGCTATAGTGGCCGATATTAGGGATAGCTTAAGAATTGATGCTATTTTTCAAAAGCATAAGCCAACCATGGTGTTTCATGCCGCGGCTTACAAACATGTTCCTTTAATGGAGCAAACACCTTATGAGGCTATTAAGATAAATGTTAATGGAACGAAAATTTTAGCTGATACAGCGTCAAGGTATAATGTTAAAAAATTCGTTTTTGTTTCTACTGACAAAGCAGTAAACCCTACAAGTGTTATGGGAGCTACAAAAAGAATGGCTGAAATGTATATCAGTTGCCTTCAAAAAGAAAGTAAAACGAAGTTTATTACTACCAGATTTGGTAATGTTCTAGGATCAAATGGTTCGGTAATACCTTTGTTTAAAAAACAAATTGAAAATGGAGGACCACTTACTTTAACCCATAAAGAAATAACAAGATATTTTATGACTATACCTGAAGCGTCTCAATTAGTTCTAGAGGCAGGAACTATGGGTAAAGGAGGGGAGCTATTTATTTTTGATATGGGAGAGTCGGTTAAGATTTTTGATTTAGCTATAAATATGATTAAGCTTTCAGGTTTGAGATATCCAGAAGATATTGATATTAAAATAACTGGTCTAAGACCTGGTGAAAAGCTTTATGAGGAATTATTGGCTAACGGGGAAAATACTTTATCAACGTATAATAAGAAAATTCTTATTAGCAAAACAAGGGAGTTAGATCACAATAAAGTAAAGACTCAAATAGAAGAATTATGTATAACGAACCGTTTTCAAAATAACAATATCGTAATGAAAATGAAACGGTTAATTCCAGAATATAAATCTAATAATTCAGATTACGAAAAATTTGATAAGAGAGTTCAAATATACAAAAAGGCTAAAGGGCTTCTTCAGACTAATTTAGAAAACCATTACGGAAACCTATAAGTTATTAAATTTTATTACCTTTCCCCAAACCCTATGTTCAATGAGTAAAACGATTGCTATAATCAAGTTGGTATGTCTTGTGTTTGCATTAACAGTTATTAACACCTCCTGTTCTACGAAAAAGGATGTGTTGTATTTTCAGAATGCAAAAAATGCTGAGACTATTGTAGATACGAACACATTCAATGCTAGATTAAAGACAGGAGATATTTTGAATATTTATATTTCAACGCCCGATTTAACTGTTACAGAGCCTTATAACTTAATTGAGTCCACAGGAACTTCAGGAGGTCGACTTGTAGATTACTTGATTGATTTTGAGGGTAATATTGATTACCCTGTTTTGGGTAAAGTAAAGTTGGAAGGGCTTACTATTGGAGAAGCGAAGGAATTATTTAAGAAGAAGTTTGCAGAAGGTAAACTTCTAAAAGATCCTGTGGTTATTATTAGAATAAATAATTATCGTGTTTCTATTTTTGGTCAGGTTAATCGCCCAGGTGTTTACCCTGTAACTGGTGAACGCATGTCTATTTTGGAAGCGTTATCGGCTGCTGGAGATTTGGCTATTACAGGAAAGAGAGATAATGTATTGGTTATTAGGGATTTTGACGGCGCTAAAACATATACGAGAATAGATTTAACAAGTAAAGAAGTTTTTAATTCACCTGTTTATTATTTAACACAAAATGACGTAGTATATGTTGAACCAAATAGTTTCGGTGTAAGTCGGGCATCAGGGGATGCTAGGATTGGAGTCTTAGCTTCTATTTTAGGTTTAACGGCAACAATAATTCTTTTATTCTCAATCTAATTATGAATATGGAAGGAAACAAGAATGGTTTAGAAGATGGAGGTCAAAGTTTTGATTTAAAAAAACTGGTATCGAGCTATACAAAACATTGGAAGTGGTTTGTGATTAGCTGCTTTGTATTTCTCACTCTAGCCTATGTTATAAATAGGTATGAAAAACCAATGTATACTGCTACAGCCAAAATAATGATTTTAGATAATGACAGTAATTCAGGTAGCAATATCCTTAAAGACATATCCATTATGTCATCTGCAGAAGATGCTATGGTTGAAGATGAAATACAGGTTATTAATTCAAGAAGTTTATTAATGAATATTGTTAAGAAACTGGAAATTAATATTCAGTTTTTTTCTGTAGGAAATATAATTGAGGCAGAAATTTATAAAAACAGACCTTTTACGATAAATTTTTTAGCCTCTGATTCTATTATAAGTAATACAAATGCACAATTTTTAATAAAAGTTCTTTCAAATAAAGAGTTTGAGTATAAGGCGAACGAAGATGATGTAATTAAGAAATATAGCTTTGGCGACACCATCCCTAATGCTTTTGGAGGCATGATAATTGTTCCAAATAAGGATTATGATTTAGTAAACATTATTGATTCTGATATTAGGGTTAGTATAACAGCCGTTGATTTACTTGCTGAAGTATTAAAACAGAGCATTTCTATATTTCCATCTACTAAAGGCTCTAAAGTTGTAGATATTTATTATGAAAATGAGAAGACGAGCAAAGCCATTGACATAATAAATGCTTTAATTGATGAATATAATTTATCTACCCTAGAGAAAAGTAAGTTAAGGGCGCGAAATACCTCTGACTTTATTAATGAAAGAGTAGAGAGTATTGCTTTGGATTTAGTAAGCGTAGAAGATAGTATAGTGCGCTATAAATCTTCAAATAAAATTACAGATATATCTACCACAGGCGGTATACTGTCTAGTTCTAGTTTAACTAGTGAGCAACAGTTACAGGAATTAAGAATTCAATTAAACATGCTTAATTATATGAAGAAAACACTTCAAAGTAATACTTTTGAAAATCTTCCTTCAAATTTAGGCGGAAGTGATCCTTCTATAGTTGCTTTATCATCTAGATATAATGAGTTACTAGAAAAGAGAAGAGTTGTTTTGAAAAGTGCTGGTGAAAATAATTCAGTAGTTATTGATTTAGACCAAACATTAAATTCTATTAAGGAGAACTTGAGGGTAAGTGTGGATAATAATATAAATACATTAAACATTCAACTTAAAGGGTTACAAAATCAATTGAGTAGTATAAATTCAAAAATTTCTACGGTACCAATTCAAGAAAGTAAGTTAATGTCCATTGGGAGAAGGCAAGGTATAAAGGAATCTTTATACTTATATTTATTAGAGAAACGAGAAGAAGCAGAAATTTCGCAAACAACTACTTTGCCAAATGCAAAAATAATAGATCGTGCGTATAGCTTAGGACCAGTTAAGAGTAAAAAATCTATATTGTTTATTGGTGCAATGCTTATTGGTTTATTATTTCCTTTTCTTATTATTTATGTCTCAGATTTACTTGATAGTAAAATTCATAATAAAGAGGATTTAGATAATTTAATTAAAAACATACCAATACTAGGAGAGATCCCTGCTGTTAAAGATGTAGAGAATGGTTTAGTGAAATCTAATGATAGGTCTGTATTATCAGAATCATTTAGGATTATTAGAACCAATTTTGAGTTTGTTAAAAGAGCAAATAAAATCAAAAAAAATAACAATGTATTTTTTGTTACCTCTACTATAAATGGAGAAGGAAAATCTTTTGTGAGTATGAATACAGCTTTAACTTCGGCTAGTTCAGGAAATAGAGTCTTGTTGATTGGTTCGGATTTACGAAACCCACAAATTTTCACAAATATTGAGGATATAGGTGAGAGACCTGGGCTTTCTGAATACTTAGCAGATGACACTATTTTATTAAATGAAACCATTAGTAGCCATGAGATTAATGGAATATCAATAGATGTTTTATTATCTGGTAGAATTCCGCCTAATCCAGCTGAATTATTAATGGGTAATCGAGTTAAGGAATTATTTGATATAGCCTCAGAGCAGTATGATGTTGTTATTGTAGATACTGCACCATCAATGTTGGTAACCGATACACTATTAATTAGTCAATATGCTGCTTATACTATTTTTGTGGTGAGGGCCGGTTATACTGAAAAGCGAATTTTAAATTTTGCAAAGGAATTGCACGCAGAAAAGAAATTGAATAAAATGATGATTGTTGTAAATGATGTTAAGGAGTCTAATTTTGGCTATGGAGCTAAATATGGGTATTACGGAGCACCAGAAAAGAAAAGCTTTTTTAGTTGGAAAAAGAAAGCTTAATTAGAGATGAAACTATAAACATTAAAATAAAAAACTCGAAACTAAATGTAGTTTCGAGTTTTTTATTTTACTCGCTGTTTGTTTACATTTATCTAGTATAATATTTAAGAGCATCAATTATAATTTTTTCAGGGACTATGCAATCTATTTTAGTTTTGCCAATAGCTTCAAGAAGCACAAAATTTACATTACCATGATTGTTCTTCTTATCATATTTAAGTAATTTGATGATATCGCCATACTCACTTTCATCAATATTAACTTTGCCATAATAATTAGTAAATAATTCTTTAATGGCTAAGGTTTGTTGTTTTGGAAAATTAACTAGTTCAGATGAGATATAACAAGCCAAAATCATACCAACTACAATGGCTTCTCCATGTAATAAACTTGTTTTGTTAGGATTACTTAAAAAATAAGATTCTATAGCATGCCCAAGTGTATGTCCAAAGTTTAGTGTTTTACGAAGGCCTTGTTCAGTAGGATCAGTTACAACAACATTTTTCTTGATAACTACAGATTCATAAATAAGTTGATCTAAATCATCCAAAGACAACTTGGAGAGGTTAAGAAACTTATTCCAATAGGTTTCACCAGTAATGAGTCCATGTTTTAACATTTCCGCTAAACCAGAACGCATTTGATTTTTTGGTAAAGTATCAAGGTGTTTTGTGTCAATAAGTACTAAATCAGGATTACTAATTACACCAATCTGGTTTTTCAAAGCTTCTAGGTCAACACCTGTTTTTCCCCCAACAGATGCATCAACCATAGATAATAGGGTAGTAGGAACATTAATATAAGCTATGCCTCGTTTAAACGTACAGGCAACAAACCCTCCTAAATCGGTAACAACGCCTCCACCAACATTAATCATTAAACTTTTTCTGTCAGCATTTAATTCAGAAAGTGTATTCCAAACACCAACACATGTATCTATATTTTTGTTTTCTTCACCAGATTCAATTTCAATAATTTCAATGGTTATTGTTGTTTCGATTTTTTCTAATAAAATTGATAGACAAAATCTATGGGTATTATCATCAACTAAAATAAAAATTTTAGAAAAATTATTATTTTTAAGATGCTCATTTAAAGAGTTATAGCAATTGTTGTTAAAATGAATAATACTATCATTTGCTTTAATAGAATCCATAAAATTAGAGTTGTTTTTTAAGGCTGTGAAATTAAGGAGATTTTATATAAAATGATAACTTAGCTAAAATTATATTTCTATAAATTTATTTTGATGAATACAGATTTAATTTTTGATAATACCGAAGTAGCCTTTGCATTAAAAAAAGATTCAGAATTAGAGCGAGCTTATTTTTTATTCAAAATGATTTCTATAGAACCATTGGTTCGTATAGGCACGGCTGCAACTAATTTTGCGTTAAAAGCGCATTTACCTATTGAAGGGTTGATTCGTTCAACTGTTTTTGATCATTTCTGTGGAGGCGTTAATGAAGAGGACTGTTTGTCTGTTATTGAAAGCATGTATGGGAAAGGTGTAAGTTCTGTTTTAGATTACTCTGTGGAGGGCAAAGACAATGAATTGGAATTTGATGAAGCAAAAAATAGAATTCTAAAGATTATCGATTTTGCTAAAGAGATTGATGCTATTCCAATTGCGGTATTTAAACCTTCTGGTTTGGGTAGGTTTAGTTTATATGAGAAAGTAAGTAAAAATATTTCTTTATCTGAAGAAGAGCAAAAAGAATGGAATCGTATTGTTAAAAGATTTGATCTTGTTTGTAAAAGAGCTAAATCTATTGATGTAGCTATTTTAATTGATGCTGAAGAAAGTTGGATACAACCAGCTGCGGATAATCTCGTAACAAAGATGATGAAAAAGTATAATACTGAAAAACCTATAGTTTACAATACATTGCAAATGTATAGACATGACAGAATGACTTTTTTAAAAGAAGAACATGAAAAGGCACGGAAAGAAAATTATTTTCTTGGTTTCAAATTAGTTCGTGGTGCATATATGGAAAAGGAGAACGAAAGAGCCGAAGAGCAAGGTTATGAATCTCCAATATGCAGAACAAAGGCGCTTACAGATGAGAATTTTAATTTGGGTTTGTATTACATGTTGGATAATTTAGATTGTATGTCTGTTTTCGCAGGAACACATAACGAAGACAGTTCGTACCTCCTAATGAACTTAATGGCCGAAAAAGAAATTTTGAACAATGACCCCCGTGTTTGGTTTGGTCAATTATATGGTATGAGTGATCATATTAGTTATAATTTGGCTAATAAAGGTTATAACGTGGCCAAGTACATGCCTTTTGGACCTGTAAAAGATGTTATGCCATATTTAATTAGAAGAGCTGAAGAGAACACCTCTGTAGCGGGACAAACTGGTCGGGAACTTGCTTTAATTACAAAAGAAAAAGAACGCAGAAAATCCTTATAAGCTTTTATAAAAATTGTTTAAAATTGATTTGATTTCAGCGTTTGAATAAAAGGGCGAAATATCCTTTAAATAAGAAAAGTTAATTACTTTTCGTTCGGTATTTATTTTCGATTTAATTATAAAAATATTTTTATTTTCAGAAGGTTGGATAGTTTCATCTTTAGAAATTAGTTTTTCATGTAATTTTTCGCCTTGTCGTAGTCCAATATACTTTATTTTTACTTGTAGATTCGTGTTTTCATAGGTTAGAAGTACCCGGTTTACAATGTCCGTAATTTTAATTGGTGACCCCATTTCTAAAATGAACGTATCGTTTTCTGTTCTTTCAAAAGTTGAAGCCATAAGTGTTAAATAACATGCGGATTGTCGAGTTATAAAAAACCTAGATGTTTCTTTACTGGTAATCGTAATAGGGGCTTCCGCTTCAATTTGTTTTTTTAGTAATGGTAATAAGGATCCATTTGATCCAATAATATTTCCGAACCTTATTATAGTAAAAGAGCTTGTATTCATTAAGTTTAGGCCTCTTAAATACTTTTCTGAAATTGCTTTTGTTGTTCCCATAATACTAATAGGATCAACCGCTTTATCCGTAGAAATAAAGACAAATTTTTTCGCTAAATATTTTATTGATAATTCAGCTAGATTTTTTGTGCCAAAAATATTTGTTTTCACCGCTTCATATGGATTTTGCTCCATTAAAGGCACATGTTTATAAGCAGCGGTATGAAAAATCATTGATGGTCTATACTTTTCGAAGAGACAATTCAGGGCAATTCTATCATTAATATTTAATAATACAAATTTAATATTCGCATTAGAATGAGATTCTAATTCTTTAATTAAACTGTACAAAGGAGATTCTGCTATGTCTATAAGAATGAGCTTTTTGAATTCGCATTGCATGAGTTGCTTGGAAAGTTCAGAGCCAATGGAGCCGGCAGCTCCCGTAATAAGTATAGTTTCATTTGAAAAATCAAAATCACTTATATATTTATCTTGTTTTACACTTAAAGAGAAAAGACCACTGCTTTTTATGAGATGATCTATGCGACTGGAGGTTGCTTTATTCATTTAACTAATAATGTCGTCAAAAAGTAAATTTTAAGGATGAAATACAATCGCAATTTAAGGTAATTTTGCCTTGTATCAAGCTCATTATAATTCTTATTTGGTAATAACCTTTATTATAGTTAGAGCTATTAACTTAAGATCAAAGAAAAAGTTACTTTTTTTAATGTATTCTTTGTTGAATTTTAACTTATCAGGAATAATGGTTTCTATAAAAAATGTTTCAGGGTCTGCAGCCTGTTTTAATAATTCTACCTCGTTTCTATATTTCAGTGAGGCCAATCCTGTAATGCCAGGTCTTACTCGATATATTTCCATATCACTTTTGTTGTAAAAATTCACATAATATCTAAGTTCAGGTCTTGGACCAACAAAACTCATGTCACCTTTAATAATATTAATTAGTTGCGGAAATTCATCAATTTTGTATCGTCTTAAAAAGTAACCTATTTTAGTAATACGAGAATCATTATTGCCAATTGTAAGTAACCCTTTTTTATCAGATTGAATACGCATTGTGCGAAACTTGTATATTGTAAAGTCTATATTATGTTTACCTACCCGTTTCTGTTTAAATAAAATGGGTCCTTTTGAATCGATTTTAATTAATAAACAGATAATTAGTAGAAAGGGAAGTAGTACTATTAAACCTAGTATAGAAAAGACAAAATCGAATGTACGTTTCAACATCTTATTCAATTTTGAAATCTGTAATAGTTGCGATGCTATCACAGTTTTGTATGGTAAGTACAAGGTTTTGCTCATTTAATTCACTTTCAACCAAATACATTCCACATGGTTTATTTCTTGGTATACTTTCTGAAAAATTGATATCACCTTTTTTCAATATAGAGCGTATTAAACTCGTGTCAATCGATTTGTTAGTAATAATCTGCCTTGAAAGATCAGTTAAAACAATTTTTTTAGAAGTAATATTTTTTAAAACTCTAGATTCGGGACCATAGCTGCACGATGTTTTTTTTCCATTAAAAAAGAAAGCTAAAATTATTAACCCCAAGGAAAAGCCACCAAGATAGTAGCCAATACGCTGAATAAGTTTCATTTATGTGATTTAGGTTGTAATCTTAAAATGATTATTAAAATATGAGCAAGTTAACATCGCTATATTTTAAATCAAACCATTCTCCAACAGATTTACTCGTTAAAATTCCGTGGTAAAAGTACAATCCATTTTTCAAACCTCTATCAAATCTCAGAGAATTTTCTATACCTCCATCTTCACCTATTTTAAGCAAATAAGGCGTAAAAATATTACTAATCGATACCGAGGCGGTTCTCGGGTACCTAGCAGGAATGTTAGGTACGCAATAATGCACTACATTATGCTTAATAAATGTTGGGTTTTTATGAGTGGTTACTTCACTAGTATCAAAGCATCCACCCATATCAATGCTAACGTCTATAATAATGGCGCCTTTTTTCATATGCTCAACCATAGCTTCGGTTACTACAATTGGAGATCTATTGATTCCTCTTACAGCCCCAATAACAACATCGCATCGTTTTAAAGCTTTTAAAACGTTTTTTGGTTGAATTGTAGAAGTGAAAAGTGTTCGCCCTAAGTTCGTTTGTATTTGTCTCAGTTTAGTAATAGAGTTATCAAAAATTTTAATCCCAGCTCCAAGTCCAATAGCACTTCTTGCGGCATATTCACCTACAGTTCCGGCACCCAAAATAACAACTTCTACAGGAGGTACACCGCTTATATTACCAAACATTAACCCATTGCCATTCTTGGTTTCAGATAATAATTCAGCCGCTATTAAAACAGAAGCTGTACCAGCAATTTCGCTTAAGGATTTAACAGCGGGATAACTCCCATCTGTATCTCTAATAAACTCAAAAGCCAGAGCGGTAATACGTTTTGATGCCAGGGCTTCAAAATATTTTTTAGTCTGGGTTTTTATTTGGAGAGCAGATATTAGTATAGTTTGCGGGTTAATTAACTTTATTTGGTCAAGGGTAGGTGGTTCCACTTTCAATATCATAGGGCAGGAAAAAACCTTTGCAGTATCTTTAGTTATTTCTGCACCTGCCTCGCTATAGTCTTTATCGCTAAAGTTAGCTCCATTTCCTGCACCAGATTCCAATAAAACCCTATGTCCGTTATTAACTAGAGCATAAACAGCGTCGGGGGTTAAGCAAATACGTTTTTCTTGAAAAGCGGTTTCTTTAGGTATTCCAATAAATAGCTCTCCTTTTTTTTTATATATTTCTAAGGTTTCTTCTTGAGGAAGGAGCTGTTGTTTTGTAAAAGGCGAAAGTGGTTTCGACATGGTTGGATTTCTTTATAAAAATCAAATTACAAATAAATTTTTTAATGCTAAACTCTAACTATAAAATAATTCTTTTTATACGTGTGGAGTTACCCATAACTTATAATGTAAGAAAAAAAACATTTTTTAATGTGGCTTTTCATCAGGACTATTTCGATTAAATATTTTAATTTTGTTTTATACACAGCTCCATGATTTATAGAATTCCTTTTTGTTTAATATTTCTATTTTCATTGATATCTTCTTCTCAAGAACATCATATTGTTGGAGGGATTCTTGCCGATGCTAATGACGATGTTATAGCATACGCCAATATAGTTTTAATTGATCCTGAAGGTCTCAAGCCTACTATTGGAGCAACGACTAATGAATCTGGTATTTTTATTATTGAAGGTATAAAAACGGGTAATTACAATTTAAATATTAGTTACTTAGGTTTTAAATCATATTCAAGAGATATTTTAATCGATAATAATATTGAGTTAGGAGTAATATACCTTTTAGAGAATATTGAAGAACTTGAAGGCGTAACTGTAATTGCAAAACGCCCAACAGTAAAACGATATGTGGATAAATTAGTTTTTAATATTGAAAACTCAACGTTATCAAATAGTAATGTTTTGGATGTATTGAAACAAACACCGGGTGTTTTAGTTAGTAATGAGGACATTACAATTAAACAATCAGTTCCAACGATATACATAAATGATAAGAGGGTGTATTTATCGTCTAGAGAAGTTCAACAACTTTTGGAAGGTACATCAGCAACTAATGTAAAGTCGATTGAGGTTATTAATAATCCCTCTGCAAGATACGATGCAGAGGGAGGGGCTGTGTTAAACATTATTACTTCAAAGAATATCATTTCAGGCTATAATGGTGATGTTTTTGGTAATTTTAAGCATGGGACAGAATTCCCTAAATATTCTTTTGGGACCAGTCATTTTTTTAAGACTAAGAAGCTAAACACTTATTTAAGTTATAGTATTAGCCCAAGAAAAGACTTTTTACAAATAAAGGAGTTAATTAATTTTAAAGAGAAAGACGGTGAACATGATTTTATTACTAATTCCTCATGGGATACTGATTTTAATCGAACTGAAAAATCAATGAACCAAAATATTAATACAAATATAGACTATGAATTGAATGACAGAAACAGGATAGGTTTCACTATGATGTCATTAATATCCCCACGAGATAATACAAAATTCTACTCAGACTCATGGACTAAAGTTTTTAATTCTGAGGGTGTTTTTACTTCATTTTTTAATACTACAAACAAGAAAGTAGATGAAACCTTTAATTTTGCTTTCACCCTGGATTATATTCATAAATTTAAAAAAAAGGGAAAGAAAATCTCTTTAAATATTCACCATACTCATTATGATTTTGCTAGTTTTCAAAATGTTGATACTGATTATTTTTTACCAGATTCGGATAACCCTTTTTTGGAAAATAGGTTTCAAACTTTTACGAGTCAATTAATTAAACTGAATGCAGGCAAAATAGATTACACGATACCAATTAACGAGTCTGGTCTATTTGATGCTGGGATTAAAGTTTCAGATATAAATTCTGATAATGTATTAAATCAATTCACAATTGAAAATGCTAGTATTGAAGAAGATATACCAAATTCTGATACGTTTTTATATGATGAAACTAATTATGCAGGATATGTAAATTATTCAAATAAATGGGATAGATGGAGCTTAAAAGCAGGAATAAGAATAGAACATACAAATATTAAAGGAAACTCAATATCAACAGATCAAATAAATAATTCAAACTATGTTAAGTTTTTTCCCTCATTTTATTTTAAAAATGTATTGAATGAGAACAATGAAATTTATTTTAAGTACAACAAACGCATTTATAGACCTAAATACAATCAATTAAATCCATTTAAATATTTCTTGAATGACAATGCCTATGTGGTCGGTGATCCAAATTTAAAACCACAAATAGACGATGTTTTTATTCTTGGGTACACTTTTAATCAAGATTACACATTTGAGCTTTATTATAGACATGAAAAAAACCCAATTCTTCAATTTATATTTCAAGATAATGATGAAGAATTATTGATCTATAAAAACACTAACACTGATACTTCAATTTCTTATGGCTTAGATTTTACAACTTACAAGAGTGTTTTAAATAATTGGAGTTTATATATTCTGTCTTCAATTTACTACTATAAAAATAATTTTTTTCTACTTGATAATAATAATTCACTCTTCACTGGGGATAGATGGTCTCTGTATGCTGAAATTGCTAATGATTTTACTTTTCTTAAAGATAAGAGCTTGATTGCAAACGTTTCTTTTGTGTATTGGTCCCCAACTAACGATGGTCCTACTGATACAAGTTCTAGATCAGGGTTGAATTTGAGTTTTAAAAAAAGTATTTGGAATAATAAGGCTTCTTTAAGTGCAGGTATTGTAGATATTTTTAATACACAAAATTTTAATACTTCTACAAAGTATTTAAATCAAGATTCATTTATTAAATATAATAGAGAAAACAGGCTTATTACTTTTGGATTTAACTATAAGTTTGGTAATTCTAAGCTAAGAACTAATAAAAAAGAGATAAACATGGAAGAACGTGTACGTTTAAACCCTTAATTTTATTACTGTTAAAAATATTGCTTGACTTTGTCCCAAAAGTTCTTTGGAGTTATTTTAAGCTCATCTTCAAGTTCTTGCATGCTTTTATTTGCTGAATTTAATCTATTAAATATACGAGCCCTAATTAAATAAATGGAAGGAATAATAATAGCCATTATAGGTATCATATAAATTAGTTGGAATTCATCTAAGTATTTATTTTCTGCATTAAATACGTCAAAGATGTGAAACATATACATTGAAATTGGAACTAATAATGAATGATACCACCAATGTCTGCATGTAAAGAACCAAATATATAATAAAAATAAAGGAATAATTTTACCTGTAAAGACCCACATCGCAAAGTTAGCGTCCAACCAAACACTACTATCATAAGTAAATAAAAAAGTGTTCCAAACACGTTGTTTTGGAACACTTTCGTATAAAGTAAATAAATACGGGGTTAATGATATAAGTGTAGCAATTATACTACCTAATATCAAACCTTTATTGCTTTTATTTCCTTTATCTAATGATTGCTCTTGGACCTTTTTCAATTTTTGCTGTTTCTTGTGCATCTAAATTGTAAGTTGTAGCTGATTGAGCTAAAAACAACATGCCTCCGAAAATTGCTATTGCAATTAAGTACTTTTTAGTTTTCATTTTATAAGGGATTTTAATTAATTAATAATCCAAATGTAACTAAAGCCTATCTTGAAGTTTTTTACAAAATGTTAAAGAAATGTTAAAAACAAGAGTTTTCCATTTTTTCGTTATGGGTTTCCCGTAAAACTTCAATTTTAGAGGTAAAATATGTTATTTATTTACTCATTTTGTTGCCGTTCTTTTAATTGTTAAGCGTTTTATTCGAGAAATAAAATTCTCGAGTTATCTGTTCCTAATTCTAATTCTATTTTATCAAAATCATCAAATAAAATATCTTCAATCTTATTTGGCCATTCAATTAGTTTCCAACTTTCAGATTCTAAATAATCCTCAATGCCAAAATTATAGGCTTCCTCAATACTTTCAATTCTGTACATATCAAAATGATATATAATATGATCCATAGCCCTATACTCATTAACTATTGAAAAAGTTGGGCTGCTTACGTAGTCTTTACTACCTAAAGCTTTTACAATAGCACTTATTAAAGTGGTTTTCCCCGCTCCCATATCCCCGTAAAACAATAAAGTTTTACTTTTTACTTGCCTTAAAAGCTGCTTTGCAACTGCCTCAGCATCATTTAGTTTATAAGTAATTTTCAAGATTAAAACCTATATTTTGTAGGCAATGTTAAGCATAAAATATGAATAATCCTAATAAATTAGGTATTTCATCGGTGTTTTGTGTATTTCGTGGAGTTATTTTGGATCAAAAACTACGAAAGGAATAATCATTTCTTCTAAAGAAACACCCCCATGTTGGTAAGTATTTCTAAAATAGCTTACATAATGATTGTAATTGTTTGGGTAAGCAAAAAACAGGTCGCCCTTTGCAAAAATATATGAGCTACTCATATTTATAGCTGGTAAATGAAGTTCTTTTGGATTTTTAGCGACCAAAACATCCTTGCTATCATAGGTTAGACTTCGCCCTGTCTTATAACGTAAATTTAAGCTGGTGTCTTTGTCTCCAATAACTTTTGAAGGGTTCTTTACATTAATAGTGCCGTGGTCTGTTGTTAAAATTAATTTGAAGCCTAACTGTTGCGCTTGCTGAATCATATCGAGCAATGGAGAGTTTTTAAACCAACTTAATGTTAAGGATCTGTATGCTTTGTCATTTGATGCCAATTCCTTTACAACTTCCATTTCCGTTTTGGAGTGAGATAGCATATCAACAAAATTATAGACTATTACGCTTAAGTCGTTTAATTTTAAGGATTTAAAGTTTTCTGCCAATTTTTTACCATTTTTTAAGTTTGTTATTTTATGATAATCATATTTAAAATGGTTTAAGCCTAAACGTTTCATCTGAGATTCTAAAAAGTCGGCTTCATGCAAATTTTTACCGCCTTCATCTGTGTCATTCTTCCAATATTCAGGAAACAACTTTTCCATATCACTTGGCATTAACCCTGAAAATATAGCATTTCTAGCATATTGTGTAGCGGTTGGTAAGATGCTAAAAAAAGCTTCTTCATGTTCCTTTTTATAATAATTGTTTATTATGGGCTCAAACACTTTCCATTGGTCATATCTTAAATTATCTATAACAATTAAAACCGTTGGCTGTTCTTTGCTTATTTCAGGAACTATTTTTTCCTTAAATAGAGTATGAGACATCATTGGGGAATCTGTATTAGGTCTGAACCAATCGGCATAATTCTTTTCTATAAATTTCCCAAATTGAATATTGGCTTCATTTTTTTGAGACTCTAAAATTTCAAACATACCAGCATCCTCAATATCTTCTAATTGAATTTCCCAATAGATTAATTTTTGATACAAGTTAACCCATTCTTCATAGCTATTCACCATAGCTAAATCCATAGCTATTTTTCTAAATTCTTGCTGGTAGTTTGATGTAGTCTTTTCAGAAACTAGTCTAGAATGGTCTAAGTTCTTTTTTAAGCTTAATAAAATTTGATTTGGGTTTACGGGTTTTATTAGATAATCAGCAATTTTGTTACCAATGGCTTCCTCCATGATATATTCTTCCTCGCTCTTTGTAATCATAACAACTGGAAGGCTGTCTTTTTTTTCTTTTATTTCATTCAGTGTTTCAAGCCCTGTAAGTCCAGGCATGTTTTCATCTAAAAATACAATATCAAAATTTTCTTCATCTAAAATATCGATAGCTTCTGTTCCACTTTTACATGTTAAAACTGTATAATTTTTCTTTTCAAGAAATAGAATATGAGGTTTTAATAAATCAATTTCATCATCAACCCAAAGTATTTTTATTGTATTCATATGTTATATTTGTAATATTAAAGCTAAAAAATAAAGTTTGAACAAACTTAAAATATTAAACGACCCAATTTACGGATTTATTACTATTCCAAATTCGCTTATTTTTGATTTAATACAGCATAAATACTTCCAGCGCTTGCGGAGAATTACGCAAATGGGGATGTCTTATTTGGTGTATCCCGGGGCACATCATACAAGATTTCATCACGCGATAGGTTGCGTTCATTTAATGCAACAAGCTGTTAATGTGCTTCGTTTTAAGGGAGTTGCGATTTCGGATGAAGAAGAAACGGCGCTTTATGTCGCTATATTATTACATGATATAGGACATGGGCCATTCTCGCATGCCATGGAACACAGTATAGTAAATAACGTTTCTCATGAAGAGATTTCGTTGTTTTTTATGGAGCAATTAAATGTAGAATTTAACGGAAGTTTAACGCTTGCTATAAAAATATTTAAAGGTGAATACTCCAGGAAGTTCATGTGTCAATTAATTTCTGGGCAGCTTGATATGGACAGAGCAGATTATCTTAAACGCGATAGTTTTTATACAGGTGTGGCAGAGGGAAATATTAATAGCGAACGTTTAATAACGATGTTAAATGTTGTTGATGATGAGTTAGTTATTGAAGAAAAAGGTATTTATAGCGTAGAGAAGTTTATAATCGCCAGACGACTTATGTATTGGCAAGTTTACCTTCATAAAACTGGTTTGGCCGCAGAGCAGTTACTTATTAGAGTGTTAAAACGTGCTAAAGAACTTTTCGATTTAGGTATTGAACTTAAAGCTTCAGATGCTCTATTGTTTTTTTTCGAAAACAAAATATCAATTGATAATTTTAATTCGGAGACACTTGATGTTTTTGCTAAGTTAGATGACTTTGATGTACTATCTGCAATAAAGGAATGGCAATACCATGAGGATTTTGTTTTGAGTAAACTATGTGATATGATTATCAATAGGAATTTACCAAAAATCAAAATCAAGAATAAGCGAATCAAACAAAAAAAACTTGAAGTACATATAAGTCTTATGATAGAAAAACACAAGGTAACTAGAGAAGAGGCTAACTACTTTGTTTTTACAGGAAGTATTTCTAATCAAGCGTATCAATTAAACGCAAAGCGTATAATGATTCTTCAAAAGTCAGGAAAAACACAAGACATTGTTAAGGCTTCAGATCAGTTAAATTTAAAAGCCTTATCAAAACCAGTTACCAAATATTATATATGCTATCCTAAAGGCGAACTTTAGGACATTTTTCCTATTTTTGCGATTATCAAACAAAAAACGACTAACTTTTAACTTGTGAAATTTACGGCTGAGCAAATAGCGGGAATATTAGAAGGTGATGTAATTGGAGATCCTAATGTTGAAGTATCCAAGCTTTCCAAGATAGAAGAAGGGTTTACTGGTTCTCTAACGTTTTTGGCAAACCCAAAATACACACCCTTTATATATAATACAGAGGCATCAATCACGATAGTAAATAAGACCTTTGTTCCTGAAAATCAGATAAAAACAACTCTTATTAAAGTAGATGACGCTTACCTGGCATTTTCTAAGATTTTAGAGTATTATAATGCCGTAAAACTAAATAAAGTGGGGATTGAGAGCCCTTCTTTTATTTCAGAATCTTCTAGCCTAGGTAAAGATGTTTATATTGGCGCGTTTGGATATATAGCCAATAACGCTGTAATTGGAGACAACGTTAAAATTTTTCCAAACTCATATATTGGAGATAATGTTGTACTGGGAGATAATACGATTGTTTTTTCTGGGGCTAAAATTTATTCAGAAACCATAATTGGAAAAAATTGTGTTATAAATTCAGGAGCAATAATAGGAGCAGACGGTTTTGGATTTGCCCCTAATAAAGAGGGGGGATATAGTAAAATACCACAAACCGGAAATGTAATTATAGAAGATTATGTGGATATTGGTGCAGCGACCACAATTGACAGGGCTACTTTAGGATCTACAATTATTAGAACAGGTGTAAAACTAGATAACCAAATTCAGATAGCCCATAACGTAGAAATAGGTAAAAACACAGTTATCGCTGCACAGACAGGCGTTGCCGGATCTACTAAAATTGGTGAGCATTGTCAAATTGGAGGTCAAGTTGGAATTGCTGGACATATCACAATTGGTAATAATGTTAGAATTCAAGCGCAATCTGGTATTGGTAGAAATGTAAAAGATAATGAGATACTTCAGGGCTCTCCAGCAATAAAACTTAGTGATTATAATAAGGCATATGTTCACTTTAAAAACTTGCCGAGTATAGTTAAAAATATAAATGATTTAGAAAAGACAAATGGGAATAGTTAATACTGAAATCAAACAAAAAACCATTAAAAATGAGATTTCTTTAACAGGTGTTGGCTTACATACTGGTAAAGAGGTTTCCTTAACATTCAAACCAGCAGTAGCAAATTCAGGATTAGGATTTAAACGCGTTGATTTAGAGGGAGAACCTTTTATCGAAGCTGATGCGAATTCAGTGACTAATACACAACGCGGTACTTGTTTAGAGAAAAACGGTGTCATTATACAGACTTCTGAGCATGTTTTAGCTGCGCTAGTAGGTTTAGATGTTGATAATGTGATCATAGAGTTAAATGCATCTGAACCACCAATTATGGATGGGTCTTCTAAGTTTTTTGTAGAAGCTATTGAAAAGGCAGAAGTTATTGAACTTGATGCTTTTAGAGAAGAGTATGTTGTAACAGATGTTATTTCTTATGTTGATGAGGAGTCTGGTAGTGAAATATTAGTAATGCCTGCAAAAGAATACCAAATAACAACGATGGTTGATTTTGGTACAAAGGTACTTGGTACTCAAAACGCAACATTAAATCAAATATCAGATTTTAAAAATGAAATTGCCGATTCTAGAACATTTAGTTTTCTACATGAATTAGAAATGTTGTTAGAACATGGGTTAATAAAAGGAGGAGATTTAAATAATGCTATTGTATATGTAGACAAAGTAATCTCGCCTGAAACAGTAGAAAAACTAAAAGTTGCTTTTAATAAAGATTCAATTGCGGTTAAACCAAATGGTATTTTAGATAATCTTACTTTGCATTACCCAAATGAGGCGGCAAGGCATAAATTACTTGATGTTTTAGGGGATTTAGCATTAATAGGAACTCGAATTCGTGGGAAGGTTATTGCTAATAAGCCAGGGCATTTTGTTAATACACAATTTGCGAAAAAATTATCAAAATTAATTAAAAACGAGCGTCGTAACAATGTACCAAGTATAGATTTGAATCAACCTCCATTAATGGATGTTATTCAAATCATGGCAATGTTGCCCCACAGACAGCCGTTTTTATTAATTGATAAGGTTTTTGAACTGACTGATAATTACGTTACAGCGACTAAAAATGTAACCATGAACGAGGAGTTCTTTAAAGGGCACTTCCCTGGAGCTCCTGTAATGCCTGGTGTATTGATTGTTGAAGCGATGGCACAGACTGGGGGAATTCTTGTTTTAAATACAGTTCCAGATCCAGAAAATTATTTAACATTTTTCATGAAAATGGATAAGGTTAAATTTAAACAAAAGGTTATGCCTGGCGACACATTAATATTTAAATGCTCATTAATAACCCCAATAAGACGTGGAATTTGTCATATGCAAGGTTATGCCTATTCTAATGGGAAATTATGTGCTGAAGCTGAATTAATGGCCCAAATCTCTAAAGTAAAATAATATGAACCAACCCTTAGCATATGTGCACCCAGGTGCAAAAATCGCCAAAAATGTAGTTATTGAACCTTTTGCTACAATTCACAGTAATGTGGTTATAGGAGAGGGGTCTTGGATAGGCAGTAATGTAACTATTATGGAAGGTGCGCGCATTGGTAAAAACTGTAATATTTTTCCTGGTGCTGTTATTTCTGGAGTGCCTCAAGATTTAAAATATAACGATGAAGATACCACCGTTGAAATTGGCGATAACGTGACCATTAGAGAATGTGTTACAATTAACCGTGGAACGTCAGATAGAATGAAAACCGTTATAGGTAATAACTGTTTAATCATGGCGTATTGTCATATTGCACATGACTGCATCGTTGGTGATAATTGTATTTTTTCTAACAACAGTACCTTGGCTGGCCACATTACCATAGGTGATTATGTGGTGCTAGCAGGTATGACAGCTGTTCATCAATTCGTATCAGTAGGGAATCATGCTTTTGTAACTGGCGGGTCTTTGGTAAGAAAGGATGTGCCCCCTTATGTAAAAGCAGCACGTGAGCCATTATCTTATGTAGGTATAAATTCTGTAGGTCTTAGGCGAAGAGGGTATAGCACGGAAAAGATTAGAGAAATTCAACACATTTTCAGGATTTTATACCAGAAAAATTATAACAATACTCAGGCTGCTGAAATTATTGAAGCAGAAATGGAGGCAACTCCAGAGCGCGATGAAATTCTTCAGTTTATTAAGAATTCGCACCGTGGAATTATGAAAGGATATTTTAAATCAAACTAAACAAATGGTTACAACAAGTGATATAAGGAACGGATTATGTATTCGTTATAATAATGATATTTATAAAATTATTGAGTTTTTACACGTAAAACCTGGAAAAGGACCTGCGTTCGTTAGAACAAAAATGAAAAGTGTTACTTCTGGAAAAGTATTAGATAATACATTTTCTGCGGGGCATAAATTAGAAGATGTGAGAGTTGAAACTCATAAATTTCAATTTTTGTATAATGATGGTGAATATTATCATTTTATGAACACTGAAGATTATTCGCAGATTCAATTGGTAGAAGCTGCTCTAGATAACCCTGGATTGATGAAAGAAGGAGAGGTTGTTACGGTATTAATTAACACAGAAGACGATATGCCTTTGTCGGTAGATTTGCCTGCTAGTGTTATTCTAGAAGTGACTCATACTGAACCTGGTGTTAAGGGAAATACGGCTACTAATGCCACAAAACCGGCAACTGTTGAAACAGGGGCAGAAGTTAATGTACCTTTATTTATAAATGAGGGTGATAAAATAAAAGTTGAGACAGCGAAAGGTACCTATAAAGAACGTGTAAAAGAGTAACACCTTTGAAGTTTCCGCAACCATACACACTAAAGCAAATAGCTGAATTAATTGACTGCAAATTTGTAGGAAATGATAATTTTGAGGTTTTGGGCATGAATGAAATTCATGTGGTTGAACCAGGAGATATAGTTTTTGTTGATCATCCAAAATATTATGGTAAGGCTCTAGACTCTGCTGCTACCATCATATTAATAAATAAAGAAGTCGATTGTCCAGAGGGCAAGGCCTTACTTATTAGTGATGACCCGTTTAGAGATTTCAATAAACTAACAAATAATTTTAAGCCTTTTGTGGCGTCTGATTGTTCAATTTCTGCATCAGCGAAAATAGGGGTAAATACTATAATTCAGCCAAACTGCTTTATTGGGAATAATGTCTCAATTGGCGATAATTGCATCATACATTCTAATGTTAGCATATATGATGATGCCGTTATTGGAAATAATGTAACGGTACATTCAGGTACTGTGTTAGGAGCAAATGCTTTCTATTATAAAAATAGGCCAGATGGATACGATAGATTAAAATCTGGAGGACGAGTTGTTATTCATGATTATGTTGATGTTGGTGCCGCTTGCACTATTGATAGAGGTGTTACTGCTGATACTATAATTGGAGAAGGATCGAAATTAGATAATCAAATTCAAATAGGACACGATACCATTATTGGTAAAAAATGTTTAATTGCTTCCCAAACCGGAATAGCGGGGTGTGTGGTGGTTGAAGATGAAGTTGTTATTTGGGGACAAGTAGGTGTGAAAAGCGGTATTACCATTGCAAAAGGTACAGAGCTTTATGCACAATCGGGCTTGGGGCATTCTACAGATGAAGGTAAAAGCTATTTTGGTTCTCCAGCTGTTGAAGCTAGAGAAAAGTTTAAGGAAATGGCATACATTAGGAAAATACCTGATATTATAAAAAACTTAAAATCTAAATAGTCTAGGTTAAGCCTAAAATAAATCTAATCTTTTGCTTTAAAAATATAATTCAAAAAATTACATTTGTTAGATTAAAATTAATAACGAAAAATAACCACTTATGAGTGTTTTAGTAAATAAAGATTCAAATATTATAGTACAAGGTTTTACGGGTAGCGAAGGTACATTTCATGCAAGTCAAATGATTGAATATGGAACCAATGTAGTTGGTGGTGTTACCCCAGGAAAAGGTGGTCAAACACATCTTGATAAACCTGTTTTTAATACCGTTTTAGAAGCTGTAGAACAAGTTGGTGCGGACACTACTATAATTTTTGTTCCTCCTGCTTTTGCTGCAGATGCTATAATGGAAGCTGCAGATGCGGGAATTAAAGTGATTATTACTATAACTGAAGGAATTCCAGTAGCTGATATGATTACAGCTTCAAGTTATATTAAGAATAAAGACTGTAGATTGATTGGACCTAATTGCCCAGGTGTAATAACACCAGGTGAAGCTAAAGTAGGCATCATGCCAGGTTTTGTTTTTAAACAAGGAAAAGTTGGAATTGTTTCCAAATCGGGAACGCTAACATATGAAGCTGCAGACCAAGTGGTAAAACAAGGATTGGGAATTACAACAGCAATTGGTATTGGTGGAGATCCTATTATTGGAACAACCACAAAAGAAGCTGTTGAGTTGCTAATAAATGATCCCGAAACAGAAGCCGTAGTTATGATAGGTGAGATAGGTGGTCAGTTAGAAGCAGATGCTGCAAACTGGTATAAATCTAGCGGAAGTAAAAAACCTGTAGTAGGTTTTATTGCAGGTGAAACTGCTCCAGCAGGACGTACTATGGGGCATGCTGGTGCTATTGTTGGTGGTAGCGATGATACTGCACAGGCAAAGAAGAAAATAATGAGGGCTTGCGGAATACATGTGGTTGATTCTCCAGCTGAAATTGGAAAAAAAATAGCTGAAGTTTTAGCTTAAATAAAAACTTATATACAATTAAACCTTGCAAATCTTGTGAGGTTTTTTTATTTGAAGCCATTTGTATTTCCTATATTTGAATGGATCAAGATTAATAACAACTAACTAAATATAATAATGAAATTATTAGAAGGAAAGACGGCTATTATTACTGGTGCAAGCCGTGGAATAGGAAAGGGAATTGCTCAAGTATTTGCGCAACAAGGAGCTAATGTAGCATTTACTTATAGCTCTTCGGTGGATGCTGCTATGGCATTAGAAAAGGAGCTTATTGCCTTAGGAGTCAAAGCTAAAGGTTACAAAAGTAATGCGGCTAGTTTTGATGAAGCTCAGCAATTAGCTAATGATGTTGTAAAAGAATTTGGTAATATAGATATTCTAGTAAATAATGCAGGAATTACAAAAGACAACCTGTTGATGCGAATTTCAGAAGAGGACTTTGATACGGTTATTGAAGTGAATTTGAAATCTGTATTTAATATGACCAAAGCAGTACAAAGAACCATGCTTAAACAACGTAAGGGGTCAATTATTAATATGAGTTCGGTTGTTGGCGTTAAAGGTAATGCGGGGCAAACAAATTATGCTGCATCAAAAGCCGGAATTATAGGTTTTTCAAAATCAGTTGCTTTGGAGTTGGGCTCTAGAAATATTAGAAGTAATGTAGTTGCTCCTGGTTTTATTGAAACTGAAATGACTGCGAAATTAGACGAAGAAGTGGTGAAAGGTTGGAGAAATGGTATTCCATTGAAACGAGGTGGTACACCAGAAGATATTGCAAATGTTTGCGTGTTTTTAGGTAGTGATATGAGTGCTTATGTTACAGGGCAAACTTTGAATGTTGATGGGGGAATGCTAACTTAAAATTATTTGAGACACCTTATTTAATGAGATTTTGTGTCAAATTATATCGATTTGTTAATGAGTTCTGAAACTCTATTATATATCATTTTTGCTGGAATAATCGCACTTTTATTGGCCTTATTTCAGTATTTAAAAAAGCAAAAAAGCATGTCTAAAATAAACATGCTTTTTGCTTTTTTACGCTTTATTACTTTTTACGCCGTCCTGCTTTTAGTAATAAACCCGAAATTCACAAAAAAGACTTTATCTATCGAAAAACCTAATTTGGTAATTGCTATTGATAATTCATCGTCAGTAGGATATTTGGGTTATGCAAATAAAGCGCTGGCATTGGTTAAAGCCTTAAAAGAAAACCCAGATCTCCAAGATAGATTTAATTTAATCCCCTATACTTTTGGTAAAAATTTAGAAAACAAGGATTCTATTTCTTTTTCTGAAAAACAAACCCATATATCAGAAGCATTTAAGCAATTAGCTCAAATACACAATCAATCTATTTCGCCAACACTATTAATAAGCGATGGTAATCAAACATATGGTAATGATTATGAAATAGTATCTAGGGATTACAAGCAACCTGTTTTCCCTGTCATTCTCGGGGATACCATAACGTATACTGATTTAAAAATACAACAGCTAAATGTAAATAAATATGCTTTTTTAAAAAATGACTTTCCTGTTGAAATTATACTTGTGTACAATGGAAATAGCAGTGTCAATTCTATATTGCAAGTAAAAAATGGAAATCATGTTATTTATTCACAACCTGTATCATTTTCTAAAAAAGAGAATTCTAAAGTCGTAACTTTTAACTTACCAGCTAACCAACCTGGTATTGTTAACCTTGAGGCGTTTGTAACACCTTTGGAAAATGAGAAAAACATAATAAATAATTCTAAGAATTTTGCGATAGAAGTTATAAATCAAAAGACTAAAATTGCGATTATTTCTAATTTTTCACATCCAGATATCGGTGCTTTAAAAAAGAGTATTGAATCTAATGAACAATGCTTAGTAGAACTGATTAAGCCAAATTATGAAATTGAAAAACTTTCTGATTTTCAATTAATTATTGTTTATCAGCCTAATAATAAGTTCAAGGATATTCTTGAGTTTTTGAAAACACAAAACAGAAATGCTTTTTATGTTGTAGGGACTAAAACAGATTTATATTTTTTAAACAAAGCTTCTAATAGTTTTTCGTTAGATATTACTAATCAATCTGAAAGTTATCAGGCTGAGTTAAATCTAAATTACTCTCCTTTTGTAGTTGATGATATTGATTTTGAATCTTTTCCACCATTATTATCTAATTATGGCGATGTAAATTTTACTAAACCTCTAGAATCTATTTTGAATAAAACTATTAATGGCGTTAATACAAATACACCACTTTTGGCGACTTCAGAAAAAGGGCAACAAAGAGAGGCCTTTTTATTTGGTGAAAATATATGGCAATGGCGTGCTCAAAGCTATTTAAACGAGAAGTCTTTCGATTCTTTTGATAAGTTTATTGGGAAATTAATTCAGTATTTAGCTTTAAATCAACAGAAAAGTAGATTAAACATTGATTATGAATCATTTTACGATGGTAATACAGATGTGATTATTAAAGCAGAATTCTTTGATAAAAACTATGTTTTTGATATCAGAGAGGTTTTAACAATAACCGTAATTGATGAATATTCTAAAAATCAAAAAACGTTTCCATTAGTTTTAAAAAATAATTATTATCAGGTTGACCTAAGTAATCTCCCGGCGTCTAAATATAGTTTTCAAATAAAGACACGCAATGAAAAGCTCTCTAAATCAGGACGTTTTCAAATTTTAGATTTTAATGTAGAACAGCAATTTTTAAATGCAGATGTAACAAAACTTAAAAAAGTAGCTACTAACACAGGAGGTAAGGAATATTTTATTTCTGAAACAGGTAAGTTAGTTGATGATTTACTAAATGATTCGAGGTTTGTGGCGCTCCAGAAAAGCAACAAAAAAAACATACCTTTGATTGATTGGAAGTATTTGTTGGCAATTATTGTATTGTCTTTAAGTGCAGAGTGGTTTTTAAGAAAATATAACGGATTAATTTAAATAAAATAGTAAAATGGAAAAATTACCAAAAGTAGCATTACCCTTTATCGTAGTCGCTATAGTATTAGTTATTATACTTACAAAATCGGCAGTAACTATTGGCTCTGGTGAGGCTGGAGTGCTTTTTAAGACTTTCGGAGAAGGTGTTGTTGTAGATGAGCCGCCAATGGCTGAAGGTTTTCATATTGTTGCACCTTGGAATAAAGTTTATGTTTACGAAGTGCGTCAGCAAGAGCTTTTTGAGAAAATGAAAGTGCTATCGTCTAACGGGTTAGAAATTCAGATTGATGCTTCGGCATGGTATGAGCCTGTTTATAGTGATCTTGGGAACTTACACCAGTCTTTAGGTCAAAATTATTTACAGCGTGTTATTCAGCCAGCAATTCGTTCTGCTGCGCGTAGTGTTGTTGGTCGTTATACGCCCGAGCAATTATATTCAAGTAAAAGAGACGCTATACAAGATGAAATTTTTGCAGAAACAAAAAAGATTTTAGACAAGCAATACGTACAACTAAACGAAGTTTTAGTTCGTGATGTAACTCTACCCAATACAATTAAAGAAGCTATTGAGCGTAAATTGCGTCAGGAACAGGAATCGTTAGAATATGAATTTAGATTGGTCACAGCATCAAAGGAAGCAGAAAAACAACGTATAGAAGCGCAAGGTAAAGCAGATGCTAATAAAATTTTAAGTGCATCATTAACAGATAAGATTCTTCAAGATAAGGGTATAGAAGCTACAATGAAATTATCAGAATCATCAAATAGTAAAGTAATTGTTATAGGTTCTGGTGATAGTGGATTGCCTATTATTCTTGGCAATCAATAAGATTATTTAGTTTTTTAGCTATCTATTTAAAAATCATCATTTTTTTATAGCTATCTATTAAAATAGTTAAATTGTTTTAGGAATTGTATTTATAATTTGGATTTAATCATATAAATTATAGATATTTGCAACAAATAAAGAATACATGACTTTTATTCAAATACATCATCATTTTCATATTTGCCCTCAAGCGAACTGAAAATGTATTGAATAAAATCAACATATATTTTAAACCCGTTTGAGACAATCAAGCGGGTTTTTTAATTTAAGTTCCAACTTGGTAGTTTCAAACTCATAAAAACAACAAAATGAGTAAATTAAGAATTGCAGTACAGAAATCGGGTCGATTAAACCAAGACTCGATGAAATTATTAAAAGACATTGGTATTTCTATCGATAATGGTAAAGACCAATTAAAGGCTTCAGCTAAAGGGTTTCCAGTAGAAGTATTTTACTTGAGAAACGGCGATATTCCGCAGTATTTAAAGGATGGTATTGTTGATGCTGCCATTATTGGCGAAAATGTTTTAATTGAAAAAGGTGAAGGCATTAATGTTGTTGAAAAATTAGGATTTTCAACATGTCGCGTATGTATTGCTGTACCAAAGGCAGATAATTACGATAGTATAAAAGACCTAGAAGGAAAACGTATTGCGACATCATACCCTAATACAGTTAAACAATTTTTAGACAAAAATGGTGTAAATGCAAATCTACACATCATTAATGGTTCGGTTGAAATTGCACCAAATATTGGTTTAGCAGACGCTATTTGCGATATTGTTTCAAGTGGAAGCACATTATTTAAAAACAACTTAAAAGAAGTTGATACGATATTAAAATCAGAAGCTGTTTTAGCGGTATCACCTAAATTAAATGAAGTACGACAAGCTATTTTGGAAAAAATTCAATTTAGAATTCAATCTGTTTTAAAAGGAAGAAATTCTAAATACGTATTGCTTAATGCTCCTAATGATAAAGTTCAAGACATAATAAATGTATTACCAGGAATGAAAAGCCCAACAGTATTGCCTTTAGCTGAAGCGGGTTGGAGCTCAATTCATTCTGTGATTAGTAAAAATCAGTTTTGGGATGTCATAGATGATTTAAAAGCAAAAGGCGCGCAAGGTATTTTGGTATGTCCTATTGAAAAAATGGTGCTTTAGTTTTAAAATTGAATTGAGATGGAAATAATTAAAAATCCAGATAGAAGGAATTGGAATTCAATTTTAGAACGTCCAACAGAAACCATTGCTAACATTGAAGCTATTGTAAATGAGGTTTTGAATGATGTTCGAGTTAATGGGGATGTAGCTATTAAAAAATATACAGCAAAGTTTGACGGTGTTGAGTTAGAATCGAATATTGTAACCCAAGAAGAATTTAAAAATGCTGAGAATTTAGTGCCTGAAAAACTTCAAAAAGCAATAAAAGCTGCAAAAGAGAATATAGAAGCATTTCATGCCGCGCAAAAAACTCCACGAGTTGAAGTTGAAACGGCAAAAGGTGTTAGCTGTTGGCAAGAAAAAAGAGCTATTCAAAAAGTTGGTTTATATATACCTGGTGGAACAGCCCCTTTGTTTTCAAGTGTTTTAATGTTGGTAATTCCTGCGCAAATTGCTGGTTGTAAAGAAATTGTATTATGTTCGCCTCCAAATAAACAAGGTGAGTTATCTCCAGAAATTTTATTTGCGGCACAACTTTGTGGTGTAACAAAATTTGTAAAAGTTGGTGGCATTCAAGCTATTGCAGGATTAACCTTTGGAACAGAAACTATTCCACAAGTTTATAAAATTTTAGGGCCCGGAAACCAGTATGTAACTGTTGCAAAGCAGTTAGCTACAAAACATGGAGTTGCAATAGATATGCCAGCGGGACCTAGCGAATTGCTGGTTGTAGCAGATGAAACTGCAAATGCAAGTTATATTGCATCAGATCTACTCAGTCAAGCTGAGCACGGAACCGATAGTCAAGTTATTTTGGTTTCAACATCAGAAAGCATGATTAATTCAGTTTCAGATGAAATAGAATCGCAATTGGCTGTTCTTCCGCGTAAAGCGATTGCAGAAAAAGCAATTAAAAACTCTAAGCTAATATATGTTGAAAATGATGATTTGGCTTTAGAAATGATAAATGAATACGGTCCAGAACACTTTATTGTTTGCACTAAAAATGAAGATTTTTATGTAGACGGTGTTTTTAATGCAGGTTCTGTATTTGTTGGGGATTATACGCCTGAAAGTGCTGGAGATTACGCCTCTGGAACGAATCATACACTGCCAACTAATGGATTTACAAAAGCTTATTCTGGAATAAACTTAGACAGTTTCTTAAAGAATATGACCTTTCAAAAAATATCTAAAGAAGGGCTTTTAAACATAGGAGAAACCATAGAATTAATGGCAGAAGCAGAAGGCTTGCAAGCACATAAAAATGCGGTATCTATTCGATTAAAGGATTTGAAGTAATGAATATTCAAGATTTAATAAGACCAACCGTTAAGGTACTAAAACCGTATTCATCGGCAAGGGATGAATACCAAGGTAATAGTGATGACATGGTATTTTTGGATGCGAATGAAAATCCGTTTGAAAATGGTGTAAATCGTTATCCAGATCCTCAACAGCGTACCATAAAATCTTTGCTTTCAGAAATAAAAGGTATTCCACAGAAGAATATTCTTTTGGGAAATGGTAGTGATGAAGTTTTAGACTTGATTTATCGTGCTTTTTGCGAGCCAAATCAAGATAATATTATTACGTTACCACCAACTTATGGGATGTATAGTGTGCTGGCTAATATTAATGCTATATCTATAAAAAGTGTTCAATTGGGCGCTAATTTTCAGCCTAAAGTTGATGAAATTCTTAAAATAGCAGATTCAAATTCGAAATTGCTCTTTCTTTGTTCACCAAATAATCCAACCGGTAATAGTTTTGAGTCTAGATCAATTGAAAGATTAATTAAGGAGTTCAAAGGTATAGTTGTTATTGATGAAGCTTATATCGATTTTTCAAATGAAGAAAGTTGGGCAAGTCGTTTGGAAGATTTTCCAAATTTAATTGTTACACAAACCTTGTCAAAAGCCTACGGAATGGCGGGAATAAGGCTTGGTATTTGTTATGCTTCAAAGGAAATTATTTCAGTTTTAAATCGTATTAAGCCTCCTTATAATGTCAATGAATTGACACAACAGAAAGCGATTTCTCAATTAGAAAAAAGCGAATTGACAAAACAGCAAGTGTCAAATATTTTAGAAGAGAGAGCAGTTTTAGTGAATAATTTGGAGCATGTAAATTATATTTCTAAAATTTACCCATCAGATGCAAATTTTGTTCTCGTAAAAGTTGATGATGCCACAAAGCGTTACAATCAGTTAATTGAAAAAGGCATTGTAATTAGAAACAGAACGACCCAACCAGGATGTGAAAACTGTTTGCGCTTTACAATTGGAACTCCAGAGGAAAATAAAATATTAATAGATACTTTAAATTCAATATAATGAAAAAAGTACTTTTTATCGATAGAGACGGCACTTTGGTATTGGAGCCGCCAGTAGATTATCAACTGGATAGCCTTGAAAAATTAGAGTTTTACCCAAAAGTATTTCAATACATGGCAAAAATAGCCAGTGAGTTAGATTACGAATTGGTAATGGTAACTAACCAAGATGGTTTGGGGACGGATAGTTTTCCTGAAGATACGTTTTGGCCAGCTCAAAATAAAATCATTGATGCATTTTCAAAAGAAGGTGTTGTGTTTACTGAAATTCACATAGATAAAACATTTCCAAGTGAAAATGCTGATACACGTAAACCAAGAATAGGCTTGCTGACTAAGTATTTCTCAGAAGATTACGATTTAGTGAATTCTTTTGTTTTAGGAGATAGAATTACAGACATGGAACTTGCTAAAAATTTAGGAGCCAAAGGTATTTACCTATCTGAAGATCCAGAATTAGGTGCTGATGAAATTGAATCTTCTCAACAAGAAATATTTGACTGTATAGCACTAAAAAGTACAGATTGGGCTGAGATATACGCTTTTTTAAAAGCAGATGAGCGTTCTGGTGGATTGATAAGAAATACAAATGAAACTAAAATTGCTATTCAATTAAACCTTGATGGTACAGGGAAAAGCAAAATTGATACGGGACTTGCGTTTTTTGATCATATGTTAGATCAAATTGCGCGTCACGGACAATTAGATTTAAATATTAAAGTTGATGGTGATTTAGAAGTTGATGAACATCACACTATTGAAGATACGGCTATAGCTTTAGGTGAGCTATTCAATAAAGTTTTAGGAAATAAACTTGGAATAGAACGTTACGGATTTTGTTTACCAATGGATGATTGCTATGCTCAGGCAGCAATTGATTTTGGAGGTAGAAACTGGCTAGTTTGGGAAGCAGATTTTAAAAGGGAAATGATTGGTAAAATGCCAACAGAAATGTTTTATCACTTCTTTAAGTCTTTCACAGATGGCGCAAGATGTAACTTGAATATAAAAGCAGAAGGCACAAACGAACATCATAAAATTGAAGCTATTTTTAAAGTGTTTGCAAAAGCAATTAAAATGGCTGTGAAGCGAGATATTGAAAAAATGATTTTACCGTCAACTAAGGGAATGTTGTAAAAATAGCTTTTAGCCTTATGCTATTAGCGGTTAGCCAAGAGCAAAGAGGCAAAAGCCAAGAGTTGAAAAAATGAAATTAGTTATAATAAATTACGGCGCAGGAAATATCAAAAGCATCCAGTTTGCTTTTAATCGTTTGGGGTATAATGCAGTTTTGTCAAAGGATCCAGAGGAAATAAAATCCGCTGACAAAGTGATTTTTCCTGGTGTAGGAGAGGCAAGTTCTGCTATGAAAATGTTAAAAGAAAGTGGATTAGACACATTGATACCAACACTTAAACAACCTGTTTTAGGAATTTGTTTAGGAATGCAACTCATGTGCTTACGGACAGAGGAAGGCCATACACAAGGTTTAGGGATTTTTCAAACCAATGTAAAGCGTTTTTCAAATGATGTAAAGGTTCCTCAGATGGGGTGGAACGTTATTAAAGATTTAAAATCTCCTTTATTTAAAGGGATTGAAGAAAACGAATACATGTACTTAGTACACAGTTATTATGCAGAGCATTGCAATGAAACCATTGCTGCAACTGATTATGGGTTGAATTACGCTTCTGCATTACAACATGAAAATTTTTATGGTACTCAATTTCACCCAGAAAAAAGTGGAAATGAAGGTGCTAGAATATTACAGAACTTTATAAATATGTAGCTTTTAGCCTTTAGCCTTTAGCTTTTAGCTAATGGCCAATTGCTAAAGCCAATAGCTAAAATATGAGAATAATACCAGCAATAGATATTATAGATGGGCAATGTGTGCGTCTTTCGAAAGGCGATTATAACACCAAAAAAATCTATAATGAAAACCCTTTAGAAATAGCAAAGCAGTACGAAAATCATGGTATTAAGTATTTGCATTTAGTAGATTTAGATGGAGCGAAAGCAAGTCATATTGTTAACCATAAGGTTTTAGAACAGATTGCTACAAAAACAAATTTAAAAATTGATTTTGGAGGAGGTTTAAAAACAGATGAGGATTTGCGTATAGCTTTTGAATCTGGGGCAGGACAAATCACAGGAGGTAGTATAGCAGTTAAAAAACCTGAAGTATTTAAAAGTTGGTTGTCAAAATTTGGAGCCGATAAAATTATTTTAGGTGCAGATGCTAACAATGAAAAAATTGCAATTAGCGGTTGGTTAGAAGAATCTGATGAAGAGTTAATTCCTTTTGTTCAGAATTATATGAAGGAAGGCGTGTCATATGTTATTTGCACCGATATAGCAAAAGATGGCATGTTAGAAGGTCCATCATTTGATTTATATGAGAAGATGTTGAAACAGTTACCTCATGTAAAATTGATTGCTTCTGGTGGTATTTCAGAATTTGAGGAATTACCAAGACTAGCCGAATTAGGATGTGAAGGCACTATAATTGGTAAAGCTATTTATGAAAATAAAATTAGTTTAAAACAACTTGAAAATTATATAGTAAATGCTAACTAAAAGGATTATACCTTGTCTAGACATTAAAAACGGACGTACCGTAAAAGGTGTTAATTTTGTAGATTTAAGAGATGCAGGTGACCCTGTAGCTTTAGCAAAGCAATACGCAGATCAAGGTGCTGATGAATTAGTATTCTTAGATATATCAGCAACTCTTGAAAATAGGGGGACTACTTTAGATATGGTGATGCATGTTGCGGAACAAGTTAATATTCCGTTTACTGTAGGTGGAGGTATTTCTAGTGTGGAACATGTAGATGCATTATTGCAATGTGGAGCAGATAAAGTATCCATTAATTCATCGGCAGTAAAGAGACCTGAATTAATAAATGAATTGGCTGATAAATTTGGAAGTCAATGTGTAGTTGTTGCTATTGATGCTAAACAAATAGAAGGAGAGTGGTTTGTTCATCTTGCAGGAGGTACTATACCAACAGATATTAAATTGTTTGAATGGGCTAAAGAAGTTGAAAAACGAGGTGCAGGTGAAATATTATTCACTTCTATGGATCATGATGGTACTAAAAACGGTTTTGCAAACAAAGCTTTGTCAAAATTATCTGATGAATTGAACATACCCATCATAGCTTCAGGAGGTGCGGGGAATGTACAGCATTTTATTGATACTTTTGAAAAAGGAAAATCGGATGCAGCTTTAGCAGCAAGTGTATTTCACTTTGGAGAAATACCAATACCAGAATTAAAGAAAGATTTAAAAGATAATAATATACAAGTGCGTTTGTAAAAACGACCTTTTATACTGAATTTATTTTCAGCATGTCATAAAGAAACAACAATGGAAATTAAATACGATCAAAACGGATTAGTACCAGCAATCATTCAAGATGCCACAACAAAAAATGTATTAATGTTGGGTTATATGAATGAGGAAGCTTACCAAAAAACATTGGAGATTAATAAAGTAACTTTCTTTAGTAGAAGTAAGCAACGTTTGTGGACAAAAGGTGAAGAGTCTGGAAATTTTTTAAATCTTGTAGATGTTAAAAATGACTGTGATAATGATTCGCTTTTAATTCAGGTTAATCCAGTAGGGCCAACCTGTCATAAAGGTACTGATAACTGCTGGGGGGAAGAAAACAAGCCGTCTTATGGATTCTTTTCAACCTTGGAAGACGTTATTTCGGAACGTGTTGAAAATAAAGACACCAAAAAGTCTTATGTGGCTAGCTTATTTTCAAAAGGTATTAATAAAGTAGCTCAAAAAGTAGGTGAGGAGGCAGTAGAAACTGTTATCGAAGCTATGGATAATAATGATGAACTGTTCTTATACGAATCGGCAGATTTATTATTTCATTATTTAATGTTATTACAAGCCAAGGGCTTTACATTAAAGGATATTGAAGCTGAATTAAAAGGGAGACAAAAGTAGATGCAGTTTCAGCCTAAAAAGTATTATTATCTTATAAACTTCCAGTATTTAGGCTATCGTTTTCATGGATGGCAGAAACAACCCAATGTGAAAACATTACATTTAATGGTCGATAGAACGTTAAATTATATTCTGGAGGATAAATATTTTAAAACACTTGTTTCAGGAAGAACCGATGCTATGGTTTCTGCTGAAAATGCTACTTTAGAGCTGTTTTTACGTCATAAAATAGACAATTTAGATGCGTTTTTAAAGTTGTTTAACTACAATTTACCCCAAGACATAAGAGCTCTTAAAATAAAAGAAGTTGATCAAAAATTCAATATAATTAATAATCCTAAAATTAAAGAATACTTATATCTATTTACATATGGAGAAAAATGTCACCCATTTTGTGCACCAATAATGACTACTATTTTAGATGACTTAGATATTGAACTCATGAAAAAAGGAGCTAAATTGTTTGAAGGCGAGCACTACATGAAATCATATTGCTACAAGCCAACAAATAATGGTATATATATGAGGGTAATCGAAACTTGTGAGTTGGTTGAAAACAAAGTATATACCGCCAATTATTTCCCAAAAAAATCTTATATACTGAGGGTTAAAGGAAAAGGGTTTATGAGAAATCAAATCCGATTAATGATGGGAGCACTCATAGATTTGGGTAAAGGTAAATTATCTCTAGACGACATAAAAATAAGTTTACTTCCTGAAAGTAAGGTTAAGATGGATTATATAGCTCCAGCCTCTGGATTGATTTTGAATAATATTGAGTTTGAATAGAGCAAAAGGTTTTGTAATTTGTCTTGCTTAATATTGCTATGTTTGCATAAATTCATCAATCAAAAAATCAATTATGACGAATACTATTCCTAAAGACGTTTTTACATTTTTCAAAAATTTAGAAAAAAACAATAACCGTGATTGGTTTAATGATAATAAACCTGAGTTTAAAGCTTTAGAAAAAGAAGTTAAGGCCTTTTATAATGTGATATTTGAAAACTTAAATACACATGACGAGATTGATAAACTCAAAATATTCAGAATATATAGAGATGTTCGTTTTTCAAAAAACAAATTACCTTATAAAACACATTTTGGAGGATCTTTTCATCGCACAAAGCCAAGATTAAGAGGAGGTTACTATTTGCATATTCAACCAAATAATGAAAGTTTTATTGCCACTGGTTTTTGGGAGCCAGCAAAAGAAGATTTGATGAGAATTCGTAAAGAATTTGAAATGGATGATTCTGAAATTCGTGAGATACTGGCTAATAAAAATTTCAATTCGGTTTGGGGAGACACCTTTGTAGGAGATGAAGTGAAGTCAGCACCAAGAGGCTTTGCAAAAGATCATAAAGCCATAGATTTAATCAAGAAAAAACAATATATTTTCACAAAGAAGTACACAGATAAAGAAGTGTTATCCTCGGGTTTCTTAAATGAAATTGATTCAGCATTTAAAGACATTCGCCCATTTTTTGATTATATGAGCGATGTGTTAACTACCGATTTGAATGGGGTATCTTTGATTGAAGATTAAACCGCTTCCAATAATTCAGGTTTGTCTAAAAGTTGAATATTGCTTAATAAACGCTCTTTAACCAAATTCATCATGCGCTTGTTTAACGCTGAAGAGTTTTCAATGTAAATAAGATATTCTTCAACAGAGAATAAGCCTATAATCATACCTTTCATTGAGTTTCTTAGCTTCATGTCCTTTTGAATTGCATTTTCAATATAATCCATGCGCTTATCTAAAATCAAATCATAAAAAACAGATTTATGCTTAGTGATGTAATTTCTAAAAACTTCAATAAGTAAATCGTTTTGAAACTTAATGGCAGGGCGCAAAACAGAATTCTGAAACCGCTCATCGCTACTCATATCATCGTTAATCGTAGCACTTGAAATTTCTGGTCTAATACTTTTTAGATGGAATTGTCTTGAGTTCATGATGTAGATTTTTACTAAAAATATTCATTAAAAAGACTGAATAATTGCTTAAGGTTTATAATTGTTAACTAGGTTATTAACAATAAAAGCCGAAAAGTAGATTTTTCGGCTTTTCTAAAGAGGTGAATCTACTATTAAATTTGACTTAGTCCGCCGTCAACTTCAATTTCTATACCATTGATAAAAGAAGCATCATCTGATGCTAAAAATAATGCTGTATTTGCTATTTCTTCAGATGTACCAAACCTGCCTAGTGGTACATGACTAGCAAACTCAGTGCCCATACCATCAAGAACATCCTGTGGTAAACCCATTTTACCATAAATAGGAGTTTCTATAGGGCCAGGTGCAATTGAATTCACTCTAATTCCTCTTGACTTCACTTCAGAAGTTAAAACGCGTGCATAAGAGCGCAGTGCACCTTTACTTGCTGAATATACTCCAAAGCCATCAAACCCTTTTTGACTTACAATTGAAGTAGTAAATAAAATAAATCCACCATCATTCATTACAGGTAGCGCTTCTTTAATGGCGAGTATTGGTCCTTTTACGTTAATGTCAAAGATGTCATTATAATGACTTTCTGTAATTTCTGTTGTTGGAATAGGAGGAGCTATTCCTGCGTTTAGAAATAAAATATCTATGTTGCCGAAATGGTTTTTAGCGGTTTCTATAAGACGTTTATTATCTTCTGCTTTACCAGCATCGGCTAATACGGTTATAAAATCACCTGTTAAGTCTTTTGCTACATCATCAAGTGCTTCTTGCCGTCTGCCAGACAACACAACTTTTGCACCTTCTTTTAAATATAGTTTTGCTGTTGCTAATCCAATACCACTGTTGGCTCCAGTAATAACTGCTACTTTGTTTTTAAGTTTACTCATAATAAAAATATTTATTTGAAACAATCGTTTCAGATTAAATTAAAAAAAATTAAATTAATGTTTGTATAATCGTGTTTTTGATACTTTCAAGTTCTAATTTATTTGAAATTAATATTCCCGTCATTCTAAATCCCTGCATGTTGGAATAGAGATATAAGGCATATTCTTTGCCTGTTCTCTTAGAATTTATAAGATGATCTTGTTGTGCTTTACTTACTAAACCCTCCAATAGAGTCAGCATATCATTTTGGTTTTTCTGTAAAAAGTTAGTGATGGAAACATCGTGATTAGCCATTTCTGAAGCACAATTCACTATCAAACAACCTTTATCCTGTTCATCCTTGGTCATCTCTAAAATATAAATATCAAAAATTAACTCGATCGATTCCAATGGATTTGAAGCTTTACTCAATTTCTCAGATAATTGGGTGTTACACTTGCTTTTATATGTTTTTAAACACTCTAAAAATAGATTATGCTTATTTTCAAATGAGTTGTAAATACTTGATCTATTTAAACCCGTTGCATCCACAATATCCTGCATAGACGTCGCATTGAAACCTTTGTCATGAAAGACGTCGGTTACCTGTGCAATTACTAAACCTCTATCGAATGTTTCTACTTTCGGCATTTTATTTGGAATGAACGTTTCAAAATTAAAAATTAATTTTAAACCGCAATGTTAAAATTTAGTTATTTTTGAAAAAAGACTAGTTTTCATGAAATTTGGAAGTGTTGAAAACCCGCAGAATATTGATTTCACTTTACCACATGATCATTTGGATACAGCTCGTGTTCTAGGAAAAGTTAAAGACGATAATGTTCCTGATATTTATGTAGGTTGTGCCAAATGGAATAAAGCAGATCTGAAAGGGTTTTATCCAAGAGGTACTAAAGATGAATTAGTTTACTATTCCTCTCAGTTCAATTCTATAGAATTAAATGCGACCTTTTACAGGATTTTTCCTGCTGAACAATTTTCAACATGGTATGATAAAACACCCGATGGATTCAAGTTTTTTCCTAAGCTAAATCAAGAGATTAGTCATTGGAAACGGTTAAATGATACTAAAGAAGTTGTCGATCACTATTTAAACAATGCATTAAATTTAAAAGAAAAGCTTGGTACTGTATTTCTACAAATGAACAACAATTTTACTCCTAAGGATTTTGATAGAGTGATCACTTTCGTGGAAAGTTGGCCTAAAGAAATACCTTTAGCAGTAGAGTTCAGGCATACCAATTGGTACAATGACGAAGCCATTGCGGAAGATTTGTATCAATTGTTGGAAGGCAATAATATTTCAAACGTGATTGTGGATACCGCTGGGAGACGTGATTTAATGCACATGCGATTGACTAATCCCATGGCCTTTGTGCGCTATGTAGGTGCAAACCACCCTTCAGATTATACCCGATTGGATGATTGGATTGAGCGATTAAAACTATGGAAAGATCAAGGTGTTAAAGAAATTGATTTTTTTATACATCAAAATATAGAGAAAGAATCGCCACTGCTTTCAGCTTATTTTATAAAAAAGATTAATTCGGAACTCGGTTACAACCTTAAAACACCTAATGAAGACGACCAGCAAAGTCTTTTTTGACCCCTTCATTATTGTTTAAAAATTGTAATCAATTTTGTTATTCTATTGCATTAAATTCAAATAATGATGCATCCGTTGGCAATTTTATAAAAATTCAATAACAAAGGGTCTTAAAGTTTTAAATAACTGTAATAAAATATAAATTTGTGCTGCTTTATAACTTCCAAAGTAGTTTTAACAAAATAATTAAAGATATTTATGAGTAAATCATTGTTTGATAAAGTATGGGATTCGCATGTTGTGCGAAACATTGAAGATGGACCAGACGTATTATATATAGACCGTCACTTAATCCATGAGGTTACTAGTCCTGTAGCTTTTGTTGGATTAGAAAGTAGAGGCTTAAGTGTATTGTACCCGGAGCGTACATTTGCTGTTGCCGATCATAATACACCTACCATTAACCAACACTTACCAGTTCAAGATCCTTTATCTGCTAATCAATTAAAAACATTAGAAGATAATGCAAACAAGTACGGTATTAGCCACTGGGGATTAGGTCATCAAAATAATGGTATTGTTCATGTTGTAGGACCAGAAAATGGTATTACGGTTCCAGGAGCTACTATAGTTTGTGGAGATTCACATACATCAACTCACGGTGCTTTTGGCGCTATTGCTTTTGGTATTGGTACTTCTGAAGTTGAAATGGTTTTAACTACACAATGTATCATGCAGCCTAAACCTAAGAAAATGCGTATTAGCGTTAATGGTACTTTAAACAAAGGGGTTACACCTAAAGATGTTGGATTATATATTATTTCTCAATTAACAACTTCTGGTGCTACTGGATATTTTGTTGAGTATGCAGGTGATGTTTTTGAAAACATGACTATGGAAGGTCGTATGACTGTTTGTAACTTATCTATTGAGATGGGTGCAAGAGGAGGAATGGTTGCTCCAGATGAGAAAACTTACGATTATATTAAAGGTCGCCCAAAAACACCTAAAGGTGCTGATTGGGATAAGGCCATGGAATACTGGAAAACTTTAAAAACAGATGACGATGCTGTTTTTGATAAAGAATTAACTTTCAATGCTAGTGATATTGAACCTATGATTACCTACGGTACCAATCCAGGTATGGGAATAGCTATCTCAAATAATATTCCATCGGCTGATGCTGTAGAAGGTGGTAAAGCAACTTATGACAAGTCTTTAGCTTATATGGGTTATGCTGAGAATGATCAAATGATTGGTAAGAAAATCGATTACGTTTTTATTGGTAGTTGTACTAATGGACGTATTGAGGATTTTAGAGCTTTTGCATCTATTGTTAAGGGTAGACAAAAAGCTGATAATGTAACAGCTTGGTTAGTTCCAGGTTCGCACATTGTTGAGGCTAAAATAAAAGAAGAAGGATTGCTTGATATTTTTGAAGACGCTGGTTTTGTTTTAAGAGAACCAGGATGTTCTGCTTGTTTAGCAATGAATGATGATAAAGTACCAGCAGGAAAGTATGCGGTAAGTACATCAAACAGAAACTTTGAAGGTCGTCAAGGACCAGGATCAAGAACATTACTTGCTAGTCCATTAGTTGCTGCAGCAGCAGCTGTTACTGGAGTTGTTACCGATCCAAGAGAATTACTTTAATAAATTAGAATACAAGAAAATGGCTTACGATAAATTTACAACATTAACGAGTACTGCAGTTCCATTGCCAATTGAGAATGTAGATACAGATCAAATTATACCAGCGCGTTTTTTGAAAGCTACAAAGCGTGAAGGTTTTGGAGATAATTTATTTCGTGATTGGAGATATAATGGTGATGATACACCAAAACAAGATTTTGTTTTAAACAATCCCATTTACAAAGGAAAAATATTAGTAGGAGGAAAGAATTTTGGTTCTGGTTCTTCAAGAGAACATGCTGCTTGGGCGGTTTACGATTATGGTTTCCGTTGCGTAGTATCTAGTTTTTTTGCAGATATTTTTAAGAATAACTGTTTAAATATTGGTGTATTACCAGTACAAATTAGTCCAGAATTTTCAAATGAAATTTTTGAAGCTATTTATGCTGATTCGAATACAGAATTAGAAATAAATTTAGAAGCACAAACTATAACATTATTATCATCAGGAACTCAAGAGTCTTTTGATATTAATGGATACAAGAAAGGAAACATGCTGAATGGTTTTGATGATATCGACTATTTACAAAACATGAAAAGTGAGATTGAAACATTCACAGAATCTCGTCCTTTCTAAATAATGAGTGTAAAGCACATAGAAATAATGGATACGACATTGCGCGATGGTGAACAAACCTCGTCTGTGTCGTTTTCTGCTTCTGAGAAACTTACTATAGCTAAATTATTACTGGAAGAGCTAAAAGTAGATCGTATAGAAATTGCATCTGCTCGTGTTTCAGAAGGTGAATTTCAAGCGGTAAAAGATATTACCGATTGGGCGTCTGAACATGATTATCTCGATAAAGTTGAAGTATTAAGTTTTGTTGATAATGGTGTATCCATTAATTGGATGGTTGAAGCCGGAGCAAAGGTTCAAAATTTATTGACCAAAGGTTCATTAAACCATTTGACTCATCAGCTTAAAAAGACTTCTAATCAGCATTTTAAAGAAATTTCTGATGTCATTAATTTGGCCCGAGAAAAGGGTATTGGTACGAATGTATACTTAGAAGATTGGAGTAACGGTATGCGAAACTCCAAAGCCTATGTTTATGAGTTTTTAGACTTCCTGTCAACACAATCTGTAAAGCGTATTATGCTGCCGGATACTTTAGGGGTTTTAACCCCTGAAGAGTCTTTTGAATTTGTAAAAGAAATAAAAGACAAGTATCCAGATTTACATTTTGATTTTCATGGACATAATGATTATGATTTAGGAGTTGCTAATGTCATGCAGGCTTTAAAAGCTGGAGCAGACGGCTTGCACCTTACTATAAATGGTATGGGAGAGCGAGCTGGTAATGCACCTATGTCTAGTACCATAGCGGTTATAAATGATTTTATGCCGAGTATTACAACGGGCGTAAATGAAAAAGTACTATATACCGTTTGCAAATTGGTTGAAAACTTTTCGGGAATTTTGATTCCCTCAAACAAACCCATTATTGGTGCAAATGTTTTTACACAAACGGCTGGTATACATGCTGATGGTGATAATAAAAACAACCTATACTTTAGTGATTTAATGCCAGAGCGTTTTGGAAGAAAACGGCAATATGCTTTAGGTAAATCTTCTGGTAAAGCTAATATTCAAAAGAATCTTCAGCAATTGGGATTACAACTTGATGATGAAGATTTAAAAAAGGTAACCCAGCGTATTATTGAGTTGGGTGATAAAAAACAAGTGGTTACTAAAGAGGACTTACCCTATATTATTTCTGATGTTTTAGATAGGACATATGAGGAAAAAATAAAAGTAAACTCATATGTATTAACACATTCTAAAGGTTTAAAACCATCAACAACGGTTTCTATAACGATAGAAGAGGAAACTTTTGAAGAATATGCGCAAGGGGATGGGCAGTTTGATGCCTTTATGAATGCGATTAGAAATGTATTTAAGAGAAAGAAAACGATATTACCAGATTTGATTGATTATGCAGTTAGAATTCCTCCAGGAAGTCGCTCTGATGCATTATGTGAAACCATAATTACTTGGAAATATCCTGAGAAAGAATTTAAAACACGTGGGTTAGACTCAGATCAAACAGTTTCGGCAATTAAGGCTACTGAAAAAATGCTAAATATTGTGGTTAACTAAAATTTGAATATTGAAAACGAATTTGCGTTAGGGATTGTAGTGAAAATCATGCAATGACGGAGGAGTGAGGACTTGTAACGTAAAGCCCGACCGCTGTGGTAAGGCTAAAAAAAGATAAAATTTAACTAAAAATAAAACAATGAAATTTAATATTGCGCTTTTAGCCGGAGACGGAATAGGACCAGAGGTTATTGATCAAGCAGTAAAAGTAAGTGATGCTGTTGCAAAGAAGTTTGGACATGACATTACATGGCAACCAGCTCTAACAGGTGCCGCAGCTATTGATGCTGTTGGAGAACCTTACCCAGACGAAACTCATGAGGTTTGTAAAAATTCTGATGCCGTTTTATTTGGAGCTATTGGCCACCCTAAATTTGATAATGACCCTTCTGCAAAGGTACGTCCGGAGCAAGGTTTATTGAAAATGCGTAAAGCTTTAGGCTTATTTGCTAATGTGCGCCCAACGTTTACATTTCCTTCTTTATTAGATAAATCGCCTTTAAAGCAAGAACGTATTGAAGGTACAGATTTAGTATTTTTACGAGAGTTAACTGGCGGTATTTACTTTGGTGAAAAGGGTAGAAGAGATGCTGGTGAAACAGCTTTTGATAATTGTGTTTACACTAGAAAAGAAGTACAACGTTTGGCTAAAAAAGGTTTTGAATTAGCTATGACCCGTTCTAAAAAATTATGTTGTGTTGATAAAGCTAATGTTTTAGAAACCTCTAGACTTTGGAGAGAAACGGTACAGGCAATGGAAAAAGATTATCCTGAAGTTGAAGTATCTTATGAGTTTGTTGATGCCGTAGCTATGCGTTTGGTACAATGGCCTAATAGTTATGATGTTTTAATTACTGAAAACTTATTTGGAGATATTTTAACCGATGAAGCATCTGTGATTTCAGGATCTATGGGATTAATGCCATCGGCATCTATGGGAGCCGATATTGCTTTATTTGAACCTATTCACGGGTCTTATCCACAAGCAACAGGATTAAACATTGCTAATCCTATGGCAACCGTATTGTCTGCTGCTATGATGTTTGAAACAGCTTTCAACTTACCAGAGGAAGGTAAAGCCATTAGAGACGCTGTGAATAAGGCTTTAGCCGAAGGTATTGTTACTGAAGATTTAGCCGATGGAGGAAAGTCTTATGGAACAACGGAAGTAGGAGATTGGCTAGCCGCTAATATCTAATTAGAAAATCTCAAATATTATAAATTTATAGACCTGTTAAGCTTAATGTTTAACAGGTTTTTTTTATACATTAAAGCTACCGTGGCTAGGCAGTTCGAAAATTTCTAAATCAAAATAGGGAAGTGCTGCTATTAAATGGTCAAATATATCAGACATAATATATTCATAATTCTCCCAGCGTTTATCGCTACTGAAGGCATAAATTTCTAAAGGAATACCTTGAGTGGTCGGTGCCAATTGGCGAGCCATAATAATCATATCCTTATTTATGGCCGAGTGGTTGTGCAAGTAGGTATCTATATACTTCCTAAACACGCCCAGGTTCGTCAGGTTTCTACCGTTTAGCAATAATTCTTTGTTAATATTATTTGAGGCATTAAAAGCATGAATATCTTCTTGTCTGGTGTCTAAATAATCAGAAATTAATTGAATTTTTTTAAGTTCTTCTATTTTGTCCTGCGTTAGGTATTTAACGCCATCTTGCTTAATAAACAAAGCCCGCTTTATACGTCTGCCATCAGAACTAGTCATACCTCTCCAATTCTTAAACGAATCAGAAATTAAGGCATAAGTAGGTATAGTTGTGATGGTTTTATCAAAATTTTGAACCTTTACCGTGGCTAAATTTATTTCTTCTACATTACCATCGGCTCCATATTTTTCAAAAGTAATCCAATCACCAATGCGCACCATATCGTTAATGGCCACTTGAATACTGGCCACAAATCCTAATATAGTATCCTTAAATATGAGCAAAACAACAGCCGAAATAGCACCTAAACCGGTCAGGAATTTTATAAAAGGAATCCCCGTTATTATGGCTATGGACGATAAAAAAGCTCCTAACCAAGCAAAAATCATGAATACTTGAATATAGCTATCAATAGGTTTGTCCTTAAACCTTGGTAAGGTTTTTAAGTAGTCTTCAATGGTATTTAATATGCTTCTTACCATCCATAAAATAAGAACTAAAGAAAATACGATTAACCCTTTTTCTACAATGATCTCAAAATCGTAAAAATCTTCAAAAATGTCTGGAATAAATTCTAGTGCTATTAAAAATGGAATTATATGAGCTATGTTTCTCGGTACTTTGTTGGCAATTAATAAATCATCAAAATTAGATTTAGTCTGTTTAGAAAATTGAACAAAAGCTTGTATTAACAGCTTTCTAATAATAAAGTCAATAATAAAAATAATGACAAGCAGAGCGAATAGAAACAGAAAAATATTTAAATTTTTGGCTGTTGAATCTGATAGTCCAACGGAAATCATATAATCATAAACATGCTGCTTAATTGAATTCATTTTACAATTGCTTTTTTAAGATAAACTTTGTCAATATAAAATGTTCCAAAAGGAATGATTGAAGCTAGCAACACGGTTAGAAATTGCTTGGTATTCCATTGGTAATCATTTTTCAAAATGATGGCTAAGGCAATATAAGCAATAAATAGTAAGCCATGAGGCATACCTAACAACTTCACATATTGCGGGTCGTTTGCTAAATACTTAATGGGTGTGGCAATAAACAAAAGAAGAATATAAGAGACTCCTTCTAAAAGTGCCACAATTCTGAATATATTTTTAAAAGATAACATGTTTTATGTTTTAAGTGCAAAAGTAGAACACAAAAGTATAAAACACTACTAGTTAAGGTGTTTTTTAAATGGCATTGAAAATAATTAGTCCATATATGGCAAACCGCAATAGCCTTAAGGATCCATAAAGTACAACAGCTCTAAAAGGAAATTTTATAATACCAGCAGCAATACATGAAATTGAAAAGGGTAGTGGTAGTAAAGCTCCAACTATAATTAAAAAACCGCCCCATTTTCTTGAGTTTCTGAGTTGTTTTTCCATTTTAACCTCTAGGTAGTTATGTACCGAAGGAATTTTGGTCATAGAACGCCCCATCCAGTAAGCCAATAAACCACCACCATAAGATAATATGGCAAGTAAGCTTAAATTAAACCAAGGATCTGTTGTTTTGTCTGACCAAGCAATAAAAATTTCAGGAGGAACTAAGCCCAGAAGCGTTTCAGAAACAAAAAAGAAGCTTAAAACACCATACGCTGGAAGTATTTCGGTAATTTGAACTAGGGCATCATTAATATTAAAAAAATAATTTAGCCCCCAAACAAGTAGAACAATTCCTATGATATATGGCAAGGCTTTTTTGACTGCATTCCATACAAACACATAGAACCCAGTATATTGGTAATACTGATGCAATAGTTGCAAGCGCGATTTATCGCTTTTAGCTTTTGATGAATTTTTCATTTTGGGGCATTGAATAGGCAAAGATAATATTTAGGACATTATTTACATAAATATTATAAAAATCTATGCACTTTTTTTAGACGAAAATAAATGTCATAAATTACATTTGTAATTCAATATATGAAGTTAAATAGTAATTTCTCCTTAAATATTTAGTTTGATGAGTAGAAGTTTATTGGCATTAATTAAAGATGGCTTTTCTAAATTATTAGTATTAATGGTTTTAATACTGCCTCATGTTATGTTTTCTCAAGAGATTCAAAAGGACTCAACGAAGCAAAAGAAGATAGACATTGCATATACCAGTAAGGGGTTTCAGTTTAAAACATCAAACAATCGTCATTTACTGCATATCGAATCAAGATTACAATTTAGATTTGCCACTCCTGGAGACCAAAATCCACTTAATTATGATGACATTTATGCCACTGATAATACCGTATTTAAAATTAATAGAGCTCGGTTAAAGGTAGGAGGGCACGCTTTTCAGCCGTATTTAAAGTATTATTTTGAATACGAATTGGCACAAGGGAATTTGTTAGATTTTAGGCTGATGTTTACAAAATGGAAGGCCTTTAATATAAAAGTAGGCCAATGGAAAACGTATTATAATAGAGAACGGGTTATATCATCGGGAAAACAGCAAATGGTAGAACGCTCAATTATTACCCGGCCGTTTACTTTAGATAGACAGCAGGGTATTGAATTCTCTGGTCGTGTTTTTGAAGGGTCTCTAGCGGATATGACCTATCATATGTCTATTTTGACTGGATCGGGAAGAGGGGCTTCTGAAAATGATGATAATCATCTCATGTATGTCGGGCGACTGCAATGGAATTTCCTAGGAAGGGAGGTATCCATGTCTGGATCAGATTTAGATTATTGCTTAAAGCCTGAGTCTTTAATTGCCTTAGCAGCAGCAACTAACACCAGTCCGTATACGCGCTTTTCTCAAGATGGTGGAGGACAACTTGATGGTTTTGAACCAGGGGTCACTGGTCAATATGAAGTCAATCAGTTTATGATAGAAACGGCTTTTAAATACAAAGGATTTTCATGGCAGAGTGAATTACACAGTAAAGAAATTATAGATCATGTAAATCTTAAATCGACCCAATTAAATGGTAGTTATTTCCAAGCGGGTTATTTTTTCTCTAATCTAATTCCGGTTGTACCAAAACCATTGGAGGTTGCAGGACGTTTTGCATCCTATAATCCCAACGCTGATATTACTAAAAATTTAGAACAGGAATATGCACTGGCCTTCAATTGGTTTTTTAAGGGGGGACATAGAAATAAATTATCTGCTGAGTTTACATATTTCGCGTTGCAAAGTGATACTATTGAAGGTGATAGCGGCCTTAGGTTCAGAATTCAATGGGATATATCCTTATAAAATTCATAAATCAAGCCATAGTAAGCTGATAATTATCATATCAAGATAGGTCGGGTCGTTGTACATTTATGTCATACGATATACGAGCCATGAAAAATTCAATTTTATTATGTTTTACAGTAGTACTGAGTAGTACACTTTGTTTTTCTCAAAATGAAAATACCACCATAAAAACGGACTTTAAAGAGGTGATTTGGCATGTGAAAGGCTTTAAACCTGAGGTCAAGTTTTTAAAAATTAAAGCCATAGATAAATCTGGTAAAATATATGACGTCAAAGCCATACAGAACTCAGAACAAACCAGTTTGTTAGATGTGAAGGCTTTTGTAAAAGGCAAACGCTTACCGGTAAAAATGTTAGTGGGACAGGGAAAATATCATCCTATAAAGGCTATAGATGAAGATGGACAAATTTTAGACATCAAAGCGATAACAGATAATGAGGATTTTTTACCAGTTAAAGGTGTAAGTCAATCTGGAAATATTGTGCATATTAGAGCGATTTATGAGGACCTTATTTTTTATAATGTGATTGCTATTTCTCCAGATGGTAAAATCAATGCGGTAAAGGGTATTAAAATGAATACGGATGAAGTTGAAACTACGGTTAATGGGATTGAGGTATTCGCTCACATTAAATCTATTCCTCAAATAAAGTATTAAGTGTATGCATGGGGAATATGTATATACAATTGTGAATTCCTATTTTACATAATATAAATTATAGTACAAATGTTATCATTGGTATTTTATGAGAGAAGTCCATTTGATAGCTATAATTTAGTATTATGTAAAATAACCCAGAAGCATTCGTTTTCATTAGAATAATTAGAACTTGGGTTATTAAACTAATAAGCGGTTTGCTTCGCAGAGTTATTTGCATTTGTATCTATAATTTGCCGTTATGTAAAATAGCCACTGCCAAACGCTCGATTGTTTTACACATAATTATCCATCGTTTTATTATTATTTCATATTCACAAAATAATTGTCAAATATATCTGTATTTACGTACATTTGTATTAGCACTTATCCTGAAAAAACATGAAAAAACTATTACAATTATTGATAATCTTAAATTCTTTATATATAGTCTCTCAAGATCTAAATACTGATTTACTTATTCATTATACTTTCAATGGAGATTTAAATGATAGTAGTGGAAATGGTTTCAATGGAACTAATTTCGGAGCAACCTATACTGATGATAGGCATGGCAATGAAAACAGCGCAATTTATTTTGATGGGGTTAATGATTTTATTAGTATGCCTAATTTAGCTCAGTTAAAGCCAAATCTTCCAGTTTCGTTTTCTTTTTGGATTAAATACGATGATTATTCTTCTTTAAATTCAGATCTTTTTAATACATCATTTGAAGAAGATAAAAGTTCAGGGGTGTTTTTTACATTACAATCCTCAACCAATAACTACAGTCTTGCTTATGGTGATGGAGGTAACAATTATATAGCATCAACTAGAAGAACTTATAATTCAAATAGAGCCGCAGAAATAAATGAATGGACGCATCTTGTTCTTGTCGTAAATTCTGCATTGGATATGAAAATATATGTTAACTGTGTTGACTATGGAGGTACCACTTCAGGGTCTGGAGGCAATTTGTTTTATTCAACAACTGCTGGAAACCTTGGAAGGCATGATAGAAGTATTTCTGCACTAGCAAATTATTTTAAAGGGAGTTTAGATGATTTTAAATATTGGGGAAGAGCTCTAAGTTCTCAAGAAGTTTCAAATGAGTTATGTACATTATTAAGTATTAGAGATATTAAAGTTTCAAATGAAGAACCAAAAATATACCCTAACCCAACTTCAAATATTTTAAATATTAAAGAAGGAACACAAAAAATAGAAAAAATTTGTGTTTTTGATGCTTTTGGAAGACAGGTGTCAATCTCTAATTATCAAATGTCTATAGATATGTCTTCTCTATCTAATGGAGTCTACTTTGTTAAGACTTATTTCAATATTGGTTTTTATACCAAGAAAATTATATTAATAAAATAGTGAAAATCAGGAATAATTGTTGAGTTTAACTTAACTCGTAACTATTCAAAGCTTTTTAAATCATTCCACCAAATTATGCTTCCCTACTACACCGTTGCTTCAGATTAATAGAACTTTTACACTTATTGAACATAATTTTTTATTAAAATGTACTAATTGGAGCAGACAAAGTCGCAGTAAGTGCAATGTATATAGTTGTTGTTTCGAAAAAAAGGAAGATTTGGCGAAATTATAATTGTGTTCTTGGGATCTGTAACTTGACCTTATAACCATATTATAGAAACTTATGTATTTAATTCTACAGAATACAAGGTCATCGCGTCTTCGTGTAATACAGGCACATTTATAGGAGGTCTATCCATTCAAAACCAGTGTAATATGGGCTTTATTGATTTTTTTTGGACCAGATATGCCCTACCCGATGTTACTTCTTAAATGTTAAAATATGTTAATTTATTACTTTGTTATACATAGTACTGTAACAAAATATATTTATAGTCGTCTATCTTATATAACCGAAATATTTTAACCATAAAACAAAGATTATGAGAACTTTAAACAGCACTAAAAGCTATCAATGGAATAGCAAAAGACGCTTTAGATAAACAAAACCTTTCATCAATCAAAAAAACGATAATCATGAGAACTTTAAACAACAACCAAATTTCAGAAACTTTAAACAGCACTAAAAGCTATCAGTGGAATAGCAAAAGACGCTTTAGATAAACAAAACCTTTCATCAATCAATCAATCAATCAATCAATCAAGCCATGAACACAATCAAAACATTTCTATTCATCGTACTCATTAGTTTTAACAGTCCTGTTGAGGCGAAAACAACGCTTCCTCCAAATGACTTTACATCAGTTACCCAGCAAATTGAAACCTTGTTAAAAGCATCAGAAACCACAATTTATGAAGACATTGTAGTCGCCATAAAATTTAAAATAGATGACAACAATAAGATTACGGTAATCTCTAACGACTCCAATAGTGAAAGGCTTACAAGATTTATAAAAAAAAGATTAAATGAAAAAGAACTTTATATAGACCAAGACAACAATTACAGGTTTTATACTATTTCAATACAATTTCTTTCAACTATCTATTAATTAAAACATTTTTAAGAATATAAAAAGGGCGTTACAAGGCAAAGTTGTAACGCCTTTCTTCTATTTTATATCTAGATATGACTCTGTGTCTAACTTAAAATTCTCATCGCTGGGACCCAAGGGTATTTGACCAGGCAAATGAATATCTTTCAAGGGACTCCCTTTTTCAACATCGCCCTTATTATAAATAGAATTAATAAAGCCTGCCTTAATATAGCCTCCAAATTTAAAGGTTGTTTTGTTATCCCTGTTCTCAGTATCTTGAGCCAATAATATTGCCTCTAGGCAAAAGAAAAATAATGTACCTAAAGTATTTCTCATTTGATTATTTTACAAAGCAATTCTACTTCTAATACCATAAATAAAAATGAAATTTTGTTGCTCATTGAGCGCAGGATTTACAACGAATTGCACATCTGGGGTTATAGCAATTTTTTGAGACAATTGAAGACGATAAAACAACTCAAAGGTATGCTGATCTTCAGCAACCCCAAACGTAGTTTCATTAGTTTGGCCCCAACTGTATCCTAAACTTAATAAATGACCACCTGGCTTGGGTTGATAACCAACACCAACAGCTAAGGCTTTCTGTAAAAAGCTCCCGGCGTCTTCAGTATAGGCAAAACGTACAAACGGCAACCAAGTCTCATTAATATATTTAGTTCCTGAAAGTACAAATCCCCAACCATCCGGATCACCAGTAGCAGAGGTCTCATCTCTTTGCCAAAACGTAGCATGTATATTGTCTAAAACAATATAATCTTTAGCAGATGTGATACCAAATTCTAGATGTTTAAAGTATTCGTTTTTGTTAAAAAAAGTATCAAACCCTTCAAAAACATTTCCTGTATTGCCGTTTTGGTCGGCAATACCAGCAATGGCATAAATATTCTTGGTTATCCAACCACCAACACCTAAACCTAAATAGCCGTCGTTAGGCACATTAACAGCTGCTACACCGGTAGAAAAACTAAAATTCATAAAATGCATCCAAGGACTAGCAAGCGCGTAAACATCTAAGAAATCTGTAATATCTAAAAAGCCAACAACAATAGATAGCCTTCCATTTGCCAGCCGTTGTCGCCAATATAAATTTTGAGTTCTATAACCAGTATCGTTAAACGGAGCCCCTATTAAACCAGCATAACCCATATCTAAACCGAGACTTGATAACGGAATTGCGCTATATTTATGACGATGTTCTAATTTATAAATTAAAGCACCAGAATTACCGGATTCCTTACCAACGAGATCCCAAGACCCATAAAATCGAAATACGCCAGCACCGGCATCGCCCTCGCCTATTTTAGAATTTGTTCCAAAATAAGCACTATTGTAATCCAGCGCAAAGTTTAACCCCGTCTTATCTTTTAGGTTTTTCTTAAAATCAAAATAGGGATCAAGAAATGGAAATTCTAAAACGGGTTGTTTTGTTTTATTATCTATGGCCAATCGATTATCAACTTGATCTACACTACCCAATTTGGGAATAGAGTCATTTTCTTGTGCACTTAACTGTTTGGAAAAAATAAGTATGCTAACAATTAATAGAATTTTAATATTTCTCATTTTTAACATGTTACCCATTAATACTACAATAATTTACTAAGGTACTTTAATCACAGGGGCTATTGAAAAGAAAATCCCCCAATTTGGACCAATAACCTCAGGTTGCGTTAAAAAATATTGACCTTGAACATAGTTTACATATTGATTCGTGATATCTCCATTTGCCAACCATTACCGGTAGAAAACCAGTAATATTATTGTACTGTACCTAAATTAACTCATCCGTATTACTATTTGTCTGTTTTATTATCTGTGTTAAGATGTACTGGTAATTTACCCTGTTTATCTAAAACCCCACTCATTTTAAGGTTTGCTAATGACACCTCGTTATTATCTACAGTTACCCAAAGAAAATGATCAAAAGACAAGCCACGCTCCGGAAATTGTTTACCGCCCGTAGTTGCTAAATTAATATAATCCTGACCAAGGCGTTTGGTATGTTTATAAAGGTGGGTATGACCGTTAAAGACCGTATAATTTTTACCATTTAGCGCTTTTTCTATGGTATTAAAATTAGTAGACTTTGAGTTTTCCCAAATCGGTTTGTGCAATAATAAAAATGTCCAAGTAACGCTAGGGTTATCCTCTATAACACTTATAAAATAATCGGATTGCGACCGACTGATATCTCCCCATTTTTGTTCTGGTAAATTGGCATATTCTGTTTGTTTGTATGCTTCTACTCCCTTTGTCTTATAAACTATTATGGCTTCATTTCTAATGGCTTCAAGCTCATCATGTCGTGCAGCAATATGATCTTCCGTATCCAGGATAAGAAAGAGTGTGTTTTTGTAGATGAAGTGGTAAAAACTAGGTCCATAACGTTCCTTCCAGATGGCATGAGCCAAATTACCAGTTAAATCATGATTTCCTCCGGTATAAAAAATGGGTGCCCTAGCTTTTTTAGCTCTTTCATCAAATGAATCCCATTGTGCATTCCAAACCGTTGCATCTTTTTCTGCACCTTCTATTAAATCGCCTACATTAACAATGAATTCTGGACGCATTAAATTTATTTGGGAAACACCTGCTTCAAAAATATTTTCGCGCTCTCCCCCTGTAAGATCTGAAAAAACAGCAAAAGAGAATTTTTCTTCGGAAGCATCAAATGCAGTATGCGTCCATGGCTGAGTCTTAAGATTAGAATCTGTACTGAAATCCCCTTTATGCGATTTACATCCCAAAATGAGGATTAGCATGCCAATATTTAAAATATAAATGGTGTGTCTAAGAAACTTCAAATTCATTACTAATACCTGTTTTTTGAACGTTTATTTTAAATTATTTTTATAAACCTTACCGCCTTTAATAACAAGTTTTAAATCATCATCCGATTTTAAAGCCGACACATCTTTTGTTGGATCATCTTTCCAAATGTTCAAATCTGCCCAAGCTCCAACTTCCACTACACCTAATTTAGCAGCTTTGTAAGGGTCTCTTCCTGGACCGCTCATTTGTAAAATTTTTGTGCAGTTGCTTGTCGCCATTTTTAAGATTTCTAAATCTGTATAGCCCGTATTTGGAACTTCTTTAGCCGAAATAATATTCGTTCTGGCAAACCGCACTTCATCTCCAAACATATCAGAACCAAGCACTACGGTTACACCATATTTCCTCATTAATGGGGGCACTATTACGGCCCCTTTGTTTACTGCAGCTCCTTTCTCTCTCATATCAGGGGTAAACCAATCAGGAAAACCACCTGCAAATAATGTATAACTTCCGTAAGGTTGCCAAGACCAAAAAACACCTTCGGTTTCAGACATTCTTTTAACAGTTGGCTCTGTGATTAAAAATCCATGTTCAAAAGACTTTACGCCTGCATCTAATGCCATGTTGTATGAACGATCATGATAAGAATGCACAGCAACATAAGACTCATAGGCATTAGCAACTTCTACAATGGCCTTTAATTCATCCATATTCATTTGAGTCATATTCAAAGGGTCAAAAGTAGAAGCGACTCCCCCGCCGGCCATCACTTTAATAAAGTTTGCTCCATTTCTAAAGTTCCATCTTGCTGCTTTTATAACTTCTGGCACGCCATCTACCACGTGAGTATTCGCAGTCATGGTTTGATAATTTCCTTCACCTGGCATTTCATTAGTAGGTCCCCAATCTCCATGGCCTCCAGTTTGAGATATGACTGGTCCAGCAGAATAGACTCTTGGCCCATCTAATTTTCCTTCAAGAATAAGTCTAGAAATTGACAAGGAATTACCGCCTATATCTCTAACCGTAGTATACCCTTGTTGAATAAGTCGTTCAGCCATTTTAATTGCTCTTGCCCCTTGTCCATAGGCATCATATTCGTAGGTGCCTTCTGTAGTGCCTCCCCATAACATTAAATGTTGGTGCATATCTATTAAACCAGGTATTAAAGTACCGCCTTGTCCGTCTATAACTTTAGCTCCTTTGGGCGCTTTGATATTGGCCTTTATCTCCTTAAACTTATCACCTTCAATTAGAACATCTGCCTTAATTGTATTGTCTGAGGTGCCGTCCCAAACATTAACATTAGTTATTAGAATAATTGTTTTCTCCTGTTCTTGTGCTAAAATCGTACATGATATACCTATTAGAAAAAAAATATAGAATAGTGATTTTGATAAAATTTTCATTGGTTATAGTTTTAATTAATCTTTAAATAGTATTGCTTAAAAGGTGTATTAATTGCTCCATTGGTTATGTTTTTCCTTTAAAACTAAAAACATATTAACCTTTTCATGTTTGCAATTTCAGGTTCAAAGTATCGAAGTTAACAAAAAAAAAAAATTAAAACTCTAATCCTTAAGGTGTAAATAAGATGTGTTTTTAGAACATCAATTCCGACGTGCTAAAAATTATTGTTTCGTTAATAAGAGTGGTTTATCCATTTTACAGCTATAATGTAGTATTATGTAAAACATCCCAGAAGCATTCGTATTCATAAGAATAATTGGAACTTGGATCATTAAACTAATAAGCGGTTTGCTTCGCAGCGTTTAAAAACATTTGTATCTATAATTAACCATTATATAAAATTGCCGCTGCCTTTGCGCTCGATTGTTTTATAAAATCAAATTGCTCTGGCAATTTATTTTACACACAAATGCGAAGCATTCATGAGCTCATTTGTTTAAAATAGAAATTTTGCGAATAACTTCCATCGCTTGCCAACGCCAAAATAAAGCTAACCTTTTTGCTCTTATTAAAAATCGCGTATTCGATAAAATTGTACGTAATAAAATATTTTAGACGATTCTCGTGGATTGCCACAAGAGTATAAAATTTTCCCTTGCTCAAATCCTAGCTTAAAAATTTCTATACACTTATTAACTGTAGAATTTCAATTAATCTTTTTTTTTAATGATTCATTATTAGGTATTTTAAAAATTGATACTTAATCAATTCTTTAAAATAATGTCTTGAAACAAAAGAAACAAAAATTCAAGGCAGCATATAATTTTGGAAACAATTAACGGTTCATTCGCTATATTTTAGACTATTTAGCGTTAAAAAAATGTACCCAAGGTGCATTTTTAGTTAAATACGATTTGAAGTAGCCATTTAGTTAAATGTTGTATTTGTATAGCCTAAAATATGTACACTCCACTCTCCTATTGTTTTTACTTGTTTTATTTCATTGTCGGCAAATCTTATTGAAATTGCATTTCATTTTGAAATTAAAAATAACCTGTTTAACTGGTATTGCGCTTTAAAAGCTAATTACACCAAGTGTTTAAGTTTTGGTAATCAGATAGAGATACAGTCGGAATGTTTTGGCCATTTTCAATTTTAATGCATGTTAATTCTGGGTTTCGATCTACACGTAAATCAATTAATTGGGCATTATTGCTTACATCAAGACTGGTGAGTAAATTGCTGGAACTATATAAATGAGTTAAACTTGCATTTTGGTCTAGTTTAACGCTTTCAAGTTTATTACCAGAAATCACCAAAGTCTCTAATTGGGTATTTAAACTAAAGTCTGCTGCCGAAAGCTGATTAATTATTATAAACAGATTCTTTAAATTTGGAGCACCCTTTGTGTCTATTGATTTTAATAAATTATGACTTATGTATAGTATTTGAATAGATTCATTTTTAATACTAATCTCTTCAAAATTATTAAAGGATAAATTAACATGATGCAATGTGTTTAATTTTGAAAGCCCTAGAATGGAATTAAGTTCGTTTGATTGTGCATCCAATAAAATTAGATTTGAATTATGACTCACATCCAAACTGGTAAGCTGGTTTCCATTAAGGTATAGGGTGTCTAACTTAGTATTAAAGCTTAAATCAATAGTTTTAATGTTCTGACCGGCGGCAGACAAAAAACTTATATTATAAAACCCTTCAATTCCAGTTAAATCGGCAATTTCACCAAAATGAGTAGACAGGTTTAAATCTAATTTGTTGACTTTTTTGGCGTCCGATTTTAACATGAGTTTATTTACTATGCCATCGGAGTCTATACCTTGTTCGATTAAAATGGTTTCAAAATGACTATCTGGGATATCTAGATATATATCGTTTAAAGTATCACCATTATCAGTACTGCAAGAGAGAGTTAAAAAAGAAGTTAAGATGACGATTGTTGCGGTCTTTATGTTCTTCATTATATATTTTAAGTTGTTGGATTATAGTTTTAGTAGGCCTGAGTTTTTATTCTTTTCTTATGTTGATTTACTGTAGATTACAGGCATCTGCCCTTTCCACTTCCTCCATATAATATCATCCATGATTAGACTAGCCATAAAGTGACCAACATTAATACGACTTATTTGACCAGCATTAAAAATGGCACTTCTTATTGGTGAAGGATGAATCTCATATGGGCTTACTATGACCTCATTAATCAAGTCATCTGGTCTTACAGCCACCCATTCAATGGCATCATTATTTTGCCCAACCTCCGTTCTTAAATAATCTGCAGCTTTCTCATTATCAACATGCGGTGGTAATAGCAAACGAAGCAGACCAATTACACATTTTTGAGCAAAAGAAATAGGCTCTTTTAAATCGCGATTACGGTTTCCTGTTGTATTCATTAAAACAAACTTAGTTTTATCTTTACTATTGTTTGCCATTATGGCATTGCACAGCCTACTTGTTGCATCTGTAACTAATCGTCGTGGTTTACCATAGATGCCTTTAAAAGTTAAGTTATGTCCAAGGCATGACGCTACGGCATCACAGTTGCTAACAATACTGCGCATTTCTGCATCACTTAAATCTAAAATGCTTGCAGTTATAATTTGTAAATCATCATTAGTTTTCCATGAATCTGGCAACTTTTCTGACGTTCTTACAATGACTTTTACTTTCTGATTTTGAATTAGAAGTTGCTCTACTAATTGACTACCTGTGGCACCACTTGCACCTACTACTAAAATGGTCATATTATTTTCTGATTGATTGATGTAATTATAATTTCTCTTTTCTTGCTTTCCTCCAAAATACAAGGGAGAAAAGACTAGCGATTATTGGAATCATCAAGCCATATTCATCCATCCAAAAAGCACTAACTTCATTTGTTGTTGTTACCGGCGTAAATATTTTTTGAATGAAAATGTTATGTACTGAATGAAAAAGCGCTGCTGGCCACAAACTATTGGATTTAAAGGTATAATAGGTCATGATAACAGAAATAGCCATAATCATTAAGGTAAATGCTGATATATGAAAGAAAAGTGCTCCACTTCCATTATAAATTAACCAAATTATTGGCCAATGCCAGACCGACCAAATGAATCCGCTAAGCAAGGATGTACCTTCAAAGGATAACACTTTTCGAAGTTCAAAAACAAAAAAACCACGCCACCCTATCTCCTCTCCCAAAGTAGCTCCCATATTTTTAACCACTCCAACAATAGCTAACAGTAAAATCATAACTGAGACTACCATGGATGTACTAAATCCTGACATTCCTAATTCCGCTGACCAAGCTGCGATTGTATTTTTATTACCAAGATCTCCGAAGCCAAAAACCCAAATTAATATATAGGACATGGTAACGTAGCATGCTGGCAGTATATAAGAAAGACTTAAATATTTAATATTTTTTAAACGCCATGGTAAACTTGAAATGGAACGCTTTGTAAGTTTTAAAGTAATAAACGATGCTATAGCAGGACATAACATTAAAGCACCAATATAAATACTCGTTGGATTTAGTTTCAATATGGCATAGTAGCAAATGCTGCTAAGTACTATAAGAATGGCTAAAAACAGGAGAATTGCTTGCCAGGTTTTATGCTTCGTTTTGGTTGAGTCAGTCATGGTTTCCTAATTGCCTTTACGACGAGAGTTTGTGAAAGTTGTTACACTACGCTATAAATATTTTATAAACCCTTTGCTTTACGTAAGATTTTAACAACTCGAGTATGTGTTATTTCTAGTAAGTTCCATTGGTAACCTTCAAAATCGGTGGTATTCATAAATTGAATAACAACAGCATCAATGTCTTTATGATATTCTGCCATACATTGATAACCTGGTGCTAAGCCTCCATGATTAAATTCGTAAATAGACGCATAAATTTCCATTTCCTTTTCATTAAGTAATGAACCATCATTTAAGGCCCTTAAAAAAATACCAACATCTTCTGCTGTAGCTATCATCATTCCGTTATTTTCATTTTTGAAATCCTTATCAATTCCAACATAATAACCACTCATAACATCGTCTAAGTTGACCTCATCAATGGAGCCAAAAGTATTTTTCAGCCCGAGAGGTCTTAAAATTTCTTTTTTGAAATAGTCTTGACGACTACCTCCGGTAACTTGTTCAATGATTCTTGATAGCAATAAATAATTTGTATTGGAATAGCTATAATCTGCGTTTGGCTCAAAACGGGCAGGCAAGTCAAGTGCATATTGAAGCACATCTATATTTGTGTTTGGTTGGTTTTTCCAAAAATCAGGATTGTCTGTGAAATTGGGTATACCACTTCTGTGTTGAACCATCATTCTCAAAGTGATTTTATCAGCATTTTCAATTCTTTCTACGAATTCTGGAAAGTAATCGGCTACTGTTTTATCCAAAGACAAATGATTGGCATTAGCCAATTTAGTTATTGAAACAGCAACATATAGCTTGCTAATACTAGCAATTTTGAACAATGCATTAGGATGGGCGGGTATTTTAAGTTCTCGGTTATGATACCCTGCTGAATAAAACGCTGGCGGTTTTCCAGCTTCATCTACATAAATTATAACACCATCAAAACCATAACTTAAAGTTTGCTCTACTTGCTCTTCAACCGTATCTGGTAAAGGTAATATCCAAGATTTCACCAAAATCCATGGCACAAACCATAATGAGATGAATGTACCAACAAGTAAAACAATTCTAAAAATCTGTTTTCCTTTACTGGTTTTTGGTTTGGCACTTTCCATAACTCTATACTGTTCTTTTTAATTTATAGGACAAATGTATTTTGGATTCAACTATAAATAAATTGTAGATTACTGAACTGTAAGATATTGAAGATGAATTGAATTTTATGTGCTGAACTTATTATTTATTTTATTACACTAAACTTCATTACCCTATCTCTGGATCGAATCTGATGTTACATCTATCAATATGCCTTTTAAAAGTAAATATAAATTGAGTACTACTATTTCATTCCACTCATTTTATGCTTTTCTCGTACGTTGTCAAATAAATAGTGGCCCGTATTATCGTAGAAGAAACTATTTGAATAAAATTTTTCAAGAAAATATATCGTGCCAAAGCGCAAACTGGCTCATTCACTAAAAAAGTTCGCAGGACTATTTCTAAAGACTCTACCCTGCCTTTAATCCAAATCGAGGAACGAGATTCACAAATACTTACTTATTAAAACAACAAACAATGAGTAAAAGCTCAAGTTACATAACGCAGAACATTATAGTACATTTTCAATTTTTGATAGCCCAGTGGATGATTAAATTTAAAAAAAAAAAAAATTCATTCAAAGTAATATGTCTTAAATCACAATTTGTTCTATAAATGCGACTTCTGGGGTCATTGATATTTTGTTTTTTTTATCTTTCTCTATCAATCAGCTTAAAAATTTAGCTTACGTTTTCTTCCTGTAATTTGCCATGTATCAATAAACTTATTATTTAAAATTACTGAAACTTCATCATGTAAGTTTATAGTTGGGCATATATGATACGGAAGCCCATAAATAATATCTCCAATATTAATATGTTCCCAACCTTTTACTTTTAGAACACCATGCTCCTCACTTTGGGAAATTAGTTGACTATTATCTAGGTTTAAAAATATAATTCTTTGGTGAATCGGGTTTTCAGAACTTACAGATTTATGTCCAAGATCAATTGTTACAATGCCTTCTTTAGGCTTAGAAATAACTCTACTAACTAGTAATGCAGCATATTTGAATTCCTGCTCAACTAATTTTTCACTGTACCCCCAATCCCAAAGTACACAAGTTCCGGGACTCAAAATTCGATGTTCACTAAGTAAATGTGATGTAAATGATGGGGTGCCTCCACATATTAAGTTTATACTAAAATACTGTTTCTTAAGTGTTTCAAATAAAGTTTTTATGGGCTTTAATTCACTTTCAATTTTACTATTTCTATTTTCAAAGTCTCTGTCTCTTAAATGACCATCATATATATGAAATCCGTTAAAACTAAGTGAATCATATTTAGGAATTTCTTTAATTACGTTATCTAAATCAGAACCTAACATAATTCCTGAGCGGTTCATGCCACTATTGATGTCAATATAGAAACCAACATTAAGCTCAGATGCTTTGGCTATCGAGTTAAGTTTTTCAAGTGAAACAATAGTATCAATTATTGTAAAAAAAGAAGTCTGCGGAAAACATTTAGATAAAGTGCAAAATCGCTTTATTTTTGGTCCAACCAATTGATGTGCGATTAAAACACACTCTGCTCCAGAGCTCGCAGCTATTTCAGCTTCAGCTATAGTCGAGGCCTTAAACTTTTTGATTCCCAAGCCAACCATTATTTTTATGACCTCGGGCATTTTATGAGTTTTTACGTGGGGCATCAGTAAAGCCGTATTACCTTTTACCATAGAAATCATTTTGTTAAGATTGTATTCTAAACGATCTTTATAAAGTACTATGGAAGGAGAATCAATTACATCAATATTATCTATGCCATACCAAGTTTTCATCTGTTTAAATTTATAGTTTAATAGGTCAGATGCGATGTACCACTTAACATTTTGGTGGGTATTCACATCTATTATTATGACTCATTTCATATACTACCTAAATTTACTTTTTAAAATGTCCATTAAATATAAATAAAGGCTGTTTTTCAGATGGTTTACTAATATTGGGGCTCCCATAATACATGGTTTTTCCTGTAACAGTGTCATTATCAAATAACAACTCTGTGTATAGTATACCATGGGGATGCAATAAGGCGTATGTATAATCTCTTCCCATATATTTAAGCTGGTAACTTACCTCCTCTTCAGTGCCGGCATTTAAAATAAAGCGATTATTCCCATCATCTAAAATTAGATCCCCTTTCTTTAAAATGGGGGTTCCGTTTCCATTTACGGTTACATTTAGTTTGGCAGATCCTTTAGGCTGAGGCCTAGGTGATGATTGCGTTAAAAAAGGCAATGCAAGCATATGAGCCGTTTCCTCTATTCGCCCCACGCCATAAGCGTTGAACATTATGGCAATCGACAACTTATCTTTTGGAAAAAGGCTTATAACAGTGCGCGTGCCTTCCATTGAACCCGCATGTTCATGTACTTCACGATTATCTATATCCCAATTTTGTCGCCATCCAACTCCAACGCCCGTTTCTTTTCCTGAGTTTAACGTTTGGGTCTGAAACATTGTATCTACTATATCTTTTCTTATGAATCCATTTGTGTATCCATTTGCCATTTTAACTAGGTCTGACGGTGTAGAAACCAGTCCTCCCCCCGCCCACTTATAACTTGGGTCTTCTGGAGACGTAATTTTCACATAACCGGAGCTTTTTTGAAACCCATAAAGTTGTGTCATATCTGCAGAAGGATTACTAATTATATGCGGTCCTGTAGAATTCATAGATAATGGCTTGCATAAATTTTCATTAACCAAATCAAGAAAGCTTTTATTCGAAGCTTTTTCTAAGACACGTGATAGTAAGGTATAACCATGAGTACTATACTTATACTGCACTCCCGGTTCATGCAAAAGTTGAATATGAGAAAACACATCCATAGCATCTTCAACACTACTATAGTAACGTTTTTCGCGCTTATCTTGATAAGAATAATGGGGTACACCTGATAAGTGCCCAGATAATTGTTTTATTGTTATAGGGTGTGCTTTTTGAGAATATTCTGGAATATATGGATGAATATGATCATTTAAACTTAATTTTTTGTCTTCAATTAATTTAGCTAATAGGGTCACCGTAATAATTTTAGATACAGAAGCAGCTCTAAATTGTGTTTTTGAAGTAACCTTTTCCTTTTTTTCAACATTTGAAAAACCAAAACCCTCAGCAAATGTTATACTGTCATTTATTCCAATAGCTACCGACATTCCTGGAGGTGTACTTGGTAATTCCATATAAGCTTCTATTAGATCTTTGACTAGTGCTTTAGATGCTAAATTATCATCTGTTTGCTTTAGCGCTTTTTGTGATGCACAATTGCAAAAAAATATCAGAGAGCATAATATAAGATAGTGTTGCAACAAGAGAATCCTTGAGTTTATAATTTTCATAATCTTATTATTTAATTATCTTTACATAAAGATATATGAAGCAATAATACAAAATATCTTTACATAAAGATACTTTATGCCGTTTTTTTATCCAAAAAATTTAATATAATGAGTAAAAACAAAGATTTACTAGATAGTCTAGTCAGTGATTGGAAAAAAGAAAGACCAGATTTAGATGCTTCAGCAATGCTAGTTATAGGTCGAATTTTAAAGCTGAGCAAAATTTTAGAAAAAAGTACCAATAAAGCCTTAAGTTCTAACAATATATATTACACAGACTTAGATGTACTAGCAACTTTAAGACGATCTGGGAAGCCTTATGAGCTAACACCTAAACAATTAATGCAATCAGTTTTAATTACATCTGGAGCTATGACGGCTCTTTTAGATAGATTACTAAAATTGGAATTGATTTATCGTTCTCCAGACCCTCTAGATGGCCGTATAAAACGTGCTGGTTTAACTAAAAAAGGAATTAACGTAATTGATGTCGCAATTGAAACTAGATTTAAAAATGCTGATGAATCTGTAAAAATATTTACAAAAGCTGAAAAGCTACAACTATCCAATTTATTGAAAAAAATGATATTGCATTTTGACAATGAGTAATTTAATTAGGTTGTTATCCAATTTAAAGTTTCTTTTTTTGGCTTATATGAATTGTATTATAACCCATTCCACACACACATTACAGATCCTTCCTATGTACCTGAGTCATAAAAATTTTTAAATACTTGATTCTTGTGGAAAAAAAGCCCATTTTTTAATGGACTTTTTTTGAATTCTATCTAGTATTAATTTCCTGGTTTTATAAACATTTGTTCTATTATTTTATCTATCGTAAAACTGCCAATAGGTTGACGTTGTGGAAATTATTTAAAAGTAGTTAAAAAATCGCTTACAAAGGCTTGAATGGGTACCATAACATACATCATATGCCTGACCATTGTTCATGACCACCATTAGAATCAGTACGTTCTCCAGGGTCAACACCAAGATCGAACAGTAAAGGAGATCTAAGTTTCTCAAATGGTTTTTGCCATACGTCTATACCTTTATTGTCATTAATAGCAAAGTGTTGCTTGTACTTACCATATCTAACAGCGGCTAAATCACCATCATCACTAAAATATATGAATTCTTTTCTAGGAGATTCATCTACCATACCTTTTATGAAAGGTAATTGGTTATACCCATCTAAATGATTTTTATAAAAATCTCAATCAACATTAGCTCCTTTTTTTAAGTGTTCTTTCACATTATCATCACCAGCTGCGGCAAGTAAAGTAGGCAACCAATCTTCAGATGAAAATATACCATTAATAATTTTGCCACTAGGGATTCCATTTGGCCACCTTCAAAACAAGTTCCTTTCTCTCCTCTAAAAGGCGTAGAACCTCCATCAGGCCATGCTACATATTGTACACCATTATCAGTAGTATACACAACAATAGTGTTATCTACTATGTTGTTTTTATCTAAATAATCTAATACTTGACCAATAACAACATCATGATGTGTCATGCCATCTGCATAAACACCAAGACCAAGTTTTGTTTTACCATCATATTCTGGTGAAAGATGTGTGTAATTATGCATTCTGGTGGTGTTAAACCAAGTAAAAAATGGTTTATCCTCTTTTAAAGCTTTATCCATAAATGTAATCGCATGTTCTAAAGTTTCTTCATCAAATGTTTCCATTCGCTTTTTAGTAAGCGGTCCTTCATCTTCAATTTTTTGAGTTTCTTTTCCCGTTGCACAGGTATGTAAAACATTTCTAGGACCAAACTTTTTTCTAAAAGCAGGATCCTTAGGGTAATTTGGTTCTTCTGGCTCTTCCATAGCATTTAAATGATATAAAATGCCGAAAAACTCATCAAATCCATGTACTGTAGGTAGACGTTTATCTAAATCGCCTAAATGATTCTTACCAAACTGACCTGTTTTATAGCCTTTGTCTTTTAGTAAACTAGCTAATGTCACATCCTTTTTATTTAACCCCTGTTCACTTCCAGGTAATCCTACTTTTAGAAGTCCTATTCTGTAAGGAGATGTCCAGTGATAATAGCTACTCTACCTGCGGTACAAGTAGCTTGTGCGTATCCATCGGTAAACATAACCCCTTCTTTACCAATTCTATCAATATTTGGTGTTTTAAAACCAAGCATGCCTTGGTTGTACATACTTATATTGGACCAGCCCACGTCGTCTGACAGTATAAAAATAATATTAGGTTTTTGTTGACTATAACTAAAAATGTAAGATAGCGTAGCAGTAAATAGAAGCAGTATTTTTTTTCATCCTTTATAAAGTCTAGGTAAAAATAAAAGTTTAATTCTCATTTAACAAGTGTTTACTTAAAGCTAAAGAATGAAGAATGTTTAAGTTGTAATGTTTTAAAAACAGTCATTTATCCGTTTAAATATTCATTTCGTTTAAATTTAATTCCTTTTCTAACAAGATACGCATGATATGCACTTGGGATGTCATGCGTCCATTTGGGTAGAATTAGGATAATTAGAACAACATCTATGTAAGATATAAAACCTAGAATAACTGCAATAGCAAAAGGAATTCCTGCATGGCTAAAGCCGATTAATGATGTGAATGCTACTAACAATGATATGGCCCAAAGTTTAGAAAGAAATGCATGTGTACAGGTTTCTTTCTTGAATTTTATGAAACTAATCGTATAACACATTATTTCCATGCTTATAATAACCAGAATGGCGAAACCATTGTCATAAATTAGTTCCGGATATAATAACCACGTTGCGAAACCCATAGATAGCCAAAACACCATATCGGTTTGGCTATCCATGCGTCTTAATTTTTCTGAAGATATATTTTGTTTTCTGGCAATAATACCGTCTAAAATATCTGATAGTAACCCCAAATACATCAGAATAAGAATAGTTAATTTAGAATCTTTCCCAATAAAATAGGCGAACGCTAAAATAATTGGCACGAGCATTAAACGAAATATTATTAATGCAATTGGTATACTCATGGGCCGCTTAGAATTAAACTTTTTAATATAGATCTTTATTGTTTGGTCTTATGTCCGAATCGATAGTTTAGTGAGAATACAAATTTTCCAGAAGCTTGATCTTGTTCAAATTGAAAATTATTTTCTTTAAAGACGTACATAAGATTAATACCTAGGTTTTCTGTAACTAAAGCTTCGGCAGAAATATAATCAGTCTCTAAATTCCAAATACGGCCATATCTTAGGCTATAGTCTCGGCTGAACCCGAATGCACTTCCTATACTGGATCTGGAATATAATGTTGGATAAGCTGATGGCATCATAAAACCATAATTATAATCTATGTCTACATATTTTTCTGGTCCTACTCTTAAATGGAACTCGGGTAATATGTTATAGGTTTTATTGGCTTCTTCAATATTTGTTGCGTCTATAGTTTCGTTTTTATTGACACGTAATTTACCAAATTGAAACCCTGCTCCTGCGCCAAACCACTTACTATCCCATTGCGCATATGGGTTTACAGCAAATACAAATTCTGAGTCTGTTTCATTGGTGCTTAAATTAGTGCTTTTAATATTACCTCCCGAAACATTGACACCAAAAGTACTAGTTTTATTATTTTTTATGCTAACCATAGAATATCCAGCTCCTACTATTTGGTAGACTTGCTTAAAGTATTCGCGAAAATAAACGGTACTACCACATTCACTTTGTTGAGGATCAAAAGCTACTTCATTTGCGAAATTACCAAAAGAGCCACCAAAATCTATACGCTTGTATTTTTTAATTACTGGTGTTTGATTTGGTATTGTTTGGGCCAGAACATAAAAAGGTGCGATTAACCATAATGCGACAAGTATAGGATGGCTTTTTAATCTGTTCTCGGTAAAAAGATGATAAAACGATAGTATAATGGCAGGAATAAACATAAACCAAACAACCTTAAGTTCAAAAGGCAAAAGTAAATTTGTCAAGTTATAAATGAAAAATGATAGGATTACTATATAAACGAATTCAGCATGGAGATATGGTGAATTTTGGCTACCCTTTATAACTTCAAATTTTAACCGTTTTTCATTTAACCATAAAACTACAGCTAAAAAGATGCCAAAGCCTAGCATCATCCATTGGTAAATCCAGATGCCTAAATAATAAGTTGTACCAAATTGAGATACACTATGGTCTCTAAAAAATTCAACTCCAAATCGTACAGTAAAGTAGGCAAACAGAGCAAATAGCGTAGCACTTCCATTCTTTCTCCATTTTTTATGTGTTTTCCATACAATGCAGCCTATAATTATTAATATAAGGCTTTCGTATAACTGAACAGGGTGCACCGACAATGATAACGTGGCATCGTTTTCTATACTACCATTAAACCAATGATTATAATGAGCATTGGTGGTTACGGGATACTGAACACTACAAAACCCATTAAAAGGAAGGCCGAAACAGCACCCATTAAATAGGCACCCCAACTTCATAATACCTAAAGATATAGGCCCAGTCCAAGCAAATAAGTCTAAAATAGGTCTTTTAAATCTAAATAATCGTTGGGAAATTAAAAGCCCTATTAAGCCAAATAATAATCCTCCTATAGAAGATCTATTGTTGAATTCTGGGAGTTTTGTGCGGGTCGCAGGAATCCAGTTTTCTATGGGAATTGTAAATAATCTTGAACCTACTACACTAAAAAGCGTAATTGTGGTTAACATTAATAACACAGAACGTAAATGATAACCCTGTTTTATGCTTTTGTAGATAACTACAAAAAACATAAATATAAATGCTAACTGGTAAAATAATTGATAGGAAGTATGCGCGTTACCTACTGAAATATCCATAATTTTTGAGATTTAGTTTAACATTTTTAATAAACTTAATTCGTAATAATTGAATTTATAGTCCAACTAAGTTCTATGAACAATAACTTAGGACATACTGATTCTTTATTAAATTACAATTTCAAGTATAAGTTATGGGTACAGATTAAAAACAGAATAGTTTGAAAGGCAATGGTCTGTCTTATATACTTTTCAAGCATATTAAGATTATATTATTATCTTGCTGTATAACAATATGATACATAAAGATACTAAAAAAAATATACTTGTAAGTTTTTAAAGAAAATGACTGTTTTAAACTATAAAATTATTTCTGAAGGTAGAAATAAACTACCTATCTCTTAATGATAAAAAGTTTTTGAAGATGAACTTTATAGAAAAGTACAATATCTACATTAAAAAAGTTTAATGAATTCTGTAGTGTTCCGTACACTAAAAAAACCAAGAGCTTTAGTATTATTGGTTGTATTTACAATGTTCCCGGTTAAGTTTGCAGGAGGAGGCAGGAACAATTGACCAGGGTCTGATTCACTTCCCGCATTTGTTATTTGATTTTCAAACTGCGCAAATTGATTTAAGTAGAATTGATACGAATTAAAATTAAGATTAGAAATGCGAACTCGTACTTCCTGCGGATTATCAACAAGAAATTCTGTTGAATCAAACGTAGCGTTTTCATTTCCATTAAAAAGAACGTCATTAGTAAGTTCATTTACTTTAAGATCTAACGAGCCACCATTATAGAAAAGGAAATTGATTAAATAGAAGTTTGTATCATCAAGAGGGTCCGAAAAAATTACCCGATTAAGTTCGCTAGTTATTTCAATATCCTTAACGACTATTGCAGGTTTTAGAACCTCCCTTTCAGATACGAATGTTGTACCATCTGACAGCATAATTTCTACCCAATATGCGTTACCTACAATGGTAGTTATCATTTCAGAGCTTCTGTATGTCCCCTTTCTTATATCAAAAGAGTCTGTTATTAGCTCATTATTTCCATGCGAGTCTTTCATGAAAAGTGAAATTTGAGCGTCATTTATAGGGTTTAAATTTTGCTCATTAACAGGAACAGTTCGCTGAATTTTAATATTTACATATTCTGTCCCATTAGTTAGAAAACCCGAAATGAATATTTGAGGTTCAAAATTTGATGCATTTGGAATTTCACTTACACAGCCTGTAAACGGTAATATCGTTAAGAGGTATATTAATGTTTTATATATTGATTTCATAAGATTTAGAATTTGAAATTATAGGTTACAAAAGGTATGGGAGCACCTAATACCGAAAATTTAAAAGTTTTTAACTCGTTGTTTTGAAAAGTAGAAAACACTGAAAAAGCATTTGGACTACCGTAGACATTATAAAATCCAAAGTTCCAACTCCCCTGCCATTTCGTATTTGGATTACCTGTAGGTGTATAGGTGAAGGAAATATCCATTCGATGAATATCTGGAATACGAAATGCATTCCTATCCGAATATGTCAAATAGGGATCACCCTCAAAACTTAATCTACCAGTAGGTACAGTAGTTGGTCTTCCTGTTTGATAGGTAAAGAAAACCCCCAAGTCCCATTTTTTACCTAAATTATAACTAGCAGTTACATTTAATAAATGAGGTCTATCATAATTAGAAGGGTAATAGCTTCCATTATTGATATTCTCTGTATCAAATGCACTTGTTGTTTTTCGTTTGGAAACGGAATAGGTGTAATTTAAATTACCAGTAAGCCTTCCCTTATTTTTATAAAAACCAAACTCCAACCCATAGGCATAACCGTCAGCAGGGAGTAATTGAGTTTCAATATTCTCATTAATAAATAAATCAGCACCATTTTTATACTCTACAATATTTTTAAAAGTTTTATAATAGCCCTCTATAGATATATTGTATTTTCTTTTTGGAGTATCATATGCATAGCCACCAGATATCTGATTGACCTCAAGTGGTTTTATATACTTTCCTGAAGGTTTCCAAATATCAAAAGGTAAAGCCGCAGCTGTATTGGATATTAGGTGAACGTATTGAAATGTTCTATTATATCCTATTTTTATTGCTTTTCGATGATTCAAATCATATTTTAAGGAGAATCGCGGTTCAAAACCAGAATAACTTTCAACGACTTCACCTTTCCCAAATTCTTGAGTGCCTGTAATGGTATTTACGGTTAAGGGTAAATCAGGATTGTAGAGTGAAACCGTACTCGGAGCTACATTTCCAAACCAAGAATAGCGAAAGCCAAGGTTCATAGAGAGTTTGTCCCACGTTTTTTCTATTTCATAATATGGAGCAATTTCTAAACCTTTGTCAATGTCAAAATCCTCAGGGCTTAACCCGGATTCCTCACTTGATAGCTCTGCTGGCGTAAATTTATAAAGTGTACTATTGATACCAAATCTCATTTTGGTATTTGGATTTACGTAGTAAGTGAAATCAGGTTTTACAATCCAATTCTCTACACCAGAATTCCATTTAAAACTACCTGCACCATTAACAAAACCACCAGTGTCATTTTGGGATGCCAAAGCATATGTATAACTACTATAAATTCCAGATATATTCATAAACAATTTATCTGAAAAGAGGTGATTCCAACGTAATGTAGTGGTAGCATTTTTCCAACGAAAATCTATAGAAGAATCTGGTTCATCGTCACTCACTGTATCATCCAACTTCATTACATCTGCACCAAAATAACCAGATGCAAATAGTTTGTTGTTCTTATTAATATTCCAAGATAACTTGGTGTTCAAATCATAAAAGAACAATTTCGTACCGTCCAAACTTTCCCCTCCAAGTGGAAAGAATATATCCATGTATGATCTGCGCCCTGAAACAAGAAAATTCAGTTTTTCTTTTATTATCGGTCCTTCTAAGGTGATTCTTGAGAATAAGGTTCCCACCCCTCCTTCTCCTTTAAACTCTTTGGTGTTTCCTTCTTTTTGGCGAATATCTAGCACGGAGGACGCTCTTCCTCCATACCTAGCTGGGATTCCACCTTTATATAGCGTTACATCCTTAATGGCATCAGCATTTACTATTGAAAAGAGTCCCCATAAATGAGATGACACGTATAATGGGGCTTCATCTAGCAATATTAGGTTTTGATCAATATTACCACCTCGAACGTTAAAACCAGCTGTACCCTCACCTACTGACGTTACACCGGGTTGTGTTAATATGGCTCTGTTTATATCGGGTTCACCAAAAAAGGCAGGAAGCTGTTTTATATCTGTTATTTTCAAATTATTTACGCCTGTTAGCACATTATTCACCTGACTTTTATTCGTATTACCTGAAGTAATTACTACTTCGTCAAGCATATCTGGTGATGGCTGTAATTCAAAATTTTGTTTGATGTTATGCTTTAATTCTAAAACCTCTTTCTTTGAGGTATACCCTAAATAGGAAATTTGTAACGTATAGATTCCCTCGGGTAAGGTTAAGGAGTAAAACCCATATTCATTGGTTGTAGCCCCTTTACCTTCGTCATCCACAATTATATTTGCTCCAAGAAGTGTCTCTCCGGTTTCGGCATCCTTAATGATTCCACTAATAGTATAGTTTGTTTTTTGAGTTTTTTGTTTTGAAAGAATGACTAGGTTTTTTCGAAATTTATACTGGATTTCTGTACTCTCAAATAATACATCCAAAGCAGATGAGATATCTTTTTCAACAATATCAATACTGATTTTGAGATTACTGTCTATTTCATCATTATTATATACAAAATTGAAAGTTGTTTGGAATTCTATTTGACTCAGTATGGATTGTAAAGAAGTATTATCCATCTTCAAGGTCACTTGATTCTGAGAAAAACTTGTAAATGCCATCAATTGAAAGCAGCAGACTATATAAATTGTAAATGATAATTTCATTAAAAAATTACTCCTTTTTAAAACGCTTTTCTGTTTTATTAAAACAGCGAGTTGTTTTATTTTCATAAATTTGATTATTGTTAATTAATATTAATCTTCGAAGATTTATTTTTTGACAGTTATAGTGGGGAAGCTCGAATTTCCCCACTTTTTTATTTAATCAGCCACTCATTCGTTTGTTGATTTAGGTTATACTTAAAATTTTTAGAGGCCTTAAGAATTTCTAAAATTTCTTCAATAGGTGTTGATTTATCAAAAATGGCAGTAAACTTAGAATTTGCAATAGTTGTATTTTCAAACACTAATTTTATATTTAATTGATTATTCAAATCATTAGCAATATCTTTAAACGGTGCGTTTTCAAATCGAATTTTACCGTTTCTCCAAGCCAAAACAGTTTGCTTATTTTGAATTAAGGTTTTTAATGGCGTACCATCGACCTTTAGAATTCTAATATTATTATTGGGAAGCATAATGATTTTCTCTTCAAAGTAGTTTTTTGAGGACACTTCAACTTTCCCTGTAAGAAGTGTAGTTTCTGAATAGGTATTCTCTGGATAAGCCTTGATATTAAAACTTGTACCTAAAGCTTTTACAATAACATTATCTGGTGTTTCAACTGTAAACGGATGAGTTTTATCTTTTGCTACTTCAAAAAAGGCTTCACCTTGTAATTGAATTGTTCTTGGAAAGCCTTCCTTATATGAGATTTTACTTCCAGCATTTAGCCAAACTACAGAACCATCAGAAAGAATAATTTCTCTTTCTTGTCCATAACCAGTTTCTAGAGAAATAATGTTATTCGATAAAAACTGGTATGCTGTTCCTGCAATTGAAATAAATAAGATAACTACAGCCGCATACTTTAAGTATTTTTGTATAGTTCGACTCTTTCTATTAGCAGGTACTACTGCTGAGAAGAATTTAGTTTTCTCTTCTTCAATGTCAATAGTATCGTCAAACGGATTCTTTTCCGTTACCTCATAAAGCTTGACGATTGAATTGAATAACTCTTTATCAAAATTATTTGAGTTTTTCCAATTCTCAATTTTTATTCGTGTAACTTCATCTGCATTTTTAGAAACATAAGCCCAAATCTCTACTTCTTCAACTAAATTGTGTTTCATAATAGGTGTTTACTATAAAACGTTTGTCATCCAGTAATCCCCTATTTTATTTTATAAATAATCTTTTAATTTCTTTCTGAAAGTATGCAAGGCCTTTGAAATATGAGATTCAACTGTTTTAATAGATATATTTTTTAAAGAAGCTATTTCTTGGTATGTCAGCCCTTTGTCTCTTGATAACTTAAATATTTCAGAAGTCTTCGGCTGTAATGAATTGTATATGTCATCTATTTCTTTTTCTAGTTCCCAGACATTATTCATGTCTGTAGTAAACTCAGTATTTAACTTGTAAAGGTTTAAGTGTTTTTCTTGAGTTTTATTTTTACGATGATTATCTATAATCTTATTTTTCAAGACCGTAATTAGGTAGGACTCTATGGAACGTTCATCATCTTTAATATTCTCAATATTTTCCCAAAGCTTAATAAATGTTTCTTGGACAAGACTTTCTGCTACATCTCTATGATTAATCACTTTAACTGCATAATTAAAAAGCCTCTTGTAATACTTATCAAATAATTCTGAGAATATTTTTTTCTTAACTCTTACTGACTTCACTTATTAATTTCCTGCTTTTCTATAGAGAATTCGTTTGTTCGTTTTTCAACTGATAAATCTATAAAATATTGTAGCCCGCTAAGTTAAAAAGTTAATTATTATCCATTTTTTATAACTAATACGTTCAGGTATGGTACCTAATTATTTGATACAAAGTCAACTATTAATGGTGAAAAGTAATAGCTACCAATTTTATAAATTTAATTGATAGCTATTATTCTACTTTCTATTTCGCATAAATCACAAAATCTTTTATGGATTAATGGCTTTTAAATGTGCATATACTGGATTTCCCTGCACTTTCATCTCTACTTCCCTTTCGAAAATTTTAATGCCTTTAACTAGATTAAATTTTCCGTCTGGAGAGAAAGCTTTAACACCATAAAATTCTCCATTTTCGCTAATCGCTTTAACATTAATAATAATACCTGAGCGACTCGTTCCTTTTACATCAAGTTTTACATCATTTTCAGTTACTGCTTTAATATCGTAAATCGTGCCGTCTGCCCCAATAGCTTTAATAGGTGCATATTTATCATCATCAGTGTTTTGCATTATTTTAACGGGTAATTCGGCTCCCTCTACAAATGCCTTAATATTCATAAAACTATGCTGTTTAGAATCTTGAGTTGCTTTCACATCAAACTTGTTACCTTCAGCATCAAAAGCTTTCACATCTAAATTTTTACCATCAGCTGTTACTGCCTTAATATTCCAAATAATTCTTTTGAAATCACTTTTATAAGCTGTTTTCTTAATATTTTTCTTAGGTAAATTAAAATTATCTTCATTGACAGATGGATGCATAGCTTTTACATGTGCATAGATGCTATGTCCTCTTGACGTCATTTCTCTATCCTGAGAATTAATTTTTATACCTTTAATATTGTTAAGCTTTCCCGAAGGCGACATAGCTTTCACGCCATAGAATTTCCCTTTTTTGGTTATGGCCTTCATAATAACGATATTTCCAAATCTAACAACTCCAATAACATCCATGTTTTCCCCTTCTGGAACTACTGCTTTAAGTTTGTAAGCATTACCGTTATTTGTGATAGCTACAACCGGTGCAAATTGATTTTTGCTTACGAGTATTTTTACAGGTAATTTCTCCTCTCCCATAATAGCTTTTACATCTAAAAGCTCATCTTGATCGGAATTTTGAATGGCTTTTACATCAAACGATTTTCCCTCATTGTCAAAGACTTTAATATCTAAACTTTTTCCATCTGGATCAATCGCTTTAACGTTCCAGTAGATATCCTTAACTTTTGCAATTTCTTCTGTTTCAGTTTTATTCGTTTTATCTTTTGAATCTTTTGAAGTCTTGTCATTACAGGACGTAAACAAAAAACCAAGGATTAATACACAATAACAAACAGTTCTAATGAATGATAGGTTCGAATTTTTCATAATTAATTTAGCTTTATAATTAATCTAAAATTATAAAAAGGTGATACCATTTTTCATGATAATAGTCATAAAAACAAGAGGTTATTGATTTATAAAAAGCTTAGTCATTCCGCAAAAAGAATATCTACGAACTCAGTCTTTATGAATAAATGGAATCTTGAGACTCCAAAAGACTTTTAGCATGACTGTATTTATAGTTTTACGACTATATTTGCAGAATCCGTTCAAAAAAAAGTCAATATAAAAAGCAATAAAATAAAGCTGTTATAAATTAATAATTCATCAAATTAGTTAATGAAATCAATTATTTTCTCTCTCCTTTTTTTATGTGTTTGCAGCAGTATGTTTGCTCAAGAACAAGATTCTTTAACCGATAAAAAAGCGTTCAAAATAGATTTATCACAAAAGATTTTGGTTACAAATGACAGATTTGAAGATTCTATAATACAACAGAAAATAGCAGATAGCCTTCATGACCTTGCCATATTCGAAAAATGGAACACTTTTAAATTTAATCCTTATAAAGACGAATTAAAAACGTATCCTTTTCTTGTTCAATTTACAGATAGCACATATGCTTCTCCAATAAACCGAAAAAAAGTGATTACATCGCGATTTGGATGGCGTAAAGGCAGGCCTCATCAAGGAATTGATATTGATTTAATAACTGGTGATGATGTTATGGCTATGCTTGGAGGGGTAATACGATTTGCCGGTTATAGTTCAGGACATGGGAAAACTGTTGTCATTCGTCATTATAATGGTTTAGAAACGGCCTATGCACACTTGTCCAAATATGCCGTTAAAGTTAATGATACAGTTAAAAAAGGACAAATTATTGGTTTGGGTGGAACAACAGGAAATGCAAGGGGGAGTCATTTGCATCTCGTAGTTAGCTATAAGGGAAATTTTATAAATCCAGAATACTTATTTGATTTTGGAAAAGATAATAAAATAAGAAAACAAAGCCAGTGGATAACTAAACATTGGGTTGGTGCTCATTTTCATAATTCTAGAGTAAAAAGCCATATAACTTTTTATAATAGCTACGAAGATGCCCTGGCTAGTCAATCAAAACAAAATAACAAACAAATTCATATTGTTAAACAAGGAGATACACTTTATTCAATTTCTAGAAAGTATCATGTATCTCTAGTTGAACTATGTAAAACCAACGCCATAGCAGAAAATGGTATTTTAAAAATTGGAAAGAAGCTATTAATTTATTAAAGTATTTGAAATTTGATGCGCGTGATTGGTTTGTTTATGTCACTCCAAATGTTTAGTTAGTCAAAATATATTGTTTTCTTTTGATGGGTGGAACAATATGTTTTAAAAGAGGTTTATAAATGCCAATATTGAAGTTGAGTTTTTTGTTAAGCAATTTGAATTCTATGTCTTTAAGTAAAATTCAAAACAATAAACCCAGCTATTTAATTAATCTGCGTAAAGGGTATTAAACCACATTAGCATGTTGAAAACCCTTCATAAAATGATATACTAGGTTTTTTTGCAACAAATAACACATTAGCTTCTTTTAGATTATAAAATCTGAATCTACATAATGTGAGTACATATTTTCTGTTATTATTAAGATTAAATAAAACTGAATTTTATGAGGAGAAAATGGATTATGATTACTCGTCTTTTCAAGCTTTTCTTGAGTTTTTGCAAACGTCATTACCTCAATATCTAGCTCTTTGTTTGATTTATACTCTATTTTTGGTAAGCTTTTCATTATAAAGTTAAAATAGAGTTTTTAATCCATAAATAAACTGGGCAAGAATAAAGAGATCTCAGGGAAAAGTGTTACTAAAACCAATACAAATAAACTAACAAGTAAAAAGGGAATACTAGCCTTGCTTACTTTGCTTATTGAAACTTTGCCTATACTTGACGAAACAAAAAGACAAATACCTAGTGGAGGTGTTGTAAGACCTATCATTAAATTTAATAGTGCGATAACAGCAAAATGAATTGGGTCTACGTCTACAGCAGTTGCTACTTTTAATAAGATTGGAAATAAAATTAAAAGTGCAGCAATAGTCTCCATAAATGTTCCAACAAAAATCAACAATAAGTTAATTAGCAGAAGAACAACATATTTGTTATCAGAAAAAAGAAGAATTTCCTTTGAAATATACTGTGGTAACTGTTCTACAATTAAAATCCATCCAAAAAGATTTGCAAAACCTATTAATACCATAAGTGACGCAGAAGTTTTCATGGCGTCCAAAGTAATAACAACAATTCTTTTAAAGTTTAATCTTCTATAAACCAATATACCAATAAGTAAAGCATATAAAACCGCTATAATAGAGGCTTCGGTAGGTGTAAATATTCCACCTATAATTCCAAAAAGAATAATAAACGTCATTAACAATGACCAAAACGTATCTAAAAATGATGAAAAAATCTGTTTTAAGTTACTTTTCGCATGCTTAGGATACTTTCTCTTTACGGAGATAAAATAGGTTACAAACATGAGTCCGAAGCCTAAAAGAAACCCGGGGATTGCACCGGCCAAAAATAGTTTTCCAACAGAAAGCCCACATAAAGTAGCTGCAATAATCATTGGTACACTTGGTGGAATTATTGGTCCTACAGTTGAAGAAGAAGCTGTTACAGCACAAGAAAAATCAGCATCATAGCCTTCTTTTTTCATAGCAGGAATCATTACGGACCCGATACTAGCTGTATCTGAGATCGCGGTTCCTGAAATACCCGCAAAAAGCATGGAAGCACCAATGTTTGCCAAAGCTAAACCACCTCTAACATGGCCAATTAAGTGATTACAAAATGTAATAATTCTTTCGGTTAACCCACCTTGATTCATTAGGTTCCCTGTTAGTATAAACCCAGGAATACTCATGAGCACAAAAACATCTATACCAGAATACATTTTCATTGGAATAACAGCTAAGGGAGTACCTGCCACTAAAAGATAAATTAAACAAGAAATTCCTAAGGAAAAAGCAATAGGAAAGCGAAGTAATAGACATACTATAAACGACAAGATAAGTATCCAAACCATATAGCTTATTTTGTTTTAAAAAGCTTAAACATTTTTAATAATGCATAAATACCAATAGTTAGCCCCATTAAAGGCATACTTATAAAAGCAATGGCCATGGGAAACTTCATGCTCGGTGATTGCTCTTTCCATCCTGCTTCTACCAATTGCATACCGTAAAAAGTAAAAATGATGCACAAGACAATAACAAATAAATATGTTGCTTTCAGTAAATGTTTTTGCCAAATTTTTGAAAACTTATTGAATATAAAATCAAAGGAGACATAGAAGTCAGTTTTCATAGCCAATCCGGAAGAAAAGGCAATCGCAAAAACAAATAGCAAGCGAGAAGCTTCTTCAGTCCAAGACGGAGCTTTATCCATAAAAAAACGTCCATAAATTTGTATAAGCGTAATTCCAATAAAGCCGAACGTACTTAATATGGTTCCCGCTTTTAAGAAAACGCCCAACCCTTTTTGTATTTTATTAATTATTTGCATGCGATGGCTTTATGGTTTTATAAATCTCTTGCATTTCTGGTGAAAGCGTATTAAAAATAGCCGCACCACATTTTTCGATAAAAGCTTTATTATCAACGGCTATAAAAGTCATCCCTAATGCTTCTAATTCCTCCTTAATTTTCCTTTCATTTTCCAAAAAAAGTTGGCGCTCATAGGCCTGCATATCTTTAGCTGCCTCTAAAAATATTTTTTTGAGATCATCGGGAAAAGCTTGAAATTGCTTTTCACCTATTACAGGATAAGTCCAGCTTATGACATGTCCCGTAAGATTTACATATTTCTGAACTTCATAAAAACCGGTTACTTTAATTAAAGCTAGTGGATTTTCTTGAGCATCAATTGTACCTTGTTGCAATGATGTAAATACTTCAGAATATGCCATAGGCGTTGTTTTGGCACCAAGTGCTTCCCATGCCGTAACAAAAGATGGTACATTAGGTACTCTAAGAATTAATCCGTTTAAATCATCAGGGTGTTTTATAGGTCTGTTAGAAGTTAAATGCCTTGCTCCTGCAAGAAAATAGCCCAATGGTCTCAAGCCTGTTTTATCTAACATTTCTTTATTAATTCGCTTGCCTAAGGGACCATTAATCAAATTTGCAACTTGATTTTGATTTTCAAGAAGGAAAGGCATTTCACAAAACGTCATAATTTCAGTCCAATTGCTTAATAACGAACTGGTCGTAGTCATATCTATAACTCCTGACTGTATCAGTCTTATGGCTTCAATCTCTTTTGCTAATTGCTCTGAATGGTAACTTTGAATTTGTATTCGTCCATCAGATCGTTCTTCTATAATTTTTTCAAAATATTGAAAAGCTTTAAACCAAGTATGCTCTTCTCCTACTAAAAGGCTCGCCCTAATTACAAATTCAGGCTCTTTTTTAACATTACAGCTACTTATAGCTATGAAAGCAATCGCTAAAGTTAAAAGAATACAATAAAAATTTAGAAATCGATGCTTCACCAACTATAAAGTTTATGATCACAAAATAGCATATTTGAAATATACAATCCCAATAAAAAGCTTTTTTTTTGCTTTTAAGAGTGTAAATATCATGTTTTGACAACACATTCTATTAGCGACAAGTTGATATAGCTTCAATAATTAGGCTAAGATGAAATGAAGCTCTAAACTTCATTAGAAAGGAAATATCCGATAAATGGTAGTGGATATCCCATATTCTAAACCATATGTTCCATACACATCGTATATGCTTCAAAACCGTTTTATAAATGAAACTCTTAACCTACCCCATCACTACGATTGTTTTTAGCATAATATTTTGCTGTTTACTAAATAGTTGTTCGCGTACAGATGATACAACTCCAAAAGACATTACATTAAATAACCCGTTAATGAATCCTGAAGATGGTCCAGCTGCCGGAAACCCTGCTGGAAATGTCTCAGTTCCGTTAGAAGCTAGTCTTGAAGATGTTTCAACTCCGGATATTATTATAGGAGATGGCACACCAGATAGTTGTACATGTGATGCTGTTATTGATGCAGTGGCTAAAGGAGGGAAAATAGTTTTTAATTGTGGCACTGATCCATTAACTATTGAAATGACTGAACCTGCAAAAGTATTTAATAATGCGAAGCCAGATATTATTATTGACGGAGGTGGTTTAATTACCTTAAGTGGCCAGGGAAGGACTAGAATTCTATACATGAACACCTGTGATGCCAATCAAGTATGGACAACAGATCATTGTCAAAATCAAAGCACTCCCCGACTTATCGTACAGAATATCACCTTTTCTGATGGTAACTCAACTAACGAAACTGAATATACAGGAGGTGGGGCTATTTGGGTTCGTGGTGGTAGACTTAAAGTTGTTAATGCACGTTTTTTCAACAATACGTGCAAAAAAACAGGACCAGATGTAGGTGGCGCAGCAATTAGAGTCTTTAGTCAATATAATAATTTACCAGTATATATTACAAATACTACTTTTGGTGGTGCCGAAGGTTATGGAAATAGTGGTTCTAACGGAGGAGCTATAAGCAGTATTGGTGTTTCCTGGACCATTTATAATAGTCTATTTTCGTATAATAAAGCTCTTGGGAATGGAGGAAATCCTGCTATTTCTGGAACACCTGGAGGTGGAAGTGGGGGGGCTATATACAATGATGGTAATACCATGACATTAAGTTTATTTGGCACGCAAATTGAAAAAAATGAAGTAAATGCCTTTGGGTCTTCCATATTTTTTGTGAGTAATGATCATTCTGGAAACATCATTATTGATAATTCGACAATACAAAATAATCTAGGAGGTTCTTGGTATCCTAAATACAACAGTATTTCAATGCATGATGATACGCCTATCGAGGTTACCAATTCGGTAATTAAATAGTTTTTTAGGCTATTCTTGACTAAAAAATATTTAATGCGGTATACTAATAAAATTATAAACTCAGAGGTTTTAGTTATTTATCAATTATATAATAGAATTACTGACACCCATTAAAAATCAATACTCTTTATCTTATAAGCATACAAACCTTTTTTATAATTTGCTTCAAGCAAAACCATTTTTTTTGTAGTTTCAGCGGGTAGCTCAGAATAGTGGTTATTTAAAATGACCACTAAAAAAGGTTTTTCTGAATCTAAAAACTGCTGCAATTCCATTAAAGTTATTGTTTCCATATACCCTTTGGAATAAAACTGACCTGAATAATTTGCTTTATGTAAACAAAAAAGGGGCGTATCGCGGAAGGTGTGCGTTTCTAATAAATATTTATCGGTATTATAGTAATTGCGAGATCTTTTATTTGTAGTGCTATAAACGCCAATAAGTAAAGATAATAAAAGGAATACTACGCTTGACTTTATCAATACTATTCTATGCTTGATATCAGTCCACCAATTTACTATGATTAAAGCAATCGGAATCATTACTGGCATAATATAAGGATGAATTAAACTTCTAGAAATTGTAAAGAAAGTAGGTGTCCACAGAATCCAAAACAACAGAAATGCCGTCCATTCATTTTTCAAAATTGAATGTCTTTTCTTCCATACATTTTTTAAAATGATAAGTCCCCATGGAAGCGTAAACAAAACTAAGAAAACCCAGATCATTCCTAAAGCTTGATATTTCGGAAATCCGTATTTATCTCCAGACCAGCTTGAGTCGAAAAAACGTTTAAAATGTTCTCCAACCACAAAATAATCAATAAACCCGGGTGTTTCCTTTTCTGCTAGCATATACCAAGGTACACCTACCGTTATGACAACAAGAGAACCTTTTAAGAGAGATATTTTCTTTAATACTGTTTCAATTCTTTTAAATATTAAAGCCCAAATAAGAATTGGAGGTAGTGTTAAAATTAAAACTATGGGTCCCTTTGCTAGTAAGCCAAGTCCGAGCCCAAAAAAGACTAAATATTGCGAATAAGGTTTAGGCTTTTCTTTTACCGATTCCCAAAAGGAAAGCATAACTAATGTAATAGCAAAAGTTAAGGATACATCTGTTGATACTACGCCTGCATGGATCAAGAATTCTGGGATTGTTAATACAATAACTCCTGGCAAAAAAAATGGAAGACCTTTTCTGTTTGCATATTTACCAATCACTATTATTAAAATAATTGTTAAGAGTAAAGAAGGTAATCTAACAAAGAACTCATTAATAGTAAAAACCTTAAGGGATAATGCGGATAACCAGGTTGACAATGGTGGTTTAGCCCAAAAAGGAATACCATAGTCAATTTGAGGTGTAATCCAGTTTCCTGTTTCCGCCATTAATCTTGCAATTTCTGCATAACGAGCTTCTGTTTTATCCATTAAAGGAATTACCGCATTTAAAATGCCACGAATAACAAGAATTATTATTACCGTATACTTATAAAACTTTGGGTTATTCATATACCGCTTCATTTTTAATTTCACTTGATTGAGCAGGTACTTTATAGGTGTATTTAATAAGAATTAAATCAATCCAAAGTTTAAAAAAATAGGTTAAAGGTACTTTAGAGTCAGGGGTGTCTATCCATGAGTTTAAAGGAACCTCTTTTACTTTTTCTACCAATTTATCTTTACCATATAAAAATAATAACCGATGGAATAACTCAACATCAAAAAGCCATTTTGAGACAAACTTTTCTTTGAATAACTGAGCAGCTAAACTTCTTTCAAATATTTTGCATCCGCATTGGGTATCATATACTTTTAGGTTTAATTGTTTTGAAATTAAAGTTGCTAAGCACCTACCTATAATAAAACGGTATTTTTTTCTGTCAATGCTCGCATCTAATTTAGCTATACGAGATCCAAATGCAAATGTGACATTTGAGGTTAGTTGATTACTAATAGTCCAACATTCTTCAAGAGATGTTGATAAATCAGCATCTAGATAGGCTATATTTTTGAACATAAAAGTTTCTAAACAAGAAATAATTCCCATTTTAACCGCTTCAGCTTTTCCTCTATTATCTTTTAAATCTATTATATGTGACTGAGTAGGATGATTACTATTTAAAAATTTTAAATAGTTCATTGTAACATCGGTTGATCCATCATTTACAAAACAAAGCATAACCTTAGGATTGTTTTTAATAAAATGATGGTACTTATTTAACTGAATTCTTTTTGACTCATTGTAACATGGGAGAACTATAATTAGCTCGAAGGTGGTATACATAATTTAAAAATTTATGTAATTGTGCTTCATAAGAGTGTATTTAAATATAAGACGTTTACAAGGTAGCAATACCCTATTTTTGTTTTAAAACGAAATCAAAAGTATCTCGATAATATGAGGATATAAAATGAAGTAGGTTCAGAATACGTATTCTGAACCTTATAAATTTAAAGCAAAGGTTACTGAAGAAGTTGTTTTTTAAACTGACTAGGCGTTATACCCTTTAATTTTTTAAAAGTTGTATTGAATGAAGATTTTGAACTAAACCCAACTTCATTCGCAATTCCCAAAAGTGTATAATTTTTATATTCTTTTGCTTGTAAGCATAGTATAAAGTCTTCAACACGGTATTGATTTAATAAATCCTGAAACCCAATATTCATGTGTACATTTAAAATCTCAGATAAATGCTGTCTAGGAATATTTAGCCTTTTTGCAACATCATTAACAGTTAGTTTCTGATTTTTATAGAGCCTCTCTTGAGTCATTAATAAAACTAACTCCGACTTATAATAAATAATATCCTTTTGTTGTAAACTTGATGCGTTATATTTTAAGTTGTTAGATTTTGGTAATATGGCTTTAGGTGTTAAGATCAATTTATAAAGAACAAAGTAAAATAACAAAACGGCGATAATAATTATGCCATAACTGTCTAAAAAAAGTGGAGAATTATTCGATTTGGTTAATAAAAAGGTAACTTCATCTATGATAAAAATAATAGTGAGTGGAATTGCAAATAAGAGCAACCATTTTTCTTTTTTCGATTTAAGAATATGATAAATTGTATATGTTAAGTAAACTAAAAAAGTAAGTTCTGTAAGTTCTTTCATAAAGAATAAAAAAGGTGTAGCCTCCCATATTTCGAAATAATACCCTGTTAATAAAAGTATGTTAATTAAATATGGAATAAAAAAAACAAAGTCTTTAGAACTGAAACTCTCTTTTCCCGATTTATAATAGCGCATAAATAAAAAAAAGAACGTAATGATAAGTATATCGTGAAAAACGAACCAATTAGCATCTTTAATAAAAAGATTATAACTATCGTCCCCTAAAGCATATAATAAAACAGATGAAACACAACCTACCAACAACCAAAAGTTTGGCTTTTTGTAATGATGTTTATGCTTAAAAACGATGAATAATAGAAATATTCCTTGTAAAAGCGCAACGATTTGAATGGTTTTTAACATCTATCAGAAGTCTAACTTAGGCACTAAAATAAAGTAAAATATTATTCAAAAAAACACGATGTTTTGAATGTTTTTCGTGAATAGACGTTCAACGACTAATTCTAAAACTCAAGTATCAGATATAAAACATGTTATAAGAAAAAGCTAAGGTTTATCTTGTGAAAAAATTAGTTAATAAAAAAAAGTAGCCATTTGAAAAGATTTGGCTCATATACAGTTTTTGTAGTAATTAGCTTGTGTTCAGGTTATGACTTTACTAAGTATTAAGGGGAATTTATAAACAGTTTTTTAATTATATGTTTTCAAAAAAATCTGATTTTATTGTATTTCAGTATTATTAAATACGGCATAATTTTCAAAATTAGGAATCAATAAACAGCTCTTTATTTTTACATCAATACTCCTTTTTAAGAATATATAAATTCAAATTGTATCTTAGCCAATAATAAATTTGATAAATTGATTTTACCATGTTTAAACACTTTTTAGTTACTAGATTTAATCTTAGAAAATCAGACTGGAAGACTAATAAAAATAACAAAGCTGTATTAACTGATGAGTGGCATAGAAATCGATTTAAACTGTTTAAAGACTACTGTTTTCCTAGTGTAGCTGCCCAAACGAATACAAACTTCGATTGGATTGTGTTTTTTGATACCTCGACCAAGGATGAATTTAGAGATATAGTTTCTGATTTAGCTAAGGAATTTTCCAATTTTAAGCCTATTTATATTGATGGTATGGATTTATACCTTCCTGCGGTTAAAGACTATGTCAAAGATTTTGAGGAAGATTATATTATCACCACAGGTATTGATAATGATGATTGCATTAGTAAAAACTTTATTGAGGAAATACAAAAAAGGTTTGATAAGCAAGAGTTTATGGCTTTAGATTTTGTTGATGGCTATACCATTCAAACTCAATCTGACATAAAAATTGGAAAAAAACTCCATCAATACAATCCGTTTATTTCACTTTTTGAAAGAAATGTAAACCCAAAAACGATACGTGATCGTTCCCATAGAAACTGGAAAAAGGAAAAAAATGTGCTACAGGTTAGAGATGTGAAAATATGGTCTTCGGTAATACACCATGAAAACAAAGTAAATGAATTTACTGGGTATGGTCATGTAAATGTGAGTGATTTTTTTGAATCTTTCTTGATATCAAAAAATCAAGAACAGTATATTAAAGAAAAAACGATTTTGGTTGAAAAGTGGCGTTTTGAAAGTGCGATAAATTTTTTATCCTCATATTGGAAGTTTATTTCAAAAAATTTGAAAAGATCTTTAGGGTTTTATAATAAAAAGTAAGCATTACAAGTATTTGTTAAATTCCAAAATCCTGTTGAAACGCAAGATTTTAGTATCAACTATGTATTGTGGATTAATCTCTTCTAACAATTGAGAACTTAATTATTCCAGCATCAACATCAGACTTTTGTAGCACACCATTTTCATAATAATACTTACTTTCTCTGCCATTTGGAGCAGTTTTAAGATAAGCATGCTCCCCTATTTTCTTTATAGTATGAAAATCGCCATGTTCTTCGGCATAGATTTTAGAAACACCAGTGGGCTCCTCTAAAACTAACTGAATAATACTATGTTTAATTGTCATTTTTAATTCTTTTTCCAATTCATCTTCCGAATAGAATTTATAACCTTCATCTGTCCATATAGTTCGCACTTTGGTTTTATCTTTTCCCCTAACTGTAATATGAGCATTGGCCTCTTTTAAAATACCTTTCTCATAGGTCACATTGTATTTATAAACAATAGTTATCGCCACTAATAATTGATATTCAATATTAGTATGACTTTGATAGCTAATTTTGTTTCCAATAATAGTTTTAGTAGCGTCAAGAGTTCCTAATAGTTTTCCTTTGTGAATTACATTAAACCTATGATCTTCTGTTTGAGAAGGAAGGGAATAACATATTAATAACAAAAACAATAATATTATCTTTCTCATAAAAATTATATTGTTCCAATAAATATAAAGAATTGTACGAAAAGGTTGTTCTGCAATCTCCAGAAAACAAAAAAGACTCCTAATTAGGAGTCTTTTTTGTTTATAAATAATCTGTTTTTTTAAAGTGTAGTTTCTTTTTGACTTAGTATAATATCTTTCTTAGCAACTAAAATATTATCTTTTTTCTCTAAAGTAAGTATACTATCAATACCTCCTTTTGCCAAACGTTTACGGCAAATTTTAGATAATTTTGGATCATCATCAAACAGGTAGGCTGGTAAACTATATTCTTCCATGTTTGGTTGTTTAACAACAGGGTGAATATGTTTTAATTTTCTACTAGATAAACGTTTTCCTGGTACAAAAGTATAAAAGGTATATTGACCATTTTCGTTTGTTTTTATCCAAGTTCTATGGTGTACATAACGTTTTGAATCTTTTTTAACCATTTCGTAGCTTCCTTTTTCATTAGGCTGCTCTATATAAAGAATAACGTCTTTAGCTGGCGTAATACCATCACTAAGGTAAATTGTTCCAGTAATTTTTAATTTTTCTTCTTTGCTATCAAAATCTGGAATAGTACCTACATTGGTTAATGTCTTTTCTGTATAGTCGTAAAAAGGATTTTTAGAATTAGAAGTCATTGCTATGTCTTGAGCAAAAACGTTACTGTTAGTCGATAAAAGTAATCCTAAATGTAAAATAATAATTAATGATCTCATGGGGCTTAGTTTATTAATCGAGTCAAAACTAAATGATTAGAGACTTACTAGAACTAAAAACCTCATGAACACATAAATAAAACGTTGAAATGAAAACGATTGCAAAAATCATCGTTAAAATACGTTCTAAAATGAAATAAACGACCCGAATTGGTGAAAAGACTGTTAATATATGATTAAGGACCTATTTCGAATCAATATATCGTAGAAAAATTATTTGGTAATAACCTTACCAGAGTACCGTATTCCTAGCCTTGAACCACCATTAACTCCAATATTGGCGTTTAAATTTGGAAATATTGTAATATTCACATTAAACTTTTCTGATTTGCTTTGAGCCTCAAAAGAAATATCATAGCCACCCTTTTTGTTGGGGTTAACCTTATAATTTTCAACCACGCCATCAAATTGAATAGCACTATCACTTGAGCCATACCCTACTTGCATACGGCGCTCACCAAAATAAGGCAGATACGATTGAACACTATCATTTTTAACCTCAAGAAAATTAGAATTACCTATTAAACTAATAGAGCTAGAACTACTTCCCGGTTGAACTAAACCAGAATTCATTGCATTTTGTACGGCAGTTGTAACTTGTGGATAAGCCCAATCAGATTCTATTCTATAACTTTTACTGTTTATTATAGCGTTTAGATTATCAACTTCTACTTGCGAAGCTACTGACTTTGAAGACTTACATGATAAACTTAACAGTACTAAAAAAGTTAAAATTAGGTAATAAGACTTTTTCATAAAAAAAATATTATTAATAACCTAAATTACGAAATTCGTATCTAAATACTTTTAAGACTTTGTTAAAGCATGTAAGAAATAATATTAGCTTAAGATAAAATATTATCTATTGCTTTTATCCAATCATTAATTGTAGTTTCATTGGTTTGAAGTGCAACATTACCATTGCCATATGGCTTATACATTTCCAGACTTGTTACCGAAAAGAACCCTAAGGTTGGTGCTAATGAGGCACTCGCCAAATGCATGACACCATTATCCGCAGCAATAAATACGCTGGTATTTCTAATTATTGCAGCCATTTCTCGAAGATCTTGACTATAAAAGTTAGGCGCCTTAAAATTAATTTTCGAAATATTTTCAATAGGCAACATTTCAATGACGTTATAATCTGGGTATTCTTTTAATAATCTTGCGTAAAAAGTCTCCCACCATGTTTCAGAATAGCACTTATCACCGGTAGCATTCGTATAAATGCATATCGTTTTTTTCAATTGATCTGGTACAACACCATCTAATACCTTCTTTCCATTTATGATTTCAGTTTCATTCAATTTAATATCTAAAACAGGTACAGGTTTTACGATATCCATGGAAACGCCTAAGTTTTTTAAATATAGTCTTAAATTATAAACAGGATAGATGGACATATGCTGATATCCATCTAAATTTTTAAATTGAGAGTCATCAACCTCACCAAAGATTTTAAAATCGGCTTTGGCAATTTGAGTTAATAATCTACCAGAAGATGATGTTCTATCTCCATTAATGACGAAATCGTATTTTTTTTGTTTGATAGATAGCCAACATTTGATGTACTTAAAAATATGGCTCCAAGGTCTTTTTGGAAGCTTAATAATGTTTATTACGCTCTTATAATTCTCAAAAACAGGGTGCGCTACCCCTCCTTTAACAAATAAATCAATTTCGCAGTTCGGGAATAGATCAGTTACTTCCTGAACTAATGGTGTTAATAGTAACTGATTCCCCAACCTATGATTAGGTCTTATAATCAATACTTTTTTTATCATTAAAACATCACAGGAGCCATACTCAGGTTCTGTATAGGAGTTTCCAACACTTTTAGCAAGATTCCATATAACCGTTCTTCTAATATGGTTAACACGCGTTTTGAATGACATTAAAACTAATTTTTAAGTAAAGTGTTGCAAAACTACATATTTTTCAACTCTCCAACTAATTCTGTTAACGCCGCTTTTGCATCTCCAAAAAGCATTGATGTTTTTGAATTATAGAATAACTCATTTTCAATTCCAGCATACCCAGCATTCATACTACGCTTGTTTACAACGATATGTTTGGCATTTTCAACATCCAAAATTGGCATACCATATATTGGGCTACTAGGATCGTTATGAGCTGCTGGGTTAACAACATCATTTGCTCCAACAACTAATACTACATCGGCATTATTAAATTGTGGATTAATATCGTCCATTTCAACTAGAATACTATAATCTACATTCGATTCGGCCAATAGTACATTCATATGTCCGGGCATACGTCCAGCAACAGGGTGAATTGCATATTTAACGTTTACACCTTTATCGGTAAGTATTTCTTCTAATTCATGAATAACATGCTGCGCTTGCGCAACGGCTAACCCATAGCCAGGAACAATAATAACATTTGATGCATAATTCATCATTATTGCAGCATCACTTGCTGTGGTGTTTTTAATAGTTCCTAAAGTTTTATTACTACCAGAAACATCATTATTAGCAGTAAATGAGCCAAAAATAACTGAACCTAAAGTACGATTCATAGCTTTACACATGGCCACGGTTAAGATAATACCCGCAGAACCAACTAAAATACCACCAACCAGCATAACCATATTATCATATAATATACCAGTAATTGCAGCGGCAATACCCGTTAATGAATTTAGTAATGATATAACCACTGGCATATCCGCACCGCCAATAGGTAAAACAAACAAAATACCATAAACTAAACCCCCAGCTAAAAGCCCATAAAGTAGTATGGGGTTATAACCACCCGTAGCTATCATGTAAGTTGCTAAAACTAAAATTCCTATAAAAAATAGATTATTTACAATATTATATTGTGGAATCTTAACAACACTTTTTAAAGACCCATTAAGTTTCCCCCACGCAATTAAACTCCCTGAGAAAGTAATTGCTCCAATAATAATACCTGAAACTATAGTAGTTGCCTGCATTATACTCTCAACATTTTTGCTAAACTCTACTAATCCAATTAAAGTGGCACTAGCACCTCCAAAACCATTAAATAATGATACGAGTTCTGGCATTTTAGTCATTTCAACTTTTACGGCAATCAGCCATCCGATAATCGAACCTATAACAATAGCAATTCCAATTAATATGTATATTACAGTGGGTACATTTAAATCATGAATAAAAATAGTCCCAACAATCGCTAACCCCATACCAAAGGCAGCAATAAGATTTCCTTTTTTAGCAGTTTCAGGATGGCCTAATTTATTCAAGCCAACAACAAAAGTTACTGTTGCAATAAGATATATAACACTTAATAAAACACTCATTATTTTTTCTTTTTAAACATTTGTAACATTCTGTGAGTCACGGCAAAACCACCAACCACATTTAAAATTCCCAATACTACAGCTAGAAAACCTAAAGTTAATGCTATATAATCATTGGGGTTTGAGTGCAGCATTACTAAAATAGCACCTACAATTACAACACCACTTAAAGCATTTGCCCCAGACATTAATGGGGTGTGCAGTACAGCTGGTATACTTTTTATCACCTCTACTCCTACGAAAATGGCAAGAATAAGAATATATGTGATTTGAATATTATCTCTAATAAACTCTATTAACTGATTCATTTGTTTGAATTATTTTTTTCTGATTTCTCCATCTTTAACAATAAGTGTTTGGTCTGTGATTTCTTCTTCTAAATCCCATTTAAAACTGTTGTCTTCTGTAAGATGAATTATAAAATTGAATATATTTTTTGCGAAAAGTTCGCTGGCATTTGTTGAAACACTTTCTGGAGCTATTGTCGTACCAATAACTTTAACTCCATTTTTAACAACGGTTTCGTTTAGCTTACTAACTTCGCAATTCCCTCCCTGAGCAGCAGCCAAATCAATAATTACAGAACCGTTTTTCATTTGTAAAACTTGCTCTTCTGTAATTAAAACAGGGGCCTTTCTTCCTGGAATGTTTGCGGTTGTAACTACCAAATCAGCTTGAAAAAGTGACTTATTAACAGCTTCTTTTTGTCTACGCGCATAATCCTCAGAAGCCTCTTTCGCATAACCTCCCTCAGAATCTTCTCCTTCATTATCAACAGAAATAAATTTAGCACCCAAAGACTCAGCTTGTTCCTTAGTTTCAGAACGAATATCTGTAGCTTCAACAACGGCTCCTAAACGTTTAGCTGTTGCGATGGCTTGAAGTCCTGCCACACCAACACCATAAATGAGAACTTTAGAAGGCGTAATTGTTCCGGCCGCGGTCATCATTAATGGAAATATTTTTGTCATCTCATAAGCTCCTAAAATAACTGCTTTGTATCCCGCTAAATTGTTTTGAGAACTTAAAACATCCATATCCTGAGCTCTTGAAATCCTTGGCATCGCATCCAGTGAAAAAGCCGTAGCATCTTTTGAAGCTATAGCCTCAATTAATTTTGGGCTAGATTTATGATAAAGCTGACTTATTAAAACTTGGCCTTTATTTATCAACTTTAAATCATCTTCATCAAAAGGGTTAATTTTTAAGAGAATATCTGATTCTTTAAAAACGACGCCTCTTTTTTCTACAAGAACTCCAACGTCTTTGTAATCAGAATTTTCATAAGATGAGTTTAAACCTGCATCTTCTTCGACCAAAATTTCAAAACCCCTAGAAATAAACTGTTTTGCAATTATTGGCGATAATGAAACTCGTTTTTCCCCTTTTTGAGTTTCCTTAAGTATCCCTATTTTCATGTTAGTTTGTGCTATTTTAAGCTAACAAATATATCTAAAAGGACCCTAAGAGAAAGCTATCTAAAATCACTTTTGCGAATTGTGAGGCAATCCATAAAATTCTTTGAAAACAAAATAATTAATAATTAATGATATGGAAAATACTTCAAAACATTAATGAGTAAAAAAGTCTATTTGATGGAATATTGACCATTTATTGTACTATTCCTATGATACATTACCTAATTGAAGGAAAAGTAATTTGCTATTTTAATTAACCTGTTATCAATTATGCAGAAATTAAAAGCGCTAACAACCCCCAACCTTTAACACAAAGATTAAAAGCTTATCGATTACTTTATTTTTTTTTTTGAGTTAAATGCAACCCTTCAATATTTGTTTTGTCTATAATAGTAACTGAAATAATAAAACTATTTTTAGGACAATTTAAAAGCTAGCTGATTTTAATTGGAAACTAACATTTTGCATACGCATAGAGAACTTGTAGAAAAGAGCAAGTTAGGAGATCGTGTTTCACAGTACAAATTGTATGAACTATATGTTGATGCTATGTACAATGTAAGTATGCGTATGATGAAGATAAAAGAAGATGCAGAAGATGTTGTACAGGATAGTTTTATTGAAGCTTTTAACAATATGGCATCATTTAGATATGAAAGCACATTTGGTTCTTGGCTTAAACGGATTGTTGTTAACAAGAGTATTAATCAGCTTAAAAAGAAGAAAATACCTGTGGTTTCGATTGAAAAAGAAATGTATCACATTAAATCTGATATTGAGGATGAAGACACGTCTGTTTTAGATATCAAAAAAATAATTAAAAGTATTGAGTTGTTACCAGCTGGATATCAGCAAATCATAAACCTGTATTTAGTTGAAGGATATGATCATGTAGAAATTTCGGAGATACTAGAAATATCAACTTCTACTTCTAAATCTCAATACCACAGAGCAAAGAAAAAATTAATTGAAATTATAAAAACTTTATAGTGGACAAATTTGAAAAATACATAAGAGAAAACAGTAATGCCTTCGATATTCATAAACCAAATAAAGATAAACTTTGGGCAAACATTGAAGCTAAACTTGAAAAGCAAGACACAAAACCAAAGGTTATTAGGTTATGGAATCGTACTGCGTTTAAGGTGGCCGCTTCAATAGTACTAGCATTTGGCTTATTTACGGCAGTAAATATAATGACCAGTAATTCTAACTCGAAATCAAACTATTTTGTTTCACAGGAATTGGAAGATATTGACTCGCATTATAGCGGTTTAGTGGCATATCAAGTAAAACTGATTAATAATACTCCCAAATTAACAAACGAAGAAAAGAAAGACTTTTTATCCTTTATGGATGACTTAGATGCCGAATATGAAATCCTTAAAGAAGAATTAAAGAAAAACATAGACAATGAAAGGGTTTTAGAAGCTATTGTTATTAATTATAAAAAACGAATTGAATTAATTGAGAACTTATTGAATCAAATTAATAGTTCTAATAAAACAAATGATGAAGATGTATACATTTTATAAAAAAATGGCAGTTCTTATCATATTACTGATAAGCACAGCAGTGTTTTCTCAAGAAACACTTACAAAAACAATTGAGAAAACATTCAAAATGACAAATGGAGGAGAATTACATATTGATAATAAGCATGGAAATGTTTCTTTAAAAGGATGGGATGAAAACAAGGTTAAAATGATTTTAAACGTTGAAGTTAGTCATAAAAAGAAAGAAAATGCAAAGGAATTACTAGATAGAATAGTGCCTGAAACAAAAACAGCTAACGATTTTGTAAGTATAACTTCAGCTATATCTAAAAAAAGCACAAGTACGTTTTCAAATTATTTCAAGAAAGTAAACCCTTTTGAATTCGATAAGAACAATGTTGATATTCAATATACTATATACTTGCCCACAAATTGTGAAATTGATGTAACCAATAAGTTTGGTGATGTTCTAATCGATTCATGGACAGGGAAATTAAATGCCAATGTCGAGCATGGAGATTTATGGATTAATAATTCTGTTACCAATGCCAAAGTAAATATGAAATTCGGGAAATTACGTGGAAAAGGTATCACCTATGGGGTTATTAACTTGAAAAACGGTGATATAGAGATTGAGAAATCCGAAAACTTATTATTAAATACAAGTGGAACGAATATAGAATTAAATACAATTAAAGACCTAGAATTAATGTCAAGTAAGGATGAGATATCAATTTCTCATATTAAAAACATCAAGGGAGAACTTAAATATTCAAACATTAGAATTGATTCAATAGCAAGTAAAATAGACCTTAACATGCATTTAGCAGAATTAAGAGTTAGAAACATAGAAGATGCCGATGCCGAAATTAGAATAAAGCAAGAGTCTTCAGATATTAATATTGATATTAAGGGTTTTTCATTTAGTTTTCAAGCAAATCTAGAACAGGGACTATTGCGTTTACCAAAAACAGTTTCAAATATTAAAAACAACGTAATAGATAAGAGCAAGAGAATTCGTGAAATTACGGCAACCTATGGTGCTTCAAAATTAGGTGAGTTGGTTATCATAGGGGAAAAAGGAGTCGTTGTACTAGATGACTAATTTATATAACCAGTAAAAACCGTTGATATTCTCCATTAACTTGAATAAATACTGGAATTCAAAATATAGTAAAAAAAAACAAAAAAATATGCAACCTATTGATATTATGGTTGTCTATAATAATAAATACAATCAAATAAAATCATAAAATGAAACACTACTCTATTCTTTTGCTATTGATACTTATTAGCTCCATAAATATGCTAAGTGGTCAAGAAACAGAAACAGATTACATCGAATTTAACGATAGAAAAAACACGGTTCATGGGGTGTATTTAGGTTTAAGCTTTCATTATGGAACCATTGATAAGGCAGATACTTACGCATCCAGTTTTAAGGTGGCTTATGTCGCAAATCAGCAATTTGAAATCGGGTTTATAGGCACTGGATTTTATACAGACTTAAACCGATTGGGAACAGATAACCTAAACAGAGACCTTGCTGGTTTTTATGGTGGTTTGCACCTAGAGCCCATTTTTTTTGGTAAATCAAAATTTAATTTATCGTTACCCCTACTTATAGGAGGTGGTGCTGTTGGATTACTAAATGAAGATGTATTTAACGATGTCACAATTGAAGAAGATGACTGGAAAGGTGTTTTTGTAGCAGAACCAGGAGTTAATGTATTATACAACATTTCAAGATATATTCAATTAGAGGCGGGAATTAAATATAGGTTTTCAAGTAAGTTAAACTTAAGGCCTGAGTATAATATTAGTAATATAAATGGGTTTTCTGCAGGAATTGGCGTTAAGCTAGGTGTTTTTAATATGGGAAGAAACAGATACAAACAAAACTTATAAAAAATGAAATCAAAACAAAACAAATCAATCATTGAAACTATTCATGTGGTTTCAAAAAAAAATAAAGTTTTTATAAAATCGAATACGGAAAGTAATAAGTGGCACTCAATTAATTTTCAATGGATTCCTGTATTTGAACTTAATAAAACAATGAATCATTAAAACTTTTATTTCATCATCAAAAATCAATCACAATGAAAACGAGCAGCTATTACTTAATCTTTACGCTTTTCTCTTTAGTACTTTCATCTTGTTACACAGATAAAATTCGTGTTTCACCCGGAGATACTATTACTTTAAGAGAAGTCCCTGTAGAAAATTATAACAGTATAGAAATAGGAAATGGTTTTAATGCATTTATTACTTTTTCTGAAGATAGCGAATCTATACAAGTAGAAGGAAATAGTAATTTGCAAGATCTTATTATTGCCCAAATAAGAGATAATAAACTCACTGTTAAACTAAAAAATAGAGTAAACGTTAAAGGAAATCCAACACTAAATGTTTATCTAAGTGCGAAGGCAATCGAAAACTTTAAGGCAACTGCCGATTCTAATATAACTTTGGAAAATACATTGGTAGCCAATAAGGCTTATATCAGTTTATCTGCGGATAGTTATTTTACGGGTGAATTAGATGTAAAAGACTTAGAACTAAGAGCTTCAGCCGATGTTAGAGCAGACTTATATGGTCATATTGACTACTTAAATGCAAACCTTTCTGCTGATGTTAGACTTTCAGATTACGATTTAGTTGTTAATGATTTAAAACTGAAAATGGTTGCAGATTGCGGTGCAAATTTAACTGTTAAAAACAGTATTTATATTGATGCCAAAGCTGATTGCATTTTAAAATACAAAGGGAACGCCTCCATTGTTTATCAAGATTTAAAAGCTGATGCTAGACTTGTTAAAATGGATTGATTTCTATTGATTTTAATTTTGAAACTATTTTCGTCCTTTGTAAAGCGCATTCAAAATCAATGCGCAAATAATCATGGCAATACCAAGGAGGCTCCAGAAGGTGTATATTTCATTAAAAATTACGACACCAAATAACACTGTAAAAACAACCTCAAGGTATTTTAGTGGAGCCACTTGATTTGTAGATGCCTCTTGAAAAGCTTTGGTCATAAAAACCTGTCCAAAATACCCAAATACGCCGAGTCCAAAAAGCATTAGCCATTCCATGCCAATAGGAGTTATCCAATTATTAATAGAAAGTATACCGCCAACTATGGCAGATATTACCATAAAATAATTAACCACAACAACTGGATGTTCAGTCTTCCCAATTTTACTGAGTACCACATAAACTAACCCACTAAAAATGGCAGACAATAAAACTAATAAAAGCCCATAAACGTTTAATTCAGTATCAAAACCCTTTAAAATTATGACACCCAAAAAAGCCAAACCAAAAAACAACCATTGCAAGAGTCTTACATGCTCTTTTAATAAAAAAACAGCAAATACGGCTGCAAAAATTGGGGCCATATATCGTAATGATACCGCAGTACCAATTGGTAAAAATTTAGTGGACATAAAGAAGAAAGACATTGAAGTAACCCCAACTAAACCTCTGGCTATTAGTAATTTTTTGTTGTTTCCAACCATAGAAATATTGTTTTTAAAAAGAAACGCCAACGTAAAAAACAAAGATCCTAAAGCTCTAAAAAAAACAATTTGAAATGCACCTATATGAGTTAAGTGCTTAACAATTCCATTCATGCATGCAAAAGCTAAAGTACTTATAAACATAAACTTAATAGCAAGTTTAACGTCCATATCCTCTAGGTTTAAATTGTCTTTTTGAGTTAATAAAATAAACTCCCGTTAACAAAATAATAGCTGCAATAATAGATTGCATAGTAATCTGTTCATTTAACACCCACCATCCTAAAATGAGTGCAATAATAGGGTTTACATAAGTAGATGTAGCCACTTTTTCTGGAGAAACTTCCTTTAAGAGATAGTTAAAAGCTGTAAATGCTATAACACCTCCGAAAAGAATAAGACCCAGCATAGACCATTGCACATCTTTCGTCCAACTAGAAGGTAAAGACCATGACTCATTTAAGCACAAACTAATTATGGCTAGCATAATACTTCCTGTAAACATCTGGTATGCCGTGTTTACAAAATGATTCTTTGGTAAATCAGCTTTACCAACAAATATGCTGGCATACGCCCAACTTATCATGCACAAAAAAATGGTTAGCATACCAATAACTTGACCTTCCTGACTAATAACCTCTTTCTGGCTAACCAAAAGAAAAATACCTATAAAACCAAGGATAACACCAATATAGGACATCAAAGATATTTTTTTACCTTGAAGAATACGCATTAAAATAAGGACTACAAGGGGTTGAGCTGAAATCTGTAAGGCAGCAAAACCACTATCCACATATCTTAAAGCCCAAACCACAACACCATTCCCAAAAGTTAAGAACAAAAAACCAGCAATACAGGTATTTTTAAATTGCCTAAGTGTAATTTTAATACTTATGCCTAAAGCTTTAGCAATTATAAAAATAAATACACTAGCAACAATAAAGCGAATGGATGCCAAAAAAAAAGGCGGTAACTCAGTTACCGCAATTTTATTTAATAAATATGTTGAACCCCAAATAACATAAATAGCGAAAAAAGATAAAAGTATTAAGAGCGTTTTTCGCGATATACTCATACTTATCATTACGTTATGAGGTATAAAATAATTTTAATAAGGTTATATTTTTTTAACCTTTACAGCATTCATACCTTTTTGACCACGCTCTAATTCGTAAGTCACTTTATCATTCTCTTCAATAGGCTCTAAAGTACCACTAATATGAACAAAATATTTTTCTTGATTCACGCTATCAATTATAAAACCAAAACCTTTTGAATGATCAAAGAAAGATACTTTACCTTCTTTAGCGACTGGCTCCTCTTCTATTCTATCTTCTTTTTTAGGAATCCCTAATTCAATACTTTCGGCTTCTACCTTTTCACGCATGGCTGGATCTGGTGGAGTATCTGTTAAATTTCCATTGAAATCAACATAAGCAAATTGAATACCTTGCGGATTTTCTTTAGCTTCAGCTCTTCTGGCTTCTTTTCTTTTTTGTTTTTCTTCTCTTTTCTTTAAGCGTTTCTTCTCTTTTTCTATTTTGTTAAATGTTACTTGCGATTTTGCCATAGTTTATAATATCCTACTGATTTTTTAAGGGTTAATAATGATGTAAAGATACATCTATTTTTTTCGATGCTATAATAATCAAGCTATTAAAAGTTATTCTAAATGATATTTAGGCCTAATGTAAATATTTTGTTAGGACCTTACTTATTCTTGAATCAAGTCGGAATTGAAGAATAGGATTTATATTTATCGCTCCTTTATAGGTCTAGGAGTTCAATATACCTTTCTATTCTTAATTCAATTTAAATTTCAAAAAATACTATTAAATCATGCTATTTGAAAACAAGAATTTTAAAAGAAATGATGATAACACTTTATTCTTCTGGTGGATAACCATGAATTTGCTCAAACACTTCATCAAAGTTTGAGCGCAAATAAGAGTTTAATTTCTTTCTATAATCCCCTTTTAACCACTCTACGAAGTTATAAGTACTCTTACTAATGCATTTTGTATAACGCTGAATCCTAAAATCAACATCATCACCCAACATTTTTGCTAAAGCCAAAGCATCGTAGACATCTTCACTGTTTTCAATACAAATTTTAGCATGCTGCTCTATAGAACGTTCTAAAACTACTTTCGATGATTCTCCATTTCTAATAGAGTCTACATAGGTTTTTTGAACATCAAATTGAACATCCTTTGATTTTGCAAATTCCTCACGCAATGAATCGGGCATTTCATATCTGAAATTGCTTTCTAAATCTTCATCTGTTAATATCGAATCCAGATAATATGTTGGTGATTTAAATATTCTTTGCCAATCTAAATCATCACCCCAAGGACCAAATCTGTGAAAGTTATTTCCTAAATCAATAACTGAAAATGTACTTTTATCCTTTAAAATACGTGAGCCACGTCCAATCATTTGATAATATAAAGTAAGCGATTTTGTTGCTCTATTGAGTATTATGCTTTCTACGGTTGGCTCATCAAAACCCGTGGTTAAAATACTCACTGAAGTTAAAATAGCCCCCGGAGTATTTTTAAACCATTTTAATATAAGTGCACGTTCCTTTTTTGTATTTGTATTATCTAAATGTGCAATTTGATAACCGGCTCTTCTAAACGTATCGTATACATGCAGTGAGGTATTAATACCATTATTAAATATGAGTGTTTTTTTACCTTTTGATCGTTCCTCGTAAGCTTGTAATAACTTAGATAGCATATCGTTATCTGTATACAGGTCTTCTGATGATTTAACAGTATAATCACCATTGGCACCCACGACTAATGAGGTTAAACCTACATTATAAGTGAACATTTCAGCACGTGCTAAAAACCCATTTTCAATAAGAGATTCTATACTTTCACCTACAATTAATTCATCATAATTATCGGTCATCGGTAATTCGATACTTGAACTAAGTGGCGTTGCTGTAACTCCCAGAATAAAGGATTTACTGAAAAATTTAAACAGTTTTGTAAATGAATTGTAATGTGCCTCATCAATAATAACTAACCCAATATCAGAAATATCTAATTTATCATCATTAAGTCTGTTATTTAAAGTTTCAACCATAGCTACGAAACAACTATATTCTTGTTGATCACTTAAATCTGCTTTACTGTCAACAACCTTGTTATGTACGCCAAATTCTGTAAGCATACTAGAGGTTTGCTTGCATAACTCTATTCTATGAGTCATGACCAAAACCTTCTTTTTATGGTGTTTCAGGTACTGTCTAACTATCTCAGAAAAAATAACAGTTTTCCCTCCACCTGTAGGCAATTGATATAGTAAATGATAATCTTCCGGAGATTCCTCAAAAGCAGTAAAAATTTTGTCTATTGCACCTTTTTGGTAACTATATAAATCTTTACCTTCTTTTCTTTCTTCTATTTCTAATTCAGCTTTTGTAATCGACATGCTTGCATTTTAATGACGTGCAAAAATAACATCTTTAAAGGGTTTATCTACAATGTTTATTAGGAAAATTATTAAGGAATATTAACATCTTCAAAATAAATTGATTCTTTGGCGCAAGTTAATTCACAGCTTAGCATCTAAATAAATGTATTATAATTTATTTAAGTATGAAAGTAGGAATAAAGTTTTTGTTTTTTCTGATATTAACAATAATGTCCTGTAGTGATGAATCTGTAGAAGTTTTTGAAGTCGAAGAAGAACTTGAAAATAGCTCAGCCCCTACTACTCCAAACATTTTACTAATAATAGCAGATGATATGGGATTAGATGCATGCCCCGGTTATGACATAGGGAATGTTAAACCCCATATGCCAAATCTTCAAAGTTTAATAAATTCTGGTGTTAGGTTTACCAACTTATGGTCAAACCCTACCTGCACCCCAACAAGAGCAGGTATAATTACAGGAAGATACGGATTTAGAACCAATGTATTAGCGGTTGATGATCCACTTTCGACATCAGAAACATCGATACAAAAATACTTGGACCTTAACACAAATAATACCTACGCACATGCAGTAATTGGGAAATGGCATTTATCCAAAGATGATAACCATCCAAATGATATGGGTGTTGACTATTTTGCAGGTTTTACCGGAGGTGGTGTGCCTTCTTATACAAATTGGACTTTAAACGTTAATGGTGTCATGAATCGCTCTACGGAATATACGACAACAAGGTTTACAGATTTAGCTATTGAATGGAAAGACAACCAAACGCAACCTTGGCTTTTATGGTTAGCATATAATGCACCGCACACACCTTTTCATTTGCCACCTGAAGATTTGCACTATCAAGGCGCTTTATCATCAGATCAATCGAGCATTGATATTAATCCGTTGTCATACTATTTGGCGGCACTTGAAGCTTTAGATACTGAAATGGGTAGATTGATTAATTCATTATCAAATGATGAAAAAGTAATACTATAATTATTTTTATAGGAGATAATGGTACTCCAAACCAAGTTGCTCAAGAATACAATTCTAGACGCGTAAAAGGTAGTATTTATCAAGGTGGCGTAAATGTGCCGATGATAATTTCTGGAAAAGGTGTAGATAGAATTAATAGTACGGAGAATGCTTTAATAAACACCACTGATTTATATGCCACTATTGCGGATATAGCAGGTACAGAAACATCGGAAATACATGATAGCAAAAGCTTTAAAGGGTTACTAAATGATTCTGAAGCAAACAAACGAATATATACGTATACCGAAAATGCTGATTACACGATTAGAAATGCAACACATAAATATATCTATTTCAATGACGGATCTGAAGCATTATTTAACTTAAGCAATAATCCAATGGAGAACCCAAATTTACTTCATGCCAATCAATTACCTCTTAGTGATACTGATAAAACAATTAAAGATGAACTAACCGCAAAACTCCAAGACATTAGAAATTAATATATTCTAGAAAATAGTTGTTTAGCTAAAGAACTAATTTATATTTTTATAGCATAAAATTTTCCTTATGCAAATTAATGACAAATCGGGCGTTAAACATTACTTAGCTGCCAATTCGAGGTATGAATCCATGACTTATAATCGAACAGGGAAAAGTGGCGTGCTTTTACCTGCCATGTCCATTGGGCTATGGCATAATTTCGGGTTTATAGATCCCATTCAAAATGGAAGAGATATTTTAAGAACGGCCTTTGATTTGGGAATTACTCATTTTGATTTAGCTAATAACTATGGTCCGCCATATGGTTCCGCTGAGGAAAATTTTGGAACCATATTTAAAAAAGACTTTCAAAACTATAGAGATGAATTATTTATTGCTACCAAAGCGGGCTATGATATGTGGCCTGGACCTTATGGTAATTTGGGTTCTAGAAAATATTTAATCTCTAGCTTAGACCAGAGTTTAAAACGTATGAACTTGGACTATGTAGATGTTTTCTATCATCATAGACCTGATCCTGATACGCCGTTAGAAGAAACCATGGGAGCTTTAGCCGATATTGTACGTCAGGGAAAAGCACTCTACGTAGGTATTTCAAATTACCAGCCTGAAGAAACACAAAAAGCTGCAGAGCTGTTAAAAGATTTGAATACCCCATTTATTTTGCATCAGGCTAGATATTCGATGTTCGATCGTTGGGTTGAAGATGGCCTTTTAAATACGTTGGATAAAAATGGGGTTGGCTGTATTGCGTTCTCCCCATTGGCGCAAGGTCTGCTTACTGACAAGTATATTAATGGGATTCCTGAAGGTTCCAGGGCAGCTAAAGATTTAACGTATTTAAATTCTGAAACTGTATCTAGTAACTTAGATAAAATTCAAAAACTTAATAAGCTAGCCATTGAACGCGGGCAAAAGTTATCACAAATGGCTATCGCCTGGATTTTAAGACAACCACAAGTAGCTTCTGTATTAGTGGGTGCAAGCTCTTCAAATCAATTAAAGGAGAATATAAAAGCCTTGGATAATTTAAATTTTTCAGAAGAGGAATTAAAGATGATTGAAGCCGTGATTTCTTAACTTTTAATAAATTTTTCGCTAGAAACGTTTCCTAATTCATCTTCAATTGAAATAAAATAAACACCTTGTGAAAGTTTTTCGACATTGATTGAATTCGTGTTATTATTTTCTTGTACCCAAATAACTTTCCCTGTAAAATCTATAATTTTTATTTTATAATCACTTAAATTATGAGTTGTTTTTATATGGAGTATATCTTTTACTGGGTTGGGGTACTTCGAGAATAAAGATTTATCACGACGCGGTATTGAAAGCAATCCATTCCAGTATCGAACTTCATCTCCATTAGGAGAGTAAATCGTCAAATAACATGCGCTTCCACTTAACAAGCATCCGATATCATATCTGTAAGTTGTTGAGGGCTGAAAGAAACCAAAATATAAACTCTCAAAATCTTGGTCGCCCAAATTAGTACAAGATTCTAAAGTGGTGTTTGTAGATAGTATAGTAAAGGTATTGAATTCTTCATCATCCATGCTGAACTGACCTTCTATTAAACCACAAACAGTAGAATCAAAACTTAAAGTTTCTGATGGATGAAAAATTAAGGGTATTCGATTTCCATCATCATCAAGCTCAGGATATCCGTCTGAGCTAGGATAAAAAATATTATCAATTTTTATGCTTTCTAAAACCCAATTATTATCCATCAAGATTTGAGAAAAACCAAAAGTAGTGAATAAGAAAAAAGATATTAGCAGGTATGGTCTTTGCATATGCTTAAAGATATTACTCTAAAGTAATAAAAAACTACTCTTTTACCACAATAACCGTAGCTTTTACTCCAGTGGCTAGATTCCATCTGTTGTGTGTAACCACCATGCCTTTATCGTCAATTACTTTAAATTCAGCCGTATTGGGGCCAGACTCCCCTTGATTTAATGCTAGAAAATCTATTTTATTAAAACCTGGTTTTAAGTTTAAGGTAAACCCTTTAAAACCTCCTGTTAAAAAAACTCTAGGATATATAATGTCATCATTAACTTTTACCTGAATAATATCACCATCTGTATAACCATGGTCTCTATAAACTACATTGACTGTTTTAGATTTACTTTTAAAATCACCAAAATATTGATCAGTAGTGCTACCATTTCGCAACTCCATTTCTTTTTTACTTAATCTAATATTGTCAAGAGACTTGTTAATTTTATCAATATAAAGTTCTCCGGGGTTCCCAAATTCCTCTTCAGGAAACATAGATATTTCTTTCTTGTCAAATTCTAAATCAACTAAAGGTTTCGGGATATTTATACCAAAACTACTATTTGTATTCGTTTTCGGTTTTGGTAACTCTGGTTTAATATCTGGTGTTTCTTTTGGAGCTTCAGTGGCAGGAACACTAAAAGATTTATTCTTGCTGTCAATTTGGGCTACAGCAGAAACTGAAAATAAAATTAGTAAAACAACTAATATAGGTCTCATGAGTCTTATATACTTAATTTAACCAAGTGCTAAATATACCACAAAGATATTTCTTTCTTCGAAATACATGCATTTGGTGTAGATATTTTAGTATGGGTTTAACAATAACTATTCCTTAATAGTTATTATCCATCTTTTTTTTAATCATCCCCTAGTTTTTTAATATGCGAAATGTTAAAATATGTTAAATCATTACTTTGTTATGCATAGTACTGTAACAAAATAATAATTGGCTCGTCTATCTAATATAACAATCAAAAAACAACAGTTATTTACTAATCAATTAAAACTTTAAAATTATGAGAACTTTAAACAACAATCAATTATCAAACACATTAAAAGGAACTAAGACCAACCAATGGAATACTAAAAGACGCTACAGATAACTAGCATTTAAAAATCAAATACAAATAATCATCAATCAAAATCAAACATCATGAGAACTTTAAACAACAATCAATTATCAAATACATTAAAAGGAACTAAGACCAACCAATGGAATACTAAAAGACGCTACAGATAACTAGCACTTAAAAACCAAGTACAAATAATCATCAATCAAAATCAAACATCATGAGAACTTTAAACAACAATCAATTATCAAACACATTAAAAGGAACTAAGACTAACCAATGGAACACAAAAAGACGTTACAGATAGGTAACGTCTTTTAAAGCAAAAAACTTTCATCAATCATATACTGAGTCCGTTTCGGTATCAATAAAATCAATCAAAATGAAAACCATCATTAAAATATCAAGACATCTAAATCTCGTGACTCATGAGAATTTATTAACACCTAAACGCATAATAGATTTTCGTTTTTCAAATTCAGGTCTTTGGAAAGGCACCAAGCGTTACGCACATTAATAAGATATTCATAAAGTTATGGTATTGTTTTTGTGTTTGAAACCACATTAACATTAAACTATAATTTTATGAGACATTCAAAATTAATCCCAGAAGTCAATGCCGGCTCTATGGCCGACATTGCATTTTTATTACTTATTTTCTTTTTAGTTACCGCTACTATTTCTTCTGATGAAGGCCTAAATAGGTTGTTACCTAGACCATGCCCTACTGGAACAGATTGCAGTACTGACGTAAACGAACGTAACATTTTAAGAGTCGTTATAAATGGTAACGACGAAATCATGATAGAAAATGAAATTGTTTCTATTGAAGATCTTAAGGAAAGAACTAAAACATTTCTTGACAATAATGGAGATGGGAGTTGTGGCTATTGCAATGGAGACAAAAACAATATTTCTTCTGATAACCCAAAGGAGGCTATTGTATCATTACAAAACAGCAAACAAACAACATATAAAACCTTTATTGCTGTTCAAAATGAACTGACTAAAGCGTATTATGAATTACGGCAAGCTTATAGCTTGAATAAAATTGGAAAAGTGGTTGATAAATTAACCGAAACGGAAATGAAACAAGTAAAAAATGCTTATCCGTTTATTCTATCAGAAGCTGAAACGAAATAAAAATATTTTTGAGCTATTCAGACGGCAATTTGGATAGCTCAATTATTGTCTTTTTTGAGGGTGCCATATTCAATACAAACCCGCCTTCTACCCCATTGCGTTGCAGCATCAATATCAATACCCATATAAATATCAATACGTTTTGTCCATTTAGAATGCATTTTATCTTTAACTAAATAAATCCCTTCAAAACCTTCAATTTTAACTGGTGTATTATGTTTTAATCCCATCCTCAATAAATCTCTGGAAACTGCTATATACTTTAAACCTGGTTTCAAACTATCTCCAAAAGCAGTAATTTCAGGATTAGAATTGGTTTGATTAACTAATGAATTATAAGCCGTGGCTGTAACGTTCAAAGAATCCCAAATAAACTGGTCTTCATATTTTTTTTCCAAGTTACAGCTGAAACACTGAAACAGAAAAACACATATAAATATTTTTGGAACAAATACTTTCATTAAATCTTAAAACATAATTATTAAAACCTAGTAGGATAAAAGAGATTTTAAGGCTATTTCAAATCTTTGAATTGGCAAATACTGTTCTTCCAATTGTTTTGCAAAAGGTATGGGTGTTTCCATACTAGCAACTCGTTTTATTGGCGCATCTAAATACTCAAAACAATGCTCTGCCACAAGTGCTGATATATCGCTAGAAATACTTCCAAAAAGAGAGTCTTCTTGCAAAATAATTAGTTTTCCTGTTTTTTTAACCGAATCATATACGGTCTGAATGTCCAAAGGCTGAAGTGTTCTTAAATCAATAAGTTCCGCTGATATATGTGGGTTCTCATTTAAAGTCTCAAGAGCCCAATGCACTCCTGCTCCAAAACTCACAATAGTAATGGACTCACCATATTTAACAATAGAAGCCTTTCCTAGTGGTAATGTATAGTAATCTAAAGGGACATTCTGACGAATACTTCTGTATAGTCCTTTATGTTCAAAAAATAATACCGGATTAGGGTCATGTATTGAAGTAGCCAACAAACCTTTAGCATCATAAGGAAACGCCGGATAAACAACTTTCAATCCTGGAGTTTTTGTAAACCAAGCTTCGTTTGTTTGAGAATGAAACGGGCCTGCTGCCACTCCGCCCCCACATGGCATTCTTATAACCACATCTGCATTTTGTCCCCATCTGTAGTGTGATTTAGCCAAATAATTTACGACTGGATTAAATCCAGAGGATACAAAATCGGCAAATTGCATCTCAACAATACTTTTTATACCAGCTATCGATAGCCCCATGGCGGTCTCAATAATTGCAGATTCACAAATAGGAGTGTTTCTTATACGTTCCTTTCCAAACAACTCTACAAAGCCTTCAGTTATTTTAAAAACTCCTCCGTATTCTGCAACATCTTGCCCCATAATAACAAGGTCTTTATGAATCTCCATACTTTGTTTCAACCCATCAGATATGGCATCCACTAAACGAATTTCTTGAGTAATTTCAAGGTGATTAACTTGCTGACATGAGTAACTTTGAAACACATCACCTAACTCTATAGTTTTATCTGGTATTATACTTTTTTCATTAAAAGCAGCGTCTAAATGTGTATTTATTTCACTAGAAATATCATCAGTAATTTTTTGGATTTTAGTTTTAGTCAGAACTTCAGTCTTTAGCAAAAAAGTTTCGTAATTTGATATAGGGTCCTTTTCACGCCAAGCGTCTAGTAGCTCTTTCGGAACATACTTCGTGCCACTTGCTTCCTCATGCCCTCGCATTCTAAAAGTTTTGAATTCTAATAATACTGGTCTAGGGTTTTGACGTATGCTTTGAGCTATTTCATCTACCTTGCAATAAACTTCAATAATATTATTTCCATCAATAATGTGAGATTCCATACCATAGCCCAGACCTCTATCGGCAATATCTTTACAATTATATTGTTCATTTGTAGGGGTCGAAAGCCCGTAACCATTATTTTCAATGCAAAAGAGTACCGGCAGTTGCCAAACCGAAGCTACATTTAGAGCTTCATGAAAATCACCTTCACTTGTTCCGCCTTCCCCAGAAAAAACTGTAGTAACTTGGTTAGTTTGCTTTAATTTCGATGCTAAAGCAATACCATCAGCAACGCCCAGTTGAGGCCCTAAATGAGAAATCATTCCTACAATTCTATGCTCTTTTGAACCAAAATGAAACGATCGATCACGCCCATTGGTAAAACCTGATGCTTTACCTTGCCATTGTCCAAATAATCTTTTCAAAGGGATTCCCCTTGTTGTAAAAACACCTAAATTCCTATGCATAGGTAAGATATACTCATCTTTGTTCAAGGCCATAGTAATCCCAACGGAAATCGCTTCTTGACCAATACCAGAAAACCATTTACTTATTTTCCCTTGTCTCAATAAAATAAGCATCTTCTCCTCTACCATTCTTGGTTTGATCATGTTTTTATACAAATCAATAAGGATATTATTCTCAAGGTTATTAATTAAATAGTTCATTAAATTCAGCGAAGTTTAATTTTAAAAAATTAAATAATTTGTCCAATCAAATATACCATAATTAAGGAATATGCTAGGCAACTATTAAGCCTTTGATAGCTCAATAAAATTTAATGCTTTTTGTACATTTGTAATACTCAATATTAAAGTAAAACCCAATGAATAGAATTCCAAGTGTTAATTTAAATGATTTCACATCTGATGATATCGTAAAAAAACAAAAGTTTGTTGCTGCCATTGGGAAGGCCTATGAAGAAATTGGGTTTGTGGCTCTTAAAGGTCATTTTTTGGATAGTAGGTTGGTTAATGATTTATATAAAGAAATCAAAAACTTTTTTGATTTGCCTTTGGAGATTAAACAAAAATATGAGATAGAAGGTATTGGTGGACAACGAGGCTATGTATCTTTTGGTAAGGAAAGTGCTAAAGGAAAAAAAGAAGGTGATTTAAAAGAGTTTTGGCACTTTGGACAGTATGTTGAAAACGACGATATTCTAAAAAAGGAATATCATGAAAATGTTATGGTTAAAGAGCTTCCTAATTTTAATAAAACAGGAGAGCAAGCCTATAAAATGCTAGAGAAAACGGCAAAATATGTACTTCGTGCCTTGGCTTTACATTTAGAGCTAGATGAAACGTATTTTGATGAATACATAAAAAATGGAAATTCTATTTTGCGTCCTATCCATTATCCGCCGATTACAGAAGAACCTAAAGAAGCTGTAAGAGCTGCTGCCCATGGTGATATTAATTTAATTACCTTGTTAATGGGAGCGCAAGGCAAAGGATTACAAGTTCAAAACCATATTGGCCAATGGATTGATGCCATAGCAGAACCAGATGAGTTGATGATTAATGTGGGCGATATGTTATCCAGACACACTAACAATAAATTAAAGTCTACCATACATCGCGTCGTTAATCCTCCAAAAGAATTCTGGGGGAAATCACGTTATTCCATTCCTTTTTTTATGCATCCCATTAGCGCTATGAAACTTGATGTTTTAACAAGTTGTGTTGATGAAGAACACCCTAAACAATTTAATAATATTACAGCAGGTGAATTTTTAAATGAACGTTTAATTGAATTAGGTTTGATAAAAAAATAGAATGGATTTACAAGATCAACTCAAGAATTTATTTCCAGAGCATAAACCAGAAGTTTCGGATACTAATGATATGGAAAACTCAGGAATTTGGATGCAGGAAGACCCCATAATTTGCAAATACGAAAAGCGAAAAGGCAAACCAATCACTATTTTGGAAGGATACAATGGAGCTAATGAAGATTTTAAAGCTCTGGCTAAAGCGATTAAAACAAAACTAAGTGTTGGTGGTAGTTTTAAAGATGACAAAATCATTATACAAGGTGATTACAGAGATAAAATCATGCAAATGCTAAAAGATAAAGGGTTTAATGTAAAGCGCGTAGGCGGATAAAATAGATATGAGCAAAGAACCCTTACACATTACCAATGGTGGCATACTTACATCATATTTAAACGAATTAGAAATTGCAGGAGAAAAATTAACATGGCAAGAAATTTTATGCGAAGGCCCTACTCAGCATGTGATTCACACAGATGAATTTATTGCGCTTCGAAGTGATTTCTTAAGTACATGCTATAACGTTGAACTGGATTTAAATAAAGTTGAATTTGCATTAGGACAACTTAGTAATCTTGAGCGCTACTCTGAAATAATACTTTGGTTTGAATACGATTTATTTTGCCACATAAACTTACTAGCCGTTATAAACCTACTACAACAAAAAAAAATAGATTTACCCCTATATTTAGTTTGTAGTGGCCGAATTTCAGGAGTTAGTGCGTTAAAAGGGTTATCAGAATTAAATGCAGCTCAATTGTTTAAACATTATAAAGATAAGGTAAGACTAAATCAAGATGATATTGATTTAGCATCTACATTATGGGGTATTTATTGCGGAAAGGATCATAATCTATTAAAGCCATTTATCGTTCAAAGCTCTTCTTTTAAATATTTAAGCAATTGTTTAAAAGCTCATTTAGAACGTTTTCCAGATTCAAAAAGTGGACTGAATGTTTTAGAAACAAACATTTTATCTTTAATTAAAGAAAATAACATAAAATCGAGAAATCATTTATTAGGATATGCTTTAAATTATCAAGGGTATTATGGCTTTGGCGACATGCAGCTAAATAGAATTATTGACAAGTTAAGTTACTTTTTTAATGAAGAAGAGGGCAAAATATCATTAAACAGAAAAGGATTCGAAGCTTTACTAAAGCAGTATAATTTTTCAAAAGAAATGAACGATGGCATGACCTATGGCGGTGTAAATGTCGCAGACTTTCATTTTGACAAAAAGCAAAACAAACTGATTAAAATAGTATCACATGCCAATTAAAGAGTCAGAGCTTATTTTAAATCCTGATGGTAGTATTTATCATTTAAATCTTAAGCCAGAAAATATCTCTGACACCATCATTTTTGTTGGTGATCAAGATCGTGTTTCAAAAGTTTCTAAATATTTTGACTCCATTGAATTTGAAACTCAAAAACGGGAATTTAAAACGCATACTGGATTCTATAAAGGTAAACGAATATCAGTAATTTCAACAGGGATAGGACCTGACAATATTGATATTGTTCTCAACGAACTTGACGCTTTAGTCAATATTGATTTTAAAACCAGGCAAATTAAAACACATTTAACAACCTTAAATATTGTTAGAATTGGAACGTCTGGGGCGTTGCAAACTGAAATACCCGTAGATGCTTTTGTATTAAGTACACACGGTTTGGATATAAATGGCATGCTCCACTCCTATGAAATTACAAGTATTAATAATTCTGATATTGAAAATGCTTTTATTAAGCAAACAAATTGGAGCTCAAATAAAGCAAATCCCATTATTATAAATGGTAGCGAAGTGTTAGAAAAGAAATTAGAGAGTAGTATAACTCATAAAGGATTAACAGCTACATCTGGAGGGTTTTATGGTCCACAGGGGCGGGTGTTACGACTTGCTTTACAAGACCCAAACCTTAATTCAAAAATGGATACTTTTAATTATAAAGATATGAGTATTTCTAATTTTGAAATGGAAACTTCAGCTATTTACGGTTTAGCAAAACTATTAGGTCATGAGGCCTTATCTCTAAATGCCATAATTGCCAATAGAGCGAACGGTACTTTTAGTAAAAACCCAGCAAAAGTTATTGATGATTTAATCAGATTTACACTTAATAAACTCACAGAATAAATTTAGCGGATTAATGAAGAAAGTAAACATAGGTGGTGTGCCTGAGCACTTTAATTTAGCCTGGTATTTAACACTGAAAGAAGGAGAATTCAAAGAAGAGAATATAAACCTGAGATGGCACGATTACCCGGGAGGCACAGGCGCCATGTGTAAAGGTTTAAGAAATGGAGATATTGATATTGCGGTTATTTTAACTGAAGGTATTATAAAAGATATAATTGATGGTAACCCCAGTAAAATTGTGCAAACTTTTGTACAAACTCCACTTATTTGGGGTGTCCATGTAGCTCAAAATTCATCTTATAAAACTATAGAGGATTTGAAAGGAATGAAAGCAGCCATAAGTAGATATGGTTCTGGTTCTCATTTAATGGCTTATATTCATGCACAAAACAATAATTGGAATCTAGAAAAAGATTTAGATTTTGAAGTTATAAAAGATTTAAATGGTGCAATTAAAGGTTTAACCGAGGGAGATGCCGATTATTTCCTTTGGGAAAAATTTACCACAAAACCTTTGGTAGATAATGGCGTTTTTAGACGAATTGATAATTGCCCTTCACCTTGGCCTTGTTTTGTTATAGCTGTTAGCGAAGATTTTATAAAATCAAATAAGAAAGAACTGAAAACTATTCTTAACATTATAAATAGCACTACTAAAGAATTTAAGGATATCCCCAGTATAGATAAAACCATAGCAAATAGATATGAGCAGGAATTAAGTGATGTACAGGAATGGTTGAGTATTACAGAATGGTCTCAAGATTTAATAGATGAAGATACAGTCATGCATGTGCAGAATGAATTGTTTAAACTAAATATCATTCCTGAAGTTGTAAGTTACAAAAGGTTAACCCTTAATCTATAAACTTTCCAATGTTAATAATTTATCAAAGTCAATAGAAAAAATATACAATTGTTTATTTTTGACTCAATTTAAAACTAAATAATGAAAAAAGTATTAATATTCGCTTCGGCGATTGTGTTTTTAGCATGTAAAAAGGACATTCAGCCGGATTACGCCATTATATCTGGAAAAATAACAAATAAGCCAGTAGGCGCTGTTACAATAAACAGCCTCAATAGGTCTTTTTCTGAAAGTATCGAATTTACTGAAGACGGTTCTTTTAGTGATACACTTGCCTTGGATAATAAGTCGTACGTTTTATATGATGGACAAAACCCTATTTTTATTAGACTTGAAGCTGGCGATAAATTAAATATAAATTATGATGCCAGCGATTTTGAAAACACACTCTCTATTACAGGAGTAGGATCTGAAGTGTCAAACTATATTATGGCGCGAAAAAAAACAGAGCGTAGAATGTTTGGTAACGCTAATGAAACATATACTCTTAATGAAAGTGATTTTAAATCCAAGTTTACAAAAATAAAAGACACCCTGTTTGGATTATTAAATAACACTAGTGGACTTTCAAAAGAATTTGTTAAGAATGAAAAGAGAAACATTCGCTATTTTTATTTAAAAAGCTTAATGGACTATGAAGGGGCTCATAGGTATTTTACTAAAAATGAATCCTTCCAAACCTCTGATGACTTTTTAAAAGAGTTTGTGGCATTTGATTATTCAAATGAAGAAGATTATGTGTTCTCTGACAACTACAAACGAATAGTTTCAAATCATTTTGTAGAAGAATCAAGAAAATTAGCTGAAAAAGATTCTTTAACAAACGACCTAGCTTTTGTGAAAATAACAAGCACTAATAAAAGTGAGGTTATTAAAAATGATTTGCTGTTTGAATTTGCAAACTTCAATATGAGCTACTCTAGTGATATTAAAGTTTTTTACGACACTTTTATGGCAAACTCGACCAATCAAGATAACAATGAAATCATAACAGAAAAATATAAGAAACTTACTGCTCTTGCGAAGGGTAACGTATCACCTAAGTTTGAAAACTATGAAAACTACAAAGGTGGAACCACATCCTTAGTTGATTTAAAGGGGAAATATGTATACGTAGATGTATGGGCAACTTGGTGTGGACCTTGTATAAGAGAGATTCCTGCACTAAAAGAAATTGAAAAGCAATACCATGGTAAGAATATAGAGTTTGTAAGTGTTTCAATTGACAAACTTACCGACCATGATAAATGGACAGCTATGGTTGCCGATAAAGCATTAAGCGGTACGCAATTAATGGCTGATAACGACTGGAACTCAAATTTTGTAAAAGAATATCAAATTCAAGGTATTCCTAGGTTTATTTTGATTGATCCTGAAGGTAAGATTGTAGACCATAATGCCCCAAGACCATCAGACCCAACATTAGAAGCTTTATTTCAAGAAGAGAATATTTAAAATTGAAGCCGCTATCTGCGGCTTTTTTTTATCCTTCCTGTTTTTGTTTTTCTTCATTCACTGGCGGCGGGTCAGGTTGTTTAAATAAATCTAGAAAGGCAGCCCCTAAGTACTCAATAACATGACTTGCTATCAAACTCTGATAACCACAATCCTCTACCGCAATATCAGCAGATTTGCCATGTAAATAGACCCCAAATATAGCCGCCACAAGTGGATTATAACCTTGGGCAATTAAACCTGTAATAATTCCTGTTAGTACATCGCCACTTCCTGCGGTAGCTAAGCCAGGATTTCCCGTAGTATTTATATAAAGTTTGCCATCAAAAACAGTTGTAGAATGAGCGCCTTTAATAACAATAATTATATTATGCTTTTTTGAAAGCGCCTTTACTTTCTCAAGTTTTTCAAAATCATTTTCCCAGACTCCAATTAAGCGTTCTAATTCTTTGGGGTGTGGTGTTAAAATGGTCTGCTCCGGGAGTAGTTTTAATAAGTTTTTATCTTTAGATAAAATATTGATTCCATCTGCATCTACAACCAATGGCGTTTTATTGCTTTTCAAAAAGGATTTAAAGACACTTACGGTTTTAGTATGAGTCCCAAGTCCAACTCCAATGCTAATTACAGTTGGTTTAATATCAAAGCTTATAGACCTTATTAAGTCGTCATCTTCACTGGTAATAACCATTGCCTCAGGAAATGATGCTTGTAAAGGAATATATCCGCACTTTGGAACATATGCTGAAACCAATCCAGATCCAACCGATAACGCCCCTTTGCTCGCCAAAGTCACGGCACCAATTTTCCCATAGCTTCCTCCAATTATTAATACATGTCCGTTATCGCCTTTATGTGAAAATTTATCTCTAGGAACGTAATTAGGGAGTATTTCATGTTTACCAATTAGTTCAGTGCTCGTTTGTGTGGAAGATAAAAACTCAGGATCTAAACCAATATCTAAAACGTCCCATTGCACTGTATATTTTGCGGTCTCAGGTAAAAAGAAAACCAGCTTTGGCGAGGCAAAACTCAAAGTAAACCCTGCCCAAACTACAGCATTTTCATCAATAACAGCCTTATCAGTATAAAGTCCGGAAGGCACATCAATAGACAAGGTAAAAGCTTTACTATTCCTAAAATGTATGAATAGGTTTTTCACCCAATCATCAATAGGTCTGTTCAACCCTATCCCAAAAACGCCATCTACAATAATATCTTCAGGCTGTATCTCAGGAAAATCATCGGCACAATTAAGTAGTTCTGGCCATTTTTTAGTTACATTTTTAATTCTATCATAGTTGATTAAAAAATCTTTTGAACGCTTATCACTGCAATTAATAATATAAGTATGTACATTATAACCATGAGTTATTAAATGCCTAGCTAAAACCAATCCGTCCCCGCCATTATTTCCAATTCCTGAAAATACATGAATAGGTACTTGAGCACCCTGCATACGTAAATGCATCCAATTAAAAATTCCAATACCCGCACGTTCCATCAAATCGGTAGAAGAAATATCTTGTCGTTCAGTAGTCAACTTATCACCGCTATATATTTGGTCTTTTGAGAATATTTTCATTATTAAAGTCTGTTATTGATTTTTCAGTTCTTATTGTAGTTTCTCATTTTTTTTCTATGAAACACCAGTCAATATAAGAATACCATAAAAAAAATGATTTTGTTTTTTTATAGAGTTAAATGTAATACTTTTGATGCGTATTATATAACGATAATGAATCATTTCAACCAAAATATAAAGCAATCAATTCCTTTTTCTACAAAAGGAACAGCTGCTATTTTTGGTACAACTACAAACATCACAACCCTTTGGGGTTGCTAGTTATATATTCTTCAGGCTATATTTGTGATTTTAATAATCACAACATTTCAAGTATTATTTTTAATTATTCAAGACATTAAAACATGAAAGTTTTAAAATTTGGTGGAACATCAGTTGGTTCTTCAAAAAACATAAATAACGTTATTAGTATTTTAGAAAACTATGGGGAAAATGATTCTGTAGTTTGCGTAGTTTCTGCCGTTGGTGGCATTACTGACAAATTGCTTTTGGCCGGCAAACAAGCTTTAAATAAAGATCATAATTTTTTAGAAACTTATGAAGAGATTGTTGAAAGACATTTTGATATTATAAAAGAGCTTAACCCTAATGAAAATGAAACTGTTTTGGATTACGTTCAAGACAAGTTAAACGGCTTAAAAAGTTTGCTTGAAGGTATATATTTAATTAACGAATTATCTCCCAAAACTTCAGATAAATTAGTGAGTTATGGTGAGTTGCTATCCTCTTTCATTATTGCTGAGACTATGAAAAACAGAGCGCTTTCTGCAGATAGAAAGAACTCTCAGGAATTAGTTATTACTAATTCGAATTTCTCAAAAGCAGAGGTAGATTATAGCATTACAAACCAAAATATTAGAGATTACTTTAAATCTGCTAAGGAAAACATCACTATTCTGCCTGGGTTTATTTCAAAATCTAGAATTGGGGAAATTACTACCCTAGGGCGTGGAGGTTCTGACTTTACCGCTGCTATTGTAGCTGCAGCCTTAAACGTTGATCAATTAGAAATCTGGACAGATGTTAGCGGTATGTTTACTACCAACCCAAAACTTGTAAAACAGGCTTACCCTATTGATAAAATTTCATATCAAGAAGCTATGGAATTATCGCATTTTGGAGCCAAAGTATTGTACCCGCCAACAGTCCAGCCTGTATTGAGTTTGGATATTCCAATTCATATAAAAAACACGTTAGAACCTGAGGCCGTTGGCACAATCATTTCAAATGACGAAACTAATTCTACTGCTCCAGTAAAAGGAATAAGTAATATTAGTAATGTTGCCTTGTTAACTTTAGAAGGAAGCGGAATGGTTGGTATTCCTGGGTTTTCAAAGCGTTTGTTTGAAACCTTATCTCAGGAAAAAATTAATATAATCATGATTACCCAAGCATCTTCAGAACACTCGATTTGCTTGGCTATAGAAGAAAAAGATGCCGAAAATGCCAAAATTGCTATCGATGCCATTTTTGAAAACGAGATTGCATTAGATAAAATTGAACCTATAATAATTGAAACAGGATTATCAATTATCGCTTTGGTTGGTGATAACATGAAAAATCATCAAGGAATTAGTGGTAAAATGTTTAGTAGCTTAGGCAAAAACAATATTAATATTAGAGCTATTGCTCAAGGCGCATCAGAAAAAAACATTACAGCTGTAATTGCAGAAAAGGATGTAAAGAAAGCTTTGAATATATTGCATGAGCAGTTTTTTGAAGCTCAAAATAAACAAATTAATGTATTTATAACAGGTGTTGGTAATGTTGGTGAACGCTTGGTTGAGCAAATAAAGCAACAAAAGAAATACCTAAAAGACAACTTAAAAATCAAATTACGTGTTATTGGATTGTCAAATTCAAGACGTATGATATTGGATGAAAACGGGTTGAGTTTAAAAAACTGGAAAGCTGATATAGCTAATGGTGAAGAAGCTAGCTTACAAGGCTTTTTTGAAAACGTAAAAGCTTTAAACCTACGCAATAGTATTTTTGTTGATGTAACTGCTAACAAAGATATTTCAGATTTATATGCTCAATATTTAAGAGAAAGCATAGCTATTGTAGCTTGCAATAAAATTGCATGCTCAAGTGATTTTGAAAACTATAAATTACTAAAACGCTTGTCGTTAAAATACAATGCGCCGTTTTTGTTTGAAACAAATGTTGGAGCAGGTTTGCCTATAATTGATACCCTAAATAACTTGGTGGCTTCTGGCGATAAGGTTAATTCTATTCAGGCGGTTTTATCGGGTAGTTTAAACTTTGTTTTTAATAATTTCAATGATTCAACAAAATTTTATGACATTGTAAAACAAGCTGGTGCTGAAGGATATACTGAGCCAGATCCAAGAATAGATTTAAGTGGAGTTGATGTGGCTAGGAAAATCTTGATTTTAGCCAGAGAAAGTGGCGTTGAAATGAATTTGGAGGATATCGAGAATAGTTCTTTCCTTTCGGAAGCTGGACTTAAAAGCGATTCTGTAGATGATTTCTATAAAACATTAATTGCAGATGAGGCCCATTATCAGGCTTTATTTGCTTCCGCGAAAGCGAATAATTGCCAGCTAAAATATGTGGCAAAATTTGATAACGGAAAGGCAAGTGTTGGTTTACAAGAAATTCCAGAAGGGCATCCATTTTATAATTTAGAGGGAAGCGATAATATTGTCATGTTTTATACAGAGCGTTATCCAGAACAACCTATGATTATTAAAGGAGCTGGAGCTGGAGCAGATGTAACGGCTTCTGGATTGTTTGCAGATATTATTAGATTAGGAAACGATTAATTATGGAACTACATAATCAAAGTGATATTTCTTGTAGCAGTGCGGCCGAAAATTATTTAATTGAAAAAATGAACGAAATAAAAATATTCTCTCCTGCTACCGTAGCCAATGTTGCCTGTGGGTTTGATGTTTTGGGCTTTTGTCTGGATAGTGTTGGAGATGATATGGTAATACGGAAAACCGATAAGAAGGGGATTCACATTACGCGTATTGAAGGTTTTAATTTACCATACGAGGCTGAATTAAATGTAGCAGGTGTTTCAGCTTTGGCCATGTACGATGCTATTGATGTTGACTTTGGTTTCGAAATTGAAATTTATAAAAACATTAAACCTGGGAGTGGAATTGGGAGTAGCGCCGCTAGTGCCGTGGGTAGTGTTTTTGGAATGAATGAATTACTAAATAGGCCTTTCAGCAAAACGCAACTCACTGAATTTGCCATTAAAGGCGAAGCCTTAGCAAGTAAATGTGAGCATGCCGATAATTTGGCTCCTGCCCTATTTGGTGGGTTTACATTGGTAAAAAGTATTTCGCCGTTACGAATTTTAGAAATACCTTCTCCTGATGATTTGTACGCAACTATTATTCATCCTCAGATAGAAATTAAAACTTCAGAATCAAGAGCCATTCTTCCAAAAGAAGTGCCTTTGTCTGAAGCCATAGAGCAATGGGCAAATTTAGGAAGCTTAGTACACGCTTTGCATACTAGTGATTATGATTTAATTAGCAACTCTTTAACTGATGTTATTGTAGAACCTCACAGAGGTAAATTAATCCCTGAATTTAATGCTGTTAAAACTGCTGCTTTAAAGGCTGGCGCATTGGGTGCTGGAATTTCTGGTTCTGGACCTTCAATATTTTCACTCAGTAAAAGTTCTGAAACGGCTATTAAAGTAAAAGATGCGATGGAAAGTATATATTCTAAAACAGGAATTGCTTTTGAAATACATGTCTCAAAAATAAACACCAATGGTGTTAAAATTATTAATTAAAATGAACTATTATAGTTTAAATAAACAAGCTCCAAATACAACTTTTAAAAATGCTGTAATAAAAGGGCTTGCGCCAGATAAAGGCTTATATTTCCCTGAAAGTATAACACCTTTACCAAAATCTTTCTTCGACAATATTGATAATTTATCATATTCAGAAATAGCTTTTGAAGCAATAAAACAATTTGTATCTCCTGAGATTCCAGAAGAAATATTAAAAACTATCGTTGAGGAAACCTTATGCTTTGATTTTCCTGTGGTAAAATTAAGTGATAACATTTCTACTCTAGAATTGTTTCATGGACCAACCATGGCGTTTAAAGATGTTGGAGCTCGTTTTATGGCACGTTGTTTAGGCTATTTTAATAAAAATAATAGCGAAGAGGTAACGGTTTTAGTTGCAACCTCGGGTGATACTGGAGGAGCTGTTGCCAATGGTTTTTTAGGTGTTAAAGGTGTAAATGTGGTTATTCTATACCCCAGTGGTAAGGTTAGCGACATTCAAGAAAAACAATTAACTACCTTAGGTCAAAATATTAAAGCACTTGAGGTTAATGGTACGTTTGACGATTGTCAAGCCATGGTTAAAACAGCTTTTCTGGATGAAAGTTTAACAAGTAAAATGCAATTAACTTCTGCAAACTCAATAAATGTAGCACGTTGGTTACCTCAATTGTTCTACTTTATGTTTACTTACAAACAGTTACATAAGGAACACGACGATATTGTTTTTTCAGTACCTAGCGGAAATTTTGGTAACGTTTGTGCTGGTATGATGGCGCAACAATTAGGCTTACCAATTAAACATTTTGTAGCTTCAAACAATGTAAACAATGTGGTGACTAGGTATTTAGTTTCTCAATTATACGAGCCAAAGCCATCTATCCAAACTGTATCAAATGCTATGGATGTGGGTGCGCCAAGTAACTTTATTCGAATCCAAGAAATTTATAAAAATAACTTTAAGGAGTTAAAAAATAACGTATCATCATATAGTTTTACAGACGAAGAAACTAAAGCGGCTATGTTAGAGATTTATAAACAATATGACTATGTGGCCGATCCACATGGTGCTGTTGGTTATTTAGGAAGTAAAGCTTACTTAAAAGAAAACCCAAAAGTACACTGTGTATTCTTAGAGACCGCGCATCCTACCAAATTTTTAGATGTGGTTAAAGAAGTTATTAAAGAAGAGCAACCGTTACCTGAACAAATTCAGTCCGTTATGGGTAGAGAAAAAGAAGCTATATCTATTTCAACGTATGAAGATCTTAAAAGCTATTTATTGCAATCTTAATTCAGGTATTTAGTTTATGATTTAAATCATTTTTTCATGGCTTAGCTAGTCTTAAGTTTACGTTTTTCAAAAACTAAACTTTATCATGGCTAAATCAATATTCGGGTCATATTTTTTAATTTACTTTTTTGTTTTACCTCTTATTTCCTCGGGTCAAGATTCTAAAAAGTTGAATTTTAATGCCGATTTTCGGTTTAGAATAGAAGAAGATTGGAACTCAATAAAGCCTGATGGTACTTACAGAGAAGATAGAACCAGACTTAGATATAGATTAAGAGCAGGTTTTGATTATCAATATAACGAATGGGCTTCTTTTGGAGCCAGATTGCGAACAGGATTTGCCAATAAGCAACAAGACCCGCAATTAACTTTAGGTGATGGTTTTGGAGAATTTAATACGCTTCCTATTGGGTTGGAAAAGTTATACTTTAAAGCAGAAGATAAAAGTTATGCCTTATGGCTAGGAAAAAACACATTTCCTTTTTATAAACAGCATGAGTTGTTTTGGAGTGATAATGTGTATCCAGAAGGTGTGTTTTTCAAAAAGAAATTTCGATTAAATCCTCAACGTCATGAGAGGCTAGATATTAGTGCAGGGCATTTTATTATAAGAACCAGTGGCATGAGTCTAGATCAAGATAGTTATTTTCAAGGCTTACAAGTACATTCCAAACTATTCAACAAAGAGTTCGACCTTTTCGGCTCACTATATTTGTTTCGAAATATGCCTAATATTCCAGATGGTGGCGATACATTTCTTTTTAACTATTCCATTTTCAATCTTGGAGCATCCTATGCCCTATTAACATCGGAACCTCTTTTTCTGGAGTTAGATTACTATTATAATTTTGAAGATTACAATAGTAACACAAATATTGATAAAGCCTTTAAAAATCAGAAACATGGCTTTATTTCTGGGATAGGATATGGAAAATTAAACAATAGAGGTGATTGGAAATTTAAAGCTACTTACACCTATTTAGAACGCTATGCTGCTGTTGATTTTTTAGCTCAAAATGACTGGGCAAGATGGGATTATTCTTCATTTGACTCTCCCGACGGACGTCTAACAAATATGCAAGGCATTGAGTTAGTAGCAAGTTATGGAATACAAAAAAACATGAAACTTACTTTAAAGTATTACAAAGTTGAGCAATTGATCCCATTCGGAATTACCAAAGAAAATGGAGATCGTATACGATTAGATTTAGATATTAGATTTTAATTTTTTCTTAACCTCAGTACAATTACTGTTAAGCTTTTCCTCACTAAAAGCTATATCTATATTTTTTCAATACATTTGTTTTCATTAAAATTTAAAGTGAATTTATAAATGAAAAACACAGCCTTATCATCAACTCATGAAACACTTGGTGCCAAAATGGTTCCTTTTGCCGGATACAATATGCCTGTACAATATGAAGGTGTAAATATTGAACATGAAACCGTTAGATGTGCTGTGGGTGTTTTTGATGTATCTCATATGGGCGAGTTTTTAATTGAGGGTGAACATGCTCTCGATTTAATTCAGAAGGTTTCCAGTAATGATGCTTCCAAATTAACGATTGGAAAAGCCCAATACTCATGCTTACCTAATGATGATGGAGGTATTGTTGATGATTTAATAATTTATAAAATTAAAGAAAACACCTATTTACTGGTAGTTAATGCCAGTAATATTGAAAAGGATTGGAATTGGATACAATCTAAAAATGACATAGGTGCTAATATACGAAATTTAAGTGAAGACTATTCTTTATTAGCTGTTCAAGGCCCGAAAGCCATTGAGGCTATGCAAAGTCTTAGTAGTCATGATTTATCGGCTATTAAGTTTTATAATTTTGTAGTTGGTGATTTTGCGGAAATAGACCATGTTATTATTTCTGCAACCGGTTATACGGGTAGTGGAGGATTTGAAATTTACTGCAAAAATTCTGAAGTCAAACAAATTTGGGATAAGGTTTTAGAAGCTGGAGCAGATTACGGTATAAAGCCTATTGGATTAGCAGCACGTGATACTTTGCGCTTAGAAATGGGTTACTGTCTTTACGGAAATGATATAAATGATAATACCTCTCCTATTGAAGCTGGATTAGGCTGGATAACAAAATTCACAAAAGAGTTTACGAATTCTGAAGCGCTAAAACAAGAAAAAGAGCGCGGACCGAAACGAAAACTTATTGCCTTTGAATTAGAAGATCGTGGTATCCCGCGTCATGATTATGCTATTGTTGATGGTAACGGAAATAAAATTGGAATCGTAACTTCGGGCACCATGTCTCCTTCTCTGGGAAAAGGGATTGGATTAGGTTATGTACCAGTTGTTTTTGCCGACTTAGGTAGCAAAATACATATTCAAATTAGAAAAAAGGCTATTTCTGCCACGGTTGTTAAACTGCCATTTTACAAAAGCTAAAATGCAAGATTACAAAGCTATATTGGGCGATATTCATCGTGATTTATCATCTAAAACTAACAAAGGGCAAGTAGCAACTTATATTCCTGAATTAGCACACATTGATAAAAATAAATTTGGTATTCATCTTAAAACCATAGACGGATTTGAATTTGGAATTGGAGATTGCTATACTTCATTCTCCATTCAAAGTATTTCAAAAGTACTAGCACTTTCTAAGGCAATAGCTTTAATTGGTGAAACCGTTTGGCAACGCGTTGGTGTTGAACCTTCAGGGCACCCTTTTAATCAATTGGCTTTACTTGAAGTTGAAAAAGGGATTCCCAGAAACCCATTTATCAATTCTGGTGCTATCGTAATTGCCGATATTTTACTTTCATATTTAAAGAATCCTAAAGATGATTTCTTGCGTTATATAAGAGATTTAGCCAATGATGATAGCATTGGTTTTAATGAAGATGTAGCGTTATCAGAAAAAATAACTGGATTTAAAAATTATGCAGCCGCTAATCTTTTAAAGTCATTTAATAATCTAGAAAATGCCGTTGAAGATGTATTAGACTTTTATTTTTATCAATGTTCTATTGAAATGACTTGTAGTCAATTAAACCATACTTTTTTCTTTTTAGCCAATAAAGGAAACTGTTTACTTAATAAATCTAGACTAACAAAAACACAAGCTAAACGCATTAATGCCCTTATGCTCTCGTGTGGATTTTACGACGAAGCTGGCGAATTTGCATTTGAAGTAGGATTGCCAGGCAAAAGTGGTGTTGGCGGTGGCATTGTGGCTTTGTTACCAAATCATTTTGTAATTACTACTTGGGCTCCCGGTTTAAATCCCAAAGGTAATTCTTTATTAGGCATGCAATCACTTGAACAATTTACAACCAAAACAAAGCTATCTATTTTTTAAAAGGTCTTTTGATGTTTGATATATGCTAAAGAGAGAAGACAAACATAGAATATTAATTATTGGTGCCAGTGGTTATTTAGGCGGATCCATTTACAAAGAACTTTGCGCCTATTTTAAGACCTTTGGAACTTATAGTACAGCTAACAATGCTTTAGAAAAAAATAATCACTTTTTTCAGTATAACATTGAAGAAGATGATATTTACGAGATTTTAGAAATTGTTAAGCCTACCATTATTATTTCTGCCATACGTGGGGACTTTTCCAAACAAGTATTAATGCATCAGCATCTTACCGAATATGTGTTTTCGAACAAAATAAAGCTCCTTTTCTTATCTTCAGCCAACGTGTTTGATGCTTACAGTAAATATCCGAGTTACGAGCAAGACAAAACATATAGTAATAGTATTTATGGGCATTTCAAAATTAAAATTGAGAACATGCTATTACGCTTACCTAAAAAGCAAGTGGCCATATTAAGACTTCCTATGGTGTTTGGTCCGCAATCGCCAAGGGTTCTTGAAATAATAGAATTGAATAAAGACAAAGCGCCTATAGAAATATTTCCAAATTTGATAATGAATGTTACGACCGATTCAAAGGTAACACAGCAAATTCATTATATCATTAATCGAAATAAATCGGGTATATTTCACCTTGGAAGTGAAGATTTGGTTCATCATGATGATTTTACTAAAGAAATAATTTCGACTTTAGAATTTAAAAACCCGACACATTATAAACGCGTATATACTACAAATGATGACCGGTATTTAGCCGTTTTACCAAAGTTTAACAAACTTCCAAAACATTTACAATTAAATAGTCAGGACATATTAACAGAATTAAAAATATAGTTGATTTTAAAAGCACAATTTCCTAAATTGGGAACAATTATATTTTACAGTATTATGAGTAAACTATCTTTAGAAGATATAGAAAAAAAGCTATTACGATACCCAGATTGGGATTATTTTGAAAACGCCATACATGCCGAATTTGAGTTTGAGAATTTTAAAGATTGTTTTAGCGCAATGAGCCGTATTGCTTTCGAGTGCGAAGCTTTAAATCATCATCCAAATTGGTCAAACGTTTATAATGTTTTAAGCATTTCATTATCAACCCACGATGTTGGTGGGGTAACCAATAAAGATTTTAAATTGGCTGCTGCGATCGAGCATATTGTAGAACCTGAGGAATAATTTGTAATTACCTCATAGGTTTTTAACTTTGTGAGCCTAAAATTAATGATAGCTTTCGCTTTAGCGGAATAGAAGAAAAAATAAAGTTCTGGTTTATGCTAGGACAATAAATAAAACAATTTAAATTATGGGAAGAGCTTTTGAATTTAGAAAAGCAAGAAAAATGAAACGTTGGTCTGCCATGAGTAAAGCCTTTACACGGATAGGTAAAGATATTGTTATGGCTGTAAAAGAAGGTGGGCCAGATCCAGACAGTAATTCCCGTTTAAGGGCGGTTATACAAAATGCTAAGGCTGTAAACATGCCAAAGGATAATGTGGAGCGTGCTATAAAAAAGGCTAGCGAAAAAGGTCAAGGCGATTATAAAGAAGTGATTTTTGAGGGTTATGCCCCTCATGGTATCGCTATTTTAGTAGAAACAGCAACTGATAACAATACCCGTACTGTGGCTAATGTTAGAAGCTATTTTAATAAATGTGATGGAAGCCTTGGAACCTCAGGTTCTGTTGTTTTTATGTTCGATCATACTTGTAATTTTAGAATTAATAGTGAAGGACTAGATCCTGAAGAAATAGAATTAGAATTTATTGATTTTGGAGCTGAAGAAGTTTTTGCAGATGACGATGGTATATTAATTTATGCGCCTTTTGAAAGCTTTGGAGCCATTCAAGCTGAATTAGAAAACAGAGAAATTGAAATTTTGTCTTCTGGGTTTGAGCGTATTCCTCAAGTTACCAAGCCATTATCAGGTGATGCGGTTGCAGACGTTGAGAAGCTTTTAGAAAAACTTGAAGAAGATGATGACGTGCAGAATGTTTATCACACAATGGAAGAAACAACAGAGTAATAAAAAAATATAAGAGAGCCTAAATAGCTCTCTTTTTTTAAATGGGTAGAATACATCTTTTTGAATTTGAAGACCAAAAGTGGTTTCCAGAATCCATAAGAAATTATGGAACAGATTTCCTACAATTTCTTTCAAACAAAACAAAGTTATATAAACCCATAATTTCAGTAATTAAAAAAGGATTAAAAAAAGCCAACACCAATACCATTATTGATTTGGCATCTGGTGGCGGCGGAGGTTTACTCTGGTTAAACAGTAAGTTAAAAAAAGATATTCCCAATTTAAAAATCGTCTTAACCGATTATTTTCCAAACATATCTGCTTTTAAATACACGGTTGAACAATCTGACAATTTTAGCTATATAAGCACATCAGTGGATGCTAAAAATGTTCCTGATGATTTAAAAGGCCTAAGAACACAGTTTTTGTCTTTGCACCATTTTAAACCTAATGACGCCCATAAAATATTGCAAAACGCAGTAAACTCTAACAGTAGTATTGCTGTTTTTGAAGCTCAAGAAAGAAGTGTTCCGAGCATTATAGCTATGCTATTTTCTCCCTTAAGCGTATTGTTTACAACTCCATTTATTCGACCTTTTAAATTAGGGCGAATTATTTTTACATATCTAATTCCTATAGTGCCATTATTTGTGCTCTGGGATGGTATTGTTTCATGCTTAAGAACATATTCAATAAAAGAGATGCAAGAGATTGTAAATCAATTGAAAAACAAAGAACAATTCCATTGGGAAATAGAAAGAGTTAAGTCTGGACCAGGAGTAATTCTATATCTATTAGGAACACCAAAACAAAGTTAAAATGAGAGACTCAGTTAAAGCAGTCAATTGGGGTTTTATTGGGTGTGGTAGTGTAACAGAAATAAAAAGTGGCCCAGCGTATCAGCAAACACCAGGTTTTAAAGTTTATGCTGTAATGCGTAGGGATATTACCAAACTTAAAGATTATGCAACACGTCATAACATTGAAAATATTTATACTGATGCCGATGAACTAATAAACGACCCAAATATTGATGCCATATATATCGCAACGCCACCAGATACGCATAAATATTATGCTTTAAAAGTCGCAGAAGTAGGTAAAGCTTGTTGTATTGAAAAGCCGCTATCCCCCAGTTATAAAGATAGCTTAAGTATTTATGAAGCTTTTGAAAAACTGAATACACCTTTATTTGTGTCTTATTACAGGCGCTCTTTACCACGGTTTTTAAAAGTAAAAGATTGGATACGTGATGGTTTTATTGGAGAGATTAGGCATATTAGTACACACCTTAGTAAGCCAGCTAGTGAAAAAGATTTATCAAAAGCGTATAATTGGAGAACAGATACTCAAGTAGCACCAGGTGGGTATTTTGATGACTTAGCAAGTCATGGTTTAGATTTGTTTGTTTTTCTTCTAGGTAATATAGTGGAGGCTACGGGAATTGCTACTAATCAGCAAAAACTATATTCGGCAAAAGATGCTGTTACCGCAACTTGGTTACACAAAAACGGAATTACGGGCGTGGGAACATGGAATTTTGGGTGTAGCCACCATAGTGATACGGTTACTATTTATGGGAATAAAGGTACTATAGAATTCTCTGTATTTCACGAAAAACCAATAGTTTTAAAAAGTGACAAAAAAAATGAAACGTTATTTATAGAAAATCCTAAACACATTCAGCAATTTCACGTAGAAAACATGGGCGACTCTTTTACAAACTTTAAGAAGCACCCATCTACGGGTAAAACAGCCTTACATACAAGTTGGGTAATGGATAAAATTTTAGGAACTTTAAATAGTTAGAAGATTATTTTAATTATCATTTTAACTAGATTCCTAAAAACACCAAGCTTTTTTATATCTTTCAATCTTAATATTTAAAAACTCATTTTATGAGAATTCAATTGATTTTAATCTGTATTATTTTTACCATTTTTTCAAGTTGCAAGTCTAGAACCACTAATAATAAAGAGGTGCCAAAATCAAAACTTAAAGTCCTTATAGTTGATGGAGAAAATAATCATGGGATATGGCCTAAAACGACTTTTATGATGAAAGATTATTTAGAGGAGACGGGCTTATTTGAAGTTGATATAAATAGAAAAAAGTATACTTGGATAGGTCCTCATTATAATGAAGTTGAAGGTGTTTCAGATATTAATGAATTACTTAGTATGTACCCTTTAAATGATAAAGTTGAACGAACTGCTGTTGATTCTACGAAATATGACCCAAACTTCAGTCCAAATTTTAAGGCTTACGACGTTGTGGTCTCAAATTTGGGGTGGAAATCTTCGGAGTGGCCTAAAGAGACTAAAGCAAATTTTCAGGACTATATCAAACAAGGTGGTGGTTTTGTTCTCGTTCATGCTGCAAACAATGCCTGGGGAGATTGGGAAGAATACAATCGAATGATTGGGCTTGGAGCCTGGGGAGGACGAGATGTTGAATCTGGACCTTATATTTTTTATAATGATACAGATAAAATAGTAAAAGATCCTTCTGATGGTATTTGTGCATCACATGGTCCGCAATATGAATTTCAGCTTCAAACTAGAGCGCCTGAGCATCCTATAATGAAAGACTTACCCAAATTATGGATGCACACTAAAGATGAACTCTACGACCGTATGAGAGGTCACGGAGAAAATATGACCATACTAGCAACCGCATATTCAGATGCAAAAAAAAATGCTCCACCATGGAAAGAAGGGGTACCAGGAACGGGAAGACATGAACCTATGTTAATGGCTATTGAGTATGGCAGCGGTAGAATTTTTCATTCTGCTTTAGGGCATATGGATTATTCCTTTGAATGTGCTGGATTTATTACAACTTTTCAAAGAGGTGTTGAATGGGCTGCAACAGGGCAAGTTACTCAAAAAGTTCCTAACGATTTTCCTTCTGCTGACAAAGTGGTTGTTCGTAAATGGGATAAATAAGTTTAGTCTTTGTTTTTTACATAAATTAATTTAAAACGGCCATTGGATTGATCACGCTGTTCCATTTCAAATTGTTTAAGGGATTTAAATAAAGGGGTTAGTTTTTGAAAACCAAAATTCCTTGAATCGAAATTAGGTTGTTTCTTTAAAATTAAAGAACCAACATCGCCTAAAAAAGCCCATCCATCGTCATCAGCAGCATCTGCAACCGAGTTTTTTAATAATCGTATAACTTTAGGGGTAATATTGTATAAATTGGCTTTTTTGGGTTTTACTCCTTTTTCATTTTTATCATGATCTTCATCATCACTTGCAAGAATCTCTAAATAAATAAACTTATCACAAGCCACTATAAATGGATTGGGTGTCTTCTTCTCTCCCATACCATAAACGACCATGCCAGCCTCTCTCAAACGTGTTGCTAGTTTGGTAAAATCACTATCTGAAGACACTAAACAAAAACCATTCACTTTTTCAGAATACAAAATATCCATAGCATCAATAATCATAGCCGAATCCGTAGCATTTTTGCCAGTTGTATAGCCGTACTGTTGAATTGGTGCAATGGCATTTTCAAGCAGTACATGTTTCCATTTAGATAAATGTGGCTTAGTCCAATCCCCATAAATTCGTTTTATAGTTGGCGTTCCATACTTCGTAATTTCTTCCATCATTTCAGAGATATACTTTGACGGAATGTTATCACCATCTATGAGCACTGCGATTTTTGTGTCTTTTATCATATCTGCTAAATATAGGGATAAAAAGGCGTATCTAACAGAAGAAGGTAATTTAACTTTTCTTTAGATAGGTACGATTTTTAATCTCACTATTTTTGAAACGACTAATTCAAATAATTAAGGATATTTCCTTCTAAAATCGATTTCTAGCATGATAAATTTAACAAAGTTCACCAGGACATTTGGCCTTGTATTAATGTCGTTTATCCTCTTATTACCTCAGGCTACTGAAGCTCAAAAGAAAAAAAAGAAAAAGAAAAAACATGAAACAGAGGTAGTTTTAGAAACCTCAAAAAAAAGTGAAGATGAAAAAACTATTGATGACTTAACAAAGTCAAGCAAAAGGATAGAAGGTTTATTCACTATTTATCAAGATACCATAACAGGAAGTCTTCAAATGCTAATACAAGAAGATCAGTTGAATACTGAATATATTCATTTTGCACAAATTACCAATGGGGTTTTAGATGCAGGCAGAATTAATCGTGGTTCTTACAGAGGGTCGAAAATTTTTAAAGTCGAACGCTATTTTGATAAAATTGAGTTTGTTATTCAAAACACATCATTTTACTTTGACCCAGAAAGCCCTTTGTCAAAATCTAAAGATGCCAACATAAGTAAAGGGGTTTTATTAAGCTTAAATATAGAAGCTCAAGACCAGAAAAAAGGTCTATTTCTTATAAAAGCTGATGACTTATTTCTTAAAGAAACTTTTAAGCAAATTAAACCAGCGAGTAAACCGGGAGCCTCTCCTACCGCTTTTAAACTTGGTAAGTTAGACAAAGATAAAAGCAAAATTAGGGCTATAAAAAATTATCCAGAAAACACAAATTTGGAGATTGAGTATGTTTATAACAATCCCTCAGTATTAAATAAAGGCTCTAATGCAGTTTCTGATGCCAGACATGTAAGTATTAAAGTTTTACATTGTTTAATCGCCTTGCCCGACAATGATTATGAAGTTAGATATGACGATCCGCGAGTAGGCTATTTTACTACTAAAGTAGATGACCAAACTTCAACTAAAACAGTTGCTTACAGAGATTTGGTTCATAGATGGCACTTAAAAAAGAAAAATCCAGACGCCGAAGTATCAGAACCTGTTAAACCCATTGTTTGGTGGATTGAAAATTCAACACCATTAGAATGGAGAGAAACTATAGCAGAAGGGGTTTTAAAGTGGAATGTTGCTTTTGAAAAAGCTGGAATTAAAAATGCAATGGTTGTAAAAATTCAACCAGATGATGCCGATTGGGATGCGGGAGACATAAGATATAATGTTTTAAGATGGACATCATCACCACAACCTCCTTTTGGTGGTTATGGGCCTAGTATGGTCAACCCTAAAACCGGACAAATATTGGGGGCAGATATTATGTTAGAATATGTGCATTTTACCAATCGAGTTTTTTATGATAAAATATATAATTCGGATATTTCTGACGAGATAGAACCAGAGTACGACACACATGAATGCTCATTTGCACATGGCATGCAACAAGAGTTAATGTATGCTCAGGCCAGTGCAGTTGCTTCAGGAGCAAATGATTTAGAATTAGAGCGGATAAAAAAAGAGTCCATGACAGCCCTTATTATGCATGAAGTTGGGCATACTTTAGGACTAAATCACAATATGAAGGCCAGCCAACTCTACTCTCCAGAACAACTTTATGATCCCGAGTTCATAAAAGGTAAGTGTTTAACAGCATCAGTTATGGATTATGCAACTTTAAATATCGTTCCAGATAGACATAAGCAAGGCCAATACGATGATGTTGCTGTAGGACCTTATGATGTTTGGGCCATTCAATTTGGCTATACACCATTTAAAAATGACTCCTCCCGTGAAACATTACTTAAACAATCAACAAGGCCAGAGCACATTTTTGGAAATGATGCTGATGACATGCGCTCTCCAGGAAAAGGCATTGACCCTAGGGTAATGATTCACGATCAATCAAGTGATGCCATTACATACGCAATTGATAGAATTAAACTATCTAATACATTGCTTAAAACATCAAAGGATAAGTTTCTTAAGACAAATGAATCTTATGAAGAACTAAAACGTGTTTACAACATCCTTATTGGGCAACAAGCTACGGCAGCCGGCGTTATATCAAGGTACATTGGAGGTGTTTATATTGATCGAGCCATGGTTGGTCAAGAGGGCGCTAATCAACCTTATACTCCGGTAAGTTATACGGATCAAAAAAGAGCAATGCATGCCTTAAAAACATATGTTTTTGCACCAAATGCCTTTACTGCTCCTAAAGACTTATATAATTATTTGTCAAGACAAAGGCGTGGGTTTGATTACACCCAAGAAGATCCTCAAATTCATAATCAAATTTTGAAATATCAAAAGCGTGTGCTTACACATTTATTACATCCCAACACCTTACAAAGAATATTGGACTCAGAACTTTATGGGAATACTTATAAGTTTTCAACGATGATGACGGATTTAAATAACGCTATTTTTAAAGCAGATATATATGGAAATGTAAATTCGCTCAGGCAAAATTTACAGTTAGAATATACTAATATGCTAATTGAAATATTGAATGGGAAACAAAGCAGTAAATACACACATCATGCAAAATCTATGGCTTTGTATAATTTAAAAAGTATAAGAACGATGAGTACTTTATCAGGAGACATTTCGTCTAGAGCACATAAGCAACATTTACGAGTTTTAATTGATAATGCCTCCAAGGAAATAAAATAGAAGTCCGATCATTTATGGTAACAAAAAAGCTACTTCTTGTTGAAGTAGCTTTTTTTTATTTGGGGCCTCATGTTTCTTTTTAGGGACAATTAATTGTTTACTTTATGTTTCATGTGCTTGATAATTGTAATACAACTATTATGCCATAATCAAGAATAAGCAGGCACTTTACCTTTTACGTCTTTAAAAAACTTATACATATAAGCAAAATCTGCTTCTATATTATTTGTTGGATAAAAAGGTTCGGATATTCTGTTTGTTTTATTCTCAAAATCAAGGGTAAACATAATAATTGGAACCTCTGCTTTTTTAGCTATATAGTAGAAACCTGTTTTCCACTCCTCCACCCTTTTTCTTGTTCCTTCAGGAGCTAAAGTCATTCTAAACTCTTCGTTTTCATCAAACAACTTAGCAATAGAATCTACTTTATTTTCATTAACCTTTCTATCTATAGGAGCGCCTCCTAACGCTTTAAAGAAATAACCAAAAGGAAAAACAAACAATGCTTTTTTTCCAATAAAATTGGTTTTTACTTGAACAACTGCACGTAATAACACACCAATATAAAAGTCATGCCAACTTGTATGTGGCACCGCAATTATTACAGCCTTTTTAATAGTCTCTTTTGAAAATGAGGTATTACCTAGTATCTGCCAGCCTAATAGTTTAAAATAAATGAATTTAGCTAGCCATTGCATATTACATTTTTTGGTATAAACTTTTAACTTTGTCTCTAGTCATTACCTTTTTCCAGTTTTTACCTAAAGCGTTTTCCCAAAGTGGTTCTAAGCTCAAAGCTACATCAATCATGATATTAAACTGTTCATCAGTTAAATCAGCACAAATGCCTTGAGGTAATTCAATGCCATGCTTAGCTTTCATTTGTTTAAACTCTTTTACACCTTCAGGGTAGAATTCTTCTAAATGATCAAAAACAATACAGTTACCAATACCGTGTTTAGTTCCTAATAAATATGAAAGTCCATAACTTAAAGCATGCGCAACGCCAACTTGAGAATAAACAATACTCATTCCTCCGTGCCATGATGCCATCATTAAACTTTCTTGAGATTCTTCTTCAGAAAGCTTATCTGATAAGTAAATATCTCTACATAATTCAATAGCCATATCACCAAAAGTTTGACTAAACTTATTTAAATAGGTTCCTGTTAAAGACTCAACACAGTGAATATAGCAATCCATACCTGTATAAAACCATTGATCTGTGGGAACACCTTTAGTTAGCTCAGAATCTAAAATAACTTGATCAAAAGGCGTATAATCTGAGTTGATACCTAATTTACGTTCAGGGCCAGTTAGCACAGTTGTTCTAGAGACTTCTGCTCCAGTTCCAGAAATAGTAGGAATACCAACATGATAAATTGCTGGGTTTTTAACCAAATCCCAACCTTGATAATCTTTTGCAGGACCTTCATTAGTTAACATGATTGCAACTGCTTTCGCTAAATCTAACATAGTACCACCGCCTATACCAATAATTCCAGATGGCTTTTCCTTAGTCATTAAGATGATGTCTTCAACTAGCTTATCAACTTGAGAAGTCTTAGGTTCTTCTGCAGACGAGCAATAAATAATTTTATCGTCATAAGACAATGAAATTCTTGAAGTTAACCAAGAATTATTTTTAAAAACATCGTCAATTAAAAAAATAAACGGTGCTTTAGCACTAAGTCTTTTAGGTGCTAACACATCATTAATTTGATCGAAACTACCTCTGCCGAAAATAACATTCGACACCATTGGAAAATTTTTATAACTCATTTGTATAGGTTTACTTTTACAACAATCAAAAATACTATTAATTTAAATACTACTGGTTTAAATACTTCTGAAATTTTTCAGAAAACAAACCAACGTGGTAGCCATCTACCAATGCATGATTAGCACTTATAGCAACATTCATGATTAATTTATCATCAACTACAGTCGCCTTACCAAATGCTAGCCTGGGAACGGATTCAATTTTATCTGAAGCTGGTTCTTTATGACCAGAAAAACTCACCCAAGGCAAGGCAGAACAATGAATACAATCCTGCCCATTTTTTGGTGGATACAATTCTTTGGTGCTTTTAATCCTGTCCTTTTCAGAAGCCACATTCTTCAAAAACACCTTTAAATCTTCATCATAATCTATAAAAGAAAACCCAAAGGTTTTATCCTCTCTTATCATAGTCGCTGAAGCATGAATAGTATTATACGCAACAACACGCCCTTCTTCGATGCGATATTTAAAATTTTCAACCTCATTAATTGCTTTCATACAATCATGAAGATATTTGCCAAAAAAACTAATATCTTTTTCTTTTGAAATTTTATAAGCTTGTGTGACGTCAAAAGGAATAGTTAAACCGAAATATGGATCATGTAGTCTTGAAAAATGTTCAAAAAGCTGCTTTCTTTCCCAATTTTCAATATCAATTACCCTCATAATTACTTTAATAATTTCAAGAGATCTTTTAAGGAGTTAATAGTTTTATACGACACACCATTCGTTTCTTCCTCACTCACTTGTTCATGAGCCCAAGTAGTATGAAAGGGAACATGTATAGCATTTGCTTTTATGTTTACTAGAGGCAAAACATCAGACTTTAATGAATTCCCTATCATTAAAAACTCAGACGGATTAATATCTAAATGCTTTAAAAGCTTTGTATAATTCAATTCCTTTTTATCACTAAGAACTTCAATGTGATGGAAATAGTCAGTTAAACCAGATTTTTCAAGTTTTCGTTCTTGATCTAACAAATCACCTTTAGTAGCTAATATAAGTCTGTATTTTTTTGATAGGGTTTTTAATACTTCATTAACACCATCTAATAATTCAACAGGCTTATTGAGCATATCTTTTCCAATATTCAATATGGTATCAATAGTTTGTGTAGATACGTTATGATTAGATAGCTCTATGGCCGATTCTACCATTGAAAGCACAAAAGCCTTTACGCCATAACCGTATAAAGGCAAGTTGTCTATTTCTTTTTTGAATAATTCTTGATCAATTTTATTTGGAGTTTCGTATTTTGAAAGTAATTGCGCAAATTGATGCTCTGCATCTCTAAAGTATGTTTCATTTACCCAAAGAGTGTCATCAGCATCAAAACCAATTACCTTAATATTTTGATAATTTATTTCCATAATTTTTGAGCAAGTTCTAGGTCTTCCGGCGTATCAATCTCTACGTTTTGAATGTCGGTTACAACCATTTTAATGCGCTTGCCATACTCTAAATAACGAATACATTCTATTTTTTCGGAAGCCTCAAGTGGCAACATGGGGAGCCTGTAAAAATCTAATAGAGCTTCTTTTCTAAACGCATAAACACCCTGATGTTTGTAATATTTAGCACCAACATTAGTCTCTCTAGGGTAAGGAATTGGGCTGCGCGAAAAATATAGTGCAAAGTTATCCTTATCAACAATAACCTTACAAATATTAGGGTTTTTAATTTCTTCTTCTTCATTGATTTCAACCATTAAAGAGGCCAAATCAATCTTTTTGTCATGGTCATCCTTAAACACTTCCATGAGTTCTAAAAGTGATTGCTTATCTGTAAAAGGTTCATCGCCTTGAATGTTAACTACTATATCTACATCCATAAACTCTACCGCCTCAGCAATTCTATCACTACCACATTCATGTTCCTTTTTACTCATTATAGCTTTTCCTCCATGATCTACAATTTCATTATAAATAATGTCGCTATCTGTAACTACAAATACATCATCAAATAAATTTGTTGCCACAGCTACTTCATAAGTATTGAGAATAACGGTTTTTCCGCCTAACTTTTGCATAAGTTTACCTGGGAAACGCGAAGCGGCATAACGAGCCGGAATCATTGAAATAATTTTCACAATTTAAGATTTGATTAGGTTAAAAAGTCTTGTCCAAAAATAACATAAAAATTCTTGCTATTTAACCTTCGAGGATTTAAACTTTCTATAGATTTTGTAAACAATAAATAAAATAAGAAGCGCTAATATACCTGCCAAAATTGGAAGGAAAATGGAAATTACAGACATTACTACCGAAGTTCCTGTTTCTAAAACAGATACTACCGGATTCGCAATTCCACCTGTAGTAGCGGTTGAGGCCAAACGTGTAGTACTTGAAGTTCCTGCCACCGCTGCTGCTGTTCCCCCTCCTGCAATAATAGCTAATGACCACGTTACAACGGGACTCAAATCGGCAACTGTTGAAAGCATAATTGCAGTACCAGCAAGAGCCGCCAAAGGAACCGCAATAGTATCTAATAAATTATCTATATAAGGAATAAAATAAGTAAAAACTTCGACTAAGGTTGCTACCCCTAATGTCACCAAAGCAGCTGTACCACCTATCCAATGCCAAGATTCATTAAGTTGCCAAACATCAAAATATGAAGCTAAACTTAAAGCAAATAAGGGTAAAAAAACTCTAAATCCTACCGATGCAGATAAGCCTATTCCAAGACAAATACTTATTATAGTTTCAATAGTCATAGTATTCAAAATATGGTTTATTCTTCAAAAAAATCATCTTTAAAACCAATAAGATACAACTTTTCTTTAGCTCTTGTTACGGCTGTATATAACCAACGTAAATATTCTTTATCTATACCATTGGGAAGATATGGTTGCTCAACAAATACGGTTTTCCATTGACCTCCTTGAGATTTGTGACAAGTAATTGCATAAGAGAACTTTACCTGTAAAGCATTAAAGTGCTTGTTAGCTTTAACCTTTAAAAACTTTTTATATTTAGTCGTTTCGCTTTCATAATCTTTCATAACCTCTTGGTACAACCTGTTTGAGTCTTCATAGGGTAAAGATGGCGTTTCTGCATCAATTGTATCTAAAAGCAATACCGTTTCAAAAGGACGCATTTTAGGGTAATCGACCATTCTTATCTTTACTTCTGCAAAACGAAAACCATAAATTTCCTGAATACTAAATATTTCTAAAACTTCTATAATATCGCCGTTAGCAATAAATCCAGCTTCAGTAGTTGGTTTTATCCAGAAATAATTATTCTTAACAACCATTAAATAATCGCCAGCCGTTAACTCATTTTCATTAAAAAGTATCCGACTTCTTATTTGTTGATTGTATAAATTTGCTCGTTTATTACTTCTTACTATAATGGTGGTTTCTTCATTACCCAGTTCACTATAAGCATCATTTATGGCATCCATAATTTCATAACCATCAATAAGCCTTACAATATCTTTATAGGGTTCTAAATCAAACTTAAAATTATCAAAAAAGGTATTTGAAAGCGCATCGCGAAGCACTGTTGCATTGGCTAAAATACCAGAGCCTTCTTCTTGACGCACCACCTCATCAAGCTCCATTTTTGTAACCTCTTTATTATAATTTAGACTTAAGTTGTTTTCATCTAAGGCAGGACTTAAATCCAATTTAACTGGGGGAAGCTGGGCGGTATCTCCTATTAAAAGTAATTTGCATTGATGTCCTGAGTAAACATATTGCATTAAATCATCCAATAACGAACCATCCTCAAATAACTTGGAATCTCCTGGTGTATCAGGAATCATAGAAGCTTCATCAACTATAAAAATGGTGTTTTTATGCTTGTTAGGTTGCAATACAAATTTAACGCTACCTCCCTTTTCTTTCTTTGGAAAATAAATTTTTTTATGAATTGTAAAGGCTTCGTTACCAGAATAATTTGCAATTACTTTTGCTGCTCTTCCCGTGGGAGCCATTAGTACAGCACTTTTCTTAGCTTTCCATAAATTTGTTACTATAGCCCCGATAATAGTAGTTTTCCCTGTACCGGCATAGCCTTTCAAAACATACAACTCTCTTTTATCTTTACTAAAAATAAAATTAGATAGCTGTTGTAAAACAATGTTTTGTTTAACGGTAGGCTGAAATGGAAACTGCTGTTTTATAAGGGAATAAAATTCGGATGCGGTCATTTAGAGCTATGTCTGTCTTAATTTTTTATTCAAAGATAAAAATGATTTTTACTCTCTTTGTTTTTACGATTAAAAAAAAATTGTAGATTTGCTAAATACCATTAATAAACTTTAAATTAAATAACACACTATGTTAACATTTATTCTTATTGCAGTTGCAGTGATATTAGTTACAATTGGCTTGGTTAAGTTGGTTGATAAATTTATTCCTTCAAAGTTTAAACCTATTCTAAACATAGTACTTTGGTTATTAATTGCATTTTTAGGTTATCAAACATATATGTCGATTTATGAGCCAATTCAATTCAATAAATTGAAAAACAAAAGATATGTTCAAGTAATTGAAAGTTTAAAAGACATTAGAAACTCTCAATTAGCTCACAGACAAGTAACTGGTAAATTCGCTAAAGATTTTAATGGTTTAATTAAATTTATTGATACTGCAGATTATACCATTACTCAACGTAGAGATTCTAGTATTGTTGATGAGGAATTAACAAAATTATATGGAGTTGATACGTTTAAAGATATTTTGATTATTGATACTTTAGGATTTGTTCCTGTTAAAGATTCTTTATTTAAATCATCTGATAGATATAAAAACATGATGAATGTACCTGTTGGTGAGGCTGGTTCTAAATTTGATTTAAAGGCTGGTTTTATCGAGCAAAACAGTATCAATATTCCTGTTTTCGAAGCATCTGTTAAAAAAGCAATTATTCTTTTTGATCAAAACAAAGATCTTGTTGCTCAAGAAAACCAAGTGGTATCGGTTGATGGAGTTAATGGAGACGCCTTAAAAGTAGGATCGATGGACGAAGTAAATACAACTGGAAACTGGCCAAAAACATATGGCTCAAACGAATAATAGTTCTAACAAACTAACTAATCTAGAATTGTCCATTCAAATAAGTTTGAGTGGACTTTCTTTTTGTATACTACAAAGAGATTCAAATACTATTACCAAACTAGAACATAAAAGTTTTCATAAAAACCTCAATCCTTTAGAAGTTCTAGACTATTTAAAAAATTTATTCATTACTGAGCAGGATTTAAATAATGAATTTCAAAAAGTTTTTGTTATTCATGATAACGATTTATGCGCACAGGTTCCTAAGGAATTGTTTAATGAAGAACATTTAGCGGACTATTTAAAATTTAACTCCAAAATTCTTAAATCTGATTTTATAACTTACGATTCTATAGAAGAGAATAATAGTATTAATATTTATGTCCCCTATATCAACATTAACAATTTTATTTACGACAAATTTGGCAGTTTTACTTTTAAACATGTTTCTACCATCTTAATTGAAAGTATATTAAAAACCGAAAAGAATGGTAATGGATTAAAAGTTTACGTAAATGTAAATAAAAATCATTTTGAAATTATTGTAATTGAAAACGGAACTTTAAAACTATATAACACCTCTAAATATCTCTCAAAAGAAGACTTCATCTATTATATCCTCTTTACTACCGAACAATTAAATTTAGACCCAGAAGCGTTTGATCTTATTTTTCTTGGTGACGTAGAAAAGGGCAATGCATTATATAATATCGCATACAAATACATTAGAAACATAAGTTTTGGTAGTGACTTACATACTTTTGATTTTAGTAATCAAAAAAGTGCAAATCACTCAAACTACACTTTATTAAAAAGCCTATAATGCGCATTATATCAGGATTATATAAAAGCCGTAAAATTGTTGCTCCAAAAAACTTACCTGTTAGACCTACAACAGATATGGCTAAGGAGTCATTATTCAATATTATAAATAACCTCTATTATTTTGATGATGTTTCAGTATTAGATTTGTTTGCTGGCACAGGCAATATTAGTTATGAATTTGCCTCTAGAGGTACAGAAAACATCACTTGTGTAGATCGAGATTTTGGTTGTATTAAATTTATCGATCAAACAGCTAATAAATTTGAAATGCCCATACAGACCATAAAAAGCGATGTTTTTAAATTTCTAGAAAAGTGTACTATACAAGCTAACATCGTGTTTGCAGATCCTCCTTATGATTTTTCTCTTGAGCAATTTTCTAAAATCCCAGAGCTTGTTTTTAAAAACAACATCCTAATGGAAGAAGGCATACTTATAGTGGAACACTCCAAACATACAGACCTTTCTGAAGTTGAACACTACGCCTATTCTAAGAGTTATGGCGGTAACGTTTTTAGTTTTTTTGAAAAGAATCAAATAAACTAATTTTTTTAATTATCTTTTTTTCAGTACTTTAGAGTTCTCTCTCCTAAGAGTCCCAAGGTTCTATGAATTGTTGACTCACAGCCAAAATTTTTTTTTGCTGTTTATGTATATGGTTTAAAGTTAAACACTAACCTTTAAAACTATATCTAATGAAGCATCTTTTTTTATTCGCATTTACAGCTATTCTTTTTGTGGCCTGCAAAGAACCTCCTCAACAACGTTATTTCTCTGAATCAACAGAAACAGAAATACTAAAATCTGGCATAGAAGCCTACGAAACTGCAAATTGGGATAAATGGAAAAGTCATTTTAGCGATACGGCCAAAATCTTTGTCAATTCCGTTAAACATACTACTGTCGATAAAAGAGCGAAAGCTCTTGAGGCTATGGCGGGCGCTATGTCTTCATATGGTTTTAATCATGATAAAGAGTACATAGAAATGGTTCTTGATAAAGAAAATGAAACTTGGGTGTACTATTGGGCCACTCATAACAATACTTTCGCCAAGAGCAATAAAAAGCTTTCCATTCCAGTTCACTTGGCGGTTCAATTTGTTGATGGTAAAATTGTTGAAGAACATATTTATTTCAATGAAACTGAAATGAATGCAGAATTTGCAGCATTAAGCGAAGTTCAAACAGACACTATAAATTCTGAAATTTAAACGTACTAACCAACCAAAAAATAAAATTATGAATACCCTTAAAAAAATCAGTTTAATTGCTCTAACCTTGTGCTTAACTTCTAGTCTTGCATTAGCACAACAAATGTTCAGAATCCATCAGGATAACGTAAAACCATCTAAGTTAATGGAATACGAAGCTATTGCGAAAGAATTTAAAACGGCGGCCACAGAACATAACATTGATGTAACTTGGTTCACTGCAATGACCAACGACAATAAATATTTCTATGTATCACCAATAGAAAATTTTGCATCATTCGATGAGCGTCCTTTTGCAGATATGGCCAAAGCCATGGGTGATGATTTTACCGATTTATTCGCCCGTTTTGACCGGTGTTACGATTCGCACGGCACCTATGTCATAGTAAAAAATGATGAGCTTTCATACATGCCAGAAGGCGTAAGTAATGCACCAGCCGATGAAACTTATAGAGAATGGTATTATATGTACTACAAACCAGAAGATGCCAAAAACATTAAAGAAGGCATGATAGCCGTTAGAGATATGTTTAAAGAAAAAGGGTCTAAACTATATTACCGGGTGTATAGCGATGGTTTAGGGCAAATGGAGCATTATTATATGGTTTCTGTCGCGTTTAAAGACGAAATGGATGCGGCACAAAGAAGTGAAGAAAACAAAAAAGTACTAGGCCCAGATAGAATGGAAACCTTTAACAAGGTCATGAACTACGTCAGCCGAATGGAAGAACACCGCGGATCTATGCGTCCAGACATGGATTATACTCCTAAAACCGAATAGAGTTAGTCACTATTATAAACGATAAACCCTTCTTTAAATTAATAAAGAAGGGTTTATTATGTTAAAGTAAACCTATAAGCCGAATTCTGTATGTTCTGAACTTGTTTCAGAATCTCATCCACAACAACAAAACACCCTTATCATTTATCTGAGTGCATTATTACTAATACACTTTAGCTGTCTACCCTCCAGCCTTAAGCGTGCCGCCTTCAAACGCTGGTTTACATGACATTGCACCACATAGAGTTTACCTGGTTTCACTACAGCATTACCTGTACATACTTTCTGTTGCACTTTTCCTAGCCTCTCGGCTGGTGGCCATTAACCACTATGTTGCACTATGGTGTTCGGACTTTCCTCTACGCAAAAGCGCAGCGATAAGGCGATTTACTTGAGCGCAAAATTACAATTCCTAATTTGGTTATTATAAATTTATTTAATTATTTAGGCATTCCCCTATCGGGCCAAGCTTTCCGTTATATCTTTCTTGGGCTAAACTTGTTTCAGTATCTCATCAAGTATTTTTGATGTATTCATAAACTAAACCCACAAAACAAACTTATAGTTATGCACAAAAAAGGATGTCACTTCAATCCTTAATGCGCTTGTTTGCTATTTATCGATTAGAATTGAATACATGCTTTGTTTTTGGAAGGTGTTCGTTGCGGTACTGTTAATTTTTGAAAATTTCTGAAGTTGCTAGTTGCCTACTTATGGTTGGTAACCAGTGTTCTGTAACGTCTTTACCCGCCATTCCAAAGAAGGCGATAACTAAATCCTCCGACGGAGATACATATAGTCCCTGTCCTCCATGTCCATGTTTGTAAAAATCTCCATCCTCATAAACTTCGTCCCATTGATAAGAATTAAATCGCTCCTCATCCGAAAACCATGATCTGGTCTTTAGATCTTTGTTAAGATTATTTTGAATTTCGTTTAAAAATCTATCCGAAATGGTTGGATTGGCATCCGTTCTACCAGATGGGCTAAATGCAAGACCAAATCTTGCCAAATCTCTTAATGTTGAATTCATTCCAAGTGGCGAAGCAGCTCTCCCGTATCCACCGTCTTGAAATATTGCATCATTTTCTACTCCTATCTTTTGCCAAATATCTCTTTCAACAAACTTGATGAAACGCTCGTTAGTTACTTTTTCTACCAACATCGTTAGCATCATCGTGTTTATATCTGAGTACTCAAACACAGTTCCCTGCTTTTTAGAAAATTCTATGGTTCTCAAATAGTCAAGAGGATTTTCCAGCTGTTGGTTAAAATTAAAGATGCCATAGGCAATTATGGATTTAGCGAAACATGCGTCCATATTTTCAAAGTCAACTGGACAATCAATTCCAGATGCCATGTCAAGAATATTTTGAATTGTTATTTCTTCCCATCCTGATCCGGACAATTCGTTCAAATAGGTGCTAATTGTGTTTTCTGAATTAATCAAACCTCTGTTTTCAAGCAATACAACAGCTGTCGATACAAATGTTTTAGTTACATGTATAAGTGCTTATCTGATGGAAGCATACGCGGATAATCTTCAAAGACAACTTTCCCTTTGTGAACAACAATAAGTCCATCAACAGGCGCCTCAGTAATGTAGTTTTTCAACGGAATTTTTCCCGAATCTAATTCAATCAAAAAATCCTCTATTTTAGAATTTAACCTTACAGGAAGTTCTTTCTTTTTATTGGGTATGCATTTTATTACTGATGTTGAAAAGAATTCACCGTAATTAAGAAAAATGTACCTCGAATCATTTCCTTGATGAGCCCAGTCAGCCAAAGTTTCTCCCCAATTTCCTTCCATAAATTTTCGATGAATTTCTCGGGAATCTTGAAGTGAAAAGTCAGAATAGTTTGTAAATTGTTTTTCTGTTATGGAAGCACCATTTTTTGCTTTCTCCTTTACAGTACATTGTACCATCAAAAAACATAAGAATAATATAAGCGTTCTCATTAAGGGTGCATTCAAGGTCTTAGCGCAACAATGTTAATAAATAAGACATGATCAAAGGTAGTCATTTTGGTTAAGTGGATCTTCAAATTGTAGGTTGGTTTTTAGACAATGGTTCTGGAACCCTTGTTGTTCGGGCATAAGAACTTCTAATGGTGTCCTGTAACCAGTATTTTCCTTGGTGCGTTATTGAGTCTGTCTTGTACAATTTGAAGTTGTTGAGCAATTGCCTTGTTGAAGTTAGTGCCTTTAGGAAAGTATCTGAGTCAGGTGTATTTCTTCTGCTTCACACAAAAAATCTAAAGGTATGATTTGTTGCGCTAAGTTTCTGAGTTCAGGATCCAGATTATTCAACGAACCATAGCTATCAAGATATGAAATCGTTATAATGTTCTATATTTTACGTTAAACGAATTTAGCTGTTTTTTTTACAAAGTCAAGAAAACGAGGTAAGTATAATTTATCCAAATTTGTTAATAACTCATCTTAAATATTAGGGCCAAAATTCTAAATTCTAATTTAAATTTTCAACTACCGTTATCAATTTAATAGGCCTCAGGAGATACTGAATTAAATTCAGTAAAATTGGAATACTTTGTAGTAAGCCATAAAAACCCACATTAACTTTATACGGTGTTGTACATAGTAATTATTATATATTATAATTCAATAATAGTTTCTCCCTTTAAAAGACGATAACTTTTTGATTTTTTATTTTGAACTATTTTAAGTTTTATATCATTATTACTTGTAATAGTTATAGTTGGTTTTCCTTTTTTGATTTCATATAACAGCGATACTAAGGTGTTTCCACAATAAATATTTTTGATTCCATGTCTGTCTTTTCGATTGAGAATCCATTCTATTTCAGAGGCACTACCATTTACTCGTATTCCAAGAATATTTTCTATTAATAAGGCAACAGGGCCAACTCCAGTCCAACCAACAAAGTCCTTACGAACTTGAAGATCTCTATTGCGTTCAAATGTTGCTGGGGAAAATGAATCTGGCGCATAACATTCCCATAAAGTTCCAGTTTCCTCAAATACTTGGTATAGTCCATCTAAATATTTTTCCGCGCATTGTGTCGCAAATTTTTCATTATTAGTCCTTTCTAAGCCCTTAATTACCATGTAATTGGTTGGTGCCCAAACCGATCCTTTCCAATAATTACCAATCGTAGAATAATCTTCTTCATCAGCGGAAAGTGAAGGAAATATATTTTTTCTCCAAAACTCATTTGGGTTTTTAAGATGTTCTATAAGTTTTTTATTCTGTTTATCTGAAGTAATCCCTGCTAACATTGGCCAAAATGACGCAATTGTTTTTATCTTTTGTTGTTTACCTTTAGGGTCTACATCGTAATAGATTCCATCTTCTTCATTCCAACACCACTTGTTAATTTTGTGTCCTAATTTTTTTGCTTTTATATTATATTTTTTTGCTTTTTTCTTATAATTAAGAATGCTACAGATATTAGATAAGTCTTGATAGTTCATTACCATTTGGCAGCTAATGTCTACCCATCCAACAGGTGAATAACTGCTATGACCATCGGGTCTTTCGTTGTCTCTTGGTGTGTTGTCCATTCCCGAGGCCTGTCCATTAGTCCAGTATAATTGATGAGGCGTATTTATAGACATACGATGTTTTTCTAACCATTCAACATATTTTTCAAGGACTGGAAAAACGATTTTAAAACGAGAGTCGTCTCCTGTCAGTTCGTAGTTTTTCATTTCTACCCAACTAAATACAGGAGGGTTGATGGTTCTAGAGAAGTTTTTTCCACCTCCCCATGGATGATCACTTCCATCTGCTTCGGCAATAACTCTCCAAATTAATCCATCATTATGTTGACGGCAATAAAAATTATCATGAGATTCTATAGCTGGAAAAATATTATGACCATATCTTGCAAACATAATCATAAAGTGGGTATCCCATTGAAAAATGAGCTCGTTGAAGGCTTCATCTATAAAATTAGAAACAAAAGGAGAGCCCTGAGGCGGTTTTTTAAAATTCGAAAAAGCAAGTTCCCATGTTTTCCAATACATTTCTACCCATTCAGGATGGTCATCGAGAATTGGGATAGGAAGTTGTTTTTTGCTTTCTTGAAAGGTTGGAATGGGTTTGTTATCATATTTCTTTTTTTCAAAAAATTTCCCTCTTTCAGTTTGAGCTATAGAAGGAATACAAATTATTAAAATGAATAGAAAAGCTATAGGTTTCATCGTTATTTTTTTAAGTATGTACAACTATCATGATATGAAATCGTTCTAATGTCTTATATCCTACTTTAAACGAATTTAGTTGATTTTTTGTACAAAATCAAGAAAACAAGGTGAGTATAATTCATCCTATATTTGTTAATAACTCCTATCAAATTTTAAGCCTAAAATTCTAAATTCTAAATTGAATTTTTAACTTTGTTATCAATTCAATAGGCATCATATAGATGCTGAATTAAATTCAGCAAAATTGGAACACTTTGTAGTATCGGCTAGAAAATACAGGCCCCAAACGTTTAAAGACGTGGTTGGGCAGCAAGCCATTACAAACACTTTGCTTAATGCCATTGATAATAATCATTTAGCACAAGCCCTACTATTTACAGGGCCACGAGGTGTAGGTAAAACAACTTGCGCTAGAATTTTAGCTAAAATGATTAATAGTGATGGTTCTGAATCGGTTGATGAAGATTTTGCTTTTAATATTTTTGAATTAGATGCCGCATCCAATAACTCGGTTGACGACATTAGAAGTTTAACAGATCAAGTTAGAATTCCCCCACAAGTTGGTAAATACAAAGTCTATATTATTGATGAGGTTCATATGCTCTCGCAAGCGGCCTTTAATGCCTTTCTTAAGACTTTAGAAGAACCACCAAAGCATTGTATTTTTATTTTGGCTACTACTGAAAAGCATAAAATAATACCAACGATTCTATCGCGCTGCCAGATATTTGACTTTAAACGTATTACCGTTAAAGATGCTAAAGAATATCTTAAATACATTGCTGAAGAACAAAGTATAACTGCTGAAGATGACGCTTTGCATATTATTGCGCAAAAAGCAGATGGTGCCATGCGTGATGCTTTATCTATTTTTGATAGAGTGGTTAGTTTTTCTGGAAAAAACTTAACAAGACAGGCCGTTACGGAGAATTTAAATGTCCTTGATTACGATACTTATTTTACAAGTACAGATCTAGTTTTAGAGAATAAAATACCAGAATTATTACTTCAATTTAACACGACACTTTCTAAAGGTTTTGACGGACATCACTTTATTGCTGGTTTAGCCTCTCATTTTAGAGATTTACTGGTTAGTAAAACAGAAGAAACCATCGAACTTCTTGAAGTTGGCGACCAAACTAAAGCTAAATATTTAGATCAAGCTAAAAAAGCTTCTCAAGCCTTCCTCATGCAAGGTATCAATCTTGCCAATGAGTGCGATCTCAAATATAAAACGAGTAAAAATCAACGTTTACTCGTTGAACTTTGCCTTATGCAGCTTGCCTCTATCACTTTTGATGGAGAAAAAAAAAATAGCAAACATTACATAATTCCAGCTTCGTATTTTAAGAATAAAGGAATTAAGCCTATTCCTGTTCAAGTACCTTCAAAAAGGGAGCATGATGTTGCTTCTTCTAAAACTGACAGTCAATTTACTGAAACCAGGGAAAACACAAAGGAAGTTGTTGAAAAATTTCAAGTAAAAGAACCTCCAAAAATTATACTCAAACAGGAAGGTAAAAGAAGGTCTGGATTATCTTTAAGCAGTATTCGAGCTAAAAAAGAGCATCAAATTAAACAAATGGAAGTTGTTATTAACGAAGAAGAACTTCCTAAAGAACCCTTTACTGAAGAGGCATTTATTGTAGTTTGGAATGAGTATATCGATAAATTACGAAAAGATGGTAAACATAATTTGGCATCAATTTTATCAATTGATGTTCCAAAAGTAAAACGTAGCATAGCACATTTAGAATTCCCAAATGCAACAAACAAGGTAGAAGTTGAACGCCAACAATATGATCTTTTAGGTTATGTTAGAAAAGCTTTAAATAACTTCGATATTAGCTTAGCCATAACTATTAATGAAGTTATGGAAAAGCAATATGCGTATACAACTCTTGAAAAATTTGAGAAACTTAAGGATAAAAATCCTAATATTGATATTTTAAGAAAAACTTTCGATTTAGATGTATAAAATATTAAAAAACAATACATTAACTGTTTTTGTTCTACTTGCTGTTTTTGCGTTTTTTAGTTGTGATGGTCGATATAGAAAATTTAAAAGTCCTACAGAAGTATTGGCAGAATCAAATCTTACAAATGCTTTTAAAAAGCAAGTAAGATTTGTGCCTGAACAACCAATTGAAATTGTAACAGATACCATTATGAATAATGGTTTTCAGGTGAAAATAAAATACCATTCTTTAAAAGATAATTATATTAAAGAAACCTTTGATGTTTCGGAGAATTCGGGCGTTAGTACATTTTATAGTAATTTTGAAGCTAAAGTTGATATTATTAAAGATGGTAGTTATTGTAATGACTTCATTCTAAATAAGGCTTTTTTAAAAGATTTTCAATACCCTACATTTTGGAATAAAGCAATCATGCAATTTGTTTGGGTTAATTTTGAAGCGTCAACAGAAAATATACTATGCTTGAATACGACCTTTAGAATACCAAATACTGAAACCTTTAAAGATTTTATAATCACGATAGACAAAAAAGGTGTCGTTCAAATTAAGGAAAATATTTTTTTAGCTAAAACCGTGTAAATTATGCTAGGATTAAAACTACCAACTGATCCACGTTGGGTAAATATTGTAGAAAAAAATATTGAAGAAATACTTACTGATCATGCTTTTTGCGAGCAGAAGGCTACGAGTACTGCAATATCACTAATAGTAAGTTTTCCAGAATACACAGAGTTAATTCAAGAAATGGTAGCTCTTGTTAAAGAGGAAATAAGCCATTTTAAAATGGTACATGATAAAATACTAGAACGTGGCTGGGTATTAGGCAGAGACCGACGTGATGACTACGTTATAGAACTGGTTAAATTCTTTCCTAAAGGCGGTAGTAGAACCACTCAGCTTGTGCACAGATTACTATATGCGGCATTAATAGAAGCCAGAAGCTGTGAACGCTTTAGGTTGCTTTCAGAAGAACTTAAAGATAAAGAATTAGCCGATTTTTATAGGAATCTTATGGTAAGTGAAGCTAACCACTATACCATGTTTTTAGGCTTTGCCAGACAATATGGAAATAAAAAAGAAGTTGATGCCAAATGGCAGCAACTTCTTGAATATGAAGCTAAAATAATAAGTAATTTAGGTACTTCTGAAAAAGTACATGGTTAAAATTTATAACCAATTCCTACTTGAATATTAGTGTTTTTTGCGGTTAGACCTACATTATCATTAAACACATTTCTAAATCCGTAAGTATAACGTGCATCAACAAACAGCGCATAATTAAGTCTATATTCTAGACCTGCAACACCAGAGTATGCCATATTATTGGATAGGTCCCCTTCTTTATGAACTTTTAATCCCACTTGAGGTCCTACACCAGCATGAATTTTATTGCTTAACTTAAATCTAAACAAAATTGGGGCTTGGATATAATCTAAATGAAGTGGTTCTGCTTTGGCTCCTTCCGCCGAAAACTGCAGTTCCGGCATTAACGAAAATGTTTTAGAAAATCGGATACAGGCAAGAAAGCCAATAAATACACTATTCCTGTGCTTGTTATCAAAAGCTATAGTTTCATCGAAGTCTAAATTTGAAATATTCAAACCGCCTCTAATACCATATTTAACGCTTTTAGATCCTGAATTAGTCTGCTGAACTTTAACCGTATCCTTCGCCTGATTAGTTAATTCTTCTTGCGAAAATCCATAAATTGAAAAACAAAATAGAATTGCTGATAGTAGTGCTTTTTTCATCTGTTTATGTTTTATTAAATCTATCAGATGTAATTAGCCATTTATATAAAGTTTAATATGGCTTATTTCATTATTAATAGATTTGGGTATTAATTAATAACAATAATTGTGGTACGAATATATATTATAAATCCAAAAAAGAACAATTATAAAAGCTAAAGTGCACAATTCTACTGTGTATTGCTCGAAACCGTATCATAATAGATACTTTTTATTATTCCATCTGCTAATCCAATTTTTGGAACATAAATATTCTTAGCTCCGCTCCATTTCATAGCTGACAAATAAATCCTCATAGCAGGTATAATCACATCAGCCCTATCCTGATTTAAATCAAGTTCTGTTATGCGCTCCTCGTAAGAGTAGTTTTGAAGTGTATTATAATATGACGTCATATAGAAATATGAAAGCGGCTTTCCCATAGATTTTCCAGAGATTTTAAATATTTTATTAATGTTTCCGCCAGAACCAATAACCGATATTTTATCATATTCCCTGGCATTTTTACCAATCCATTCTCTTAGTTCTTGCCATGCTTCATTTTTAACCATGTCATTCAGTAACCTAACCGTACCAATTTTAAATGATTTGGAGGCTATCTGTTCTCCTTTATTGATAACAGTAAATTCTGTACTACCACCTCCAACATCAACATAAAGATATGTTTTATTAGGATCTATAAATTTATTTAAATCTGTAGCAGCAATTATTGCGGCTTCCTCCTCACCTCCAATAATATCAATACTTAAACCTGCATGCTCTAATACTAAATCAACCACCTTTTTACCGTTGACTGACTCTCGCATTGCCGATGTTGCGCAGGCTTTATACTTTACCACTTTATGAGACTTCATAAGCAATTTAAAAGCTAACATAGTATCCAGCATACGCTGCGTATTCTCTTTAGATATTTTATTTTTTATGAAAACATCTGCTCCCAAACGTATGGGAACCCTAACAAGAGAGTTTTTTTTAAATTGAACTGGTTTGCCTTTTTGCTCTATAATATTGGAAATCAAAAGTCTTACGGCATTCGAACCTATATCTATGGCCGCATATTTTTTAATGGAAAGCATATATTATTCTTCTAATTTTTTTAAATAATAATCGTATACAGCATATTGAGATCGTACTTTTTCATTGCCATTAACTCTATACTCATTTTCTTGTGAATCGTTTAATAGTCTTGCTTTTACGTTATCGTTCCAACTTATATTAAATGTTTCGATGATTTCTCTTTTAATATCTTCATCATAAATAGGACAACTCACCTCTACTCTATTGTCTATATTTCTGGTCATCCAGTCTGCAGAGGAAATATACAATTTTGTATCTCCACTATGTCCAAAGATATAAATTCTAGAATGCTCTAAGAATTTATCGATAACACTTATAACTTCTATATTTTCACTCATACCTTTCACGCCGGGAATCAAACAACAAAGCCCTCTCACTATCATTTGAATTTTCACTCCTGCTCTACTTGCTTCATAGAGTTTATCAATCATAGGGTAGCTGGAAATACTATTCATTTTTAAGCGAATTAGTCCCGTTTTTCCATTTTTTACATTTTCAATCTCGTCATCAATTAATTTAAATACAGATTTCTGAGTATAATGCGGGGAGACAATAAGATGCTTGTAAGTATTAATTTTATAATTGGTTAAGAAAAAATCGAAAATCTTATTTACATCCTTTAATATTTTTTGACTTGAAGTAAATAAAGTATAGTCCGTATATATTTTAGCCGTAGACTCATTAAAATTACCCGTACTAATAAAGCCATAACGCTTTATTTTTTTGCCTTCTTCACGCTCAATAACACACATTTTACTATGCACTTTAAGTCCAGCTACTCCAAATATTAAATTCACGCCTTCATCTTCCATTTGCTGTGCATAATCAATATTAGCCTGCTCATCGAATCTAGCACGGAGCTCAATAGAAACTGTTACAGATTTACCATTAATAGCAGCATTAATTAAGGAACTTGCAATATGAGATATTTCCGCTAAGCGATAAATAGTTATTTTAATAGTTTTAACTTTAGGATCTAAAGCTGCTTCTCTCAAGAACTTAACCACATATGAAAACGTTTGGTAAGGTGCATAAAGTAAATAATCTTTATTTGCAATTGCTTTGAAAATACTATCCTGCAAGCTTAGCCCTTTAATGGGTAAAGCTTCAATTTTATCATACATCAAATCTGTTCTTCCTAAACTGGGAAATCCCATATAATCTCTTCGATTATGATATCTGCCTCCAGGAATAATACTATCTGTATCATCTATCCCCATTTTCGACATTAAATATTTTAAAGTTTCATCGTTTATAGTTTTATCATAAACAAACCTAACCGGTTCACCAACTTGACGATGTTTAACACTGTCTGATATTTTTTCAATAAAGCTTTTACTTAAATCACTTTCAAAATCTAACTCACCATCTCTAGTAATTTTAATCATGTGAGCTGAAATACTGGTATACTCGAAAATATTGAAAATATCACTTAAGCAATGCCTTAGTAAATCGTCTACCATTATTATAAAATTCTTATCGCCTTGTTTTGGTAAAACCACAAAACGATCGACCGATTTTGGTATTTCGATTAAGGCAAATTGTTTTATATTTTCTGGCATAAGCATTTTTACGGCCAAATATGCACCACTGTCTTTCAAGTTCGGTAATACTACTGAATCGTTAAGAATAATCGTTACCAATGCAGGACTAACTACTCTTATAAAATATTGCTTTATAAAATCGTGTTGCGCATCATCAATCTGCGTTTCATCAATGATATAAATATTTTCTTTTTTTAATTCTTCGTCAATTTCCTCGAGTATTCCAACACTTTCACTTTGTTGCTTTATAACTATTTGAGTAATAATTTCAAGAAGTTCTTTAGCCTTAATACCCCCTAGTTGATTCTTTCCTCCTTTACCGGCCTCAACAATTCTTTTAACCGTAGCATATCTTACTTTAAAAAACTCATCTAAATTATTAGAAAATATTCCCAAAAAACGCAATCTTTCAATTAACGGAACTGTTTCGTCTTGAGCCTCTTGCAAAACTCTAGCATTAAATTGTAGCCAGCTAATTTCTCTATTTATATATCTATTATTTTTGGAAATTTCAGGTTTAGTCATCAAATAGTATTTAATATTAATTGCTAAACAAATATATTCTATTTATCATAAATATTATATCTTTAAGGACTAAGGAATTCCTAAAAATTTTGAGTTTTATTGGGAAAATTAAAACTATCTGATTTCATAGAAAACAATAGATATTACTTTAAATCTCTGGGGAATAATATTTTAATGGTTTTGCCTTGTTCTAAATGTATCCAATTGAAAATATCAAACTCAATTATTGTAACACCACAAGTAGGTACATTATCAATGTGCTCACTTCCATAGGCATTAACAAATGAAGTAATAGCATGGTTGTGACCAAAGATCATAAGATTATGCACAGAATTATCGCAATTTTTTATAACGTTGATTAATTCTTTACCAACAAAATCATATAAATTATGATTATAACGGACAATTTCGGGATCAATATTAAGGCCTGCAATAAAAATATCTGCTGTTTGAATAGTTCTTTTAGCATCACTACAAATTACACTATCAATACTTATAATGCTACTTATTAAATGGTTAGACACTAGATTAGCATCTTTTAAGCCACGCGTAATAAGAGGTCTTTCATGATCAATAACATCATATTCCCAAGAAGATTTAGCATGCCGTATTAGAATAAGTCTTTTCATATATATCGATAAAATGCATTTTTTGTCGTTAAAAAGATAATTTTATCGATAAAATGTTTTATTTATCGATAAAATGTGATTTATTTGTTCTTTAGAGTCTTAAAAGACATAATGATTGTGTTCTTTAAAAATAGCAATAATCTGATTTATAGTAAGTTATTTTTTATGAAATTAACAAGCGATAAAACTTTTAATTATATCGATAATAGGACATGTTTTAACCTTTAATCGAATATTTATGTGATTTGCCATTTTTTTTTGAACACCTATTATCATATATGTTCTTTTGCTAGACCTACTTAAAAATGAAATTTATGACCCCAATTGAATCAGAGTGTTATTTAACACTTAAATTTAGAAGTACCTCTTTTCTTGTTTTCCCCTCAAAAACTTGTATTGATTTTTTATTAACAAACTGTATTAGCAATAGTTATGGCATTTAGTTGCCCTATATTGTCCTAGAATATACTTTAACAGAACAAGCCAATATTTTAATCTTACTGAGCCATGAAAAACAAATCTGCCTTTAAACTTTCTTTTCTTTTAGTATTTTTTTCTATTTACTTATTGCCATCAAGTTATATGATGGGACAGGATAGAGATATTTTTGAAATTTCAGATAATTCTGGTTTTGACCAAAATGATAGAGAAGATTTCTATGATTTAGCATTTAATTTAAAAACTACTGTTTACCTAAAAGGCAACAAGGTTGAGAATAAGTATGGTGAAGGAGATGTTGTAAAGATTTCTTTAGAAGATATTAATTCAACCGATATCTTAGTCTTAAATCAAATGGAATATAAGTCTGCTGAATTGATTACTATTAAGATTAAGAACGTTAACGAACTTAGCAGCAAAATAGATTTAACAGAATTATCAGAGATGACAAATTTAAAGTTCATTTTTATCAAATGTCTTTTTAAAACAAGCTCTCAGCAGATTGAAAGCTTTATTTCGGCAAATCCTAATGTTAGGATATTTTATTTTGCTCAAAATCCACATTAATAGTTATTTGATCCATTTTAAAAAAGTAGTCAAATGAAAAAATTATACGCAACTCATTCTATGTTTTTAACAAAAAAGCACACTTTACCTTTCTTGTTCTTTCTTTTTATTGGAATAATAAGTATACAAGGTCAAGTACGAGAGCCTTTTAGCCCTAGAGTATCGAACCTGCCTCCATCAAGCTCCATTTACACTGTAAAAGGAGATTTCCAAATGATTGGCAATACAAATCTTACTTTAGTGAATTATAACAATAATAGCACGAATAATAATGATATGCGGTATGTTGATATTGATAGCGATACCGATAATGATGGTGTACAAGACAACCCAGGTGTTAATAATACATGGAATTCATCTTCCGCCACATTAAATTTTTCTACAGAAAATGGTGCCCTTCCAGAATGTTCTAATATTTTATATGCCGGTTTATATTGGTTTGGTAGAGCTAATGTTGGTGCTGATGATAATGCTGATGGTGATAATAACCCTAATACATTCAGAATTACTAAAGGTTCTGAAACTAAAGATTTTGATAAAACCAAAGTTTTACTCAACGGACCTGGAGCAAATGGTTACGAAGAAATTCAAGCTAGCGTCGTTAGTGGTAATGACGAAATATACTTCCCTTCGGATATAGATCAAAATATTTATACTGCATTTGCTGATATCACCGCTTATGTAAACGATACTGATAGAGGTGGTATTGGAGAATATTTTGTTGCTGATATGGCATTAAGAGAAGGGAGTTCTGATCAAAATGGCCTCACTGGAGGTTGGGGTATTGTAGTTGTATACGAGAACTCTAAAATGAACTGGAGGGATATAACTGTTTTTGATGGTCATGCTTTTGTAGGAGGTAATGGTCCAAGTGAAATCTATTCTTTTGACGTCAATGGTTTTAATGCGGCGTTGGGAGGAGATGTGAATATAAAGCTTGGTGTTATGGCCAGTGAAGGAGAAAGAGGTTTTACTTCTGATTATCTTGAGATTGAGGTTCTAAATACAGATACTTATCAAAGATTAACACATCCTGCAACAAATTCTGATAGTAATTTTTTCACATCTTCTATTTTAACTGGAGGAAATATTAGAAACCCATCCCTGTTTAACAATACAGGAGTAGATATTTTAATGTTTGATATTCCAAATGCAGGAAATAGCGTAATTACTAATGGGCAAAGCTCTACATCCTTTAGATATGGGTCAAGTTCAGATGGTTATGCTATTTTTAATGTAACGTTTTCTGTAGATGCTTATGTGCCTGAACCAGTAGGCGTATTAACAAACACAACTATTAATGGGAATGCAAACCCTCCAAATTTGACTTTAGAGCCAGGTGGTAATGCAGACTTTGATATTCAACTAACAAATAGAGGTACTGAAGCAATTATCGGTAATGTTCTTACTATTCCTATACCTGCCAATGTTGATGTTAGTAATTTATCATTTAATGAAAATACATTTTACACACCTCTTGTGAATTACTCGGCACCTATTTATGATCCAGATACAAATTTAGGCCCTAATGGAGCTATAGTATGGAACTTAGGTAGATTGCCATTACCGACTAATCCAGACACTGTGTTGGCTGACATAAGTTTTAGATTAACGGCCACACTAGATTGTTCAATTTTAAATGATCCTGATTTTGTCCCTACCATAAGTACAAATGGCTTTATTAGTGGAACTGGTGAAATTTCGGGTATTTCTTTCAATACGCCTTTAATTAAAGGATTTGAGCAAAATGGATTATGTATAGGAGAACCGATACCAACTCCAATTATTATTGATATAGACTATGTTTCTTTTGTTAGCGAGCCGCCAACTGCAGATACTCCAGATCCAATAAATGTAGAATGTCCAACTGATATTTCTGCTCCAGACACATCTGTTGTAACCAACGTTTTGACAAATTCTGGTAACCCAGCGATTATAGAGTTTGTTTCAGATACTTCAGATAATAATACTTGTCCTGAAGTCATTACTAGACGATATAGTGTAACAGATGACTGTGGTAATACCATTTTTGTGGATCAAATCATAACTATTAATATAACTTCACCGCTCAGTATTACTGAGGCTGATGGTTCAATTACGGTAGAATGTATAGCAGATGCTACAGAAACCTTTACCTTACCTACAGTAATTGATGCTTGTGGTAACACACTTACACCAAGTTCTGCAGTAATTACAGAAAATCCAGATCCATTAACATGTGAAGGAACAAGGACATATACGTACACATATACTGATTGTGCTGGTAACTCTGATGATTGGGTTTATATATATACTATTGATTTATTAGAGTTTACATTACCAGCTAATGATGTTGAAATTGTTGATAATTTAAACGATGTAGTTGTACCAACGCCACCTATTGTGAATGATAATTGTGGTAATACTATAGTTCCTACTGGACCTATAGCATCAACTATACCTGCTTGTCAGGGCGTTATAGTTTACACGTTCACATATACTGATTGCTCGGGTTATACAGCAGATTGGACATATACTTATACTTTAGAATTAACACCCTTTACTGCACCTGATGATGAAGCTGGTACCGTTAGTTGTATAGCAGATGCTATTTCTCCAACTCCTCCAGTTGTAACGGACTCAAATGGTAGTAATTTGCTGCCATCTGCTCCTACGATTACAGAAAGTCCTAACCCATTAACATGTGAAGGAACAAGAACATATACTTTTACGTATACAGATTGTGCTGGTAACTCTGATGATTGGGCTTATGTCTATACAATTGACACACCTGCTTTTACAATAACCGATGTTGATGGCTCAAGTACGGTCGAATGTATAGCAGATGCCACAGAAACCTTTACCTTACCTACAGTAACTGATAGCTGCAGTAATACGATTACCCCGAGCACTGCGGTAATTACAGAAAGCCCTACCCCATTAACATGTGAAGGAATAAGAACATATACTTATACGTATACAGATTGTGCCGGTAACTCTGATGATTGGGCTTATACATATACTATTGAAACACCTACTTTTACCATCGCAGATGTTGATGGTTCAAGTACGGTAGAATGTATAGCAGATGCTACAGAAACCTTTACCTTACCTACAGTAACTGATGCTTGTGGTAACACACTTACACCAAGTTCTGCAGTAATTACAGAAAACCCAGATCCGTTAACATGTGAAGGAACCAGAACATATACGTACACGTATACAGATTGTAATGGTAACTCTGATGATTGGGTTTATATATATACTATTGATTTATTAGAGTTTACATTACCAGCTAATGATGTTGAAATTGTTGATAATTTAAACGATGTAGTTGTACCAACGCCACCTATTGTGAATGATAATTGTGGTAATACTATAGTTCCTACAGGACCTATAACATCAACTATACCTGCTTGTCAGGGTGCTATAGTTTACACGTTCACTTATACTGATTGCTCGGGTTATACAGCAGATTGGACATATACTTATACTTTAGAATTAACACCCTTTACTGCACCTGATGATGAAGCTGGTACCGTTAGTTGTATAGCAGATGCTATTTCTCCAACTCCTCCAGTTGTAACGGACTCAAATGGTAGTAATTTGCTGCCATCTGCTCCTACGATTACAGAAAGTCCTAACCCATTAACTTGCGAAGGAACAAGAACATATACTTTTACGTATACAGATTGTGCTGGTAACTCTGATGATTGGGCTTATGTCTATACAATTGACACACCTGCTTTTACAATAACCGATGTTGATGGTTCAAGTACGGTCGAATGTATAGCAGATGCCACAGAAACCTTTACCTTACCTACAGTAACTGATAGTTGCGGTAATACATTAGTACCGTCAGAAGCAGTGATTACTCAAAGTCCTGACCCTATGGTTTGCGAAGGAACAAGAACATATACTTACACATATACAGATTGTGTCGGTAATTCCGATGATTGGACATACACTTATTCAATAAAAGATAATACTGCACCTGTTCTTACATTACCGGCAAATGCCACAGCTGAATGTAGTGATGATTTATCGCCAATTGATTTTGGTACAGCTACGGCTAGTGACAATTGTGATGATGCTCCTACTATTACCTTTGAAGATGTGAGGACAGACGGTGCATGTTCAGGAACGTTTACTATTGAACGTACATGGACAGCAACAGATGTTTGTGGTAATACTGCAAGTGCAATCCAAATGATTTCAACATCTGACACCACTGCCCCTATATTTGGTCAAACTGATTTACCAGTTAGCCTCATTGTAGAATGTGGGCAAGTTCCTGATGCTGAAACATTAACAGCCTCCGACAATTGTGGTGATGCCATTGTAACTGTCGAGGATTTAAGAATTGATGGGGATTGTGATAATAATTATGTTATTGAAAGAACATATACTGCTACAGATGATTGTGGTTTAACAAATACACATATTCAAACCATAACAGTTCAAGATACAACCCCACCAACTTTTGATCAACCTCTACCAGAAGCAAATATAACTGTTGAATGTGATGCAGTTCCAGAGCCTGAGGATTTAACAGCAACAGATAGTTGTAGTTTAGCTTTTGTAACAGTTAGCGATATTCGAACTGATGGGGATTGTAAGAATAATTACATTATATCTCGTACTTGGGTAGCTATTGACGACTGTGATAATACTACCTCTTACACACAAATTATAACTATACAAGACACTAAAGCTCCTGAGTTTATAGAGGAGACATTACCCGGAGATATTATAGTTGAATGTGATGCTATTCCAAATCCTGAAGATATTTCGGCTATCGATAATTGCGGAGAGACAATTGTTTCAGTTATTGATTTAAGAACAGACGGAAATTGTCCTTCAAATTATGTTATTGCAAGAACATGGATAGCAACTGATGAATGTGGATTAACCACATCGCATACTCAAAACATTATCGTTCAAGATACAAAGGCACCTATACCTACAACTACATATGAGCCAACCTTGGATGTTAGTTGTACTGATGTTCCAGATGCTCCATTGTTAGATTTTACAGATAATTGTTCTGCAAATGTTATTGTTGAATTTAATGAAGTTAATACGTTTGATGATGTTGCTTTACAAGATTATCAAATTATTAGAACATGGACAGTAAATGATGCCTGTAACAATAAGGAAGTGTACACACAAACTTTAAATGTTACTCTTGACGAAATATTCTCGGAGGTTGATACAGAAGATAGATGTTTTGAAGAGGGTGTTGTCGATTTAAATAATTATTTACCAAGCACTCTAAATACAGATGGGCAATGGGAAATGATTGAAGGAAATCCAGATGCGACCTTGAATGGAAGTATTTTTGATCCAACTGTACTTAAACTAAGTGAAGACTTTTTACCTGGAACAGGAGGAATTGACTATAAATTTAGATATAGCACAACAGATATGGGTTGTATAAGCATAACTGAAGTAGTAATGAATATTCATGCTGATTGTGTTGTACTACCTTGTGGTGAAAATGACATTGTTATTTCAAAAGCAATTACGCCTAATGGAGATGGATACAACGATACTTTCGATATTACTGGAATTGATTTATGTGGTTTTGTGGCGGAAGTTAAAGTCTTTAATCGCTGGGGGGCACTAGTATATGAATCCAGTAATTATACTCTTGGTAGCGTAGAAACCTCTGGTGCTAAAGGAGATTGGGATGGTTCTTCTCCAAGTTCATCTATAGGAGGTGCAGGGAAATTACCTAACGGGACATATTATTTCATAATCAGTTTAAAAAATAGTGGATTGAGTCCTTTGACTGGCCCAGTATACTTAGGAACCAAATAAAAAGTTAACCTATGAAACTTATAAAACATCATATAATCGCTATTGCGTTGTTTAGTAGTACGATAGGAATTGCACAGCAATTGCCCCAATTTACTCAGTACATGTACAACACAATCTCAATAAACCCTGCATATGCGGGAAGTAGAGAAGCTTTAAGCGTTGTTGGATTGCACAGAAGCCAATGGGTTGGTTTCAAAGGAGGACCAATTACGCAAACATTGTCTGTACATTCGCCATTAAGAAATGACAGAATAGGATTAGGATTGTCTTTTATAGAAGACGACCTAGGACCACAGAATTTTTCATACCTCTACGCAGATTTTTCATATTCAATTCCTACTGGAGACGATGGAAAACTTGCTTTTGGAGTAAAAGGTGGATTTACTCAGTTTAGTTTTGATACTGATTTCAGACTAGACAATTCAAATATTAATGACCCGTTAATCTACGGTACTCAGGATAGGTGGTCTCCAAATATTGGTGCAGGTGTTTATTGGAGTACGAATAGAATGTATCTAGGTCTATCGGCTCCTAGAATTTTGAATACTAACATGAATCAAGAAGAAGGTTTTGAAGCTCTGGAACGCATTAGCTATTATTTTACTGGTGGTGTAGTTGTTGACTTGAGCAAAAGTTTTAAATTTAAACCTGCCTTTTTAATTAAAGCCACTAACGGAGCGCCTTTATCTTATGATTTAACTGCAAATTTCTTATATAATGAAAAATTTTGGCTTGGTGCTTCATATAGAATAAACGAGCAGACTGCCGCTATAGGTGGTATTGCAGATTTTCAAGTATCAAAGCAATTACGCATAGGTTATGCTTATGAAAAGCCAATTTCAGATATTGCGAGTTATACTACTGGTACTCACGAAATTTTATTAATGTACGAGTTTAAATTCATTAGTTCTAAACTTAAATCACCTAGATATTTCTAAATACTTGTTTTCTATGAAATATAAAAGTCACATATTACTTTGTATCACGTTAATGTTAAGTGTTTTAACATACGCTCAACAAGGAAGACAAAAACGAGCCGATACGCTATTTAATAAATTCTCATTTGTTAAAGCTGCAGATGTCTATAAAGATTTAATTCAAAAAAATTACAATAGAGATTATGCTACAAGAAAATTAGCAGATTGTTATGCCTTTTTAAGAGACCCTAAAAATGCATCTAGATATTATAAAAGTGTAGTTAAGCAGGAAAATGTACCTGTTGAATATTACTATAAATACGCACAGTCTCTAAGAGGTATAAAAGAATACGATGAATCTCAGATATGGCTGCAACGCTATAAAGATTCAGGTGGTGTAGTAAACGCTAATGACTTTTCCAAGGATGTTAATTTTATTAGCAGTGTTTTTGGGGCTAAACAACAGTATTTTTTAGATAAAATTCGATTTAACTCGAAGTTTAGTGATTTTGGAGCTTTTGAACATGATGGCAATGTTTACTTTGCTTCAGCTAGAGACGAAGGTGTTGGAATTAAGCGTGTATATGGATGGAATGAACAACCTTTTTTAGACATTTATATGGCGGAAGCAGGGACTAAAAAAAATGTTGACCATACAGCAAAAGTACCTGGCGATGTAAATTCTATTTACCACGATGGGCCAGCTACAATAACAAAAAATGGACAAACTATGTATTTTTCTAGAAACAACTTTACGGAAGGTTTCGAAGCAAAAGACAATAAAGGTTTAACCAATATGAAAATTTATAGAGCGACGTTAATTGAAGGAGAATGGACAAATATTGAAGATTTACCTATAAATAGTGATGACTTTTCAACCCAACATGCAGCTTTAAATATTGACGATACTAAATTATACTTCACTTCTGACAGACCAGGAGGATATGGAGGTTCCGATATTTGGGTAGTAAACATTGAGGCTGATGGATCTCTTACCGATATGAAAAATATTGGAGATGTTGTAAATACTGAGAGTGCTGAAGGATTCCCTTTTATAAACAATGAAGGTGTTCTTTTCTTCTCTTCAGATGGTCATACTGGACTAGGTCTTTTAGACATTTTTGCCACTATTAAAGGGGAAGATGAAAACACTATTGCTGATGTTATAAATCTTGGTGTACCAGTTAATTCAAATAGCGATGATTTTGCATTTACTATGAATACAAATGGTATAACTGGTTATTTTGCTTCAAATAGAAAAGGTGGTCGCGGTAGTGATGATATTTATGCATTTCATAGAGAACCTGTACTTCATGTTGAGGGCGTTGTAACAGATGCTATTAACACACAACCTATTGTAGGGGCTAAAATTACCTTGTTCGATGATGAAGGTAATCAAATAGCTTATATGGAGACCGATGAAAATGGTTATTATCAAATAAATATTGACAGAAATAAAGATTATAAAATTGTTGCAGGCCAAGATAAGTATATTGATGATTATAGAAAATTTACTTCTAAAAACATTCAAACAGAGTTGATTACCATTAATGCAAATTTACTACTGAATCCAGTACCTAATGTTGTCAAATTAGCAGAATTAAACACTATTTATTTTGACTTCAACAAGTATAATATTAGAGAAGATGCAGCTATAGAATTAGATAAGATTGTAAGGTTGATGCAAAATGATTATCCAGAAATGGTTATTCGAATTGAGTCACATACAGATTCGAGAGGTAAGCTATCATACAACGATAAACTTTCAATTGATAGAGCTAATGCAACTTACGATTATTTAATAACTAAAGGTATTGACCCAGCTAGAATAACAGAGCATCAAGGTTTTGGTGAGCGTAGATTAACCAATGGATGTGAAGATGGCGCTAATTGTGAAGAAGAAGCCCATCAATTAAACAGACGTACACAATTTATAGTCGTGAAAATGGAATGATGCCCTTCTATTTTTAATTAAATACTGAGCATTATTATATATTCTTAAAAGGAATAGAAAAGATTTTTTAATTAACTCAAGACCCCATGAAATTAAAAAACTATATAATAGCGAGCTTCACTTTAATTCTAGGATTTTTGTCCTATGCCCAAAGTGGTAGACAAAAAAAAGCAGATAACCTATTCAACAAATTCGCGTTTGTTGATGCCACAAATGTTTATCATGAGCTCATAGACAAAAATTATAATGCAGATTTTGCAGTGAGGCAACTTGCAGACAGTTATGCCTATATGAGGAACCCTGACAGCGCAGTAGTTTACTATAAAAAAGCTATTGAACAAAATAATGTTCCTATCCAATACTATTACAATTATGCTCAGGCACTAAGAGGTGTAAAAGATTATGAGGAATCCCGAATTTGGATGAAACGCTATGAAGAAGCTGGAGGAAAACTTAATACATCAACTTATCAAAAAGATTCTGACTTTATAAACTCCATTTTTAACAGCGAGCCGCAATATTTTTTGACCGAAGTAAAATTCAATTCAAAATATAGTGATTTTGGTGCTTATGAACACAATGGCAACGTTTATTTTGCTTCTTCTAGAGATGAAGGAGTTTTATCCAAACACAAATATGGATGGAATGAAGAACCTTTTCTAGATGTATATGTCACAGATAAAAGTACTAATGATAGCATTGTAAATAATGGCTCAAAACTTAATGGCGATATAAATTCTATATTCCACGAAGGTCCTATAACCATTTCGAAAGATGGTAATACCATGTACTTTTCTAGAACGTCTTTTATTAAAAATAGTTTAGGTAGAAACAATGAAGGTATTTCAACGATAAAAATTTATAAAGCATCATTAGTTGATAATAAATGGACCGACATTAAAGAATTACCATTTAATAGTGATGATTTTTCTACAGGCCATCCCGCTTTAAATGAAGACGAAACAAAGCTTTATTTTGCTTCTGATATGCCCGGTAGCATAGGTGGTTCTGATATTTTCTATGTTGATATTAACGCAAATGGTTCTTACGGAAAGCCAAAAAATGCGGGGAGTGTTGTTAATACAGATAAAAATGAAAGATTTCCTTTTATAAATAGCGAAGGAATTCTTTTCTTTTCTTCAGACGGTCACCAAGGATTGGGATTATTAGACGTATTTGTAACCGTAGCAGATAAGGATAAAAATATAATTAATGTTTTAAATTTAGGAGTTCCGGTAAATTCAAATAAAGATGACTTTTCGTTTTTTATGAATGATGACGGTCTATCTGGTTATTTTGCGTCAAATAGAGAAGGCGGGATTGGTAGTGATGATATTTATGCATTTGATAGAATTCCTCAGTTAAAAATTGAAGGTACAGTTTACGATAACGCTACAAGTACAGCAATACCAGATGCAACAGTAGCTATTTTAGACGATAGTGGTCAAGAAATTGCCTTTGTTAAAACTGATGAAAATGGATATTACCAATTAAATATCGACAGAAATACGGATTATAACATTATTGTTAAAAAAGACAACTTTGTTGATGATACCAAAACGATCAGTTCAAAAGGTATTGACAGACATGTTTCTAGCATTACCTCTGACTTTTCAATGAATGTAATACCTCCAACAATAGTGCAACCAGTTACTAATTTAGGCACTATTTATTTTAATTTTGATAGTGCAACTATACGTTCTGAAGACACAACTAATCTGGATGAAATTATCGATTTAATGCTGAACACTTATCCGGGCTTGACGATTAAAATTGAAGCGTATTCAGATTCTAGGGGGGCTGCCAAATACAATGAACTCTTATCTCAAAAAAGAGCTAATTCATCATACAATTATTTAACATCAAAAGGAATTAGTGCTTCAAGAATTATTGAATATATGGGTTATGGAGAACAGAATCTAGTTAATGATTGTAGTGAAGCTATTAAGTGTACTGAAGAAGAACATCAATTAAATAGACGTACTAACTTTATTCCTGTACCTACCAATTATAAATAACCTAATTATAATTAACCAACCTTAAGAACCACTAGAAACTTAGTTTTTAGTGGTTTTTAATTTTAATGTATCACTATCATTAAAACAATTTAGTTAAAGCATAAGACTTTTAATCTTTTGAATCTTGGATACAGGTAGTCATTATTAAGCTTTATGTTGGTAGTATAATCACTAGATAAATACTCTTAAAGGTGATGACAATCCTGAACATCTTCAAAATGAATTCACAAATATCAATACTTAAGAGGTTGATGGAAGGTTATAGAATTGACTAAGATATCTTTATATTATATGGTTAGGCTCCAAAAAGCTAATAAAAATAAGACAGGTGAACCTAAAGGCTTTTTTTTGAATTTATGGCTAATAACAGAAATTAATCAAGGGAATAATTCTACAACTTTTATCTAAATGTAAATCGAATACATAGAAAACAGAGTTTGTTATTACAGATACCTAAAAACATAGAACTAAAACGAATTACACAAAAAATTCTCTCGAACTACCAGAGGTTTTTTTACCAAAGGTTAAATTAATATTTTTATTTCTTTATAAAGATGTTGGTAAAATACCATCTACCATCCTTATTTTTTTCAGCAGAAATATCAAAATTTGTATAATCGCCTTCAAGGTTAATTTTATGATTTGTACTTTTTATCCACGCATTTACAACACCTTCAGCAGTGCTATAGCCATAAGCCACATTTTCAGACACTTTTTTAGCGCCTAAATTTGATTTTAGATAGTTACTCCTTGTATAAAAGTTGTCATGAGATACGATGTCATTATCCACCATATAGTCGGTATGACTGTAAGCCACAGATTTAACCACACTCATATCATCTAAGGTACTAAGACCTAGAGACTGTCTGTGCTCATTAATTAATTCAAGAATTTCAAGTTCGATAGTCTTAGCTTCGGTTTCAACTAAGTTCATTTCTAGGGCATCTACGCCATCGTCAAAGCTATCTTTTGAGCATGAAAACAACGATAAAACCACTAACAATACCATAAATGGCACTTTAGAGAAAAGCTTCATAGGTTAAGCAATTTAGGTTTGGGACCATAAAGTTACTTACGCGATTTGAAGCCGCTGTTAACAAAATGTTAAAATCGATTAACAGCTTGCGTTTCGTCGATATAATTAGTTTTTAAACGATGAAATGCATGATTGATATGCAAAAATATGTATTTCAACCTATTTTTAAGGAGATAGTCGATCTATTTGCCAATTGTAGTCTTGTTGAAGTTGATAACGTATGCGATCATGTAATCTATTGGGGCGTCCTTGCCAAAACTCAATTTCAACTGGCTTAACAATATAGCCTCCCCAGTGCTTGGGTCTTTCAATATCCTTACCCATGTAAGCTCTTTCCAATTCTAAGAGCTTTGCTTCAAGAAACTCCCTATTCTTAACCGTTTCACTTTGATTTGAAGCAATAGCTCCTAATTGACTTCCTTTTGGTCTAGATTCAAAATAGCCATCACTTAGGTTTTCTGCAATCTTTTCAGCTTTACCCTTAATTATAATTTGTCTTTCAGCACCATGCCAGAAAAAGGATAGACATACATTTGGGTTAAGTGCAATTGCTTTACCTTTTTCACTATTATAGTTCGTATAAAAAATAAAGCCCTCGTAGGTGTATTTCTTTAGCAACACTACCCTACTCTTTGGATACCCATCTAGACCCATGGTAGAAACCGTCATCGCATTGGTTTCATCTTCAATAAAATGTTTATCCACTTCATAAAACCATTTTTGGAACAACTCCATAGGGTTTTCGGGAACTTCATTTAATAACAAGGTCCCTTTTTCGTATGATTTTCTATAATTACCTAAATCCTTTTTCATAGAATACAAAATAACGGAAATTTAATTTTTATAAGTTATGAATTTGCCATAAACTTCTTAAATTGGTATCACGATAGCATAACCAATATGAAATTTGAAAATTCTGAATATTTCAAAAGCATTAAACATTCTAAAATTGAAAAGCCATTTGGGACTTTTTATTTCTGTGAGCGTTTTTTTATTGCAGAATTGAATGAGAGTGTTCATTTTGATTGGGAAATGGTTAAAGATGTTATGAGCGATGTCATTAAGTTTTATGGAGCAGATGCTAAATTGGGCTATCTTTCTAATAGGGTAAACTCCTATTCAATGAATCCCCATTCTTGGGAAAAAGTATATAAGAAATATGGAATTCTTGTGGCAAGTGCAATAGTCGCTTATAATAATTTTACATCGATGAATGCTGCAATTGAAAAACAGTTTTCATCAAAAAGCATTAAGCGTTGTTATTCCTTAACTGAAGCTGTAAATTGGATTTCAAATCTGAAAGAATTAAATTAACTTCTATTTTTTATGCTAATATTTTAAAAATAAACCAACTAAAGTAACAGCCCTAGATAGATTATATTAAATTTAAAGGTTGGTAGTAAACGTAATTGCCAAAGTTTGCCTCGATATATTTAAAAAGCAAGTTGATAATTGGTTAATCGACTTCAAGAATTATTTGGAAAGTAACTAATTAAATTATTAAACTCCTCTGCTAAAAGTCAAATACCTTGCCATCTTCTGCAAGTTCTACTCTTTCAAAAACACTCTGTGCTTCTTCTTTAAACGCATTTAAACCATCGTATCGTGTCGAATAATGCCCTAGTACTAATGTACCCACTCCTGCTTTTTGAGCAATTCTAGCAGCTTCCATAGCTGTAGAATGCTTAGTTTTAGATGTTAAATGGGCGTGCTGTTCTAAAAAAGTAGATTCATGATATAACACGTCCACATTTTTTATGATAGGAACAATATCCTCTTTATACATCGTATCACTACAAAAGGCATAACTTTTAGGTCTTGGTCCAGGCTTTGTTACTGCATTATTACTTATCACTATCCCCTTTTTATTCTCAACATCAAATCCTTGAGTTAACTTCCTATAATAGGCCACATCTATATGAGCTTCTTGTGCTGCTTGAACATCCAATTTTCTAGCTCCTTCTTTTGCCTTAAATAGAAATCCGTTTGTATACACTCTATGATTTAAAGGAATAGTATATACCTCAACTTTATCATCTTCAAAAATTAATTCCGATTCGGTTGAAGTTAACTCATGGAAGTATAAGTTAAAGTTAGTCCAAGAGTCCGCAAGCTTCATTTGTAGCGTCACCACCTCTTTAATACCTTTTGGACCATAAATATGTAAATCTGCCTCTCTTGTAAGAAGTCTAAATGTAGAAATTAAACCAACCAAACCAAAAAAGTGGTCTCCATGTAGATGCGATATAAAAATATGTTTAATTCTGTTAAACTTGACTTTATGCTTTCGTAACTGCACCTGTGCTCCTTCTCCACAATCAATCAAAAACATATGACTGTTTATTTCTAAAACCTGTGAAGTTGTGTTGTTTAGAGCTCTTGGAGTTGCGCTGTAACAGCCTAAAATAGATAACCTCATAATTAACTTAGCTGTTTATATTCTAAAGCATCTTCTGGCGTAAACTTACTTTTAAAAGAAAATGCAAAAGGCGTATCGCCATGAACATTTAAATAATCCAAACGTTCTTTAGCATCTTGAAAAGTAGGTTCGTACCCTTCTGGAACATACCAAAAAGCCATATGCATCATCTTCATCTTACTAAACCATTCTTTCTTTCGTTTAAAAACTTCAATATGCCCAGATTTATAAGTGTAACTAAAAAGAGATTCTAAATCTTCCCAAACAGACATATTTATGACTAATGAGTCATCATCAAAAACAGTCGCAGCCTCATCCTTATCCTCATCTTGTAAACGCCATTTAAATCCGTTACTTATATCTGCAATCGCATTGATACGTTCAATATTATTTACAAAATCTTGCATTATGGGGTCATCCATGGGAGCCAAACGTTTAGCTACATTGACTTGAGCAAGATTATAATTGATCATAATTAAAACCCTAAATCACGTTCCATATCTTCCATTTCAATGATATCATGAGCTTCCTGGAGTGTGGGAACAACAACAATGCTATCTGGAACAACATCTAAATCAATTTTGTCAGAAACTATAACAAAAGAGTGCTTTGAAGCCTTATGAGTATTCGATAGTTCTAAAAATTCAACAATATCATCTTTTACAAAAGTGCCCAATGTATTAAGCGCTATAATGATATTATGGTTTTGAAATTTCGGATATAAAGCTTGAACCTTTTTTACCAACTCTATAACCGTAACTTTTTCCTGTGTGATTATGGACGTGTTTCCATTCTGGTCTAAAATCATAATCTACTATTTTATTTTTGATGCTAGCAAGTAAATTACAGCCATTCTAATAGCTACGCCATTCTGAACTTGATCTAATATTATTGCTTGTTTTGAATCTGCTACATCACTAGTAATTTCAACCCCTCTATTTATTGGTCCGGGGTGCATAATAGTGATTTCCTTATCTAATGAATTTAACAAATCCTTATTCACACCAAATTGTTGTGTATACTCTCTAGTGGAAGGAAAATAGCTAATATCCATACGTTCGTTTTGCACACGAAGCATATTTGCTACATCACACCATTTCAATGCGTTACGTAAATTTGCTTCAACTCTCACTCCAAGGTCATTAATATACTTAGGAATTAAAGTTTTAGGGCCACATACCATAACTTCTGCACCTTGAAGTTGTAACGCAAATATATTGGATAGGGCTACTCTACTGTGCAAAATATCGCCAACTATAACGACCTTTTTACCTCCAACATCTCCTAACTTTTCTCTAATAGAATAGGTGTCAAGTAAGGCTTGTGTTGGGTGTTCATGAGCCCCATCACCAGCATTAATTATACTTGCATCTACATGCTTTGAAAGGAATACTCCAGCACCAGGATTGGGGTGACGCATAACAACCATATCCACTTTCATTGATAAGATATTATTTACTGTATCAATTAATGTTTCTCCTTTTTTTACTGAAGATTGTGCAGATGAAAAATTAATCACATCGGCAGATAATCGCTTCTCAGCTAATTCAAAAGACAACTTGGTTCTAGTTGAGTTTTCAAAAAACAGATTGGCTATGGTAATATCTCTAAGCGAAGGCACTTTTTTAATGGGTCTGTTTATCACTTCTTTAAAGTGATCGGCTGTTTCAAAAATAAGTTGAATATCTTTTTGATTAAGATACTTTATTCCTAATAAGTGATTGACACTTAATTCGCTCATTATTCTAGTTTATTTTTCAATTAAGTAAACCGAATCCTCATCATCATGTTCTTTCCAGTTTACTTTTACTTTTTCGTTATTTATTACATCTACCTGACGCCCTCTATAATCTGGCTGAATAGGTAAATGCCTGCTAAATCTCCTATCTATTAAAGTTAACAATTCTATTTCGTTAGGTCTTCCAAAAGATTGTATCGCTGTTAATGCCGCTCTAATGCTACGACCTGTATATAATACATCATCAATAAAAACGATATTCCTATCCTCAACAATAAAATTGATTTGAGTTGCATTAGCCTCAAGAGGTTTTTCACTTCTTCTAAAGTCATCTCTAAAAAAAGTAATATCTAAATGACCTAACTCAATGCTTTTAACTTTATAATCTTCTCTAAGTATGCGTGCTAATCTATCAGCTAAAAAAACACCTCGTGGCTGCAATCCAATAAGTACTGTATTAGAAAAATCGTTGTGTTTTTCAATAAGTTGACAAGCCAATCGATGAAGAATGATGTTTACCTCTTTTGCGTTAAGTAAAACTTTTTGACTCATATACTATCCAAACGTGTTTGGAAAACAAAGGTAATGCAAATATTTAGAAGTAAAAACCTTAAAATATAATCTTTATTAGGGCTAAAGTTTATCGAGTCTGGAGGGACATATGTAAGCCATCAATCCTAAGTGGTTACGGGCTCTCATACATGCTTTTATATTTATGAATATTATAAACTTTTATCTCCTTTACGTTTCGCAGTACTCTTATAGAAATATTTTAATAACATGAAGTCATTAGGATGACGCAAAGTCACCTGCCAAATACATTCCAAACTATGTGGTAACCTTGTGTCGGCCTATGGCATAAATTTATAAAGTTACTTTACTATTTAGAAAAAAAAGCCTTCAGTTTCCTGAAGGCTTTTTTTCTATATGGATTTCCGTATTCACGGAAATTAAGAAACAAAATATTTAATTATTTCTTCCCGTCCATTTTATCTTTAAGAGCTTGTAAAGCATCGTTAGCATCACCTAAAGTAGGTTTAGCTTCAGCAGCAGCACTAGCCGCTTTCTTAACTGCTTGTTTTACATTCTTAATTTCTTCTTCTTTAAAGATTGCAGTATGAGATGCTACAACTCGTTTAAATTCTTTGTTAAATTCAATGATTTTAAACTCTGCAGATTCTCCTTTTTTAAGTTTACTACCGTCTTCCTTCTCTAAGTGACGAGATGGAACAAAAGCAATGATATCTTCGTTGAACTCAACCGTGGCACCCTTATCAACTATTTCTGCAATAGGAGCCGTATGTGTTGTTCCTAAAGCGAATTCAGTTTCATACTTATCCCAAGGATTCTCAGTAGTTTGCTTATGACCTAAACTTAATTTACGTCCTTCAACATCTAACTCAAGTACAACAACATCTAATTTATCACCTACGGCACAGAACTCAGATGGGTGCTTAATTTTCTTAGTCCAAGATAAATCAGAGATATAAATTAATCCGTCGATTCCTTCTTCTAATTCAACAAAAACACCAAAGTTTGTAAAGTTACGTACAATACCGGTGTGCTTAGAACCTACAGGATACTTACCTGTAATATCGGTCCAAGGATCTGGTGTTAATTGCTTGATACCAAGAGACATTTTACGATCTTCTCTATCAAGTGTTAAGATAACCGCTTCAACTTCATCTCCAACAGAAACGAAATCTTGAGCAGAGCGTAAATGCGTAGACCAAGACATTTCTGAAACGTGAATTAACCCTTCAACACCATCAGCAACTTCAATAAATGCACCATAATCAGCAATTACAACTACTTTACCTTTTACTTTATCACCAACTTTCACTTCTTCTGCAAGAGCTTCCCAAGGGTGTTTAGATAATTGTTTAAGACCTAATTGGATTCTTGATTTGTTTTCATCAAAATCAAGAATTACAACATTTAATTTTTGGTCTAACTCAACAATCTCATTTGGATGATTGATTCTAGACCATGATAAATCTGTAATATGAACTAATCCATCAACACCTCCAAGATCAATAAATACACCGTAAGAAGTAATGTTTTTAACAACACCTTCTAATACTTGACCTTTTTCTAATTGACCAATAATTTCTTTCTTTTGTTCTTCAATATCAGCTTCAATAAGCGCCTTATGAGAAACTACTACGTTTTTAAATTCATGGTTGATTTTCACAACTTTGAATTCCATAGTTTTATTTACGTACTGATCGTAATCTCTAATTGGTTTAACATCAATTTGAGAACCTGGTAAGAATGCTTCGATACCGAATACATCTACAATCATACCACCTTTAGTTCTACATTTAACAAAACCATTAACGATTTCACCAGTTTCATGTGCTTTATTAACACGATCCCATGCTTTAATAACACGAGCTTTTCTGTGAGATAAAACTAATTGACCTGTAGCATCTTCACGCACATCAATTAAAACTTCTACCTTATCTCCTTCTTTAAGACCTGGATTGTAACGAAATTCGTTTAAAGAAATTACACCTTCAGATTTCGCATTGATATCAATAATTGCATCGCGATCTGTAATATGTACTACAGTTCCTTCTACAACCTCGTCATCTAAAGTGTCAACAAAATTTTCAGCTACTAATTTTTCAAATTCTTTTAATTGTTGATCATCAACTTCATCAATACCTTCTTGGTAATTGTGCCAGTTGAACTCTTTTAAGAATTTTTCAGGATTTGCTTTTGCTTCAGATACTACTGGAGCTTCAACAGTTTTTGCTTCAGTTGCTTCAACTTCAGCTTGTTTTGCGTTTTCCGCCATTTAATTTAATGATAATATTACCACACTTTATGGGATAATATTATGTTTTGTATTCCGCATGTTTCAGGAAATTTAAGCGTTTAACACACAGAAGTGTTATTTTGTTTTTCGTTTCGTTTCCTTTTATCTTCCTGACGATTCGCTAAAAGGAGTGCAAAAATAAGTATTATCTATCTAATTACCTAAAAATGAGAAAATAAAATAAGATGTGACTTTCAATAAAATAGCGTGTCTAAATAATTGAAAAACTTAAGACCAAATAATCATATTTCTAGATAAGAAATTTACTATATTGTTTAACTCAAACTTAAAAATCAAAACCTTAATAATTATGACAATGAAAGCGAAATACCAATCTGTATTAGATTTAGGAGAATCATTAAACATTCAAAATGGCAGTGTTACTGAAGAAAATGGGGTTCTTAAAGTAAAAGGAACAGCAAATACGCCGTATGAAAAAAACATCCTTTGGGATAAAATTAAAGAAATTGGAGGGGAAAGTCCTTCTGACATTTTAGCAAATATTACTGTTGCTGATGAAAGTGTTTACCACAGACATACAGTAAAAAGTGGAGAAACTTTAGGTAAAATAGCAAAGCATTATTATGGTAATGCTGCTAAATATCAAGACATTTTTAAGGCAAATTCTGATATTTTAAAAAACCCTGATTTAATCCACCCAGATCAAGAGTTGATTATTCCAAATCTGTAGGGTGTCAAAAAGAATATAAAAAGGTGAATCCAAACTTTAGATTCACCTTCTTTATTGGTAATATTTTTTTATTCATAATCTTCAATAGCCATTATAGCTAATTGCAAAATTTTATCAAATTGCTCCTCTAATGAAAGATAGGAATTATCAATCTCAATGGCATCATCAGCCTTTATTAAAGGAGAATCTGCCCTGTTCGTATCAATATAATCGCGATCTGTAACATTTTTTAAAACAGCTTCATAGTTTACATGCTCACCTCTATTAATGAGTTCTTTATAACGTCTTTCCGCTCTAGTTTCAGCAGAAGCAACCATAAATACCTTTAATTTTGCATTTGGAAAAACTACAGTTCCGATATCCCTGCCGTCCATAACCACACCTTTATCTTCTCCCATTTTCTGTTGTTGTTCCACCAACTTTTGTCGTACTTCTGAAACAGCAGCTACTTGACTAACATAACCAGATACTTTAAGCGTTCTGATTTTTTTTTCAACATTAATGCCGTTTAAATAAACTTCTGCAAACCCTAAATCTGCATTAAACTCAAAGCTTATTTGAATACTAGGCAATTGATAAACAAGAGCTTCTTTATTAAAGTCGTTATTGTTTATTAATCCATTTTCCATAGCGTATAGGGTAACAGATCTATACATAGCTCCGGTATCAACATACACATAACCCAATTGTTTTGCTAGTTGTTTGGCGATGGTACTTTTCCCAGTGGACGAAAACCCATCAATGGCAATGGTAATTTTATTCATAAAAATCAAAAATAAACATTTGGCATATATAGCGATAAAAAAACAATATATTCCTTTCAATAGCAAATATCATTCTCAAGAACAACACGTTTAAGTTTATTAAAACATTGTTAAATAATCATTTAACGTAATTAAATTATTAAAAAACTCAATTATTATCTACAATTCTTTAATCATATGTTACTAAAAAAAACATATTGATAATGTCAGATACAGTATATTTCTCTTTTTTTTGTAGAAAAATTTTAAGACTATGGATAAATTAAATCAACTCTGTTTATTCACTTTTCTACTACTGTTCCCCGGCATCAATGGTGCACAAAATATATATGTGGCAACAGATGGAGATGACAATAATGATGGATCAATCAATAATCCTTACAAAACGTTTAGTAAAGCGGTTTCGGTAATAACACCCGGAGATATTTGTATCATTAAAGGAGGTACTTACGAAGAGGAATTATTTATTGCCAAAAATGGAAATTCAGGAAACTATTTAACCTTTAAAGCTGCTGATGGAGAAACAGTAAATATTAAGGCAACAAGCATAATAAATGGTTGGCAACCTCATAATGGTAGTATATACAAGGTAAACGTAGATATGACCATTGAAAGTCGATTTAGAGCTGTTTATCATGATAGTGAATATATGGATCTAGCTAGATGGCCAAATAATACAGACAACAATCGCTGGACAGTGAATTGTACCCCCGTAACTGGTGGTGATGGTTCTCACTTTCTTGCTAACGGTATTCCTAACATTGATTGGACAGGTGGACTAGTATATTATTTAGGAGCACATTCTGGCACAAGTTGGACAAGAACCATAACTTCAAGTTCTACAAATAAAATTAATTATACCGCTGTTGATATTAATAAATGGCCTTTCAAACCTCATAATCCGACACAATGGAGGAATAATCCTGGAAATAATCGAGGGCAATTATACTTGTTTAATAAACTAGAGGCCTTAGACTATGCTAGAGAATGGTATTATGATAACACCTCTAAAACGCTTTACTTCCAAACCCCTGATGGTAACATACCTGAAGATAATAGTGTTGAATTTGCAACCAGAAAATATGCTGCACAACTTAGTGGTGATTATATAAAACTAGAGAGGTTAAACTTTTATGGTGGTGCATTAAAGGTTAATAATAGAGCAGATAATAACATTATAGAGAACTGTATGGTTGTTCATGGTAGCGAGGGACATGATTCATTAACTAATACTTCTGCGCAAGTAGCTGAAGCTGCTCTAGAGGTTTTAGGAGACAACACTATTGTTAGGGAATGTACCGTAAATCATAGTTCTGTAAGTGGTATTGTAATTGCTGGTTGGGCTGCTGCTACGTGTACCATTGAAGGTAATTATATTAGTAATATTGATTATGTTGGTATACATGCATCCCCTATAAGAACAAGTGCTAATCATACTAAAATTTTAAAGAATACGATCTTTAACGCAGGTAGAGATGGCATGTACGTTGCCGGTGCTGATTGCGAAATAGCATACAACGATGTTTCAGCTTCCCAACTAATTAACAGTGATTCCGGAATATTTTATACCGTTGGAAATAATAACTTAAAAAATGGTGAAATTCATCACAACTGGTTTCATGATGCTACTGCACCGGCATATTCTCATACCCCAGGTAGTCCTGGAAAAGCAGCAGGAATATATCTCGATAATAATAGTAAAGGTTATTTAGTTCATCATAATGTCATTTGGAATGTATCTTGGAGTGGTTATCAAGTAAATTGGAACAATACAAATCTTGATTTTTTTCATAATACCATTTGGAATGCCGAACGCGCTATGGATTCTTGGGTTAATGGTTATCCTCAAGCTAACAACAAAATTTACAATAGCTTTTCTAGTACTTTAGATTGGTTTGCAGGAAATGGTCCTCAAGAATTTGACATTCAAGATAATTTAATTTCACCTACATCTCCTTTTGAAGATCCAGACAACATAAATTTTATGCCCAAAGCTGGCAGTGCTGTTGTCGATCAGGCTCAAATAATTTCTGGTTTCCAAAAACCTTATAAAGGCAGTGCTCCAGATATTGGAGCTTATGAACTGGGAGGAACAGCTTGGACGGCAGGTGTAAATGCTATCGAAGACACAGGAGATGCTTTAAGTATTGATGAAGACGTTTTACACAAAATAAAGCTGTTTCCAAACCCTACAAATAATATTTTAAATTTTAGACTACCAAACAATCTTATAAGTAATAACTTATCAATAAGTATATATTCCTCATTAGGGTATTTAATAAAAGTGATACAATTAGATAAAAATGTTTCTAATGGACATGTAATGATTTCCTTGGCAGACTTATCTTCTGGATTATATATCCTAAGAATTTCAGATTCTGGAGAAACGAAGTTTACTTCCAAATTCATAAAAAATTAGTACGTATCACTTAAAAAACAAGTGTGTATTTTTAATAAAAAATGGATTAACAAAATCCCCTTTTTTATTGCAAATTAATTTGTAACCCAAAGAAATTAGAGTTACCAGCACTTGTATATTTAGCATGAGTATAACTAAAACGCATTTTATTCATTTTAATAGATATTCCTGCCGAAAGACCAGAGAAGTTACGCTGATCGGCAATACGAAGATCTTCTCCCCTTCTGAAATTATATCCTAATCGGATGTTAAACCCACCTTCAGGAAAAATTTCTGCTCCAACTATGGTATGTCTTATTACCTGTCCCAAAAAGCCTATTTTTTCAGAGGATTGATTTCCTGCCAAATCACTTGTAGTACGAGCAGGATTAGGAACACCAATAGGCCATTTCTGCAAATTCTCTAAAGTTACATGCCATCTAATTGGTACATTATCTAATTTTTGAGACATTCCAAAAGCAATCTCAAAAGGCAAACGTTCATTTAAATCGGCATAGGTTGTTATTTGTGTTCCTACATTTCTAACTACTAAGGTCGCATTAAAATCTAAGTCTTTATTAATATATATTAAACCTATATCTACGGCAACACCTAAAGAACTATATTGTTCTAACTTTGAAGAAATCAATTTTAAATTAGTTCCAAAATAAAAATCTGAATATCCCAATTGTAAAGCGTATCCTAAGGACAATGCCGCTTCATTACCCGAGAAAGTTCCAGTAGAATTTCCATCTTCATCATAACCATCAAATGATCCATAATTAATATAAGTTACACCAGCATGAAAAGTTTGAGTGCGCCTATCCATCGTATATGCATATGCAGCAGTACCATAACTAATCCCTCCCAAATAACTTGTATAATTCACTGCCAATTGATTATCCATTTCAACATTTATAGTTGCAGGATTGAATATAGCTTGAGTAACATCATAATCAACATTGGTGAACACCTTCCCTCCCAAAGCAGCTTGCCTTGGTGATGAAATTAAATTAAGAAATTGATATGTAGACTCCCCTCCCACCTGTGCAGCGGTAAAAGCACTCATTAACAAACAAAAAAGGGAAACAATTTTTCTTAGCATATTTACAGCGCAAAGTAAATAAATCTATCTTAAAACGGTAGCATGTATCATTTATTTTAAATCACAAAAAAACCTCGTATTATAACGAGGTTTTTTAACACTATTTTTTAGACCTTATTATATTTTTTTAGCATTTTTCACCTTTTGGTTCGTGATCGCTATCTTAACAACATCGCTCATATCTGTTACATAATGAAATGTCAAGCCTTTTAAATATTCTGGTTTTATTTCTTCTATATCACGACGATTCTCCTCACACAACAAAATCTCTTTAATCCTAGCTCGCTTTGCAGCTAATATTTTTTCTTTTATACCTCCAACTGGAAGTACTTTTCCCCTTAATGTAATCTCACCTGTCATAGCAAGACTCTTTTTTACTTTTTTCTGAGTAAATAAAGAAACAAGTGAAGTTAACATCGTTACTCCTGCACTTGGGCCATCTTTAGGAGTTGCACCTTCGGGAACGTGAATATGTACATTATAATTATCAAAAATCGAAGCATCAATTCCAAATTCATCAGCATTTGATTTAATATACTCCATAGCTATGGTCGCCGATTCTTTCATGACCTTACCTAAATTACCTGTAATAGTCATTGCGCCTTTTCCTTTGGAAAGAATAGATTCTATAAACAAAATATCTCCACCTACCCGAGTCCAAGCCAAACCTGTAACGACTCCCGCCACATTATTATTCTCGTATTTATCACGCTCTAATTTCGGTCCGCCTAAAACTTCAATAATATCTTCATTAGAAATTTTGATATTATAGTCTTCTTCCATAGCAATATTTTTGGCTGCATAACGCACCATTTTTGCCACTTGTTTTTCTAGACCACGAACACCAGATTCGCGAGTATAGCCTTCAACAATTTTCTCTAATTGTGTTTTACCAATTTTCAAATCTTTAGCACTCAAACCATGTTCTTTAAGCTGCTTAGGTAACAGATGGCGCTTAGCAATCTCAACTTTTTCTTCTATGGTATACCCCGTTACATTGATAATTTCCATACGATCACGCAATGCAGGCTGAATTGTTGCCAAACTGTTTGATGTTGCTATAAACATCACTTTAGATAGGTCGTAACCCATCTCTAAGAAGTTGTCATAAAACTCACTGTTTTGCTCAGGATCTAAAACCTCTAACATAGCTGAAGATGGATCTCCTTGATGCGAATTCGATAATTTATCGATTTCATCTAATACAAATACAGGATTTGAGGTGCCAGCCTTTTTCAAACTTTGTATAATACGCCCTGGCATAGCTCCTATATAGGTTTTTCTATGTCCACGTATTTCGGCTTCATCACGTAAACCTCCTAATGAAATCCGAACATACTCTCTCCCTAACGCTTCTGCAATAGATTTTCCTAATGATGTTTTACCAACTCCTGGAGGGCCATACAAACATAAAATTGGTGACTTCATATCATTACGAAGCTTGAGTACCGCTAAATATTCAATAATTCTGCGCTTTACGTCCTCCAAACCAAAATGGTCTCTGTCAAGAATCTTCATAGCACGTTTAAGATCAAATTTATCCTCGCTAAACTCATTCCAAGGTAAGTCTAAAAACAGCTCCAAGTAATTACGTTGTATAGAATATTCAGCCACCTGAGGATTCATACGCTGCATTTTGGCAATTTCCTTATCAAAGTGTTTCGATACATTCTCATCCCATAATTTATCCTTAGCCTTAGCTCTCATTTCTTCAATTTCCTCATCGTGACTAACACCCCCCAATTCCTCTTGAATAGTTTTCATTTGCTGATGCAAGAAATACTCACGTTGCTGCTGACTCATATCCATTTGAACCTTAGACTGAATATCGTTTTTAAGTTCTAGTTTCTGAAATTCAACATTCATGTATTTCAATGTAGCAAGAGCTCGCTTTTTCAAATCATTAATCTCCAAAAGCTCCTGCTTTTCAGTAACTGAAAGATTCATATTTGAGGACACAAAATTCACTAGAAATGAATTGCTTTCAATATTTTTTATAGCAAAAGACGCCTCACTAGGAATATTTGGACTTTCTTTAATAATTTCCAAAGCCAAATCTTTTATCGAATCTATGATTGCCGAAAATTCTTTATTTTTCAAAGCAGGTTTCGCCTCTGCAATATCCCGAATAGTGGCATTCATGTAAGGCGCTTCGGTAAGTACTTCGGCAACTTTAAAACGTTTTTTACCCTGAATAATTACCGTTACATTCCCATCGGGCATTTTTAAAACACGTAATATTCTTGCAACAGTACCGGTTTCGTGAATATCTTTTGCTGTTGGCTTTTCAACAGATTCATCCTTTTGAGCTACAACACCAATAACTTTTCCACCTTTATTTGCATCATTTATTAATTTAATTGAGGCATCCCTGCCCGCGGTAATTGGTATAACAACACCCGGAAATAGCACAGTGTTTCTTAAAGATAATATAGGTAATGTCTCGGGTAATTCTTCATTATTAATAGCCTCTTCATCCTCAGGAGTCATTAAAGGAATTAATTCTGAATTCTCATCAAACTCCTGCAGTGACAAACTGTCAAGAGTAGTAAATTTAGATTTCTTCATAAATATAATTAGGTCATACTGTCATTAAAACAGTAGTGATCATTTTTTTAACAGTGAATAAAAAATAGTTAAACTCCTATTTATCAAATAGTTAAAAAATTAATTTAACATATTTCATAACAATAAATTCAATAGCTATGCCATTTGTAGATTTATTAAGAATAAAAAGTAGTGATTTTTAAATCTTACCTATTTTTTTAAGAACAAACAATAATACAATTGGAATAGCCAATAAACCAATCATCAATAAATTAGTTTGAAATAACCAAGGTGATAGTATTAAGGTAATAAGATAACCTCCAATGGCGCCTCCAAAATGGGCATCATGACCAATATTACCTATTCTTTTTTTCATACCGTAAATAGTATATAATAAATAACCAATACCAAATAAGTAAGCTGGTATAGGAATTGGAATAAAAAATAAATATAAGCTCATTCCAGGTTGCAACAAAATAGCTGAATAGATGACTCCGCTTACTGCTCCACTAGCCCCAACAGCGGTATAATTATACTCGTTTTTATGAAAATAAAGGGACAAAATACTACCCAACATGAGACTCCCTATGTAAATTAAAAGAAACTGTATTGGACTTAATATTGAAATAACTACATCGGCAAAAAAGTAAAGTGTTAACATATTAAACAATAAATGTTGTGTGTCTGCATGTAAAAAACCAGAACTAAACATTCTTAGCTGCTCACCTCCTCTTATAGAACCAACATGAAATTTATATTTATTAAAAAAATTAAAATCGCTAAAACCTTTATACGAAATAAGAGCATTCGCTGCTATAAGGATACCTGTGATTAAATTTAAATTGCCCATAAAGGAAATCTTGTTTAAATTGAATTTAATATATATTTGTCGGTACAAATCTAAAACTAAATAATGCAATTACTAGCTTATATTATTGTTTATCCATTTTTATGGTTGATTTCATTATTACCTTTTAGAATATTATATGGGATATCAGACTTTACATTCGTTTTCATCTATCATATTTTCGGATACAGGAAAAAAGTCGTTACGAACAATATAAAATTAGCTTTTCCTGAGAAAAGTGATCAGGAAATTGCTTCTATTCGAAAAAAATTCTATCATCACTTTTGTGATATGCTCATTGAATCAATAAAATCGATTACTGTTTCTGAAAAAGAAATTATTAAGAGGTATACATTCCCGAATGTTGAAGAAATTCATCAACTAGAAAAAGAAAACAAAAGTATTGTCTTGATGATGGGACATTACGGTAGCTGGGAATGGATTTTTATTTTACAAAAACATGTAAACTACATTGGCTATGCGGTTTACAAACAATTGAGTAATAAGTATTTTGATAAGTTAGTAAAACGAATTAGAGCACGATATAACAGTTATTTGATTACAACAAAAGAAACTTTTCCTACTCTTATCAAGGCAAAACGTAACAACGAGTTAACTTTTAACGGTTTTGTTTTTGACCAGTCTCCCAAAGTAGATAAAGCCATGCACTGGCAAAAATTTATGGGCATAAAAGTACCTGTTCACGTTGGCGCAGAAATATTGGCCAAAAGATTAGATATGGTAACACTCTTCTTAAAAGTAAGAAGAGTGAAACGTGGTTATTATGAGGCTACTTTTACTGATATTATCAGAAATCCCCGGGATTATAAAGACTTTGATATAACAGATCAATCATTAAAAAGAGTTGAGGAACAAATTCGTGAAGCCCCTGAATTCTATTTATGGACACATAAACGCTGGAAACATGGCAAATTTGACGAGTAACCTATTTGACCGATGCTTCTACAAAATCTGGATTTTCTAATATTATTCCGTCTTTCTGTGCTTTCATATAAACAGCTTTTGAAGGCCTAGGCCTTAGACGATATTTTGTAGGCAAACCTGTTTCCCTAAAGAAATCATCTGGGGTTCTTTCCTTCGGTAAAAAATCGTTGCTTTCTGTTCTAGTCGTTTTTAAACGATCTCGCATCTCGCTTAACGTTACTTCGTAGTCAGTATTTTCTACCAAATTATTGAGCTCAAAAGGATCTGCAACTATATCAAAAAGTTCTTCTTTATCTCTAGGTTTTTTAAAGCATTTTAGTTGTGCCTCAGTAAGTGTTCCTTTTTTGTATTCTTCTAACATGCTTTGCCAACTACGGCCTCTATTAACATCTGCAGATGGTGTATCAGGAAGGTCGTCATAAAAATTCTTTACGTACTTAAATTGTTTTGTTCGAATAGCTCGGGTATAGTCCTCGTAATCGTGAAAATGATCCTCAGCGTAAATTTGATCTCGAATCTCTTTTGAAGTGTCTTTCAACATCCCTGAAAAATCAAAACCTTCAAATTCAGCAAGAGGTTTAAGTCCTGCTACTTGCATTAATGTTGGTGCAATATCCACCGAACTAATCAAATTATTATTTACAGAACCTCCTTTAATCTCACTTGGCCATTTCACAATCCACGGCGTCTTTATACCTCCATCGTAAAGTGTTGTTTTATCTCTTGGAAACGCTCTACCGTTATCTGCTATAAAAATTACCATTGTATTTTCAGCAACGCCTTGCACTTCCAATTCCGCAACAACTTTTCCTATATAATCATCCATTCTTGAGATTTCATCATAGTACAAACTATAGTCCTTCTTTACTAAATCTGTATTTGGAACATAAGGAGGCAAAGTAACATCACTTGTATCATGCACTTTAGGGCAACTATTATCATCATAAAAAGGGCGATGTGCATCAAATGAGGCTAACCATGTAAAAAATGGTTTATCTTTTGGTCTCTGCTTTAAAAGACTAATCCATTCATCACACCCACTACCATCACCTTTTAGTTTTCTATCTAAACCAATTGGCGCGTCTAGCCATTGCATTTCTAAAAGTGCATCAAAATCATCCCTAACAGGGTCTCCCAAATGATATTTGCCCGCTAAACCAGTCCAATAACCAGCATCTTTAAGTTGTTGTACAAATGTTTTTTTATAGTCTGGCAATGGCCACGATAATTGTTCTGCATCTGTATTATGCGGGTACAACCCTGAAATAATACTAGTTCTGCTTGGGCTACAAGAACTTGTAGTTAAAAATGCTTCAGTAAAACGCATCCCTTCTTTTGCAAGTTTATTTAAATTTGGTGTTTTTACATTGGGGTGTCCATAGGCACCAATATCATTCCAACTTACATCATCAGCGATAATTAACACAATATTGGGTTGGTTAAAAACGACTTCCTCTTTTTTTTGAGGCTTACAAGAACTAACCAACAAAACAAGCACTAAAATATTGAATATTACGGATGGTATTTTTAAGTGAAACATATTTGATTAAATGTTTTTAGTTGAATAAATATATGTTTTTAAAGTCTCAAACTATAGCAGCAATCAAAAATTGACCATAAGTAGCATAAATTTGAACTATGTTTACCTTTCATCATTATTTTCTAAAACAAACGTCTTAGCCTTTTAAAACAATAAAAAAAGCGCATGTAAATGCGCTTTAGTAATTTAAAAAAACATTGTCTTTTTTAACTTTGAGCTATAGCTCCAATTTCTTCAATAAACTTATCTCCTAAAGTATCTGCTTCTTCTTGAGATTTAGCTTCAGTATATATTCTAATAATGGGTTCTGTATTACTTTTACGTAAATGTACCCAGCTTTCAGAAAAATCAATCTTTACCCCATCAATAGTTGTTAATTGTTCGTTCTTATAACGTTCTTCTATTGTTTTAAGAATGCCATCAACATCCAAATCTGGTGTTAATTCTATTTTCTTTTTACCCATAAAGTAACTAGGATATGTTTTTTTTAGTTCGCTAACACTCATTCTCTTATCGGCCAACAAACTTAAAAACAAAGCAACACCTACTAAAGCATCACGACCATAATGAGAATCTGGATAAATTATACCACCATTACCTTCACCACCAATTACAACCTTATTTTTCTTCATTAAATTAACAACATTCACTTCTCCCACCGCACTTGCTTCGTACATACCACCATGTTTTTCGGTAACATCTTTTAATGCTCTTGTGGAACTCATATTACTCACTGTATTTCCTCCAGGTGTTTTGCTCAATACATAATCTGCACATGCAACCAAAGTGTACTCCTCTCCAAACATATCACCATTTTCATCCATAAAGGCTAGACGATCAACATCAGGGTCTACTACTATTCCAAAATCGGCATTATGTTTTTTTACAGCATCAGATAAATCTGTTAAATGTTCTTTTAAAGGTTCTGGATTATGTGGAAATTCTCCATTAGGTTCACAATATAACTTTACCACATCAACACCAAGTCGTTCAAGCAATAGTGGAATAGCAATACCTCCTGTTGAATTTACACCATCAACAACCACTTTAAAACGCTCTTCCTCAATAGCTTTTACATTAACCAGATCTAAATCAAGAACTTCGATAATATGTAAATCGATATAGGCTTTATTTCTTGTTATTTTACCTAAACTATCTACGTCGGCAAAACTCATAGCGTCGCTCTCAGCAATATCAAGAATTTTTGCACCTTCAAAGGCGTTTAAAAACTCGCCTTTTGCATTTAAAAGTTTTAAAGCATTCCATTGTTTTGGGTTATGACTTGCTGTTAAAATAATACCGCCGTCAGCGTGTTCCATTGGTACTGCTACTTCAACCGTTGGTGTTGTAGACAATCCAACGTTTACCACATCAATTCCAAGTCCAACAAGTGTATTCATGACTAAATTCTGGATCATTTTACCAGAAATCCTAGCATCTCTTCCAACTACGACTTTATAATTATCTTTTTGGCGTTGTTGCTTCAACCAAACCCCATATGCAGATGCAAACTTAACCGCATCAATAGGTGTTAAATTTTCTCCAACTTGTCCGCCTATTGTTCCTCTAATTCCTGAAATAGATTTTATTAGTGTCATAACATGTTTATTTTATCGAGCAAATATAATATTTCAAAGTCGGAAATCTTAAAACGGATTTCGTAAATTTCACAAATGAATTATTTAGCGCACATTTATCTTTCTGGAGATAATGACTTAGTAACTATAGGGAATTTTATTGCTGATGGCATTAAGGGTAAAAGTTATAAAGACTACTCTAAAGATATTCAGGTTGGCATACTTTTACATCGTTATATTGACTCTTTTACCGATAGCCACAAAACCGTAAGACAAAGTACAAAACGCCTTCATGAAAAATACGGTCATTATTCTGGAATCATTGTAGATATTCTATATGATCATTTTTTAGCTAAAAATTGGTATAAGTATTCAGACATCCCCTTAAAAAAATATATTGAATCTTTCTATGATTCTCTGTCAGAACATTACAATATTTTGCCCATTAGAATTCAAAAAATGATGCCTTATATGTTGGCTGATAATTGGCTTTTAAGTTACGCATCAATAGATGGTATTGGTAGGGTTTTGGAAGGTATGAATAGAAGAACCAAAAACAGATCAAGTATGAATGAAGCCGTAATTGAACTTAAAGAATTTTACAAAGAATTTGAAAATGAATTTTCCATTTTTTTTGAGGAGTTAATATCAACTTCGCAAAAAAAACTACTCGAACTTAACCAAGATTAAATGTTTAAAAGCCTTTTTCATCTTTTAGCTATTATAGTCGTTTTATCTTCTTGTAAAGGAAATGGAAAACCTCATAAAACAGGGGTCATAACAAAAAATGCTATGGTCGTATCTGCTCGTATTGAGGCTTCTCAAATAGGAAGCTCTATTTTAAAAAAGGGTGGCAATGCATTTGACGCCATGATAGCTACTGAACTTGCATTGGCAGTGGCTTACCCCTATGCTGGTAACTTAGGTGGTGGTGGTTTTATGGTTTACAGAAAATCCACTGGCGAAGTTGGAGCCCTCGATTATCGTGAAAAAGCACCTTTGGCCGCTACAAAAGATATGTATCTTGATAAAAACGGAAATGTTATTCCAGAAAAAAGTACTATTGGAGCCATGGCTGTTGGTGTACCCGGAACTGTTGCAGGTGTATTTACCGTACATGAAAAGTTTGGATCCCTTCCTATGAAAGACATTTTAAAACCTGTTATAGCTCTTGCTTATAAAGGTGTAGTAGTCACAAAAAAACAAGAAAAAAGGATAAAAAAGTATCAACCTCTATTTCTTAAAGCAAATAAAGACTCCATCATATTAGATAAACATTGGAAAACAAATGATACTTTAAAATATCCTGTTTTAGCAAAAACCTTAGAGCGTATTTCAGAATATGGGAAGGATGGTTTTTATAAAGGAGAAACAGCCAAAGTTTTAGTTCAATTTATTCAAGAAAATGGAGGTATTCTTACCGAAGAAGATTTAGCAAAGTACGAAGCAAAATGGAGAACTCCGATATCTTTTACCTACGATGATTTAAGAATTATATCTATGTCTCCCCCTGCGAGTGGCGGTATTTGTTTGGCACAAATTATGAAAATGATAGAACCTTATCCCATTAACAAATATGGGCATAATAGTATAAAAGCTATTCAAATTCTAGCCGAAGCAGAACGGCGTGCTTATGCCGATAGGAGTTATTTTTTGGGTGATCCAGATTTCGTTGATATTCCTGTGAAAGAATTAATCAGCGAAGATTATGCTAAAAACAGAATAGCTGATTTTTCATTTGATCATGCCACGCTCTCTTCGTCAGTATCTCATGGAAATATTCAAATTATAGAAAGCGATGAAACTACGCATTACTCCATTATTGATCAATTTGGAAATGCCATTTCTGCAACTACAACTTTAAATGGCGCCTATGGTTCTAAACTGTATTGTTCTGAGCTAGGTTTCTTTTTAAATAATGAAATGGACGATTTTAGCAGTAAACCTGGAGAACCGAACATGTTTGGACTTATTGGTGCCAAGGCTAATAGTATCGCTCCAGAAAAGCGCATGCTAAGTTCAATGACGCCAACTATTGTAGAAAAAAACGGAGAATTACTTATGTCTGTAGGAACTCCAGGAGGTTCTACCATTATTACTTCTGTTTTGCAAACTATACTCAATGTTCATGAATTCAAAATGTCTATGCAAGAGGCTGTTGACGCTCCGCGCTTTCATCATCAATGGCTTCCTGATGAAATTAGAATGGAACCTAATTCATTTGATAAATCATTAACTCGAAAATTGGAATTACTAGGATATAGCATTAATGAGGAACGCACCCCCGTTATTGGCAAGGTCGATGGAATACTTGTTTTAAAAGACCAAGGGTATGAAGGTGGCGCAGATCATCGAGGTGATGATGCCGCTGTCGGTTTTTGAGCTTTTTCTTTTTATAACAGCATTGTAATTAATAGTTTAGATCTCGCTCAAATTTGCAGGCTTAGAAGTTTTATGAAAACAAAACCAAAAAAAATATTGAAAATAATTACTGGAATCATTGTGTTTTTTACACTTCCCAGTTTACTTTTATTTGGTTTTATCTATTTTAAATATAACGAAGAGTTGCCTCAAGGTATTTCAGGTAAAGAGGCTGATACTCTTGCTTATAAAATGCTTGAAGCTTTAGATTTTGAAGCTTTTAAAAAGACAGTACACCTGGAATGGACATTCAAAAAAAGAAGGCACTATGAACTAGATAAACTAAACAATACTTGTGAAGTTTACTGGAAAGCTAACAAGGTTATATTGGATTTAGATGATTACAACCAAAGCAAAGTGTTTATTCATGGTTTTAGAAATGAAAGCGAAATGGCTGAAGAACTCATTGCAAAAGCTCTAAACTATTATAATAACGACTCCTTCTGGGTGTTAGCACCTTATAAAATATTTGATAAAGGGACTGTACGTGAATTAATAAAAACAACTGATAATCAAGACGCCCTTTTAGTAACAATGGCTTCTGGAGACTCCTATTTATGGTTACTTGATGATAACTATAAACCAAAGGCGTTTAAGATGTGGACCTCCAAACTCCCTATTGACGGCTTAGAAGCCTCATGGTCTGATTGGAAAACCACACTAAATGGAGCTCAAATCCCAACATTTCATAAGTTTTTATTTTTTGGATTGGAAATAACAGATATTAAAGGAACGATAAATTAAATAATCATTTTCACTTACTTCTTTGCCCAACAAAATTATGGCTCTTAGATTTAAACAACACATTAAAGCTTGTTAAACTACCATATATTCTTGTAATATACTGCTGCAAATCAATTTTTCCTTGTTCATCTAAATCACTAGAATTGATCCGTTGTTCCATAACTCGCAATCGATCTCTAACCATTGTTATTTTATGAAAAAACTTATCAATGGGTAGCTCATATGGTTTTAAACTATCATCTGCAGGTTTTAAAACAAGAGTTCCTCCTTTGTATTTATCTGAAATAGGAACAACTTCACTAACATCGCTCCATGTTTTTAAAATCTGAACCAAACTGCTTTCTACTTCAGAAAAACTAATAGTATCTACATCACCATCTGCAGTTTCTATAACATCAAAATCACTATCTAAATCAATAGTTTCTAAACCATTATCGATAAAAGTCACCCAATAATGCTGTGATGTTACATTAGTAACTACCCCTTTTCCGTATTCAGAATGATTAATTCTAGATCCTATTCCTAATAATTTCATATGTCAATATTTATTTATTTTGTTCAAGCAAAACACCAATTAATACTTACAATAATAACAAATCTGAAATAAAACTTCACAAGAATTTAACATCTAAAATTGTACCTTTGCACTTTTGTCAATTTATGAGCCAATTCAACGATTTTATTGAAGTTAAGGGAGCTAGAGTACACAATCTTAAAAATATTGATGTTTCTATTCCTCGAGAAAAACTGGTAGTTATTACAGGTTTATCTGGAAGCGGTAAATCTTCCTTGGCTTTTGATACCATTTATGCTGAAGGGCAACGTCGTTATATTGAAACATTTTCTGCTTATGCGCGCCAGTTTTTAGGTGGTTTGGAGCGCCCCGATGTTGATAAAATTGATGGGCTCTCTCCTGTTATAGCCATTGAGCAAAAAACAACAAGTAAATCACCAAGATCTACGGTTGGCACGATTACAGAAATTTATGACTTTATGCGCTTGTTATTTGCTCGAGCCAGCGATGCTTATAGTTATAATACAGGAGATAAAATGATTAGTTATAGTGATGAGCAAATTAAAGAACTCATCACGAAAGACTTTAAAGGCAAACGCATTAATGTATTGGCTCCAGTTGTACGTTCAAGAAAGGGGCATTATCGAGAATTATTTGAACAAATAGGAAAACAAGGTTTTGTAAAAGTAAGAGCAGATGGCGAAATACGTGATATTGTAAAAGGTATGAAATTAGACCGATACAAAACTCACGATATTGAAATTGTGATTGATAGATTGGTTATTAATGATAATGTTGACAATGATAAGCGGCTTACTGAAACCATTAATACAGCCATGTACCATGGAGAAGATGTACTTTTAGTTATAGATCAAGACACTAACGAAACTAGATATTTTAGTAGAAGCTTAATGTGCCCTAGTTCTGGGATTTCTTACCCAAACCCAGAGCCTAATAACTTCTCTTTTAATTCACCCAAAGGTGCTTGCGATAACTGTAACGGCATTGGTGATTTATATCAAATTAATGAAGCTAAAATTATTCCAGATGATAGCATATCAATTAATGCGGGAGCTTTAGCTCCCCATGGAGCAGAAAAAAACAGTTGGATTTTTAAACAGTTTGAAACTATAGCGCAGCGATTCAATTTTAAGTTAACCGATGCTTATAAAGATATTCCGGAAGAAGCAAAACAGATGATTCTTTATGGCGGAAATGATAAGTTTTCTATCGAAAGTAAAACTTTAGGGGTTACAAGAGATTATAAAATTGACTTTGAAGGGGTTGCTAATTTTATTGAAAACCAGTATAAGACAGCCGAATCTACTTCCTTAAAACGATGGGCTAGAGATTTTATGGATAAAGTGACTTGTCCGGTTTGTGAAGGCTCAAGGCTAAAAAAAGAGTCGCTTTACTTCAAAATAAACAATAAAAACATAGCAGAACTCGCCAATACCGATATTGTAGAGTTAGCCGATTGGTTTAATGATTTGGAAAATCATCTTTCTAAAAAACAATTAAAAATAGCCGAAGAGGTTGTTAAAGAAATTAAATCGCGTTTACAGTTTTTACTAGATGTTGGATTGAATTACTTGTCGTTAAACAGAAGCTCTAAATCTCTATCGGGTGGTGAAGCACAACGCATTAGACTAGCTACACAAATAGGTTCTCAGTTGGTTGGAGTGCTTTATATACTTGATGAACCTAGTATTGGTTTACATCAACGAGATAATGAAAAACTAATAAATTCGCTTGTTTCCTTGAGAGATATTGGAAATTCAGTAATAGTCGTTGAGCATGACAAAGATATGATTGAGCGTGCAGACTACGTTATTGACATTGGACCTAAAGCTGGGAAACACGGAGGAGATATTATTAGTATTGGAGACCCAGAAGAATTAAAAACGCACGATACTTTAACTGCAGATTACCTTAACGGAAATAAAGAAATTGAAGTTCCAAAAAAACGCAGAAAAGGAAACGGAAAAGCTGTAGAACTTAAAGGATGTACGGGAAACAATCTAAAAAATGTATCGGTTAAATTTCCTTTGGGTAAAATGATTGGTGTTACAGGTGTTTCAGGTAGCGGGAAATCTACATTAATTAATGAAACACTATACCCTATTTTAAATGCGCATTATTTTAATGGAGTTAAAAAACCCATGCCTTATAAAAGTATTAAGGGCCTAGAACATATCGACAAAGTCATTGATATTAATCAATCTCCCATAGGAAGAACTCCAAGAAGTAACCCTGCTACTTATACCGGCACTTTTAGTGAGATAAGAGCACTATTTGCAAAAATCCCCGAGGCCATGATAAGAGGATATAAACCAGGAAGGTTTAGCTTTAATGTAAAAGGTGGACGATGTGAAACTTGTCAAGGTGGTGGTTTACGTGTTATAGAAATGAACTTTTTGCCAGATGTTTATGTGGAATGTGAAACCTGCCAAGGCAAAAGATTTAACAGAGAAACGCTAGAAATTAGGTACAAAGGTAAGTCTATAAGTGATGTGCTTAATATGACCATAAACGAAGCTGTTGATTTCTTTGAACACATTCCTAAAATTTATAAAAAACTTAAAACAATAAAGGACGTTGGTTTAGGTTATATTACACTAGGCCAACAAAGTACGACACTTTCTGGAGGTGAAGCGCAACGTATAAAGCTTGCTGCAGAATTATCCAAAAGAGACACGGGAAATACGTTCTATATTTTAGACGAACCCACAACTGGTTTACATTTTGAAGATATAAGAGTGTTAATGTTAGTTCTAAATAAATTGGTGGACAAAGGTAATACTGTACTCATTATAGAGCATAACCTTGATGTTATTAAAACAGTAGACCATATTATTGATATTGGCTATGAAGGTGGACAAGGTGGCGGACAAATAGTAGTTGAAGGAGTCCCTGAGGCAATTATTAATCATAAAAAAAGTTACACAGCAAAATTCTTGAAAAAAGAACTTAGCTAGTTATTATCTTTATTGAAAAAGAAAATTGAAACTATGAGAAAAGAACAACATCACAAAGGTTGGAACGAAATTAAAACAAATGATTCCTGGGCTATTTTTAAAATCATGGGAGAATTTGTTAACGGTTTTGAACGTATGAGTAAAATTGGACCTTGTGTTTCCATTTTTGGTTCTGCTAGAACAAAACCGGATCATAAATACTATAAGCTTGCTGAAAACGTTGCCAAAAAGATTGTTGAAGCTGGATATGGCGTGATTACTGGAGGTGGACCAGGAATAATGGAGGCAGGAAATAAAGGGGCGCACTTAGGAGGAGGAACTTCGGTAGGATTAAACATAGATCTTCCATTTGAACAGCATGACAATCCTTACATAGATCCTGATAAAAGCCTTGATTTTGATTACTTTTTTGTGCGTAAAGTCATGTTTGTAAAATACTCCCAAGGATTTGTAGTTATGCCTGGTGGTTTTGGCACATTAGATGAGCTTTTCGAAGCCATCACTTTAATTCAAACTCATAAAATAGGTAAGTTCCCAATCATTCTTGTTGGTACAGATTTTTGGGAAGGCCTAATGGACTGGATTAAAAAAACACTTTTAGAGTCTTTTTCGAATATAAGCGCTAAAGATTTAGATTTGATTCACCTTGTAGATACGGAAGAAGAAGTTATAGATATTCTTGATAATTTCTATAAAGAATCTGGTTTGAGTCCAAATTTTTAATTTGAATCTAAATATTTCTATTTGGTATTGCAATAACATAGGTAAACCCTGAAACCACTATATTTTACTATATTGCACCGCCTTTCATGAATCTATTAACCTTAAATATTTTTGTTATTGAGAATGCGTTTTTTTAATTGTACTATTTTCTTACTAATATCCTACCTTAGTTTTAGTCAAAATAAGATTGACGTAAAAGCGGTATTCGATATTGAAAATAGAACTATTAAAATATCTCAAACCATTCAATATCAAAATACTACCGAAAGCGAACTGGACACTATTTACTTGAATGACTGGAGTAATAGTTATTCAACTAAACAAACTCCATTAGCCATCCGCTTAGCAGAGGAATACAATAATAGCTTTCACCTTGCTAAAAATGAGGATCGCGGATATTCAGTGGTTTCATCTATAAAGCAAAATAATCAGGATCTTACTTTTGAAAGATTAAAAAACCAAAATGACATAATCAAAGTTGAGTTAAATGCCCCATTAAAACCTGAAAGCTCTTACACCATAAAACTTGAATATTTAGTTCAAATACCAAATTCAAAATTTACAAGCTACGGTATTACAAATCGAGGTGACCTCAATTTAAGGTACTGGTATATAACTCCTGCTGTATATAATGGCGAATGGCAATATTATAGCAATAAAAATCTAGATGATTTATATATTCCTAAGTCGGATATTTCTTTAGAATTAGAGTACCCTGTAAACTACAAAATAACTTCAGATTTAAATATAAGTAAAAGCACGCAAACCAATAACAAACAGGTAGTTAAACTAATTGGAAAAGATAGAAATACTAATAAATTATTCTTAAGTGCAGATTCAAAATTTCAAAATCTTAGAAGTGATAATTTAGAGATTATTTCAGACATAAATTCTAAGGATATAGAAGTTTTAGACAAAGTTCTCATTATGGAAAGAGTTACAGAATTTATTTCTAAAAATTTTGGTGACTATCCCCATGAGAAACTTTTATTAACAGAAATTGACTATTTAAAAGATCCTATTTATGGTTTAAATTTTCTTCCAAAATTTATTAAACCCTATCCAAATAACTTTCAATATGAATTAAAAATATTAAAGATTGCACTGCACAATTATTTAGAAAACACACTTCTTCTAAACCCAAGAAAAGAACAATGGCTTCTTGATGGTATTCAAATTTTCTATGCCATGAAATATGTAGATACGCACTACCCTGATATGAAATTTCTGGGAACTATAGCTGATACATGGTTAATTCGATCTTTTCACGCAGCAGACATGAGTTTTAATGATAAGTATGTTCTTGCTTATATGCTTATGGCTAGAAGTAATAGAGATCAAGAACTAACCAAAGCATCCGATTCATTATTAAAGTTTAATAAAAATATTGCAAACAAATACAAAGCTGGTGTGGGGCTTAGGTATCTTGATGACTTTGTTAATCAGGATATTGTTGAACGGGCTTTAGAGACATTTGTTAGAGATAATAAATTAAACCCCACCTCCACAAAAGATTTTGAAAGCTATTTAAAATCGTTAACAAAGAAAGATATTGATTGGTTTTTCAAGGATTACTTAAGTACAAGTAAGAAAATTGATTTTAAAATTAAAGATGTAATTAAAACAGAAGACTCGGTAACTCTTACTATAAAAAATAAGAGAAATAACAACATGCCCGTTTCTTTATATTCGCTAAAAAATGACAGTATTGTATCGAAAATTTGGGTAGAAAATATTTCAAGCGAAAAGACGATAACCATCCCAAGAAACGATGCAAATAAACTAGTACTAAACTACAATAATAGAATTCCTGAAATAAATTTAAGAGACAATTGGAAATCTTTAAAAGGTTTCTTTTTCAACAATAAACCTTTACAAGTTCGACTGGTTAAAGATATTGAAGATCCTTATTATAATCAGGTGTTTTTAATGCCTATAATCGAATTCAATAATATCTACGACGGCTTAACTTTAGGGGTTAAAGCCTATAACAAAACGCTACTAAAAAAGCGCTTTAATTACAAAATCGCACCTAAATATTCAATCGGGTCAAATGCACTAACAGGTTCTCTTTCGGCCTATAACACGCATTACTTAGAAAATAGAGATCTTTATAGCATCAGGTATGGTCTTGCAGCAAGCTATAGTTCATATGCCGAAGACTTGTTTGTAAGGAAAATAACTCCGTTGTTGATGTTTAGGTTTAGAGAAAATTCAGACTTTAGATCTAATAAGAATAAAACAATATTATTTAGATATGTTGATATTCACAGAGATGAAGACATTAATAATATATTAACCTCTAACGAACCTAATTATTCTGTTTTTAATGCAAGATACACGCATTCCAACGACAACCTTATCACCTATAATAGGTGGTATACAGATTTTCAATTGAGTAGTGAATTCAGCAAATTAGCTTTTAATTATGAATATAGGCACTTATTTGAAAACAACAGACAGCTTAATCTAAGGTTCTTTGCAGGAACCTTTCTGTCTAATAAAGTAGATCCTAATTCAGATTATTTCAGTTTCGCATTGGATAGACCAACTGATTACCTTTTCGATTATAATTATTTAGGGCGTTCTGAGTCAACGGGGCTATTCAGCCAGCAATACATTCCCGCAGAAGGTGGTTTTAAATCAAAATTAAATCCCGCATTTTCCAATCAATGGATAACCACCTTAAACACGAGTACCACTCTATGGCGATATGTTTTGCTCTATGGTGACCTTGGTTTTGTTAAAAATAGAGGCGAATCTTCAAAATTTGTGTACGACTCTGGAATTAGAATCGATCTTGTCACTGACTATTTCGAGATATACCTTCCTATTTATTCTAATTTAGGTTGGGAAATGGGACTACCTAACTATGCGCAAAGTATAAGGTTCCGTTTTACGCTTGATCCAAAATCGCTTTTAGGTCTATTTAGGCGGCGTTGGTTTTAGCTTTATAAATTAATTATAATCAATTTTTATTCCATAACGTTGAATAATATTCATTAAAAACACGATTATTGAAGTAATTTTAAATATTTATCAACGATTTAGACATCCTTTTAATTGTAGAAAAGACAAACTTTACCTACTTTTGCATGAGCAGAAAAGCATCTCCAACTATGCAAACCATAACCAACTTGAAAAACAACTTGTCATTTGAAGATTTTAAAACAGAAGTCATAAATGATTATAGAATTGCTGTTATAAGTCGTGAATGTAGTTTGCTTGGAAGAAGAGAAGTTCTTACAGGTAAGGCAAAATTTGGAATATTTGGTGACGGTAAAGAATTACCTCAATTAGCTATGGCTAAGGCTTTTTTAAAAGGAGACTGGAGATCTGGTTATTATAGAGATCAAACCTTTATGATGGCCATTGGAGCAATGACACCTGAACAATTTTTTGCTGGATTATATGCCAATACTAACTTAGAGTTAGAACCTATGTCTGCTGGACGACAAATGGGTGGTCATTTTGTTACGCATAGTTTAAATGATAATGGTAGTTGGAAAGACTTGACTACACAATATAATTCAAGTGCAGACATCTCTCCTACTGCAGCTCAAATGCCAAGACTTCTTGGTCTTGCGCAAGCTTCAAAAATATTTAGGGAGGTTAAAGGGATAAATACTTCTGGTTTCTCGGTAAAAGGAAATGAAGTGGCTTGGGGAACTATTGGTAATGCAAGTACTAGTGAAGGTTTATTTTTTGAAACTATAAATGCTGCTGGTGTTTTACAAGTTCCAATGATTGTTAGTGTTTGGGATGACGAATATGGCATCTCTGTACATGCAAAACATCAAACTACAAAAGAAAACATATCTGAGGTTTTAAAAGGTTTTCAGCGTGACAAAGACTCTAAGGGTTATGAAATCTTGAGAGTAAAAGGTTGGGATTACGCTAACTTGGTTGAAACTTACCAAGAAGCTTCAGCAATTGCAAGAGAAGAACACGTACCTGTTTTAATTCATGTTTTAGAATTAACACAACCGCAAGGACACTCAACCTCAGGTTCTCATGAACGTTACAAAAGTGCCGATCGCTTAGAGTGGGAAGCAAATCATGATTGCAATTTAAAAATGCGGGAGTGGATTATAGAAAGTGGAATTGCAACCAATGAAGCCCTTACTGAAATTGAGAGAGCAGCTAAACGAGACATAAGGCAAGCTAAAAAGAGCGCATGGAATACCTTTTTAAAACCTATAAAAAGGGAACAACAAGAAATTATCCCTCTTTTAAAACAGGTTGCTCAACAAAGTAGCAATGGGGTTTTTATCACCAAACTAATTGAAAATTTAGCCAAAATTGATGAACCTACCAGGAAGGATATTTTATCTCATTCTAGAAAGGTTTTAAGGTATACTATTGGAGAAACATTTGAGGCGAAACAAAAACTTCATTCATGGATTAATCAAATGTTTGAGACTGTTCAGCCCAAATTCAGCTCACATCTATATTCTGAAACCCAAGGTTCTTCTGTTCGAATAAATGAAGTTAAACCGAGTTATGATGAAGATGCTGTTCCAGTTGATGGGCGTATCATACTTCGTGATAATTTTGATGCTATTTTTAATATGTATCCTGAGGCCCTTGTATTTGGAGAAGATACAGGAAATATTGGTGATGTAAACCAAGGTTTAGAAGGTTTACAGGAAAAATATGGTGAGTTAAGAGTAGCCGATACTGGAATTAGAGAAGCTTCTATAATTGGACAAGGTATAGGTATGGCGCTACGTGGCTTAAAACCCATTGCCGAAATTCAATATTTAGACTATATACTTTATGCCATTCAAATAATAAGCGATGATTTAGCTACTACGCATTACAGAACAAAAGGCAAACAAAAGGCCCCTCTTATTATTAGAACAAGAGGTCACAGGCTTGAAGGTATATGGCACTCCGGTTCGCAAATGGGTGGGATATTAAACTTAGTTAAGGGTGTTAACTTACTGGTTCCAAGAAATATGACTAAGGCAGCGGGCTTTTACAATACGCTTTTATTAGGTGATGATCCTGCTATTGTTGTAGAATGTTTAAATGGGTACAGACTCAAAGAAAAAATGCCAAATAACCTTGGAACGTTAAAAACCCCTATAGGAGTTGTAGAAACGGTAAAAGAAGGTACAGATATAACAGTTGTTTCATATGGTTCCACTTTGCGTATTGTTGAGGAAACAGCTAAAGAACTTCAAGCAGTGGGTATTAATATTGAAATTATTGATGTACAATCCTTAATTCCGTTTGACTTAAATAAAGACATTGTGAAGAGTATCTCCAAAACTAATCGAGTTATGATTATAGATGAAGATGTTCCTGGTGGTGCTTCAGCCTATATTTTAGACGAAATTCTTAATAAACAAGACGCGTTTAAATATTTAGATAGTTCACCTAAAACGTTAACGGCAAAAGCACACAGACCTGCTTATGGTAATGATGGTGACTATTTCTCAAAACCTTCAGGAGAAGATATCTTTGAAGCCATTTATGATGTTATTCACGAACTAAGCCCTAGTCATTATCCTAAACTAAGATAATTACCATTTTAATTGCAATGGTTTTTATATGTATCATTCAAACTTAATTTATGAAAGCTGTATCTTTAAGAGAGATTAAAAAAGAATTAAACACACTTTCGAGTCAAGATATTCAGGAACTCTGCTTAAGGTTATCTCGTTTTAAAAAAGAAAACAAAGAGCTTCTCACCTATTTATTGTTTGAATCACATAATGAAACTGGCTATATAGACAGTGTAAAAAGTTATATGGATGATGAGTTTGAAATTATAAATAGAGACAGTTATTTTTATATCAGAAAGAGTGTAAGAAAGATTTTAAGAAACGTAAAAAAATTTATTCGTTACTCGCAAAAAAAAGAAACCGAAGTAGAACTTCTACTTTACTTTTGCAAAAAACTTAAGGCGTTCAAACCTACTATTTCAAGGAGTATGCAACTACAAAATACTTTTGACAGGCAAATTTTACTCTCTAAAAAAATTATTGGAACCCTCCACGAAGATTTACAATATGATTATAATCTTCTACTAGAGGACATTTAATCATAATTCGTAGCGCTTTATTTGAATGCTTGCTTCAATATTTTATCTTTGCAGGCTATAAAATAGGATATTGATTTATGAAGATTTCGTATAACTGGCTGAAGCAATTTTTAAAAACAGATTGGACTCCAGAACAAACAAGTGAATTGCTAACAGATTTAGGTCTTGAGGTTGAAGGTCTTGAAGCTTACCAATCTATTAAAGGAGGACTAGAAGGTATTGTTGTTGGCGAAGTACTAACGTGTATAAAACACCCTAATGCAGATAAATTAAAGGTTACAACCGTTGATATTGGAAGTGAATCTCCCTTACAAATAGTTTGTGGAGCCCCTAATGTTGAGGCGGGACAAAAAGTTCCCGTTGCTACAATTGGCACTATTTTATATACGGAAGAAGGAGAATCTTGGAAAATAAAAAAGGGAAAGATTAGAGGGGAAGAAAGTCATGGAATGATTTGCGCTGAAGATGAGTTAGGTTTAGGAAAATCTCATGACGGTATTCTTGTTTTAGATAATAAAATTAAAGCAGGTACTTTAGCAGTTGATATTTTTGATATAGAAAATGATCACGTATTTGAAATAGGGTTAACACCTAATCGAGCAGATGCCATGAGTCACTTAGGAACGGCTCGCGATTTAAAAGCCGGTTTGGTTCAAAAAGACATCAATTTAGAGTTAATAACACCTTCGGTAAGTGCTTTTCAAGTTGAAAACAGAACTTTAAAAATTGATATTGATGTTAAAAACAAGGACTTAGCACCAAGATACTGTGGCGTTACCATTACTGGCCTAAAAGTTAAAGAGTCTCCAACGTGGCTACAAAACAGACTTAAAGCTATTGGCTTAAACCCTATCAATAATATTGTAGACAGCACGAATTATGTATTACATGAATTAGGACAGCCTTTACATGCTTTTGATGCTGTTAAAATTTCAGGAAATAAGGTTGAAGTTAAAACATTAAAAGCTGGTACAAAATTTACGACACTAGATGGAGTTGAACGTGAATTACATGAAGATGACTTAATGATTTGCGATGCCGAAAAACCTATGTGTATTGCAGGTGTATTTGGAGGCGAGTATTCTGGAGTTTCGGAGAGTACAACACGTATATTTTTAGAAAGTGCGTATTTTAATCCTGTTAGTATTCGTAAGACTGCTAAGCGCCATGGTTTGAATACTGATGCTTCGTTTAGATTCGAACGTGGTATTGATCCGAATATTACCGAATATGCCCTTAAACGTGCAGCCCTTTTAATTCAAGAAATAGCAGGAGGAGAAATAACTAGTGATATTGTTGATGTTTACCCCAAGAAGATCAAAGATTTTGAAGTGCGCTTAAGTTTTGAAAACGCTAAAAAATTAATCGGGGAAGAAATTCCTAAAGAAATTATTAAACGTATTTTGTCTTCTTTAGACATCAAAGTAAACAACGTAACAGAAGCTGGCTTAGGACTAACTGTTCCTGCTTATAGAAATGATGTTCAGCGTGAAGCCGATATTATTGAAGAAATTTTAAGAGTTTATGGTTACAACAATGTCAAAACTACTAAAAAGCTAAATGCATCAATTTCCACTACGTCGCGTTTTGAAGATTATAAAATTCAAAACGTAATTGGAAATCAATTAGCCTCTCAAGGGTTTTATGAAATTCTATCAAATTCACTCACCACGGCTAATTATATAGCTTTAAGTGATCAATTGAAAGAAGAACATAATATAACCATGCTAAACCCTTTAAGTAGCGATTTATCTGTTATGAGGCAATCGTTATTATTTTCTGGTTTAGAGTCAATATCATTCAATATAAATAGAAAACGTGCAGATTTAAAATTCTTTGAATTTGGCAAAACTTATCATGGTTATAAGGATATTAGAGAAGAATTTAAACACCTTTCCCTTTTTGTAACTGGAAATCAATCTCAAGAAAATTGGCACAACAAAAGTAAGCCAAGTGATTTCTTTTTAATGAAAGGACTAATTATTTCTGTGCTTGAACGCATGGGCATATCAAGATTTAATGAAGCGCCAATAACGAATGATTTGTTTGGTGAGGGCCTAACAATAACTTTAGGAAAAAATAAATTGGTTGATTTTGGTTTAGTTAAGAAAACCATCCTAAAGCAATTTGATATCTCACAAGAGGTAATTTATGCCGATTTTAACTGGGACACCATTTTAGATCTTATCAAACATAATAGTATTAAATTCAAAGCAATTCCAAAATACCCTGAAGTACGCAGAGATTTTGCACTTTTACTAAATGATAATATTTCATTCGAATCTATTTACAAAATTGCAAAGCAAAGTGAAAAACAATTGCTCAAGGACGTTAATTTATTTGATGTATATCAAGGCAAAAACTTACCTTCAGGTAAAAAGAGTTACGCCGTTAGTTTTATATTACAAGATGTAAACAAAACGCTTAACGACAAACAGATAGATAAAATTATGAAAAAACTGCAAACCAATTTTGAAAAACAATTAGGAGCAGAATTAAGGTAGTTTCACATAATGACTTAACATTAAAGCCAGCATAAGTTGGCTTTTTTATTATCCAAATATTTCGTATATTTAAGTAGAAACCTTAAAATCTTATCGTCATGTCAAACTACATAAAAGTATTTACCGGAAATTTCATAGAGGTACAACGCATTTTTAGTGCACTTGAAAAACTGAATATTTGTGCTGTTATTAAAGACGAATCAGAATCTGGACGATTAGCGGGTTTTGGCCCTTCCATACAAGGTTTGCAGGAAATACATGTTCACAGGGATGAACACGATAAGGCTATAACCATAATTGAGAATCTTAGCTCAGAACTACAGGCTTAAGCCTAAATCATATAAAATATAAAAAGACCTCAGAGGTTTATTGAACATGCGAGGTTGTTTTTGTTATAATCAAGGTTATTAGTTATTTTAAGCGGTTACCAAGTACATCTTTTCGCGCAACTCCTTTATTTTCTTATCCTGCATGTACTCATCAAAAGTAGTATAGCGATCAATAACCCCATTAGGTGTCAATTCCACTACTCTATTTGCCACGGTTTGAGCAAACTCATGATCGTGGGTTGTAAATAAAATTGTCCCTTTAAAGTTTTTAAGTGAATTATTAAAAGCTGTGATACTTTCTAAATCTAAATGATTAGTTGGTTCATCTAATTGTAATACGTTTGCTCTCATCATCATCATTCTAGATAACATACATCTTACCTTCTCACCTCCTGATAATACCGAAGATTTTTTAAAGGCCTCTTCACCACTAAAAATCATTTTACCTAAGAACCCACGGATATTAACCTCTTCACGCTCTTCTTCAGTAGTTGCCCATTGACGCAGCCAATCGATTAAGGTTAGCTCATTATCAAAGAACTCACTATTGTCTAACGGTAAATAGGATTGTGTTGTGGTTACACCCCACATAAACTTACCAGAATCAGCCTTTTCCTTATTATTTAATATTTGATAAAATGCAGTTGTGGCTCTAGAATCTCTAGAGAACACCACGACTTTATCTCCTTTAGCCAAATTTAAATCTATATTTTTAAATAAATTTTCACCTTCAATAGAGGCAGATAGCCCTTCAATATTTAAAATCTGATCTCCCGCTTCTCTTTCTCTTTCAAAAATAATGGCAGGATACCTACGACTGGTTCGTCTAATATCTGCAATATTTAGTTTTTCAATCATTTTCTTTCTACTGGTAGCTTGCTTACTCTTTGCTACGTTCGCGGAAAAACGACGTATAAATTCTTCCAGTTCCTTTTTCTTTTCTTCGGCTTTCTTATTTTGTTGCGCATGTTGTCTCGCGGCTAATTGAGAAGACTCATACCAAAATGTATAATTCCCAGAATAATGATTTATTTTACCAAAATCAATATCAGAAATATGGGTACAAACCGCATCTAAAAAATGCCTATCGTGAGATACGACGATAACACAATTATCATAATTAGCTAAAAAATTCTCTAACCAAGAAATAGTTTCATAATCCAAATCATTGGTAGGCTCATCCATTATTAGTACATCCGGATTTCCAAACAAAGCTTGTGCTAATAACACACGAACTTTTTGCTTACCATCCAAATCGGCCATTAATGTATAATGAAACTCTTCTTTTATGCCAAGATTAGAAAGCATAGACGCCGCATTACTATCTGCATTCCATCCGTCCATTTCTTCAAACTTAACCTGAAGTTCTCCAATTTTTTCAGCATTCTCATCAGAATAATCAGCATAAAGCGCATCAATTTCGGTCTTGATATCAAATAAAGGCTTATTTCCCATTAAAACGGTTTCTAAAACTGTATGTTCATCATATAAATTATGATTTTGTTCTAGAACAGACATACGCTTACCAGCCTCTAAAGACACATGTCCTGATGTTGCCTCTTGCTTACCAGATATAATCTTTAAAAACGTAGATTTTCCAGAACCATTCGCACCTATAATACCATAGCAATTACCATTATTAAAAGTAGTATTTACTTCATCAAAAAGTACGCGTTTTCCAAATTGGACAGAAAGATTTGATACTGATAACATAATATATTATTAATTTTTTTGCAAAAGTAGAAAAATCAAATGGTAAGAAGAAGTATCATACCCTATTTTTCGTGTTTCCCATTTTCCACGAAATTAAGATTTAACAACGCCTTAACAGGAGTTTTTAATTACAACATATACTTTTGTTACCGGAATGTACCCTAAAAGGAACTATGAAATTTTATCTCTCATTTATATTACTTCTCCTATCTTTTTTGAGTTGCGAAGAAGATAGCAAAAAAGCGGATGTTAATTACGCCTATATAGGAGGAGAAATTATAAACCCAAACACCAACTATATTATTATATCGAAAGATAAAACCATAATTGATACCATTAAGTTAGATGGTAGAAATAGGTTTCTGTATAAGGTTAAAAACCTTGAAGAAGGTCTACATACGTTTAGACATGGTGGCGAATTCCAACTGATTTTATTAGAACCTGCCGACAGTGTCCTTTTTAGACTTAACACCTTAGATTTTGATGAATCACTAGTATTTACTGGTGAAGGTGATAAGAAAAACAACTACTTAATAAATGATTTTCTTGAAAATGAAAAGGAAGAACGTGATATAGTTAGGCTTTGCCAGTTAAACCCTGAATCTTATCAAAATCATGTTGATTCCTTAAAAGTTAAAAGAATTAGGACATTTGAAAAGTTTAAAAAGAGAAATGAGTTTTCACCTCTTTTTGAAAAAATTGCTATGGCTAATATTAACTATAGCTATTATTCTAATAAAGAAGTATACCCATTTGTCCATTATGGTAAAAATAAGGCAGCTATACTAGAATCTTTACCAAAAGACTTTTATGCATTTAGACAAAATATTAATTATAATGATGAATTTTTAAGTAGTTATCATAATTACAATTCATTCTTAAGACGACATTTTAGCAATCTTTCGTTAAGAACTCATGATAAACATGCTACAGCAAAGGCTTTTAATAGAAAGTCTTTATGCTATAACTTGGATAGGTTAAACCTTATTGACAGCCTAGTAACTAATGCGACCATCAAAAATGATTTATTATATCATTTTACAATTAAGTATTTATCGATTAGTAAAAATGAAGAATTTAATAATGCCATTTTAAAATCTTACTTGGATAAAACGACTAGTGAAGATGGTAAAAAAATAATGACACGTTATAACGCTTCAATTAACAGGTTGAAAGATGGCTCTGGCCTACCTCCAATAAGGCTAGTGGATTACAATAATAAAGATTTGGAAATAGGGTCTTTAATTAAAAAGCCAACAGTAATTACATTTTGGTCTAATACGTATTATGAACACTTTAAGGAAAACCATTATAAGTTAAAAGAATTAAAGGAAAAGTATCCTGAAGTCACATTTGTTTCAATAAATGTTGATGAATACAACTTAAACAAATCTAAAAAAATGTTGGAAGGTAATCAGTTTGATAAAACACACGAATATCAATTTAAACACCCTAAAGAAGCCTCTGAAGTTTTAGCTGTACATCCAATGACAAAAACTATTATCATTGATAAAAAAAAGAAAATAGTTAATAGCAACACTAATATTTTTTCAATCTATTTCGAAAAACAATTGCTAGGATTAATTAATAGATAAGTTAAAGTTTATAATGATTCATGAGAAGTTTTTCATAAACTCTATCAGGAAGAATTCGCTTCAAAACAATCGAAAATTTTTGCATAAATTCCCCAACCTTATAATGAACATTGGGTTTAGATTTGTTTATCACTTTATAAATAGCTTCAGCCATTAATAGCGGGTTACTGCCGTTATTAACATGGCTATTCATTAAATCTAAAGTGTCACTGTAAGGTTTGTTATACGGAGAGTCATCTTTCAATGGCACATGATATCTACCTGCTGCAATATTGGTGGCAAAATCACCTGGTGCTACATTAGTCATTTCAATATTAAAACCCTTTAATTCCATTCTAAATGCCTCTGTCAATAGCTCTAAAGCTCCTTTACTTGCACTATAAACACCTCTGTAGGGTAAGCCCATATACCCCGCTATAGAGGTAATATTTATAATTAAACCGTAATTCTGTTTACGCATTTGTGGCAAAACAGACTTAATAACATTAATAGGCCCGAAAAAATTAGTGTCAAAATTATTTTTAATCTCTTCTTCTGGCGTTTCTTCAATAGGACCAGTAATACCTGCTCCTGCATTGTTAATTAGAACATCTAGCCTACCCTCCTTTGATATGATAGTTTCTGTCGTATTAATAATAGTACGGTTTTCTTTAACATCTAAAGCCAATATTGGGAACTTACTTTCTGTGTATTTGTCCGGATTTCTACTTGTACCATAAACAATAAACCCTTTTTCAATTAAAAACTCCCCTATGGATTTTCCAATTCCAGAGGATCCTCCTGTAATTAAAACAACTTTAGACATAACGACTCTCTATTTATTGGGTAAAAATACAATTTTAACCGAAAGATTACCTCCTACTTGAACTTACAAAAAACTAAAAAATCTTGATTCGCCGTAGCTTTCAAGATTTGAATTTCCAATAACATCTCCCCATCCTTGTTGGGTATCCAAAATAAAATGTTTTGATGCACTTGGCTATCAGAATCTAAATTTTGGGCACAAAAAAAGGCAAGCTACCTACATCACACCGCTACGACCATTTACCTTTGCTTCGTTCCCGACCTGGAGGATTCAACAGGAGCTGGTTGTGTAGGACTTGCCGGCTGCAAAGATACAATCTTTTAAAATTTTCACAATGATTTTTTAAACTGATTTTAAATAAATATCTTGGCTCAAACTAAAAGATTACAATGAATACTTTCAAATATCTAGCAATCATATTTTTAGGCGGAATACTTATTTCTTGTGGCTCAAACTCTGGACATAAAAAAAATGATTTTTCTATTAAAACAAACGCCAATAAAGGGAATATTTCAAACAATGAAACATTAAAACTAACCTTGGAGAACAAAAAAAGCTATGTTATTGATTCAATTGCTTACGTTTTAGATGGAAATAGTATTGAAGAAAATACGCCTTTACAAAACTTCAAATTAGGAAAACACACTATTGAAGCAACCGTTTATTTTGAAAATGAAAAAAAGCACACCACTTCGCCATTAACTATTTTAAATAGCCAGCTTCCTAAAGTATATACGTATAAGATTATTAATGAATACCCGCATGATATTACTTCCTATACACAAGGCTTAGAATTTTTTAATGATACACTTTATGAAAGCACTGGGCAACATAAAGAATCAAAACTTCGCAAAGTCGATTATAAAACAGGTACCGTGCTTAAGAATATTAATCTAGCCGATGAATATTTTGGAGAAGGTCTCACCATTTTAAATAACAAAGTGTACCAACTTACATGGCAAAAAGGTACTGGTTTTGTTTATGATGTTAATACGTTTGACAAATTAAGTAGTTTTAGGTATGGTAATAGTAAGGAGGGCTGGGGTTTATGCAATCATGACAATATTATTTATAAAAGTGATGGCACTGAGAAAATCTGGTTACTTAATAATGAAACACTTGTTGAAGAAGCATATATTCAAGTATATACTAACAAGGGGAAAATAATTGGTATAAACGAAATGGAATGGATAGAAGGTAAAATATATGCTAATCGTTATCAAAAAAATGGGGTCGCCATTATTAATCCAAGTAATGGAGCAGTTGAAGGTGTTATAGATTTCACCCCTTTAAAATCAAAAGTGACGCAGCATGAAGGATTAGACGTACTGAATGGCATTGCCTATAATCCGAGTACTAAAACTATTTTTATTACTGGAAAACGTTGGGATAAATTATTTGAAGTAGAGATTGTTGAAAAATAAGAAGACTCTTTTTAAAGTTTAAACCAATCTTGCGTAATGTTTTTTTCTATATTCTGATTTCCCAAATGAATAAATTCGTTTTTAACTGAATTGTATTGGTAATCCATTCCCCAAACTTTATAGTTTGAGGCAACTGCACTTATCGCATCACAAATAAAAACAATTTCATGATTAGTCATGGTTGGGTGAATCGACATTCTTATCCAACCTGGACGCTCTATTAAACAACCCTCTAATATTTTTCCTTCTATTGACTTGGAGGTAGACTCATCTACATTTAATAAATAATGACCATAAGTTCCCGCGCAAGAACATCCTCCTCGTGTTTGCACTCCAAAACGATCATTTAAAAGCTTGACTATTAAATTATAATGTACATCCTCTATAAAAAAAGAAAACACTCCTAATCTATCTTTATGATTTGGAGCTAACACTTTGATATTTTGAATCTTATCTAACCTTTCAAAAACAATAGCGTTAAGTTCGTGTTCTCTATCTAATATATTTTGAATACCCATTTTTTCCTTCAATTCAATAGATAAAGCAATTCTAATCGCCTGCAAAAACCCAGGAGTTCCTCCATCTTCTCTAGTCTCAATATCATCAATATAATCATGATCTCCCCATGGGTTTGTATAGCTAACTGTACCTCCTCCGGGATTATCTGGAACTAAATTTTTATATAATTTTTTATTAAAAATTAAAACGCCCGAGGCTCCAGGTCCTCCTAAGAATTTATGTGGAGAAAATGTTATAGCATCTAAATATTCATCTTCATCATCTGGATGCATATTAATAGCGACATATGGTGCTGAACAAGCAAAATCAACAAAACACAAGCCATTATTTTGATGCATGACCCTTGCTATATCATGATGATTAGTTCTTATTCCAGTTACATTCGAACAACCTGTAACTGCAGCTATTTTTATAGAACAATGTTTATGTTTTTTAATTAGAGTATTCAATCCTTTTATACATGGTAAACCGGATTCATTTGATGGAATTACCTCTACTCTTGCAATGGTTTCCAACCATGATGTTTGATTAGAATGATGCTCCATATGCGAAACAAAAATGATAGGCCTTTTTTCTTCTGGAATTACAGTGTTCTCTTTTAAATTTTCATTTAATTTAATTCCCAAAATACGTTGAAACTTATTAATGGCTCCTGTCATACCAGTACCTACAGTAATCAAGACATCCTCATTTGATGCATTAACATGTTTTTTAATAATGTTTCTCGCATCATGATAAGCATGAGTCATAACACTACCTGTAATTGAAGTTTCAGTATGGGTATTAGCTACATAAGGGCCTATTTCATTGGTTATTTTATCCTCAATAGGCTTGTAGAGTCTACCACTAGCCGTCCAATCAGCATATATCACTTTTTTTGATCCATAAGGGCCATCAAAAAATTGATCTACCCCGACAATATTAGCCCTAAATGGGCTAAAATAAGTTTCTAGATGTGATACCTTCTTATCTAATGAATTCATATATCCTAAAAAAAGTGTTTTCCCTAAATGTATGACTTATTTTTTATTAAAGGCTTGTAATCCTTTTTCTAAAAACGCTGCGTACTCGTCTTCGTCAGGAGTATACCCAACAGGTTTAGTCAAAACTTCATTAGAGTTAGCATCATATAAAACATAATATGGCTGAGAATTAGACTTAAAAAACTGCGTTTGAAAGTTTGCCCATTTATGCCCATAATCAATGAGTAACCGAGTTCCTCCATTAACCCTATTAACTTCTACCTGCTGTTCTATAGGAAGGTCCTTCTTATCGTCAACGTAAAGCGAAATAAGCACATATTCGTTTCTTAAGTATTTATCTATCTTATCAATAGACCATACGTGCTCTTCCATTTTTCTACAATTCACACAAGCATAGCCTGTAAAATCAATCATTATAGGTTTGTTAACTTTCTTAGCATAAGCTATACCTTCTTTTAAATCTTTAAATGTATTCAGATTATTAGTTGATTCACTTGGATAAAACCAGCTATAACCTACTGGAGGAGCCAATCCACTCAATAAAGTTAAAGATGTAAATGTATTTGTTTCCTTATTAATGCGAAAACCAGATATCAGGTAAATAGTAAAAGCGGCAACCAAAACGGCACCAGAGACTCTAAAGAAAGATAATTTAGTTATTGGTGAATCATGTGGAAACCTTATTTTCCCAAACAAATACAGAGCCAATCCGCCAAAAATAATAATCCAGAGTATTAAAAATGGTTCTATTTTTAATACCCCCCAATGTTCGACCAAATCTGCATTCGATAAAAATTTAAACGCAAGTGCTAATTCCAGAAACCCCAAGATTACTTTAGTAGTATTTAACCAGCCTCCGGATTTTGGCAAAGCATTCATCATATTAGGAAACATTGCAAACAAAGCAAAAGGTAAACCTAATGACACTCCAAAACCTGCCATACCAGCTGTAAGTTGCCATGCTCCTCCATCTGCCGTTAAGGAACCTGCAAGTAATGAGCCCAAAATCGGTCCAGTGCATGAAAACGATACTATGGCCAAAGTAAGTGCCATAAAAAATATACCAATTAGTCCGCCTGCATTTTCTCCCTTTGTAGTTTTAGTTGTCCAGCTAGCTGGAAGCGTTAATTCATAATACCCAAAAAATGAAAATGCGAAGAAGACAAAAATCACAAAAAATATAATGTTTAACCATACATTAGTTGATATTTCATTTAAAATATCTGGATTGACAGAATCCAATAAATGAAAAGGGATACTCAAAATTAAATAAACCAATAGTATAAAAAACCCGTATAGGATGGCTTTTGAAATGCCCGAGCTTCTATTTTGTCCTCCTTTTTTAGTAAAAAAGCTAACGGTTAGGGGAATCATAGGGAATACGCACGGAGTTAATAAGGCTAGTAATCCTCCTAAAAAGCCTAATCCAAAAATAGTCCAAAGTGATTTCTTCTTAACAGAGGTACTTTCAGTTAATTTAATATCATTTGGTAGCATCCCATAAAGCATGTTGTTTACAGCATCATTATCTATAGATGACTTTTTATCTGTATTTACAGTGGAATCATTTTCTTTTAAAGAAAAAGTAAAATCCTCATTTATTTGTATACAAACCTTTCTACAAACCTGCCCAGTCAAATTTAAAGTAACTTCAGAAAGATTTGGATTCCTTACCTTTATTTTTTGTTTTAAAATGGCCTTATCATCAAAATAAGTCTCATAAACTTCAAATATTTCGTTAAATTTTTTTATGGTGTCACTTTCTATAGCTTTTCCTTCCAACTGATAATCATTAGTCCCATCTGATTTCACTATTGTTATTGGTAACGACCCACCTTCATCCGTATACTGCGAATACACATGCCAATTTTTTTCAATTTCGGCAGTTATTATTAAGTAATATTCATCACTTGAAATTTTTTCCACAGAGGTAGACCATTTTACTGGCTCTATTATTTGAGAAAAGCTATTAGCACTTAGAATTAATGCTATTAATAATAAAAGTTTTTTCATAATCTTATTTAGTTAAAAGGCCATTAAAATCATAGTTTTAAATGCATTCTTAAACTTTATTGATTTACAAATTCAAAAATCACGCCCTCAAAAACAAATGTAAAAAGAAAGATTCTTTATCCTTTGATAAAGAGTCTATAAAAGTGCGCTATCCCAACTTATAATATGTTAAATTTTTCATAATCTAACGGGCTTAAAAGTTTAATAAATGTATTTAATAAAGTATATTTAGGCAGGATTATCATGTTTTATTTTTGATAAAACCAACAACCTAACCTTTTAGTTTTTTTAAGAATTAATTTACTAATGTTTTTTTTAAAATCGTTAAGACAAAACCTTCATTATGAAAATTAAAATCTTCGTGATTTTATATTGTTTATTCCTTTTTTCGATTAATCTCGGATCTCAAAACAGATACCCCATTATAGAAAATACTCCTCTAAAATTTGAAAAACTAAATCCGGAAGATGGTTTAATTCATAATTCTATTACAAGTATTTTTCAAGACTCAAAGGGTTATATGTGGTTTGGTTCATTTAATGGTTTGTATAAATATGATGGATACAATTATAAAATTTACATAAATGAATTAGAAAACAACAGGTCACTAATAGGTAACGATATTTTAACACTTGCTGAAGATAAAAATGGTACACTATGGGTTGGTACCACTCAAGGACTGTGCAGATATAATAGAAGTACTGATGATTTTAGCCGATCTCTCCCTGCAAAAAATGAAGATCTTTTTATCGAAAATAAAATATTTGCTATTTATCAAGATTCGTTTAATACTGTTTGGGTAGGAACCGATAATGGTCTATATCAAATTGGGTGCGAAGAAAATAACTACGATGCAGTTATACATCAATCTGACGGTTCTAGTCAAGGTTTAAGCTTCAATTCTGTTAAAACGATCATTGAAGATAAATACAATAATCTTTGGGTAGGAACAAAAAAAGGCTTGAATAGAGTATCAATTAATAGGCAAGGAAAACCTGTTTTTAAGCAATTTTTAGCAAACTCAAATAATAAGCATGCGATCAGTAATAACTTCATAACCTCCTCATATATAGATGACAATGACAATTTATGGGTTGGTACTAAAAATGGATTGAATAAACTAATCTTGTCTAGTGGTGAAAACAAAACTACGTTCACTCAGTTTTTTAATGATAGAAATAATAAAAATAGTCTTGCCAATAATTATATAACTGCCATATCTCAGGATGATAATAAAGATTTATGGATCGGTACTAGGTATGGTGGTGCTAGTCGATATAGTCAAGGCAAATTTTCAACATTTCAAAAAAACTTGGGAGACAATAATAGCTTAAGTAGCAATGAGGTGTCCTCTATTTTCAATGGTAAATATGGTGTGCTTTGGATTGGAGTTATAGCGGGTCGAGTAAACAAATTAGACCTTAACAAAAAAGAGATTGCTCATTATAAATTTAATGCCCTTGATAAAACGAGTTTAAGTGATAATATAGTAAATGTAATTTATGAAGACTCAAAGAAAAACATTTGGATAGGCACTCATAACGGAGGTATAAACAAACTCATCATTGAAGAAGGTAAAACAATCTTTAAAAACCTCAATCACGATCCCATAAACCCTAATAGTCTTAGTAGTAATAACGTATTTTCATTTTGTGAGGATAACCATGGAAACTACTGGATAGGTACAGAAGATCAAGGGCTAAATCATGTAAAGTTACCGAAAAATAAAACATTAAAAAAAGCTAAAATATTAAGGCATTTCAAAGAAACCGGAGCAATTCCCTCCAATAATATATCCATTTTAATGAAGGATCATTTAGGAGATATTTGGATGGGATCTTTTGATGGAGATGGGTTAATGAAATTTACTCCAAATCAATTTGGAGATACCTTTCCTAAAGTTAATCATTATAAGCATCAGTCTTTAGACGAGAACTCAATAAGTTCGGATTATATCTCTTCTATTTATGAGGATAGCAAAAATAGATTATGGATCGGAACTTTTGGAGCTGGTTTAATGCGGATTGAGCGCGATTCAAATAACAACCCTACTGATTTTTTAAAAATAAAAAGCCAAATTAAAAACCCAAATAGCTTAAGTAACGATAATATTTTCTCTATAACAGAAAGTAAAGACGGAGCTATTTGGATTGCAACTTTTGGAGGTGGTTTGAATAAAATTGAAGAAAAATATATTGAAACGGAAAATCCTCACGTAATTCGCTTTGGTGCAGAACATGGTTTGACAAATCAAGAACTCTATGGAATTCTTGAAGACAGCAATGAAAACTTATGGTTAAGTTCTAATAAGGGCATTTACAAATTCAATAGAAAGGAAGAAAGATTTACTAATTTTCAAACAAGTGATGGTTTTCAAGCACTTAATTTTAGAAAGTTCTCATATTTTAAAGGTGATAACGGCTTAATGTATTTTGGAGGTATTAATGGGTTTAATGTTTTTAAACCGGAAAGTGTAAAACCCAATAATTTTAAGCCTAATGTGCAAATTGTTGATCTTAAAATTTTTAACGAATCAGTAGGTGTTAATCAAGAAATAAGCGGCGAATCCTTACTAAAAAACGCGATCACAGAAACAGATTCCATTGAGCTACATAGTAGTATTAACAATTTCACATTAGAATTTTCGGGATTACATTATGCCTCTCCAAAACAAAATAAATATCAATATAAGCTTGAAGGATTTGATCAATTTTGGAATCAAACAGACGCTAGCAGACGTTATGCTACCTATTCTAACCTTGATGCAGGAGTTTATAAATTTAAAGTAAAAGCATCTAACAATGATCTTATCTGGAATGAAACTCCAGATACTCTAATTATAAAAATACATTCACCATGGTGGAGAACTTGGTGGGCTTATCTCATTTATTTTTCAATAATTGTAGGACTTATGTTCTTGTTTAGACACTTTATAACAAAGAATAATGAATACCAAAGTAAACTCAAAATAGAAAGAATTGAACAAGAAAACTTAAAAAAACTTAACTCTGCCAAGTTAGAATTCTTTACTAACATTTCTCATGAATTAAAAACACCTCTCACTTTAATTTTAGGGCCTTTACAGCATTTAATTGATGCCGACAGTATTGATTTTAAAGTCAAAAACACTTTAACTGGTATAGAACGAAATGCCAAAAATCTTTATAAATTAATTAATCAGGTTCTAGAATTTAGGCGCATTGAAAATAATGAATCGCAAATAAGCTTATCAGAAGGGGATTTATCGAAATTTATTGAAGAAATAGTTAATTCTTTCTATTTTCTTGCTTTGGAAAGAAAAATTAAACTAACATTTAATTCTAACAAATCTAACTTTCACACACTATTTGATTGGGATAAACTTGAAAAGATAATTAATAATCTTATTTCAAACTGTATTAAATATACTCCCAAGCAAGGAAAAATAGATGTTTCTTTGCATTTTACAAACACTCTAAATGGTGAGTATAAAGTCGAAATCATGGTTGAGGATACTGGAATTGGCATACCAAAAAATCAACTAGCACTTATTTTTAATCGTTTTTACCAAATCAATAAATCAAATAGATCAAGTTCCATGGGTTCCGGAATAGGATTAGCTTTAACAAAAGCTTTGGTTAAGCTTCACCATGGAGACATAACTGTTAAAAGTAAAGAAAGTGAAGGAAGTAAATTCATAATCACTTTTCCTTTAACCGTGACCCAAACGGAAGGCAATAGTTTTGAAAAAATTCAGAATAAGGTTACTCCTTTAAAGCAGCTTGATGAGCTCCATCCTAATGAAGCACTTAAAACCTTAGATCCTCCAGTTGAAAAGGATAATATAACTAAAGACAAACCTTTACTTCTTTTAGTTGAAGACAATTTTGAACTTCAAAAATTCATATGTGATTCGCTAAAAGAAACCTATCAAATCATTCAAGCTTTCGATGGAGAAGCGGGTATTAAAATGGCCATTGAACACGTGCCTGATATTATTATAAGTGATATAATGATGCCAAAAAAAGATGGCATTGAGCTTTGTGATAATATTAAGAGAAATTTTGTCACCAACCATATTCCATTAATACTTCTAAGTGCGAGAAGCTCTATTGAACATCGAATTGAGGGACTCGAAGTAGGAGCTGATTCTTATATTTCAAAACCGTTTCATGTTAAACACTTAAAGGTTGCGCTTAGAGAACTATTAAAACAACGCGCTCTGCTTAAAGAAAAGTTTTCCCTAGGAAGTAATCATGTGTTAGAGGGATCCAATAATACCAATAAATTTGAAACAGCTTTTTTAGAAAAAATTGAAAGTATTATTGCAGAAAACATGAATAATACTCAATTTGGGGTTACCGAATTGGGTGAGGCTTTAAACTTTAGTAGAATGCAATTATATAGAAAACTAAAGTCGATTAGTGGAATGGCTGCAAACGAATTCATTAGAGAATTTAGAATCAAACAAGCCGCAAAATATATAAAGGAGACTGATATGAATATTTCAGAAATCGCCTATGATGTTGGTTTCAATAACCTATCTTATTTTACAAAATGTTTTAAACAAGTTTACAAAACCTCTCCTAGTAAGTATGCAAAAGAACATAGAAAAACCTTCTCTTAGAAATAGAAAAGGCGAGAATAAAATTCTCGCCTTAAAAACTAACTAAACTAACTAAACTAACTAAACTAACTAAATTTAATCATTTAAACTTGGGTTAACATCTAATTCCACTTGAGGAATTAGCCAATTGGTTTGTCCTGTATAGTTTAAACCAGCATCCACTAAATTACCCAGATCTCCCCATCTTTTTAGGTCAAACCAACGATGACCTTCAAACATCAATTCTACACGCCTATCCTTCTTTATTTGTTCCAAAAGTGCAGCTTGGTCACTATTACTTACTCCTTCCATAGTTAACCCTGCTCGAGTTCTTATTATTTGTAAAGCATTCCAAGCTTCTTGAGTTTTACCTTGCAGCACCAAAGCTTCTGCCTTATTAAGAATAACTTCAGAATAACGAATAACAGGAATATTAATTGAAGTTCCCTGATTAAAAAATGCACCTCCACGTTGCCAGTTCACCGTATCATACGGTAAAAATTTACGCATTTGATACGCTCCCTGTTCTTGTAGATCAAGTCTAAAATCACTATGAATTTCTAAATCTGGAAATACGCTTGTTTTGTCTTCAGATACATAAAAAATTTCATCTTCACCAGATATAAGCATAGATGCTTCACGCCTAATATCATCTATTTCAAAAGCCTCATCGACAATATCATAAGTATTGGTTAATCTTGGAATCATATACACTGCCCATGATATTCTTGGGAAAATATGCATAATTAGAGAGGTTTCTGCTTTTTCATCATTCCAATAATTTCCTTGTCCTGGAATTAATTGTACTTCAAATACAGATTCTGAGCTATTCTCTAACCTACCATCAAACATCTTCACATAATCGTCAGCAGTAACTAAATCATAATTTAATTTTTGGACCTCACTTGCTGCATTTTCAGCCCCTGCATAATCACCAATCCAAAGCTTTACTCTTGATAACAATCCATAAGCAGCTCCTTTTGTAGCTCTGCCAACCTCCTCAATTGGATATGAGCTTGGTAATAATTGAGCTGCCCTAATCAGATCCGCTTCCATTTGAGCCCAAACATCTGCTTCTGGCGATTTCTCTATACTATTTGACTCTGCTGGAGACAACAAGCTAGTTACCAAAGGAATATCTCCAAACCCAGCTACGAGATTATAATAATATAAAGCCCTTAAAAATAAAGCCTGTCCTTCTACTTGATTCCTAACGCCATCAGAAAAATTCGAAACTTTATCTAAATTTTCCAATACGTAATTAGCCCTTCCAATACCTTTATATGCTGCATTCCATCGTAAAACAAAGTACATGTTATTGGAATCCCAATTGTATTCATTTAGCTTAATCATATCAGGACCAAAATTACCATCTCCGTTCTGATTTATAATATTATCTGTGGGTATTTCACCTAATGTTAAAAAAGTAAATTTATACATCCCTAGATGATTTAAAGGATCATAAATTGCGGTGGTTGCTTCTAAAGCTTGACTTTCTGATTGCATAAACGTATCAGAATTTAGGCCATTTTTATTTGTTAAATCTAAAACATCTTCATCACATGCGTAAAATGAAAAGGCTAATAGAATGAATATATATTTTAATGTTTTCATGTTATTATTTATTAAAATTTAGCGTTTAATCCTATAGAAAATACTCTAGCAATAGGGTATACAAAATTATCAATACCAGCTGCTAAGTTACTTCCATTGGCATTACCTACCTCTGGATCTGTTCCTGAATAATCAGTAAACGTAAAAGGGTTTTGTACATTTCCATATATTCGAAATTGCGACATTTTTATTTTATCTAAAATGGATGATGGTAAAGAATACCCTAATTCAATAATTCTTATTCTTGTAAACGAACCATCTTCAACAAAAAAGCTCGAATTCTGACTATTTCCAACATCTTGAGCAATCGCTCTAGGGTAACCACTACTGGTGTTAGATGAAGACCAAGGAGTTACATTTAATTTATTCTCACTTCTCGTATAATCCAGCAAAAGTAATTTTGAGGCATTGTAAACTTTATTACCGGACATCCCACTACCTTGAAGCGAAAAATCAAAATCTGCATAGTTCATATTTAAATTAAACCCGTAAGTCACATCTGGAATTGGACTCCCAATAAACGTTCGATCTAAATCGTCTATAACGCCATCAGGTGAACCATCAGGTCCAGATAGATCTAAGTAGCGTATGTCTCCTGGAGCGGTGTCTGTATTTTGAGTTGCATGCGCTGCAACTTCTGCAGGGTTTTGAAAAATACCATCTGCTAGCAAACCATAAAACTCTCCAATACTTCGTCCATTTTCCGTTCTTGTTAAATTACCTCTAAAATTATAAGCACTTATAGGAGCTGGTATATTTAATATCTCATTATCTATTGTTGTTACGTTTGCTCCAACAGAAAAATTTAAATCACCTAAACTTGCCGAATAATTTACAGTAAACTCAAATCCTTTATTAACCAACTCCCCAACATTTTGTCTTTGACTACCTTGGTTGCGTCCATTAGAAATTCCAGAAACAGCCGACTGGGGAACCCCCACCAATACATCTTCTTGTGTCTTGTTATAGTATTCTGCAATAATATTTAGTCTATTATCAAAAAAATCGGCATCTACACCAACACTCCATTGTGTTACTGTTTCCCATTGCAAATCAGGATTTGCAATTCCTTGAGTTGCAGAACCTGGAGATACAATACCATCTAGATTACCAAACGGATAATTAAACCCTTGAACTACTACTGGCGAAAATTCATAATTACCAATATTATCACTTCCAACTTGACCCCACCCAGCTCTTAGTTTTAAACCTGAAAGTGAGCCTTCTTTAGATATAAAATCTTCTTCAGAAATTCTCCAACCAACTGAAAGTGATGGAAAAGTTCCCCACTTATTATTACTTCCAAACTTTGAAGAACCGTCCCTTCTAACAATAGCAGTCATTAAATATTTATTTCGAAAACTATAATTCATTTTTCCAAAGTATGAGAGCAAGCTCTCTTCGGATGTAAAATCCTGAATACCCAGATTCTGAGTCAAATTTGTAACAATTAATGGTTCTCCCTCATTTGCATTTTCACCAGAAACAGCTAATCTCTGAAATTTGTTTTTCTGTAAACTCTGTCCTAATAAAAAACCAAAGGAATGATTCTTTATTTTAAAGTTATAGTTTAAAGTATTCTCTATTAAATAGGTTGTTCCTGAAACCTGTGATTTAAAAATTGATTGCTCGGTTGACGCTGCTGCTCCTAATTCATAAATTTGTCCATAAGTTTCAGTTACTGTATTATTTAAAGTATAAAACCCTGAAGTCTTAAATTCTAGATTTGGTAATATTTTATACTGAGCATACATATTCCCTTGAAAAAAATGATTAACAGGAGGTGTTGTAGGTGCTTCAGCAGTAAATAAAGGATTAACTTGAGGCTTATAGAACCCATTTGCCGGTGTTGGAGCATAATTCCCATTTTCGTCGTAAACAGGGATGGTTGGATAAAACAATGTTGCAAAAGACAATACCGTATTTGTTCCTCTTGAAGCTCCTAGCCCTTCTTGTTTTGATTTAGTGAAACCAACACTACCTCCTACTTTTAGTTTCTTAGAGATGTTTTGATCGGCATTAAGCCTTGCGGTAATTCTTTCAAATGAAGAACCTTTTACAATACCTTCTTGCTTAAATCTACCCAAAGACATATAAAAATTCCCATTCTCTGAACCTGCTAAAAATGAAGCTTGGATATCTGAAACTTCGGCTGAACGTGTTATTGTATCAATCCAGTCAGTTCCTTCACCAAATGCTTCAGGGTTGTCAAAACCTGGAGGTATAGATTTTCCAGCATTTTGAGCCGCCAAATTAGTAGTACGTACAAAAGTTTCAGCATTCATTAAATCAAGTGTATTCGCTGCCTGTTGAAATCCTGTTCTCACATTAATATTAACTTGACCTTTTTGGTTTCTACCTCGTTTTGTCGTAATCAGCACTACCCCATTTGCAGCCCTAGTTCCATATATTGCAGCCGAAGCAGCGTCTTTTAAAATAGATACAGACTCAATATCCTCAGGATTAATAGAAGTTAAAGGACTACTATTTTCATTTTGACCGACAGAAATGGGGAAACCATCTATAACATATAAAGGTTCACTGCCATTTACACCACCAGCTCCCCTAATTCTTACAGAAACACCGCCACCAGGGGTAGCATTATTATTAGTAACTGTAACACCTGCTACCAAACCTTGTAAGGCGCTATCAACCGAAGCGGTATTAGTTCTTGTTATAGCTTCAGTATCAACCAAAGCAACAGCTCCTGTTATTTGAGATCTTTTTTCTCTACCATAACCTACTACTACAACTTCATCCAGTGCCGAAAGATCTTCTTCCAATACGACATTAATAATTGTTTGATCTCCAACCGATATCTCTTTCGATTTAAAACCAATATAAGAAAACTCTAAAATGACATCGCCAGAAATATCTTGTAATGTAAACTTACCATCAAAGTCTGCAGTGACTCCGTTGGCTGTACCTTTTACAACAACAGAAGCCCCTGTGAGGGGAACACCCGTTTCATCTGTTACAATACCACTTATAGTGGTGCTTTGTGCATTTATTGAATTTGTAAATGTCAGGGCAAATACAAAAAAACATAATAGATGCAAGCGCTTAAAAAATAATTTATGCATAATGTGTTTCATAATTTTGGTTAATATTTAGTTTAAATCGTTGAAACAAATATATCTGCATAACTCTCACCACATTAGCACATATTTTTCAAAAACTATAAATTTTAAAACACGTATTACCCTATTCTTAATACAACTTAGCCACCATACACAAATAAATTTGTTATAAATGTGTTAGTATGCAATCAATCTATAATATCAACCAGAAAAATTTAAATAATTCAAAAACTATATAAACTATTAATTATCAAAACAATAACATCATATATGTACCTGTTTTTTATTAGAGTATTAAAAATAATTTTCCTTATCAAAACTATTACAATTGTGTTATTCCAAAATTAAAATCACAATGAAACTTATTTCTTTTTAACAAAACAAAATCGTGTTTACAATAAATAGATCGTTTAGATAAAACCTAAAACCGCAATAAATTTGCTATTTTTCGTGCAATGCATGACACTCATTTGGCCAAAAAACAAACATTTTTACAATGTTTAAAACGCCTATTAATTGCTTATGAAAAATTTAGTTCTTATCCCTATTGTAATTCTATTTGCTTGCTTCTTTTACTATTCAAATAGTGACAATCTTAAAGTAGATAGCAACAATAATTCTAATAGCAAGAAACCTAACATAGTTTTAATATATGTAGATGATCAAGGCACTCTTGATTTAGGATGTTATGGGGCTCGGGATATTAAGACCCCTGCAATTGATAATTTAGCAAAAGAAGGAGTAAGATTCACAAGTGCTTACGCACACACAGTATGCTGCCCTTCAAGAGCTTCTCTATTAACAGGAAGAGCACCCCAACGAAGTGGTGTTAATAATTGGACCTCTTGCCATATCAAAGACACCTTAGGAAGAGTCATGAATTTAAAAGAAATCACAATTGCTGAACACTTAAAAAACCAGGGATATCAAACGGGGATTATAGGTAAATGGCATTTAGGTGCCCTACTTGATCACGGACCATTAGAACAGGGGTTTGATACTTTCTTTGGTTTTAGAGGAGGTTTTATTGATTATTATAGTCATAGTTTTCTTCATGCCAAATGGCAACGTCCACAATTTCATGATTTATATAGCGGAAAAAAAGAAATATTCAAAGATGGACAGTACTTTCCTGATCTGCAGGTAAAGGAGGCACAAAAATTTATAACACAAAATACAAACAAGCCATTCTTTTTGTATTTACCATTTAATTTACCACATTATCCTGAACAAGCCGATTCAACAATCGCAAATAAATACAAACATTTAAAATGGCCAAGAAATTCATATGCACCAATGATTGCGACCATGGATAAAAAAATAGGTGAAGTACTAAATACTCTTGAAATCACCGGTATAAAGGACAACACTATTATTATTTATATGAGTGATAACGGACATTCTACTGAAGATTACTATAACTGGGATGTGAGTTATGGTGGAAACGGTGGAGGCGGTTACACAGGCAAATGGCGAGGAGCAAAAGGAAGTTTTTTAGAGGGTGGGCTTCGTGTGCCTGCAATTATAAGCTATCCCAAAAAATTCCCTAAAAACGAGGTTAGAAATGAAACTATTAGCAATTTGGATATACTCCCAACAATTTGCGACATTCTAGATATTCCTAAACCTCCAAACAAACTTGATGGCTATAGTGCTTTACCTATCATTCTTTCTGATAAAGCAACTTCAAAGCACGAAGTCATGCACTGGATGTGGCAACACATGTGGGCTGTAAGAAAAGGAAAATGGAAACTTATATATAAGGGATACGATACAACTGGAAAATATTCAAATCATCCTGAAAAACCGTTTGAAATGCCTGAATATTATCTCGCTAATCTTGATGAAGATACCCCAGAGGAAACTAATCATGCAAGTAAATATCCCGAAATAGTTCTTGAGCTCAAAACTTTACATGATGATTGGGCCATAGACGTTTTTAAAAATTCAGGAGATATAGATCCTAATCAAATGTCCATAGAAAACAAGTATAATAAGTCTAAACCTAAAGGAACAAAAAAACTTTAAAATAGCTTTCTTCATTTTATATTAATTTAGGGTTTAAAACCAAGTAAACAATTTGTAAATTTCTATTTCAACTGTTAAATAATTGAAATTTGAAATAATAATAAGTACGAATTACATCTTATAAAGTATCTTTGTATTTCTACTTAAAATCCCTATTTATGGATAATTTGGATGCCGCTAGACTACAAATGGCATTTACACTAATTTTTCACATTGTCTTTGCATGTATTGGCATGGTAATGCCTTTTTTTATGGTTATTGCTCATAAAAAATGGCTAAAAACAAAAGATCCTATTTATTTGAAGCTCACAAAATCGTGGCAAAAAGGAGTCGCCATTTTTTTTGTTGTAGGTGCCGTTTCTGGAACAGCATTATCTTTTGAATTAGGTTTACTTTGGCCTGAATTCATGAAACATGCAGGCCCCATTATTGGTATGCCGTTTTCTTTAGAAGGTGCTGCTTTTTTTGTTGAAGCTGTAGCTTTGGGATTTTATTTATACGGGTGGGATAAAATACCTGAAAAATTTCATTGGTTTACAGGTGTTATAGTTGGTATATCTGGAGTTGCCTCAGGGATTCTAGTCGTTTCAGCAAATGGTTGGATGAACGCGCCTTCTGGTTTTGATTATGTAAATGGCGAGTTTTTAAATATAAACCCTGTACAGGCCTTATTAAACCCAGCATGGTTTACGCAAGCATTACACATGACATTGGCTGCTTTCACAGCTACCGGATTTGCCGTGGCTGGGATTCATGCATATCAAATTTATAAAAAAAGACAAGTAGATTTACATAAAAAAGCATTCAAAATTGCCATTACATTTGGAGCTATTGCTGCCATTTTACAACCTATTAGTGGTGATCTTTCCGCTAAAGACATCGCTCAGCGCCAACCAGTTAAACTTGCAGCTATGGAGGCTCATTACGAAACCACAAAAGGAGCGCCACTTTATATTGGTGGCATTGTTGATGAAGAAAACAAAAAGGTATCTTATAAAATAGAAATCCCGAAAGCCTTATCTTTTTTGGCCTTCGGTGATTTTAATGCAGAAGTAAAAGGTCTAAATGATTTCCCTGAAGATGTTCTCCCTAGTGTATCTATAGTTCACTATGCTTTTCAAATTATGGTTGGTTTAGGAACATTGCTTATGCTTACTGGGATTTTATTTTTTATTAGCCTAAAAAAAAGAACTTGGTGGCAAAATAATACGTTTTGGTTATTATTTACACTTCTTGCCCCAATGGGTTTTATTGCCTTAGAGGCTGGTTGGATGGTTACAGAGGTAGGAAGACAGCCTTGGATTATTCATAATATTATGAAAACAAAAGACGCTGTAACTCCTATGCCTGGAATGGTTTATAGTTTCTATATGTATGTAATACTTTATGGGGTACTAACAGTTGCTGTTACATGGCTTATGACAAGGCAGATTAAATCACTTAATCAATCAAAATTAGCATAAAATGTTAAATATTGTTTTATTTTTTCTAGTTACATCTCTGGTACTATATGTTGTTTTAGCTGGAGCTGATTTTGGAGCAGGTATTGTGGAGTTATTTTCTACAGAAAGAAGCCAATTACTCACTAAAAAAACAATTTACCGGGTAATGGGTCCTGTCTGGGAAGCTAATCATATTTGGATTATTATTTTGGTGGTTGTTTTATGGGTTGGTTTTCCTAATTTCTATAATGTACTGGTTGTTTATTTACACATTCCGCTTACACTTGTATTACTTGGTATTACGATGAGAGGCGTAGCTTTCGTGTTCAGACATTATGATGCTTATAAAGATAAATCGCAAATTTTATATGATTGGATGTTTAGAATTTCCAGTCTAATAACACCTATATTTTTAGGTATGACAGCTGGTTCTATGCTTTCTGGAAGACTTATTATTACAGATAACTATGAAGCTTATTCTTTTTCTGAAGTATTTATAAATCCATGGTTAAATGGATTTTCAATTTTGGTTGGACTCTTCTTTGCTTCTCTATGTACCTTTTTAACCTCTATTCTCTTAATTGGTGAAACTGATGCATCAAATAGAAAAATATACATCAGAAAATCTAAATACGCCACTATAACTGTTATAACTATGGGGTTTGTAGTTTTATGCTACGGTTTTATATATGAAGTTACATTTATCACTGATTTTATAAAAAGCCCATATACAGTTGGTTTTGTTATACTTTCTGCACTGCTAATCTTTCCCCTATTACAAAGCATAAAACATGCAAAAAAAGTTTTAAGTAGAACTTTAGCCGGTCTGCAGGTCATTTTAATTTTGTTTGCTGCAATGTCTGCCCATTTTCCTAATTTGATAATTGCTTCAAATATAGAAATGAACCTTATTGAAACTGCCGCACCAAGTCATGTTATTAATGTATTAGGAATTACTCTAATTATTGGAGGTTTGATCATTTTGCCTGGGCTTTTTCACTTACTAAAATCCTTTAAAATGATAAAAGTTTTAGAGCGGTAACTGGTGAGCTGATTTAAGTAAATATGCAAGATACCCCTTTCAATTTCATAATAAACCTAATCTAGAAACAAATTATTCGCTATTTTTTTTACTACTTATGCACAGCCCCCTGAGTACAAGGACAATCGCTTAAACCTTGTAAAAAGTTTAAACCTATAGTTACGACATGTGTTCCTGAATTATAAGCAGATAATTCGTTAGTTGTAATTTGATAAGCATATCCAAAATAAAATATTGATTTTTGAAATCCTACCATTGGACCAATATTTAATGGTTTAAGGAATTGGTCATTCAAGAATCGATATGAAATACCTGCCCATAAATAATCTTCACTTCTGTTAAACTTTCTAACTTTAAAATTTAAATCTGTACTCGAGCGTTTATCGCTACTGAATAATTGATAAAATAACGAAGGTTCAAACTCTAAACCACTTTTCTTCGGTCCACTAATCGTATATCCTGAATATACCTGATAATTTAAAAGTAAACTAGGCTCTTGAGTCCTAATAGATTCGTCAATATCTTTTTGAAGCATGTTGTTAACATTAAAACTTAAAAAGAAGCCTTTATTTCTGTATAAGGCACCAATATCAAAATTGTTATTCGAAGTTCTTCTGTCATCAGTAATTAATGGATTATTTACAGGAGTATCATTACCATTATTAAATTTATTTATGTCTACCCTGAAATTGTTCAAATTATATGAAATCCCAAAGGAAAGGTACTGCTCCGTATAATAGTCCAAAATAAGGTGATGTGCAAAAGAAAACTTCATACCCGTTTGAATAGTATTTCCGTTTCTATCATTATAGAATGACGCACCTACACCTGTTCTGTTGGCAATTCTAGCATCACCATAAATAGATTGATTATCTGGTGCTCCTTTAATACCTACCCATTGGGTAAGTCCGTTTGCCCTAATTTTCACATTGTCTCCTATACCTGCAAATGTTGGAGACACCACAAAATTATTATCAGCCAGATATTGAGTAAAAACCGGCAGGTTTAACTCTTGCGCATAACCGCTTAGTACTCCTAAAAGTAAAACGCCTATTAATATCTGTTTTATTTTTATAACTCTCATTATCTATATAGCGTAAAGTGTCCTACAAAATCTCTATTATCTTTGGGATCATTAAGCTTAACTAAATACCAATAATCTCCAGTTGGTAATTCTGCTCCTCTATAGGTTCCATCCCACTTAGTATCCACATCTACCGTTGCTATTTTACGACCATATCTATCAAAAATATCAACAGTAAGGTCCTTGTATTGATCACTACATCCTGGACCCCACTCCTCACTTTCGGGAGTGAAATAATTAGGAATACATACATCAATATATTCGAAATACCCCGTCACAGAAGCAACACATCCGTTTGCATCAGTAACAGTAATTACATAGTCCCCTGATGCGTAGATAATAAATGTGTTCTCCTCTCCATAAGACTCTCCATTTAGTGTAAATTCATAAGGAGCAGTACCTCCTGAGGCAATGGCAACAATTTCATTAATATTTTCTTGATCACTTAATTCTAATTCTAGTGGCTCTATTTCATTTACATCAAAACTTAGTGTTGTTTTCTCGCAACCATTTGTATGGCGCACAGTAATACTATGCCCTAAGCCTGCAACTACGTCATTAAACACATTACTTGTTTGATAAGGCCCATTGTTTAGCGAGTAGTCTACATCTGAACTATCAGAAATACTTGGGTCCAAAGTAACCGTAACCGTATTGGTTGCTAAATTATCTACACATCCAAACTCAACCTCAACTTGTGGATCAAGTAATACAGATGGTGGAAATGTAATATTCCATTCAGACTCACAACCTTCATTATCTCTAACATAAACAATGTGATCACCTCCGTCCAAATTATCAAAGTCAAATATAGTTTGAGCTACATCTCCTGTAATATATGTTCCTGAGATATCGTCTAAACTAACACTGTAAGGTAAAGTCCCGCCCGAAACCTCTATACTGAAAGCTCCATCCAGATCACCCGAACAGATTTCAGGAACCATTGAATTTGGAACAATAGTTAATAGAACTGCTGAAGGTTCTTTTATTGTAAAATCGAAAGTAACAAAGCACCCTAATTCGTCTTGAGCAATAGCTTGATATGTTCCAGCCATTAAATCACTAAAAATTGGAGATTCGAAAAATTGATTAAGCTGCGGAGATATCGCATATTTAATAATTCCTGTTCCTCCAGAAGCGGTAATCTCCATAACACCGTCATCACCACCATTACAAGTCACATCATTCACTGTAGGACTAGCCATTAATGGCTGATCAGGTTCTGTAATTGTTATTACTTCAGAAACTTCTTCACAATCTAAACCACTTGAAACACTTACTTGATACATCCCAACAGGAAGATCTGTAAATACTCCTGCGGTTGTTTGAACTGGAGCAGGTGTTATGTTTGTTCCCGTTCCATCTTGTAACACATAAATGTAATTACCTAAACCACCTTGAGCTTGGGCCACAATAACGCCGCTACTATCACCTGCACAATTAATGGTTGCATTAGTTTTATCAATCACTACGGTTAATGGTGGAAGTGGATCAATTTTAATTTCATTGGAAACTGTTGAGATACATCCATTAGCATCCCTAACATAATACATATAAGTACCCGCTGAAACTGTTATGGTAGTAGATGGATTTAACGATCCCAAAACCGATGTAAAAGCCGGCGAATCACTATAAGAATATGTTCCAGTACCTCCGGTTGCACTTAACGTTAAGGTCGTTGTAGAAAAACATGTTTGCGATACTGCTTTAACCAAAGTAGCTTCAATAGGTGTTGGTTCTGAAATAGTCACTCTGGCAGTGGTAGCATCACAGTTATACCCATCAGCAATAGTTACACTATAAGTCCCCGCTCCTAGTCCATTAAAAATAGGAGATGTTTGAGGTCCTGACGAACTAACCGTTGGTAATATTTGATTAAGAGTATATGTGTAATTACTTCCTTGTCCTCCAGATATAACATTAGCCGTAATGCTTGCGTTAGTATCTCCGAAGCAGGTTAAAGTATTTGTACTAGCTGTAATGTTACCATCTGTGATAGTTGGAAGTATCAGAGTTACATTATCCGAAGCAATACATCCTCCAGCATCTAAAACGTTAACAGTATAATTTCCTGCTGTTAAACCTGAAAATGTTCCATTTGATGAATAGGCCACTAAAGCTGAACCTGTTAATTCATATTGATAACTACCCCAACCTCCATTTGCTATGGCTACTATAGTACCGCCATCGTTATCACAAGTAACACTTGCTGTTTCTATTGCATCAACCATTAGAACCTCTGATGGAGACCCCACAATTATATTTGAAGTTGCTGAACAAAACGGACTTGCGGTCTCTGTAACAACCACTGAATAATTATCTGCAAGAAGCCCTGTTACTTGTTGAGGGTTCACCGATGTATTACCAGAACCTGTTGTAACCGAAGTTCCTAAGCTATTAAAAACCTCATAATTATAAGTCCCTGAATACCCCGTTACATTAATATCAATAGTACCATTGTTATCACTCAAACAAGTTATGGGCATAGACGTAGTGCTAACCACTGGAGCAGACGGACTTGGCACGACTATCGTTGCATCCATTGTACATGATGTTAATGCATCTGTTATCGTAACGGTGTACGTTCCCGATGGTAAACCTGAATATTCATTTACATTCAAAATGGCAGTTGCAGGACTTGGACTAATACTATAAGTATACGAGCCTGAACCTCCTGTTTCTGTTATTGTTATTACACCATCATTATCGTTACACGTTGGTAACGTGGTTAATGTAGGTGTTATATTAAGTGGAGCTTGAATGTCAACACTCACTAAATTACCACAGCCATTTGTATCTTGAACTTGAACTGTATGTGTCCCTGAATTTAAGTTTGTAATTGTAAATGGTGCTGTTCGAGTTTGGAAAGCTCCACCATCAACACTATAAGTATATGGCATGATTCCAGCAGCTGTTAAAGCCACATCGATAGTAAAGTTACCTTCTGTAACGGTACATTGATTATTAACGGTTGCCGTAATAACAGGTTCGGGATCGATATCGATATCTTCATTAATTCTAAATTCGCAACCATTTGCATCTCTAACAACAATATCCCAATTTGTTCTTGTTGCATAATTTAAATTCAAAACATTACTACTTCCAAAATCTCCTGATGCAGGTGTAAAACCTGATGTTCCTACGGCATACATGTAAGGTCCTGTTCCTCCTGTAGTTGTTAAAGTAATCTGTGCACCTACATTACAATTTGCATTGTTATTTGATGCAACAACAGACAGGAGTGGTTGTATTGGTTGAGTAATTTGAAATATTCTTGAAGCAGTACATAAAGTACCATCAGCTTCTTCTACAAACAAGGTATAATTACCCGCTGATAACCCTGAGATTGTTGTACTTGCAGAAGCTCCTGATAATCCAGTAAATGTTCCATTTTGAGCTGGAGTAATTGGGTTATTCGTTAATTCATCTCTTACTTCGTAATATATTGAAGATACTGATGCGTCGTAATCTGAAACGGTAAAACTAACCGTACCATCATTATTACCACTACAATTTACGTTAGTCGCTGTTATTGGATCAATAACAATATTAGAAAGAACGGGCGTTGTTTCTTCTATGATAGAAAAACACCCTCCAGCATCTTCAACTTGAAATTGATACGTAACACCATGGTCAAGCGCTGTAAATGTATGAGTAGTTACGCCAAGTGCAGCCGTAAATGCTGTTGAAGGTTGACCATATATTGAAAAGGTAAATGGTCCTGTTCCGGACAGTACAGAAATATCGACTGTAGCACCTGTTGTACATAACCCAGTTGTAGCAGTTCCATCCAATTGAATATTTGGAGGAGTATCTATTCGCTGCTCGCTACTTCTAAATTCACATCCATTAGAATCAATAATAGTTACATAATAATCACCAAAAACTAAACCTGAAAACGTATTAGTGGTTGACGATGTACTAACACTAGAACCTATTTGAGTATAAGTATTGTCATATAAACTATAAACAAATGGAGCGACTCCTCCCGAGGTAATAGAAACATCTAAACTTCCACCGGTACCTGAACTACAATCTACAGGATTTCTTATTATTGAAACACTTATGGGCTGGGGATTAACCAAACTAACAGAGCCTGTTGCTTCACACGCCTTACTATCTCTAACTACATAGTTATAATTTCCAGCTATTAGGCCTCCAAATACATTTGAGGATACAAAGGTACTTCCTCCATCTATACTGTAAGTAAATGGTGCTTGCCCTGTTAAGGCTGTTAGTGTAACAGAACCATCATTATCCCCATTACAAGTTGGGTTTGTAGATGTATTTGTTGCTGTAACTGTAACCGGATCACTAAGTGTTTGTATTATAGATTCAGCTGTACAGCCATTATTATCTGTAATTTGTATTTGATAAGTTCCTGAATTTGAGGCTGAATACGTAAATGTTAAACCAGTAGAAACAGCAGTTCCGTATGGGGCTCCATTAAAAGAAACCGCGTAAGTAAATGGTGCTGTACCACTAGTAATTGATCCTGTTATAACAGCATCGGGAGATATGGTACAATCAAGGTCTTTTGTAATAACGGTACTAAAAGCTACTGGTGGTAAAGGTGCAATAGTGTATGATTCTGTATATACACAGTTATTAGCATCTGTTACCTGAAATGTATATGTGTTTGGGACTAAGCCTGTAAAAACCCCATTCGCTGCACCTGAAATATTTGAAACAGCACTTGCTGGAGCCATTATTTCATATGCTAATGTACCAAATCCTCCTACAGTTGTTAAAGTAACATCTGACACAATAAGTGGGCAACTTAATGGTGTACTAGCAAATGTTAAATCAGTTGGTGGTGTTAAAGAACTAATTGTCACGGGTGCTGCAATAAATGTACAATTAATAGCATCTCTTATGGATACATTATAAGTTCCATCAGTTAAACCTGAAAAAGTTGTCCCATTCTGAAAGTTTACACCATCAATACTATACGTATATGGTGCTGTACCACCTGTAACACCAGAAACAGTAATAACACCTGTAGTCGTACATGTATAAGGTGCTGTAACGACTGCGGTACCATCAATTGGATCAGCAGTATGAATTACTATCTCTTGTGGTGCCGAAACACAGGCATCGGTTCCAGCTGTATATTGCACAACAACATCATAGTTTCCTGCTGCTAAACCTGCAAATATTGGTGAATTGGAAAATGTAACTCCGTTATCAATACTATATTCTAAACTATTACCATTTGCATTCGTAACATTTACCTCAATAACTCCTGTATCGGTTCCATCTGCGCATAGTATATCAGTTTTTACGATATTGAAACTAGGTGCATCTATTTGATCAACCGTTATAGACGTTTCCGCAAAACAGTTATTCGAATCCACTACTCTAATATCGAATGTACCTGCGGCTGTTACAGGAATTGTTGGTGTGCTCTGAAAAACAGTAGTACTATTTACAAAATAATAGTAGGGAGGTGTTCCTCCAACTGGGTAAACAGTGATTTCCCCTTCTGTACAAGTTAATGGTTTTGTTAAAGCTGAAGTAGCTACCAAAAGAGGCGGTTGAATAATTTCTATGTCACCTGAAAACACACAACCGTCTTCCGTAGAAACATCAACCGTGTAAGTTCCGGCATTTAAGTTCGAAAACGTATAATCGCTTTGAGTGATAGGTCCAACACTATTAACCAAAGTTCCTCCTTGGGAAATTGAAAAGAAGTACTGAGGGCGTGCATCATTCGCTGCAATAGCCACACTACCTTGTTCTCCATGACATAATGGTTGAGTAATTATTGTTGATACTGAAAAATCATGATCAACAATTTGAACATCAGGTACAGTAAAAATACAAGGATTTGGAGTTACCCCTACTTGTCTAATATATACGGTATATAGGTTTGCTGTAGTTACTGAAAATGTATTACTTGATTGGTAATTAGTTCCGTCAAGGCTAAACTCATATCCACTAGATACACCTCCAACCGCAATTTCACCAGGTACTGTACAGTATATATCTCTGGATGTTACAGTAGGCTCCAATAAATTTGTGTATATATTAAAATAAAACTGATTAAAACAACCTCCTGAATAATTTAAAGTCAACCTATACTGCCCTAAAGTATCTGCCATAAAGTTGGCTCCTGTAGCTACTTCATTCCACGTACACCCTGAATCTTCATTCGCACAATCTTGATTTGTAACAGCCGCACAACTTCCTTCATCCAATTTCTCCCATATCATTGATGTTGTATCCGTTATGCCCGTTTCAATCAATCTAGCTCCGTTCGATCCACATATATAAATATTTGGCAATTCTTTACCATCGTTAGGACATGTGACAACCTCATCTGCATAAGGTATTACGGGATTAGTAACGTTTGCACCAAATGTAACCACCTCAAATACTTGATCAGTATCTTGACATGGAGCAATGGCATAATTATGCACATAATATGTTCCTGTTTCTGTTACAGTTATAGATTGAGATGTTCCAATTACCGGAGTTCCAGTAGGACTCGTTGACCATGAATGCGTGTCATAGCCATTACCAGCAGTTAATTCCACACTTGCCCCACACAGAATTACTTCTTCTTCAAAAGTACAATCATTAATATCGGCTAAAAAGTTGGTCGCTCCTGGTGTTAATAGACACCCCGTATTCGTGTTAAAACTAGGATCGTCAGAAATAACAAAATCTGGGTTAATGGTTCCTTTATAAGTTGAATAAGCTTGGTTATCAATATTATTTGAACAAGCATCAACAAGTAAGCTACAAGTTGAAACCACAGTAACTTTAAACCTAATTGCAGATACTGGATCGTTTTCTTCAACGATATCCCTATCTACGCTAAAAATTAGCTCTCTTGTTAAGGGGTCATAACTTTGAACCGTTACTCCTGGTGGTAAAAATTCTATATCTGCTGGGTAATTAAAAACAATATTTATTGGTAAAATATCTCTAATAATTAAATCCGTTGCATCATCATTACCATTATTCTGAAATCCAATAGTATAATATAACTCATCTCCTAAATCTACTATCTGACCTCCAATATCGTTCCCTAGTTCATCTTCTACTATTTTTGTTAAAACAATATTAGGAGCAATAATTTCAATAGAAAAAGCATTAAAATAGAAGTAATAAATATCTAAATTACTTCCTAAGCTGATAGTTGCAGAAGTTGCTCCATTTGCTATTAACGTATTTCCTGCATTAGGAACATTAATTATTCCAGAGTCAAAGCCTAAAGTATTTGAACCATCAGGCAACCTAGTGGTCATTATCTCTGGCGTATTCGTAATAGGATCAATAATTGATGAGGTACTATTAAAAAAGTTATCCTCCTCTCTAATTATTGTTCCGGCGTTATTAGTTGCACTAATAGGTGTTCCATTCATTAATAAGTAATCCCCTTCCCATCTTCTATCTCCTTCAATCGTGCTAAAGGCATATTTTGCCCGAACCGGGCCAGTAGGAATGGTTTTAAAACCATTAACAGGAAACGTTTCGTTTATAGTACTTGTTATTTTAGTAAACCCATCGAAAGACGTAATGTATTTACTTGGTAAAAGTGGGTCTTCATAGACTACAAAAAGTGACCATCCAGCAGAAAGACCTTCGCTATTTGGTTTAGGCCCTACCATTGAAGATATATTAGCAACGCCATATGTTCCTTCAGGATTTGCTAAAGCAGTTAACATATCTGTTACGTCATGATAATAAGCATATGTATTTGAAAACCTGTCATTAGCAGCGTTTTGATAATATATTTCTGTTCCTGTAATATCTACATAAGATCCTCCAGGAACTTTAAATTTAATATCTGAGATTGGCGTATCACCATCTACAACAGCACTCCAATATAATCCCGCGTATACTATTCTGTAACAACTTACATCGTTCGGTACGTCTAAGTCGGCAGTACTTGAATTAAACGTACTTGGATCTCCATCTATATCGACAAATACAGCTGCATCCAATTGATCATTAGTATTTGTTCCGTTATACGGATCACTAACATGTATACCTACATTACTATTTCCAATTTGAAGTATATCTCCCTTAATAGCTTGGTCATATCTAGGACTAAATGGGACTAGATTTTGAGAAAACAATTGCACACTTAATAATAGCAAAGCAATAACAAACAAGTTGTTTGAACAAGTAGGTTTTTTCATGGCGGTTATATTTAGATCTCTTTTTTACTTGGGGCTTTCAAAAAGAAATATTAATCTTTAATTAATTATTATAACATCTATAATATCTATGTAAGAATATTTCCTCAAAATATTCCTTATACCTGTATAATAATACTCTTAGACGATTTAAATATCGGAATTTTTAAAAGAAAAATGTAAGGGAATAGGAAAATATAGTTATTTAGTCAGAATTTTATGCCGTTTATCCGATTTTTACATTGATTTGTAGGAAAAACATTTCAATAAAATATGTTTTGTAAAAATCCAAAACACTAATATTTACGTATGTCCTTATTATGTAAATAAAAAAAGAGTTTATAAGTATCATATTATCTCAAAAGTAAAACCATAAACAACTTATTATTAGATACTTAACTTAAAATTAAGTTAGCGAAGGTATGTAAAGGAAAGCTAAAAAATAATAGATAACTCAATAGCGTACAGGACTTTGAGTACATGGACAGTTACTTATACCTTGTAAGAAGTTTAGCCCAATGGTTACAACATGAGTTCCTGAACTGTAATTTGCTATTTGATTTGTAGTGATTTGATAGGCGTATCCAAAATAGAATAGTGATTTTTGAAAACCTAGCATAGGTCCAACATTTAAAGGCTTAAAAAGCTGATCATTTAAGAATCGATAGGATACACCTGCCCACAAGTAGTTTTCACCCCTACTATATTTTCTTAATTTAAAGCTCATATCTGTACTTGAACGACTATCACTACTAAACATTTGATAAAAGATAGATGGTTCAAATTCTAAACCACTTTTCTTTTTTCCTTTAAAGGTATACCCTGAATATATCTGATAATTAAGTAATAGTCTTGGTTCTTTTACTCTAATACTTTCGTCAAAATTTTTATCTAATATATTGTTAACATTAAAACTTAAAAAGAATCCTTTATTTCTATACAATACGCCAACATCAAAGTTATTATTAGTTGTTCTCCTATCATCTGTTACAAATGGATCTAATGTTGGATTTTCGGTTCCTCCATCAAAGTTTTCTATATCAATTCTGAATGTGTTAACATTATAAGATATACCAAATGACAAGTATTGTTTTGTATAATAATCTAAAATAAGATGGTGTGCGAAAGAAAATTTAAATCCAGTTTGTCTTGTATTTCCATTTTTGTCATTATATAACGATAATCCAATACCCGATCGATCCCATATTCTAAAGTCGCCATAAAGAGATTGATTATCTGGAGCACCTGCAACACCCGCCCATTGGGATAAACCATTAGCTCTAATCTTTAGGTTATCGCCAATCCCAGCGTAAGTAGGAGAAACTACAAAATTGTTATCTGCTAAATACTGCGTAAAAACTGGCAAATTTAGTTCTTGCCCATACCCTCTTAGTACCACTAAAAGTAATATGTATATGATTAGTTTTCGTTTTTGCATAATCCTAATTATTAGTGAATTTATGGCTCTTTCCATTATCTATACAATGTAAAGTGTCCTATAAATTCACGATCATCTTTTGGGTCGTTTAGCTTTAATATATACCAATAGTCTCCAGATGGCAATGCTTTATTTTTATAATTTCCATCCCATTTTTCATTTACTCTTAGCAGCACTATCTCGCGCCCGTATCGATCAAAAACATGTACTGTTAAATCTTTGTATTGCGTGGTACAACCAGGTCCCCATTCATCTAATGTTCCATCACCATTTGGTGTGAAATAATTTGAAATACATACATCAACATATTCAAAATATCTTGTCACTGCTGAAACGCATCCATTGGCATCTGTTACATTTACCGTATAATCTCCCGAACTATATATATAAAATTTTTCTTCATCACCATATTCTTCTCCGTTAACAGAATAGGTATAAGGGGCCACCCCTCCTGAAACAGAAGAGACAATTTGGTTTAATTCTCCATCATTAATTGTAATATGCAATGGGTCAATTTGATCAATATCAAATTCTTGACTTAATTCTTCGCACCCATTGGTATGCCTTACCGTTATAATATGATCGCTTCCGGAAGGAACATCGGTAAACATATTACTTGACTGAAATAAACTTCCATCTAGAGAATAATCTACATCTGATAAATCTGTAATACTTGAATGCACGGAAACAGTTACGGTATTAGTTGACAAATTGGTGGTACAACCATATTCGATAGCCACTTGAGGTTCTAATAAAACAGACTCTGGTAGTGTAATATTCCATTCAGATTCGCAGTCTTGAGCATCTCTAACATAAACTATATGATTACCCCCACTCAAATTATCAAAGTCAAATTGAGTTTGCGCAGGTGTTCCTAACGCATACGTACCATCAATATCGTCTAGACTATAGCTATATGGCATTGTGCCTCCAGTAATATTTACACTAAATGCGCCATCAAGATCCCCAGAACAAATCTCAGGTACAATAGAATTAGGAACTATACTCAATAAAACTTCTGTAGGCTCATTAATTACAAAATCAATTAGCACAAAACACCCCAATTCATCTTGAACAATAGCTTGATAAGTACCCTCTGTTAAATCTTCAAAAATTGGAAATTCAAAAAATTGATTTAATTGTGGAGAAATAGCATACTTAATAAGTCCAGTACCTCCTGTAGCTATTATTTCTATACTTCCATTGTCTCCACCAGCACATGTAACGTCTGTTGTGCTAAATGAGGTTTCCAGTGTAAAAGAAGGCTCAGTAATCTCTACTTGTTCTGAAACTTCCTCACAATCAATGCCACTTGTTACACGCACTTGATATGTACCTGCAGGTAAATCAGTAAATACGCCTGGGTTACTTTGGGTCGGGGCTGGTGTAATATCTATTCCTATTTCATCTTGCAATATGTATGTATAATTACCTAAGCCTCCTATCGCACTAGCTACTATAACTCCAGTGTTGTCACCCTTACAATTTATAAAAGCGTTGGTAGCATCTATATTTACTTGAAGTTTAGGCACAGGATCTATAGTTATTTCGTTTGATACTTGAGAATTACATGCATTTGCATCTCTAACATAATATTTATAAGTTATTGAAGTCGTCTCAGGGAAAACTGTAATAGTTACATCTGTGGTAAAGCTTCCAATAACATTTGCAAAAAATGCATCATCACTATATTCATAGGATCCTGTTCCTCCTTTAGCACTTAAAGTAAGTGTCGATCCTGATGTACAGGTCTCAGAAGTTGATTGAACTAACAAAGCCTCAACTAAACTTGGTTCAGTAATAACTACGTTCCTTGTTGTAAATTCACAACTATACCCATCTTGTATAAGCACATTATATGTTCCTGCTCCTAACCCTGTAAAAGTACTAGAGGTTTGGGGTCCTGATGATGTAGCTACTGGTAAAATTCTATTAAGTGTAAATGTATAATTACTGCCCTGTCCGCCTCTTACATTAGTCACTTCAATACTAGAATTTGTATCTCCGAAGCATAAAACAGGTGTTAGAGTAGTAGCTATATCTGCAGTAATTGCTTGTGGATTTACTAGCAATACGTTTGTTGAAGCTACACAACCTTTACTATCTCGAACGCTAATTAAATAATCTCCTGCTACTAATCCTGAGAAATTTGACATATTGGCATATGCACTTATAATACCTCCTGCAGCAAATTCTAATTGAAATTCATAATCACCAGGCCATCCACCTGATGCCCCAGCAGAAATTGAACCATCATTGTTCCCACTTACACATGTAATTTCAGTATGTGTTTCTGAAATACTCAAGGCTTCAGTTGGTGCCGTAATGGTAAAGTTCTTGCTAATCGAACAAAACGGTGTATTTGTGAGACTTGCTGTAATGTTGTAAGTACCTGAACTCAAACCAGAAATAGTAATTGGTCCTAGATTGGCAGCTGTTCCTGACGTTACAGGATTACCTAGTACATCATCAATTGTATACGTAAATGGACCAGATTCATCTGTTGGGTTTGGTGTTCTATCTATAAATGTGATGTCAATACTGCCATCAGAATCACTAAAACAGGTCACATTAGCAACATTGTCTATAGTTACATCAAAGGTGTTTGGATCATTTACATAGTGTACAGTCTGTAAACTACAGCCTGTATCTGTATTTTCAGCAGTAATAATATAATCACCAATTGGTAAACTTGTGAATATTCCATTAATATTTGTTTGATTTGCAATAGCTCCACTAACATCTTCTAAAGTATACTCTAAATTTGTTGGGGTTCCTCCTGTTGAAGTGACTGAAACAGTGATGTCTTCATCATTGATACATGTGATGGCATTATCAATAACGACATCTAAAGTATTCAATTGAATAAAAGGTTGTATGGTAGCCGCTGTATCTCCTTGACAGCCTTTATCATCGTATATATTAATAGTATAAGTTCCTCCTAGTAAATCGGTTTCGGTATAAAGATTACTGCTAGTTGCTTGCACAACTGTTCCACCTTTAATAAACTCATAAATCGTGTAATTTGAAGACCCTCCAACGACTCCATTTACTGTAATTGTTGCAAAATTTGTTGAATTTGTATCTGCAGTACAAGCGTACTCCACAACCGTCGGCATTGGTATAATAATTTCATCTGGTTGGTTCACGGTAACAATTTCTGTTTCTATACAAGATCTGCCCGAAGTAACTTGAACGGTATAAACTCCAGCTATCAATCCTGAAAACACATTAGATGTCTGATTTCCAACTAACATCGGACCAGCTATAATCTCATATGTATAAATAGGATTATCATTAGTAACAGGTAAATTAACTGTTATAACCCCATCACTCCCTCCATTACAGCTTACTGCTTTTGGAGTTGTTGTAAAAATTACTGGTGTTGGTGGATCTAATGTTATAGTTGCATTTTTAGTACATACCGTGTCGTCTAACGTTATGGTATATAAAATATTTGATGATAATCCAGAAATCGTATTTCCTGAAACACTAGTACCCGCACTTGGGCTTATTGTATAACTATATGTTCCTGTGCCACCTGAAGCTGATAGCGTAATAACGCCATCTCCTACAAGCGAGCAACTCGGTAAAGTTGTAATTGAAGGTGATACGTCTAAAGATTCATTAATAGTAATTGATGTCGGACTTATTGCCGTACAACCATTTTCATCTTTTACAGTTACTGAATAAGCTCCCGGTAATAAATCTGTAAATGTATCGCTTGTTTGGTAGCCGTTTCCTATCGAATATTCTAAGGTTCCAACCCCAGTACTCGTTGTAACAGTGAACTCATAAAGGTCTCCCGTTACATTACATTGGTTCGCAGCAAGAGCAGGAATACTTACTGTTGGTAAAGGGTCATTAATAATTGTAACTGTTGTAAAAGTAGGTGTTATACAACTGGCATCTTTTACATATACATCCCAAGTTAAATTAGAACCAGAGTTGGTGTCTACACTTAAAACATTATTTGAGACGTAATCACTAGGTGTAGGCGTGCTGCCGGAAATTACTGCTGCGTATTCATAGTTAGGAGTTCCTCCTGATGCTGTTACCGTAATTACAGCGTTATCATTGTTACAATGCACATTTGTTCCAACAGCACTATCAATTGCTAAAGCGTTGGTTGGTTCAATAACTGTAACCGCTGTTGTAGCTGTACAACCAGTAACCTCATCTGTAACAGTAAGCGTATGATTTCCTGCTGATAATCCAGACTTAAGAATAACTAAATCAGTTTGTGTAAGAACCGCAGGGTCACTATCAAAAACATAACTATATGTGGTCGAAAAATCGCCTACTCTAAAACCTACAATGGCATCATTACCTCCATTACAACTTACATCATTCGCAACCCGTCCTCGTACCGTAATATTAGTCACAGGTTCTACCGTATATGATGCTGTATAGAAACATCCATTTTCATCTGTTACCCTAAAGGTGTAAGTTTCTGGAGCTAACCCTGTAAATATATTGGAAGGTTGCGGCCCTACAGAAATTGGTGCTATAATTTCATAACTTAATATGCCAACGCCATTTGTCGCTGTTAATTCTACGTTTGAGGTAGGTACTGTACAAGTTACTGTTGTAATAGGGTTAAACGTTAAATCTGTTGGTGCATTTAATCCTTCAAGAATTAATGATCCAGATTCGGTACACCCGTTGGTATCTTTCACAAAATAATTTATAGTTTGATCGGTACCATCATCAAACACAGTGAGTGATCTAGTTGAACTATAATTAACACCATCAAAACTATAACTATAAGGCGCTGTTCCTGTTGATGGAATATCAATAGTTACTAGAGCTCCTTGCTTAATATTAGATACATCACATAAGAAACCTGGTGAACTTGCGTTAACAACTAATGCTGAAGGCTGACCTATAGTTACTGAACTTGCCAGAGACTCGCATCTTTTAGCATCCCTAACTACTACACTATAGGGACTTCCCAAAAATGATAATCCATTGAAAACATTTGAAGCCTGAAAAGTTGTCCCACCGTCTATACTGAATTCATACGGTGCAACACCATTATCTGGAGTAACCACGATACTTCCATCGGAATCACCATTACAGGTTACGTCTACATGGGTTTCTGTAAGCGTTGGTGTGGTGTTTGGAGTTACTATAATCGATGCTGAGGTCGCCTGACATGTTTGAGAATCTGTTACTCTAAATTGATATGTTCCACTTAAATTTGTTGTAAAAACTGCCCCTCCAATAACGGTATAATTGAGACCGCCATCATTGCTCCACTCGTAGGTGGTATATGCTCCTGAGCCTCCACCTGGTGTCAAAGAAATACTAGCATCTACATCACAAGTTAAATCTTGTGTCATATTTGCATCTAATAATAGAGGCGGTGTAACTTCATAAGTTGTTGAAACGATACATCCATTTCCATCTTTTATCGATAGATTATAGGTACCCGCTGTACTTATATTAAAGGTGTTACTTGATTGGTATGCTCCTCCAATACTATAGGATAATGGCGCAATAGCAGTACCTGTACCTTCTACTAAGGTAATATTAATTGGTGTCCCATTAAAACATTGGGGCGGAACGGTATTAATTGTTGGTTCTAGATCTCTATCCAAAGTTATATCCACTTCTTGTATACAACCATAAGCATCCTTCACATATACTGTATAATCATCTGCCGATGTGCTAAATGTATTTGCTGAAGCCCAATTTAGATCTGAAGCTATTGGTGCTGGATCAGTATCTGACAACAATATGAATTCATATGGTGCGGTTCCATCTCTAGCTACTGCAGTAATAACACCTAATTCATTACAGTTTTCGTTTTTAGATACTGATGCTGTTATTGATAATAAGAATGCAGATTCTGTTATACTAACCGGAGATGTGGTAACACTGCATCCCGCATTAGTAGCTCCAACTGCTTCAGTAACTACAACAATATAACTACCTACCGGTAATGGACCTAAATTAGATACTGTTAAACTACCTGTTGCAGGTACTGTACCTGATCCTGTAATACCAGTGGTTACTAAAGATAATGAATCAAAGACTTCATATGTTACATCAGTAGTAACAGGGTAAATACTTGTTATATCAAAACTCACATTTCCATCTATACTACCAGTACAAGCAATATTATTGGATGTTGTCGCACTAGTAGTTAATGTTGAATTTGTTGGAATAGAAAGTGTAGACACTTCATAATAATAACATTGAGTTAATTCATCATATACAATAAAAGTATAAGTGGCACCTGGTATTAAATCAGTAAAAATAGTGTCTTCACTACCCGGAGTAGTTTCATCTTGCCATGGAAAAACTGTAGGTGCAGTATAAGTCATTCCTGAACCCGTATATATTGCAAAATGATATGGTCCACTTCCTGCTAAAGGTGCACCTATGGTTACAGTAGCAGAACCTCCAGTTGAACAATCTGCTGGTGGCGCCATTACGGTTATATCTAAATCATTAGGTGGCGAGGCTATTAATACATCTTGTATTAAAAAAGAACAACCATTTGTATCCACAACTAGAATTTGATATAATCCAAAATCAACAACATCAAAATTAACAGATGTTGTACCTAAGTTGTTAAGCTCTGATTTTGAATATCCATTAGAACTGGTTACAAAATAATTATATGGTCCATTTCCTCCTACTACACTATCAATGATAACTGATCCTTGAGTTAATCCTGGTCCAATACATGTTACGGGAACTGCAGTATATGCTACATTAAGGGATGATGGCTCACTAATAATAATCGTATCTGTATCAGTACATCCATTGGCATCTGTTACGGTAATAGTATAATCACCTGCATCTAAACCAGAAGTTTGAGTACCATAATCTCTGCTTTCAGTGTTATTAAAAACATTAATATCAAATGGTGATAAACCTAGTGCATTATTAATACTAATGTTTAGAGCACCTGTCTCTTCTCCATTACATAATATAGCTTGTGTTTGAACTACATTAGTAATATCAGGGTTTATTGGCGCAGACACCGTTATTGGGTTAGTTTCATACTCGCAACCATTATCATCAGTAATTTTAAATTGGTATGTATCTGCAACCGCAGTAGTATAAGAAGGCCCAGCTATAGTACTATAAGTCGCACCATTATCATCACTTACCTCATAAGTATAAGGCCCATTTCCGCCAGCGGCAGTAATATCAATACTGGCATCTTCATCACCTAAAACACAGGAGATATCTTTAGTCAAAGTAGCACTCGCTGTTAAAGGTTCGAAAACTTCAAGTGAATTACTGCTAATTGCTGTACAACCATTTCCGTCTCTTACAGTTACCGTATAATTCCCAGGAGTATTTACCGTGAATATAGGGCTTGATTGGTATGAAGCACCTCCATTAATACTATAAGATAAAGGAGCAATACCTGTGCCATTAGCGGTAAATGTAAAGCCTGACAACACACTACATTGATCTGGAGAAAGTGCAGGAACCGTTACTGTTGGAGGTGTATCTAAAGAAATTGTTGCTGTAGTGGATGCTATACAAGCATTCGCATCTTTTACATAAACATCCCAAACTAAATTGGATCCAGTATTAGTATCGACATTAATAACATTACTACTATTATAATCTGCAACACCGGGTACTGGGTCTCCAGCAACTACTGCAGCATAGGTGTAACTTGCCGTACCATTAGATGCCGCAACGGTAATCTGTGAATTATATTGGTTACAATGTACTTTTGTAGCTGTAGCACTATTAATTATTAACGCATTGGTTGGCTCGGTAACGGTAACAGTTGCTGTTTCCGTGCATCCTGTAGTTTCATCAGTTACTGTAATAGTTTGTATACCCGCTGTTAAGCCCGTAAATAAAAGGCGAGGATTGTTTTCAGCAGTAACAATAGGGGCTCCATTAAAACTATAACTATAAGTCGATGTAAAACGATTAATTCTAAAACCAATAGCTCCATCATTTCCGCCATTACAACTCACATTATTCGCTATTCGACCAGTTACAGCAATTTCAGTAACAGGCGGTATATTAATAGATTCCGTATAATAGCATCCACTCGCATCAGTAACTCTAAACACATAAGTCCCTGCTGTTAAGCCCGTAAATGTAGAAGATGTTTGTTTGCTAAATATAATTGGTGATGGGGCTAACGTTTCAAACTGTAAAGTTCCTACCCCATTAATTGTTGTAATATTTACGGTTGACGTTGGATTATTACAAGTGATCGTTGAAGCTACTAGGTCTAAATCTGTTGGTGGGTTTAAAGCATCGATAGTAATATCTTGAGGCAAAGTTTCACAACCATTAACATCTTTTACTGCATAAGAAATTGTTTGATTGCTTCCATCATCGTTTACTGTAAATGTATTACTTGAACTAAAGTTCGTTCCTCCATCAAAACTGTAAGTATATGGTGCTGTTCCTGTTGTTGGAACTGCAATAGTAATTAATGCCGATTGTTTTCCATTAGATGCATTACAGCTAAAATTTGTTGCTGTAGCTGTAGAGGCAAGAATAGTAGGTTCTGTTAGAGTTATAGAGCCGCTAAATATGCAATTTTTTGAATCTCTTACTTGGTAGCTATAGTTAATATTAGCACTTAATCCTGTGTATATAGAGGTAGATGAAAAAGAGCTTCCGTTAAAGCTAAAGGTATAGGGACCTACACCGCTACTAGGAATAATTTGAACTGTTCCATTAGAATTTCCGTTACAACTTGGATTTACTGTATTTACTGTTGCAGTAGGTAAAACAATAGGACTAACTGTAACCTCGTTAGAGAGGACTTTACAATTATTATCATCAATAACTTGAAACTGGTAGGTTCCAGCTGCTGTTGCGCTATAGGTGAAGTTTATTCCTGTAGACCCCAAACTACTAAAACCTCCTCCATTAAAAGCGACCTCGTATTGGTAATTTGAGCTAGCGTCAGGATAACCTCTAGATATAGTTCCACTAATAATAGCATCTGCCGAGGACGTACAGTCCAACTCCTTTGTTAGTGCCACATTTATTGTTACCTGAGGAGCAATTGTTTCGGTAGGTATAGTAAATTCGCATCCAAAGGCATCTCTAACAATAATGTTATAGTCGCCTGGTGTTAAATTATTAAAAATTGGGTTCGTTTGAAATGGGCCACCATTAATATTGTATTGATAAGGTAATTGGCCTCCAGAAGCTGAAACTTCTAAAGATGCTTTGTCGGCACTGTCATAACAATAATCGGTATTTATAATAGTTGCTGTTGGCGGTATAGCATTTACTAAATTAAGGGCAGCAGTTTCTGTGCAATTATTAATATCGGTTACTCTGATAATATAGTCTCCTTGAGCAACATTGGTTAAAATACCGGTGCTTGGAAAGTTTGAAACCAAATTTAAAGTAGTGTCTAACAATTCATAACTATAAGCTGGTGTTCCCCCAGAACCCACAGCCGTAACAGTGGCTCCATTAAGACAAGTCATTGGGCTCGACGAAACATTTACACTTAATGGCGCTGGCTCGGAAATGCTTTGATTAAAACTAAAATCACACCCCGTTTCTATGTTATCAAAACGAATTTGTACATTATAATTACCTCTAGCTAATCCAGGAATGTCGTGAGGTGATGTTAATTGAGTTATCCAATTTATTCCGTCTATAGAATATTGAAAACCATTCGTAGCATCAAAATTTTGAGCTGAAATTTTTATTGTTCCATCACTACTTCCTGCACAGCTTGCATTAGTCGTGCTTACTATTGCTGCTGTAAAGGCATTTCCTGAATCTATAACTATAGGAAAGTCTCTTTGCTTAATACAGGCAGTAGGTAGCTGATATACTCTAATGTCATCTATTGCCACATCATTACCACTAGTCTGTTGTACATTAGATCTAACAATAAATTTTAAGCTTGTGTTTGCACCTGGGTCTAGCGTTAAAGGTGTTTTTGGGTAATTCTCCCATACTTCTGTTTTTGGAATATTGCCGGTACTAAATGAAGATATCTCTGTACCCGATCCATCAACTAAAGCAACAGTTAAATTGGGATCAAATAACGAACTACTTGCCTTCACCAAATTCATGGCGAAAAATTCTACGTTTATGGGTTGGTTAGGTATAATATCATTTATGGTTTTTTCATACAGGATGGCTGTAGTAGGAATAGAAGCACCAATATTAACAACCAAATACCTCCCTTTAGGTGGAGGGTTCGTTCCAGGTGTATGGTCAGTGGGGTTTAGCCACGCTCCAAATGGCTGTTCAATATTCGCAGTAACAGAATATTCGCCATCATTTATGTGTGTACTATTTCCGCATTGTGTTGCAGCAACTTGCCTTTCAAAACAATAGTAAGTAGAATTTATTCCGGGGGAAAATGTATCATCACCATACCCAAAATTTTCAAATAATAAATTACTATAAGTCGGTACACTTAGTAATTGATAAGTTACACTTATAGTATGTGCGCCATTAGGCACATTTTCAAATACCGTAGGGTCTGCTGTATTCGGATTTTCAACGCCATCAAGCAAATATGTATATGCAAATGAGTTACTTCCTAAATTGGTAACTGTTACTGTTGAATTTGCAGAACCATCACAATTAAATTCTGGATCTGAAATATCAATGGTTGGTGCTAAAGGTTCTTGATCTATGGTGACATCCATGGTTGGAAATACGCATCCATTAGAATCCCTCACATATAGTGTATAGGTTCCAGGGGCTAAAAAAACTTCGTTAGAAGATGTCCACGTGGCTTGATTATCAAAACTAAACTCATAAGGCGGTATACCACCTTGAGGATTGGTAATTCTAACAGAACCTTCGCCTGATGGACCACAACCGGCTAATTGAGACACACCAGCTGAAGCCGTAACAGATGCAACTGGTTCTAAAACGGTAATACTTCTTGACGTGCTTAAGCACTGTGTTCCATTCAATGAATACCTAATTACAGCTTGGTATGTTCCTGCTATTAAGTTTGAAAAAATCGGGTTGTTAGAGTACGTTACCCCATTGTCAATGCTATATTCAATAGTATAACCATTTGAATTTGTAACATTAAATTGAATTTGACCTGAATTAGAGCCATAACATAAAATGTTTGTTTCATCAATATTAAAAACAGGTTCATCAATCTGTTCAACCTCTATAGATGTTTCTGCTCTACAGTTATTCGAATCTACAACACGGATATTAAAAGTTCCTGAAGCGGTTACAGGAATGATCGGAATATCTTGAAAATCTGTCCCACCGTTAACATAATATAAATAGGGAGGCGTTCCTCCGATTGGATAAACTGTAATTTCACCATCTTCGCAGGTTAAAGCTTTAGTGAGCGCAGAATTTACAGTTAAATGGGCGGGTTCTATGATTTCAATATCATTACTAAAGATACAGCCATCATCAGTAGATACATTTACTGTATATATCCCTTTGTTTAAATTTGCGAAAGTATGATCAGATTGATTTGTTAGTCCAGAACTACTCACAAGTGTTCCTCCTAATAAAATGGAGAAATTATATTGAGGTAGACCATCATTGATGGCAACCGATATTGTTCCTTTATCGCCAAAACACAAGGGTTGTGAAATGTTTGATGTAATAGAAACATCTCTTTGTCTAACATAAATACTCGGAGTTTCAAAAATACATGGGTTACTATCAACACCAACTTGTTTAGAATAAATAGTATAGTATCCTGGTGAATTAATTGCAAATACATTGGATGATTGATAAGGCCCTAGTGGATCCAAACTATACTCATAATCAGCTGGAAAACCTCCAGCTGTAACTTGACCTTGTGTATTACATATAATATCTCTTGCAGATATTGTTGGGGCCAATAGATTAGCATATACATTAAAATAGTAATTACTAAAACACCCCCCAGGATAATTAATAACAATTCTGAATTGACCAGAGGTGTCTGACACATAATTTGGTCCTGTTGCTATTTGATTCCAAGAACAACTAGAGCTTTCGTTAGCACAATTATCTATACCAACAGCCGAACAACTAGATTCATCTAATTTTTCCCAAATTATGGATACCGCATCTGCAATTCCTGTATTTATTTCCCTCGTAGCATTAACACCACATAAATATATATCTGGCAACGTCTTTCCATCGTTTGGGCAAATATTAACCTCATCAGCAAATGGAATTATAGGATTGGTAAGTGTGCTACCGTATGGTATCACCGTGATCTCCTCATTAATTGAAGTACATGTTGATAATGTTGTGTTTTTTACATAATATGTGCCTGTATTGACAGCTGTAAAGGTCTGATCAGTTCCAATCACAGGTGTTCCCGACGGGCTACTGGACCAAGAATAACTGTCATATCCATCGGCCGCAACTAAATCTACACTTGCTCCACAAAGTACTTGATCTCTTTGATAATTACAATTAGTTATATCTACTAAAAAATTAGTACTTCCAGGCACTCCAAAGCACTCTGTTGTAGCAAAACTTCCTTCGTCTACTACCAGCGCATTATTAATTACACCGCTATAGGAAGCAAAAGCTTGATTCGTAATTTCGTTTGAACATGCTTGACTTAAGTCATAACAATCGGATACAACTTGTGTTGCTAATCTTATAACAAACTCTGGATCTCCAACCTGTACTGAGCCACTTGGAATATTGAAAATAAGCGTTCTTGTGGAAGGATCATACGATTGAAGTGTTGCACCTCCAGCATTACTTAAATCAATGTCTGTAGCTGGATCAAAATATATATTATCTGGCAAGACATCTTTCAAAGTGAAATTCACCACATTATCATTTCCAACGCTTTGATAAGTTATTTCGTAAAATAATCGTTGCCCTAAAACAACGTCAGCCCCATCAATTTCAGTTCCTGTATCGTCTGTTACTATCTTCGTTAATACTATATCTGGCGCAATAACATCTACCGCAAATGAGTTTAAAAAAGTAAAAACTGGATCTGCTTGTCCTCGGGCTACTTGCAAAGTAAATCCAGACGAGGTGTCTCCATTCTTTATATATTCTGGCTCTGCATTTTTAATTTCTAAAAAACCTGTATCGTATCCCAATGTATTTGCGCTAAATGGGTTTCTTGGGTAGGATACCCCATCTGAATTCTCAATTACAGATCCAAAAAACTTATTTGCAGGTCTAAATGATGATGTGACCTCTTTTCCGTCAATTTCTAATTTTGTAGCACGTTTAGATCGATCTCCATCTAATGCAGCATAAGCCATTTGAATATCAATAGAACCAGATGGTGGTGTATTAAATCCAGAAATGGGAATTTCTTCAAAATGAGAATCATATATGTGACTAAATCCATCAAAAGTTGTAAAAGATTTCGTGTCTAAATTTGGGTCTTCATAAATGATCACTAATGTCCAACCTGCGGCCAAACCAGTACTGAAATTTGATCCTTCGCTTGAGGTAATATTAGCAGCAGTATATGTTCCCTCTAAACTTGAAAGTCCTGTTAAAAGGTTGGTTACATTTGCATAACAAGCATAAGGTATATTTGCCGGTTCTCCTGAAAACGAAGGAATAGGATCGACAATGGCATCATATATTATTTCACCAATAACATCATTATAAACTCTACTAGCAGGTGTTTTAAATTTAATTTGATTTATAGAAGACCTATCACCACTTTGCAAAATAGCACTCCAATACAATCCTGCATATACTACCCTATAACAAGTTGTAGAACTACCATCGGGCTGATTAGGAATCACCACATCTGCACTACTAGAACTAAAAGTTGACGATATACCATCTATATCAATGTATTGCATCGATATATCTTGGTTGTCTTTTGATAAATCGTTAAAAGGTAAGTTATCCTGGCCAAGTATACTGTTTCCAACAACTACCATATTTCCTTTCAACTCTATGTTTTTTCTTATGGTAAAAGGTTCAAATGTTTGCGCAGCACCAGTTATAGAGAGTAACAAAAACAGTAAAACAAACTGTAAAGTAGATCTATTCATAATAATTGGTTTTATATTTCCTTTATATGAGCTATTAAAAGAAATATAGCTAGTTGATGATTCTCTATAAAAAATTAAAAATGTAAGATTAAAACTTCTTAATAATACATTTAATCCGATTTAATTGACTTTTAACGATGTGAATATCGGTATTTTTATTGAAAGAATAAGACAAAAAGCATTTTTTTATGCATTTTATCGGATATTTTAAACATCTAAGCGTTATTTAAACGCAAAAAGAAGTATTAATACTACAATTTGTGCAAAAAAATAAGGAGTATCTATTCATTTCTTTTCGAACTTTTTAAAATGACTAAAAAAAATAGCCTTTTAAGATTAAAAGGCTATTACACTAGCAGTATAAGTTATGGCTAAAATTTATATTTAATCCTTAGCAGATGATTAATTTTCAATCTTTACCATAGACATGTTTCCATTATAAGGCTTACTGCCTTTAGAAGACATCGTATTTTGGGCGTCACTAATATTATTATGCTTTTCGTAATAAATATAATAGTTACTTGAATTTACGTCGTAGAAGAAATCGATATTAGATTCTCCTGCTTCAATAGCTTTTCTTATAAACTCATCTCTCTTATTTATATCTGAATGCACTGCCACAACTAAGTAGTAACCACTTTCAACATTTCTTACATCCTTAATAATTTGAATTGTACTTAAGGTCCTACCAAAATCAAAATCGTCGGCACTGTAAGTTCTAGAGTTTAAAACAGTATTCTGCTTAATTCTATTAAGATCAGATCTATCTTTACTATATCTATCATCCTCATTATCATATAGAGCTCGTTTTATTCTACGCTTCTTTTCTATTTTAATATCTTCTTTTAGTTGTTCAATTTTTATAAGAGATTTTTGTCGTAATTGAATAGCTTTTAACTGTTCAGATTTTAAATCTTTAATTTTTTGCTTATAAAACCTATTTGTAGGGTCTTGTTCATTAGGTACATCCTTAAGCCTTTTTTTGTATACTTCATCAAGCCTTCTAATATTGTCATTTTGAGATTTAATAACCTTATCTATATTTGAAGTTAACTCTTCTAGTTCTCTATTTTCTGCACTTACGCTTCTAAAAGCTTTAGGAGCACTAACAATCCCTTGTTCGCTTAAATCATTTTCTATAATTAAATCGTCAAGATCTTTCTGTTTCAAACTAACTTTTTCAGTTAATCTTGTTAACAATTCTTGTTGTTCTTTGTTTGATTCAACAGTTTCTCTGGTAATATCATTCATTAATACTGTAGCTTCATCTGTAGGAACAACACCTTCATCAACTTCTTCTTGTTCTTCTAACAAAGCTTGCGCGTCTTGTTCTGCCTTCAAACGTTCTGCCTCGGCAATTACCAACGCATCTTGTTCCGCTTTTAAACGTTGTGCTTCGGCTTGTGCTAATGCCTTATCTTCTTCTTCCTTGAGTTTAGCTTCCTGTTCTGTTTTTAAACGCTCTGTTTCTGCTAAGGCAAGTGCCTGAGCTTCTTGCTCTGCTTTCAAGCGTTGTTCTTCGGCTAATGCCAATGCCTTATCCTCTTCTTCCTTGAGTTTAGCTTCCTCTTCTGCCCTTAAACGCTCTGTTTCTGCTAGGGCAAGTGCCTGAGTCTCTTGCTCTGCTCTCAAGCGTTGTTCTTCGACTAATGCCAATGCCTTATCCTCTTCTTCCTTGAGTTTAGCTTCCTGTTTTGCTTTTAAACGTTCGGATTCTGCCAAAGCTAAAGCTTTATCTTTTTCCTCCTGCTCCTTATTCTGTTTAGCTAAAAGCGCGGCTACAGCCAATTCTGCACTATTGTCACTAGTTTTTGGAGCCGTCTTCCTTGGGTCAGGTTTCGAAGATCTATTCCGTTTTGCTAAATTGCTTTTTTTCTTTTCTGGTATTAAAAGAGCTTTCTCATCATCATCGCCATTATAATCGTATCTACTATTATTTTTAAACCTATAAGCTAAAGTAATATCATGTGAATGACCTAAAGTAGATAAATCACCCAAAGCTTTTTCGTAGTTATACTCTATAGCTATTTGAGAGCTTATATTTAAGCCTAACCCCGCTGATGCACCATATAAAGTATTATAGCCTACTTGCCCCCAAATTCCTTTAGGCACAGTAACCATCATAAGTCCAGAAATAACCGTTTGATCATTTTTAAATTCAGATCGAATCAATGCTGAAAATTTACTTTCATCAAAAAAACCACGACTATTGAAATACCCTGTATACATACCATGTATCTGGATACCTTGTTCTGGGTTATCCTCAATCATTTGTGAATTTGTGAAATTATATGATACTAAATTATTAATAGAAAGTCCAAAATCTAGAAATCCAATTCCGTAGTTTATTCCAGGATTAATAGTAATTACTAGGTTTGATGGAATATTGTCTAAAGATGGGTCAGGAAAATTTGTAATCACCTTACCTTGATTTAAACCGCTGTTATAAATTCCTAAATTCATACCAAAGGTTAAGTTACTTTCCCTATTAAGAACAATGTTATATGCAAAGTTAGCCACTCCTCCAAAAGTAGTAAGGACACCGTAGTTTTGTTGAAAAAGAGTTACTCCTGCCCCAATATTTTCTTCGAACCTTCCTGCGTATCCAAATAAGTAAGATTGTGGAGCGTTCTCGAATTGTGTCCATTCGAGCTTGTTCGTAAAGCTTATGTATTTGTTTTGTTCTCTAACAAAACTAAAAGTTGGATTTATCATGTGCTGATTAAACCTCAATGAGTTTCTTACAGGTAAATCAAGAGCAACCACTCCATCATCCTGAGAATAACCATTAAATGATAAGCAAACAATAAATGCGATATTTAGGAGGTACTTTATCATACTACTTCACTACCGTTATAGTTCCTTTTTTAGTTTCTCCATTTGCCGTGGTAATAACATAGTAAAAAAGAGGATTAACACTCATAAAATCAAGGTCTCTTTCAGGCCAGTTATTTTGATAGTTATTTGTTCTAAGCTCGGTCTTACCTTGTGCACTAATTATGAGCACTTCGGTATCTGATTTGTTAACATAAGCCTTGGGTATGACCCAGGTATCATTAATGCCATCTCCATTAGGACTAATAATATTTGGAATATTTTCAACATCTGGAAAGGGTGTACTTACTTTAAAAATAAATTCATCCGATGATAAACACCCTATTGTTTGAGCTACTACAACTTTATAATCCCCTGTTTCAGTGACTTCATAGCTATCATTTACAGCTCCAGGAATAACAATATCATTTATAAACCATGTAAACTCAGGACTATTTGCTGTAGTGGTTACCGTAACAAATAAAGTTTCTCCATCATCAAGAATATTTTCATCCATAGCATCAATACTACTTTCAAAACCACTTGTATTTAAATCAATTTTTGCGCTTGTTGTACAACTTCCTAAGTCGATTACTACAGAATATTCACCTGTCTCATTGGCGTCATAGGTTTGATTCGTGGCACCAGCAATTTCCACTCCATTTAAAAACCATTGATACCCATTACCATTTGTAGTACTTAATGTTGTTGGTCCATCATTAATGCAATAAGGATTTCCAAGACTTGATATAATACTACTAGTACCTGTTCCTGAGTCTAGCTCTGAAACAGTAACTCGATTTGAATGTGAATTTGAAGTACATGTACCATAATTGGTTTCTACAAAATAAGTTCCAGGTGCACTTACCGCTAAACTGGAACCGTCTGCCACAAATTCTGATGTAGTCGGGCTAGTTTCTATAAACCATCTATAGGTTAAGGATGGGTATTGCAAAGGCGAATCATTAGTTGGCCCTCCAGGATTATCTATGGTTAACAAATAACTCCCTCCAGAACAATAGGATGCTGTTGAAACTAAATTATTTATAGAAAAAGGGGTATCCTGTAATTTGTAATATGCGGGAAAGGTATCTGATCCTGTACTTGTAGCTGCTGGAGCTGTACCTCTTATTCTGATTTTGTAAGACTCGCCATAAACTGTTTCAGGAAGATCAAATCTAATTGTGGCTGGTGATGTAGTTACACTTCCAGCAACTGAAGTGTAAATAATTTCTGAATTAGTAAAATTATCATCCGATAATTCAATAATAAATTGATTGGTTGACATCAACGAGCCTTCCGAAAATGAAAACCTTACCTCGAAAGATTTGAAATCAGGATTTGCGCACGCTTGGCTGAACTGGATATTTGGCTTACCTATCTGTCCGTAAGATAAATGCACAAAACACAAGATCAAGAAAACTACGATATTTATTTTTGAAAACACTCTCATCAAACCTTGTTTTTCCATTGCTCAAAAAACACTTAATAATTACTGTAATCGTTCTTATTAAATGAAGGTGTGCTAATTAAATACATACTTTATTTAATTAGCACATATTTTAAAATTGTCCTAAATTTTCTATTTTATTAATTATTAAAACAACCTTTTGAATTCTAGTTATCTTTTAGATCTGAATCAACCTCATTCGAAGCAATAATCTTATTAATTCTCAACCTATAATCAGGTCTTTTGGAGTTACCAGCTATATTAATAAAGGTTTCAGAATTATGACTTTTAGAATAAACATTGAAAAACGCATGGTTTCCGTACCAGTTTTCTAAATCTTCATTATTAGAATTATTTTCAACAAAAATGTTTCCATTACAATTATTGAAGTACATATTAGAAAATTTAATTTTGTCTAAATTTTCTTGATTTACAGCTATTTTATCTTCAAACAGAACGGCTGGGTTAAATCCAGAAATAACACTTTTTGTCATATCTAGTGATGCATTTTCTCCAACATACACAGCTTCTCTTACTAAGCCCATTTTAATATCTTCTTTAATATTACTACTAGTATTTAAAAATGTTAAGTTAGTAGCAGTAACTGAAGTGAATTTTTTAGAAAAATCAACATCCTCTTTCTTATCATATGATGCAATCTTTAAGCATCTCGCTCCACTACTATTGGAAATATATGGAGATCTTAATGCCAAAGAATTCGTCAATTCTGTTTGCGAACCATAGTTAAATTTAAAATCGTTGTAGTTTGCTTTGTATGAAACAATTCTATTAAGGTTAACATTTCCCCCCCATACTTCAAATGAATTACCCGCTGCATAACTAACCATTATATTTTCAATAATAGTTTCTCGTCCTACTCCTGCAAGTAATAAACCATTAAAATGCTCACCTCCTTGAATACGCTTACCTGCATATTCAATTCTAACATACTTCATTAATCCAGAGTTACTATTTAAATCTGTACCTCCATAATTAGTATGAACATAGTTAGAAGGGTCAAGTTGATTGTGAAAGGAAGCCACAGATCCGTTTCCGAATTTATTTGTAGGTGCATCTCCAAGTATCATTACACCTCCCCAATCACCAGCTCGTTTAACACTTCTATTTGAGGTAAATACAATAGGATCAGTTTCAGTTCCATTAGCGACAATACCAGATCCTTTAGAAATGGTCAAAGCCCCTTTAGATTGATAATCACCAATTATAACCGTTCCAGGTTCAATTGTTAAAACTGCGTTGTTAGTAACAAATACACTTCCAACCAATAAATAAACATGTCTTTTAACAAGTTTAAGATCTTCTGTTATATTTCCAGTTAAAATTTGTGTGGGTTCGTCATAATCTTCAGTACCAGGCTGAAATTCAGTCCAGTTAGACAACCAATTGTTAGTTCCGATTATTCCCTTTTCCTGTTGAGCAAAAGCACTTGTAATAGCAAAAAGAAATATGAAAGCGATTTGGGTAAAACTTTTCATAATAAAAACATTTTAATGTTAAAACCTATATACGATTTTTTAAAAATTAATTAATAATCAAATTTAGTAAAATAAATCTATGAAATACCAATTATTTCGATAAAATGCATTTTTTAATAAAATATGAACATAATTTTATCGATGAAATGCATAAATACTCGATTTAATAAGTGCGTTCTTATGATAGCATGCTAACTTTTAAATGCATTTATACTTTAATTGAGCTGTATTAAGGTTAATTAAAATCATAAAAAATGCCAAACAATGTTAACTTAAAAAGTTTACATAATTTGGCATTCATTTATAACAGTACTATTGAATTTGTTCTAATTAACGAAATTCGTTATACTGATGTAATGATTTCATTATTTCTTCATAAAACAATATAGCAGCGATAAGATTCTTTGTATCTCCATAGGGTAAAAATTTCCTTTGAAACTCCAACGTATTTTCTAGATAATCATCTGTATTTTCAAATTGATCATCTAGTGCTTTGGTATTATCATTATTATCAGGAATTCCTAATGCAGTCATGGTTACACCAGGCTTTGTTGCAAAAGCAATATATGGTAACGTGCATGCTAATACTTGATTTCTCTCTTCATACAATTTAATTAAATCTCCCTTCTGTAGACGTTCTAGTTCTTCCTTATTGTGATATTTACTAATAGTTACTTTATCACTAATAATACTTTTAGGACCTTTACCTTTTTTTTGTGCAAAACCTACGCCAGTCAACAAAAAGAGACTAAAGCTTAATAAAAATATCTTTGATTTCATGTCTAAGATTTAGGGATTCAATTCACAAATTTATGTAATTAAACGAATAAAACAAGCGTTTTGTCGATTTTTTTACTAAAAGATAGTGATTTGAAAGATTATTCATATGATTAAAAATTACAATAAAGTATTAAAACGTCATTACTAGTCTGAAAATCAACACATAGCATTATACTACTATTAATTTACTTATCATATTCCGCTTTACTTTAAGTCAAATCTAGTTTTTCGATAATAGGCCAAAACTGATACCAAAATAACAATTATGATTAGCACATAAATAAACGTAGGAATAGGTAATGGGTCACCTGCGGCATAACTATGCAAACCCGACAGATAGTAATTCACACCAAAAGAAGTCATAATAATAGATCCAAAAGCAAAAACACTAACCATATTAAGCACATATACTCCCTTTAGTCCTGGTATAAGTCTTAAATGTAATACTATGGCATATACAATAATACTAATGAGTGCCCAGGTTTCTTTAGGATCCCAAGCCCAATAACGCCCCCAAGATTCGTTGGCCCAAATACCTCCCAAAAAGGTACCTACGGATAAAACAAATAAACCTATAGTCATTGATATTTCGTTAATATAGGTTAATTCCTTAATTCTAATATCAATTTCTTTTTTAGACTTTTTTGTTTTAAAAATCATTAATAGTAGTGCCATAAAACCTAAAATTGCCGATAAAGCCAACGGTGCATAGCTACTAACAATAGTTGCTACATGTACTTTTAGCCAAAACGATTTTAAAACCGGCATTAAGTTCGTAATTTCAGGACTCAACCAATCTAAATAGCTAACAAATAATAAAGCTCCTGCAAATAATGTGGAAAGAGGTAATGCAAAATCTGATTTTCTAAACGTTAGCAACCCACATAATAATAAAACCCAGGAAACAAACACTAACATTTCATAACCGTTACTCCATGGGGCATGTTGAGCGACGTACCATCTTAAAATAATATTACCAGTAAACATTAAAAAACAAATTAGAGTAAATACTATTAAAACATTCCAAAATACCTCTAACCACTTCTGCGCAGTAAAAATCCTCATAATTGCTATTACAAGAAGTATAGCTCCAATTGTAAAGAAGACTTGAAATAACCAAAAGTTTAAATTAAGCTGATTATACCATAACTCAGCTTCAATTCGTTTTCTGCTTGGTATAACTTCCTTACCCAAAACATCTTGAAATGTTTTAATATATTCTAGCTTTTCGCTAGCCGAAACCCATTTTTTTGAGTTAACATCGTTGAAATATGATGGTATAATGTTTTGAGCAAACTTTGCATCTTCTTCTGGAAAATCATTAAAGTGATGCGTTTGCGAATGCCACTTATTATTTTCATCATTGCTATTTGGAAAAATTTTTAAATAATTTCCTGAAAAAACATTGTACAATATATTAAAACGCTCATCTACCTTTAACACTTCCTTATCAAGCTCACTGCGTTCAGCTGGTTTCTTTTTATTAGCTTCTTCGGCAGCTTTAGTCAATATATATTGACCACTATCATCAAGTAACCCTGTGAACGAAACCAAACCATCTTCACTAACATCTAATTCCTTAAATAAAGTTCCTCCTTTTTTTAAGTCTACTTTAATTAGGGGAATATATTGCCAAATATTCGATGCTGACTGCATGGCTAAAAAAGCTTGATTAGCACTAAACTTGATATGCTTTTTATCTTCAGTAAATTTGAAATATGGTTTCCTTGATAGCTTTCTTAAAAACTCAGATGCCAAAGTATTCATCGGTTTTATTCTTCCATCTAAATCTTGAACCATAAGTCTACCAAACATTTCAGCATGTTGCTCATCCACTTCTAATTTACTAATAGTATTAATGGAAATTTCGGGAGCTTTAGTTTGACCAAAGGCTGTCGAAGTAAATAAAAGTAATAAAACAATTGACGAAGTTGTTTTACGTTTTAGTTTTTTCAAATTCTGATTTACTAAAGTAAACCGTGAGCTCTTACCAAAAAGTGTAAAAAACATACCTATCATCATCAAAAAATAGCCTAAATAAGTCACGTTAGTTCCTAGGACATCATGATTAACTGCCAAAACAGTTCCCAATTCATCCGTATCATAACTAGCCTGAAAAAATCGATACCCTTTATAATCTAAAACGTTATTCATAAAAATACGATGCGGTATTTCTTCTTGTCCATCAATTACTTTCACCTCGCTAGCGTAGGCTGAAGGACTTGTAGAACCCGGGTAACGCTCTAGTTGAAAATCGTCTAATTGAATTGAAAATGGCGTAATTATAGGCTCTGCTCCATAAGACAGCGAGACCTTTACATTGTCCAGAGTAACATCATGCTTCGTAGGTAAGAAGCCCTCACGATATAATATCCTTGTATTTTCAGATTGATTATTAACACTAACATTTACAATTAGGGCATCATCTTTTTGTTCATCATTATCCTTGGGCTTTTCAGACTCACTAACTAATACTATTTTGGCATTTGGATGATAAGATGTTGGTACAAAAGAAGCATCGCCATCTCTGTATAAAGTTCGTAATTGAATATTATGAATACTATCTTTCTTTATAGTTCCAGCTGTTTCGGTTGCCATAACAAAGGTGCTCAGATTACGAGGAGATAGAATACTAAATACCCCATCATTCTCCATTATATTAATTACGCCTTCCTCTTGAACATCGAATCCTACTTTATGGCGGTGTGCACCAATAGCTTCAACTTCTCCCCTTTCTAAAAAAACAGTCTCTCTACCATTACCTGCAGATACTACCATTTGTATCATGGTCTTTCCATTTTCAACATCATCTTTAATCACAGGAATGGCATCAGCTATAAAATCATCAAATTTAATGTGTATTGTTTTTCCATTTAAGTCGTCATTAAGCTCAAAATAATTATTGCTTAAAGTTGAAAATTCAATTTTTTTTCTAATTGTTTTAGTTGCGCGTCCATCTGATAAATGCACATGTAAATAATTATGATCTGATATTATTAAATTTGAAGAAGCCCCTTCCCTAATTCTCATAATACCACCGTAAGATGCATATCTGGTAATTCCAGCCCCTAATAAAACAATAATAAAAGCTAAATGAAAAGTCAATAAAGCCCATTTCTCAAGTCGCCATAGCTTGTACTTATATATATTCATGATAAAGCAAATACCTAAACCCAGCATTACCATTTCGAACCACCAAGCATCATAAATTAATTTCCATGCTGTTGCTGTTCCAAAATCATTTTCTATAAATGTGGCTACTGCCATGGCTACACCAAAAACAAGCAGAAGTAAAACTGCTAAGGATGATGATGATAATATTTTAAACAACTTATTCATTATAAAGAATTTGCATTAAAAGTAAAAAGATACCCTATCATTACAACAAGGTACCTTTATTAAGCATTATAAGTATACAGTAATAATTAGTTTGCAGCCGAAACTGTATTTATAGGCATTTTATCTTCTCGAGCCTTAGCTTCTTCCAGCCATTTAGGCAATACATTTTTCTTAAACTCCGCTTTATCAGCTTCTAACTTTTCCATATCTAAACCAATAAACTCTTGTGCTTTTGCTTTAGTAGATATATCAGGCATATCTAATGGTTTATTATGCCCTAATTCAGCTAATAATCTTGCCAATTTAACACGAGCTTCTTGAGCAATTACCAGACCACTACCAATCACACGAGCTGTTTCGACAGGTGAATGAAAAGATGCTCCGTGTGCCGCCGCCGAATAATCCCAACGCCATTGTCCGTGACGAATGTCGGTTAAAATAGGTTTCATCTGTTCTTCAGTAGCACCTAAGTCCCAACAAGCTTTAGCTTCTAAATGCGCTTTTACAAGCAAGTCCTCTAATTTTAATCTATTCTCAGTAGCCTTTTGTTGTCTATCATAAACATTAGCAATTAACTTACTAGATTCTTCACGATGACAAACTTGACATGCATTAGATGTATTATTTAGAGGGGACTGAATATGGTGATCGGTAAATTTTTGCCCACCTTCACTTTTGTAAGGCATATGGCAGTCTGCACAAGACACACCTCTGTCGGCATGTACCCCTGTGGTAAACGTTTCGTAACCTGGATGTTGTGCTTTTAGCATAGGAGCTTTACTAATTTTATGCGTCCAATCCTTAAATTCAAGGTTATCATAATAGTTTTCCATGTCTTCTACCGTCATTCCATCTTTCCATGGAAAAACTAAATATGGTGTACCCTCTTTTCCTGGTAAATTTTTATTGAAATAATACTCAACGTGGCATTGAGCACAAACCAATGAGCGCATTTCGTTATGCGTGGCCTGATTAATATCTTTTCCCATAGCATCAAAAGCTTCAACCAAAGCAGGTCTAGTAATTCGAAGCTTCATAGATTTCGGGTCATGACAGTCAGCACAGCCTATTGGGTTAACAATTTCTTCACCCTTATCTGACCATTTACCGCTATAGAATTCTTTTACACCAATTTCATTCATCAAACGAGGTACATCAGGGCTTTTACATGTCCAACAAGTTGCTGGCATTGGACCATCTCCCTTCCCTTTCGGGCCTCCTGTTCTTAAAGTATTATGAATATCATCAATAGCATACGCATGCCCTCTTCCTTGATTGTAATCTTTTGAAAAACCATATCCAGCAAACAAAATAACTAATCTTGGATCCTCTTCAAGAACATCCCTCATAGCAGAACCGCCTTGCATAGACGCAAATGAAGTATCTAAAGTCTGCATGTAAGATTGATATTCTAAAGGAAAATTATCTCCCCAAACTTCATTTCTGGGTTCATTTTCACCGATATCAACCTTGGGTACATACTTATATTTAGCCTCTGATTTTCTATCGACAATACTAGAAGCTAAAAGCCCCAGTAGAAATACGACAATAATGGTTACGATAAATAATACTTTGTTTTTCATCTCTGTTAATCGTTTATTATTTTTTTAATTGTTCTTCCAACCAAGAAGGGATTACAAGCTCATCTTCTGGATCTGTTGGAATAGGTGCTACATTAAATTTTATTGTGGATAACCCATGAACTTTACCGTGCGGAATAAGTTTATGACAACTCCAACATTGACGCCCTGTTCTATTGTTTTCATGGTCCTTTATCCAACCTTTATATTTGGACTGAGTTACCTGCTGTACGTGACAGCGAATACAGTTTTGTTGAACCACTTCTTGCGAAGCTTCTTTCATTTCAATAACATCTGGCTCTGCTCTTAAAGTAAAAACTGAAGCATGATATAAGCCGTCTTTGGCTTTAAAATAATACTTATTAAAGATATTATCATGTGGCACATGACAATCATTGCAGTTTGCCCATTCACGATGAGAACTGTGCATCCAGCTATTATAAACTGGTGTCATAACATGACAATTAACACAGGCCGTAGGATCATCAGACATATAGGATAACACCCTAGATTCTCTGGCCATAAATAAACCTAATCCTATAATAACGGCTATAAAAAAGACTGCCGTAGGACGCCATCTAGATGTTTTTGGTGGTAATACTTTCTTTTTGTTCATCAAGATGATTATTTTTCCGTTTTATTAAAAAAAGTATTCAACTTTGAAACGATTGAACTCACATCAAAAAAAATCAAAACACTGTAAGAATGATGGTTTATCAAGATCAATTGGTTTTATTTATTTTAAAAGTAAGCATTTTATCAGTTCCTTCAACTTAAGAGCAAATTTAATTCTACAATAATATTTCAAATGTGACAATTATCATAGAATTATAATAAAAGATAAAAAAATCTTCTTATAAAGGTTTGTGTTTATACCATTCTGATCAGTTAAATTAAAGATTACAGTAATTATTTCATTATCACGAACTAGTGAAGCCGCAATAATTAATAAAAAACACCTTTAAGTATGACATAAATGGTTTTAAAGTAGTTCTAAAAAAAAAGTTGATTTTACTGCTTAACCAAAATTAAGCCCGCAAGAATTAATCACTCTTTTAATTAATGTAGGCTCACTTCCTGGACCAATTGTTAGTAATTTAGAACCAGTTATAGGTATGCCATTAAATGGTCTAATATGAACTTCTCCATCTGGTTTACGCTCAAAATATGTGTAATCTTCATCTTGTCCAATTTTAGTACAACCTTTCACTCGAAGTATACTTTTTGGTAATTCAGAACAAATTTTATGAATACAATCGGTGTCAGGCAGATTAGGTAAATCAACTGAACAGGATGCCCAATGTGCTTTTAAATGACCAAATTTTTGAAAATCATTTTTAGATGGTAGTAATTCTGGAAGTAAAGCTATATCTAAATCATTCAACGTAACAATTTTCGCCATTGGGTTAAGCTCTTTCAATTCTTCTATAACAGTAGTTTTTCGTTTTAATAATACTTCATCTAAATGAGTTAAAACCAATAATGAAGATACTTGAATTTGATTAGATTCGAGTTCATTATGTTCTCCATGTTTTTGCCAGTTTTTAACATCAACTACAGATATTTGAATGGGCGGCAGGAATCGTTCATTAATACCAACTCCAAGAAATTCCATAAGAGAACAAGCGTCTGAAGTGCCATTAGCTTCAATGAGTGTGATGCCGTTTTCCCGTTCTGGAACTCTATTTACAATATTTCTTAGTTCTACAATACCACTACAACATATACAGTTTCCACTGAGTGCTTTGACACATTGCAAATTCATTTGTTCTGTAAATTGTTGCGCATCTAAATAAGCATTTTCATAATCATTAAGAATAACAAACGGGTTCCAGCCTTTATCTGTAAAATTTTTTACCAAATACTTTAATAATGTTGTTTTTCCAGCTCCTAAAAAGCCAACAACAGTAATAATTGCTTCCATATAGTTGACTTTATTTTTTCTTAGGCCTAAATGGTTTTATAATCTGCTCATTACATTCTAAAAACGGGCCCTCCATAAGATCAATACAATACGGTACAGCAGGGAAAATAGCATCTAAACATTCTCTAATTGACTTTGGTTTTCCCGGTAGATTAATAATTAAACTACAACCTCTAAGCCCGGCAGTTTGTCTTGATAGGATAGCTGTGGGTACAAACTTCAGGGATTCGGCTCTCATAAGCTCGCCAAACCCAGGCATCATTCTATCACATACAGCCTCTGTAGCTTCTGGAGTCACATCTCTTTTTGCTGGTCCCGTTCCTCCTGTTGTAACTACCAAACAACAATCTTGATTATCGACCATATCCATTATCGTTTTTTCAATATCGTCTTGTTCGTCAGGCACTATTTTGTAAACTTCATTCCAATTTGAAATTAAATATTCGTTTAAGGTCGCTATGATTGCTTGTCCGCTTAGGTCTTCATAAACTCCTGCACTCGCTCTATCACTTACTGTTATGATTCCTATATTTATTGTCTCCATTTTATTCAATTAAAGTACTCCACATCGTCTGTATTTAGTTTCAGTTTTCCTGTTACAGATACGATATCATTAGTTACAAGTTTCTGTCTTGTATTAAATTGAAGTTCTATTGCCGTTTCTGGACCTCCTACCCAACGAAAAAAAAGAAGACAAAGGCCACTTAGATAACATCTATAACTTATCCTTGGGCGAAATATGTAAAAAATACCAATTTCATCCTTTTTACTATTGATTACATTTAAAAATTCATCTTGGGTTATAATATTTTCAAAGAAACCACCATATTCTATTGAAATTGTATAACGATCTTTATCTTTTATCCCTCTTGACGATACGCGTAAATGTTTACCATAAATCATAACAACTACGTCCTTTGTATCTAAATCATTTCGTAAATCTTTTACAATCTACCATTTACACAACATGATTCTCTTTTGCATTTACAATATTTACTATTGTATACATGAAAAAGTATTAAGCTTATTGATGGTATATAAATGGCGACCTCTGGTATACCTAACCAACTCATTTTTTCATTTATGATAATAAACGTTAGTAAAATAAAGCTTGACCAAAGCCCTATTTCAACCCACTTTTTTGTTGTAGTGATAGTTGTTTTATATATTGCTAACGCCGAAACTAATAATAAAACTAAATCTAAACTCGACCACCATATAGGTTTGTTTAAATCATGATTAATGGTTTGTGTATGGGCCGCAAATAAAAAAGGTGTCGCCAGACAATGTATAAGGCATAAAGCACTAGAAATAGCCCCTATTGAGTCTGGTTTGTTTTTTATTGATAAAATCATGAATTATTATTTTAAATGCACAAAGCTGCAATATTACATTAGATTTTAAACTAATGCAACATAGTTGCATTATATTTGCACTATGGGAATTACAAGACAAACAAGACATGTTAAAATATTATTAGATACTTTTAACAAAAAGAAGCGAGCAATTTCTGTGGTTGAGCTAGTTAAATTACTCGAATCTGAAATGAATAAAACCACAGTTTACCGTATTGTTGACAAGCTAATGGATGATGGTGTACTCCATTCATTTATTGGTAAAGGTGGGCTTAAATGGTATGCCATGTGCGATAGCTGTTCTTGTGACGGGCATAATGATGTTCACCCTCATTTTCAATGTAAAACCTGTGGTGAAGTAGAATGTTTACCAGTAAAATTCACTTTACCATCTGCTAAGGGCTACAAAATTGAATCTGCTAGTTTACTTATGGTTGGAGAGTGCAGTAGTTGTTCGTAATTTTAAATCAGAAAAACAAAATCGTATACCGATAATAATCGATTATTAAATTAAAATATAGCACTATATTCTTATTTCCCAATACAACATCTAACTTCTTCAATATTTATTAGAGATTAGGAGACAAATGCTGTACGTATCGAGTAAAAGAACTTGTCGAGAAATAAAAATCTCTATTTAATAATTCAGTCTCTTGCTTTTCATTAAAATGTTTAAATGTTACATATTCCAAAATCGTTTATATAATTTACGCGGCACATACCAAATAAACAATGACCAAATTTAAAAATAAATAAGAAGATAGATAACTAAAATAGTTAGCCCCAAAGATTTTAAAAACAAATATTCGGGGCGGAAAGATAATTAAATCCTTAAAATCAATTATACTTCTATAATTTGGGCCTTAATGGTCTGCTCAGTACTAAAAATAATATATTTCACTAACCATATTTACTGTTCAGGTTAAACTCCTAAACCTTGTCCGCCTGTGACTTGAATAGTTTCAGCCGTTAAAAAAGACGCATCATCACTCGCTAAAAAAGATACCACAGAGGCCACATTTTCAGGCTGTCCAAGTCTTCCTAACATGATATTGTTTTTCCAAGATGCAAAAACTTCCGGTTTAGTAGATTTAATTTGTTTATGAAAATCAGTATCAATAGTACCAGGTGATACTGCATTAACTCTAATACCGTATTCAGCGAGATCTTTTGCTAAAGCCCTAGTTAGGGTATGCACGGCTGCTTTTGACGTTCCATAAACCCCTGCTCCCGGACCTCCAGCATTCCAACCTGCGATTGACGTATAGTTAATGATTGAAGCATTCTCTCCTTTTTTTAAGAATGGAATTGCCGCTCTTGAAGCAAAAAATGTAGAATCTAAGTTTAAAGCCATAACAAACCTGTAAAACTCAGTAGTCATACCTTCAAACCGAGATCTACCGCCTAAACCTCCCGCGTTATTAACAAGAAGATCTATTTTACCGTACTTTTCTCCTATTGTATTAATATTCAAAGAAACTGCTTCTTCGTTTGTTACGTCAAAACCATAGTACTCTGCTTTAATACCTTCTGCAGTTAACTCCTTAACTCTTTTTACTCCTGCTTCATTGTCAATACCATTTAGAACCACCGTATAACCATCATTACCTAGTCTTTTAGCTACCTGAAAACCAATACCTCCAGTTGCTCCTGTAATAACTGCTACTTTTCCATTTGAATTACTCATATCTTTAATTTTTTAATTTTATTTTTAATAATTTTTTTACTCTGTAGATTTACGAACAGCACCTATATTTTTTATAAATAAAAATATTGACAATACGCCCAATACAACTGCAACACATATTGCAACGAATGCTGGTGTATAGGAATTTGCCGTTATCTGTCCTACAAACCAATTCATTATCATTGGTGATACCGCAGCTACAGTACCAGCTAAACCTGCTAACGTTCCTACAGAAGGACCTCTAAATAAATCACTAGAAATAGTTTGAATGTTACCAATAGCAAACTGAAATCCAAATAATGCCAACCCAGCAAGATAAATAAACACCATAAAGTTGTGTTCCCTTACCATTGTAATAATTCCAATGAATGCTATTAAAATTAGTAGTCCTCCTAAGGCAATTGTGGCTTTTCTTGAGAAATCGACAGAACGCTTTTTCATGAGCTTTCCTGCGAACATTCCACCTAAAATACTACCTACGGCAGCCATTAGATATGAAATCCACATCGTACTAGCTATTTCTTCAATACTGAGGCTAAATTTGTCATTTAGATAAATCGGCATCCAACCTGCAAAAAACCACCATATAGGTTCAATAAAGAAGCGGCAAGCCAATACCCCCCATGATTGTTTGTAACTTAAAATTTTAGTTACGCTTAAACTTTTAATCTTCTTATTATGAATTATTTCATCCTTTTCTATTTTATCGACCATTATTAAATTTCTCTCCTCCTCTGTTACCCAAGGATGTTTTTCAGGAGTTGATTTGTTTAAAAATAGCCATGGAATTACCCAAAGCATTCCTACCGCCCCTAAAATAATATAGGTTGTTTTCCATCCAAACTGAGTGTAAAGGAAAACAATTATAAACGGAGCAATAACATTACCAATAGAAGCTCCTGCATTAAAAATACCCTGAGCCGTTGCGCGCTCTTTAATTGGAAACCATTCTCCATTGCTCTTTACTGCTCCAGGCCAATTTCCTGCTTCACCAATTCCTAGCAAACCTCTAAAAATAGAAAGTGACACAATACCACTTGCAAAAGCATGAAAAGCTGAAGCCACTGACCATATTATAATGGATACGGTAAAACCTAATCGTGTCCCTATTTTATCGTATAGCTTACCTGAAGCAAACTTTCCTAATGCGTAACAAGCCATGAAAACGTTTAACATAATGGCATAATCTGACTTATCCATCCCTAAATCTTCACCCATTTCTGGCCATAACAGAGCAAAAGCTGTTCTATCGATATAATTTATTACTGTTGCAATAAAAATCAATGTGATTATCCACCAACGTAAGCCTTTTATTTTCATTTTATAATTGTTTATAATTGTTATAGGAACATCCTGTCAAATGCAACTTAATGCTTTGATAAGATATAACTCTTTTAGAATGCCTTTGATATAACTCTAGTTATAGCTTGAAGAACACTCCCCTCCTAATTTTTTTTGAACAACAAAAGCGTGCAATTTCATTATTCAATACTATATTTCTACTTTACATTATAGCAATACTGGTATAATATGCTAAAATGATCTTTCATTTTTTGTTTTGCCAAATCTGGATCTTGTGCTTTTATCGCTTCATAAATTTCTGTATGCTCTTTTATTCCAATAACTGCTTGGTTTTTATCACATACATGGTACTTCTCAAAGTCAATAATTATTTGAGGCGTAATTGTAAGCATGAACGTATTCATTGTGCTATTTCTACTTGCCTTAGCAATAGCTAAATGAAAAAGCAAATCTTCTTGAACAGCTGGTTCACCTAATAATGCCTTAGCCTCGTAGGCATCTAATGCTTCCTTAATACGCCTTAGGTCTTCCTCATTCCTTCTTAAAGAAGCCATTTTTACCGTTTTTAACTCCAATAGAATTCTTGTTTCAACTAAAGATTTGAAATCTGGTGTCTCCAACCTCAATATGTCATCAATCATTCCGTTCATCGCTACAACACCTATATTTGCAACAAATGTTCCGCTCTGTGGGATAGACTTAAGTAATCCATAAAACTCCAATTTCTGTATAGCTTCTCTAACATTACTCCTAGTAACACCAAATTTATCAGATAGCATACGCTCTGATGGTAACTTATCTCCAGGTTCAAGATTCTTAAAATTGATTAATTCTTTAATCTTACTAATTATCTCATTCTGAATATCCTGATTATCACTTACTATTAATGTCTCTAATTTCATAATATCATCTATCTCTTAACTGGTTAACCAAACAATTATGCTAAATTTAAACAAAAACTTTTAACCTATTGTTACTTTGTTATTGAATTTTACTGGCCTAAAATTAAGACCAATAAAACTCAACTCAAACAAACTCAAACTTTAATTTTATTTTTTTTATTTAATCAATCAATGACTAACTTTCAATTCATAATATTTAACCTTAGAAAAGGCTTCAGAATCTGTTGTGCTTAAATAATTTCCTGCTTTGAAATAATTTTCAAAAACACCCCATTTTTCCATGTGAATGTCATTGTAAACTGCCACATACTGCTCATTTAATATCACTTCCATTTTATTCTTTTCAACCTTCACCTCAAGAGTAAACTTATCAAAACCTACATATTGTGAAAATGTATAGCCTTCATCATCCCCCCAGGAGTTCGTTCTTAATACATCTATATCAGAAGCATTCAAATCTTTTAACACTTTTGTTTTAACTCGAACCTTCCCATCTGTCCAATAAATTTTCAATATTGGTGGAGCATTATTATCTTTCTGACCAATTAAATCACGCTGTGCATTTGTTAGCCTACCATGTATTTGCATGATTATACTTCTATGATACTTTCCATTTTTATCTTTGGAAATATCGCTCATTTGTAAAGTCCCTTTCATATTTCCTCCTTGCTCAAACGTCCAGTTTGTTTTTCCTTTATCTTCAGGGTTCATCAATTCTCTTAATTCTGTTCTTGAATATGAAGAATTTGCTGTAGATGATTCTGGATAGGTGTAAAACACTAAAGCCCCGTTAATAGAATCGTTATAAAAAAAAGGTTTCAGTTTATCATTATTTCCATAATCTAAAATTTGAGGTGGTAATACTTCAGTTGGACTACCTATAGGCAGTGTTACTTTCCAATTTGCCAAATCAATATTTGGTAACTTAAATGTAACTTCAGTAGTTTCTTCTTTTCCTTCCTCCTCTGTCTCTTCGCCTTCTTTCTCTTCATCCTTTTTCAAAATAGGCTTATCAACAAGTTCCTCTTCTATAATTTCACTTGAACTTCCTTCACAGGCACTTCCCATCAAAACAACTCCTGTTAGAATCAAAATTATATTTAATTTTATGCTTACCATTTTAAACTAAAAACCTATTTCTTATTAATGACTTACTTCTAATTCGTAAAATCTAACTTTTGAAAACGATCCTTTATCTCTAGATTGAAAATAATTCCCTGCTTTGAAATAATTTTCAAAAATGCCCCATTTTTTCATATGAATCCCTTCATACACCTTATACTCATTACCATTCAATATAATTACCATTTTACCCTCTGAAACCTGAACTTCTAAAGTAAACTTTCTAAAACCTACCTCTTGCTCAAAATTAAACCCTTCATCATTATCCCAAGCATCTTCATGCAACATTTCTTCATAACTTGCATTTAGATTTTTAAGCACCTTAGTTTTAATTCTAACTTTTCCTTTATCCCAATAAATCTTTAAAATGGGTGGCGCATTATTATCATCTTCTCCAATTAAATCACGCTGTTCATTGGTTAAACGCCCATGAATTTGCATAATTATAGTTCTGTGATACTTTCCATTAGAATCTCTAGTTGTCTGATCCATGGCTAGCTTCCCTTTCATTTTTGCACCTTGTTTAAATGTCCAGTTTACATTATTATTACCTGGTTCCATTTGTTCTCTAAGCTCAGACCTCGTATACTTTGTGTTTCTAGTTTTAGAGTTTGTTGGCATGGCATGAAATACTATAGCACCTTTTGTTGAATCAATATACATATAGGGCTTAGCAATTTCATTGCTAGCAAAATCAAGGATTTCAGGCGGATCAATCTCATATGGTTTCCCATTTTCATCTGCAACTGGAAGTGTTACTTTCCAATGGCTTAAATCAATACTTGGAAGCTTAACTTTACCCTTTTTTTTCTTTTTTTTCTTCTTGCTTTGTTTGGTAACAACAGCATTATCCGATTCTGAAGTGCTGCTATTATTTGATTGACAAGCAGCACTTGCAGAGAGAAATATTGTTAATACGAGTACTAATAATTCTTTTCGGAAATTTTTCATTTTTGTTAAAATTTATTCAGCTGGATAAACTTTTACGTTATCAACATAAGCATCTTGCTTAGTTTCGCCCCATATAAAAATAGAGACCAATCCGGTAGCATTTGCTGTAAAAGCTTGTCTTACTACTGTAAAATTACCTTTACCCTCTAACTTAGTACCTTCATTTCTAACAATAGGCCCAGCATCAGAACTAGCAACACCATCGGCACCATCACCAAAATGACCGTCTAATATTTCTCCAACTATCTTAGCCCCACCATTTTCATCATTATCATTCTTAATAGCATACTCATACTCCAAAATGTAATCTCTATTTGGAGATACAACTATAGCTTGATAGGCATAACGTGAGCTCGAGCTTCTATAAATTCCTGATGATGTACCATTAGTCCATTTTGCTCCTGGGGTTTTAGACCCATTGTCTGTTCCATCGTAATTAAAGTTAGACCCATCACTACTAGAATTAAAAGGACTTGTTGTTCCTCCGGTAAAATCAGAAAATTTCCAATCGTCTTGACCACCATCAAAATCACCATTTAAAATTTCTGGATTTATTGCCGCTGGAATTTCAGGTTCTATAACCTCAATTTCTATTGAAAACGTACTTTTAACATTTAACTTATCTGAAGCCGTTAATGTAATAGTGTATTTCCCTTCACCCGAATACGTATTTTTACCATCCACATCGGTAGAGGTATTACCATCACCAAAATCCCAACTATAATCTGTAGCACTATTTGATTGGTTTCCAAATGTCCACGTTAAGTAATCATCTGTTTCAGTAGCTGAAAAGTTTGCAGAAGGTGGAGTTAAATCTTGTTTCGATCCTGCTTCAGGTAATTCATATTCGTAATCACAAGACCATACTGCTGTCATCAAAATTATTGCCAATACCTTAGTAAAGGTATTAGAAACAGGTTTTTTAAAATAATTTATATTTTTCATGTTTTATATTTTTAATTAAAAAAATAATCTTTTATTAATAATTAGGATTCTGCCCCATTAATCCTTTACCTAAATTTATTTCACCTTGTGGAATAGGTAGTAATAATGCTGAAGACGTGAAATTTAATCCATTAGCAGCAGAAAAATCGCCAAGAATCTGTTCGGCTTTACCAAATCTTACCAAATCAAAGAATCTATGATTTTCAAAAGCGAGTTCTACACGTCTTTCTAACAATAATTCATCTTTAGTAATTATAGCTTTAGTATTAGGTGCTGTATCTGGGAATGCTCTATCCTGAACTTCTTGAAATGATGCTCTGGCACTTGCAACAGATGTTTCTGCCGCACCGGCCATAATAGCCTCCACGTGCATTAATAGTACATCTGCATAACGCAAAACTATCCAGTCGTTTCCTGCCAGAGTAGCGTCATTCACAAAGGTCTTACCATCATCACCTCCATCTTCACCGTTAGGCAGGTATTTGGTTACTTGATTTTGCGTTGTCTGACTTGGATCTACTCTATAAGAATATTGGGTTCTATCACCACCTGAAGCTTCTAATGCCGTAATAACATCATTAGTTACATAATTAACTCCAGACGTTCTACCAACACCATTCATCCACTCTGCCGAAAAATTTTGACTATCTGATGCCAATGCCGATTCGTAACCAATAGCAAAAATTATTTCATTATTTCGCTCGTTATAAAACACATCGTTGAAGTTATCTAAAAGCTCAAAGCCTTGTCCCATAATATCTTCACATAAAAGCTGAGCTTCAGCATAATTACCACCTGTAGTTAAATACACTTTTGCCAGCATAGCTTGCGCGGCTGCTTTTGATGCTCTTGTTTTATAAGTATTATCTAGACCTGAAACAGCAGTTTGTAAGTCGCTTATTATAAAATCGTAAATCTCTGAAGTTGCCACTCTAGTAAATTGAATATCTGTCTCCAATGGTTGAATAATTCTGTCAATCTTAGGAATATCTCCAAAAAGGCGCACTAAATTAAAATATGCATAAGCTCTAATAAACTTGGCTTCTCCTTCATAAGCTTTTTTAGTGTCTGCATTTGAAACGACATCCAGATTTGCCAAAATTATGTTCGCTCTAAAAATTACATTGTAAAAACTAGCATAATAATCTGCTACGATACCATTAGTAGCCTGCACGGTATAAAATTCAAATTGTGCAGCTTCACCTTCTTGGCTTTTGGTTCTTGTATTATCGCTACGCATTTCGGTAAGATAATACTCGTATTGAATGGCGTGATTATTTCTTAAATTATTATCGTTAACACCTTGTAACGCATCATACATCCCAATAATTCCAGTTAATAGTTCCTGCTCATCATTATAATATGAATCTGCAGTAATACCTGAACTTGGTACCGGTTCTAAAAAGTCACTTTCACAAGAAGCTACAAGACCTCCTAATACAAGTAACGCTAAAAATTTTATTTTTCTCATAATATGTATATTATTTATTAAACTGTGAACTATTTAGAAATCAAGATTTAAACCAATAGATATAGTACTAGCTATTGGAGATCCTGCTCTTTGATACCCGTAATTTGTTGGGCTTGTTCTATCAATTGACTCTGGATTAAATCCAGTATAACCATCTGCAGTTTTGTATATTAAGTTTTGACCTGAAGCGTAAATTCTCAATCCTGTTATTCCTCCTTTTGATAAGAAATCTTTATCAAAGCTATAACCTATATTAACATTACGCAATGAAATATAAGATGCATCTTGAATAATGGCATTGGTAAATATTTTTTCTTTAATAAATTCCTGATTGGGTGTTGTTGCAGGATTAAAATCTTGCGAACTATTAAAGTGATTAAAAATATATTGATCACCCATATTTCTAATTTCAGCGCCGTGAGACCCTTGGAACATAAAACTAAAATCTACTTGCCCAACTCTGAATTCATTGGTAAAACTCCAAATCAATTCTGGATAAGGATCACCTAATGGAGCTTTATCTTCATCATCAATAAGGCCGTCACCATTTAAATCTTTCACATATACATCTTGTGCTTGACCTCCTACTGGATGATAAGCATTATTGAGGTTTTCTAAAGGTATATCCTTATCAACAACCCATCCGTAGTATGTAGATATAGGTTGGCCTTCAAGATTAATCCATTCTGCAGCTCTTTTTGGATCAACTGATGTGATTTGGCCGTTAGAATCGGCAAAATCAACTAATGTGTTTTCATTAGTAGTTGCGATAATTGTAGAATTCCAACTGAATTTTTCTTTAGAAATGTTTTTTGTTCTTAGTTCAAATTCAAATCCTTCATTTTTAACCTCTCCTAAATTGACTAAAGCATTTGAAAAACCAGTAGTCACAGAGATTGGATTGTTTAATAATAATTGATCACTTGTTCTTTGGTACCAATCAATCGATCCTGAAATTCTATTGTTCAAGAAACCAAAATCAATACCAGGGTTTATTTCAACTAAACGCTCCCATTGTAATTCAGGATTAGCAATATTTAATGGTGCAAAACCAGATTGCAAAGATCCACCAACACTCGCTGTATTAGCCTGTAGCAAAGCTAGAGAAGGGTAATAATCAACCAATAAGTTACCAGTACTTAAACTACTTGTACTACTGCTTACGTCAGGATCAACACTACCTGTATTTAACCTATCATTACCTGTAACACCGTAACTAGCTCTAAGCTTCAAATTACTAACAAAATTACTGTCTTCTAAGAAATCCTCATTAGATATGTTCCAACCAATAGAGGCTGCCGGAAAATTTCCATATTTATAATCTGACCCAAAAATTGAACTACCATCACGTCTTATACTAAATGAGGCTAAGTATTTATTATCATAAGCGTAATTTGCTCTAAACACATAAGAAATACCTCTTTTTTGCCATTCAAAACCATCGGCAGCCGAAATTAAAGATGCATTTGTAATCTGTTTAACAGCATCATTAGTATATCCCGTACCTGTAATACTTGAATAAAAGAAATCTCTTGATTCTACTACCACACCAGCTGTTGCACCCAATTCACTCTTCCCGAAACTCTTGTTATAATTTAAGAAATTGTCAAAAATTGTATAAATTTCTCTTTGTGTAATCTCGTTCATCGATGCGGCAGATGCACCATTTCTGTTTGACTTAACACCTTGCCATCTCGTTCTTTTAGTATCCTGGTATGATCCAGAAAGCATCGTTCTATAACTTAAACCTGGAATAATATTATAGTTACCATAAACACTACCAAATAACTTGAACTTATTATCATTACGATCACGTTCTAAAATTTTTGCTGCAGGATTTGTGTTTGAAGTGTTACTAATATCTACTAATGTACTACCGTCTCCATATAAGTCATAATTATCAAAATGACGTTGCGTCGCATAATCACCAATTTGAACATCTGGATAAATCCCTCTATCCACGAATCTAATCGTATTTGCGTCATGATATACTGGTAACCAGTTAGTTTGTCTTAAAATATCATGGGTAGAACCATCAAAACGTCTTCTTTTAGTATAAGAAGGTGTAAGGTTAACCCCAAAAGAAAATTTATCATTTATTTTGGTGTCCATTTTAAGCCTCATCCCGTATTTCTCAAAATTATCAGTTAATAACACCCCTTCATCATTTGAGTAATTTAAAGATGCGCTATACTTAGTCTTATCATTTCCCCCTCTTGCAGAAAGCGAATGACTTGTTATAATTCCACCATCAAAAATAACATCTTGCCAAGAACGATCTATACCAATAAGTTGTTTGTATTTTGTTCTATCTGAAAGTACACCGTTAGCCGCAAGTTCTGCTGCTGCAGTTTCTGCAATTGAGAACGTATAAGGATCGCTATGATGAGCTTCCTTATAACCTGTAAACGTACTATAATTTATTCTTGTTTTTCCTTCAACACCGTCCTTCATTGTAATCATAATGATACCATTTGACCCCTTAGAACCATAGATAGAAGATGATGCAGCATCCTTTAAAATCTCAAAAGACTTTACGTCTGTCATGTTTAGAGAACCTAAAAAATCGGAATCTACAATAACTCCATCAACAACAATCAAAGGTGTAGAATCACCAGCCATGGAACCAACACCACGAATACTAATTGTAGGTGCAGCACCCGCTTCACCATCAGTTTGCTGAATATTAACACCTGACACCTGCCCAATTAAAGCATCATCAACCCTTGAAACCGCTATTTGATCTAAGTTTTCGTTAACAACTTTTGATATAGATCCTGTTAAATGTGATTTCTTTTGGGTTCCATACCCAATAACAACAACTTCATCTAATTGAGAAACATCTTCAATAAGTGCTATATTTAAAGTCGCTTCACCAGCAATTATTTTAGTTTGTGAAAGAAAACCTATATAAGAGAATTGTAAAACCTCCCCTTCATCAACTTTTATCTGATAGTTCCCATCGAAATCCGTTGTCGCCCCTCTGGTAGTATTCATTACTATAACATTTACACCGGGGATTGGTATATTATCAGTAGCTGATACAACGGTACCCCTGACAATTCCATCTTGTGCAATCATTGTAATACTGAAAAGCAATATTACAATTAGCGTTAGTTTGTTTTTTAAATTCATAATTAGTTTTTTTATGTTTTAAATTGTAAAGTTTAATTAGCCTTTTAAGCCTTTTTTAGATAACCATAAGTTTATAATTATCATTATTCACTCTGCAAAAACACAATCTTCATTCAAAATTTTGTAATTTTGAAATTCACATGTTTTTATAAAGTATTTACGTGTGTTTAACTTTACTTCCCTCCTAAAAGAAGTAAATGATTTAAAAAGGATAGGCGTGCACCTGTCCTTTTTTTTGTGCTATTTCCTCATATTCTGTATGTTTTTTTTGACTTGTTATACATTTAGCTTAGTTTTTGGTTTTCCAAATTGGTTAACCAGATTGGTTTCCCAAATATATATTAATTTTTTGTTAAAACCAACTAAATCAAAATTTTAACATTTTTATTCCATAAAATCCTCTCGGATTGGACTAAACACATCTATCAAAATACCCGATTTTGTACAGGTTGCTCCATGTAACATGTTTGGTGGAATATATACTGAATCTCCATCTTTAACAGTTTGTGTTACGCCTCCAATTGTAAACTCCCATTCTCCGTCAATACAATATGTTACTTGGGAATGATGATGCTTATGCTCATAACCAATACCTCCAGCTTCAAAGTGTACTTTAACTAGCATGATTTTATCATCATAACCCATTATTTTGCGTTTAACCCCTTCTCCTACTACTTCCCATTCTTGTTTTTCGTCTAATAAAAATTCTTTACTTGCTCCAAATGTTTTCATGTTTATGCTTTTATCTATTGTTATTTGAAATAATAAGAACCTGACCACTCATAATTCTCATCGTTAATTTTTAAGCTATGTCTTGCTTCTTTTAAAGCATTCTTATTTGCTGTAATAAAAAGTTTAGTAGTACCATTTACATTTTTAATTGAAATTCCCGTATACTCCGCTGTATCTAAAACTACTTTTAATTCTGAAATACTGCTGTTTGAATTTAAAGCTGACTCCGTAACTGTACTATAACTACCGTGCGCTTCAATGGTTGAAACAAAAGTTGTGTTTTTAGTATTTTTTCGTCTTAACAATAAAGAAGGATCTCGCCGTAAATTAAACTCTGGATCATTTGCTCCAATTCTTGTAAAGAATAATTGATCTTTTTTACTTGTTAGTGTTGTTAAGGTGTAAAACGACTTATTGTTCATCCAAGAGAATTTAGTATTATCCTTGCTAGCATAACCCTTTGCTTCAATAAATAAATGTTGATAACCATTTTTACGTCCTAAAGGTTTTAAAATGTCTGATGTATGGTACTCAAAATTTGTTTGTAGCACTTGACCAAAAAAGTAATATGGAAAATCATATTGATTTGCTTTCTTAGATATCAGCTTCATAATATCCAACATGTATGGCTTTTCAAAATCTTCATCTTTAATTATGGCAATAGTTCGAAGCATTTGCGTTCCAGGATAAGCATTATTTTCTTTTGCGCTTATTACCTGGACGTTTTTATTTTCAAAAGAAAAGTAGTTTAACTCTGAATGATGCTGATTCCCTATTTCATATTTACCTTGAAAATGAGAAGTTTCATTTAGCGTTACTGTATTATGAGCAATGGTTTGTTTAGCCCAAGTTTTGTTTTCTTTTAAATAATTACCCCCACCTTTTTGCTCAATATTCACAAAACGTGCTAAACCGTAATCTTGAATTATTTCTTCTCCGTTTTCATATAGAGAATATGATAATTTATCATAATGTCCATGACTTGACCCTTGAGAGGCATATTTAAAAACAAGTTCTAAACCTTTCCTTCTCAAGATACCGATACCTCCTTGATTTCCATCTGACCCATCAGATAAATTGGTCGATTTTTTGTTAAATGATTTAGTCTTTTCATTTTTAATCCCAATTGCTACTGCCAATCCAGAATCATCTAACAACACTTGATCTTGCTCTTTTGCAATACCTAATAAACCAGGATCTTGATTTCCATAATGGTAAGAAATATCAACCGCAGTTACTAAAGCACTATTGTAATACGACATTCCTTTTTGACCATCATTAAGCGGAAAAAACTCACCATCTGCATCAGATAAATTTAAAAGTGCATGAACTGATTTTAGAAGCACCCCCTCTTTAAAATCAAAAATCTTAACTTCAGGTTTAACATTATGTAAGCCTACGGCAAAAACTAAAAAGGGATACATCGCATAACGTTGATAATATGGTCCTTCATTATAGTAGCCATCAGGAGAAAAAGGTTCTTCTATATTCGCTAAAAACCCTGCTTTTCCATCCTTATTCAAAAAACCACCATCATCGTCTTTTGCTGTTCTTTCTAAAGTTAAACCTTTAATGCCATATAAGGCACGTTGTATTAGTTCTTCATCGTCCATGACCAAACCTATCATTCCTACTGCTGCATTCCCCCAAGTACTATGGTTATGTACTCTTTGATAAAACTGTGGGCTATCCACCGAAATATGGTCTGCAAATGGTTTAAAGAGGTTTGTTTCTAATTTATTTCGTTCTTCTTCTGTTAAATAATTATAGATACAATCATATGCTTGACTCACATATACTAACCAATTAGAATCATTTAAACATTGCCAAAATAATTTACCTCTGGCATACGATCTTGTTTTGGGATGTAAAGGCAACGTTTTATACATTTCCTCATATTGCATGAGCATGTCTTTTACATACTTCGCATATTTCTCGTCTTCTAAAATTTGATATAATACTCCGGCCTTTTGTAAAACAAACCAATTACGCTTATGTCTTGAATGCGTATAACCACCAGAATAATCTTTTGGCATGGGTACTTCAATACCTGAAGCAATTTCTGCATCTATCTCATCTTTAACCATTTTTAAGGTATTATCAAAAATTGGAATATTACCCAATTGCGCTCTAATAGCTGAAACCCCTTGTGTGGTCAAAATTAATTTAGGGTGCTCTTGAGACATTATGGTTTTAGATTCCTTATCTGCATTGACTCCATTCTCTTTTTTACAAGAAAACATAGTTAAAGCCAGTATAAATGTTAAAATGATATTTTGTGTTAGCTTCATAGTTAGTGGTTACAATTACTCCTAATTTTGTTGTTGCACGCTTTCTTTCAAGGACCAATTTGTGATTTCGCTAAACATCATTTGACAAAGCAGTAATATAACTCGGACTTAGTTTATGTTAAATTGGTTTACCAAATTGGTAAACCAAATATAATCATTATTAGACACCCTCCCAATTTTATTTTGTTAAAAATGTTTTCCTTAGACTTATTAATATAAAATTATTATGACTTTAGAGATAGTAAAATAATTATCATCTATCAATTTAATGAGATAAGTGCCGCTTGAAAGTGACGATATATTTAGAACCACTTCCGGTTTAGGTGTGTGCATAGCTTTATTCAAAACACGTCTTCCATCTATACCATAAATATTAATCTCATTTATATTGATACCTTTAGTTCTTATATTAAGAATATCTTTTGATGGCACCGGAAACAATACAATGTCGTTTTGGTTTACCTTATTAATAGACAAGCGACTTAGTGTACCAAAAAATTCTATTTCTCCAATAGCGGACCACGCACTTTCTCGTGTATCACCTCCGCTATTAAATCGCCCATACCCTATTAATTTTACGTATCGTGCATTTATAGTAACCTCATACTGATTAAAATCTGTTGTGCCCGTTGCGGTTAATAACAAATCTCCAGAAGTTGGTAAAACCATTGAAAAATTCGACGGATCAGTTCCCGTAGTTGAAACCCAAACTTGGTAACCAAAAGCATCAGATTTATTGGTTGTACTAAATTGTACTAAATCTAGATGATATTCATCTCCTAAATCATAAATGATATATTCCCCATCACCTTTATAATCCCCCGAAAGAACTGGACCATCATCGGCAGCCCAAACGGAGCCATTGTCCTTATCTAGTGTATTAGATGCATAGTTAAACTTGGTCGTACCATTTACTTCTTGTTTAGAAAAGGAATGAATAATTACAGGGTCACTATCTAGGCCAGTATTAATAAGGTCGTATAAATCTGTTAAATCTGCACCTTCCTGTGTAACATTTAAAGTTCTAATAATATCATCACCTCCTGGATCTTGTGAAAATGTTACAGTTCCACCTCTACTATTCGTATCCATGTTTTCGGTAACTGTAACAGAAACGTTTGCATCGCCAGTACCTGAGTTAATATCGATAGATATCCATGCATCATTTGACACAGCTGTCCAACTAACATTCGCAAAAACCGAAACACCTTTACTACCTCCATCTTTAGTAAACGTTGGCAAACTTCCTACAGTTAATGATTCTGGAATGTCAATAGTACAATCACCATCCATTATACTAGCCCCAAAATTATCTACAAAGCAAGCTCCAATTCCATAACCAACCATATCATCGGTTGTTGGTCTATACGAAGCCATATCTGCCCCTTTTCCTGCAGACCCAGTTCCTGAAAACATAAATATTTCACCATCAACTATTGCTGAAATTCCTGTTTCTTCAGAAAAACCCGTATTTGTTGCACCTAAAACAGTCCCTGTATACACATTACCCGCATAAGTTAGGGCTGTGCCAAGGCCAACATAAGAAGTAGTTGTGTTCCCTGTAAGTACATCCGTAATATTTGCGTTACCAGATGAAAAATAGATTAAGTTATTTGCAACTGTCCCAGTTGGATCAGTAGACCCTTTGGCTTCATTAAAGAATAAAGGCGCATTAGTATTTATAATAGTATTATTTGAAAGGTTTATATTTTCAACTTGTTGATATCCATTTGATTCGTTTGAAGACGAACAAAGTACTGAGTTATTCTCATTTCCTCCTAAAAATGTTATTCCATTATTCCAAATACCTTGATCAACAACCGTAATACAATCTTGAATATAATTATTGGTAATGGTATGTTCACTATCAACAATTCTTATACCTCCAGTACCATCAACATTTTCACCTAAAAAGTAATTACCATCAACAGTAGCATGCGAACCATGACGAAGCACTAAAGAACCCCTGCTTCTTCTGAAAGTATTGTTTATATAGGTGTTGTTTTTACTTTTATTTGTAATGATTTCATTTTCACCATCAGCCTCGACAAAATAATTATTAGAAACTATACAGCTACTGTTAACCATTTGATATGAACTAGTTCCTATTCGTATAGTCTCACTATCTCCAGCATTACTTAGCGAAGGATCAATCTTTTCATAATTATAGAAATAATTATTGCTAATCGTATGACCTACAACTGCACAAGGGTTATCGTCAAAATTATAGGCAAGCTCAACGAGAATCATATTTCCTGAAGATGCCTTATTCATAAATGAACAGTTTATAACAGTATTATAAGTTCCGTACAACATAATCCAATTATGCTTTGTGCTTGTTGTTGGGCTTGGATTTTCAATTGTTAACCCGTCCATTGCACAGTTTTGGATTGTACTATTATTTGCATAATCCGTTCCGTTTCTAAATTCAATTACACTACTAGATCCGTAACCTCCTTGCCAATGAAAACCGTCAACAACGACATGATCACCACCAATATTCAGTTGTAACCCCCCTGTAAATTTTACTCCACCAGGAGTTTCTGCTCTAAAAACAATTGGATTGTCTGTAGTTCCATTACCAATAAAATCAATTGTGGAACTAGAGTTGTAATTGCCATTTGCTAGTACTATGACATCTCCAGGCACATAAGCTTGATCCTCCAATGCAGCAGGATCATTGATATTATATGTGGTTTGACTTATTAGTAATGACGAAAAAAGTAATAATGCACAAAGTAATATATTTTTCATTTTAGATTAATTTAAAATGGTTTACCAAATTGGTTAACCACGAGGTTGTAAATTTTTTAAATTAGTAAGATCGGATTACCATATATTAAGATTCAACTTATGGTTATTTTCAATTTATTAAAAGGTATTTAAACAGAACTACATATTGTAAACTCCTCCATTAATATCTAAAGTTGCCCCTGTTATGAAACCATCGTATTCTGAAGCTAGAAACAAAACCGCACGAGCTACGTCATCTGAATTGCCGGCACGTTGAATTGGAATACTGGCAGTCGTAGCATCTGCTGATTCTTTTGTAGTATGCGTATTATGAAAAGAAGTACCAAGAATAAGGCCAGGTGCCACCGCATTAACCCTAGTTCCTTGAGGTCCAAGCTCTGTTGAAAGTGCTCTTGTATAGGTTAATATAGCTCCCTTACTAGTAGCGTAAGCCAACGACCCAGGATGTCCCCCTTTTCTTCCTGCTAGTGATGCCAAATTAACAATACTGCTGTTGCTGTTTTTTGCCAAATAGGGTGATGCAGCTCGTGTTACAAACATCATAGAAGTTAGGTTAATATCCATAACCTTATGCCAAAACTCAGCTCGCATATCACCCAATAACTTACGCGCTACAAGTGAACCAGCATTATTTATTAATATATCCAAACTACCTAACGTCTCTACGGTCTCTTCAATTAAAGTAATGGCATCACCTTCTTTTGTTAAGTCACCACTTATAGCAACTGCTTTTTGTCCTTTGTCAATTGCATATGTTTTTAATTGATTAGCTCTATCCGCACTTGAAAAATAATGGATAGAAACATTTGCTCCGTTATCAATAAAATGTTTGGTAATTGCTTCACCAATACCTTGTGCACCAGCGGTAATAAGTATATTTTTTCCAGATAATTTAGTATTTAACATGTCTTCTTATTTAATCGTTTTTAGAAAAATAGCCTTCATTAGATACTGCAAGGCCACTTACTGTTATACTAGCCGTTTTAAACCAAACTTCAGCATAATTTCCACTGGCATATTGCTTTTGAATATCGCCTTCAAACGTTTCAGCTCTAGAACACCAGTTTCTATTAACTTCGGGTGATTTTCCATTGGTTTGATTATAACAGCCTAACTTAAAAAAACAGCCTTCTTTAGCATAGGCATTTTTGCGCTCTACTCCATCTTGTCCTATTGGTACAAATAAATCTTGTGTTTGCTGAGGAATCTCAGTAATGGTTGAATATTCAGATACTAGTAAGTTTTTAGTAAACGTCATAGTTTCATGTCCCTCACTTGTAAATTTCAAGTGCATTATACCTTCTTTTACTACAACCTCATAACTAAATTCTTCATCTAAAGCAATCCCTTCTTTAGGGGCTTCTGGATAAGTGTTTTCGCTAGTACCAACAACAGAAAAATCATAACCCCAAACTGCTGATGAATAATCCCATCTTAGAGAATTATCATCTCCAGCTGTATTAATTTCATAGTGCCAAAACACCGAACCCTTGGTATGACCAGGGAATTTTTTATAGAATATTTTTAAAGGTTCATTTTCAAACCCATCAGCACTATGAATTTGACCTACCACCACGGCATATGAAGCTGCTACCCGAGCATCACCAGTAGATGACACATTCTTTACCTTAAGTGTAGCGGTTAATTTATCATTGGCAGTTGCAGGATACCACTTTTTTAATTGAGCCAACTCTGTTCTACAATTATTTGAAGTACCATGTGTATCTCCAGCATTTGGAGCTTTAAACACTACCCAATCTTCTTTACCATCATGCGTATTATAAAAGAAATCTTTATGCTCATAATTGTTTGCTATACCAACATTTGAACCATCACCTAAAATTAAATTCCAATCATCAAAAAATGGAATAACATCACTCGAATATTCACTTTTTTGAATTTCATTAGACTTATTTTTACAGCTGCATACTGATAAGAAAACCCCAATACTAATCAATAATAGAATGATATTATTTTTATTCATTTTAATTATGCTTTTTAAGTCAGTCATTTATTTTTAGTTTAATCCTTATTAAAAATAACCCAGTAAGGCTATTATTCCGTTATATGATATTACACAAGAAAATAAAAGCGCAGCAAACAAACCTACATTTACAAAAACACCTGTTCTGTAACCTTTCATGACATTTTTATTATTTATCATTAGAATAATCCCAAGAATAACAATGGGTAACACGAAGACATTAAAAACTTGAGATAGTATCTGCATTTCTATAGGGTTAGCTCCGAATACCGGCACAATTAAAGCAACCAAACAGGCGATGAAGGTAACTATCTTAAATTGTCCCGAATTTGTATCTAATGTTCCTGATTGATAATCAGCTAAAAGTAATGGTGTTATTAACAAACAAGGAAATATTGAGGATAAACCTGCGCTAAGTGTTCCAAAAAAGAAAATGGTAACGGCTAGATTACCTGCAACCGGCTCTAAGGTATTGGCCATATCAAGAACCTGAGTTACTGGTTTTCCTTGATGAAACAGTGCACCACATGCTACTGCCATAACAACAGCGCTTATAATAAACACTAGTATAGCCGCTGTAATAGCATCTCGTTTCTGCTGTGCCAAATGCTCTATGGTCCACCCTTTTCCTTTTACAAAAAGTGGGCGTGATAAAAATGTTGCCGCTGCCATTGTTGTGCCTACAAAAGCAGCTACCATCATTTTCCCACCTGCCACATCAGGAATTGAAGGTATTAACCCCATAACTACATCGGCTGGTAAAGGGCTCACAAAAAATAAGGAAATTATAAACGAGCATGCCATAAAGGTTACAAAAATGACTAATATCTTCTCAAAGAATGTGTATTTACCAACTAATAATAAACCATAAAAAGCAGCAATAATTACAATGGCAATAATGAGAACCGTTTCATATTTATAACTCACCAAATCTTCAAAGTTCATTGCGAAAATCTCATAAAGCATATTTGTAGATATTCCTAAAATCCCCATAAGCGAGTTCCATTGACCAAATGAAATTCCAATTATAATAAGGATAGCCAAAAACTTGCCCCCTCTTATATGCTTTTTAAAACCGTAAAGTGCTGTTTCTCCTGTAATCAATCCATAATTGCCATATGCAAACATCAAAACTCCCGAAAACAAACAACTAAGCAAAAGCACCCATAATAATTGCATTCCGTAAGTACTTCCTGCAACAATCATAGATGTAACACTGCCAGTCCCTATAGTATAACCAATAGCAAAAATACCAGGGCCAAAACCTAAGACTAAAGCAATTATCTTTTTTAATAAGGATTTCTTCTTTTTCGACTCTAACATTACTTTTCGTATTTAGTTCCCTTGCTTTTTATCCCTTTTAATATTTACTTCCAGTTAGTGTGGTGAAATTTTCCAGCACTGTCATCTGTTCGCTGATACGTATGCGCTCCAAAATAATCGCGTTGAGCCTGAATAATATTTGCCGACGAATTTGCCGTAACATAAGCGTTTAAAAAATTAACAGATTCACTTAAACAAGGCACTGGAACTTCCATTAAAACACATTCAGATACCACATGGTTTATTAATGGTTTCATATATTGAATTTGCTTTATTATAGTTTTATGTGTCAAAATATTATCACCATCTTTTAATACTGAAATCAATCCTTCCATAAAATCAGATTTTATAATACATCCGTTCGTCCATATTCTAGCTATTTCATTCAATTTTAGCTCCCATGTATAGGCTTTTCCGGCTTCTGAAATTAACTTAAACCCTTGAAAATGATTTATAATTCGAGCAAACTGATATGCATTTAAAACATCTGCATCTTCCAAATCTAAGGCTGTCGACTTTATATTAAAACTTATACTAGCTTGAAGTCTTTCTTCTTTATAAAACGATGTATAGCGTGCAAATAACGCAGAAGCAATTAAAGTACTTGGAGCGCCTAATTGCGCAGTTGCAATTGTGGTCCAATTTCCTGTACCTTTATTTCCTGCCTTATCTACTATTTTATTAACTAGCCACACTTCACCATCTTTTTTTCTTAATATATCTATTGTTATCCCTAACAAATAACTATTGGCCTGAGGAATCCACGATTCCAATATATTGGCAATTTTATCTGGATTATACCCCATAGCTTTAAAAATGGTATATACTTCTGCTAATAGTTGCATTTCAACATATTCAATACCATTATGAACCATTTTTACAAAATGACCACTACCCTCTTCTCCTATATATGTACAGCAGGGCAAATTATTGGCATCTTTCGCCGCTATACCTTCTAAATACGGTTTAACCAAATTATAAGTTTCTTTGTTCCCCCCTGGCATAATAGAGGGCCCTTTAAGTGCACCTGCTTCTCCTCCTGAAACTCCTACGCCTATAAACTGAATATCCCTTGCTTTCAAATATTCATAACGCTGTTTTGTATCAAGGTAGTTCGAATTACCTCCATCAATTAAAACATCTCCTGATGACAAAAAAGGAATCAGATCCTCGATTACCATATCGGTAATATCACCTGCATTGACCATCAGCATAATTTTTCTTGGTCTTTGTAACGATTCTACAAAATCTTTAATGCTTGAAAATGCTTTTGCTGACACAAGCTCACTATAACTATTCTTAAAATCTACAGCTATATTTTCTTCAACGCCTTTTATTTCACGATTATAGATTGATATATGAAAACCTTTTCGTGCTAAGTTTCTACTCAGACTCTTTCCCATAACCCCTAGTCCAAATAATCCGAATTCCGACTTTATATTCAATGCTTCTTTCACTTTTTCAACTATTTGTTTGGGTGTCAGTGCAATTTCTATTTCGATAGCATTTTTAGGTTCTTCTAGAATATCGAATTGAGATTGCAGTAATTTTGATGACATGAAATGTTCAGGCCTCTTGTTTAATCTTTCAAAAATCTGCTTAAAAGACCCTGACAAATACACCCATTTTACTTCATTTTTAATTGCACTACTTAAAACATCTCGATATCTCTGTTTTAACGCAGAACATACAATAACACATCCGCCTTTATCTAGTTGACTTTTAGCCAACTCATTCAAAACTTCTAACCAACCTTGTCTATCAACATCATTCAACGGTTTTCCGCTAGACATTTTCGTAATATTACTTTGAGGGTGAAAATCATCTCCATCAAAAAAGGGCATGCCTAAATGATGTGACAGTAATTTTCCTATGGTACTTTTTCCACTTCCAGAAACCCCCATTATGAAGACTACTTTTTTCAATTGTTATAGATTTTAGTTGTTAGGCGAAGTACCTGCTCCTATAGTTCCTGCTCTAAACCAAACCTCAGCATAACTCCCATTTTCATATTGTTTTGCAATATCTCCATTATAAGTTTCAGATTTAGTTGATTTTCCGTTAGCTTGATTATAAGCTCCTTGTTTAAAAAATTGTATTTCTCCAGCATAGGCAGAATCACGCTCAACACCTCCTCCATTCTTTGATGCATATACTACCAACACCTGCTTTGGAATATCTTCTTTTTCTGAAAAATCTGATTGCAATAAGTTTTTTGTAAAAGTTTTAGTCTCATGTCCTTCGCTCGAAAAAGAGAGATACATCATGCCTTTATAAACATTTACTACATAACTAAACTCTTCTCCTAAAGCAATACCATCTTCCGGTTCATTTGGATACCCATCTGGACTTGTACCTACCGTAGCCCAATCAGTTCCCCAAACAACCGTTGAAAAATCCCATCGACCAGAATTATCTCCAGCTGTATTAATTTCATAATTCCAAAACACAGATCCCTTTTTGTGGCCTGGGAACTTTTTATAAAAGATTTTTAAAGGTTCGTTTTCATGTCCTTCGTCACTATGTATCTGTCCAACAACTACCGAAAAAGACGACGGGACACTTGCATCTCCAGTTGTTGATACGTGCTGTACTTTTAATGTCCCTGTTAATTTTCCTCCTACCTCTGGTATCCAATGCTGTTTCTCCCCTAATTCTGTTCTTGTATTACTAGATGTTCTAGAAGTAATACCCGAATTTGGTGTTTTGTAAACTACCCAATTGGTATTATCATCACTTTCTACGTAAAAAAAGTTGCTTTTTCGAAAATTCACTAAACTATCAGAACGAGTTCCATCTCCTAAAAGGATTCTCCATTTATCCATAAAAGGGATAACGTCATTTGGATAAATTATGGCTTTTGAATCTATATTATCCATATGTTTTGATTTATCAATACAACTATTTATCATGAGCCCAAGGCTAATAAATAAAGAAAATTGAAATATTGATTTAATCGTTTTAATAGTCATAATGAATAATATTTTATTCGTTTAATTTTACCTCTTAATAGCACCAGAAGTATCGCCTTCCATTAAACTTTGTACATTGTCTAAAGAAACGGTATTTACATCTCCAGGAACAGTATGCTTTAACGCACAAGCAGCAGAAGCAAATTCTAAAGCTTGCTTATCTTCATAATGCAATAATCCATATATTAAGCCTGCTGCAAAAGCATCACCTGTTCCAACACGGTCTATTATGTGAGTAATGTTTAGCATATCTGTTTTAATATATTTTTCTCCATTCCACAACTTACCTTGAATTTGGTGATGTGATGCACTCATAATTCTTCTGGTTTTTTTGACTACTTTATTGATATCAGGAAAATGATTTATCAATTGTTTCGCTAAATCTTGAAAATTATCCTTAGGTCCACCCAGACCAAACATATCCTTGATACCTCGGCTACTGGTGATTACCACATCAGAATTTTTCACCATATCAGGAATCACCTGTTGCATGGTTTTACCATACTTCCACATATTATCTCTTGAGTTAATATCTCCTGATACGGTTACACCTAATTTGTTTGCTGTTTTAATGGCTTCGAGGCAACACTGAGCTGCACCTTCCGAAATGGCGGGTGTAATACCAGTCCAATGAAACCAATCTGCATCTTTAAGGACCTCTTCCCAATTTACCATAGAAGGCTTAATTAAAGAAAAGGCTGAACCTTCTCTTTCATAAATAACCTCGCTTGGTCTGTGAACAGCTCCTTTTTCTAGGAAATACTTACCCATCATATCGTCTCCATAAATAACATTTTCGGTATTTATCCAATGTCTACGTAAAAATTGCGTCGCTGCTTTACCAAGAGCATTATCAGGAAAACGGGTAACATGAGTAGCTTTCATTCCTAGATAAGCACAAGAGATACCAACATTGGCCTCACCGCCTCCATAAACAAGTTCAAACGATGAAGCCTGAGAGAATTTTTCATATCCAGGAGGTGATAAACGCATCATTACCTCTCCAAATGTTACAACTTTTTTAGCCATAATTTTTAATACATCATTTTTAACTTTAAATTTTGCTCTGTTTTAATTTTCCCAGAGTTGATTAAATTATTCTCTAACTCACTATTGTTTTTCGCGCCCCATAATATGGCCACAAAGTCAATTGGATTATTTTTAAACGTATTCTTAGTAAGCTTAACATTTATAATACCTCGATGGTTTAACAGAATATGATTTTTTTCATTTGCACCACAGTTAGTAAAGGTTGAATTAGACACCATAAGGTTGCCTCCAATAGTTGACTCATCATAACCTCCTCTATAATAATCGATAACATTGGATTTAACATTTTCGAATTCACAATTAAAAATAGTCAAATACTCGGTATTATAATCCCCTTTATCATTGACCTCTTCTGATAGTTCAAGTCCATTTTCACAATTAAAAATTGAAGTATTTTTAAAAGTAATTCGTTCTGAAAAAGACTCCTTATAGACTTTTAGAACATAATTAAAATCACTTATACTAGATCCAGAAACTTTTAATCCAAAATGATTAGACATATTTTCTTTTAAACTAGCAAATGCATAATTTGTATTGTTTCCTTTTAAAACTAAATCATTAACAATTAATTTTCCTTTAGGGTTTAGAGCAAATAAAGGCGAATTAGCAGATCCATTGAATAGAATTTGTGCTTTTGCTCCTTCTTTAGATTGAATCGTTAAGGTCTTATCTATTATTAATGAATTATCAACGGTATATAGGCCCTCTTTTAAAGCAATAATATCACCAGGACTTGCAGCATCGATTTTTGATTGAAGACTATCTTCTGCGGCTACAACATGCACAACAGGTTCATTTTCTTCAGGCTCATTTGAATACCATGCTGTTCCATATTTGGTTTTATCCAATATATTTGGGTCGATAACGTCTATACCAATAACAGCTCCAATACTATTGTTATCTAGCCTGGATTTTCCAAATAAATCTTTATTAATGGTATTAAAATCAAAACCAATAAAAGGCTTAACTTCTGTAGGTATACCAGTTGGAAGACTAATATTATCTGATATCCTTTTCAAACCTAATGAGGCTTCAATTATACCTCCATCAAAATTATTAAACTTCGCATCATTATTATACGCAACATTATTTTTAAAAGTCACTCCGTCTGCCTTATCGTTTTCTATAACAACCTGGCTAACACCTGGTTTACTATATATAATATTATTAGCAACGGTAGTCCTAATAGCCCTAGCTGATCGGATTTCTGATTTCGGTAACACATCAGCTTGAGCAATGTTAGTCCCAACGCCAAACTGCCATGGTGAGCTACAATTTACATATGTATTATAGGCAACTACAACATCAGTAACCTGATTATACCTATTTTGCGGAGACTTAGGGATTCCATTCATAACCGCTAACGGACTCCTAAAACTTTTACCTTTAAGATTAAAAAAATAATTATTTGTAACCCAATGTCCTGTGTTTATAATTCGAATACCTCCATAGTTTTCGTTAATACCATCACCAATAAAGTAATTGCCATCAATAGTACAATAATTACCGTGCCTAGTAACTAAAGATCCTTCACTTTTATAAAAAACATTGTTTCTAAACTCATTGAAATTAGTTTTACTTGAAATTACTTCTACCTCACCGTTGCAAGCTTCAAACAAATTATTAGCAACCATAGTGTAACTTGGTGCCATAGATGTAAAACTGTTTCCTAATTGAATCGTTTCTCCGCTTGGTCCTCCTTTCACCGGTCTAGGACCAAAATGATTACTTACAATTTGATGATAATTATTAATACTTTCAATGCCTTCTAAATTTACGCGAACTGTTGGTCCCCTGTTGGTTTTCCCTGCTATATAACAGTTACTTAGTTCATTATGTCTACCCCAAAAATTAACCCACAGGTCACTATCATCTCTCTTTAATTTATTGAAATCTTCAATGACACAATTCGTAATTTTACAGTGATTTGCTATTTCGTCATCGTTTATTTTAAAATCTACAACCGCACTTGAAGGTGAATACCCATTTTTAAAATGTAAACCTTCCGCTATTAGATACTCCCCACCAAATTTTAAATAAGATACGCCTTCTATACTTACTCCTCCTTCAGTTTCTGCTCTCAAAGTAATAGGGGCTTCCTCGGTCCCTTGTCCTCTAAATTTGATTTGAATATCTTTCCATACACCGTTAGACAGTGTAATAATGTCACCAGGTTTAGTGTTTTCTAAAGCGGTTATTAATGATTCGTTGTCAGATACTAAAATTAAATTATCGCCCGAATCGTGCTGATTACACCCAAGACTTAAAAACAAAACTGTTAATAATAGGCCAGTCTTATTTATAATATTAAATAGAGAAACACTATTAGATTTTTTTTTCATGGTTATATTATATAGTAATTCAAGGTTGGTTATAATTTTAGGCTAATCTCCATAGTTTTTGGACCATATCAAGATCTTTTTTCATGGCATTATAAACAACCTCTTTATTCACTTTTATTGATTTCATCCCTTTTTCTGCACCACCTAAATCATACTCTAAATGGAGTGATACCGGTGGTCTTAACTTATATTGTTTAAGTAACCTAAAATATGCAGTAAAGTTTACTAATCCTTCACCAATAGGTACGTTTACGACTTTCCACTTTCCTTTTACTTTTTGCCATTTAAAGTCTTTAAGTACAATTGTTCTAATATATGGTTTTAATAATCTTAATCCATTTTCCCAAGAATTTGCACCCTCTGCTATGGCATGGCGAATATCATATTGAGTTCCAAAATACATAGAGTTTATTCCTTCCAGCAATTGATATACTTCCCAATATGATGCTCCTACCTTAATGCCTGAATGATTTTGATAACACCCTATAAGATCAAGTTCCTTATTCAATATAGTCAATTCTTGAATTTGTTTTTTATATTTTCGAATACTGCTTAACATATCTTCTTCTTCAGAATACCGAAACCAATTAGTTCTATAATAGGTAATACCGCATTTCGAGGCCATTTTCAACACATTAATATCCAAAGGATTTTGAACACTTTCAATTGCAGTCGTTATCATGGTGCACTTAGACCCACTTCTATTTATGGCATCTATAGCTAAAGGTAAGTCTCTATTAACATTTTCAGGAAGTACATGTCCATGGTTTCTAACAGTTAAATCAACCCCCGAAAACCCTAGTTCATTTGCTTTTTCACCTAGTGACTTATAATCTAAAAAATGTAAGTGCTTTGAAAATACATTGATATCTAAGGGATCAGAGGGCAACGAATTCATGTAAGCCCAAGCATCTTGATAAATTCCTAATTGCACAATAGCGCCTGCTACTAGAGCACTTGTTTTTATGAAATTTCTACGTTTATTTGATGACATGATTTTATTACAAAAAATACTATCTAACAAGTCTAATACCTAAATAAAAAAAAAGCCTTTTATAATTTACAAAAGGCTCTTTTCAACTAAACAAACAATTACTCTTTAACTATTTTCTTAACCACACTTTTCCCATTGGCATTAATTTTCAATAAATAAACCCCTGAGTTTAAACTTGAAATATTAAGCTTGTTATCATTCAATATATTACTTACTAATAATCGTTTTCCAATTACATTATATATTTCAACAGAACGTATAGTGATATTTTTAGATACGATAGAAACATAATCTTTTGCAGGATTTGGATATATATTAAAGTTGGATGCTAATAAATCTTCAACTGAAGCCGTGACCTCATTTGTTAGAAACATATAATCTAACCTAACAGACTCATCACCGTTAATAAAATCAAAACCTTTCGGGCTTCCTCCTACACCGGGATCTGCTCCACCTATACCTCTTGCAAAAAGAGCTATACTTGTTTCACTCCCAGAATTAAACGTAAACTCGGCTGTATAATATTCATCATCAGCAGTAGGATCTACCAACACGGCGGATATTAAATTATTTGCACCATCTTCCACCGATGCTAATGTCTCATACCCAAATCCACTTGAAGGCGCATTATCCGTATCTTCATATGCCGGTGTGTATCCGTCCTTATATTCAGAACCTTTTAGTATACGTATCTCTAATTTACTCGTAGATGTTGTTTCTCCTTCTATTTGATAGCTGTAACTCACTTTGTATTCAGTGTTTGCCAATACTTCAACCTCTTGATAGATTATATCATCGTTGTTTTTATCAAACTTAACTCCATCATTCGAACCCGATCCGTCAATATCAGTTGACGACCCTCCTTGATCGCCTATATCTTTATTCATCCAACCAGAGCAAGAACAGTCACTACCGGAGCTTTTTGGTATTTTATTAAAATGGTTGTTAAGCACTGCTGGCTGAACTTGTGCGTACCCAAATACAGACACACAAAGTAATAATAGAAGTAATTTTGTTTTCATAATAAATAGTTTAAAATTAATTAGTTATTTCTGGAAAACCAAATTGGTAAACCAAATTGGTTTTCCAAATATAATAATATATTTTGATTGGACAAATAATTTTAACATAAGCCTAAAGAAAATCGTAATTAAAAACTATTGAAAAATATTAAAAGACAATACGTTGAACGATCCTTAAGATCTACAGACACAAAAAATAATAGTATATATTATCTTTTTAGAATTACTTTGTTGATAATTCTGAAACAATAAGGTTAATATTTTGAATTACATAAAAGTAAAATATCCAGTATATTATTACTTAAAAGAAGATCCTGGTACATGCCCTACATGTGGTGTCAAATTCTATAAATGGTCGTCTGAAACTAAAAATTGATACTGTATTAGAATGGGGCTTTATATAAGGGAAAATTATATTTGTTCCATAGACAGCTTAGACGAATTAATAGGCAAATTTTAAAATTAAATAATTACGAATATTATAACCATTAATTAATCATTTGTAGATAAGGTATTGGTTACTTCTTTCTGAAATTTCTTAAATTCAGATTGTCTATAAAATTTGTATTGACTTATTTTAAACTTACCTACTATTTCCCTATACCATATGTAACTTTTTAATACTTATAGGAGTTTATGTGCTTTGAGGCGCAAAGGTGGTACAAAAAATTTATTATCCTTTTAATAGTCTGGTAATATTTTCTTCATTCACAATTGCAATAAATTTAATCTTTTGAGCCAATCAAGGGTTTTAATAAAACTTCTTTTCAAATAGGAATTTAAATCAAGACCTAAATTTCAAAATAAAACAAATTAACACACTGATTTTATAAGATAAAAGTTATTCGTCTTATAAACACATACTATAGTTTATAATTATTGATATTTACAAACCAAGAATATAGTTTTTTAAATATTACTAATTGTAAAAAATAAAAACAATTACATTAAATAGCCTTAGACATTTCATATATAATCACCAGTTTCAGAATAACCTTTTAAGTTATAACTGTTTGTCTGTAAACAAGATAATTGTATGTTTTTGTTTTCTATTGCCGCTAATCCAGCACCAATAGTTGATATTTTATTATTCATCGGTACAATAACAACATTTCGATCTTCAAATTGAGAAACATATTTTAATATCTCATCTCTAGTTTTTATTTGATCAGTCCAGAATATTTTAAATATTTGTGAATTTGACAATAATTCTAAAATTTGTTTATATCTATCTTCATTTCTATGCATAGAAGTAATGCTTATTCCCTTCTCTACGTACAGCCCAACTATCTTGATATGACACAACGCACTGAAACCATGTGGGTTTACGAGTTTCTCTATAACTAAGTGTTTTGAGAGCTGCTTCTAAGAATTCTAATATGATATCTGATATCTGATATTGCGTTTTTTTTTCAAATTGATCTAATTATTGATACCGCTCTCTAATTTCTCTTTTTTTGTAAAATCTCTGAAGTCACCCCATATTTCTCCGGGTATAGCATCACATCTCTAATAGTACTATAGTGTTTAAATTGTCCCCAATCTAAATTCTTTTTTGAATCCTGTTTTAAATCGCATTCAAAACGGACCAAAAATGTCCAATTAGACCGTCCGTAATGACATAAGCCCCAATCAAACCCCTTTCCGTTTTTAGTATCTAAAAATTTATCAGCAATATAGGCACCTCCAGCTGGCGGAATATCTTCTAAAACAGTAATGACTTCAAAATTAAGTCCATCCTCAGAATATTGTACTGTTCCTTTTTCAGGACCTGCCCAATCTACTATGGCTGCTATGCCTGATTTCCACGGAAACACCCATATCTCATGTCCGCTATTGGTTACAGGATTGTAAGGCGACTTTATATAGGGGCCTTCAGGTGAATCTGAAATTGCTACTCCCCATTTAGAGTCGGAATACATCTTTTCTCCAACGGCATGCCCTTTATAATATAAATAATATTTTCCGTTTCTAACAATAACTCCAGGGTCATGAACAGCTCCACTATCCCAAGAACCTGGCTCTAAGGTAGCATCTTCTAGAACATGAGTAAAACCCGTTTTGTGTTCATTTTTTAGTTTTCCATCAGGAGTTGTTCGTAAAATGGGATTAGAAAGTTTTGTCCATGGCCCGTCTGGAGTATCTGCCCAGGCCATACCTATAACATTACGTTGCTCGAAAAATGTTCTTGCCTGATAGGTTAAATAGTATTTGCCATTAGCCACTAATATATTAGTTGTAAAAACACTATAATCATCCCAAGAGCCTTTACCACCTCGCTCAACGGCCGGACCTTGTTCTTTCCAATTTACGCCATCTTTACTAGTAGCATACCACAAGTCTGCATTTAACCAACTTGATTCTGTGTCTTTACAATGGGTATACCAAACGTAATACAAATCGCCCACTTTAATAATAGAACTAGGGTCTCTCCTATTTACTCCCTCTTCATATCCCAAGCCACTAACAGGCTTATAACGGAAACGTGTATATAATTCATTATCACTATCATTTCCTGTAAACCGTTGCATAGACGAGCTAAGCTTAGTCTTACTTTCTTTCTTTTGTCCATAAATTGAATATGAAAATGTTGAACAAATAATAACAAATATCAAAACACTTTGTGAACTCATAAAACAATAGACTTTTTTATCAAACAAATTTGTATGCTTCACTTTATACTAGATGTAAATAACATTCCAGTTGCCGGAACATCATTCACATTTTTTACACCATAATTGAAAATATAGTATTGAGACACAATAAATGTATAACAATGGCTTTATTAATGGAAATTATAACGCTTGAAATTATTAACAGTAACATGATTTACAGTTAATTAAAATTAAATGTAATCAGATGGAATTACTAATTACTTTCCGATACAAAAATTGGCAAAAATATTTCCTAGTAAATCATCATTCGTAATTTCACCAGTGATCTCACCAAAATGATAAAGCGCTTGGCGAATATCTATAGCTAACAAATCACCAGAAAGCTGAGAGTCCAGCCCACACTTAACTCTATCTATTTCTTCAAAAGCTTTCAATAACGAATCATAATGCCTTGAATTAGTTACTATTGTATCATTATTCCTTAATGCACCAGTGTTTACAAAGCCAAGTAGTTTTTCTTGTAAGGCATCGACACCCATTTTAGTTTTAGCCGATAACAATTCTACATTCGATACTTCGGCTTTCAGGCTTAAAATTTCAACTTCAGAAAGTTTATCAATCTTATTAGCAATAACAATGAGTGGCTTTTGTGGGTACTTATTTTTTATTTTCTCAATTTCAACTTTAAATGTTGAACTGGCTGTCTTAAAATCGGATGCATCAAATAAATAAATAACTACTTGAGCCTGATCAATTTTCTCAAAGGTTTTTTTAATACCTATACTTTCAACAACATCATCTGTTTCTCTTATTCCGGCGGTATCTATAAATCTAAAACCAATTCCACCGATACTTATTTCATCTTCAATAGAGTCTCTTGTAGTTCCTGCTATATCAGAAACTATGGCACGCTCTTCATTTAGAAATGCATTTAAGAGCGTTGATTTTCCAACATTAGGTTCGCCCACTATCGTTACTGGGATACCATTCTTAATTACATTTCCAACTGCAAAAGAATCAATGAGTCGTTTTAATACAAAACGTATACGTTCTATCAATTCTTTAAACCGTGTTCTATCTGCAAACTCAACATCTTCCTCGGCAAAATCTAGTTCTAATTCAATAAGCGATGCAAAATTTAAAAGTTCTTCTCGGAGCTTGGCAATCTCTGATGAAAACCCGCCGCGCATCTGCTGCATAGCTATTTGATGGCTTGCCTCATTATCACTTGATATCAAATCTGCTACAGCTTCAGCCTGTGACAAATCTAATTTACCATTTAAAAAAGCTCTTAACGTAAATTCACCAGCTGTAGCCATTCTACATCCTTTTCGAAGGAATAACTGAATAATTTCTTGTTGTATATAGTTGGATCCATGACACGAAATTTCAACTACATTTTCACCGGTATAAGAATTAGGGTTTTTAAACACCGATACCAAAACTTCATCTATAGTTTTGTTGTTATCAACAACCAGCCCTAAATGAATAGTATGCGTTTTTTGTTCTAAAAGAGACTTTTTATCCTTTACAGATTTAAAACATTGATCTACGATTTCAATGGCATTACTACCAGACAAACGTATAATTGCTATAGCCCCAGCTCCTGACGGGGTTGCTAATGCCACTATTGTATCTTGGTTTATCATCACACAAAAATATAAAATTGATTATGCATAATACTTATTAAATTAATTTTTAAAAATTGTAGTCACTAATTTTTTTAAAAAACATATGTTACTACTCTTTAGGTCATATGTATTCCTGTTTTTATATTTCCAACATGTATCTTTGTATTTTAAATTAATAAAGCATGTTAAAGAATTATTTGAACTATTTACTTCTATTATCTTTATCTCTATTGTTAAATTCATGCAGTAGTGATGGTTCTAATATGGAAGCAGAGGAGAAACAAAAAAGTGAAGATAAGATCTTACCAACGATTAAGTGTCTTGATAATATAAATATTAGTGCAGATCAGTTTTCTAACAGTATAACTGTTGATTATGAAACTCCTGTTGGCACAGACAATATTGAAGGTGCAGTTACAATACAAACTGAAGGGCTGAAATCAGGCAGTCTATTCCCAATTGGAAACACCACAAATACCTTTGAGGTAAAAGATGCATCAGGGAATACTGCCTCATGTAGTTTTGATGTGGAAATAACACAAGAAGTCCCATTACAATCAATGCCCTATTTTGTTAACAATAATCCTACTCCTACTGGAAAGAAGTGGAGTAAAATTGAAGAGTTATCCGATGAATTTAATGATACTGATTTTGATGACAATAAATGGCACAGGAACCCCGCTAGTGACCCTTTTAGGTGGTATGGAAGACCTCCTGCCTTATTTGAATCTGATAATGTAAGTGTTAGCAACGGAAACCTTAACATTACAGTTGAGAAATTTGATACACCAAAAAATGTAAACAACACATCTTGGACCCATGGTGGAGCAATTCTTAGGTCTAAAACTAAAGCTAAATATGGTCAATATTATGAGTGTCGTATGAAAGCCAATAAAACCGTTATGTCTTCTACATTTTGGATAGCTTTTCCTCAAAACTGTAATTCAGGTCCCATTAGAAAACTTGAATTGGATATACAAGAATGTGTAGGAAGAACCCATGATGGTACTCATTCTTGGGCAAAAAAATGGGATGCTATTTATCATTCCAACACATGGAGGCATCAAAGATCATGCGACACAGAAGTTAATGAATCAAAACAATCTCCTGGTAAGGTAAACCTAGATGAAAAAAATAATTCAAGATTTTTTGTTTATGGGTGCTGGTGGAAGTCGCCAACTGAATTATTATTTTACCTAGATGGTGAATATGTCTACACTATTACTCCTCCAACAGATTTTGACATTGAAGGGCATATAACTATGGCTATTGAAACCTATGATTGGAACCCTATAGATGTTGATAATATTTTTGAAACAGGCTCTAAAGACGATTTAACAACTAAATACGACTGGGTAAGAACTTGGAAGCTAGAGGATATCTAATCGTAACTGGACGAGCAATATTTAAATAAGAAGAAAGCCTACTCTAAATTAGACATATTAAGTTTCTAATAAATAAATACCATCCGTTCTTATCTCAATCTGACGTTGTTTATATAGAGTTCCAACAGCCTTTTTAAAATTTTTTTTACTCATTTGTAGTATATCTTTGATAGCTTCTGGACTTGATTTATCAGTAAGATTTAAAAAACCACTATTATCTTGAAGTTCTTGTAAAACTCGGTTAGCATTGGGCTCTATATTTCTATAGCCTATCTGTCCTAAAGCGACATCTAACTTATTTCCTAGGCGTACTTTTTTTATAACTCCTTTTAACTTATCTCCTATACTAAGGTCTTTAAAAATGTTATCCTTATAAATTAAACCCGAATGCATTTTATTTACAATCACATTCATACCAATATCTGATGGATGCGAAACAATTAAATCTACTTCATCAAACGCTTTAACAGTAAGTTCACTATTATCTAAAAATCTATTGGTTTTACTAGAAGCAACTAACCGATCTGTTTTTTCATCTAAATAACAATGTACCAAATACCAACCTCCAGGTTTCATTTTAAAGGCTTGCTCTTTAAACGGGCAAAATAATTCCTTTACCAGCCCCCAATCTAAAAACGCACCATAATCGGTAACCTGATTACAACGTAATAAAGCAAAATCACCACGCTTAACATATGGCATATCTGTGGTGGCCACAGGTCGCTCTTCATTGTCTAAATAAACAAAAACATCTAGCTTATCCCAAATTTTAAATGATTGAGGGACATAACGATTTGGAAGTAACACTTCGTTATCTTCATTATCAATTAAATATATACCATGATCTGTTTCACGTAATATTTCTAATGTATTTACTTCCCCTAATATTATCATGGTGCAAAGGTAATCATATTAAGAAAGACTGTTTGATTGATTGATAATAAAAATTTAAACCAATTAGTATACTTATCACAAAAAAAAGCGCTACAATTATGTAGCGCTTTTTAACTTAAAAATTTTATATTCTAGTATACAGTTTCTTTACCAAAATGCTTTGTTAGCAAATAATAAACAACCGCTCTATATTTATTTCTATTTGACTTACCATACTGCTCCATAACAGCTTCAATTCCCTTATCTAAATCTGCGCCATCACTAAGTCCTAATTTTTTAATTAAGAAATTGTTTTTAACAGTTGCCAATTCTGAATCATCAGACCCCGATACTGTTGAAGCATCGGCATTGTAAATTGAAGGACCACAACCAATAGTTACTTTAGTTAATAAATCCATATCTGCATTTACACCACATTTATCTTTTAAATCTGCTGCATATTTAGCAATAAGCTCATCTCTCTTACTCATAATGATTTCGTTTTAATGTATTTGAAAATTAATTAATAGTTAACCGTTTTAAAGATACTATATTTTAAGACACAACATTTATCAAAACGTCACAAATTACTTAATGAATTCAAAGTATTTTAAAAGCACATCGTCATTTATAGCTTTAGGCGTAAAAATTTCAAGGAGTTTAGGTTGTTCATTTTCTGTGTAAAATGATTTTAAGGCTACCTCCAAAGTCTCTTCAGATGAAGAAGTTGTATATTGAATAGCGTGCATCCTGCATAAATACTCCGCCGTAAGATTATGTGTTGTTTCAAAATAGGTATCAAAATTTTCGGTATTCTTATGTCCTGGTAAAATCCTAAAAATCCCACCACCCTGATTATTGATTACAATAATTCGGAAGCTTTTAGGTATATAATTATTCCAAAGCCCATTACTGTCATAAAGAAAACTTAAATCTCCTGATATAAAAATAGTCGGTTTATTTCGAGATACTGCACAACCAATAGCTGTTGCCGTGCTGCCATCAATCCCACTCGTTCCTCTATTACAATACACCTCCACTGTATTATTCAAATTAAATAACTGCGTGTAACGAATGGCGGAACTATTTCCTGATTGTAAAATGTAGTTATCAGGAATTGATTTTAAAACTTTATTAAACACTTTAAAATCTGAAAAAGGAATTTCTTTTAAATATTCTTCATGCTTTTCTTCCCTGTTTTGCTTAACTAAAGACCAATTAATTTTATAATCACTTTTTATGGAATGCGTGACCTTTGGCAAAAAAACCTCAAAAAATTGATTTGGAGTTGCTTCAATATGGTTATTTAAACTGAAAAATGTATCATTAGCCTGTTTAGAATCGATATGCCAATGATGTTTAGGTTTAAATTTTCTTAAAAGTTGTTTGATTTTTTTTGAAATAATCAAGCCTCCAAAAGTTAATAAAATATCTGGTTGAAGTGCTTTTTGCTCTTCTTCTGTTAAGGGAGCAATGAGTTTATCAATACTAGGAAAAAAACTCGAATGATGTAAGTTTGAAGTGGTCTCGGTTAAAACAATAACGCTATCATCGTTAGCCAATATGTCCAGCCACTTCTGTTCTAATTCATTGGGAGGGTTAGTCCCTACCAAAATCATTTTTTTAGTAGCCGCATTCCAAACTTGAGCACAAGATTGAATCATATTGCCTTCAATGTGCTTAGGTTTAACAGAAACTTCTGTTTTCGAAGGATTGACGCTCAATGCGCTAATCATTTCGTACAAGGGCTCATCAAATGGAATATTAATATGAACTGGTCCCTTTTTTAAAACACTCATATTTATTGCTTCGTTAATATCCTTCTCATTATAGATTTGAATATCTTCTTGTCGGCTATCGGAATACTCAAACTCATCTTTTAAATCGAGCTTTAAGTTTCTCGATAATAAAATATGGTTATCAAAAACATTCTTTTGATTTATAGTTTGGCCATCACCAATACCAATTAATTTCTCCGGTCTATCTGCCGATAAAACAATTAAAGGTATATTACTATAATAAGCTTCGGCTACAGCAGGGTAATAATTTAAAAGTGCACTTCCAGATGTACACACTAAGGCAGTTGGCTTGTTTAGTTGTTGAGCTATACCAAGGGCAAAAAAGGCAGCACAACGTTCATCTACAATACTATAACACTTAAAATAGTTGTCATTAGTAAACCCAATGGTAAGTGGTGCATTTCTACTGCCAGGAGAAATTATAATGTGTTTTACTTCCTTTGCTTTACATAATTGAACAACAGTCTGCGCAAGAGGAATTTTAGGGTATGTCATTTAATAAAAATCAATTGTCAAAAATAAGAAATCCGATGCTTATAGGGCGTTTCTAACTACTAAAGATTTTGATACTGTTTCCTCCCATTCAACTTCAGGATCTGAACTTTCGGTTATACCACCACCGACATAAATAATGCCTTGTTTATCTTTAATTTGCATGCATCGCAGATTCACATAGAGTTGTGTACTATTTCTTTTAACAGCATAGGCTCTATTTTCAATATTTCTCCAACCAGACCTTGGCGCTACTTCGGTTTCAAAGTTTAACTCTCCTAAAAAACCTGTATAGAATTCACGATTATAGTTCTCATTATTCAAAATAAATTGCTTAGCCTCAGCTCTAGATAAACCACAAACAGCAGGCGTTGGGTGCAAGCCATCTATAACTTCATTTAAAAGCACCTCAGATTTTAATCGAGCTGAAATGATAGTTTTTAAATGCACTAAGTTTCCCGCTTTAACAGTTTCAACATCTGAGACCTTAAAACGATCTACCAATGGTTTTAAATGATTTAAAATAAAATCAGTAACAAATTGTTGTTCTTGCTTCTCTTTATCTTTCCAACTTACATTAAGTGTTCCTCTATAATCTTGCGTTCCTGCTAATGCCATAATAGAAAAACGTTTGCCTTCTATTTTTATTAAAGTTTCGGGAGTAGCACCTAACCATAGTCCCACTTTAGGATGATACCAACAATATACAAATGCAGACTTGTAAGTGTCCAATAAATTTTTAAATATAGAAATTGGATTCGTTTCTGAAAGTTTCACCTCTTCCCGCCTGGATAATACCACTTTCTGAAACTCTTTGTTCTTTATAGCTTCAACTCCTTTTTTCACAAGGTTAATGTGATGCTTTTTAGATTCCTCTGAAGTACCTGATGTAAAACGCGATGTCACTATTCTTCTGGGAACATTATATAAATCAGAACAACTTACGTCTTCTGATTTTTCTATTGGTATTAAAACCGTTTTTTCTAAATTATCAAAAGGCGAAAACACAAATCCTTTTTCGGTAAAGTTATTAGTAAAAAATAACTCGCTTGTTTTTTGAAGTAAAGCATTAATTTTTAACTTGTTTGGTTTTCGATAAGCAATAAAGGGTAATTGATTTAAGTATTGATCTTCAATACGTTTAACAAAGTCTTCAGAAGTCATCAAATTTATTTTGATTTTGGAAGAGCAATAGTAGTCAATTTACATAACGAAATCAAATTATCATGATCATCCGTGACCCGAATTTCTATAAGTTGGGTGGTTCTTCCTTTATGCAAATAAACTCCTTTTGCATATACATAGCCTTCCTTAACACTTTTTAAATGGTTTGCAGAGATTTCTATTCCCCTAACAAACACTTTATCTAAGTCCATAAGTATTTGAGCAGCAAAACTTCCTGTGGTTTCTGCTAAAGCGACTGTAGCTCCTCCATGTAAAACACCATCAGGCTGATGAACAGAAGCATTTACAGGCATTTTTAAGATCATAAAATCTTCACTACAATCAACAAATTCAATATCCAAATGTGCTATTAACGTTTTTTTGCGAATAGTATTAAAAACTTTAGAAATTTCTTCTTTAGAGAAAGACATAATAATGAATTAAGAATATGAGAAGTAAAAATACAAAACCTTAGGTAAAAGTGTATATTGGTGTGTATTTAGATCATAAAAAACCACCATGTTAAAATCATAAACATGGTGGTTTTTATTAACCTTATATAAGTGCAGATTACTTTTTTGCTTGATCGCTAAAAGCTTTTACAACCTTTTTAGCATATGGCCCTGCAATAGCAGAAACCGAACCAGGATCGGTAATATTAGAAGACACTACAGCAACTAACTGACGGTTTTCTTCTCTGTCTAAATCATAAATAACCGTTTCTAATTTATAAATATCAGATTCATAAGTGCGTTGTGAACGTGGTACGTAACTTCCTCCGTATCCGTAAGGGGAATAAAAAGATCCATAGTAACCACCAAAACCACCATATCCTCCGTAATAATAAGGATAATATCCTCCTGTGGTATAACCGCCTGATTCTTCAGTTCTAACTTCCGTTTTAACATCTTTTAAAACAGTTAAAACGATACCTTGAAACCCGTCTTTTTTAAACTGAGCGACTAAATTATCAATATCTGCTTCTGTAAGTTTTTGATTATGCTTAACCTTTGGGTATTTAGTATAACTAGATGTTGCCTTAACTCCTGCAGCATTAATTTCTTTAGTCATTTCTTGCTCCATCAATTGCCTTGTTGCCAAATCATCAGTTCTTGCAATTATTAAAAATGAATCATTAATCATTTCTCTCGTATCAGGTGCTGACCAAGAATCTGTTACTTTAATTGAGGGCCCACAACTATAAACAACAGCTAATAAAAGTAGGGTTGCCAACATTTGCAATTTTTTTCTCATAATTCTAAATTTTAAAAAGTGTTAAGTTATAGACTATATATTGTAAAAGTCCTTAAATTGTTAATGAAATCAAATATAAGAAATATTGTCTGATATTTTTAGCATAAAATAAACAAAACAATATCTAAAAACACATAGACTATACCTGTGTTTTAATTAACTTGATTCACAAATGTTTTTGTATTCGTTGTGACTCCCTTAAAAGAAAATTATCTTCCAATGGATCAGACAAATGCACAAGTTGAGAACCACCTTTACTTCTCCCCTGTACATAAGATAAACTATATACCAATTGAAAATGTTTTAAATAATGACTTAACCCCTATATATCATAGAGGCCACAAAAACCGTTTCACTATAAATTTAAGAATCTAGATGCTATTAACGGACTTGCATCTCCAATGCCAAAAAATGAGTAATATCGTTTTCATTATTTTTTAATGGAAAAATATTTATTTTACATTTATATATACTTCCACTCTTTTTGTAATTTGTTACAACGTCATTAAACGGTATTCCTTTTTTTAAATTATTTCTAATTCTTCCCAACGTTACCTTACAAGTTTCTTCTCCTTGTAAAAAATTAGGCTTTTTCCCAATAGCATAATTCACAGGATATCCAGTCATTCTTGAAAACTCTTTATTAGTCCAAATAATTTGTTTGCTATTATCAGTTAAAACCAACACATCGTATTCATAACTACGAATTATAGAAGGCAAGTCTGTATACCACCCTAATTTGCACTGGTACCTTTTTAGTGTTTCTATATCGCAATTCGTATTAAATGATTTTGTTTGATTTGCTAAATGCTCAGAATAGATATCCCAGCATTTTAATGGCCCTTGTTTTATTTTCATTACTTCAATGTTTTTTTATGCAGAGTCATTGAAGTCTTAGAAGGTTTAATTAGCTACAATTAAACTTCTTTGATATATAAATATCTAGACCAAGCTTCAAATCGCGAAAGCATTATTGGTTAATTTATACAGGATAAGTATCTGGCTTATAACAGCTTAAAAACTATTAATTACAGTTGCGCGACAGCTTGTGATTTTAACACAATTCCTTTTTTATCAGCTTTAGCTAACTCCTGAATTTTAAACAAATATAAATAGAATTTTACAAGCTTCCTTAATTTATAAATCAGATTTATATCGTTCTTCCATAGCCTCTCTTGTCTCTGGTGGTTCTTCAGAGCCTAATTGATCTTTAAGCATCTGCCCCATAGTCGGAAATAAATCTTGATCCATATAGAAAGAAGGTTCCCAAAGCTTAGATCGCATAAAAGCTTTTGCACAATGCAAAAATACTTCTTCAATAGACACAACAATACATGATTTTGGCTTGTTATTTTCTGACTTAAACAAGTCTAAATGTTTTTGGTTAACAGACAAATGAGCACTTCCATTTATGCGTAATGTTTCATTTATTCCTGGAATCATAAATAATAACCCAATACGCCCAGTATCTATAATATTTGAAATACTATCAAGTCTGTTGTTTCCCTTTGCATCAGGAATTATAATTTCTGTGTTATTTGTTATTTCAACAAAACCTGTTTTCCCTCCTCTTGGAGAAGTATCTAAATACCCAGATTTATTAAAAGTAGAAACGACTATAAACGGTGAAGATTTAATAAAATTAATCGAATGCTTTTCTAATTTACTTTGAACCTTAGTTTTTGCTCGCCCTATTGGTAAATCATAAAGATTTCGAAGTTGCTCAATATTGGAGATTTTCATAATATTCAATGTTGAATTAAAGTTAATTAGATTTATTTTAAAAAAATAATTTCTGAGCATAAACTCCTTATCTCAACATTTAAAACACTTTAATCAAAAATAAAAGCCATATTTATTTTAACATATGGCTGTTATAAAATTTAATAAATCTATTATGTATACTAGACTATTTAATTACTAATTTTTTAATAGTCGAAAGGTTTGCACCTGCAACTTTAACAAGATAAATTCCCGAGTTTAAATTAGATACATCGATACTTTTTGTTTTAGAATCTAAACTACCAGTATAAACAACTTGTCCAGCAATATTACTAATTGTAACTTTCGAATTAATTGCTTCACTATTTCCTAAACTAATTTGAAGTGATTTGCTTGCTGGGTTTGGATACATATTGAAGTTTATTAATGACGCATCATCAACGCCTAAACTTGCAACTTCACGTAACTGATAAGCATTTAAATTAAAACCTTCTGTTCCATTTAAATCTTTATTCAAATCTAGTACGAAAGAGGTACTCTCTGCTTCGAAAGCACCATTAATTACGATACCAGGGCCAGCAGCATAGGTAGTTGTAGCATCCGAGCCATAACTTGTTCCGCCTTGCACCCCTATTACAATAAAGGCATCCGCTTGGTCAGCTCGTTTATCCCCCATAAAAAATTGTAATTTATAATTTTTTCCAACTTCTAAACCAGAAATCGTAACTGTACCTGCACCAGCATTCCATAAAAACCGGCTTAAAAGTTCATCATAAACTGCAATACCAGGAGCTTCAGGATCATACTGATCAACAGTAAAGGGCACAACGTTTTGCGTATTTGACTCAAAGTTTGCTGTGGTAGGATTAGCAAAAGCATTACCCGAAGCAGCTCCACTTGCTTTTCCTGAAAAAAGAACGGTGTTAATTGTAGTGTCATGTGCGCTATCTGTATCTCCTCCTGAAAAATTAATTGCCTCTATTAAAGTACCTTCAGTTAAAACTTCAGTTCCATCAACTAAAGCTACTGTACTCCAACTGATGCTTTGTTGGGCTATTGCTTTTTGCGTGGTAATAAAAGCCAAAAGGCAAATAGCCATAAATAATGAATGCGTAATTTTTTTAGTCATAATAGTTATGTTTTAATTATTAAAATCCGAAATTTCAGTTTTTATCATTATTTGTCGCATCATAAATGTTTTAATTTTAGTAACATATCGTTTTTTACTAATTTTAAATTCACTTAGGAAACATAAACAGTAGCATTCACACCTTTTAAAGAGATATCTAAATCTTATGATTTTATAAACCTGGAAATAACAAAAAAATCCAAGAATTCTATAAAATTAATCGCATGCTTTTCTAATTTACTTTTAACCTTAGCTTTTGCACGCCCTTTTGGTAAATTGTAGAGTTCACGGAGTTGTTCGGTAGTTGAAATTTTCATTGCAAGAATATTTATAACAAATCTAAGAATTATGAACTAACTAATTTTTTAATAATCTCTTTAACTGGAAGAATACCTTTTGTATGTTCTATGCTTGGTCCTGCAACCCAAACAGTCTTATATGTTGCCTTAGTAGCAGCATTTTTAGTAGCATTCATACCTATTGAAAACCGAATCATCTTAACCCACTTTTTAAGTTTTTTATTCTTATTTAAAATGGATTCTAACCAAGTTTGCTTTGTTCCTATTTTTTGAACATATGGTGTGTTAATGACCGTGCAAGGTGTTCCTGAAATACGTTCAGTCATAACAATATCATCTTCACCATAATCAACACATGCTTGCTTATATTCTTCCGTCACATTAGCCTCTATAGAAGCTATAAACGGACTCCCAACAGAAACGCCCTCGGCACCATAGTTAAGCATTTTATCAATATCAGATTTACAACCAACTCCCCCCGCAGAAATTATTGGAATATCACAGTTGGAACTAAGCTCGCCTATCAAGTCCTTTGGTGATTTCCCTCCTCTGTGTCCACCAGCTTGATTATTAACCGCAATAATAGCATCTGCTCCCAACTCTTCTACCTTCTTTGCAAATTTTAAATCGATTACATCACAAAACACTTTGATGCCAACTTTGTGAGCTTGATTAATAGTTTCTTCCGGACTTCCTAATGAAGAAATAATAAAATCGCAACCTTCTTCACAAATCACTTCTAGTTGTCCTTTATATTTTACGTTTGACTTGTTTACAATAAGATTAAAACCAAATGCCCCCCTATTAGGTTTAACCGATTTTAACTCTCGTATAGCCAATCGCAATTCGTCTAAAGTTCTATAATTAAGCGCAGGAATACAGCCCGCTATACCACTATTCATAGCTTCCTTTACCATGGCTACGTTTGAAACCAAGAACATTGGTGCTTGAATTATAGGATGCTCAATTTGCAAAAGCTCGGTTAATTTGGTTTTCATGTCTTTTTTTTCAAATATAAAAATATTATGCATGCATAACAAATAAGATAGATATAATTAACCTATGTAATGAAAAACAATAAGTTATAAAAATAGAGATATGACTTTTACCATTCTTTTATTATGCATGCATAGTTAATTTTACACAATTAATTATCATAAAAAACATTAATATGAAAACCATAGCGCTTACTTTAACCACTTTATTTGCTGTCGCAAATATTCATGCACAAACTGTCGAATTACCACAAACAATAATATCTTTAAATTATAAGTATATAGATAACCATGAAACTAATAATACACCCATATATGTTAAAAAATTAGAATCTGAAGTACTAAACTATAATCATAAAGATGAAATATCTGAGCTTTACGATGATGAATACGATACTTACAGCGTGTCTTTTCATATTCCAAAAGGCAAAATTGTGGCGGCTTACGATAAAAACGGAAAAATTATAAGAACAATTGAAAAATATAACAATGTTAGACTTCCACTTGAAGTGATGCAGGCCGTATCAAAACGATTTCCTAATTGGGCAATTGTTGAAGACGTATACCTTGTAAAATATCACTATGAAGTGGATACTTTAAAACAAGAGTACAAAATAAAAATTAAGAATGATGACCAAACAATTATGGTAAAAACAAACGAAAAAGGTTTATTTCTTTAAGTTTAAAAAGATATGGACGTAATCTTTGAATCATTTTATAATTCAAAGATTAGTTTATAAATTTATAATAACCACATTTTAAGTAGGCTCCCTCTGTAAATGTAATGGGATGATCAATATCATGGCCTGTTTCTAGAATGGTCTCAAATCTTCTTTTACTAGAATTCAGTACATGGTTATTAATAGCTAAAAAATCTTCAGCAATAACACGGGATGAACAAGAAGCCAATACTAGAAGACCATTTCTATTGGTTAATTGTTCTCCTAGTTTAGCTAACTGACTATACTTCTTTTTTGCTAATTGAACTTCAGAAGCTTGTTTAGCAAAACTTGGAGGGTCAATAACCACAACGTCAAAGGTGATTTTATTTTTTATTAATTTTTTGAGCTCTTCAAAAGCATCTCCTACAATGGTTTTATGTTTTCCGGTATACGTATTAAGCTTGCCATTTTGAATTGCTATTTCTAGTGCTTGTTTGCTAATATCTAGGCTTGTAACTTCCTTTGCTCCATTAAACAGCGCATGAACCGAAAAACCACCAGCATATGAAAACACATCTAAAACTGTTTTGCCTTTACTCCACTCTCCTACCTGCCTTCTATTAGCCCTGTGATCTAGAAAATAACCCGTTTTGTGTCCTTTAATGACATTTGCAGAAAACTGCACACCATGTTCGAAAAAATTAACCACCTCTTTTTCAAGCTTACCATAAACAACCTCTCCGTTTGAAAGTTGATTTAGCTTGGATTGTTCTAAACTTCTACTTAATCGAATAACAACCGTTTTTGCATTTGATGTTTGTTGTAAACTAGGTATTATTTTAACCAAATACGGCAACCATATTTCAGAATATATTTTAACAACTAATACCGAATCATACACATCTGCAATCAATCCTGGAAAACCGTCATTTTCTCCAAACAACAGGCGATAACTAGTAGTTTTTGTTTTTAATATACGTTCCCTTTTAGAAAAAGCCTCATCAATCTTTTTCTGAAAAAAAGCAGCATTAATCTCTACTTTCTCAGAACCACTATGAAGCATCTTTATTCTAATTGGAGAGTTTGCATCAAATAATCCTAACCCTATTACTCTATTTTTATTTTTGCTAAAAACTATGGCCAAATCTCCAGATTTAGCATCATTATTTATCTTAGTAATATTATTAGAAAAGACCCAAGGATGGCCTTTAACTACAAACTGTTCTCCTTTGGCGTTAAGTTTTACTGCAAGACGTTTTGGGGAATATTTCGATTTGATTTTTTCAGAAAAATTCACAAATTATTCCTTTACAAATGACGCAACAATTTCTGTTACACCTGTTATGGTTTCACCTCCTTCAATTTCTTCCACAGTTTCAGTCATTTTAATGATCAACTCGGTTTCGGTAAGCTTCAAAATATTTACTAAGCGAATATCATCATCTTCAACATCTAATGTAGGGTCCGTAATTATTAACTCACTACCATTAATTTCCCATATACCATCTCCTAAAAATTCAAAATTTTCAACATCTTCAGTAAGTTCAACACCATTTATAGTATAAGTGATTTTCATGTTCAAATTACCTTCAGAGGTAACCGTATTCGGTGATTTAGCAAATAATAATTCGTTATTCAAATCGTAACCATCACCTGTAATGGTGCTCAAAATAGTCTGTCCATTTACTTCGGTTTTCACTTCTCCTTGTAGAGTAATTTCTGTACCTATCCATGTACCAATAATATTCTCAAATACTTGTGTTTCATTATCATCGCTAGAACAAGATGTAATGAACATAATTAAAACCAATACAATACTGCTAATTTTTTTCATACTTATTTTTTATCAAAATTAAGTTAATATGCGTTCAAAAAAAAACGCAACCTAGTAAGGTTGCGTTTTTTAATCTATATGGGATTATTGCTTACTTCACTTCTTCGAAGTCAACATCTTCCACATCACTTCCTTCAGACTGTGCTTGCTCTCCTGCACCAGCATCCGGTCCTGGTTGAGCACCACCTTGCTGAGCTTCAGCTTGTGCTTTGTACATTTCTTCAGAAGCTACTTTCCATGCTTCGTTTATTTTATCTAAAGCTGGGGTAATAACCTCCAAATCTTTAGACTCATAAGCGTTTTTCAATTCCTCTAAAGCCTCTACGATTGGTTGTTTTTTATCTTCAGATAATTTATCACCAAACTCCTCCAATTGTTTTTCCGTTTGGAAAATCATTGAATCAGCCTCATTTAATTTCTGAGCTTGTTCAGCTGCAGCTTTATCAGATTCTGCATTTGCTTCGGCATCAGCTTTCATTTTCTCAATTTCTTCTTCAGTTAATCCAGAAGACGCTTCAATTCTAATATCTTGAGTTTTATTTGTCGCTTTATCAGTAGCAGATACCTTTATGATACCATTAGCATCAATATCAAACGTTACTTCAATTTGAGGTGTACCACGTCTTGCTGGTGGAATACCATCTAAATGAAAACGTCCAATAGTTTTATTATCGGCAGCCATAGCACGCTCACCTTGTAATACGTGAATCTCTACTGAAGGCTGATTATCTGCTGCCGTTGAGAATACTTGCGATTTCTTAGTAGGAATCGTAGTATTTGCCTCTATAAGCTTAGTAAATACGTTACCCATAGTTTCAATACCAAGAGATAAAGGTGTAACATCTAAAAGTAATACATCTTTAACATCTCCTGTTAATACACCTCCTTGGATACCAGCTCCAAGAGAAACAACTTCATCTGGATTTACCCCCTTACTTGGTGCTTTCCCAAAGAATTTCTCAACAGCTTCTTGTACTGCAGGAATACGTGTAGATCCACCTACTAAAATCACTTCATCAATATCACTCTTACTTAAACCAGCCGCTTTTAATGCAGATTCACATGGCTCAATAGTACGCTTTACTAAATCGTCAATTAATTGCTCGAATTTAGAACGTGTTAATGTGCGCACTAAGTGTTTTGGTCCACTAGCGGTCGCTGTAATATAAGGTAAGTTAATTTCTGTTTGCGCAGAAGAAGATAATTCAATCTTCGCTTTTTCAGCAGCTTCTTTTAAACGTTGTAAAGACATTGGATCTTCTCTTAAATCCATAGATTCTTCAGCTTTAAACTCATCAGCTAACCAGTTAATGATTTTCTCATCAACATCATCACCACCTAAGTGCGTATCACCATCAGTAGATAATACTTCAAATACACCATCACCTAACTCAAGGATAGATACATCATGTGTACCACCTCCAAAGTCAAATACAACTATTTTCTGGTCTGTACCTTTTTTGTCCATACCATATGCTAATGCAGCAGCAGTAGGCTCATTAATAATACGCTCTACTTTTAAACCAGCAATTTCACCAGCTTCTTTAGTAGCTTGACGTTGGCTATCGTTAAAATAAGCAGGTACAGTAATTACCGCTCTACTTACATCAGCACCTAAATAATCCTCAGCTGTTTTCTTCATTTTTTGAAGAATCATAGCCGATAATTCTTGTGGTGTATATAAACGACCATCAATATCAACTCTAGGTGTATCATTATCACCTTTTACAACATTATATGGTACGCGATCTGCTTCTTTTTTAGACTCAGAATATTTATTACCCATAAAACGTTTAATAGAATAAACGGTTTTTGTAGGATTTGTAACTGCTTGACGTTTTGCTGGATCACCAACTTTAATTTCTCCGCCTTCAACAAAGGCAATAACAGATGGTGTTGTTCTTTTCCCTTCTGCGTTAGGAATAACTACAGGCTCATTACCTTCCATTACAGAAACGCAAGAGTTGGTTGTTCCTAAATCAATTCCAATAATTTTACTCATAATATACTTTTTTATTGTTTGTAAATTTCCATTTTCACGGAAACGTTGTGTTCATTTTTAAATTCGAATTGTATAAGTCAATCATTATGCCAACTCAAAAAGTATGACACAGTGTCATATCTCCTTTCCGTTTATAGTTGTAGTCGCAGTTTACAAAACAAAATCAAGAGCCTCTGTTATTGCAAGTATCATACAAAAGTGAAAACGTATTGAGAATTTGAGCGCAACCACAAGGGTCGGGCTTTCACTACTCAATCCCTCCTCTGTCGGGGATTTCAAACAAACCGTTCAATCCCTTGCGCAAGAAACGTTGATGTCAGTTTATAACCAGTTTCATTATAACAGCCTCTAATTTTTTAAATCAGCATGATGTTACGCACAAAAAACTATATTTGCTCACTATAACGTTTGCGTAAATTATGGAATGTATCTCTATTTTCGATATGCTAAAAATAGGTATTGGCCCTTCTAGTTCTCATACTTTAGGACCTTGGCGTGCTGCACAACGATGGATTTCAGAATTAAAAGCCTCTCATAAATTTGAACAAGTAGAACGTATTTCTGTAAACCTTTATGGCTCATTATCTCTTACAGGTAAAGGTCATGCTACCGATTATGCCGTTATGCTAGGTTTAAGTGGTACAGATCCAGAAACCATACCAACCAAGAGTATTGACACCATCATTAAAACAATAAATAAAAAAAACGTTCTAGAATTTAATAATGAATATCCTATTCCCTTTAACCCATCTTCAGATATTCATTTTAATAAAAAATTCTTAAAATATCATTCCAATGGAATAACCTTTTGTGCCAACATAGGAAGTAAAACCTATAAATCTACTTTTTACTCGATTGGAGGTGGATTCGTCGTTAAAGAAGAACGCAAAAATGCAAAGAAAAACTTTGAAATAAAATGCTCTTTTCCCTACCCTATTGATAAGGGTGAAGACTTAATTAAGTTTTGCAACGATTTAAATCTACCTATTTCAGAAGTTGTTTTAGAAAATGAAAAATCCATTCGTTCTGAAAAAGAAATAGATTTTGAGCTAAAACGCATATGGGATACCATGCTAGAATGTATGTATTTAGGTTGTCATACCGAAGGTATTCTTCCAGGAGGTTTAAATGTAAGGCGACGTGCATTTGATATGCATCAAAAGCTCATGGGTGACACTAAATATTCCAACCCAGTAGAATGGATTTATGCCATACGAGATACCGAAGTTAAATTTCGTCAAATTATTAAATGGGTAAGCTGTTTTGCATTGGCCGTTAACGAAGTTAATGCTTCTTTAGGACGTGTTGTTACTGCACCAACTAATGGTAGTGCAGGTGTAATTCCAGCTGTACTCACCTACTATCTAGTTATTGAAAATCATGATGGTAATTTTGAAGACATAAAACGTTTTCTTTTAGTAGCTGGAGAGATTGGAAGCATCTTTAAAAAAGGGGCTACCATAAGTGCGGCAATGGGCGGCTGTCAAGCAGAAATTGGTGTATCATCCGCAATGGCCGCTGGTGCTTTGTGCGAACTTTTGGGAGGTACTCCAGAACAAATTTTAATAGCTTCAGAAATCGCTATGGAGCACCATTTAGGTTTAACCTGCGACCCCATTGGTGGCTTAGTACAAATACCGTGTATTGAGCGTAATGCTATGGGGGCTATAAAAGCGATTAACGCCGCAGAATTGGCATTAGACACTAATCCAGAAAATATTAAAGTTCCTTTAGATAAAGTCATTAATACAATGTGGGAAACGGCAAAAGATATGCATAGTAAATATAAAGAAACCAGTGAGGGAGGGTTGGCAGTTAGCGTGAATATAGCCGATTGCTAGCTATTTTCCATTGGTTATCGTCTTTAAAGAGTTGCAAAAAATTCACACCATAATGGTGAAATTCATCATTATACCAAAACTTATAGGCGTCCTAGTTCTAACCATTAAATCGCCCTGTCGAAGTACCTTATAGGTTATGGAAAAAAAGTTTGTCTGTCTGTAAGGATTATATTGACAGGTTGACAAACCTATAATTATTAATTTAGATAACTATTTGACCCTTTTCAAATGGAGCTTCCCCCAATAGAGGTAAAAAAAATAACTTATAAAGAAAAGATCGTATTTGAAAAGGTTACGGTTCCTACATTTAAAAGAATCCCCAAACTATATAACAAAAATGAAGCCTGTTTTATGTTTGTTGAAAAAGGCACATTTTTAATAAGAACTCCCTATCAAATAATTAACTTCGATAAGGAAAATGCATTACTCGCCAAATGTTTCAATTATTTTGCTGAAACCACGCCTGAACAACGAAAAAAGCATAGAACCATAGAGCTTATTGGTGTGTTATTATATCCAGATATTATTAAAGAAATTTTTCCATATCCACCAAATAAATTGCCAAGTAACCGCTTAAATGTAAATAAAGTTCATCTAAACAAATTACTTTTAAACTATAAAGAAAGTATCAATTTACTTATTGAAAACCCTGATTTAGCTGATGAAGAATTAATTCTAAATAAACTTAAAGAGTTTATTATTTTGGTAACGAAAACACTTAAATCTCCATCAGAACTAGAATTCTTAACTCAAATTTTTAGTCCGACTCAATTTGAATTCAGAAAAACAATAGAAAAAAATCTGTATTCTAACCTTTCCTTAGAAGAACTCGCTAGACTTTGTAGTATGAGTCTATCCACATTTAATAGGACTTTTAAAGAGAACTATAATACCAGCCCAAAAAAATATATTAACCAAAAAAAAATTGAAAAAGCCCTTAGTTTACTTCTCAATTCTAGTCTTAGAGTAAGTGATATAGCGTATCGTAGTGGATTCGAATCTATCTCAACATTCAATAGAATGTTTCAGAAGGTCTACAAAAAATCTCCTTCAAAATACGTAGATGACATAAAATGAGCAATCATTAACACTAATTGCTAATAATTTCATAATCTTTTAGTACACCTTTGTACCCATACTAATTTAAAAATTAAGTTATGATGATAAAGAGGTCAATCTTCAAAATCTCAATTGTAATACTTACCAGCTTAATAACTGGTCAAATTTATTCACAACAAAAAGACAAAAAAATGAAATTAATGAAAGTAAATTATGAAATGCCAGTCGATGTCACTTCTGAACAAGCTTGGAGCGTATTATCTAGTTATGGCAACGTAGGGTCATTCCATTCTAGCCTTAAAAGCTCAAAATCTATAAAGGGAAGTGATAATGAAGCCGAATTAGGGTGTTATAGAGAATGTATTATTCCAAATGGCAAAAAAGACATCTTGGTTAGGGAGAAAATCACCGAGTTTTCTGAAGGTCAGTACTATACTTATGACGTTTATGAATGGGAGAATTTTCCTTTAAAAAAAATGTCTATCACCTATGGTGTAAAAAAGAATAGTAATGGAGAAACCATTATTTACCAAAATTCTGAATACAGACTTAAACCTCGATTTCTAACATGGCCTATGAAAGGGAAAATGCGAAGTGGAGCTAGAGAATCATTAATGGCTTATAAACATTATATGGAAACTGGAGAGAAAAAAATAAACCTAGAAGTTTTAAAGAAAAATTATAAAACACTCTAATACTACCCAATATGAATTCAGCATTAAAATTTTCAGCTGTTGTATTGCATGAAACAGTACCACAAAAATGATAGTATAGTTTTAAGAAATTCCCTAGGTCATGAAAAGAAAAAAAGGTTTTGAACATGACCTTAGGTAATTAAGCCTAATAAATGATTAAATCTATATTTTTAGGCTACTTCGAATCTGGTCTATTTTAGACTGATAAGACCACAAATATTTTTGATAACAAATCATATGATATTACGGACATCTAAATTAAGATAGGAAAACCTTGTAAGGTTTCAGAAATACTTTCGAACAGTAGTACCAGCAGCAATGAAAAACAATCAATATAAACTAGTTATAAACTTAAAGTCTTTTCAAAATGTTTTTTACAAAAGAGATTTGAACGTTTATAAAAGTGTAAAAAGTTTCTAACAGATAGTATTTAGTTAGAATTAATTAATCTTTATAAAGGGTGGTAGTTCGCCCTTTATTTTTTTTATTGTGGTTATTAAATACTATTTATTTTCCGCAACTAGCTTTTCTCCTAGTATCAATCAAGTAAATAATTTCCCATTGATTACCATCTTTAAAGAGCTGAAAAGAATTCACACCACAATGGCTAAATTCGTCATTGTACCAAAACTCATAAGGTGTCCACACATTAGCCATGTTACCATCAACCTGAATACTATAATCCAACAAACGTTCATCCCATTTTTGGTTTGCCCCTCGATCTGCAATAGCCTCGATAAGTTTACCAGATTCATCAGTAACTAAAATATCCTTTCCTTCTTTATTCCTAAATGCTGTTTGCATAATTATTTTATCAGCCATCACAGTTTTCATTAAAGCAGTATCGCCTTTATGGAAACCTTCAAAAAAAGTATCCACAGCAAATTTCACTTCTATTTTCTCTTCGGTTTGACCAAATAAAACAGAAGTAATTAAAAGTGTCAAATAAAGTATAAATCGTGTCATTAGGTTAATTTTACATCTAAAGTAACTGATATCTAATCATCTAACTCCACATTAAAGAAAAGTTTAACAGTATCTCCTTTATTTAGTATTTTTACATGCTAACTAAACCTAACAACATGTCTGTAGCAAAAAAAGAATATAAACGCATAACCGTTAAGACACTAGTAGATATGAAAGCCAATGGTGAAAAAATATCTATGCTTACAGCTTATGATTATACCATGGCAAAAATCGTTGATGGTGCTGGTGTTGATGTTATTCTTGTTGGAGATTCTGCAAGTAATGTTATGGCAGGACATGAAACCACACTACCCATAACTTTAGACCAGATGATTTACCATGCTTCATCTGTTGTTAGAGCTATATACAGAGCCTTGATAGTTGTAGATTTACCTTTTGGAAGTTACCAAAGCGACCCTAAGGAAGCCTTGCGATCGGCCATTAGAATCATGAAAGAAAGTGGTGCGCACTCAGTAAAACTGGAAGGCGGTAAAGAAATAAAAGAATCGATTAAACGTATTTTAAACGCCGGCATACCAGTTATGGGACATTTAGGCCTTACGCCACAATCTATTTATAAATTTGGTACATATACGGTTCGTGCAAAAGAAGAAGAAGAGGCGGAATGCCTTATTGAAGATGCCAAGTTTTTAGAACGTGTTGGATGTTTTGCTATCGTATTGGAAAAAATACCTGCGGCATTAGCAAAACAAGTTGCTGAAAGTGTAAGTATACCCATAATAGGTATTGGAGCTGGACCAGATGTTGATGGTCAAGTTTTGGTTTTGCACGATATGCTTGGAATGACACATGAATTCAATCCTAGGTTTTTACGGAGATATTTACATTTGTATGAAGAAATGACTTCCGCCATTTCCCAATATGTTGATGATGTAAAAACCAAAGATTTCCCTAATGAAAGTGAGCAATATTAGTGTCGAATAAAGTTCTATCAAATAAAAACAATCTTCAAGTTCTTTATGAGGATAACCATATTATCATGGTTAACAAACGTGCCGGCGATATTGTTCAAGGCGACAAAACGGGCGACAAACCTCTAAGCGATATAGTAAAAGAATATATTAAGCACAAATACAACAAACCCGGCAATGTTTACCTAGGGACCGTTCACAGATTGGACAGGCCAACATCTGGTCTTGTTATTTTTGCAAAAACTAGCAAAGTGCTACCAAGACTTAATAAATTATTTCTTTCAAAAGATATTCATAAAACCTACTGGGCTTTGGTAAAAAATGAACCTCAAAAAAAAGAAGACACCTTAATTCATTGGCTTAAAAAAAACCCAAAAAACAATAAATCCAAAGCGTATCTAAAGGAAGTTCCCGATAGTAAAAAAGCGATTCTTCACTATAAGATGATAAAAAAGCTAGATAATTATTATCTTCTTGAGATAAATTTAGAAACTGGAAGGCATCACCAAATACGGGCACAATTAGCTTCTATTGGTTGCCCAATTAAAGGCGATTTAAAATATGGCTTTGACCGAAGTAATAAAGATGCCAGTATAAGTTTGCATGCCCGACATATAGAATTTATTCATCCTGTTAAAAAGGAACCCATGTCAATTCATGCTCCTTTACCAAATGATTCTACTTGGAATGCTTGTTTGACGTAATTTAAATATCTTTATAAAAAACAAGTATTGAATAATTTAGAAGACATTATTGAAAATCAACGTACGTTTTTTAAATCTCAGCAAACTAAAAACATTGCTCATAGATTAAAACTTTTAAAAGCGCTAAAACTTGAAATTGAATCTCAAGAACAAGCTATACTTGATGCTCTAAAAAAAGACTTAAAAAAATCAGAATTTGAATCTTATATTAGTGAGGTTGGTTTAGTGCTTTCTGAGTTAAATCTAGTTTTAAAAAATCTAAAAAAATGGGGAAAGCCCAAACGAATTAAATCTTCCCTATTAACTTTTCCTTCTAAAGATTATATTTACAAAGCACCATATGGCAATACTCTTATTATTGCACCATGGAATTACCCCTTTTTATTGGCTATGGAACCTCTAATAATGGCCATTTCAGCTGGAAATACCGTAGTTTTAAAACCCAGCGAGTTAACAAAGCATACATCCAAGATTATCACCAAAATTGTAGAGGCTGTTTTCTCTAAATCTCATGCCATATCGATTGAAGGCGGGGTTGATTTATCAACTAAACTGTTAAAGAGAAAGTGGGACTTTATCTTTTTTACAGGTAGTACAGAAGTTGGAAAAATTGTTGCCAAAGCTGCAGCGTCTTTTTTAACACCTGTAGTACTTGAACTTGGAGGAAAATCACCATGTATTATTGATGATACCGTTGATTTAAAATTGATTGCAAGACGCCTTGTCTGGGGGAAATTACTTAATGGCGGACAAACCTGTATAGCACCAGACTACCTTATTGTAAAATCGATAATTAAAGAAAAACTTATAGAGGTTTTAAAAACTGAAATTACTAAACGATATTCAGATCATCCAGAAAAGTCTCCAGATTTTCCAAGAATCATAAATAAAAATAATACGCAGCGGCTTAGCATGCTTCTTGAAGGTGCCAATATTATATTTGGAGGTGATATTAATATTGATAACTGTTACATCTCTCCTACTTTGGTTGATGAACCTCGATTAGACAGTCCTATAATGCAGGAAGAAATATTTGGCCCAATTCTCCCCATATTATCTTATGATACTGAAAAAGACATTGAGCGTATCATCTCTAATTCTGACACACCTTTAGCCTTATATGTTTTCTCTAAAAACCAAATGTTCGCAGAAAATACGATTAACACATATAGTTTTGGTGGCGGTGTCGTTAATGATTTACTCATTCATTTTGGAAACCATAGATTACCTTTTGGTGGTGTGGGTTCCAGTGGAATGGGCAGGTATCATGGGAAATTTGGTTTTGATACGTTTACTCATGAAAAAGGCATTATGAAACGTGGTATAACAACAGACCCTTCCTTCCGGTATCCGCCATATTCTGGTAAGCTAAATTTACTAAAGAAAATCTTTAAATGGCTTGGATGAATTTAGGATATTGAGTAATTCAATTTTAACCTTACTCCTTTATTTACTTCAGAGGTCAAATCTAAACCTGCTCCAATTAAAGCAGCTCTACTCTTCATATTTATTAAACCTGAACCCTTTTCAATATCACTAATATTAAAACCCTTTCCATCATCAGAAGCTATAATAATAATTTCCTCGGGCTTATAATCTATAGTCAAATTAAAGTTTTTTGCTTCAGAATACTTGACGGAATTTGAAAGAAACTCCTGAATAATTCTAAAAATAATTATTTCATGCTTTCTATCTTTAAAAGGAACCTCATCTCCCAATATCTTGAGTTCTGCTGAATCAAACTTCATCTTTTTTAGACGATTTAGTTCATTAATTATAGATTTCTCAAAACCTAAATTAAGCACTACTTCGTTATTCAAAGATTTTGATAATGCCCTAACCTCAGCCAAACCTTCCCTTAAAGCTTCAGATGTATCTTTAAATTTGTCTTTAACCTCATCATCAACCTGCATTTTTAATATACTTAACTGCATGCTAGCAAAAGATAATAACTGTCCAATATTATCATGAAGTTCCCAACCAATATTTTTTAAAGTCTGTTCTTGGCTTTCCGTCTGTGCCTTTGCTATCTCTGATTCAAACGCTTGCTGCTGCTCCATTTTATCCTGAAGTAGTTTATTTTTTCGTTTTAAAAACACGACAAAAAATACAATTACTAAGGCTGTTACAATAACTAAAACAGCTATCATATACACTAATAAATAACGTTCTGCAGCAGTACTCGCTAATCGTTCTCCGGTTTGCACCATATTAAAGCAAAAGTAAAGGTTGAATACATAAAGGTATTTGCAAATAAATAAATTTGCCATTTTAAAAATATAAAATTCCAATCTCTTTGCGAGTTATAAATATCATAGAAAACTAGAGGCGTAATAATCAACCACCAAATAAAAACAGCTATGCTAATATAAAAATTTAGAGATCTATAAAAAGTAAGAATTTTATCGCTATTAAGAGTTTCTATAAAATATAGTAGTGTGCAGCTAAATATGATTAAAGCCCCAAAAATATCAATAGGAACCAAATATCTAACGAAGTATTCATCAATATTAAAAATGATATAGGTGGCTGAAAATATAAAAAAACAGACAGCCATTAGCTTTAAAAACCTTTTAGAACTTTTATTTTTTAGTATTTTGTAATAATAGAAGCTATAAAATAAAATAGCGCCTATTCCCCAAAAAAGAGTAGCCCACCAATAATTTTTTTGAAACAAAGTACCTATCAAGAAATTCAAAAATTGATCAGGCTTTACGTACTTGGAATAGACGCCTAAAGTATCACAAATACTTAAATACCACAAAAACCAAATAAAGTATTTAGCATTTGAATACTTATATTTTTTATAAACAAACAATCCCGTAATTGCCGCTAAAAACTCAACCGAATGAACAATAAAAGAATAATTTTTTAATAAAATATCGTTCATTCGGAAATCATTAAAATATTGTTTAGACAGCTAATAAAAGGGTAATCTGTTTATTATATTTAAAAATTTACTTTACACTAATATTGGTTTCCTCCCGACCCGTTATTCAACGGCCCTACACCACTTTGAATAAAACTAGAAGAAGACAATCCGGCCTCTGCATTTAGCTTTAATCCAATTGGTGCCATAAACATGGTAGTAAAACCGTCATTCTCCTTACCTTCTCTATTACCATAAACACCTAAATAAACACGAATGCTATCCATGCTATAGCCTAAGTTTTCAGATTCAACCTCTGCCCAATCTAAATAGTTACGAACATCTTCGACAGACCAGCCTACAGAACGTTTATCTATTTCTCTTCCCTGCCTTGCTGCAGCAGAATCAACAGCTGGCTTTCTAAATTTAGTCCAATTATTGTTTAATTCGATAGCTTCTTCTACCGTAATAACTCCATCTGGTTTTACAATTTTATTTTCTACCGTTTCCGTTTCACCCGAATTATCTAAAGGCGGATAAAAATAATAGGTCAATAGGACGCCAATGATAATTCCTAAGGCGATGTACATTAATTTCTTCATTATTAAAGTCGTTTGATTAATATACCCCTAAAATAGGAAAAGTTTTCTATTGTAAGATTTTATTATAGGCTTAAGAAGGAAATCCTAACATACCACCCATCCCCACTGTAAATAACCAGCAGCCGTACAAGGCATGTTCAATAGAAACAAGCAGCGTAGATTTTGTTTTAGTATAGGAAAACGCAAACAGCAGTCCTCCTAAGAACGTAATTATAAGAACTAAAGCATTTTTAAATAACACATGTGCCAAAGCAAATAGTACAGCATTTAATACAATAAACATCCCCGAATTCTTAAATAACGCCTCATATCTATTAAAAAAGAACGTTCTGTAAATTAACTCTTGTGGATATACTGAAAAAAAGGAGTAAATGAATAATATAAAAACCCATAACTGCGGTTTATTTAAAACAACAGAAAACAAAAGTTCTTTATTTGTGAACCAAACTAAAGCTGTAGTTAGCAACATAATCAACAACAACTTCATCACCGTATTTTTGACAAAAAGCGACCAATCGATTCCCTTGGTAATCATACATTTTTGTTTTTCGACTCGTAATAAAACGAAAAGAACATAAACAAACCCCGTTAGGCCCATGCCAAACTTTATGAATGGAGAAAAATCTAAAACAAAACTAATTGGTATAACTATGAATATAATTAGAAGTTCTAAATATTTATACCGCTTACTCTTCACTTAAAAACTAATTACAGATGTATGTTTAACCTCATTTATAACGAACATACTATGCGTACTTCCTATATGATTAATTGTTGTTAATTTTTCTACCATAAAAGCTCTGAATTCAGTCATGTCTGCCACGATTACTTTTAATAAATAGTCGTAATCCCCGCTTAAATGATAGCACTCTAAAACTTCGGTAAGCCTTTTTACTTCTCTTTCAAAACGAATCACAAATTCTTGACTATGTTGTACCAGTTTTATATGGCAAAATACTACAAAATCCCTATCTACTCTTTTTTTGTTTACAACAGCATGATACCCCAATATAAACCCTTCTTTTTCAAGCTTTTTTATACGCTCAAAAACAGCGGTGACAGATAATCCTAATTTATTAGACAGTTCTTTATTAGTTTGCTTACTGTCTTGTTGTAAATATTCTAATAGTTTTTTATCAGTTGTATCAAAAATCATAGGTGAATCTTATTCGGAAAAAGAAGTCTATTTGCTTAAAAATACAACATATAATCTAATAATAAATATAATTTTAGATTTATTTTCTTATTTAACAAACAAACATTGATTAAAATTCAATTATTTAAGAAATTTGTATAACTCTAAAACCTCATGACTATGGCATTTAAACCCGCAAATAACATACAAGATTTACAATACTTTGGAGAATTTGGAGGTGTAAACCCATCAATTTCAGATTCATCAACATACACATTCCTATCGGCTAAAACCATGTTTGATACTTTTGAAGGAAACGCTGATGGGTGCTATTTATACTCGAGACATTCTTCGCCTTCCAACTTATATCTCGGTGAAGCTCTTGCCGCCATGGAAGGTACGGAAACAGCAAACGTATCAGCCTCAGGAATGGGAGCCATTACCCCTGTGATTATGCAATTGTGTGGTGCTGGAGATCATATAGTATCTAGTAGAACAATTTACGGTGGCACTTATGCCTTTTTGAAAAATTTCACACCAAAATTCAATATTTCTACAAGTTTTGTTGATATAACGAAACTTGATTTGGTTGAAGCATTGATTAATGATAATACCAAAATGATATATTGCGAATCAGTGAGTAATCCCCTATTGGAAGTTGCTGATATACAAGGTTTAGCTAAACTTGCTACAAAATATAATTTAAAGCTGGTTGTTGATAACACATTTTCCCCACTATCCATTTCTCCAGCTGAATTAGGTGCAGACGTAATAATACATAGTTTAACCAAATTCATTAATGGGTCAAGTGATACTGTAGGTGGTGTGGTTTGTAGTACACAGGAATTTATAGACCAATTACGCAATGTAAATGATGGCGCCTCTATGCTTTTAGGATCGACCATGGACAGTTTAAGAGCAGCTTCTGTTTTAAAAAACCTTAGAACACTGCATATAAGAATGCAACAGCACAGTAAAAACGCCATGTATTTAGCTCAGAAATTTGAAGCGGATGGCTTAAAAACAGTTTATCCCGGACTCGAATCACATCCATCACATCTCTTATTCAAAAATATGATGAACGAAGCCTATGGCTTTGGTGGCATGCTCACTATAGATGTAGGTTCTCTAGACAAGGCTAATGAACTTATGGAAATGATGCAAGATGAAAATTTAGGGTATCTAGCCGTAAGCTTAGGTTTTTACAAAACTTTATTTAGCGCCCCAGGAAGTTCAACATCTTCTGAAATTCCTGAAGAAGAACAAAAGGACATGGGGTTAACAGATGGTTTAATTCGTTTTTCTATTGGTTTAGATGCCAATATTGAACGCACATACAATACCATGCGAACGTGCATGGAAACTCTAAACATTTTGCCTCATATAAACCATACCAAGCTTGCGAAACTTTAAATAAGCGTATAATAGAACCACTCGCTTATTACATACTAAATATTTAAACTAGCCAAAGCATAAAGCGTGTATGGTGAATATTCATAAAATTAGATGCCTTTAACGCGTTTCCAAAGTGAAGCTAGCGCATTACCTAGGCTGTCAAATTTAGGTTCAAACGGTTTCATATTTAGTCGATTCTTATCCTTATATAGCAACAAACTAAATACAGATGAATCAGGATCGTTTAAATCAAGAAGCGGATAACGCAAATCATTATAGCGGTATTCTAATTCACTTATTTTATAAACACTGTAGAAATTATTACTAAACCAAGCAAGACTTGCTATATCGTCATATTCAGATGGTTTTAAATCACGCTTTTTGGGGACTTCGGTGAATTTTAAAAACCTATTTTTAGTATCGAATAATGAATAGTCTGCCACATAATAAGTATCAGCAGTTTCAGCTATACCATACCATAACACATTATTAAAAATGGCTGGCTGAGTACTAAATCTTATATAATCAATATGACTTTCTTCCGCCGATTTTCTAAAAACCGAATCAATATATAATTTGTTTCCAATAGAAAATAGCATATAAGCAGAACTCATACCTAATCCTAACTTTAACCAGAGTCTTCTTTTGCTCGATGCGCGTTTAAAAAACATAAGCACTATTACACAAATTAAAAAAGGCAAGGTATATATTGGATCGACAACCGCTATATTATTAAAAGCCACTCTGTAATTACTTATTGGAGCAAAGAGTTGTGTGCCGTAAGGTGTAAAACAATCTAATATGGGATGTGTAAAAAGCGACCAAAAAAACAAACTTATCCAATCATTTCTCGTAGTGGTACCCTGCCGATTTCCAGTATTGTATAATTTACATACCAGCCAACCCAATAATAAAGCTGCAATAATCGAAAAAAATATCGAGTGCATAAATCCACGATGAAAAAGCATAGCATCTATTTCATTCCCAAATAACAAACTACCTACATAAACATCTAAGTCTGGTATGGTTCCACCAATGGCACCAAACAGTAAAGCCTTATTTCCATTTTTTTTTCCTAAAACAGCTTCTCCACAAGCCGCTCCTAACACAATTTGGGTTAATGAATCCATAGTCTTTTTTATAGCTAATGGCTAAAATACTGAACTATTCGCATTTGCATAGCATTATTGAAAATCGTAACATTACAAGTGAAATTCAAAAAGCCTTATGGATAGCCAAAACATTGTACCAAAAGAACCACGGGACGAAAATATTATTGAAAATAAAGAACTTAATATTTGGGAAGCTTTAATTCCTGTTTTCGCTCTAGTTATCATGTTGTTTTTCAATGTGTTTTTTGTTTATGGAGACGATGCATTAAATGGTAGTAATCAGTTTATTTTGCTATTAGGTGCGGCCGTTGCTGCTATAGTTGGTTTTTACAATAAAGTATCTTACAAGCAAATGCTTGATGAAGTTGCTGAAAATATTAAATCTGCAGCTGGCGCTATTTTAATTCTATTAATGGTTGGAGCATTGGCAGGTACTTGGCTAATAAGTGGCATTATTCCTTCTATGATTTATTATGGACTACAATTATTAAATCCAACAATATTTTTAGCGGCTTGTGTTGTTATATGCGCCATTATATCGATAGCCACAGGTAGTTCATGGACTACTTCGGCAACTGTAGGTATAGCCCTAATTGGTATTGGAGAAACTCTTGGAATTTCATTAGGTATGACAGCCGGCGCGGTACTTTCAGGCGCATATTTTGGAGATAAAATGTCGCCACTAAGTGATACAACAAATTTAGCACCTGCAATGGCTGGAGGCGAATTGTTTTCTCATATTAAATATATGTCGCTTACAACTGTACCTACAATTGTAGCTACAATATTGGTATTTATAATAATAGGTTTCAATATTGACATTTCAGGAACGCCTAATATTTCGGATAAACTTTCAGCCATAAGAGAAGGCTTTAATATTACTCCTTGGCTTTTTTTAGTTCCTATTGTGTTGATTTTTTTAATAGTAAAAAAAACGCCTCCTTTAGTAGCTCTTCTTATAGGTACAATTTTAGGAGGTATCGCTGCAATAATTGCACAACCCAATATTGTGGTAACGGTTGCCGAGGCTGACTCATTTTCTTTTCATTCAGCATATAAAGGTGTTATGAATGCTATTACAATCGATACTTCAGTGCAAACCTCAAGCGAAGAGCTTAATGATTTGTTTTCTTCAGGAGGTATGAAAGGCATGCTAAAAACGATCTGGTTAATAATCTGTGCCATGGTTTTTGGTGGTGTAATGGATGCTATAGGAGCACTAGCCAGAATTAGTCAAGCCTTATTGAGTTTAGCTTCAACAACATTTGGGCTGTTTGCAAGTACGGTAGCCAGTTGTTTGGCTTTAAATGTAACCGCGTCAGACCAATATTTAGCTTTAGTCGTTCCGGGCAAAATGTTTAAAAAAGCTTATGAAGACAAAAACCTCGCTCCTGAAAATTTAAGTAGAACACTTGAAGATTCTGGAACAGTAACATCAGTCCTTGTGCCTTGGAATACCTGTGGCGCTTATCAGTCAGGCGTTTTGGGTGTACCCGTTGCAGATTATTTTTTCTTTGCTGTTTTTAATTGGTTAAGTCCATTTACAACGCTTTTGTTTGCCGCTTTCAGAATAAAAATCAAACAGCTAAGGTCAAAATAGAATACGCTTATATGAACAGAAACATGGTTTGTTAGAAACTGGAAGACCCTCACAAGAAATTATTAAAGCACTTGTTGAAAAACGGTGGATAAACCAGCTAAATAAATAGAGACTAAAAAACTAATAGCTTAATTAATTATCTTGTAAACAAGAATAACCTTAACATTTTAGATTTATGAAAAAAACAAGACTATCTGTTGCGATGATTTTATTGATTATCGCTGGTACCTAGGCACAAAAAAAAGGAGAAAAACCCAATATACTTGTGGTTTGGGGTGACGACATTAGGCAGTTTAATGTAAGTGCCTACAATACCGGTATGATGGGCTATAAAACCCCTAATATTGACCGCATAGGAAAGGAAGGCGCCACATTTAAAGACTGGTATGGACAAAAAAGTTGTACCGCAGGACGTGCCGCTTTTATTACAGGGCAATCCCCCATTAGAACAGGCTTAACAAAAGTAGGTTTACCTAGTGCTCCTGAAGGTATGAAAATAGAAGACCCTACTATTGCTGCCATGCTTAAAGATCATGGCTATACTACAGGGCAGTTTGGGGAAAATCACTTAGGTGATAGAGATGAAATGCTACCAACTAACCACGGCTTCGATGAATTTTTTGGAAACCTTTACCATTTAAATGCGGAGGAAGAACCTGAATTACCAGATTATCCTGCAGATTTCAAATTTGAAGATGGTAGTACCATGAAAGAACGCTTTGGGACTAGAGGTGTTATACATTCTTATGCCGATGGTAGAATTGAAGACACAGGACCATTGACAAAGAAAAGAATGGAAACAGCAGACATTGAAGTAACTAATGCTGCTTTTCGCTTTATGGCTGATGCTGTAAAAGATGACAAACCATTCTTTGTGTAGTGGAACAGAACACGTATGCACGTATGGACTTACCTTAAGCCAGAGTCTGAAGGAAAAACAGGGTTAGGCGTATATGCAGATGGCATGGTTGAACATGATGCTATGGTGGGGCAATTATTAGACAAGCTAGAGGAATTAGGTATTGCAGACAATACCATTGTCATGTATTCTACAGATAATGGTGCTAAAGTATTTACTTGGCCTGATGGAGGAACAACCATGTTTGCTGGAGAAAAAGCCACACAGTGGGAAGGTGGTTTCCGTGTGCCCACAGTTATCAGATGGCCAGGTGTGATTGAACCCGGTACAATTATTAATGATATAGGCGCCCATGAAGATATGTTTCCTAGGTTCTTAGCGGCAGCTGGAGATACAGATGTAAAAGAAAACCTTAAAAAAGGCACAAAAGGGAAATCTTTGGGAAGAGATTATAAAGTTCACTTAGATGGTTATAACCTTATTCCTGCATTAACAGCTAAAGAAAACTGGCCAAGTAAAGAATTTTATACTGGACAGATGATGGCAATGTAGCTGCGTTAAGATATAATAACTGGAAAATTACCTTTTTAGGACAGAATGGCCACGGCATGCACGTTTGGCAACAGCCTTATGAACAATTACGCATGCCTATGGTAGGAAACTTAAGATCTGATCCTTTTGAAAGAGCACATCATGAAACGATTGGATATGGAAAATGGCAATTTGAACATATGTTTGTTTTCGCTCCTGCAGGAATTTATGTTGGCAACTGGCTACAAAGCTTTAAAGAGTTCCCTCCTGGTCAAAAACCAGGTAGTTTTAGTCTAGATCGTGTTATGGAACAAGTAACAAAAGGAGCTAGAGACAAATAAAAAACCCTTATTAATAGCAGTATGTATGAAGCAAAAACCGAGTAGCTAGTTACTAGGTTTTTGTTTTAAATCATCAACTTGATGTGCTGATAACCCAACGTATTTTCCAAAGAAAAATAAAACTACTAATTATAATTCTTATTCATTTGGAGCTAACCTGAACATGATGTTCTGGTAGAACTTAGTAATAATAATAACAAGTCTTTATGTTTACGCGTTAAGGCCTGTTTTTTTTATCAAAAAAATCACCTATTATTTTTAACGTATTGATAAAGAATTCTCCAATAATTACATATTTCTTATTCTTTAAATCTTAATAAGCAAAATCTATAGATTAATAAGAAATTAAAATTTCTATTTCCACTAAAACTAACACCTAGTTCTATATTTGCACTTTGAAAATTATTAACATTTAAAACATATAAAAATGACATTAGTAGGAAAAAAATTTCCAGATTTAAACGTTGACGCAATGAATGAGATGGGGGATACTTTTAAAGTAAACGTTCTTGAGGAAGCGGTTAACAATAAGAAAAAAGTTGTATTGTTTTGGTACCCAAAAGATTTCACTTTTGTTTGCCCTACAGAATTACACGCTTTTCAATCAGCTTTAGCTGAATTCGAAAAAAGAAACACGATTGTAATTGGTGCTTCTTGCGATACTCCTGAAGTACATTTTGCATGGTTAAGCACGGCAAAAGACAATGGCGGTATTGAAGGCGTAACCTACCCTATTTTAGCAGATAGCAACAGAAATTTATCTAGTGTTTTAGGTATTCTAGACATCACAAACGAAACTTTTGATGAAGAGACTGGTACCGTGCAAGTTGAAGGAGATAATGTGACTTATAGAGCAACTTATATTATTGATGAAGATGGTATAGTACAACACGAAAGCATTAACAATATGCCATTAGGGAGAAACGTTGGAGAATATTTGCGCTTAGTTGATGCGCTAACACACGTTCAGGAAAAAGGAGAAGTTTGTCCTGCAAATTGGGAAGAAGGTAAAAGTGCTATGAATGCCAATGCGAAAGCTACTGCTGAGTATTTAGCAGCTCATGCTAACTAAAGAGTTAAACATTATTGCAGCAAAGTGAAGCGACCAAATCGTCATACTCAGGTTGCTTCATTTTTGTGGTAATAAATTTAAAACATAAATTATGGTTAAAGAATTAAACGAAGATAATTTACAAAGCTTAGTTTCTGAAAACGATACTGTTGTGGTACAATATTCAGCGACTTGGTGTGGAAACTGTAGAATCATGAAACCAAAAGTTAAAAAGTTGGCTTCTGAGTTAGAAGATGTGACTTTTATTATCGCTGATGCGGAAAAGTTTCCTGAAAGTAGAAAATTAGCCACTGTTGATAATTTACCAACGTTCGCTACTTTTAAAAATGGGACCTTTGTGAACCAAGTTCAGACTAATAAATTTGATGTTTTAAAAGATTTAGTAAATGAAGTTACCAGTAATTAAGCACTTAACACAATTTATTGAAGACAACGACGAAGATTATGTTGTTGAAACTATTGAGACTTTAGAAGCCTTAACAGAAGTATCTTCACTAAAAGACGAAGAATTAGATGTTATAGGCGAATTAATCTCGAATATGTATGGCGCCATTGAAGTCAACAAAATGACAAAAGATGGTATGCCTAAAAAAGAAGCTTTAAATAGTTTTATGGGCAGAGTTATGGGCTCAATAGATACATAATTGAAAAAGAAAAATGGATCTTAAAAAAAACCACTTTGTGTATGCAAAGTGGTTTTTTGCTTTTATTATCCATAACTTTCTCCAAAATAGATTCTATTACACTGATAATAAACACTTGGAAATAGACTAGGCCGTTTTATTCTAAAAGACCAATAATTTTTTGATATCCTTTATCTTTTGCATAGTCCACTGCTATTTTACCGGACTTGTCGGTCACTGTTTTATCTGTACCATGTTTTAATAATAAGGCTACCATTTCAGTTTGGTCATACATGGAAGCAAAAATTAAGGGGGTATATCCTAAATTGTTTTGTGCGTTTATTTGGGCTCCATGTTCTATCAAGTATTTGGCAATTGGAAGATTCCCTTTAAAAGACACACCTATTAAAGCTGTATTACCCATAGCATCTACATCATCTACAGGCGCCTTTTGTGCTATTAAAATTTTGACTATGGCTACTTTATCAAAATAAGCAGCAAAAATTAAAGGGGTAAAACCCCTTGTATCTTTAACATTAATAAGTCCTGGGGTCTTATCTAGTTGCGCTTTAAGTTGTTCTGGACTTCCAGATTGTATGGTATTAAAAAAGAGAGCGTTATCGTTCATAAAGTCATTTAAATAGAACAGGGATGCATATAATAAACATGCACCCCTGTTTATTAATCTATTTATTTTAAATCAAAACGGTCTAAATTCATAACTTTAGTCCACGCCGCAACAAAATCATTAACAAACTTATCTTTTCCGTCGTTTGCTGCATATACTTCGGCTACTGCTCTCAGTTCTGAATTCGAACCAAAAATAAGATCAGCACGTGTTCCCGTAAATGCTAATGCCCCCGTTCTTCGATCACGACCTTCAAACAAACTATCATCATCTGAAGTAGCACTCCAAGTATATGTAAAATCAAGAATATTAACAAAGAAGTCGTTTGTTAAACTCCCCTTGTTTTGTGTAAATACACCATAATTAGAGTCATCATAATTTGCCCCTAAAACACGCAGACCACCAAGTAAAACAGTCATTTCTGGAACAGAAAGCGTCATTAAATTAGCCTTATCAACCAATACATCTTCTGCCGCCACATTTAGATTAGCATTCATATAATTCCTAAAACCATCTGCTATAGGCTCCAAATAACCAAAAGATTCTATATCGGTTTGTTCCTGTGAAGCGTCTCCTCTTCCCGGGGTAAATGGCACTTCAATGGCATGTCCGGCATTTTTCGCTGCCCGTTCAACACCAACAGATCCTCCTAACACAATCAAATCTGCTATAGATACTTCCCCGCTAAATGCCTTCTTTATGCCTTCATAAACTTCTAAGACCACAGCAAGCTCAGACGGGTTGTTAACTTCCCAATCTTTTTGTGGCGCCAAGCGAATGCGACCCCCATTTGCGCCACCACGCATATCAGATCCCCTAAATGTTGATGCTGATGCCCAAGCTGTTTTTACTAACTGAGAAACACTAAGTTCTGAAGCTGAAATCATCCCTTTTAATGAAGCTATATCGGCGTTAGATAAAGCAGCATCACCAACAGGAATAGGATCTTGCCATAATAATTCTTCTTCCGGAACTTCTGGTCCCAAATACCTAGAAATAGGTCCCATATCGCGATGCGTTAATTTATACCATGCTCTGGCAAATGCATCCTCAAGCGCTTTTGGATTCTCGTGAAAATGCTTCGATATTTTTAAATATTCAGGGTCTAATTTCAAAGCCATATCTGCGTCGGTCATCATTAAGGCTTGTCGTTTTGAAGCATCTCCAGCTGCAGGAGCCATTTTGGCTTGAGAAGCTTGCGTGGGTGTCCATTGACTGGCACCTGCTGGACTTGTTGTTAATTCCCAATCATAATTCAGTAATACATCGAAATAATCATGATCCCAATTTGTTGGGTTTGGCGTCCAAGCCCCCTCTAAGCCACTGGTAATAGCATCATCTAATACGCCAGAACCATAACTATTTTTCCATCCGGTACTCATGTTTTCAATAGGAGCGCCCTGAGGTTCTGCGCCCACATACTCATCAGGATTTGCCGCACCATGGGCTTTCCCAAAAGTATGTCCGCCAGCCGTTAATGCCACTGTCTCTTCATCGTTCATTGCCATTCGGCCAAACGTTTCACGCATGAGTTGCGCTGAACCAAGCGGATTGGATGATCCATTAGGACCTTCAGGATTCACATAGATGAGCCCCATATGTGCCGCACCCAAATGTCCTTCTAATTCTTTTTCCTCAAATCGATCTTTATTTCCTAACCATTCTGTTTCAGACCCCCAATATACATCCTGTTCAGGCTCCCAAACATCCACACGTCCTCCAGCAAAACCAAAGGTCTTAAATCCCATGGACTCTAAGGCACAATTACCCGCCAGTATCATTAAATCTGCCCACGACAAATTTTTACCATACTTCTTTTTAATAGGCCATAACAGCAAACGCGCCTTATCTAAATTTCCGTTGTCTGGCCAACTATTAAGAGGTGCAAAACGTTGATTCCCTGTATTTGCTCCTCCTCTACCATCTCCTACCCGATAGGTTCCGGCACTGTGCCAAGCCATACGAATCATAAGCGGTCCATAATGGCCATAATCAGCAGGCCACCAATCTTGAGAATCGGTCATTAAATCAATAACTTCTTGCTTTAACGTATCAAAATCAATACTATTAAAAGCCTGAGCATAATCAAAATCTTCCCCCATAGGATTAGAACTTTTATCATGCTGTCTTAAAATATTAAGTTTAAGCTCATTGGGCCACCAATCTCTATTTCTTGTTCCACTACCTGCAGTTTCCTTTTGTTTGCCAGAAAAAAAAGGACATTTACTTAAATCGCCATTTTGGCCGTTATGTTTATCATCCATATCTTATAATGTTTTTAAATTTCTTAATGAACTAAATTTAATCATTTAATAGTCACAAATAAACAATTCTCTATTTCTTAACATTATTTGCCAATTGATAATATTTATGAAATAAAAAAACAGACTATTACTAAACCTAAAAAAAAGCGCTACCTATAAAGTAGCACTTTTTTAATTTCAATTTTAATAGGTCTTATATATCCATAATAATAACCTATTCTAAGGATTCTCTATAAAACTAACTTGACTGTATTTTCACAGCTATGGTATACACTTTCATTTTTTCAGAAAAATCAAAATCAAGTTGATGATAATTAAGTCGATCTTGAACAAACTTTTTAACATCTGCATTTTCAGTTTCTATTCCTAAAACAATAATTTGGTTAGCAGAGTTCACCGTTAATCTCACTTGGCCTTTAGAATTTTCATCTACTGCAAAATCAGGATTACGAAGCAACTCACCAATAGTTTCTGACAAGTCTTGTTTGTCTTTTTTGGCACTATCAGACATGCTTGCTTTAGGCATTTCCTTAATTTCAGAAACTTGCTGCACTTGTGCTCTATCACTGTCTTCGCTTCTAGCGCTTGCGGAATCCCCAGAAGATACACTTGCCATTTTTTGCATAGCGGCAATAACCTCAGAACTATTCCACATGCCTATTTGACGTACAATCTTGCCTTCAGCAAATCGATACGTTAAATGTACAGGAACATCCACAACCTGCTCACTTCCTTTTAATTTACATTGCCAATCTAGCCAACAATTTACCCAGGTCTCACCGTCATCTGTTACAACCATTTCATATTCCTGATCCTTATCTAAAAATTTACGACTTGAATAATTAGCTTCATTGCCTTTATGATATGCCAATAATTCGTCATTAGACATGGCTTTGGTTTTTGAATTGAAGTAGGTTTTGCAAGTATCAGCCATAGCACTGAAATCGTAATTCTTGGCGTTATATTCGCTTATAAGCGTTTTAACAACATCTATTTCAGGAGATTGTTGCGTGTAACGTTCTTTTGGCCGCTGGCAAGCTGTTAGACCAATTGCAAGCATTACTAACACTAATTTTGTCTTCATAATTTAAAAAATATTTATTGATAGTTGGTTAAAATACACGACTAATAATGCAAAAACATAATCAATAAGGTCAAGAAAACCAGTATACATTAATCTCAAAAAAGTAGAAGAAAGGGCGAACTGTATGCTTAAAAATAGTTAAATCTCTGTTAATCAAGAAATTATTGATAAACTATTTGATTCCGAAATATCTAATGAATTTATATCCAGTCTATTAGGCATGCAAGGGCTATTTCCTAGATAACTTTAAATCCTAATCTTGGTCCATTTTTATTGCATTCAAAAAAGCAATTGCTGCTTTTCGATGATTAACTAGCCTTAAAATCAAAGGCATAACATCTGTTTTTTAATCCCAATGGATATACCAATCTTTTAGTCTTTAAAGGAAGTAAGCCCAATGTTAAAAAAACAATCAAACTATTCTTAAATTATTTTCGAATCAAATAAATATTGCTACTTTTAAAATCTCAAAAAATATACTATGGCTAATATCACATTGGGAGGAACACCCGTAAAAACATCAGGAGAATTACCTAAAATAGGCTCTGAATTACAAAACTTTGAATTGGTTGCTATTGACTTATCTACCAAAACACTAAAAGATTTTGAAGGCGGTAAATTGCTTTTAAATATTTTCCCTAGTGTAAACACTGGAGTGTGTTCGGCATCGGTAAGACAGTTTAATACAGAAGCGAGTGAATTAGAGAACACTAAAGTACTATGTATTTCGAGAGACCTGCCCTTTTCTCAAGATCAATTCTGTGCTGCCGAAGGCTTAGATAATGTTATCATGCTATCCGATTTTAAAACTGGTGATTTTGGAAAAAACAACGGTTTAATTTTTGAAACCGGTGGTTTTAGCGGTTTGCTTTCAAGAAGCGTTATTGTTGTAGATGCCCAAGGCAAAGTAATCTACACAGAACAAGTTCCCGAAACTGGTGAAGAGCCAAATTATAAAGCTGCCTTAGAAGCGCTTTACAATGCATAAAAAAGAACCTTTTTTTGTTAACCGATTAAAAAGTGTAGGGTACGCCTTTAAAGGTGCGCTTTTGCTTTTAAAAACTGAGGCCAGCATTAAAGTGCAATTTGTTATTGCACTGATTGTAATTGCTGCAGGGTTTTATTTCCAAATTTCTTCAAATGAATGGATTTTACAACTCTTAGCCATTGGTTTGGTAATGAGTATGGAAGGTATGAATACCGCCATTGAAGAAATTGCCAATTTTATCCATCCAAAACGTCATAACAAAATAGGTTTAATCAAAGATATAGCTGCAGGGGCTGTTTTTATAGCCTCTGTATTTGCTTCAATCATTGGACTTATAATATATCTCCCAAAGATTTTTTAAAATACTAATACTTTTAGGATAAACGTTAGTAATTTGTATTTTTGTTGCATTGTGAAAACAATCCAATCAAGAACATATTTTCTGTTTCTTAATTTGAATCAACAAACCTTTAATGGCCAAGCGTAAACCCAAAACAAAAAAAGCACCTAGAAAAAAAATAAAGGCTCCTAGCTTTAAACTATCAAGTCAACAAAAACTTGTTTTAGGCAGTTTTTTGATTATTATTGGTTTACTTCTATTTACAGCATTTATTTCCTTTTTGTTTACTGGTGAAGCCGATCAAAGTACTTTGACTGAATTTGGTTCTAGAGATGTAAAAACTAAAAATTGGTTAAGTAAATCAGGAGCTTGGTTAAGTGACTTTTTTATCCAAAGAGGGTTTGGAGTCTCTTCGTTTATATTTTCAGGACTCGTTTTTCTTTCTGGGGTATATGTATTAATGAACTTAAGTCGGCTTAAACTTTTTAAACACTGGTTCTGGGGGATTTTAATTATTATTTGGCTATCTATTTTATTAGGCTTTTTAGGAAATTACAATGCCATTCTTGGGGGTACTATTGGTTTTGAAATTAACACATACTTACAAGATTATATAGGTAAAATAGGAACGGCTCTTTTATTATTATTTGGCCTTATTACTTACCTAGCCATACGATTTAAAGTTACTTTCGAAAGTATTCAACGTGTTTTTAAATCTACAAAAAAGGATCTTAAAAATGAGCTTTCAGATTTAAAAGAAGAGCTTATTGTACCACTTGATAACAATTTATCGGAAGAAGCAGAAGCCATTAAATATGCTTATGAAATTCCTCTAGAGAATAAAAAAACAGAACACAAAGAGGATAAAAAATTAGACATAAAACCGTCTTTAACAGAAGTTAAAGTTACTGAACCTGAAGTTAAAGAAGAAGAACCAGAATTAGAAATAAAAGTAGAAGATGTCAAGGAAGAGATTTCAGAAACTAATAATCTAGCCAATAAATTGGTTGAAGACTTTGGACAGTTTGACCCAACTCTTGAACTTGCAAAATATCAATTTCCAACTCTAGATTTATTAAAAAAATACAATACCGAAGGGATTAAAATTAATCAAGAAGAGCTTGAGGAAAACAAAAATAGAATTGTTGATACCCTTAGTAATTACAAAATAGGTATTTCGAGCATAAAAGCCACTATTGGTCCCACAGTTACTTTATATGAAATTGTACCAGAAGCGGGTATTAGAATTTCAAAAATTAAAAACTTAGAAGATGATATTGCTTTATCATTATCTGCCTTAGGCATACGTATAATTGCTCCAATTCCAGGGAAGGGAACTATAGGTATTGAGGTTCCTAATAAGAATTCTACTATCGTTTCTATGCGATCTGTGATTGCCTCTAAGAAGTTCCAAACCTCTGAAATGCAATTACCTATTGCTTTAGGAAAAACTATTAGCAATGAAACTTTTGTTGTCGACCTTGCAAAAATGCCACACTTGCTTATGGCAGGAGCTACTGGCCAAGGTAAATCGGTTGGTTTAAACGCCGTATTAACCTCTTTGTTATACAAAAAGCATCCAGCAGAAGTTAAGTTTATTTTAGTTGATCCTAAAAAAGTTGAGTTAACTCTATTTAATAAGATTGAACGCCATTATTTAGCAAAACTTCCAGATAGCGAGGATGCCATAATAACGGACAACACAAAGGTTATCAATACTTTAAATTCGCTTTGTATTGAAATGGATAACCGTTATGAGCTTTTAAAAAATGCTTTCTGTAGAAACATAGCTGAGTATAATTCGAAGTTTAAAGCTAGAAAGCTAAACCCAAATGATGGTCACCAGTTTTTACCTTATATTGTTTTAGTTGTTGATGAGTTTGCTGATTTAATTATGACTGCAGGAAAGGAAGTAGAAACTCCAATTGCGCGTTTAGCGCAGTTAGCACGAGCTATAGGTATACATCTGATCATTGCTACCCAACGACCATCGGTTAACGTAATCACTGGTATTATAAAAGCAAACTTTCCGGCCAGAATAGCTTTTAGGGTAACTTCCAAGATAGATTCCCGTACCATTTTAGATGGTTCTGGAGCAGATCAACTAATCGGTCGTGGAGATATGCTGTATACGCAAGGTAATGATTTAATTCGTGTGCAATGCGCATTTGTAGACACACCTGAAGTTGAAAAAATAACAGATTACATTGGTTCTCAAAAAGCTTACCCAGACGCTTATTTGTTACCTGAGTATGTCGGTGAAGAGAGTGGCACAAGTCTTGATATAGACATTTCAGATCGAGATAAACTTTTTAAAGATGCCGCCATTGTTATAGTAACAGCGCAGCAAGGGTCTGCATCTTTATTACAACGAAAACTAAAATTAGGATACAATCGAGCTGGGAGGTTAATAGACCAATTAGAAGCTGCAGGAATTGTTGGACCGTTTGAAGGTAGTAAAGCCAGACAGGTTTTAATTCCAGATTTATTAGCTTTAGATCAGCATTTAGAAAATGAAATATAATTTTAAAAATATGAAAAAAGTACTTACCATATTATTAATCACGTGCTCCGCAATCAACTTCGCGCAAGACAAAGCTAAAACCCTTTTAAACGAAGTTTCAGAAAAAGTTAGAAGTTATAATAATATTGCATTAGACTTTAAATACACTCTTGAAAATATTTCAGAAAACATTAAACAAGAAACAAAAGGAGATGTGGTAATGCAAGGTGACAAATACAGACTAAACATTTTAGGAGTAACGAGATTGTTTGATGGCAAATCACTTTATAGCATCAGTACAGAAGATGAAGAAGTTAGTATTACTTCAAATATAGACGAAGACAGCAACAGGATAACCCCAAGTAAAATGTTATCTTTTTATGAAGACGGATACACATATATGCTTGATATTAAGCAAGATGTTAACGGAAGAAAAATTCAATATGTAAAACTCACGCCCATTGATTCGGATTCTGAAATAGAAAACATATTATTAGGTATTGATGCACAGACAAAACATATTTATAATTTAATACAGGTTGGTAAAAATGGTACGAAAACAACATTAACTGTTAATTCTTTTGAAACAAACCAACCGTTACCTAAAACTTTATTTACTTTTGATGCCGACAAATACAAAGATTATTACATCAATAATCTCGATTAATTTAAAGTGTGAAAATATTAGATCGGTACATATTAACCTCCTATCTTAAAACTTTTATCAGCGTGTTTCTTATTCTCATGCTGATATTTATTTTACAAACCATTTGGTTGTACATTAAAGAATTAGCAGGAAAAGATTTAGATATCATAGTTATTGTAAAGTTTTTGGTATACTTTATGCCTAAGCTAATCCCTTTGGTAGTGCCGCTTACTATCTTATTAGCCTCTATTATGGTATTTGGTAGCTTTGCTGAAAACTATGAATTTGCTGCTATGAAATCTACTGGAATTTCATTAAGGCGTGCTATGTCTGGCCTCAGTATTTTTATTGTTGTTTTGGGTGTTATTACATTCTTCTTTTCAAATAACGTTATTCCTTGGGCAGAGCTTAACTCGTACAACCTAAGAAGAAATATCGCGAAATTAAAACCTGCTATGCTACTCGCAGAGGGGCAATTTAATGAGGTAGGTACCTATAATATAAAATTTGCAGACAAAAGCGGTGATAGAGATCAATTTTTAGAGGATGTAACGATACATGTTAAAGGCAGTGATGGTAGAACAAACGCTACAGTAATTAAATCTAAATCAGGAGAGCTGGCTAGCGAAAAAGACTCTAATGTTTTAAAGCTTATTTTATTGGACGGTTATTATTACAGTGACCTATCTCCGAAAAAGGCAAGCGCAAAGAAAAAGAAACCGTTTATTAAAAGTGCATTTGAGAAAAAGATTATCAATATAGATTTATCAAAATTGAATGATGTTGATTTTGATGAACAATCTCAAACCGACAAGTACAACATGCTTAATGTAGTTGGCTTGAACATTACCATTGACTCACTTGTAAAGCAAAGTGAAAATGCCCATAGTGCTTTTTCGAAGAACTTACAACAACGCTCTGGTTTTTCTAGGTTTAATAAAAAAATAGTACGAGGCTCTAAATTTCAAGCATCTAAAAATAAAACGTCAAAAGAGGATAAAGTTTATTCTGGCGATCTTCTTAACATTTTTGAAACTAAGGATAAAATACAATTAGTTGATCTCGCTACAAAATCCTTAAGAAGTTCGAAACAAATTATTACATCTAAGGAGACCACCATTAAGAATTCCAAAGCATGGTTAAATAGGCACATTATTTCATTTCATGAAAAATTTGCCTTAGGTTTTGCTTGTGTCATTCTATTTTTTGTGGGTGCTCCATTAGGTGCACTTATCAGAAAAGGCGGTATTGGCTTACCCATGGTGATTGCGATAGTATTGTTTTTAACCTACCATTTTATCGGAATTTTTGCTACTAACAGTGCTAAAAGTGATGGGTTCAATCCCATATTTGCAAGCTGGTTTTCCACATTAGTAATGCTCCCTCTTGGAATCTTTTTAACCAAAAGAGCAACAGCAGATCGTGGGTTGTTTGAAGGACAAGGTGTTTTGGAGCCACTTAAAAAATTATTTGGTATTAAGAAAGTTAGCATCGATCCAGATGAGACTAAGTACACAAGTGATTCTGAACATTATGAAACACTTAGCAACTACGATAATAATAAACTTATAGACATTATTAAAAATTACCGAGAATATGATTACTCAATTGCCTATAAAAACACTGCATTAGGTATTTTAAATCATAGAGGTATAACCAATCAACAGCTAAAATTCGCTGGGCATTTCACTAATCAGAAATATGAAGAGTCCATACGATTAAAAAATAGATTTGATGAAGATTCGCAATTGGCATGTATACTATATATTATTTTCGCTGCTTTTGCCTTACCTGGTCGAATTTTAGAAAACAATGGTTACGATTTCATCGGTAATATTTTGTTTACCATTGGTATTATCGTTGGTATTCTTTTTTTCTTTGCTTTAATAAGGTCTTTTATAAGTAGTTCCATATTTAACAAGCATATTGGTAAGGAGTCCATACCAAATTCCATATTGTTTATTCTAGTAGGACTCCCTCTCTATTTTATCATTTACCTGTACCAAAAGAAAAAAACAAACAAGGATTTACATTTAAACAATGAAATAAAAAAAACGGCATAGTTATTCTTTTAGCCCTTTATTACTTGCCTTATTTAATTTCAAATAACCCTGCATATTCTTTATTGCAACATTTTTTTAATTAAAAAATTAAGAAGGACTTAAGATAGAATTATACAGAATCTTTTAAAATAAGCAATATCTTTGCATAATGATGGCAAATACTATGACTACAAAAAGCACTCAAGAGTTTAAACTGAATACCATTAGCGAAGCTATTGATGATATTAGAAACGGTAAAGTAATTATTGTTGTAGATGATGAAAATCGTGAAAATGAAGGTGATTTTTTAGCCGCAGCTGATAAGGTTACACCAGAAATGATAAACTTCATGGCCACGCACGGTAGAGGACTTATTTGCGCACCATTGACTGAAAACCGATGCAAGGAATTGGAATTAAATATGATGGTTCGAAACAATACCGATCCTATGGAAACGGCATTTACCGTATCGGTAGATTTACGCGGTAAAGGTGTTACTACAGGAATTTCTGCAAGTGATAGAGCACAAACTGTTAAAGCGCTCATAGATCATGACACTAAGCCTTTTGAATTAGCAAGACCCGGACATATATTTCCTTTAGTTGCTAAAGAAGGTGGTGTTTTACGAAGAACAGGACATACAGAAGCGGCTATTGATTTTGCGCGTTTGGCAGGGTTAAATCCGGCCGGAGTTATTGTTGAAATCATGAATGAAGATGGTTCAATGGCTCGTCTTCCTCAATTAATGGAGGTTGCAAAAAAATTAGATTTAAAGATTGTTTCCATAGAAGACTTGGTTGCATATAGAATGCAACATGACTCCTTAATTCAGAAAAAAGAAGACTTTCAGGTTGAAACTCGTTTTGGAAGTTTTAGATTAAGAGCCTACAAGCAAACCACTAACAATCAAGTTCATATAGCACTCACAAAAGGACATTGGAAAGACAATGAGGATGTGCTAACACGTATAAACTCCACGTTGTTTAATAACGATATTTTGGGTACACTAACTAATAATGCTGATAAGCAATTAGACGATATGTTTAGTGTTATTAATAAAGCAGGCAAAGGCGCGATAATCTTTATAAATCAAGAATCTCAATCTATGAATATTTTGAGCCGCTTAGGGTATTTAAAGGAAAATCAAGTTTTAAATTCGGTTGCAAAGGCTCCAAAAATCAATATGGATAATAGAGATTTTGGTATTGGTGCACAAATATTACATGACTTGAATATACATAAATTGAGGTTAATTTCTAACACCAAACAAACCAAACGTGTTGGCTTGATTGGCTATGGCTTAGAAATTGTAGATTATGTAAATTATTAAAATCCTATTTAACTATTAGCTTCCTAGAGAATGTATGATTATCTATATCAATACGCAAAAGATACATCCCAGACTTAAGACCTTCAACATTCAATTGATTCACCCGATTAGTAGACATTACCTTCTCCCCTAATATATTAAATAGCTCAACCTCGTTAATGGTTCCGGCAGATTTTATATTTACCACTGTTGAAACAGGATTCGGAAATACTTTAAAACTACCTGCCCCAAAAGTGCTAGTACTCAATGGGTCTGCCATAGAATAGGTCGTCTCCTCTTTATATTCAGGAATCCACTTATCCATTCCTACGTCCCAATTTTCATAAGTAAAAACACTCCTATTCCCATTATTATATTCACTCAAAGCTCTATCACTATCTTCCCAACTACTGCCATTCCAATTCTGACTCAACTGTTCTGTTTGAAGAAGTCCCATGTAGGTGTAGTTAGTTTTTTCTGAATTATCCCAGCCACTGCCATTCCATGTTTCACCAAAATCTTCTTCTGGCAAATCATTCATGTTATAACTTCTCATTATACGTTCTTCAACTTCCCACATTCCACCACCAGAATTCCACTCACTAAACAAACCTTTCGATGCCAAACCATTTGTATACGATATTTCTAATTTATCTTCATTAACCCAAGTACTCATTCCCTCATCCCATGTTTGATCAATCTGTACTGTCATATCTAAGCCATTATACTCATAGTATACTTTAGAGCTATTCTGATACTCCATGGTTAAGAGGTTATAGGTTTGCCTGGTTTCTTCCATTAAATTATTTGAACCGTTGTAGTAGACATACATAACCTTGTACCCATTTATCCACTCCATTGAAGAATCATTCCAAAATTGCTGAACACTTAAGGTTATGTTGTTATTAGAATCGTAAGTCTTTGTAGTTTGATAAATCATTTCCATACTTGGAATCTGATATCCGATTATCTTTGTTTCCTTATTACCTCCGTTATCATAACTATACTGCTCGGTAACGTCGTGTTTCCAGGTTGAGGGAGTTTCATTAGTATCCCACGAATAAATTTTCTTAACCTCTAATTTGTAAGTCTGAGAAAAACTAAACAGTGAGATTAAAATGAATGTTGAAAAAAAATAGAAATGTTTCATGATTAATAGCTTTAAGTTAAAATATAAATTATCATTAATCAAAATGAACGCATCATTTTGATAGAATTATATGCTGAAACAGGTAGCTATTACATACATAAAATCATTTAAAAACTAGAATAAAATAAGATGGAGCGGTTCTAAAACGTAATGAAATTGTTAACTACCGTCATGCTATTAATTGATTACATATTATATAAAACAACAAACATTTTCATTGTTTCATATTGCAGAGAGTTTAATCTGTAATCTGTTTAAAGATACTAAATTAATTAATAATTTAAAAGAATTAAACTACAAAAATCATCTTAAACAATTAAAATACAGTGATTTATATTATATTCAAAATATAAACCACATAAGAAGAAATAGGAATCATTACTAAAAAAACACCCTAACAAGCCAAAGTGTATGGTTCATTAGGGTGTATTTCTAATTCCTGTATTATCTAGATTAAAGGGAAGCTTTAATAGCCTTAACCATTTTAGCTGCTCTTTCTTTAACTTGTTCTTCAGTCCAAGATAATTTAATTAAACAAGAAATGTTCCTTGCTATGTAAGCATCAGATTGAGGAAACTCTGCTGAGCTCAGGTAAGATATCCCCTCTTTAACTTCTTTAGTTATTGGAAACAACGACTTCAATTCTTTCAAATGGTCCCATCTTCTAATATAATGCCAATTATTATTATAATAGTGAAAACAAGCATCCACACCATCTTCCTTAAAAGCAGCGGATACTTTATTGGCTATATCTAAATCTGGTAAAAAGAAACTTATAAAACCATAATTCTCCTCGCCACCTTCTGGAACAGCTCTAAATGTTACTTCAGGAATTTCAGATAAGGCGTCTCTTATAATTCCGAAATTTCTTTTTTGAATGGCTAAAAACTCAGGTAAACGTTTTGCTTGAGCCAAGCCCACTGCAGCATGCAGTTCTGATATTCTGAAATTATACCCTAAAAACGGATGTGTTTCTGCCCCTCGATCGCTACCAACATGGTCATGTCCGTGATCTGTATAATGATCTGCATTGGTATAATACGTTTCGTTATTGGTAATTACAGCTCCACCTTCAGCACTTGTAATCGTTTTTACAAAATCGAAAGAGAAACAACCTAAATCCCCTATACTACCAAGTGGTTTCCCTTTAAAAGTCGCACCAATAGCCTGACATGCATCTTCTATTAATAAAAGATTATGGTCTTTACAAATAGATTGTAATTCACCCATTCTCGCCATACTTCCACACATTTGGACCACCATAACTGCTTTGGTTTTTGGTGTTATAGCAGTTTCAACAGCTTTTGGATCAAGCCCTAAAGTATCATCGATATCAACCAAAATAGGTATAGCTCCCAATAACATTATAGACTCAAAACTTGCTACAAATGTAAAAGTTGGCATAATAACTTCGTCTCCTGCTCCTACTCCTGCAGCAGCCAAAGCTACTGTTACGGCAGCGGTACCATTTGAAACAAGCTGAACATGTTTAGACTTAAGCTGATTTCCTAATTCAGCTTCCAATTCCTTCGCCTTCCAGTGGCCGTTACGCATGCCATCAAAGCCATAGCGCATAAAAACCCCATTGTCTAATACATCGTTTACTTCTTTTCTTTCTAAATCTCCAATTAATTCAAATCCTGGCATAGTTTTAATATTTTATTATATGTTGAATCGTGGTTTTAACGATAAGGTTGAGGCATGAGTTAAATCTCTATATTAAGAGCAAATGCCATTGAGCCCAACCCGAAGGTGACGCTCAATTTATTAATTTTATTTTTAAAATTCAATTATAGCTTCTTCTATAGGTTTTCTTACCTTTTTCAAGTCGGCAAACATGTCATCCTGAGCTCTATAACCAATAGGTAAAAGCAATACAGACTTTAAACCTTTTTCGTCTAAACTAAGAATCTCATCGTACTTGACAGGCACAAACCCCTCCATGGGACAAGAATCAATACCTTCTAAAGCACAGACGGTCATTAAATTACCCAAAGCGATGTAAGCCTGATTGGTGGACCATTGCTGACGCTTTGTAAGTGACATACCTGCCATCATTTTAATCAAATCTTCTTTATAAGGATCTAATATTTCATTAGACGTTTTTCTTATATCCTGAATATTATTATAATACGCTTCCACATCTTCTTTAAGAACATCATTTTGAATACATATTACCAACAGATGCGATGCCTCTAACACTTGTTTTTGAAAATAAGAATGTTCGACTAGATCTTCTCTTAATTTAGTGTTTTCAATGACCAAAAGCTTAATGGTTTGTAACCCAAAAGAAGTTGCTGTTAAATTAAATGCCTGTTTTACAACATTTAACTTAGCCTTTGATAGCTTTTTTGTGGCATCAAATTTTTTTGTTGCATAGCGCCATTTAAGCTGTTTTATGGTATCCATTTTAGAAATAAAATTTGACTGCAAAAATAAGGGATGTAAACTTCTTTTTCAGCACAATGCAAAAAAAATAAATATACTTTGATTGAAGCAAAAATTTATTCTAAAAAAGTGAAGTTTTATTTGAAAGAATTAAAAAAGCGTTCTATATTTGCACCCGCATTCAGGCAAATAGCTTGATTAGGCACTCAAGGAGAAATGGCAGAGTGGTCGAATGCGGCAGTCTTGAAAACTGTTGAGGGTCACACCTCCGGGGGTTCGAATCCCTCTTTCTCCGCTAAGAATTTACTAAATTCTACCAAAAGCCGATAAACACTACGTTTATCGGCTTTTTTAATTTTATTAATTGCCAAATAATAGCAAAAATCATCAAAGAAAAGGGGGCTAATTCGGGGTCACTTCACCTCATCTCCAACTGACCCCGAATAAACCCAAAGCATCTGTAAATAAAGGAGTTACAATCACTTTGCTTTATTTTATTTTTTGTAATTTCAAAGTAAAATATATAACTGACTCCTATGAATAATTCATTTTCTCTACTTTTTTATATAAAAAAGTGCAAAGCAGACTATAATGGCAAAGCAAATATCTACCTTAGAATAACTCTAAATGGTCAACGAGCCGAATTAAGTATTAGGCGTAAAGTATTAGTTGATAAATGGAATTCTGATATGAATATGGCTCGTGGCAGTTCTGATGAGTCTCATGGCATTAATAGATATATCAATACGATTAAAAATAGGATATATACTATTGAACAACAATTTGTATCTGAAGGTAAACCTGTTACTGCAATCTCACTTAGAGATTCTTATTTAGGTAAAGATTCTGATAAGCGAATGCTATTAGATATTTTTGAAGACCACAACAAAAAAGTCAATAAACTTGTTGGTAGTGACTTTGCCGCAGGAACAGCGGAACGCTATAGAACTGCAAAAAAACATGTATCTGAATATATTCAAAAAGAATACGGAGCTAAAGATATTTTAGTCAAAGATGTTAACCATAAATTTATAACTGGTTTTGAATATTATTTAAAAACAGAACGAAATTGCAGCCACAATACTGCTATTAAATACATTACTAATTTTAAAAAGATAATTCGTATCGCCTTTGCCAATGATTGGATTGATAAAGACCCTTTTCTTCATTGGAAAGCAAAACTTAAGACTGTAGATAGAGGATTTTTGACCAAAGAAGAAATTCAAAAAATGGTCGAAAAGGAATTACATACAGAACGTTTAGACCAGGTAAAAGACATTTTTATTTTTTGCTGCTTTACAGGATTGGCTTATGCTGATGTAAAGAAACTTTCTAAAGACGATATCGTTATTGGTATTGATGGCGCCAAATGGATTAAAATTAAAAGAACTAAAACTGATACACGTAGTAACATTCCAATACTTCCAACTGCTGAAGCTTTAATTGAAAAATACGCTAATCAGTCTAATTTGTTAACTGAAAATAGATTACTACCCGTTTTGAGTAATCAAAAGATGAATTCCTATTTAAAAGAGATTGCAGATTTGTGCGAAATCAATAAGAATTTAACGTTTCATTTAGCACGCCATACATTTGCTACTACTGTTACCCTTACGAATGGCGTACCTATTGAATCTGTTAGTAAAATGCTTGGTCACAAATCTTTGAGAACTACACAACATTATGCTAAAATATTGGATATGAAAGTCAGTGATGATATGAAAGTCTTACGAAGCAAACTTGCCACAATAAAGATTTAGCGAAGTTATTTAGCTTTTAGAATAACTTTCCTACCTCCTTTCAATTCTTGTAATTCAATCATCAGTTTTTCATTATCTCCCAATACAAACTTGGGCATTACATACACAAACCTTTGTGATTGTCCTACTTTGATAATGTTAGGCATTTCATGATGATACTCAGCTTGAATCAATAGTTTTTGATAAGAAGCTTTACGTTTCTTATTGCCATTAACTGTATATATGTTCAAATAGTCTATTTCAAAATCAATTTCAGATTTGTTTTTGATTTCCAATACCAGATAAACTTCAGAAGGATTATAAACCATCTTTTGCAGCCGCAATTTGATGCCTCTTTTTCTCTTGGTTGCAATAGAACCAGAATTTAATTTCAATAAATGATTACTGAATTTTTTGAAATAATCTATCCTACCAGATGGCTGAAGTATTGGTTCCTGTTTTAAAATTACTGGTTGTTCTCTTCCGATACTTTCCTTAGATGTAATAAAGTAATTCAACCTTGGTAGCTGTTCTTTATACTTCAAAATATAGGAATAGACTTGACCATTTTTTGTTACGGTAAGTAAGTTGCTCTCGGTTCCTGGAGTGGCTTGCAACAAACCAAAATATTGTTCTTTTTCTCTGTTGTAGGTAAACACAAAGTTGGGTGTTCCTGTAATGCCCTGACGGATAGGTTCAGGGAAAAATAGAGCTACATTCTTTTTATCGTTGGCATAGATAGTATCCAACGATTGTTGAGCAACTATATGGTTTGCAAATAATGCTATTGCGATTAGAATTATGGTTTTCATAGGATAGGTTTTAAAATGAGTTGGTAATTATCGGTTACTGTAACTTTTACGCTGCGGTTATTTCTTTGGAATATCCTTTTGATTCCACTTACTTGTGGCACACCAACAATATTGATATCATCCACAATATCTCCGACTACTTCCTGTCTAGCTTCAGCTCTAAAGCTGTTTTCAATGTATATACCCTCACTTCCGTCCTGAAGGTCAAAAGCATTTAGTTCAACAGGTTTGTGATTGATGTTTTCAATTTCTATAATGGTTCGATTCGGTTTAAAACTCACAAAACCATAAATGGGCGTATTTCTTAGGACAGTCTTTCCATTGATAAGTGCATCTTTTGTCAAATGCATTTGCAAACGATAATTGTTCCGTACGATTTGTGTACCATCTACTCGCACATAAATGAAGGCGTCAGTATTCTGAGCTATTAGGTTTTCATTCTGTAACGGATTTGAAGCAAAAAACAGTTGATGCTCCAACCCTAATTCTTTAGAAGTGATGTTTTCCTCTTTCATAGCTATCTCGGAAACAGAATCTTTTTGAAGTGGCTTTAGCCCAATCTTGACCTTAGATTTTCTAAAACTTCTATCGGAATAACTGATATGCCCGTCATTATAAATACTGTCGATGATACGTTGCTTTTTATATTCCATATAATCGGGATTGAAGTATCCCTTATCATCTATCATATGGTCTGGATAAATTGATGGTGCGGTCGTTTCCCGTTCTTCCTTCAGGTCATCCAGAGCTTCTAATTTGGAATCATACTCCTTTTGCTCATCTCCCAATTCTGGAACGGGAATCTGATTGTTTTCAATCGTTGGTTCTTCTTCATCTCCCAATACAATTACAGCGTATGAGCCAATGAACAGCACTACACATAAAATGACAGTAGCGAACACGGTTTTATTCTTTTCAATTTTCATAATCTTCTAGCTTTTTCAGTTTGTTTTCAAAAAAGTTGGTTATCAATAATCCGTGGGTATTGTTGGGAAAGTTTCTATCCACATGGATAATGTTTCCAGATGTAGTGAGCTTATAAACGTCAATTATTGCCCCTCGATTAATTTCAAAAATGACAGTGGTTTCAAATCGATAGGTTTTTTTTTGAATGTCGATTTTTGATTCAATTTTCAACACCTTTTGTACCAAAGAATATTGTAACAATCGGTTGTAAACTCCATCTGATTTTTTCTGTCTGTACAGTGCATCCACAGAACTATTTCCCAGCCATAAAGCTTTCTCCAGATTCTTTTCATAATTGCTCGCATCTATGTGGTAGAAATAGGTATGGAACTGTTCTAAATGTGATAATACTTCTACTTCTAAATTTTCATTTTGCTGTACCATTTTAAGGGGAATGACACTTCCATCCGAATTGACCACAAAAGCATTGTTAATGGATTCTTTATGAAGCTTTATAACCATGGCTAGTGAAACAATACAGGTTAAAACTCCTCCTATAATGACTGCTAAAACAATGAATCGGTTCAAGCGGAGTACGTTGTAAATATTTTGATATGGTGTTTTCATAATTAATTAGGCGGTGAAAAGTTTAAAGACAAATGATGTTGCCCTACGATAGAGTTTGAATTTGAGCAGAACGATAAATCCAATAGAACCAAATTGAAGTAAAGGCGCAAAAAATGTACTACCCCAATCTGTTCCAAAAAGGGTGTTCCAAAAGTTGGTATTGATTTCCGTATACAGATTGTTTACACATACGTTGACCAAGAAAAAAGCAGGTACTAGCATATAGACTCCTGCATAGAGTTTAAAGAAGTTGTATGCCAACGAACGGAACTTTTCAAAAACGGCAAGACTAATGACCAACGGGAAAAACGCTTGCATTATCCCAAGTAAAAAGTAGCGTTCTGCTAGAAATAACGGATAAATAAACAAATCCAATAACCAAAGAAAGATGCCTATTATAAAAGCCAGCATTTTTAATCCATACAATGGCGTTACTAATGCTTCGTACAACATGGCCATTGCTTTTTTGGCGGCTTCCAATGCGCCCACATCCTGTTCCAAATCGATATCTTGAATCTGTAAAGGGAGGAGCGCAGGAGCCGTGTCTCGGTATTGGGTCTCAATGGCCACAAGAATGGTATCAAAAACATCCAATACCTGTGTAGAAAAGATGACCAAAATGACGACTGCAAAATTCTTTGCCAATTCTGCTGGAGTTAATCCCCAGGTATATCCCTCATTATTAGCTACACCTTCATTGTATTTTTTTAAAATATTGATGAGAAAGAAGAGGATAGCCAGTGTCTTCATTCCAGTAATGGTGTACTGTGAAAAGTCACTGTTTTTGATGGTGGTAAACACTGCATCAACATATTCCAATCCTATACCCAAAAAGATACCTGCCATTAGTAATTGGTTTCCCTGTTATTGATTTTATCTTGCATTTCTCTAAAGGCAATAATCTCACGATAGCGTTTGGTCTTGGCCTCAATTTCAGCCACCATTTCCTTAGATTGTAACTCTATGCCTTTAAGAACTTCTGCACGTTCGGCATCGGTCATTTTAAGATTATTACTGGAAAGAATCTGGTCTATATAATCCAATCCTTCCAAGGAGCTTTCAATTATGGAATTAAAGGATTCTGAAACCCTATTGACTTCATCTGATTTGATATAGGGCGAGTTCAAAATTCCCCTTAAATCGTTCTGTACCATATCAAATAATTTTTGATTGTTTCTTGCTATATCACGTACTGCTTTTAACTGTTTAATCACATTGTTAACCTTCTCGATATTTTCCTTTTGAGTTTTTAGAAACTGTACTGTTTTCAATAATTGAGAGGTCTGTTTTGCCGATTCTAGCAGGGATTTGGCAAAACTGATAAAGTTCGTATTGTCATACACTGGCATCCCTTGGCAGGCAGCGCCTGCTGGCATTAAAAGGGCAAAGGTTAGGGCTATTCCTAAGAGTTTGATTTTTAATTTCATGGTTATCGTTTTTTAGATTTATAATTGTTTAATGAATGTTTTTATGGCTTCTTCCATATTATCGATGTCATTATAAATGGTCATTATGGCCTCATTTTCCTTACCATCTGTGAGGTAAGCGGCATACACTTCTTTGGGCACTTCGAGGCGAAAAATATTGCTCTCCTTTCCAATCTTGATGAACATTTCTGTGTACTTTCTATCTCCCGTAAGGTTATTGCGGATAGATTTCAATTGGTTTAAATCATGGTTCGAAAGATTCAATCGTTTTTGAAGTTCTTCGTACCCTTTCTCGTTCCGAAGACTGTAAATGACCTGTGTATTCTCTAGAATACTGGCCGACGTGGAATTGTTCGGTAATTGATTGATGGATTGCAGAATAATACCAATAGCACCATTTTGTTTTCGGATAGCCTGATAGTAGAATTCCACACTTTCCAAAACATTGTCAAACTTCAGTTGTTTGGCAAACTCATCAAATAAGATAATACCTCTTTCGGAACGATTACGCCAGATAGTAATTTGGATAGCTGACTTGATGAGCTTCAGCATAACAGAAAGGATTTCCTTGTTGTCCTTCACTTCATCTAGTTCAAAGACAATCATTCGCTTATCCTCAATTTTATAAGTCTGGTCTTCACTCACATTGAAGAGGAAGCTGTACAACCCATCATCCACATATTCCGAAAGGATATGCAGGAAGTTGTAAACACTAAAATGCTCTTCCCTTATACTAAGAGCCTCTATGAGGCTGTCTTTTTTATCGTCTATAAACTGATACAAAGAAGCCAGTGAATGATTTAATCGGATATGCTTGTAGTAATACAGTAGTACCTTTTTAATGGCCACTTCCTTGGCTTTTGAAACCTGATTACCTTCAGCCAATAGTTCTAATAGAAAAATGGCAAGGTCTTCCAATCGCTCAGGGGTCAAATCTGCTTCATTGGAAATGTAAAAGGGATTGATTCCTAGATTCTTTCCCTGCTCATATCGTAAGATGATATTGTCATTGGGATAGAGCTTCGCGAATTTGGAATAGGAACCTCCCAAATCGATAATGACCAGCCGAACGTCGGCTTCGAAGTATTGCCGAAGTATATTATTGGCTAAAAAGGATTTACCTTCTCCTGTTGGGGCAAAAATGGCAAAGTTTCTGGCTTTGATACGCTTCTTTTGTTCATCCCATACATCTTTTAAAACTGGAATATTGTATTGTCTATCATTGAAAATGACGCCAGTGGCGTCTGACAAGTAATTTGTATTGTTAATGTATAAGCATAATGCATGCTTTAAATCGGAGACATATAAATCTTCATTAGAGAAATTGGAACTGAAACAACAATAAGAGTTAAGGAAATAGTGCTTTCGTTCTTCCCCCTTTGGGTAATATGGTACAATGTCTAATTCCTTGAATTCAGTCTTAATCTTCGAAGCAATATTTTTTAGCCGTCCGGCTTCCGGACACCAGAAAATAATGTTGAGATGCCCACGTATAATTCTTGAACTATCGTCTTCATTAATTTTAGCAACAATGGCTTCAATCTTCCTTTGAATGACTTTGTTCTGTGTTCCGAAGTTGGAGCTCTTGCTAAGCTCTTCAATTTTCTTGTCCAGTAGTTTTCTCCATTTGTGTTTGTCATCTAGGTAAATGATTTGGTTGATGATATGGTTTTCATTTAGGTTCAAACCCAAACTATCAATAAAGCCCTGATGGAATACAAAATCATCTGAAGTGAATTTGTCATTGGTCTTACTGCTTTGTACCGAATCCCCAAAACAGAGTTCGCTATTTACTGCCAGTACATCAAAATGGTTCTCTCCAACTTCAATTGCTGATTTTTTCAATTGAATATCGGTATCAAAACCCTCATTAAATCCATTGAAGTATGCATCGCATACATTTAGTATTTCACTCTCGTTTAATGGCTTCAGGGACACTTTACGACTGTTATTGATAAAGGAAACCGCATCGTTTACCGAAGCAATAAACTCCTGAACATTATGGTCCAATTGTTTGTGAATGCCCTTTTCCAACTTACGGAACGGATTGGTAAATTTTGAAGCATTCAAAGCTTTGTCCAATGGAAGGGTAAAAAACAAATAGGATTCATGGGTAATGCATTCCCGTCCTTTAAAATGATTGTAGGTTGCCTTTTCCAAAAAGCTTTTATTGGGTAGATTATTTGCCTCATAGAGGCTTTTTTGATAAATATCCTGTTTATGGATTACTGTACTTGTTGGTAGGGATTTGAATGCTTGAAACCATGAACCGTGCAGGTCTTCAAAGTCCTTTTCTGATAAGGAATAGATTTCTGGTAAATCAGTTTTATAGCATAGTACTACATTACCATTATTAGCAAAAACAATGTTTTTTTCTATGCTTAATATGGGGTGGTATGCGGATAGGTTAATCTTTATCATATTTGAGTTGGCTTTGTTTTTTGTTGCTTATTGTTGTTGGGAATACCTTGTTGAAATGCAGTAAGACAGAATGCTTGGAAAGTCGGGTAAGCACCACATACAATGTCCCGTTAAGTACGAATACCGCTATGATGACCAAAAATCTGAACGAAAAGATGATGAATAGCAATGACCCGATGACCGATGTCATCATCAAAGCGAACAATGAAATGGGCAACCCCATTATCACTGCTCGCTTTCGGATATCCTTATAGATTTCGTAGCGTTTCATGTTACACCACGATGCCTATGAGATAGGTAAATATGCCCACTACTGCACCCGCAATTAGTACAAAGACCAATACACGGGTAATTCCTTTTTTGAGGTCTGCATTCTCGCCAAAGAAATGTCCGGCATTAAATAGGAAGCCTATTAGAAAGATTACTCCCAGAATGATGGGAAAGATGGCTCTTATAGTATCGGAAACATCATTAACGGAATCTTCAATACCTCCAATTTGTGCAAAAATGGTATTGGAAATGAGCAGTAAAAAAGCGGTGAGGAATAGTGATTTTTTCATGTTGAAATTGATTTAAAATTTGTTGGATTTCGTTATTTGAAAAATACACTATATTGAGTATCAAAATACTGAATATCAGCATTTTGTGAATAAAATATCATTTATATCTAATTGATTTTCAATGATATGAATTGACATCAAATCGTATGAAAAATTGAAACGCCTATGTTGATAACTCCAAAACTTTTGAATCGCACAATGCTCAAAAACGTCAGTTTTATGATTTTACTGCTGAAAATGTGTTTCGTTTTTGGTCAGAAAAAAGTTGTGGTCATCGACCCTGGGCATGGTGGAATTGATTCAGGTGCCATTGGTGTAAATGGTATTTATGAAAAGGATATGGTTTTGAAGGTTGCCAAAGCCATTTTGAAACTGAACAAATCCCTTTTTGAGAACGAATTGGATATCTATTTGACTAGATATACCGATACACTTATTTCACTATCCGATAGAAGCCGATTAGCCAAGAGTTTAAAAGCAGATGTATTTGTGTCGTTACATTGTAATGCCTCTCAAAACAATTCTAGAGGTCTAGAAGTTTATGTGCATCATTCAAGAAATAAAAAGTCTATTGCACTTGGGGGTTCTATTCTGAATGAAAGTACCCAAAAACTTGGTTTTGAAAAACGAGGTGTGAAGTTTGCTAACTTTCAGGTACTACGGGAAACCATTTCGTCTTGTTCCGCTGTACTTGTGGAGATGGGGTTTATAACCAATACTGATGAAGCTGATTATTTTTTGAAAGCTAGAAATATTAAAGCTACAGCGCTGGCGGTCTTGATGGGGATTATGGGCTACATAAATGCTGAATTGTGAAATAGTTTTTTTTGGATTGTCAAATGTTTGAGAGAGATTACTTATAAATATATTTCAAGAAATAATTTATTCGATAGAAAAGTGCAAGAATATGATTAGTAATTTTTTATTTTTAAATTAGACAAATTTTGACAAGAAATATTTTGACAAATGGAAGAGCTATCTGAATTGCTAAAATCAAGACGTGAAAGGAAAGGACTATTGCTAAGAGAGGTCGCATCTAAAATAGATGTCGATACAGCTCTAATAAGCAAAATTGAGAATAATGATAGAAGACCAACGAAAGAGCAATTGAAAAAATTATCAAAAGCCTTAGAAATTGATTTTATGACTCTTTCGACTTTATGGTATGCGGAAAAGATTTATGAGGAAATAAAAAATGAAAAAAATGTTGATGACATCCTAAAAGAAATAAAGAAAAAAGTAAAACAGTATTAGCCATTATAAAATAGATAGTATTAGTATGAATCTTGAATATTTAAAAAGTCTTCCTTCTTCAAAATATGATTTACCTATTGATGGTAATAAAATGCTATTGCCTATAAATGGAATGCTCTGGGAAGACTTTGAAAAGCTTTCGTTAAGAATGGTTGAATATGTTGAAGGTTTTAACATTTCTGATTGCGAAATATTCGGAAGAAAGGGACAAAAACAGTCAGGTATAGATATTTACGGACTAAGAAAAAATGGGAAATACTATACGTTTCAATGCAAAAAATACGAATCAATTTCTACCTCAGATTTAAATAAAATTTTATCTGATTTTGAAGAAGGTGAATGGTTCAATAAAACTGAAAAATTCTTCATTTGTACTTCTGCTAGTTTTAGTGATGTACATGTACAAAAGCGATATGAAGAATTAAAAAAAAGGTATCTAAAAAAGGGAAAACAGGTTGATAAATGGGATTATTCTTCAATAAATAGAATCTTAAAAACACATCCGAAAATTGTATATGATTTTTTTGGTACTGAATGGTGCAAAGCGTTTTGTGGAGAAGAGGTTTATACCAGCGTAATTACATCAATAGATTTTAATCAAATAGAGCGCTCTTTTGATAAAGCATCTTTCTTTTTATCAAGAGTAAAGAATTACTTTGATAAAAAACAATCCAGCCATATTGATAGAAAAGAGACAAAGAAAATAATTGAATGGGTAGTTACTGATTTAAAAGATGGTAAGAAGAACCTTCTCATCTTGGAAGGCGATAAAGGGATGGGGAAGTCCGTAATCTTGAAAGATGTATATGAAGAACTAAAAAGTCAAAATTTTGCAGTATTTGGTATAAAAGCAGATAAGTATTATGCCAATTCCCCAAGGGAACTCGAAAACAAAATATTTGTAGATGATAATATTACTTTTTCAAAAATTATAGGAGCGTTAAACACATACAAACGGGAACTTGTCATCATTATTGACCAGTTAGATGCTTTGTCTCAAACACTATCATCAAATAGAGAATATATTCAGACTTATAATAGAATAGTTAGTGAATTGCTTGGGGAAAAGAATATCAGAATTATTATTTCATCTAGAAGCTTTGACCTAAAATATGATGCAGAACTAAGTATTTACAAATCAAATGAATACCATAATATAAAAACTTCTCTATTAGAGGAAAAGGAAGTTATAAATACGCTTCAAAACTTTGGGGTAAATTGCTCGCAAAAAAAAGTTTTAGAACTTTTAAGAACCCCGAACCAATTGGAAGTGTTTTGTAAGCTTCCTAATAAGAATAAAATTAATCTTGATACTTTATCATCCTTAAAGGATTTATATGATGCTTTATGGAAAAGTCTCATAATACCAATGGTGGACTTAAAATTAAGTGAATTACTTTATAGTATCGCTATTGAGATGTATGATAGACAGCAGATAGTTGTCAATGATAAGTTTTCTGATAGATATTATTCGGAGATTCAATATCTGCTCAGTAATCAATTAATTATCAAAGAAGAATCTGAGATTCAATTCTTTCATCAAACTTTTTATGATTACACCTTTTCAAGACAATTTGTAGAGAAAGGGAATGATATATTCAACTATCTCAATGAGAATGAACAGAACTTAGAGGTTAGGTCTATAATAAAGATGGTTTTTGAATACTTACGTGAATATGACCATGGCAGGTATGTTTTAAGTATAAATTCTATTCTTAAATCTTCTAAGTACCGTTTTCATATAAAGTCCTTAGTAATAAGTAATCTTGGTATTGTAACAAATCCGTCAAATCAAGAAAAGGAAATATTTCATAGATACATATCGAAAAATTATCTCTTTGAAGACGTATTTGTCCATTCTATTGTTTCTCAAGGATGGGTTGAATATTTAATACATCAAAAAGCATTGAATAAGTTTCTTTTTAATCAAGAAACGTTGGCTAATAAGATTCATAAAATTTATAAAAAACAGTCAGTAGTTCGCATTGATTTTTTAGAAAAGTTTGACCCTGTAAATATAGTTGACTATCAAAGAAATCTGGTTTGGCGATTCTTTAGGAATAATATTAATGTTGTCCCTCTCTCAATAATGAAATATTTAGATGAATTAGAAGATTTTGACGATAAACCAAATTTTAATGAAAGGGTTCTTTCGGGGCTTAACGAATGGGAGCATGAAAAATTACTTCCATTTTTCGAAAAATATATAACGTTTAACGAAAAGACCAAGGGCAGAGATAACTTTTGGTATTATGAAATTTTAAAAAAAATATTTGAACATCATGAGTTGTACGTAATTAATTTGTTAAAGCCTATTTTAATTGACGCTTTTAGCTCTGGAGATTCCTGGCATAGTAACAAATTTCTTCATGAACAAGAAGAATTATTAAAGGCTATAATTGCCAAAAGCCCTGAAGTGGGTTTCAGTTTTATTTTAGACATCTATAAGACAGTAATAGATGAAAACAAAGATGAATCGCTTCTGGAGGAAATTAAAAGTCCACTTTATAAATGTTCCAAGTTTATTGATGGTTTCAGTTCTAAAGAAGATGTCCATATTGTAATTGAAGACTTACTTGTAAAGCATCTAAAATCAGAATTTCAAAATAGTAATTACATATTACAATTTTTTGATGAGCACAAAAATTCAAACTCTATTGATATTATACGCTTAATTCTTCTGACTTTTAAAAATGAAAAAGTCAGATATATTGATAGTGTATATGAGTTTATTGGTATTGTATGTGCTAAAAATGGATTTAACGGTTATGACGATAAATTTCAATTGTATTTCAGGCAGGTAATTGGCCAGTATTTTTCCCACTTTTCCTCAGAGCAAAAAGAAAAAGTAACGGAAATACTTCTTTCTGTAAATAGTCCTTACGATTTCAAATATTATAAGTACGAAAATGATGAAGGACGAGAAAAAGTAAACTTCTACGGTATTAGTGAAAAAAAGTTTTTGTTCATTAAGCAACTTTCAAAAGTTGAAATATGGCAAATTCCTACTTTAAAAAAAGCCTATCAAGAATATTATAGAAAGTTTGGTGATGTGGATAGTAATAAAGCCTTAAACGTTTCTTCTAGTAGAAGTTATGGAGTAGGTGCACCCCTATCCCAAAAAGCTTACAAAGAAATGGATTTAGAAAATTGGCAAAATAGTATGTCAAAGTTTAATGATGATTATCGTGGAGAGCGTGGTCCGAAAGGAGGAAAACTCGAACATTCTAGAGCATTTGTAGATAGTGTGAGAAGTAACCCTAATAAGTTCTATGACTTTATCCTAAGTTTATTTGAAAATGAGAATATTTCTAATGACTATATATCATCAGGGGTTGATGGATTAATTCAAGCGAAATGTGAACCGGAAAAAGTTAAAAAAATATACAAGAAATTTATCAAATTAAATTTAGACCTAGTAAATACTTTATATGCCATTCGTCAATGTGATTACCTGATAGATAACAAATTAGTTGATGATGAAATTTTAGCCTTTTTAAGCACAAATGCATTAAATCATCCCCACCCTGAAAAACCAATAAATGATGCTTCATCAGATAGCTTAAATAGTGTTAGAGGTTCTGCTATTCATAGAATAATGCAATGCTATGAACAAAAACAATTTGAGGAAACTATTTTTCAGATTGCGGAAAAGGCGGCTTTTGACCTTCAAACATCCGTAAGAGTTGCAGTTTTACAAGAGTTAGGTTATCTGAACCATTTAGATTTAGCAAGAAGTTTTAAAATTTTTGAACTGCTAACTGAAACTGATGATATTGAATTATTAAAAAACTCTTTTAGAACATCTCAATATTTCAATGTTAAATTTCATAAAGAAATGTATCCCTATTTTGAAAAAATTATTCAGAATAAAGAATTACATAAGGATGGACACGTTATAGTTTTGAGTTGGCTAAATGAAAAAATGTCTGATAAAAGACTTTATAAAAAGTTTATAAAATCAAGTAGTGAGGCAAAACTATGTGCATTGAATATTGCTGAAGCAAATCTTTATAATGAAAATGAGACAACCTCAAAACGAGCATTTAAAATCTTGCTTGAATTTTTAAATAAAAATAATGAGGATTTTGCGACAGCCTATTCAGGAATCATTTTAAGAAAATTCAAAAAACATAACTTCGAAGAATCTTATGAGTTTTTATTGAAGTATTCAAAGAGTAAATTATGTATGGCTCAACCTAGCTGTTTTCTGCAATTACTTTTAACCTGTGTCAATGAGCATCCAGTAAAATGTCTTCATTTGATTCAAAACCTAAACTATCATAAAACTCCCAACATACAAAGAAAAGGATATTATGATAAAGAGCCTGTTCAATTGATTTTGGCAATATATTCTAAACTAAATATGGACTTGGAAGATAATAGAAAGTTCATAAAAAAGTCCCTTGACATTTTTGATGATATGTTAAAGCACAATCATTTGAGAAGTACCTTAAATGAGGCGATGGACTTAATTACCTGACTTTTAAGCTAAACTATAATACTTCAATTCTTCATAGTATTCGCTACTATTTAGAAGAATCATAGGTATTTCAGTATAGAAATCATTATTAAACCCAAATTCAAAGAAAAGGGCATACTTATTAAAAGGAGGCTTAAAGGTTTCCATTGAATCATCGTATAATTCAATTTGGAATTTAAATGCTCTTGTCGATGGTACTTCAAGCTCATCTTTTAATATTGTTTCTATAGTTTTTCCATCTAAAGTCATCTTTATTTTATAGGTTATTGATGGTCTTAAAATATTTGGCAACGGAACATTTGGACCTGCCAATCCAATTGGTAACCTTCTTGTTTTTAGTTTAATACCAGTTAGCAACAAAGTTTTATCTGAATTGTTAATTAAACTAAAATTAAATATAGGAAACAACGATTTTAATTTTACTGCTTCAAAAGAGTTTTGAACATTTTCAATAGGTCTCCAGCTGCAGTTTTCTTCATCAACCGAAACTGAAATAAACTGCACTTTAGAATTTCTATTACGGAGATTTAATTTTTTATCAATTACATCCTTCTTTGAAATATCATCTTTGGTGATTTTAGAATGGCATGTAGGACATAAAAAAAGTAAATTATTCTGTTCATTATTGGAAGGGTCTTCATCAATATGATGGATTTGAAAATGGCCAACATCGTTATTTTCACAAAAAGGACAAACTGAGCCTATTTCTTTCTGTAATTCAGCTTTGACTTTACTTAATTGAGGTATTGACGTTCTTAGTTTTCGTTTTTTCATCATAGTCCTAAATTATATCAACACCTAAATTTTCCAATTTTTCATTAGTAGTAGGAGTAATAGATTCAAGACAGGCAATACATAAAATCTTTCTGGCACGACTAAAAGCTACATAACCTAATCTAGGATAATCACTTGTAGCCTTATCTTTATGCGTATCCCGAATTTTTGTATCAGTCTCTAGCCATAAGTTGAGTTCCTTTTCCGTTTTAGCAACAGCTAATACAGCATCAACTTCCAAGCCTTTAAACCTATGTATGTTTGATACCATTACCGCATCTGTGCTTCGTTGTGCGTCAATACTCATCCTTAAATTATCTATTTTAAAAGGAATACGATTCTTCACTTGTAGATTTAGAGTTTCAGCAACAAATTTTATAAAAGTATTTTCATTATTAATTTGACCTTTTCTAATAGCTCGTATAATTTGTACGCTTTTCACGCGTAAATCAAAAGAAGTCTCTTTATATGTTTCGCAATACTTTGATTGACTCATATCTAATACAGATAATAGGGTATCTCTAATCTCATTAATTGGCGAAATGTTTATTGACCTATCTGGAGATAAAACATTTCCTTTCAAGGCAGCAATAGCCTTTTTTATCACATAATTTTCTTTAGCAATAATTCCTCTTTCTTTATGAGGGATATTATGCCTTTCACAGATTTCGAAAAAAGCAGGTAACATTGTTGTTATATCAGCAGGTTTACTAATAAATTTCACACTTTCCCCAATGATAGTATTAATCCTTTGTTGTTCAAATGTTTCAGAGTCATACCGCCTCTTGCTAAAATGATTTAAAAAGTTCACAATAGGTTGTGCAGACCTACGATTTGATTTGTTAAGAGTGGTTATATATTTAGAGTTTCTAGAAGCTTTTAAAATTGGAAGATTATTAAAATCTTTAATTGAAGAATCAAAACTTTGAATATATTGTTCAGGGTCACCAACACAATATATAATAGTTTTTTTCTGCTTTCGTATATGTTCAATCACTCCAAATATTTTATTATTAGTGTCTTGAAATTCATCAACAAAAAGGTATTGAATTCGATTACTAATAATTTCTTTTATCCGTTTATTTGCGAAACATTCCTCAGCAAGTACAAGAGTTTGGTCATAAGTTATGTATCCATCTTTAAGAAGTGCACGTTTCATTCTACCTCTTATAGCATTTACAATTTTAAAATCGTCCGGTTTTGTTTGGCTTTTAAATAGTCTTTCCAAAACGTTATCTGTACCACATTGTATAAATAGTTTTTCTCTTTTTACATCCTGATTATTTATGCTAGAATATGGTATAACTACAAACTTGTTTAAAAAAGAATGAGTTGTACCAATAAACAAGTTTGGGGGAATGGATATCCTTTTAGAAAGTCTTCTTTTTATATTTTGAGTAGCTGAATTGGTATATGTAATAACTATCATATAACGGTGATTCTCAAGATAAGGAAGAGCCTTTATTATCTCATCTACCATTCCATGAGTTTTCCCTGCACCTGGTCCTGCTATTACTAAAGTTGGATTAACTGCTGGCATCTACTATTTATTTCGGTGGGTGAATAGTATCTATACCATTTGTTATATATTCTGGTATTGTAAAACCTGTACTATTATTGTTAAGATGTAATGCAAGTTGAAGTGCAAATTCACTTTTACACCCTTCTATTAACGCAAAAAAGGATTCAATATCTATAGGGTTTTCACCTATTTCTTCAATCAATGCTTTTCCTGCAACTGGTCTAACTATTTTTATAACAGAACATAAAATACTCTTGCCATTTCCAGTACTATTTACGGCTATCAAATCTTTTTCAAAAGTTGACAAAGTTGTAATTTTAATTTCTATTTCTGGTACTCCTTTATAAGCTTCTTTTAATGCTTCTCCTCGATTTTCACTCGCTGTTCCTGTATCTCTATCTGTTAATACTAAACATTTAGTGTGGAACCCATTTTTAATAATCCCAAGAAAATTTTTGAATGCTAGTCCATTAACATTTATGACCGCACAAGAGGATTGCTCGATAGTCTCTTTAGTATGAATTTTATAAAATACCGGAAACAGTAATTTTTCTGAAATACCTTCTACTAAAGCTAACTTTCTTGAGTAAAATAGATTTACGTTTTCAGAATCTAAGTACTTTTTAAGATAACTGATTTGTTTTTTCTCCTCAGCAGTATTACCATATCCTTCAAGCATATAGTGAGGTTCTACTTTGTTCTTTTTATAATGTAATACTACCGTGTTTTCAAAATCAATTTTAGTCGTAATATGATTTGAATGTGATGTAATAATTAGTTGAATATCTTTTCTATATTTCCCATCATCATTTTTAATAAGAGTTTCTAGGTTTTGGGCAAGATGATTTTGAAGGTTGGCGTGTAAATGTGCTTCAGGCTCTTCAAGACCAACAATCCTAAAATAAGTAGATTGAAGGCGTTTAGGGTCTTCTATGAAAGAAAGCATTAAAGAAATAAATAAAAGGTTATTTCTACCTGTTCCATTTCTTTCTATTTTGATAGGACTATCGTTGTAGATAAGGCTTAACTTCCGTAGTAAATCATCAACATTAGGCAGTGCAAAAATAAGGTCTACTATATTATTAGAGTTCTCAGTACTCAATGATATTTTATCCAACTGTTCTGAAATTCTTGTTTTAATTCCAGCTATTGCCTTATTATCTTCAATCGCTTTTTGTAATCCAACTAGCTGCTTTTTTAAATCTTGATAATCTGTTTCTTCATTAGCATTGAGCACTCTAAAAAGTAATCCACTATTACGGCTAGCAGATAATTCTGCTTTAGCATCTCTAAGTGCATCTAAAAGTTCAAATTTTAATTGATTGAGGTGATATGTGTTTGCTAAGGTTTCATTTTGGTTTCCTCCGTATATACGGTAATGATATTTAGAAATTGGGAAATTTAAGAGATTGAGTATCTCGCTTTCTGGAATTTTCAAATAAGCCTTAGAACCTATCTCTTCTTCATAATCTTTTAAAAATTTTCTTTGCTGTTCTATCTCTTCAACTGGATTAAAAGAAGATATAGGGGCGAAAGAATATGTTAAGGTTGCCTCAGTAAACTCGTCATTACTTGTCCATTCTGTAATAACCGCTTCCTGTTTTTCATCAAAATCAGTTAAGGTTGCCTTAATTTTAATTACTGGATATAAGATTTTATCAGCTGGTATACTTGCATCAATAATAGCCTTTTTAAGGGCAGCAATAGTATTATAATTAAAATCTGAAATTTCTAAAGTACGTCTCTTGAAAAATGACACTTCTTGGCTGAAAATCAGACCTAAAGAATCAAGTAAATTGGACTTTCCAATATTGTTTTCTCCAATGATTTGAGTAAGTGGTTTTAAATTAATTGAAAACTCTTTAAAATTTCTATAATTTTCAATTTCTAGTTTTGATATGTACATTCTTAAGTCTTTAAAAACAAAAAAGCCAATGAATACTCATTAGCTCTCTCAAATATTCTTCTATCTGTAATCGAAAATAAAAATACTGAAATTTTAACATAATTTCTTACGTTTTCCCACAATTTGATATAAAACTCATAAGATTATACGCGCTTATCCCTACTCCCCCTATCAAAAGCCACCAAATTAAAAAGCTGTCGCATGCGACTACGGACACGAATGCCGTAAAGTTCTTCCAGTTCCGTAGCATTCAAATTGGTAGTAGCATGAGTTTTAATCTTCTTTTCTAGAAATAGGTCGTGACGAGATAGCAATATTTCCCCCATCACATTGCAGTCTTTACCGTAGTGTCTGCCCATAGGTTCAACCCCTAAATCATCAAAGCAGAAAAATTGGGTGTTTCCGTAATCTTCAATGGTCTTATAACCGATATGATTAAATCCGAAGACAATGTTTCGAGTGGGTACAACTTCGTAGGGTTTTCGGTGCGGTACGAGATGTTTCAACAAACGAATCAAAGAAGTTTTACCGCAGCCCACGGGGCCAGAAAGCAATATACCTTTATCAATATCAATCCCGAACTCTTTGCAGGCAATTCTATCTTGGATGAAGTACAAGCATAATTTGTAAAGGATATCTCGGTCTTCCTTGTAAATTTTAAATTTCTTGCCAAACAACAATTTTCCTTTAGCTTCCAGATAGACCAACATTTTATCAAAATCATACATAATCTGATTGCCCTGCATTGTACCCATAGAATACTGCACAGCTCCTTCAATAATGATATGTGGTTTAGGATGGCTCATAAAGGTTCATCATAATTTTTATTAGAACTAGTCTTTAGGTTGTCTTGATATGGGACACTTATTAGATGGTTTTCTTCATTTTTTGAATTTGAATTTTCTAAAATTTCGTGTTTGTTTAAGTTTTTACTGTTTTCTATAGTTTGTATATGTTTGTTTATAGGTACCAATGCTTGTCCAATACTTGTCTCGTTTTTGGTACGGCTTGGGTACAGAGCTTGTTCGGTACTTGTCCCAAAATTGAACATCTTGATTCGGCTTCCCTTAAATGGATTGTGCGATGGTGTGTATAGCAAATAGTTCCAATGACTCAATTCCTTAATGCATCGGTGATAGGTAGATTTAGAACCAATCTTGGAAAAGCCCATCACTTCTTCTCGGTTGATATAGAATTCATCTTTAAAGAAATTGTGGTTCCAGATTTGAAACAAGGCTACATACAAACTGATGTGGGTTGGATTCAATCTGCTATCTTTAGAAAATTGCTCAAAAACCCCATTGAGGTGCTTGATATAATTAATCTCTTGCAAAACAAGCTTCAGAATTTATTATGAATTCTGTTTTGCTCTAAAACCTGCATAATTTCTTGATAGTCGTAGTATAACACCCCTCCTATTTTGGTATAAGGCAATGTACCATTTATACGAAGGTTTTGTAATGTACCTGGAGAGATGCCCAAAAGGTTTCTGACTTCTGGGGACTTTAGCCATTTTTTTGTAGGTTGACCGTTTTGGTTTTGTAGTAGTTGCTTGATGTCTTCTAGTAATTCAAATTTGAATTCCATAAGATCTTCGGTAGTAATGATTGCTGCTGCCATACTTTAAATACTTTTTAAAACAAAGCCGCCATAGTTTCATTTTTTAATGACGACTTTGTTTCGATTTGACTTTCGTTCAACAAATCTGAAAAAATATCTTGATCTATAATCCATAGTTAATCCATAGGTGGGACATTTTTATTATTCTAAACTACAGACAAATTCGACTTTAATTCTCATAATCTAATAGTTATTTAAGGTTAATCTCTAGTGAAATATATGGGTTCAGTCCTTCTTGTTAAAGTCCCCACCTTGGGAGCAACTTGGGGTTAGGCATCCGCCTCGTCAAAACGTTTGTTAAGTCCAACAATGAGCCTATCCAAAAATTTAGTTTTACTATATTTCCTTGCTCTTATTTCAATAAATGTATGATAGTAATTCCCTAGTTCGATATTAAAAATACGTTCAAAAAGAGATGCCATTTCTTTAATATCAGCGGTACCACTATTTATTGCACCACTATCATGTAGCGCATAGATTAACTCTATTAATTCTGTTTTGCTTCCTGTCCAGAAAAGTTTAGATGATTGCTTCATGAGAGATTCTTTAGCATAATCCGTATTATTTTCTAATTTTTCAATTTCTTGTTGTAAATACACAATAAGCATATCAAAAGCCATTATGGTCGCTACTGCGCAATCTTGACATGTCGAGAACTCTTCATCAATAAAAAAATGGAAAGACTCTGTTGGCGATCTTAAGTCCGACTGACCTCTGATAAAATACTGCTCATCTAATGTGGTTGCACCTCTGCGATGATAATGATAAAATTCTAAATTATCATTAAAATAATTTTGCAATTTGTTAATTTGAGCGTTTAAATATTTCACCTGAAACTTAGCACTGCTTCTTGGTCGTTTGCTTTCAATATGATATAGCTTCACATAATAAATAAGCTTGCTGAGTATTTGAGGTTTTACATGTTTAAAAAAATGAATTTCTTCCTGAATAGAACTAAATCCATATCTCAGCACTCTTTTACGTAATTGTTTTATACACTTCTCGGTATGCGCAATTCCTGTTTCTGCTGTAAACAAAACATCTTCATTTCGAAATTCCAAAGCATCTAACTTTGTTTCAAACTCAACTACTAACTCTTGATACTCCATCTATATAAAATCCCCTGCCTTATATAGTTATTCTAATGTACCCATCAATTCCAATGTATAATTATCTGAAGATTGTATATAGGCATACTTTTCTTCTACAATTGCTCCCAATTTTCTTTTTTCAAAAGCTGCTGTCATTCCTAAATCAATCAGATTAAAATCTAAATCAATCGCCCTTTTTATGGTTTGATATAGCAACTGTCGGTAGGTATGATACTCTGAAAGAAAATCATAATCCATACCTACAAAAGCAGGCACATAGGTGTTATTTTTGTTTTTATAACACAGCATAACTCCTATCATCTGATTAGGCTTATCTTTTAAGTTTATGGAAATAAACTCCCAATTTGAATGTGCTGACATGCACTTAAAAAGTTTTTCTGGAAATAAAAATGTGTTTAGCCCCAGGTTGTTTTGATGCACATTTTTATAGAGCGTTTCAATTTGATTGAGTTGATTAGTATTTAAAGTTTTTAAAATATTAATATTCAGTAATGGCTCAATCTCCAAAATTTCCTTTCTTAAATGCCTTCTGTTTCTTGAAGATAACTTGGAGATATACGCCAGCATAGATTCCTCAGGTTCTAGATTAATATAACAAGAATTAGGCATTTGCACCCTTATAAATCCTTGACCTTGAAAATAATCGTGTAATGAAGGGATATTATCAAAATCTCGAAGTACAACCATTTCAGCAGAATTGGTTTGTTCCATAAACTCCAATCTTGCCATAAGCGTATTTAAGGCTTGTTCCTTTAAAGGGTGGTTTTCATTGATATACAAATGCGCTCCCTCTGTAAACAGTGACCCTATACTTAACACCTTTGAGGTTAAATAATATGGATCCGTTTTCCGAATATCTTCTATTGTTTTAGAAGCACTTACCTTGGCTAACATATCATCTTTCCACAAGCTCATGGTAAAAAATGTAGCTAATACTGGGGTTTCCTTCTCATCATAAATGATAAGATATTTAAAACTCCAATTGTGTTCTTTAGCATGATTATCACTAAAGACTTCTTCTAAAAACTTAAGTCCTTCCCAATCAAAAACGCCTTGTTTTCCAACATAGGTATCCCAAAGTGTTTTGCTTATTTTTAGTATTGAATCTTCTAGTTGCACTCGGCATTCGAATTGTTGCGTATCATCTTCTGGCGCTTTGATTTTAACAGGCAATTTAAAAGCGTGACATACGCGATTTAATGTGGTATGGGTTTCTTCCAAGGCCTTTGGATAATGATAAACCATAGCCTCTACCAAACTTTTAATCTCTGATTTTTCGTTATGCCTAGAAATGGTTAATCGCACCCCTGTATTCTTCACTGGCACTGCAGGAAATATACCTAGATTCACATAAAACCCTTCTTTCATTAATCGACTCACAAAATTATAACCTGTTTTAGGCATGCCCGTACCTATAAAGAAAACTGGAGAATGATTCTGATCTATCAGTGGCAAATCTGTTTCTTGTAAAAGACTGTTAAAATACTCAATGCGGCTCCTTAGGTCATTTTGTAATTCATATATTTCATTCGATAAATGAATCTTTGCTGAAGCCGTGGCTGCTGCCACGGAAGCAGGTTCTAGCTGCGCTGAAAATGTCAAGGGGCCTCCAAAGGTTTTTATTTCATGATACATTTTTTTATTCGAGCATACCAATACAGCTCCACTAGCCCCAAAAGTTTTACTCAAAGTTCCAAATAATAGAACATTTTCAGAAACTTCTCCAAGTTCGCCTAAGGCATATCCTGTTCCATTTTTTCCTGACCAACTCATACCATGTACATCATCAATATATAAATGCAATTGCGGGTATTTTAAACTTAAAGCTTTCAAATCTTTTAATGGAGCAAAATCACCATACATGGAATAAATTCCATCAGCCATATACCAGATTCTTTTATGCTTATCTGATAGACGTTTTATTTTATCCTCTAGCATATTCAAATCATTATGTCTAATCATATCTATAGGTACACTTCGGTTCTTGAGAACTTTAGCTGCACTCTGTACGCTCCAATGCACTTGATGATCAAGAATAATAGCGTCTTGATCACTCACTGCATTTGGAATCACACCCATATGCCCTAAAGTACTGTTCTTGGTAATGATAATTGGACTTTGATACATCTCGGTGATATGGGCTTCTAAGTCACGATATAGTGGATTAGAAATATAAGATTTAGATAGTGGGAACTGCGTGCCATATTTTCTAATCGCATCAATAGCTGATTCCTTTAACCGGTCATCCTGTTCTAAACCCAGATACCCAGTTGTCCCAAAATGAAATAAGTTTCTGCCTTTAACAATAATGTTACGCCCAGAGAAGTCTTCCCCCTCTGCATAGAGATGCATAATACCTTGTTGCTTTGCATCTGTAAACACCTCATTTACGGTGTGTAAAAAATTGTTGTGCTTGATTTTTGCCATGGTTTTTATTTTTAGATCATAAAATTTAGCACCATTTGTAAGAAATTGTTAAACAAGTAAGCTCTATAATCCTTTAGAGTAAACTTATAATCCTTATTAATCAACAAAACACCTATATTAATAGCACTATTCGACGTACAGAAAATTTTTTCATTGATTATTTTGTAAGTTTATATTGAATTACCAGTTTTCTGAATCATGAGAAATTATTTTGAAAATGACTATACATCGTATAGATTTCATGATGATATTTTACATATTGTATATCATCAAGGGACTTGTATTGATTTAAAAGCCGCCGCTGAAATTGTGAAAGACCGCCTGTCTTTGCATCAAGGTCGTCGCCTACCCATTCTTTGTGATATTAGAGGTATTAAAGAAATTAACAAATCTGCTAGAACATACTTAGCTCGAGAAGGATCTACGCTTATAATGGCTGTTGCAGTTATTATCGAACCGCCCGTATCTGAAATGATGTCTGAGTTTTATATTAGAACCAGTAACCCCACCATACCAACCAAATCTTTTGAACGTATGGACGAAGCCTTAGCCTTTTTGCAAACTTATATTGAATAAACATTTCGCAAGACCTTATACCGATACAGTGAGTACAACCAAAAAACATAGAGTACAGCAAATAAACAAGATGCTTTTAGAAATGGCTACAGGTAATTTCTTTTATCGCTTGGAACGCTCTGCAAAAAATGACCACCTTGAGGCCATCAGTATTTCACTAAACATGCTCGCTGAGGAAATCCAAGAGGCTATGCTACATGACGGTTATGTCAATTCAAACGATGCATTAGTAGAAATTATTCAAATGAGTTTTATCATTGACCACAAAGGCATTATAAAAACAGCGAACCAACAGTCTTGTAATATCCTTTCCATACTGCATGTTGATCTTATTGAACACCCCTTCGAAAACTTTCTAACAGAAACCTCTCAACTCGAATGGCAAAAAGTTTGGAATAAATTAAATCAAAAAACACTGTACGATACCAATATTAAACTTGAATTCAAAACCCAAGGCAGCCTCATTATTCCTAAAACATGCTATATTACAACGTTTCTAGGTAAAACTAATGAACATAGACAAACCCTAATTACTGCCATACATCATTCCAGAAGTCATGAGCAACTGGATCAAAATTTAAAAAGGCACATTCAGGAAGCACTCGTGAAAAATGATAGTACTCATCATACTGATGCTAACAAAAAACCAAAAATCAAATTGAGTTTTGAAGATATTCGAAAAATTAGAACCGCCCATGATATCATCATAAACAACTTAGAAAAAGATTTCCCTTCATTGAAAACTTTCGCTTTGCAAATAGGCACCAATGAATTCAAATTAAAGTATGGATTTAAAGAACTCTATGGTATTTCTGTTTACCGATTTTTAATTCAAGAGCGATTAAGAAAATCTAAAATGATGATTCAATACACCAATCAATCTTTAAAAACCATTGCTCAGATGATTGGATTTAAAAGCATCGCTCACTTTTCTAGAACGTTTAAAAAGCAATATGGATATGCACCAAGCGCGCTTCGAAAAAAAACACTCGAACAGGACTCATAATGTAATCTATTTTTAAGGTTTTACATTAAATCCCTTATAGACAAAACGTTATCCTTTAAAATTAAATTTTACTTCAGAACTTTACCATATCAATACAAAAGATATGATGCGTTCGGTAAAATCTTGTCAACTATATTTAAAAACAGTGCGTTTTTTATACATCGTGTTGTTTGTATACACGGCTGTAAGCAAATTGATAAACATTGAGCAATTCCAGTTTCGTTTGGAACGATTTCCATTTATTTCAACGCACGCTGTTTGGATTACATGGGGTATTCCTATTTTAGAAATTCTGATTGCAGCACTCTTTCTTTTTCCAAAATATACGATACTAGCCTTATACTCTAGCCTATCATTAATGTCCGTTTTTACAATTTATATTCTATCCGTTCTAAAGTTTGGTGATTCTATTCCTTGTTCTTGCGGGGGCGTAGTTTCCGCTATGGGATGGAAAGAACATATTTTTTTTAATGGTGTATTTATAGCATTTTCCTTAATAGGAATTTTAATAATTCAAAATCAAAAAAAAACAACTAACAAATAAAAATACTGCGTAGTGACAGGGATAAGGCTGAAAACCTGTAAATAGAGTAAGCCATAAATTTTTAATTAAAACATTATGAAATCAAAAGTTTTTAAATTCATTTTACCAGCTTTCGCCCTTTTACTGGCCGTTAGCTTTGCATTTGCCACGGAAGAAAGTAATGCTTCTCAAACTGGGTATTACAATCATCCTATTTTAGGTGTACAACAAATCTCAACAGATTGTCAAGCACAGGGTGCAGTAAACTGCATGGAAGGATCTTATCAGGTTTTTGCTGATGAAGACTTAACTATTCCGTTAAAGGAAAGACCATAATAAGGGGAAGTCTGTTACAAAAGGTGTCCCGTTTTGGGACACCTTTAACTAATTCAAAAAATTAAAAATGATAGCACAGAATCAGGAGATTCCATGATAACATACTTTTACGACTATTTAATTATGGATCTCTACACCTAATTTTTATAGTCTTACAATTTCTCATAAAATTGAGTTTAATTTTTTTAAGCACAACATCCAATGTCCCATTGAACCGGACGCTTTGTCTTCTGCTACTCTCTTAAAAATTTGCTTTTCTAAAGCCCTTAATTGCTCCAATACCATACCTTTTGAATAGTCTGTGTAATCAAAAAACCTCTTATTGGTATCCATATTCACCCGTTTTTGCTCAATAATCTGAATCAATTTATCTATATAGGTACTTTGTATCTCCTGCCTTTTGGGATCTACAACATCCAAATTTTCATATAGTTCCCTGAACAACCCAAATTGTAAGTTTGATATAAATATTCGAGAGATATTTTCATAACCTTTTAGGTTTTCCATGCGCTCAAACCTTTTCATTCTTTGAGGTCTTAATAGTTCAAACAAAAGAGCTTGTTGATATTCCAGCATTTTGTCTGGATAGGTAGAGTAACTTAGTTTTGAAATAAAAACTGGATGTGTTAACCAATTTGGAGGCGAAAAGGCATTTGAAATCAAATAATTCAGTGCTTCTTCCTGACGTTTTAAAGCTATAGGTGTATACATGTTCCCTAATTCATTTACAGACTTGTAGTATATATCATAGCCACCAATGAGTGAAACAACCTGTCTCATTTGATGATGCCATAAGTTCAACGTTTTGTCATAAAGTCGTTCTAATCTCGCATTGTCTTTTTGACCTCTATTGACTTCAGGTAGAAGGTCTATAACACGTTCAATGTTTTTTAATGCCAATCTGGTACTTTTCATTGGGCTATCATTTTCTACAACCTCATTGGTTGCAGCAGGTCCAATAATTTCAAATTGATCATTGTTATATCTAAACCAAGTAATAGAATCTTGAAGTTTAATAAAACCTTCCAATGCTAATTCTTCTTCCTTATTGGAAAATGTATTTGGAAATTCCATATATCCCCATTTAATATAATAGTGATCCGTTGGTCCCAGTTTTTGAATAAGTAAAGACGCAGGAATGTTATCCTCAGGTTGGGCAATGTTGTTATGCCGGGCATAAGTCATAATACTTGGGGTATGTCCCATTTTTTCCAACCAACTCCTATCATTCATTTTTGTAATTGGATAACTATATTCACCATAATTATTATCCATAATACCGAAAGTATGACCTGCTTCATGAGCTACAAGAGACTGAATCAATTCACCCATCAGGTCATCAGGAAACGGATATCTTTGTGCCCGTTTATCTAAAGGAGCACATCTTATAAAATATTGATCTGCGAGAAATTCATATGAAGACCCCAGGATAATATCTGATTTTAAAATCTCACCAGATCTTAAATCAATAACATTAGAAACGGTAGATCCCTCTGTTTCTTTATATCCTGTATTTAGATTGTTTCCCCATCTTACAATGGAGTAGTTTAAACTATGTAATTGCCAATCTTCCATACTATCAACTTCCTTAACAACAATGGCATCTTCAAAACCAGCAGATTTAAATGCCGGAAGCCATTCTTCAATGCCATACTTAACATATTCCCTCCACTTTTCTGGAATTTTCGGAGACAGTATAAATGTTATCGGCTTGATAGGTCTATTCGTCTTTTTGTCATTATCCCTTTTTTCCAAACGCCATCTTGATATATTAGCCATACTGTTTTTCGTTTGACTACTGATGGCACTCTCTTGTGCATCATAAAACCCCATTCTATAATCAAAACGTCTTGATTTCATCGGTACTGGTAATTCATAAAAGCTATAGTATACGGGTATGGATATTCTAGATTGATTCTTAACTAGACCTCTTTGAGTGCTTATAATAACCTCATTACTTAAATTTTTTGTATCTATAAGATATGACAACTGTGGTACAAGGTTTTCATTGAATTCAGGGGTCCACGGAATATTCTGATGTAACAGAAATTGGGTTATATTAATGCAAATTAGCTTTGAATTACTCTGTGTCTTCTCCCTCGGGAATACGGCTAGTATGTTTTCACAAAGGAAATTGTTTTTATTAAAAGGGATAATAGCACCAGAAGTAGATGCTATATGTGAAGCTTTTAATAAAATTTTATCTTTAAACAAAGACCAAACTACTTGCATAAATTCATATTGATTGCCGCTATCGTGCCTTGAAAACATCATGGGCTTGTCTAAATGCGACTTAGGTATGCTTAAATAAAGTTGATCGCCTTTAGTGAATGAAGTTAAAAACCCTTCACCTTTTGAGGCTTCATTTGGTATAGCCCTCTTATTTTTATAAATACTAGAACTATTTAGGAATCCTATATTAAGTATGGACAGAAAACAAATCAAAAAAATATTCTTCATTCTTTTTTCATTTTATTTAATGATTTTATGTCCACTATTCTTGTAAATTGAAAGAACAGTGGACATTTATTTACAATTAGTAACCAGGGTTTTGAGGCAGTAATTTAGGATTGGCCTCTAACTCAGTTTCAGGAATAGGGAGCAACACATTTGTGGCTTGCCAATTCGGTTTTACAGCACTTAAAACACTTCCGGCTGTTCCAGTTCTTTTGAGATCAAACCAACGATGACCTTGTTCTGCAAACAATTCCACACGTCTTTCCTTCAGTATGGCGTTCAGTAAATCAGTCTTGGTCTTAGCTGTCGTATTAGCTAACCCCGCTCGATTTCTAATAGCATTTAAATCAAGCTGAGCACCTGAGATATTCCCAAGTTGTGTTCTAGCTTCAGCGCGTATCAAGTACTGCTCTGCTAACCGAAAAATAACTGAGTATTCCAAGGACTCTGTTTCAGTCAATGTATATTTATACTTGTGTGCAAACGCCAAGGTTACTGTACCATCCGTATTAGAAATACTTCCAGTCCAATGGTCCAATCTCAAATCTCCTGATTCAAAGGCCGCTATTAAAGTATTAGTCAAAGCATATTTCTGCCCAGGTATAAATTGTATAATCAACTCATTAGCCTCCTGTGTATTTCTTGGACTCTCCCCAGGTTTTAACTGCCAAAGTGTTTCTCTAGATTCCTTAAGAAAGACATCATTTACATCTGCTTCTAAGTTGTACGTATCAATTAATTGAGATGACAAATCTTCTGCCATTTCCCAATTTTCCTTGTATAAATAGACTCGAGCTAACAAAGCTTTGGCAACCAATTGATTTGGAAGTACGCGCTCACCAGTATCATCTGTATTTTCTAACAGCATCAAAGCATTATTCAAATCAGAAATAATATGCTTGTACACAACATCTATAGACTGACGACTAGCAGTTCCATTTACTAAATAGTCTGTTGTGGTTATATATGGAATATCTCCGAATAGGGATACGAGAAGACTATGCACATAAGCTCGTACAAATAAAGCCTGTCCTTTGAATTGTTCTCCTTCTTCTATAGTTAACGTACTAGAATTATCTACGCCAGATATAATATCATTGGTCGCATATATAATATTATAAGCCGTATTCCACCAGCCTTGAATGGTGTTGTTTGACCCTGCCACATTATGCTGATATAGTTCTAAAAAACTGGCATCAAAACCAAAATAATCCAAATCGTCACTGTAAATACCCATCAAGGTTGTCAATCCATTTCTTCCCGAAACCATGCCCTGTTCACGAATTTTAAAATAGATATTGGCCAGAGCGGATTCTACAGTGGCTGGATCATTAAATACGGTTTCTGAAATCAGAATATTTTTTGGTGGGTCTACCTCTACAAAATCTGTACAAGATGCCAGTCCCATAAGCAAAATGGTTAGTAGCTTTAATAGGCTACCTCTAGTTAATTGTCGAGACGTTTTTATATAATAGTAATAGTTTATGCTTTTCATAATAGTGAATTTATAAGTTAAAAGCCTAATTGTAGTCCTAAGGTTAATTGGCGCAATTGTGGTAATTGGCTATTGGAAGGCTGCTCGGGGTCGGGACCATCATAATTCGTAAAAGTTAGTAAGTTTTGCCCTTGCAGATATACGTTTACATCAAACCCCTTTCGAATAGTAGGAAGTTTATAATTTAAAGACACACTCCTTAATCTGATAAACGAAGCATCGGAAATAGCAGCCTGACTTCTTCTTTGCAACCCACCTGTGTCTTCCCGTAATGCCAATCCTCCAGAAGCCATTTCAATGGGATTTGAATCTCCAGGCTGTTGCCATCTATCCAATAATCTTACTGAAGCATTTCCTCTGTAGCCTGGTGTTGCAACAAATCTTAATTCATTAAATGCGTTTTGCTTTTTAAACTGGAAAAAGAAGTCCAATGTGAAATTCTTATAACTGAGGACATTTCCTAAGCCTCCATAAAATTCAGGTGCCAAATCCTCAATCCATTGCCTATCCTGTGGGCTACTTATAACGTCATCTTCGTTATAATCTTCAAACTGATAAACACCTGCTTCTGTATCTACCCCTAAAGCATGATATAGCTTGGTTATTGTAAGTGGCTTCCCGATAATAAACCTATTCGCAAAAGTTGACGTTTCAAGTCCCGGGAACTTCACTAATTTATTTTTAGGAACAGAAATATTAAATGTTGTCGTCCATTTAAAATGCTTATTTTGAATATTAACAGAACGAAAATCCACTTCAAACCCAGTATTTTCCACGGTGGCATCAAAATTCCCTGTTAACTCAGGAAACCCGGTTGTTGCTGCCAATGGAATACCAATTAATTGATTAGACGAGCGGTTTCGATACCAAGATGTATTTATTAGTATTCGATCCTGTAAGAAGCCAAGTTCCAAAGCTGCTTCAAGCTTTATATTTTCTTCCCACCCAAATAAAGGATTAAAAATACCTGTAGGTTCTAATATGGTGGCTCCATTATAATCAAAACCTGTAACATGGTAAGTATCTAAAAACTTATAGTCTCCAATATTGTCACTTCCTGTTGATCCATAGCTGGCTCGCAACTTTCCAAAACTCAAAATAGAATTTTTGCTAAACATACGTTCATTTGAAAACAACCATGCTAGCCCTACCGCACCAAAATTCCCAAACTGTTTACCTGGACCAAATCTAGAGGACCCATCCCGGCGCCCTGTAAGATTGAGAATATATTTATCTTTCCAATTGAAGTTAACACGACCAAAAAAGGCCTGATAACTATACTCGCTATCTGAATCTTCTAAAACGTCTAAAGTTTCTGCCGCTGTTAAATTGAGTATCAAACTATTATTCGGGAATCCCATGCCCTTTTGAACAAATTGTTGCGAGCGTTCTCTTTGAAAAGTCGACCCCAATAACACTTGTAATTTGGAATTTTCCCATTGTTTAGTCCAATTCAACTGCGGTTCAATTATCCATGATACCCGTTTGGAATTGTTCGTTGTTATTGACGAATAGTTTTGAGGTGTAAAACCAAATTGAGGGTTTCTTGCTGAAGATGGAAGTGTCCTATAAGATTCCAAACCATAAGTATTATAACCTAAATTCGTCTTGAATTCAAGATTTGGAAATACCATATAGGACATTCCTGCATTAGCAATTAGGGTGTTTATTTTTACTTCATAAATCTCTTCAAGCGCAGCCAAAGGGTTATCCCAAGTATTGTTCTCCCAATTCAAATTACCCGTATCATCGTATAATTCTGGTGCATTCGGTTCAAGCCTATACGCCATGCTTGTAAAGTCTGTTCTTGGCAATACATTTTTCTCGTTTGTATAAATTGTAGACAGGTTCATTTTAAAGCGTTTATCGTTGGACTGGTGATTTAAGTTACTATGTACAGTTGCCTTTTTATAGTTTGCATCACCAGGAAAAACGGTGGTCTCTTTTTGGTAGCCTCCACTAATCAAAAATTGTGTCCCCTCACTACCGCCCGAAACAGACAATTGAGCATTATTCCGATAAGCTGTACCTCCTATTAATTCTTTTTGCCAGTCTGTATAACGTGTATTATCCCAACTCTTTACATCGGGCCAAATGAAATCAAAGGCTGGATTCTCAAGAAAAGAACCAAATCCATCATTATTAATACCTTCTTTCCGGATCTCTAGGTATTGTTGGGTGTTCATCAAATCTAAAAAGTTGGATACTTGACCAAGTGTACTACTCATATTGGCCTTAAACTGAGTTTTACCCACTTTACCTTTTTTAGTGGTGATAAGAACAACTCCGTTTGCTCCTCGAGAACCATAAATAGCCGTGGCATCGGCATCCTTTAAGACCTCAATACTTTCAATATCACTGGGATTAATTGCATTCAAGGGGCTTATGTTTCCATTATTGATTTGACCAGACACATCAAATGAACCTAAGGACTGAGAACTAAAGGGAATGCCATCCACGATAAACAAAGGATCAGAAACACCATTTATAAAATTCTTCCCTCTAATTTCTATATCAAAACCACTTCCAGGAACCCCAGAAGATTGTACAATATTAACGCCTGATAAATGACCTTGCATGGCGGCTAGTGGATTATTAACAGGTTGCTTTTCAATTGTTTTTGCCTTTATACTTACAATATTACCGGTACGCTCTTTTTCCTCTACAGAATAATAGCCAGCATTAAGAGTTACGACATCCAATTGAGTAACATCCTCTATTAACTGAATATTGATTTGTGAAACATTATTAACAACAATAGTTTGCGTTATAAAACCAAGTGCCGAAACGATCAAGGTATCATTTGGCTGTGCTAGGATGATGTAAGATCCATCAAAATCGGAAGCCACACCTTGACTGCTACCTTTAATTTTAATATGTGCTCCAGGTACAGGTAAACCAGCCACATCTTTAATAACGCCATGAATTGGTGACTGTTGAATATTGGCATTAGCGGTATGATGATTAAGTAAAATACCATCTATAGATAAAGCTTCGGTAAATATGGGAACAAGTATTAGGCAAAAAGAAAAGAATAGTATACGCCTACTCTGACTTATATAATTATTTTTCATAATTTTGAATTAGGTTGAACATTAATTTGTTTAATTGGTATAAGCCTCCTATTGACCGTTCGAAAGTTTGTTAGGAGGCTTTTTGTTTTTATTAGTGTCTAATCATAGGCAGTGTCGTGTTATATTAGTTTTATATTAAGGATTGCTTTCAAACATCCTTGAGTCCATTATTTTTTCACTATAGAGTGTAAAATGACTAATTCAAACACCTGTATAAAAGGGCATGTGAAAGCACATAAGCATTAGGCTTTGTATAAAATAGTTGGTCTGGATACCATTAAAATGAATGTTGTAGCTATGAGATAAAAAAGAGTAAATAATAAAATCCAGAAAGATGTAACGTACATCTCATAGCATGAATAGCCTATATCGGGCCTTTAGGTTTTTTCTTAAAAAGAATTTCTAATACAGAAACCCCGAGCTCGTAAAAACTCTGATAGTTTGTTTTCTGATTTTCATTACAAAAAATGTGTTGCATTCTAATTAAATCTAAACCATGCAATTCTAAAAAAAACGAAACAACGCTAAGACAAGGAGAGTTTAAAGCAAATGTATAATTACAAAAAAGCGTGAAACTCAACTTATCTGAAAAGAGGTACTGGTATACCTTGCAGAGATAAGAGAGCTCACGCCTAGGTCGTGAGCCAATCTACTTATCATCTCATCTGCAAAAATTACCAGTTTTCTTTTCAGAGACTCAAAGCGATAGCTTCAAATTTTTTTAATACGAAGAATCGCAAATATATTAATTCTGAGACCAAGGTAATAAAAATATTGATTGCAGGTATATATACCCTCATTTATTTATTAAAAACTTTAGAAATTGCTATCTGATGAGCTCACCAATTGATAATATTGACAAAGATTTTTTTAAAGTTTTATTTGGTGAAAATCTAAATAAACTACGAAAAGACAGAAGGTTGAGCTACAGGCAATTAGCTACAAGATGCAATATAGATAATAGTGATCTCAGCAAAATAGAAAAAGGACAAAGAAACATTTCTCTATCTACTATTTTAGAATTAGCTAAAGGGTTAAATATTCACCCAAAAGAGTTATTTGATTTTGAAATATAGGATGATTTTCATTTATTAAATTGAATCTCGTTTATGACAATTGTATCATCCCTGTTATTATAGCATAATAGATTTTCTTAGTCTAGACAGGACACCTCTCAACATTTGAAAACTACTGAAAATAAACTTTAATTGTTCAAACTTATTTTACACACCTTTAATTACTATATTTATAACTCCCTTTAACTTAATTATTAATTAGCATATTTTTTAAATCTTGTTAACTCTTAATAATTTATGCTAAAGAAAACACTATTATTTACCAATAAATGCTCTATCACTACTTCTCATGAGCAACTCGTCATTAAATCTAACCAAAGAAATAAAACAATACCGATTGAAGACATTGGCTATCTGGTGATAGACCACTGTGAAACATACATTAGTATTCCAGCTCTTAATAAATTAATAAACAATAATTGCGCAGTGATTTTTTGTAATGAAAAGCACTTACCAAATTCGATGTTACTAAACCTCAACAGTCATCACATACAACAAGAAATATTTAAACATCAAATTGAAGCAAGCTTACCTTTAAAAAAACAATTGTGGCAACAGACCATCAAAGAGAAAATTAGAAATCAAGGTATTCTGTTAGAAAAAACAACCCACAAAACAAACAACTTTGAATTCTTAGAGAGTAAAGTTTTAAGTGGAGACACTTCAAATATGGAAGCTGTTGCCGCTAATTTTTATTGGAAGTCTTTTTTTGAAATTGACTTTAAAAGAGCTCGATTTGGCAATTACCCCAATAACTTTTTAAACTACGGTTATGCTATTTTAAGGGCAGCAACGGCTAGAGCCTTATCTGGAAGTGGTTTGCTTAATACTTTAGGCATACATCATAAAAGTAAATATAATGCCTTTGCTCTAGCAGACGATATAATGGAACCTTTCAGACCAATTGTAGATGAAGTTGTTCATTATATTATTCAACAATATGATGAACAAGAACTTAATACTTTAATAAAATCTGAAATTCTGTCAATTCTTACCAGAACAGTTTATTTTAAAGGAGAGAAAAGCACCCTAATAGTTGCTTTACAAAAAACAGCTAGCTCACTACAACATTGTTATTCGGGAAAAAGAAAGAAAATTAAGTATCCTAAATTATGGAACTAAACGGTTATAGAATTATGTGGTTATTTGTATTTTTTGACTTACCAACAGACACCGCTAAAGACAGAAAAAATGCTTCTGGATTTAGAAAAAACTTATTAAAAGATGGTTTTACTATGATGCAATATTCTGTATATATGCGTCATTGTGCCAGTAGTGAAAGTGCAGATGCACATGAAAAAAGGATTAAAAAACTACTACCTCCCTTTGGAAAAGTTAGCATTCTTAGAATTACTGACAAACAATTTGGCAATATCATGAATTTTTGGGGACGATCTGAAGCTCCTAAAGAAACGCAGCCAACACAATTAGAATTGTTTTAAAACAAAAAATGCTTCAATCTTGCCCTATCATTGCAAAAAAGAAGCATTTTTTTAAACGATATTTCATCTTAAACACATGATTATCAGAAGACATACCTTCAACTAATATCGTGTTCTCTAATCTTTAATCAAACCACAACTAACAATAGGAATATAACTTTCAGTATCAAAATATCGTGTTCTCTAATCTTTAATCAAACCACAACATTTGAGCATTATTAACTGCTCCATCAACTAATATCGTGTTCTCTAATCTTTAATCAAACCACAACTGCTCCACACAAAAAAGGCTTTCGAACCTTAATATCGTGTTCTCTAATCTTTAATCAAACCACAACGTATAGCAACAGCTTCAATGCGCGGGTCGAAATATCGTGTTCTCTAATCTTTAATCAAACCACAACTGTTCACCAGATAGTAATACAGATGGAGACAATATCGTGTTCTCTAATCTTTAATCAAACCACAACTAAGTGGCACAGATTTAATATTCACGGGTAAATATCGTGTTCTCTAATCTTTAATCAAACCACAACATGTATTCTTGTATTACTGGAATAGCTTTTAATATCGTGTTCTCTAATCTTTAATCAAACCACAACATAAATGATGAAACCGTTGGAGGTATCATGAATATCGTGTTCTCTAATCTTTAATCAAACCACAACATTTTATTGGCTTTATAGAATAGTCAGGAAAATATCGTGTTCTCTAATCTTTAATCAAACCACAACACGTGATAAAGTGATTTCTCCTTTCTTGAAAATATCGTGTTCTCTAATCTTTAATCAAACCACAACAAATCATCAACAAATCTAATTCTTGTCCTTAATATCGTGTTCTCTAATCTTTAATCAAACCACAACTGTTGCTTTAGGTAAACCAAATAATTTCGTAATATCGTGTTCTCTAATCTTTAATCAAACCACAACGATCCGGCGTCATTGGTGTCGTACTTATCAAATATCGTGTTCTCTAATCTTTAATCAAACCACAACAAGCTTTACGCGAAACGGAAATGGATATTAATATCGTGTTCTCTAATCTTTAATCAAACCACAACTTTCAAATACTTCTCTTTCCAAAGCTTATCAATATCGTGTTCTCTAATCTTTAATCAAACCACAACTTATCCCTAAAAGCGTATTGTATGTGCGTGAATATCGTGTTCTCTAATCTTTAATCAAACCACAACCATACAGGAACACCGTATTACAATATAGTTAATATCGTGTTCTCTAATCTTTAATCAAACCACAACGTGAATCATGCCTATTCCGCCCGTTAAACTAATATCGTGTTCTCTAATCTTTAATCAAACCACAACTTTTAATTTATACGGGTAGTTTTTAAACTTAATATCGTGTTCTCTAATCTTTAATCAAACCACAACATCTGTATGGATCCATATATAGGAGTTGTCAATATCGTGTTCTCTAATCTTTAATCAAACCACAACTGCGGCAAATGTGTAAAATGTTTAAGGAGAATATCGTGTTCTCTAATCTTTAATCAAACCACAACCAAAAAACATCGAAACACCTTGTTAAAAAAAATATCGTGTTCTCTAATCTTTAATCAAACCACAACTCAATACCGTATTGTGAAAATGCAATTTCTAATATCGTGTTCTCTAATCTTTAATCAAACCACAACATATATATCTAAACTATCCATTATTTTGGCAATATCGTGTTCTCTAATCTTTAATCAAACCACAACAGTAATTCAACTAAGTATAGCTTTTACTAAAATATCGTGTTCTCTAATCTTTAATCAAACCACAACAGTTGCACACAAGTTTTAAACATTATTATTAATATCGTGTTCTCTAATCTTTAATCAAAAAGGTCTAAATCATTGTAAAAACTGAAAAGTCAATTATAAATTGTGGTTTAGTTATTTAAAATTAATAAATTTATGTCAAAGAACTTTAGATTTTATTGTAAATATAAATCTATATTTTTTCTATTTTTCCAGTAACAGAAATTTTTACTTTAATAGGATTAAACGTAAACCAACCTGTTTTACCTTCTCCAAAACCTCTAACTTGTTTGTATTTATCATCTGTAACAGTCGAAGAAGTATGTTTTCTGAAAAAATAATCACCAGAGGTTAACTTTTGTACTCTATAAATGTAATCTTTCAAAACGTTCTTATTAGGATTTTCCCAATCAATTTCATCTTCGTTTAGACCTAACAAAAACATATCGTTAATATGCAAAGTTGTAACTATTTCTTTTCCATCTGCAGGTAATTGATATACTGGAAATCCTTTCCGCTTGCGTTCAACAACCGTCCAAAACGTTACTACATCTTCCTTTAAATTCCCTTTCTCATCTTTATAAATTAACACATGATGGTTTTTTTGAGGGTCTACATATTGTTTTATATTATCCTTTAATCGTTCTGCCCTACCTAAAACCTTCTTTACTCTAACTTTATAAATTGGTATTGGTTCTCTTTTTATTCCTGATGGCTCTTTTTTATTTAACTTTTTATACCTCTTACCTTCATTAGGCATGAAAAATTTATTTTCTTTAAGATATCTATCTACTTTTCCCTTAATTATTTTTTGATTCTGTTTATCTAGATTTTTCTCTTTACTAATCATTTTAAGAAAAAAATCCTTTTCATCATAATCAAATGATTTTAAAATATTATCAACAATCACCTCCTTCAATTTTAAATCAATAATATTATTTAACTGTAAAAAACTCAAACTATTAATGGCAACCCTATAAACATATTCATCAGTATTACAATTTTTATTGCTACCATAAACTGTCTGATGATGTAATTGCCCTCTTGCTGCGACTCCTATATTTTTATAAGTTTTACCCTGTTTTTTTGTTGTATGCGTCCTTACAGTTAAAATAGATTTCGATTTTTTATGAGATACCAAAATCTGCTCTATAGCAATTTCAGCATCTTCTCTAAACGATTCCCATGGCATAGGAAATTGATGCAATGCATAATTTCTATCATAACGATTCCATTTACTTAACTCTTGTAAATGACTTCTAGTTGCGCATGCCATAACCAAAGCATCTATGGCATGATGACGGTGGTCATCCCTGGATTTAGCATCTTTTTCTTGGTTCAAAATTGTATTTAATCCCCAATGATGTCTCAATTTAGATGTCATTTGTCCTGGAGCCACCATTACTTTACCACATATTTTAGAAAGGTAGTTTTTAGCTTCTTTACTTATATATCGTGTATCATTTAATTGTCGGCTAATAAAGTCATCATCCTGTTTTTTCTTTACAAACTGTTTAAATTTATTATAGGCATTTGGGTAATTAGCTTTATTTTTAAAACAACTCAAAGCTTGTAACTTTATAGCTTGCCACTTTTCCTCTCCTTGTTTACTGTAAAATTCATAAGGTGTTAAATCGTCTTTAGCCCTATTCTCATCTGCAAAACAAAGCGTTTTATTCATAAAACTATCGTTTAATGAACGACTCCAAGGGTAAATATGCTCAATTTGTACTTCCCCACTAAACAATTGATTAACTTCGATATTTTTACCCGTATATGGACAGGTTTTATTACATTCTTCCCAGAGCTTATATTTTAAAAGGTTTAGATGTGTTGGTCGTTGTCCAATATAATCTAACTCGGCTTTTACGCGATCGTTTTGCTTTTCTAAAAATTGTTGCTTCCTCCTCGTTTCATATCTGTTTTTTTTAGAAGATTTTAAGTCACGTGCCAACTCAACTTTAATTTCATCTGGTTTGCCGTAATCATCAATAATTTCATTGACTAATTTTCTAATTTCAAAAAGCGCTGTAATAACAACAGGATTTTTAATGCCTTGAATTTCTTTATCTGCTATTGGGTTTACAGGTAGTCGGTCTAATAACATACTTGTTTCAATAGCACTACTATGATGGTATAATTTTAATAATTCTTTATCTGAAAGTCGGCATTCGGCTTTTAACATTTCCTTCAAAGGTTTTATATAACCCCCTTTAAGGTTTGATCGTACAATTTCTGGAACATTATCTAACATAAATTGCTTGTTAGTATGCCATGTATCTCCTAACGCATTTCTAACACCACCAAGTCCTACAGAAACATCATTCATAAACCCCATTTTTAAGAATGGAAGGATATTATTAATAGCTTTTCTGCTCAAATTAGCGTAACCGTCCTTTAAATTGAATTTTGAAATTCTATCAGCCTTTTCCTCACTAAAACCCCATTTCTCTATAGCATATTGTTTCAGTCTATCTCTATCATCAAAATTGTAAAGCACGTGCCAAATATCTTCTTTTTCTTTTTCTGAAAAATCAAACCATTTATCTCCAAAAAACTTTTTATTCGATAAGTTACTAATAGTATGACTTCCTAGAATTTTATCATCGTCTTTGTAATTAAATTGAAAATGACCATCTAACTTCCCTATTGTTTTTCTAACTTCTTTGAACTTTATTTTTTCTTTTGAAAATAGAAATTTTAATATCTTCTCCCTTTCATCTTGAGTTATAACTACTTTTTCTCCCGACAAATCACATTTTAAGGTATTTACCCATTCGTAGATTCTTCGCTCTTCGTTTGGAATGGCACTAACTGGGCATTTTGTTTTTTTTGGCTCAAATGTACAGTGCCCCACTAAATGTTTTTGCGAGCGAAGCGGTCGCTGATGAAATAGAACACCATCTTCTGAGTAACCATCTTTTTTTCGTCCGCCTAAAATAGTTTTGAGTTCTTTTGTTAACTCTGGATGAAATTGTTTTTGAGTTTCCCAAATGGTTTCAAACTCATCAACATACATTTGTCTTGTGGTATACCTGTTTCTTATACGTTTTAAATCTCCTGTATAAGGCTCATTTTCTTTAGGGTAAATAGTATTCAAAAAAGCTCCAAGTGTTTGGCTATCCTTAATGCTTTCAGCAGTTTCACTAATTCCAATTTTACCAATTTTAGTATCACCTTTAAAAATGACACTTTTCTCATTATTATCAGCACCAGCGCTTCTGCTATTACTTTGAAATCCACGCCGCTGAATCATATGATAAAATATTCTACCTAATTCTACTAAACTAATTTGTTCTTTAATGGCTTTCGCCCTTAATTGATATGGATTCAATTTTAACCATTCCTGTAAATCATGATTACTAAATATTTCTTTCTGATTCCATATCTTAACAACAGAGTATTCTATAGGACATAAGCCTTTTTTGGCAAGTTCACGTAATAAATAGCGTTTGCGCAATCTACGTCTATAAAATTGTCTTCTTGTACCACGGGCATCCGTTCTACTTGCATTTTTTGAAGCCTCTCTCCCCTCTCCTTCTCCTAGATTTACGACACCCTCAGGAAATATTCTACTTCCGATTCCTAAAATGTTATTTTCCTTTTCATTTATTAACGCCCAACCAATAGAGTTTGTTCCTAAATCCAATCCTAATATTTTCGTCATAATTTTAATAAATTAGTGACTATAAAGCTAAAAGAATTTTATTATTTTTCTTACGGGAAATCTCATTAATTATTAAGAAATAAATTCGTACATTTGGGATGTGAAAATTTTATTCTAATCTTTAATCTTATCACAATAAGGCTATATGCCGTAGAAGAAATTCTTGAGTCCTGCTTCGGTGGGACTTTTTTTTTGAGATTTAATTGCCGTATTAGTGCAATTGAAGGCTCTATTTTTTTGGGGTATAACTTCATAGAAAAATGACGACTTAGGTTCATAGACTTCCTAGGATTTTGAGAAATTTGCTATTCAGTCTGTATTTATTAATTTAGTTTTTTAATCAAATGCCTAATAAGGCAGTAATAGGCTATTAATACAAAGGAATTAGATGAAATTAAACAAACAGAAAAAATTTGAAGCATTACTTCATAGACATGCTGATATGTCGAATTTATTACAGGTTATGATGCGTGCAGATTTGAGAATTTTTTCTGGGTTTCTAACCTTACAATTTGCCTTTGGTGGTTTTATATCTCAGTTCTCGCTTTCCGAATTTGGAAAAATAGGGTTATTTATAATAGATTTGGCACTTGCTTCCACATGCTATTTTATTCTTCGCAACCATAATGAAAGAAGAAATGAAGTGGTTCAAACCCTTAAAAATTGTAACGAGGCTTTAGGTTATAATGAGCCTGGTGTTTATATTGAATCAAAACCTTTAAACAGCAAAACAGAGAGAAGACCTTGGTTAAAGTTTTATATCATTAGTAATATAATTACGGTTATTGGGATTGGTTTTATTTTATTTTTTGGAAATCCAAAACCTAAAGTTGATGGAAATAGTATGATTAAAAAGGCTCTAAATATTCCCATGAAACCTACCCAGGACACCTTAAACACAACCATTATTAAAGAACACATATTACCTACAGATACGCTCACCAAAAAGCAATAACTCCGTTATTTAAGAGTGTAGTCATCAAAACTGAATACTGCTCTGCCTTTAAAGATCATCACTATGCTCCTATATGCTCATTTAATTATGATATCTGGCAAGGTATTTGTTTTTAAAAATGTAAACAAAATTATTTATATTTGTATTATGAATGACCTCATAGAAAAATACAAAGGCATCCATCCGGGTTTTATACTTGAGCGTGAGCTAAATAAACGTTTGATTCGTCAACGTCCATTTGCTATGTCCATAAATGAACATCCCCAAACACTTAATGCGATTACTAAAGGTAAAAGAAAACTTAATACCCATCTAGCCTTAAAGATAGAAACTGAGTTAGATATGGAAGAAGGCACCTTAGCTCTATTACAAACGTATTATGACATTGCTAAAGAAAAGAAAAAACAGACCTTAAAAACTCCAAACCTTTCCATTTTAAGACCATCTTTATTCTGGGATACAGATATTAACACTATAGATTGGGACAAACAATATAAGGCGGTTATAAAGCGTGTTTTTGAGCGTGGCAACACGGATGAACAAAAAGAGATTCGCCGCTTTTATGGTCTAAAGAAAATAAATGCAACTTTAAACGCAACAACTAGAAAACCATATACGGTGTCTAGATTATAAGCCTATATATTTCCATGTTATATTATAATACAGTAAATGACTTACTTCGAGAAAGCTTAGGACAACTCATGGATTCAGAAGTCTTTAGTGATTTCAGGTTGGTTGGAGGAACAGCATTAAGTCTACAAATTGGGCATAGGGAATCTATCGATATTGATTTATTTAGCGATGCTGCTTATGGTACTATTGACTTTAAAGTCATCGATACCTATCTTGAATCAAACTTCGCCTATATTGACCATCTTAGTAACATCGACCCTGGATTAGGAAAGGCTTATTTTATAGGCCATGATTCAGACCACGCTTTAAAATTAGATGTTTATTATACGGATGAATATATACAGCCTGAATATACTGAAGACCGTATTAGAATGGCAACCATAGAAGAAATCATTGCCATGAAGCTAGATGTTATACAAAGAGGTGGTAGAAAAAAGGATTTTTGGGACTTACACGAACTCTTTAACACTTATAATATTGAACACATGTTACAATTGCATAAGCAACGTTACCCTTATGGACATGACAGCGCACTAATCCTTCAAAATTTTATTGATTTTTCACAGGCGGATCATGACTTCGATCCTATTTGTTACATGGGAAAGCACTGGGAATTTATTAAAGAGGATATTGTCGACGTCATTCATGCTTATAATATTTAAATCAGCATAATAGCTAATTTTTTTTAAAATACAGGCCATAAATGGCTTCATTTAAATGTTAAAAGCATCCATACTAAAACGAAACCTTATTCATTTTTTTTTGCCTCTATAGACTTAATACTCTCTTTTTTAAACATCTGCTTGTATGCTTTTAACAAGCCTTCTTCTTTACATCTAAAATAGAGCCATCCTTTTTTATATCCCTTGAACTGTCTTCTTCTTTCCAAATAGGTTACTTTCTCCATATCTGACAAGGTTCTGTAATTGTTTCTATATGTTTTACGCGGAAAGACAGATCTGAATACACCCCACAGGATAAATTCCAATATTTTAAAGAAGAAGACAACCAGCATTCCCATATTATAGCATTTAGAAATATCGAATCAGTGCCCTGAGTTTCACACAGAGATTAGCATGTAATTCATGATAGGTTGTTTCATCAATAGCAACAAAGTCTTCCCATTCCTCCATATCTTCTATGACGTCCTCCCATTTGGAAAACCCAAAGACCATAAAATCATAGCTTGTAGATGTCATAAGAGTTTCTTTGGACAACTTATACAAGGCCATCGCTTTTTGATTAGCACATAAAATGTAAGTCCTTAGTTTAGTATTCATATTCAATAAAATAAGTAAATTTAGTTAAGTTTCGGGTTTATCATAGCGATTATTGAATTTATTACTTTGTAGTCAAACTTTAATCCTTTACAGACAAATGACACAAACACATGGTAGTCTAAAAATCAACATGAAATTAAAAGCGATCAAAATAAGTTGGCTATCTCTCCATATATCCGCTTATAATGAAGCTCTAATTCCTCATCCGTGAGTACAACCTTTTTTTCAGGCAATACCTTTACTATCTTTTGGAGTTTAAACTGCACCTTTTTATCTTTTCCATCCGCAAAGGCAACAAACTCTCCTTGTTTTAATTGGAAGAAAATAGCGGCCCGCTGTTTAGAAACTTCCTTCTCCCCTTTGGTAACTCTGGTATCAAAATTGAGATTAAAGCCTTTATTAACGCTCGTGGTTTTCATTTTTATTAACTCAAAAAACTGCTCATAGTATTTGGCGGTATCGGGGTCATTGACCTTTCCAAAAAACTGATAAGATAAATTGCTCAAAATCGCTTTACTGGCTTTATCTCCATAGAGCATATCATTCTGTATTTTATCTTGCATGATGTAGACTGTAGAGATATCATAACTCCTTAGCGTAGCCGGAATGCGATGCATATTCACTAATCGAATGGTAGGTGCTTCCTCTAAAAGTATAAATGACGATTCTCGATGCCGAACACTCATTTGTTTAATAACCGTGTGCATGATTGTTGCTATTATAGGTGCATAGGCCGATTCGTATTTCGGATTATTGACTATGGATATGACAGCGCGATTATCTGGTTTATTGGCATCAAGTGGCACTTCATCTTTTGAGAGTACCATAAAAATACGTTGAGAACTAATCTTCTTAAACGCATTAGCTAACGTACTTTTCACGCCTGCCGTTTGCTTTTCAGATTCTATCCCATTAATAAAAGCACTCGCCATACTTTTAGAGGTGATGTTGGAACTGAGAAAAGCCACTAGTTTTTTAGTATGCATACTTTGAAAGGTAGCAATGAGATATGGTAAGGTGCAATACTTTGGGTAATCACATTTTAGTTTCCAAATCAAACCTGCCAATAAGCCTTCCACAGCATCATTAAAGAAACGTGACGTGGCGTTGGGCACGCCCGTTTGTTCCAATAAATTTTCAATAAGTACCCTAGAAAGTTCATTGACACTTTCTTCATTCGGCAGATACCTCGGAGCTATAGGGTTTACTTTAGAGTAGATCCGATCAAATGAAATGATGTAGAATGTCACTTGATCTTTATTCTGAAACAAGGGATATGCCATTTCGGTAAGTTCAAAATCCTTATAATCATGAATGATTCCGCAGAAGTCGTGTTTACTGAAATGCTGCAAGAGATTATAAACGACACTTTCTGTTTTCCCACTACCAGCCGAACCAATAACAGATACACCACGTTTAATATTATCAATTTTCAACTTCCCCCGTTTCAGTTTAAAACGAACTCCATATTTTTTATCAGCAGAGCCAGCACCTTCTTCATGAAAAAAGACATAAACTACAATACTCAAAATGAGTACTGGAATGATGATATACAGAACAATATGTGGCCATGACAAACTCATATCCCGATAGATCCAGATTCGATAGCTTTTCCGATACTTCGTTTTAAATACTTAATCGCTTTTAACATCAATTGCACTTTATTGGTAGGCAAATTTAAAAGCGTTGTATTCACACCTGCTTTACTAAGCATTTTAAAAGCTATTGCTTTTTGCGTAGTTGGTAAACCCATGATGCTTGCCAAGTATTTTTGTGGGTTTTTAATAAAAAGCTTTCTAGCCTTATAAGATTCCACATAATTGCGATTGTATTGAAACTTTTTATCAAAAGTTTTTTCAGAATTCGAAAAAAACACATCTCTATTAAACCCGCGCTTGACTATTTTACCATTCATTTCTACTTCAGAAGCTTTGTATTTACTCCCTGGAGATAAACTATATCTATTGGACTTATCTTTCCTACTCATTATAATATGAATATGAGATTGCGCCCCTTGTTTCGGCATACCTTGAACAATCATTTGCCCATTTAGCTGATGGGGCGCGTCGGCATTAAGCTGCTTTATTTGCCTTAAAATGGCCTTACGATCACCTTGCAATTTACCCTGTTCAATTTTCAGAATATCATGTCTTAAGCGCACGATCTTCTTTTGAAAAGGGGCATTTTCTTGAATGGCCTTATCCATACCTTTATAAATTCTTTCATGTTCTACTTTGGCATAATATACAATGTCGTCTACGTGAATTGGTCTACCATCAATTTCGCGATTAAATGCTTTCGCATAATCCTCCATAAGTGCACGGGTATAAGCTTTCAAATCTTGTGAATGATTTTTTAAATGTTTTAATTCATGTTGACTCGGGCTAACTGTCAATGCATAGAATTTTGGTTCTGATTTCTTAAGTTTGGACGTATTCGAATCAATATCATGAATAACCGTTTTGTTAGAAACGGCATCATCATATTGGTTAAAAAAAAACTCCATATCCTCCCGGGGTTTCCCTTCATTCTCTTTTTCTAAATATCCAACAAAATCGGCAACAGAACTTGCGTAATTAGCTCCTATTTTCTGGGGTGTTATACTCATGTACATGCTCCAGTTTTTTTTTAAATTGTTTCATAGACTCTTTATTAACATCTAATCTATAATGTCCGACGCCAAAATTATTTCTCACATATTTCAATGTTTTAAGCAGATCTGTGGTGTCTTGTTTTAGGTTCGTATAATCTTTCTGAGATTTGTGATAGGCTTTCTGATAATACTCAAGTTCTTCACGTTCTGTAATGAGTTTTGGTGTTCCAAAATTAAAAGTGTCTTCTTCAATACTTTCCATTTTGGCAGTTTCTTCAAACAGTGTTTTTAAAATGAGGGTGGTTGGTTTGTGATGCATCTTTTCTATGCTCTTGATAATGGCGATAATGGCATTAGAGCGTTTAATGATTTGCCCTTTTAGTGAGGTAATGCTATCCCCTAGATTATCTTGCGGAGAAACTCCATTTAATTCAAAAAAGTTAATCATATGGTATAAGGTCATCGACTGTGATTTTGAAATAGTTTTACAATACTTTCTAAATTTATGTGCTACTGAAGATTTGATGCTTAAACTCTCAAATCGTTCTTTTTCATATCCTTTATCCATTTTTTCGTGAAAAATTTGTTGGTTTTACTGGGCTCTAAGAGTTTTTCCGTGAAAATGGAAAAACACCTTTTTTTCATAAAACCTCTAATCCCTTTATCTATAAGGGATTGCATAAAAATAAAAACCTGTAACATCGCATCGCGTGTTACCCTCTTGCTTATCGATTTCGTCATGCTTCAGCATGACAAAATTTTCAAACAACCTGACTAAAAAGTCCGTTGCTTTTTTTACTCATAACAACTTGCTACGGTATTAAAGGTATTTGTTTTAGGCTCTAATTAAAAACGCGAATTGATGTCAAATGCTTTGGTTTTATGGTATTCAAAATGATTTTCAAAAACGGCAGGTTCTAGGACGTCAGATTTTTAAAAAAATGACATCCTCATTTATACTTTATACGGTTTTTGAAAAAAGACCTTTGAAAAACTCAAAGGTCTCATGGATGGTTGAAGTAAGCTCTAGATATTAAAAACGAATATGTAGTTATATAGATTTCGAATAGCCTCTTCATTTAGAAGGGTATCATAATCTAAATGATTTTCTATGGCATAAGCTTTTAAGTCATCCCCAGACTGTTGCTCCACATCACACTTTGAATTTTGAAGTAACCGCTCTTGAGTTTCAGCATCCAGATTATTATAATTTAAGTATATCATGATTCCTAAATTTTAAATTATAAGACATTATGATCTGCAAAACTGTAATACTTCCCATTTGGAATGATTATCAAATGGTCTAGTATTTTAACATCAAAAAGCGCAGCTGCTTTTTTTATTTTTTGGGTAAGGATTTTATCGGCTTCACTTGGTTTTAAGATTCCACTAGGGTGATTATGTGCTAAAATAACACCAACCGAAAGTGACTTTAAAACGATACCAAACAAAATTCTAACATCTACGAGAGTTCCAGTAATACCTCCCGAAGATATTTGGCAAATTCCTTTGACCATATTTGAATTATTAAGAAGCATAATATTAAAGGTTTCAAATAAACCTATAGTGTTTTTATTCCAATGCTTATAAAGAATATCCTTGGCATCTGAAGAACTTGAAATTTTTACTTGCGTCTTGAGTTTCTCTTTATAACTTATTTGTATTTCATTAACTTTGCTGTTCATTGTAAGTTTCTTTAGAAATTAATAATGAAAAGAGGGTGTTACATTAAAAGGGAACACCCTCTTCTTAATCCTATTTATGGTTTCCTAGAAATAATACTTCCTTAACTTGAATTTCGGTCACATAGCGTATTATACCCTCCTTATCCTCGTATGAACGTGAAGTTAGTTTACCTTCAATAACAACTTCTTTGCCTTTAGTTGCAAACTTTTCAATGATGTCCGCAACCTTGCCCCATGCCACAAGATTGTGCCAATTGGTATCGGTTTGTTTTTCGCCCTTACTGTTTTTGTAATGCTCGTTTGTTGCCATGGCAATACGGGCTACTTTTTTACCGTTCTCTAATTCTGTAATGGTTGGCTCAACACCAACGTTTCCGATTAACTGTACTTTGTTTCTTAATGTACTCATGATTTAAAAAATTTAGATTAATGTTTCCCCTATGGGATTTAAAACAGATTAAATTTTAAGGGGTGTTTTGTTCGATTTCTTTCGTGCTCCGCACCATAGATGACGTGGGTTTTGTCAAGACTTTTAGAACACAAATCAGGAGTGTCTGCAACGTAGAAAATCTTTGGATTTTCAAGGACGTAGAAACCTTCTTTTTTTTTAAAACTTGTATAGTCTTTACAAGTTCCATAAGGACATTAGAAATTCTTTTTAGAACAGTTTCAATGTGAACGTACAGAAAGTTAAGTGACCATTGTAAATGTGATAAAATTAGAAGTGCTTATGTCGTGCCTGTTTTTCGATGCCCCGAAAAACAATAAAGGTGTCATTTATTATAAACCCCTTAAAATGCGTATGACAGCGGATCGGTTTTTAAGAAATTTCGGGTGAGGTCTCAAGAAGACCGCGCCGAAAATCCTGTTAATAAAACCGAAGTGATGGCTTTCCAGTGAAGAAGCGGACTTGATTCACAAGTTGGGCTCGGTAATGAAGTGTTCCTTCCCAGCATAGCGGGAAGGGTTAGCATGGAAAGCCAAAATTGGGGATTGTGTCCAAGATATGTGTAGTGAAGCTCTTTTCCTGTGAAGGAGTGCTTTCCTGCCTTTTCGGCAGACAGGCTCGGAGAAAAAGGGAATGTGCTGAGCGGGATTAGGAATGTCGTATTTTAAAAAATCCAGTTTAAGGTACTGGACAAACCTTTAATTTCTCTAAGCCATGTCAAAGACTTCATCGAATAACTTCTTATCCAACCGCTCTTGTTGACCGAAGCCTTTCTTTAATGTATTGTGTAAAACCGAGTTAAAAGCATTGTAGCCTAACCATAGATTTGGTTCTTCGTTGAGCAATAAGGCCTCGTAATTCAAAATCTTAATGACTTCACGAGACTTTTTTGAAGGGCTACTATTCTTGTCGCTACATTCGTACCTAAACAGCTTCGTTTTATCAAGAATAGCTTTAACGAACTCTTGTGTATCAATAATTTTAAATGCTTTCATCTTATCGAACTTCTTAGTAATGGTGTAAAACTCGTTATCTAAAAATTTGTCAAACAAGTTGTTCAGTCGAGGCATAATTAGATGCGTGTTGTTCTTACTGTGCTTTATGGAAAACTCTATTTCCGCCTGAGAAACGTGCAAACCGTTAGAACATACTTTTCGGTAAAACCCGAAGTGGCCAGAGGTCTTTTCGCTACCGTCATAAGAGTTCTTAAAACGAAGCATCGGCAATATCAAATCCTCTTTGTTTTTCACAAAGAATTGACTTTTATCCTCAATAATGAAGTCCGTAATAAAGGACCTATCATTCTTATTGATGGTACGTTTATGGTAGTTCAGGTCTGCATTGGATAGCATGTCTTCAGCTTTTCTGAAGAACAATGGATTCGGAATATGTCCGTAGCTGTTCGATACGACATTGACGATTTTCCCATTGGAGATAATGACGTTGTCAAGTCCACGTCTAGATTCCATTTGCGTCAAAGTTTTTAAGGATTTCATTTCTGATGGAACAAAGATGTCATCCTGCTGTAAATTTTGTAAATACATAGCTTTTGAATTTAGATTAAACAATATTTAAGCGGTCACCCAAACGGAAGTTAAAATCACAGCTCAAAAGGAAACGGAATAAATGAGTTTTGGGCGAAGCGATGGCTTTATGCCGTAGTCTTTTGATGGGTGTATTTTACGAGTTTAAATTGCGGTGATATGGATTATATATCTTCAAGACTCATCCATTCTTGTTCTCCACCCCTGCTTTTTGAAGTTTATTTATTTACTTCAAAATTCTGAGTATGTCACCCCATACCTCTGAAAAAAGAGCATAGAAAAATAACTATGAGAATGTAAGCTAATAGCATAATTAGTTTCAGAGAAGTTCCTGTCAGTGTTTTCTATATAGTCATGAGCAAGAAGAAGATGTTCTACCTATGTTGTACCCGAATAAAAATTGAGGGCTATTTTAAAAGAAAAAAGTCGAAGATTTCTATTCTACTTTTTGTGCAGGTGTGGAGACTCGAACTCCCACACCTCGCGGCACAAGATCCTAAGTCTAGCATATCTACCAATGCCACCACGCCCGCTTTTTCAATATTTTAAGAACTCTTCCTTGAATAATTCCTAAGTCTAAATAAAAGCAAAAGCTGTAATACTTACTAAAACTTCTAATAAATATAAATATGATGAATATTTAATGCATTCCCTAATAAAGGACTCTCTCTTATAAAAATGAATTGAGTTTTGCAAGCTTTCAAGATCCGTTTGAAACTTTTTTAGTGAAGCCATTTTTATGAAATGTATTTTTCAAACGAAGGGAAATGTGCTTGCACTTTTTAAACAATACGCATTGATTTAGTTATCCCATCACAGAACTCAACTTAAACATTGGCAAGTACATAGCCACTAGAATAACACCAACCAAAACACCAACAATTAGAATTATAAAAGGCTCCATGAGTGTAGACAACATTTTAGATTTTTGCTGTACTTGAGTATTATATTGTTGATTTAAGCGTTCAAAAATGTATTCTGTTTGATTTGTTTCTTCGGCCACTTTTACAAGAGCTACCATTTTATCACCAAATAAAGTATGTTGTTTTAAACTTTCACTTAGAGATTCTCCTTTTAAAATATACTGTTCAACATTCTCTAAGGCATCTTGCAAGGGATAAAAATTAATCATCTGCTTTACGAGCTGAATACTATTAACCATAGGCACCTTAGACGCTGTTAGTAAAGCAACAGCTTGGGTAAATTGCGATAAATACACTGTCTTAACAAAATCGCCTATAAAAGGGAGTTTTAAAACCGCTTGATCTTTTAATTGTTTTAGCCTCTTTTTTCTTTTTAGAATAGGCTTAACTGCAAAAACTAATACCAATAGGCATAGTAGTACCCAACCATAACGACTCAATAATTCAGAAGCCCTAATAATGAATTTGGTTATGGTTGGCAATTCAACACCTTGTTGTTCAAATATATCTTGAAACATGGGTACTACATAATGAAGCATAAAAAACACCACTAAAACGGCCGTGCTTAAAATAATAAGCGGATAGGTCAATGCACTTATTAATTCTCTGCGTTGCTCATTTTTTCTAGTGAAAAACTCACCTAATTGTTCAATAACTTGTGCTAATGTTCCTGTTTCTTCTCCTATTCTAATAGAATGATACTCATAGTTAGTAAAGGGTTTATGAACCCGTAAAGCTTCAGAGAAACTTTGCCCAGAAACAATATCCTCGCATATTTTATTCAAAATCTCTTGATTCTGCTTTTTCTTCTGTGATTTCCCAATGAGCTCTAAAGCGTCTTTTAAGGATACGCCAGCTTTTAATAAAACACTAAATTCAGCATAAAAGTCTTCTTTTATTTTATTGGAAAATGCGTTATTAAAAAGTGTGATTTCCTTTTGAAGAAAACCGACATCTGTCTTTGGCTTTTTAGCTTTTGGAGTGGGTTTTATATTATCTAATTGAAACGCCATTAATTCATATATAAGCTAGCATCATTATCTTTACAAACAAACAACAGTTGCCTATGGTGATCCTTTGATACCTTTAATTTTAAAGCATCAACCTGTCCTCCATTCACATGATTCCCATCCAAGAAGAACAATTTATCAGCGATTTCAATCTTGAAAGTATCTAAGTCTTTAATGATTAGTCTATCTCCAAACTTATAGGCTATTGAATCTATTTCAGATTTAAGAATTAATTGATCTTCCAATCCATTGTAACTAATATTTGAATAGCTATTAAAATCTATAAATAAAGACTGCTCTAACAAACTCAATTTCATATCCTTGCTTAAATTTGTTTGAATGACATTCATATGGCTTCTTACAAGTGATAATACTGAAAAGGCTATACCAACAGTGATACTTGTTAAAATAATCACAACAACCATTTCACTTATTGTGTACGCTTGTATTTTATGATTAATAGTCATGAAATGCTTTTTTTATGGTTCTATGAGAAAGGCTTTCAATAGCTTCGAACACCACCACATTTTTTTGATTGACTTTATGATTTTCAATAGTAATTTCCCATGTTTTGAAATCATCATAAAAGGGCAAGGGCAACTTTTTATTTTTATTTAAATACTGAAGCTCCTTAAAATAGGTGTTCACAGCCTTTGTATTGATTTTTATAGTATTAGAGAACACATTATTTAAAATCATACTAGCCAAAATAAAAATGACCAAAATAAGAACCGTAGCAACCAAGGTTTCCATAAGTGTAGAAGCCTTTATTTTTTTTAGTATAACCATTTAGCAATCCCCTTGTTTGAATCTTTGAATGATAGACCTACGTATTCTTGAGGTAATTCATCAACAATAATGGTTCCATTATAAATATGATTTTGATAAACCGATCCGGACTGTTTAGCCACAAAACTTGATGCATATACACTACCAAAAACACTTCCCAGCAATTCCAAATTCATATTACAATAAACTTCACCATAAACTTTAGCGTCTTTCTCAATAAATAATTGTGATTGATAATTTTTGATCTCGCCTAAGCAGGTAATAACACCTTTAAGTACTGAACCCCTACCAATAATTATAGTGGGAGAATTCAAGACACTTTTGTCTACATCCACCCCACTTCTATAATCATTTAAGACAAGTGCACTTGGGTAATTTAATTGACACCTTTCTCCTACTCTAATTTCTTTTGATGCTATCCCTTGAAAAACACCCTTTACTTGGTCTTTAATTTGAATGCTTGGTGCGATTAAAAGAACATCTTTTAAATTGGATGATGCATCCACAATGATTCTTGTTTTTGATTGAACTACAATATGCCCAGTTAAAGACACATTTGTTAAATCAATATCAAATTTGCTATAAATCATTTGTATAGGCGCTTTAAATGAATTTGTGTGTGATAAATTTTGTTCCAAATCGAGATACTGCTTAGCATCAACATGTGTATATTTATTACTTATTTGCTCCAGCCCACCTAACCATTCTGATTGAAGCTTTGGTAAGGTCTTACTTGTTTTTTGCTTACCATAAATCAATTCAGCACCATAATATGAGTGTCCTGAAATATTTCCAGTTCTCACGCCCTGTTGGGGCACATAACTTGTACCTTTAATTTTAGTCTTACCCACAAGCACTAACGGCCGATTATGATCCTCAATATAAAGCGCCGTTCTATCATTTTCAGGTTGCGAGCTGCCTGCTAAAGCTATTTGAGTAAAATCCATATTCTTTATTCTAGAAACGGAAACTATTTTCTCATAAATACCCCAAAAATCACGGTATACTGTTAATGTTTTAAAGGTGTTTTCAATTATGCTAACCTTGGTAGAATCATTTAATGGCATCTCATTACTAAGCGAATGGTAAATTCCAAATTTTGCATTGTCTATAGTTTCTTTAGTAAGTTGCTGTTGAACATCAATTTTTTTATATGTATGTATAAATAGAATAAAACCAGATAGCAATAATGCTATAACCACAACAATAAAGGTGGTGAATTGCAATGCTCCTGCTTTTACTTTTATCATGTTATGTTTTTTTAAATGTTTTTCTTTCCTTTTTATAGGATACTAAAACACTTGATTTGGTACCTCGTATTAATTTCACTTCTTCAATAACTTGACCCTTTTTAAAAATATATTGTTTGCCATTTACTGATATAATGAATAGTGTAGTTTGATCCTTGCCTTTTGAAATAGTACCATGATATTCTAATGGTATCCATTCTAGTCTATTTTTTTTTATTGATTTATTTAAGGCTTTTTTTTTAACCATTAAGGTTCCTAAAAAAGGATCTCTATTGACCATGCTTATGGAAAAGGTATCCACTTTCTGTTCATAAACCGGGTTAAACGAACTACTAAAATCAACCATGTCTGGTATTGCCTTTTTAGGATGTATAGTGATCATTATTTTATAACCCACAATCCCCCAAACTACCAATACTACCAACAGTAAAGTATATGTTTTTGTTTTACTCTTCAATTTTAAAACTTTGTATGGTGTACCCTGTATTATAATCAGAATTCTCAGCGCTAACACGCCATTCATAAGTTTTAAAACCTAAAGTTGTTGAAAAACTGGTACCTGCTAGTGTAGAATCGGCTTCTATTTGTAAAGCATTTGAAAATGAAGGTGTGGCTACTTGTATATGATACCGTTCTGCATCCTCAACTATTTCCCAAGAAAATGTTATTAAGGTGTCTTTCAATACGGTATTATTAGTTGGCGCCAATATTTTTACTGAGCTGCTGGATATGTCTTTAACACCAATAATATCATCACAGGCATGACATAAAAACATAAGTACAAACAATACAAACAGGTTTCTCATGATGCTATAATTTATAAATATTCACCTTTGTTTTAGCTTTTTTCGCTTTTCTATAAGTTTTATTCGGGCAGTTCTTATTTGTTTGTACAAAATCTACAATATTAATATGATGTGCCTTATCTTCCTGCCAGCAGCAATTTTGTTTTTTAAAAGCAAAGGCCACACCTTGGTTAAATGATATTATTTGCTTTTCATTTTTTAAACTGTATAATTCTAAAGCGTAAGTTTTAGGAGTATGCTCAATTAAAAATACAGATTCTGCCATTTTTAAAGCTTTTAACTGCTCTTCATTAAATGCCAATGACACACTGGTTACAATATTGGCCGATGGGTTAAGACTTAAATAATCTTTAACACTTTTATTTTCTTTAGTATTCAATGCCTTTAACACAGCTATTTTGTCAATTAATTTTAAAGTTACAAACTCTGGCTTGGACTCTAAGGAGTCAACATAATTAATACGAATATCATTAAACTGAACGGCCGATGCATTTAAGAATGACTTATAAGTTTGTTGACTAAATGGCACCACTTCAACAACGAGTTTGATGGGCGCATTGTATACAGGCCATGCAACATTATTGTGCGCGGTTTGCAGAACCACATCTTTATCTAAGCCAATGCTACAAATAGGTATACGTTGTATTGTAGTTTCGTGTGATGCCTTATTAATAGATGTTGTTTTACACCCCATCAATAAAGCGATAAGGCATAAAGTAAAAAGAGTATGTTTCATTATTTGGGCTTGATAAACAATACATTAAAAATACTATAACCCAAATCATAAAAGGTAAGGTTACCCCTTACTGTTTGTAAGGGTTGTATTTTCCACTTACACCTAATAGTAGTGTATAAAAAGTACAATACCTTTTTTAAGGATGACCCTTACTACCTGTCAAAAATTTAATTGAAGTTTTGTAACAAAAAATGAACACCAAAACATTAGCACAAACCGACGATTCTTTTCTTGTATATCATAAACACATTGCTAAGCGCAAATCTTGGGATACCAATATTAAACATTATTTCAGACTAGGCCTTGAAGACAGTTTACCCATTGAGCTTAGAAATAAAGTTGCTTCCTCTAATATTTCAAGATGGAAACGAGAACATTCAAACAAATATATAGGCTGTGAACTATCAGAATACATTAAAGACGATATCTTGCTGTTCAACAAAATTGGCCAAACACAAAGGTTGAAGAGCCTGAATAAAGCCTATTTTAAATTACTTGAAACCTTGCATGCTGTAGCAGTAAACTTTGGCAGCTTTAAATCTGAAATTTATGCGCAAAAAGAGCTCATAGTCAATAGTATTGAAAGTGTAAAAAATTCAATTCCTATAAATAACGCTCTAAAAGTCTTTAACATATCTAGAGCCACATACCACAACTATAAATCATTAGTGATTCACAAATGCGAACCTTCTTATTTTAAATGGTGTACCAAAAGATTTTCAAACCAACTATTGGCTTCCGAAGTAGAAACCATTAAGCAATATGTAACACATCCTGAGTATTGCCATTGGTCTAAACCTTCCATTTACTTAAAAGCGTTAAGAGATAAAAAGTTGAGCTGCTGTGAGAGTACATTCTATAAATACTGCAAGCTTCTAGGCTTTAAAACCAAACGCCTTAAACGAAAATCAGACAATTACAATCCTATTAGAACTTCAAAACCAAATGAACTGTGGTGTGCTGATGTCACTATATTTAAGACCACTAACACTAAGAAACATTATATTCATCTTTTAATAGATCACTTCTCTAAAATGATTTTAGCCTATAGAATATGTAATAGCAATTCGGGCCGAGCTATTAAAAATATTCTCAAAGAAGCGAGAGAAAAATATAACCCTAGTCATATTCAGTTTCTCACCGATGCAGGTTGCGAAAACGTAAACCATACTGTTTCTGGATATTTGTCAAACTTAAATATGACTTCCAAACATACTATTGCTCAACACGATGTTATCTATTCAAATTCAATGATTGAAGCTTTAAATAAAGTGATAAAACAACAATTTTTATATCCTGAAACTATTCATTCAAGAAAACAGCTTAATCTCATAATGAGTAAAACAGTTAAGGATTATAATACTTTAAGACCTCAAAAAGCACTAGGTGGTAATACGCCCTTTGAGGTATTTAACGGAGACCCCATTGAAATTAACCAATACAAAATCCACTTTAAATCTCATCAAGATTTAAGACGACTTCAAAACAAAAAAACCCATTGTAGCACATGTAAAAAACCTTCTAAATAATTTGCCGTTTTTATTAACTTAAATGATTTAAGAAACTCATATTTACTTTATGGTATTCCCTTATAAGGGACAACTTATTCTAAAAGCGTTTTGAGTTTTGCAGGGCTTCCAAGATTAGTGCTATGTAACAAAAAAACCACCTCGTTAAAGGTGGCTTCATCATTCATTGTTTATGATAATTCATTGGAAATAATAGTAGTATATCAGTAGACCTATTGGTATAATCATTGTTAATACGTACAAAATATTGTTTGAAAATAATGAAGTCTTATATTTTAAAAAGGTTATTAAAATAAGTTGTATAATAACCATTCCAATAGGAACAAATAATTCATATCCTTCAATACCTGCTCCTGAACCAAATATTCCAAATTCTATAAAAGAACCTATCATTTGCAGAAGATAATAAACGATTAAACTTATTATTAAATACCCAATACTTTTTAATACTTCCATTTTTATTCTTTAACAGTTACTTTAATTCCATATGCTTTCATTTTTTCGATAAAACCATTAATCAATTTAGTATTATCTCCTTTACTTTCTGTAAATGCATCCATAAATGATTTTAAATCATTTTTGAAAGACCGTATTCTATGAGATTCCCCAAATTTACCTTTTTCTGAATTACTTTTAAATGCTCCTTTAAGTCCACTCATATCATCTCCTGATAACATATCATAGCCTCTATCGATTGAATAAGCATCAACTCCATCTGGAGAATCAATAGAATTAGATTGATGTGGAGCTAAATTTAATACAAAGTCGATTACATTGTTTGGGTCTGCAAACAATTCAGAATTCTCTCTAATATAACGCAAAAGTCTGCTTGTATATCCTGCTCCAAAAGCTGCTCCTCTACTATGCGTATAGATTTGTATTTTTTCTGTTATTTTCCCTGTTTCTGGGTCTCTTTCAAGTTTAGCTATAATATTGTCTATATCTTTCTCCGCTGCTTTATAACCTCCATTATATCTACTATTTGCTCCTAAAGCATTTCTTTTAGTCGCATAACCACCAGATTTATAGCTATAACCATAACCTCTATCTCCATCTACATAGTGAATCTGACCTCCTGGATTAGCTATACCAGAGCCTTTAATTGTAGCTATAATTTCGGAAGTCCAATAAGATTCATCTCCTCTTTCAGAATCATATTCAACTTTACCATTTATCAGTATTGGAAGCTCTCCATCTAAATCCAGATAGACTATTGGACTATTTAATGCGTAAACATATGGTGAAGAAGATTCTAAAACGTCTGCTGCTGGGTCAACATTCATCCAGCGTCCAAGCCATTTATCATAGTTCCTTGCCCCAAAATCCATCCATTGTAAACCGAGTTCGTCCTGTTCTTCTTTACCACTGTATCCATAAGGATGATGCACTCCATTTACTACATTATTGTAACCTTTGTGAGAGCCACCAAAGGGATAGTAGTTATTCTCCTCAATAATTTCATTTTCTTGAACAATTCCATCATTATCTAAATCTTGCCCTAATCCTTCAACATCAATATGTCCATCATTATCACTATCAGAGTAGGACAGTC
>NZ_CANMAU010000006.1:0-2500 GCF_947495925.1 uncultured Algibacter sp.
AAAAAAAGTTCATAAACATATTGAATTGACAGCGTAAGAATTGAATTGGAAACGATTTAATTCAACAAAGAGAATAGACCATTTTGAGTACTAGAGATTCTGATTAGTTGTTAAAAGATGTTGCATTGTATTAATATGATAGTAACACGCAAAATTTAACGATGAAGAGTTTGATCCTGGCTCAGGATGAACGCTAGCGGCAGGCCTAACACATGCAAGTCGAGGGGTAACAGAGAGAAGCTTGCTTCTTTGCTGACGACCGGCGCACGGGTGCGTAACGCGTATACAATCTGCCTTGTACTGAGGAATAGCCCAGAGAAATTTGGATTAATGCTTCATAGTATGTTGACCTCGCATGGGGATAACATTAAAGGTTACGGTACAAGATGAGTATGCGTCCTATTAGCTAGATGGTGTGGTAACGGCATACCATGGCAACGATAGGTAGGGGCCCTGAGAGGGGGATCCCCCACACTGGTACTGAGACACGGACCAGACTCCTACGGGAGGCAGCAGTGAGGAATATTGGACAATGGAGGCAACTCTGATCCAGCCATGCCGCGTGCAGGAAGACTGCCCTATGGGTTGTAAACTGCTTTTATACAGGAAGAAACCACTCTACGTGTAGAGTTCTGACGGTACTGTAAGAATAAGGATCGGCTAACTCCGTGCCAGCAGCCGCGGTAATACGGAGGATCCAAGCGTTATCCGGAATCATTGGGTTTAAAGGGTCCGTAGGTGGATAATTAAGTCAGAGGTGAAAGTTTGCCGCTTAACGGTAAAATTGCCTTTGATACTGGTTATCTTGAATTATTGTGAAGTAGTTAGAATATGTAGTGTAGCGGTGAAATGCATAGATATTACATAGAATACCAATTGCGAAGGCAGATTACTAACAATCAATTGACACTGATGGACGAAAGCGTAGGTAGCGAACGGGATTAGATACCCCGGTAGTCTACGCCGTAAACGATGGATACTAGCTGTTGGGCTTCGGTTCAGTGGCTAAGCGAAAGTGATAAGTATCCCACCTGGGGAGTACGTTCGCAAGAATGAAACTCAAAGGAATTGACGGGGGCCCGCACAAGCGGTGGAGCATGTGGTTTAATTCGATGATACGCGAGGAACCTTACCAGGGCTTAAATGTAGATTGACAGGTTTAGAGATAGACTTTTCTTCGGACAATTTACAAGGTGCTGCATGGTTGTCGTCAGCTCGTGCCGTGAGGTGTCAGGTTAAGTCCTATAACGAGCGCAACCCCTGTTGTTAGTTGCCAGCGAGTCAAGTCGGGAACTCTAACAAGACTGCCAGTGCAAACTGTGAGGAAGGTGGGGATGACGTCAAATCATCACGGCCCTTACGTCCTGGGCTACACACGTGCTACAATGGTAGGGACAGAGAGCAGCCACTTCGCGAGAAGGAGCGAATCTATAAACCCTATCACAGTTCGGATCGGAGTCTGCAACTCGACTCCGTGAAGCTGGAATCGCTAGTAATCGCATATCAGCCATGATGCGGTGAATACGTTCCCGGGCCTTGTACACACCGCCCGTCAAGCCATGGAAGCTGGGAGTGCCTGAAGTCCGTCACCGTAAGGAGCGGCCTAGGGTAAAATCGGTAACTAGGGCTAAGTCGTAACAAGGTAGCCGTACCGGAAGGTGCGGCTGGAACACCTCCTTTCTAGAGAAAGACGACTAAAAAGTATCATAACTATTACGAAAGATAGTTTATTCTCATTGCTGTTAATTTAAAATAGAAATTTAGTAGAGTCTCATAGCTCAGCTGGTTAGAGCGCTACACTGATAATGTAGAGGTCGGCAGTTCGAGTCTGCCTGAGACTACTAACTACTAAATAGAGGAAATTCTAGAACTGAGAATTCTAAATTCACGTTAAGGATTCTTGTAATAGGATTTAAAATGGGGGATTAGCTCAGCTGGCTAGAGCGCTTGCCTTGCACGCAAGAGGTCATCGGTTCGACTCCGATATTCTCCACGATTCCGCGAAGCGGAAAGAAGTTCATTGACATATTGAAAAAAGATACATGAAAATAAGATTAGAGCGATCTAATCTATTTAAATAATAATTCTGATTAATTAGAATCACGAGCGATATCTAATTAATCGAAACTCATTAAAAAAGCAAAAAGTACAATAAGCTAAATAAGAGCGTATGGGGAATGCCTAGGCTCTCAGAGGCGATGAAGGACGTGATAAGCTGCGAAAAGCTGCGGGGATCGGCACACACGATTTGATCCGCAGATATCCGAATGGGGCAACCCACTATATTGAAGATATAGTATCCGCAAGGAGGCGAACCCGGAGAACTGAAACATCTAAGTACCCGGAGGAGAAGAAAACAAAAGTGATTCCGTTAGTAGTGGCGAGCGAACGCGGATTAGCCCAAACCATAATTGTTACGGCAATTGTGGGGTTGTAGGACCACGATATTAGAAGCATGATGAATTAGAACCCTTTGGAAAGAGGGGCCAAAGACGGTGAT
>NZ_CANMAU010000006.1:5000-368688 GCF_947495925.1 uncultured Algibacter sp.
TATTATTACAATCATGTTCTTTATTCAATATGTTAAGATATTTGTTTATCCTACGAGATAAACGCTGAAGACTAGAAGCGAAAGCCGATAGTCAGCAGCTATAACTTAAGGTGGTTATAGCGATGGGGCTCACCTCTTACCATTCCGAACAGAGAAGTTAAGCCCATTTGCGCCGATGGTACTACATTTGTGGGAGAGTAGGTCGTTGCCTTTTTTGAATCCTCAACATTTATTTGTTGAGGATTTTTTTTGCAATTAACTCAACAACTACTGTTAGAGTACATATCTATTCTTTTTTTATTGTATTTGCCTAATTGGGGTTGTTTTTGAGGATAACTAATTTTTTTATTCTAATAAATATTGGCACATTTGTGAGAGGCTTCTTCGAACGTGTTTAAATAAAAACTAGAGCCATAGCATAGTTAAATAACCCTGAATAATATTTTAATGAATAATAGGCGTTTTATTAAATTCACTCTTTTTGTATTAATTATTGGATATTCAAATCTATATTATGGGCAATCCTACAAAATAGCTTGTTTAAATGACTATCCCCCATATTCATCTATAAATGAGCAAGGCAAGGCTACTGGCTTTTTAATAGATTGGTGGAATCTTTGGAGTGCCAAAGTGGGTATTGATATTACATTTATCCCAGGAAATACAGAGGACTGTATTAGTCGTTTGAATACCAATAAGGTGGATGTCATTGCTGGTGCATTCTTTAGTGAAGAGCTGAATAAAGACTATGATTTTGGTGATCAAATTTTAAGTACACAAGCCATACTTTGCATTAAAAAGGATTTGGATCCTGCAAGTATAGACAGTATTGGTTTTTTAGTGAGTATTGTAAAAAATGGATATACAGGTAATTATCTTGAAGAAAATCATCCAAGTTTAGAACTTGATTTGCTTAATTCTAATAGAGAATTATATAGTGCAGTAGAGCAACAAAACATTGATGCGTTTGTCTATATAACACCAGAGGCTGTTCTTGATTTGGTGAAGGTTACTATTCCTGATGGTTATAAGCAATTTGAAGTATTATATTCCAATAACCTTAGACCTATGGTCAAAAAAGGGAATAAAAAAATATTGGCGGATATTATGAAAGGCTCAGAGGCTATGTCAAAGGAGGATTTACTTGAAGTGGCCACAAAATGGAATGTGTTTAAGGATAAAGTTACGGTTGATAGGACCTTATTATATGTTATCATTGGTATAATTGCTTTACTGGCGTTCGGCGTATTGTTATTTATAAAGCGTATCTTAAATAAGAAGAATAGTTTAGCTCGAAGAGTTTTTAATTTAGAAGAAGAAATTAGTAAGGGCGAATCAGACTTTTTAGAATTTAAATCGTCTTTACGATGGGATTATCATAAAAATGTTAAAAACAAGGTATTGGAATTGGTGGTTGCAAAAACGATATCTGCATTTTTGAATTCGGATGGTGGGATACTTCTTATTGGAGTGAATGATGATGGAACTATTCTTGGTCTAGAAAATGATTATAATACATTAAGTAAAGCTAACCAAGATGGGTTTGTCTTGACTCTTACAACAGTTATAAATAATAGTCTGGGCAAGCAATCCCATAAGTATATTAGTATTAAAATAGTTAAGTTAGGAGAAAAGGATGTTTGTGTGATAAAAATTGAAAAGAGTAAGACGCCAGTATTTTTAGTTAAAGGAGAAAAAGAAGAATTTTTCATAAGAGCATCAGCATCCTCTCAACCGCTAGGACTTAAAGATACCATGGCGTACATTAAATCCCATTGGCAATCTGAAAAATAATCGGACCAAAGTCACTAAAACAAAAAATCCCGAAAACAAATGTTTCGGGATTTTTTTGTGGTACCTCCAGGAATCGAACCAGGGACACAAGGATTTTCAGTCCTTTGCTCTACCAACTGAGCTAAGGTACCTCGCCAAAGCGGTTGCAAATATATATTCATTTTTACTATTCGCCAAATGAAACCGTTAAAAAATCCTTTTTATTTTTTTAATTTCTAATTTGAAATTTATAATTAATTTGTTCTTAATAATATAGGCATATTTGGAATAATTATTGTTACTCGTTTTGTAAATTTGATATTTAAAAGGGAATGAATTTAATTATAGATGTTGGTAATTCTTTTGTGAAACTTGCTGTTTTTAATAATGGTAAATTGGCGCACAATGAGACTGTTGAACCAGAATATATTTTGAAACATGTTCAAGTTTTAAAGCAGAATTATTCTGATATCGAAAAAGCTATTATCTCATCTGTAGGAAAGCTTAAGCGAGCAGATTTAGAAATTATTAAGAAGGATTTCGATTTACTTGAACTTGATACCCAAACGAACCTCCCTTTTAAAAATTTATATAAAACACCAAAAACTTTAGGTGTTGATAGAATGGCCTTGGTTGCCGCTTCAGTGAAAACATATTCGAGCAAAAATGTTCTCATTATCGACTCAGGAACATGTATGACTTTTGATTTTGTAAATAGCGAAAATCATTACTTAGGGGGAGCAATTTCACCGGGATTAAATATGAGATATCGGTCGTTGAATAATTTAACCGCAAATTTACCGTTATTAGAGGCAACTTTGCCAGATAGTGTTATTGGAAATTCAACTGAAGAATCCATACATTCTGGTGTTGTAAATGGTATTTTAAATGAAATAACCGGAGCTATAGAAATGTATAAATTGAAATATTCAGATTTAACAGTTATTTTAACAGGTGGTGATGCCAAATTCTTGTCTAAACAATTAAAAAGTAGCATATTTGCCAATCCTAATTTTCTTTTAGAAGGATTGGACTATATTTTACAATTTAACACAAACGAATGATTAAAAAACTTGTACTAGTTTTAATTGCATTAGTGGCAATTCAAAGTTATAGTCAAGAGGCAACGGCCTCACCTTATTCTTTTTATGGTATTGGAAGTCTAAATTTTAAGGGTACTGTCGAAAATAGAAGTATGGGAGGTTTAAGTATTTATACAGATAGTATACATGTAAATTTACGTAACCCAGCTTCATATGGAGGTGATAATTTGGCTATGTGGGGTGGTGAATCTAGACCGGTAACCTATACCATGGGTGGGAGTTTTAAGAAAACGGATTTAAAGAGTGAAACAAGTAAAGGAAAAGCGCAATCTACAACCTTTAACTATTTAGCCATGTCTATTCCTCTTGGGAAATTAGGTTTTGGAATTGGTATTATGCCTTATACTTCTGTAGGTTACAGGTTGGAGTCCTTAAATGATGATGGAGATATTGCAAATAAATTTAATGGAGAAGGCGGTTTGAATCGTGTATTCTTGGGTACAGGTTATCAGGTTACTAAGGGATTATCTCTTGGCGTGGATTTTCAATACAATTTTGGAAATATCCAAAATAATGTTGTCTCATTTCAATATGACGATGGTGTTCCGGTGCAATACCAGTCTAGAGAAATTAATCGATCAGACTTGAGTGGTTTTACTATGAATTTTGGAGTGTCATTCAAAAGAAAACTAAACGAAAGACTGGAGCTGGTAACAGGGGCAACTTATTCGCCCGAAGCGACATTGGTTTCTGCTAACGAACGCGTTTTTTCTGCTATAACCATTAATCAGACTACGGGTAGAGAAATACCTGTAAATACGGTTACTGCAGATTTGGATGCCTTAGGTTTGGCAAAAACAGATTTAATAATACCTTCAAAATTCACTTTTGGACTTGGTATTGGACAGGTTAGAAATTGGTTTATAGGTGCAGAATACTTATTTCAGGAATCAAGTAAATTTTCAAATGTGCTATACAGTACTAATATTACAGCTTATGAAGATGCATCTACATTCTCTGTTGGCGGGTTCTTTATTCCGCAATATAATTCGTTCTCAAGTTATTTTAAAAGAGCGGTTTATAGGGCTGGGGTGCGTCTTGAAAAAACAGGTTTAAAAATTAATGATGAGTCTATAAAAGAGTTTGGCATATCTTTTGGAGTAGGATTACCGATTGGAGATACAAGATTGTTATCAAACGCAAATATTGGTTTCGAATTCGGACAACGTGGAACGACAAAGAACAATTTAATTCAAGAGAATTTTATAAATATTCAATTAAGCTTATCTTTGAACGATAGATGGTTTCAGAAAAGAAAATTTCAATAAAAAGTACAACACTATTATTATGAAAACAAAAATTACATTATTGGTATTATTATTTATGGGGATAAATGTTGGTTTTGCTCAACAAGATGAAGAATGTCTTACCAAACTTTCAATATTCCATGAGTATACAAAAGCTAAGAATTATGATGCGGCATACGAACCTTGGATGGCTGTGAGAAATAAATGTCCAAAGTTTAATAATGCTATTTATGTTGATGGAGAAAAAATATTAAATCATAAAATAAAGAATTCGGAAGGAGCTGAAAAAACTGCTTTTATTAATGATTTGATTAAGTTATGGGATGTGCGTGGAGAACATTTTCCTAGTAAAACTCCTAAAGGAGAATACTTAGCAAAAGGTTGTCAGTTAAAATATGATAACAGGGATGCTCTTGGATTATCTAAAGATGAATTATATGTGTGCTTTGATGAGGCCTACCATATGGACAAGGATTCTTTTACTAATCCTAAAAGTTTGTATACGTATTTTTCTTTAATGGTTGATTTATTTGATGAAGGAAAGAAGCCTGCCAAAGATTTGTTTAATAAGTATGATGATATTGTTGAGAAGGTTGAAGATGAAGTTAAAAATTATTCTGAAAAACTAAATAAGCTTATTGAAAAAGAAGATGGAGGAACAGCATTAACTAAAAAAGAAAATAGTTACAAGAAGTATTATTCGAGTTATTTGAAGGCTTACGATCAGATTTCTGGAAGTATAGATCAAAAATTAGGGGACAGAGCAAACTGTGAAAACTTGATTCCTTTATATCAAAAAGACTTTGAAGAAAATAAAAACGATGCCGTTTGGTTACAAAGAGCTGCTGGTAAAATGTCTGAAAAGGAATGTACTGATGATCCATTATTCTTTAAGTTAGTAAATGCATATCATGAGTTGAGTCCTTCGGCAAATTCAGCTTATTATTTAGGTTTATTAAAAGATAAAGAAAACAAACCTAATGAAGCGATTAAGTTTTACGAGCAGGCAATTAGTTTAGAAACCGATAATTTCAAGAAATCTAAACTATACTACAGAATTGCTACTAAAATGAAAGCGAAGCGTAGCTACGGTAAGGCTAGAAACTATTACAGACAAGCTTTAAAACTTAACCCTTCAAATGGTAGACCATATATAGCAATTGCTGCCATGTATGCGGCTAGTGCTAACAATTGTGGAGATACTAATTTCGATAAAAGAGCGGTATATTGGTTAGCAGCAAGTGAAGCGAACAAAGCGGCTCGTGTTGATCCTACAATGAAGAAAGCAGCGGCACAATCATCTGCTAACTATAAGGCTAAGGCGCCTTCAAAAGCTGAAATATTTAGTTCGGGAAGAGCTGGCCAAACCATTAAAATTGGTTGTTGGATCGGAGCTTCGGTTACAGTGCCAAGTATTTAATGAGAATAAAATATATATATAGTATTAAAAACATAGTCACCGTTGTTGCGGTGACTATGTTTTTTTCATGTAATGACAGTTTTAAGCAAGTCCAAAAGATTGGAATATCGGAGAATGAACCCATAGGAGTTGATTATGAGCTTAATTTAAAATATACAGATTCGGGTAGAGTTACTGCAAACCTATTGAGCACTAAAGCTTTGGATTATACAAATAGAGATTTTCCGTTTAGGGAGTTTGTGGATGGCGTAACCCTTTATGTTTATGATAAAGAAAATAAAAAAAGTACGGTATTAGCAGATTATGCAATTGTTTATACCAAAAATAATTTAATTGATTTACAAAATAATGTTGTTATTACTACTAGTGATGGTAGTGTTTTAAAAACAGATCAATTATATTATGATCAAAAAAAAGAATGGCTTTACACTAATTATCCTGTATCTTTTCAAACCAAGCAGGATATTATTAATGGCAACGGTTTTGACTCGAATTCAAAATTCACAAATGCCGAAGTACTTGAGGTAACAGGTATAATTACTTTAGAGGATTAATTTTTCTTTTTAAAAACCATCTTTTCAATTTTAAGTATCTTTACATTCTAATTAAATTTCAATAATGAAGTATTCTAAAATTTTTCAATATGCCTATTTGGTTTTTGCTGTTTTGTTCACCTACGACGGTATTTCAAAATGGGGTAATGGTACTAATGGCGCATATATATCTTTAGGATTAGCAGGGTTAGCTGTTTTTATGTATTTCTTTAGAAGAAAATTCAGTAAGAAATTTGGAAACAAAAGTAACTCCTAGTTAATGAGTATTTATGTAATTATTATAATTGCATCTTTAATTCTTTCTGCTTTTTTCTCGGGAATGGAAATAGCTTATGTGTCATCTAACAAGATACATATTGAAATAGAGAAAAAGCAAGATGGTTTGTTGGCTAAAGCTTTAACAAGACTTACTGCAAAACCTTCAAAGTTTATAACCACAATGCTAATAGGTAATAATATAGCTCTGGTTATTTATGGGTTTTTTATGGGAGATTTACTAATAACTTGGTTTCAATCTTTATTGCCCACTCCATATAGTTTTGTTGATTACTTATTAACAGATTGGAGTTTATTGTCGCAAACAGTCATTTCTACATTTATAATTCTTATTACAGCAGAGTTTTTACCGAAAGTTTTTTTTCAAATTTATTCAAACACGTTGATTAAGGCACTAGCTATACCGGCATATATCTTTTATGTTCTTTTTACGTTTATATCAGATTTTGTGATTTGGATTTCAGATTTTGTTCTTAGGGTTTTTTTTAAAACCGAAGGTGATCAAATACAATTGGCATTTACAAAAGTTGAGTTGGGTAATTACATTAGTGAACAAATGGAGGCTGTAGAGGCCCATGAAGACGTAGATAGTGAGATTCAAATATTTCAAAATGCACTTGAGTTTTCTGAGGTAAAAGCTAGAGAAGTTATGGTGCCCCGTACCGAAATTATCGGAGTGGAAATTAATGATTCCATAAAGTCTTTGAATACGTTATTTACTGAAACAGGAAGAACCAAAATAATAGTTTATCAAGATAATATTGATGATATTTTGGGGTATGTACATTCTTTTGAGTTATTTAAAAAAGCGAATAGTATAAAAGCTATGTTAACACCTGTAGAATTTGTTCCAGAGACCGTACTTATTAAAGATGTTCTAAATGTATTAACAAAAAAAAGAAGAAGTATTGCTGTTGTTTTGGATGAATATGGAGGAACCTCAGGCATCATGACTGTTGAAGACATCGTAGAGGAACTTTTTGGTGAAATTGAAGATGAGCACGATTCTGTAGATTTAATTGAAGAGGTTATTGATGAGGAGGTGTATAAATTTTCGGCGCGACTAGAAGTAGACTATATTAATGAAACTTATAAGATAGAACTCCCAGAAAGTGAGAATTATGAAACCCTAGGAGGACTTATTGTTAACCATGCCGAGGAGATCCCCACTCAAAACGATATTGTTAAAATGGATTCGTTTCAGTTTACCATTTTAGAAGTATCAAATACTAAAATAGACTTGGTAGAACTTAAAGTTTTGAAGGAAGATTAAAATCCTATAATCTCCTTTTATTATTGGATAGAAATTGGTATTTTCGCGCACGATATTTTCGTCAAATTAGTAAAATTGACACCAACTTAACAAGCAATCTTCAATAAATTGGAGTTTTAAAAATTAAATTTTCAAATGGCAGTTTTAAATAAAATAAGACAACGTTCCCTATTCTTAATTCTAATTATAGCCTTAGCGTTATTTTCTTTTGTGTTAGCAGACCTGTTTAGAAACAGTGATGCACTTACGTCAAAATCACAAAACATTGTAGCAACAATTAATGGAAAGGATATTAGTCGTGAAGACTTTTTACAAAAGGTAGAGGTCATGCAAAGACAATTAGGGCCAAATTCTACTAACACACAAGTGATGAATCGCGTGTGGGAACAGGAGGTAAGACAGGCTGTAATGGATACGCAATTTGAAGAACTTGGGATTTCTGTTGAGAAAGACCAGATGAGAGATTTGTTAAGAACGGCGTTAGCAACTAGTCCAGAATTTTTAAATGAAGCTGGATTATTTGATGAGAATAAATTAAATGAGTATATCGCTAATTTAAAAGAGACATCTCCAGAAGGATTTCAAAGTTGGGTTAATTATGAAAAGCAATTAGCTTCAAACGCCTTAAGTCAAAACTACTTTAATATGGTAAAGGCTGGATTAACGGGTACTTTATCTGAAGGTGAGCTAGAGCATAAGCTTGAAGGGAATAAAGTTGATATTAGATATGTGCAAGTAGCGTATTCTTCAATAGCCGATAGTATTGTTGAAGTATCTAAGTCAGATATCTCGAATTATATTAAGGAAAATAAAAGCCAATTTGAGATTGAAGCATCAAGAGACATTCGTTTTGTTGAGTTTAAAGAAGTGGCTTCTATTGAAGATGAAAATGCGATTAAGGCGGAACTTAATACTTACTTGAATGGTCAGTTAGTTGACACGAGAGGTAGAAAAGATACTATTGTTGCATTTGCTCAGGTAAAAAATAATGAAGATTATATTAATGCAGTAGCCGCTTCAGACATAAAATTTAGTGATGAAAGGTTTGTTTTTAAATCAAGCTTACCTACGGAGTTTGCAGATGATATTTATAATTTAAATGAAGGAGATGTTTTTGGTCCCTTTAAGCATGATGGGTATTTTAAGCTGTCTAAGATAGTAGCAGTAAAACAAATTCCAGATTCAGTCAAAGTAAGACATATTTTATTGCCATTTGTTGGCTCGCAAAGCGCAGCACAAGATATAACCCAAACCGAAGTTGAAGCTAAAGCAATGGCTGATAGTTTATTGGCGGTTTTAAAAGGAAATCGAGCTAAGTTTCCTGAATTTGTTAAAGAATTCTCCTCAGATCAGGGTAGTGTTGCTAAAGAAGGACGTTATGATTGGCATCCATATAATACCATGGTTCCAGAATTTAATGATTTTGAATTTGAAGGAAAAACAGGAGATATTGGAGTTGTAAAAACGATTTTTGGTTTTCATATTATTGAGATTGAAGGACAAAAAGATAAGAAGAAAGCTGTTCAAGTAGGTACTATTGCTAGAAAGATTGAGCCTTCTGAAGCTACCAGCGATAGAGTATTCAGAGATGCATCTAATTTTGAGATTAATGCAGGAAAAGGAGATTTTGAATCTATTGCAACAGAAAAGGACTATACAGTTAGACCAGTTAATGGTATTAAAGTATTGGATGAGAGCATTCCTGGTGTTGGAAACCAAAGACCTATAGTACGTTGGACCTTTGAAGAAGAAAGTGAAATAGGAGATATTAAACGTTTTAATGTTCCTGAAGGCTATGTAATTGCTCAGTTAGTTGCAAAGCATAAAGAGGGGCTTATGTCTGTTGAAGATGCTAGTGCGAAGGTTTTACCAGTAATAAGAAAAGAAAAGAAAGCAGAACTTATTAGAAATAGAGTGTCAGCTACAACTCTAGATGATTTGGCCGCTGCTGAAAATACGACCGTGAGAACGGCGACAGGAATAAATATGAAAAGCCCAACAATTTCTGGAGCAGGAAGAGAGCCTATAGTTGTTGGTTCGGCATTTGGTTTAAGTGAGGGTGAAACTTCAGGATTGATTGATGGCGAAAAAGGTGTTTATATGGTTGAAGTAACTAAAGTTACACCAGCAGTGGAACTTGACAATTATCAGGCTGCTGCCAATAGAGTGGAACAACAAAAGTCAAGTGTTGTTAACTCAAAGCTTTATAATGCTTTAAAATCTGCTGCAGATATTGAAGATAATAGAGCTAAGACTCAAATTCAATAAAACCTATACAACATAAAATTAAGAAAGCGCCTTCAATATTTGAGGCGCTTTTTTTATATCATTTAAGATTATTATTTAATAAAAACTGTTGATAACTTAACTGTAAGTTTTCTATCAAAAATCCTACTTTTGTAAGGATAAAAGATAATATTATGTCTGATACAATAGAAAGAGTAAAATGCCTTATTATAGGCTCTGGTCCTGCAGGTTATACCGCTGCGATATATGCAGCAAGAGCCAATATGAATCCTGTTTTATATCAAGGAACTCAACCAGGAGGCCAGTTAACAACAACAAATGAGGTGGAGAACTTTCCAGGTTACCCAGAAGGGGTAACAGGACCTGAAATGATGATGCAATTGCAAGCTCAAGCGCAACGCTTTGAAGCTGATATTCGGGATGGTTGGGTTACTAAAGTAGATTTTTCTGGAGACCTACATAAGGTATGGGTTAATGATACTAAGGAGATTCACGCAGATACAGTCATTATTTCTACAGGTGCCTCGGCTAAGTATTTAGGAATAGATTCTGAACAAAAGTACTTGAAATTAGGAGGAGGTGTTTCAGCTTGTGCTGTATGTGATGGTTTCTTTTATAGAAATCAAGAAGTTGTAATTGTTGGAGCAGGAGACTCTGCATGTGAAGAGGCACATTATTTATCTAAACTTTGTAAAAAAGTAACGATGCTTGTTCGTCGAGACGAGTTCAGAGCATCTAAAATAATGGCTGCGAGGGTCAAGAATACAGACAATATTGAAATTTTGTTTAATACCGAAACTGATGAAGTTTTAGGAGATGGGCAAGTTGTGACAGGAGTTAGAGTTTTTAATAACCAAACAAATGAAAAACAAGAGATTCCGGCAACAGGATTTTTTGTAGCTATTGGTCATAAACCTAACACTGACATATTTAAAAGCTTTTTAGATTTAGATGAGACAGGATACATTGTAAATGTTCCAGGAAGTTCTAAAACCAATGTAGAAGGTGTATTTGTTTCTGGCGATGCTGCAGACCATGTATACAGGCAAGCAGTAACAGCAGCAGGTACAGGTTGTATGGCAGCCTTAGATGCCGAACGTTATTTAGCGGCTAAAGATTCTTCATTTGAAGTGTCAACATCAAGTTATAATTAAGTATTATTTATGTTTTAAGCGGACCCTAAAAACGGTAAGCCATTAATAATAATGATGAATAAAACCAGAACATGTATTTGTTCTGGTTTTTTGTTTTAAAAATCTGTACCATAGCTTTTGAATTTTATTAAAATTCACTTTCTTTGAAATTGAAATTTTAAACGGGATGTGGCGCAGTCCGGTTAGCGTACACGGCTGGGGGCCGTGTGGTCGCAGGTTCAAATCCTGTCATCCCGACGAAATGAGAACTTCTGGTACCCTTATATAGTACTCTTTCCCTAATAAATATGCCGTTATTGTTAATTGCAATAATGGCTTGGGTGGTTATCTAAGTCCTGTTATTTCGATTTAGTAAAATAATCAGTTTTATTCTACACTTTTTTTTAACGAACCATATCCATATAAGGAACCACGGTTTTAAATCCTTTTTTTACAAAATAGTTGGTAGGGTTAGTTTTAGATACTGCTAATACGAAATCGCCACCCCAGGCTCCAAGACTCTTTACAGAGCCTTCAAAATCTTCGAAATAAAGGTTTCTTACTGTTGTCTGATTCGTAATCTCAGAAATGATGCTTTCATGTTGTGTTATTAAACCTTGGAAATCTTCAATAGTTTTAGACTTAATCATTTTTGAAGTTAACTTACTAATCATTTCTATTAAAGACTCGATATTTTTTTTGTTTAACTTATAACGCTTTATGCCATCTCTACTATTTTGTTTTTTGTTTAAGTGAACAAAATATAAATGATTTTTAAAAATAGGATTAAAATTAACAGCATGGACAACTACTGCGTTATTTCTAATCTGATAGATTATCGGTGTATCATTCTGCGCGCAGGCAATATCATAGCCACTACCTCCAAAGGTTTTTTTTAAAAGCTTGTATGGGTCAATATTTGCCCATTGTGCTATATTGTTTATTAAGGTAGACGAAGTGCCTAAACCCCAGTTTGTTGGAAAATCTAAAGTTGTAGTAATTTTGTATCCCTTCTCTCCTTCAAGAAACATAGGATTTAAAGTCTTTACGGTATTTAATATTTGAACAAGTCTTTGAGAGGTTTCATTCGTGTCAAAACTTTCAACAGAATGATTTTTTATCTCAAATTCACATTGAAACCAAGTGGTTCCATTATGGTTCATGCTTTCCCAATATAGCTTATTTTCATCAATAGACTCAATAGTTAAAGATTGCCCATATTTAGTAGGAATTGCTAAAGACAATGCGCCATCGAGTACGACGTATTCTCCTGAAATTAGAAGTTTCCCATTACTGTAAAATGTTTTATTCATCCAGAAGTCCTTAGGTTATTTAAAGCTTCAGAAACAGCAGTGTGCGAAATTGTATTACTCTTAAAATATGTTGTTAAAATTTCTTTTTCTGCATCAGATGCTTCGAATTGATTTAAAATATTCATGAGATGCATTTTCATATGGCCTTGCTGAATACCAGTAGTAGTTAACGAACGTAAGGCCGCGAAATTTTGAGCTAGTCCTGCCACAGCAACTATTTGCATAAGTTCTTTTGCCGATGGTTTGTGTAGCATTTCTAGAGATAATTTTACTAGAGGATGTAAACCCGTTAATCCACCAACAGTACCAAGTGCTAGTGGGATTTCAATCCAAAACGTAAAAATACCATCTTCAATCTTAGCGTGCGATAAACTGCTATATTTTCCTTCGCGCGATGCATAGGCATGTACACCCGCTTCAACTGCTCTAAAGTCGTTTCCTGTGGCTAAAATCACAGCATCAATACCGTTCATAACCCCTTTGTTATGTGTTACAGCACGGTAAGGTTCAACTTCAGCAATTTTAACAGCTTCAATAAATTTATTAGCAAAGGCTTCACCTGAAATAGAATTATTTTCTTTTAAATCTTCAATCTTGCAACTTACTTCAGCTCGCACTAAACAATCGGGAACATAATTTGATAAAATACTCATTATGATGTCTATTTGTTTCTCATCATCAGTAAACAAATCAAAAACTAAAGCCTCTGCTTTAAGCGTTTTTGCAAATTGTTCTAAACAAGAATTTATAAAATTGGCGCCCATGGCATCTAAGGTTTCAAAAGATGCATGAAGTTGGTAGTAGTTTTTTAAATCGGTAGTTTTATCACGAAGCTCAATGTCTATAATACCACCACCTCGTTTGTTCATATTTTTGGTGATATCAACAGAATCTTCAATAAGTTTTGGTTTGACAGTATTAAAGAATTTTTTCAACTTATTAGTATCTCCAGAATATTTAAAATGAACTTGTCCAATTTTGGTCGTCGAAATCACCTTGGTTCTAAAACCACCTCGATCCAGCCAAAATTTAGCAGCTTTGCTAGCTGCCGCTACTACAGAACTCTCCTCAATAGCCATGGGGATGGTAAATAGTTTGTCATTAATTAAAAAATTTGGAGCAACACCTAGGGGTAAATAGTAATTGGTTATGGTATTTTCAATAAATTCATCATGAAGCTGTTGAAGTTTCTCATCGTTGTTCCAATACTGTTTTAATATGTTTTTTGCGCTTTCTGCATTTGAAAAATAAGTATCAACTATCCAGTCAATTTTTTTTGATTTTGACAGTTTAGAAAAGCCGGCAATAGATTTACTCATAGATTTTAATTTGTAACGCAAAGATACTATCTTGGTACTAATTTGTAATGAAATCTTTTAAAAACGCGATATTTAACTGTTAATAAACGTGGTTTTTTGAAGAATTTTTAGTAATCTTGACATCGCTTTGTGAAATAAACATTTTTTTTAATGAAATACTTAAAATTCTCCTTTTTTGTTTGTCTTCTTATTACTTCACTAATTTCAGCACAGACTAAGGATATAACACTTGAAGATATTTGGAAAAACGGAACTTTTAGACAGGATTATATGGATGCTTTGCATTCCATGGCAAATGGGAAGCAGTATTCTGTATTAAATTTTGATAGAGCTAGTAGAAGTACGTCCATTGATGTTTATGATTATATGACATTAGAGAAAGTAAAGACTATTGTAAACTCTAATGATCTTGATGCTATTCCTTATTTTATTGATTATGCATTTAGTGAAAATGAGCAAAAAGTAATATTGACCGCAGATGAAGAATCCATTTACAGAAGGTCATCAAAAGGACATTATTATGTTTATGATGTGAAAACTGGAGCACTTCAATTAATTTCAGAAGATAAAATACAAGAACCTACATTTTCACCCAATGGCAATAAACTTGCCTTTGCAAAAGATAATAATTTGTTTGTTAAAGATTTAATATCTAATGAGATAACTCAAATAACATCTGATGGAGAAAAAAACAAAATAATTAATGGAATTGCCGACTGGGTTTATGAAGAAGAGTTTTCAATTGTAAAAGCTTTTGATTGGAATACAAGTAACGATAAAATTGCCTTCATCAGGTTTGACGAAACCAAAGTACCTGAATTTTCAATGGATGTTTATGGTACTGAGTTATATCAAACACAACAAGTTTTTAAGTATCCCAAGGCAGGTGAAGCCAATTCAGAAGTGTCTCTGCATGTATATGATTTAGAAAAGAAAACTTTAGAAGAGTTAAAAACCGCTGAGGTTTATCAAGATTTTTATATACCTAGAATCAAATGGACTAATGACCCCGATGTGTTAAGTGCTCAATTTATAAATAGACATCAAAACCAACTAGATCTATGGATGTTTAATACGGCTAATGATTCTTCTAGTTTAGTGCTTCAGGATACAGACAGAGCTTATGTTGAAGTAACAGATTATCTTACCTTTTTAGAAGATAACAGTTTTATATGGACTAGTGAAAAAGATGGTTATAATCATATTTATCATTATGACAAGAATGGAAAATTAATTATTCAGGTGACCAAAGGAAACTGGGAAGTGACTGATTATTATGGATTTGATGAGAAGAGTAATTCAATTTTTTACCAATCTGTAGAAAACGGATCTATTAATAGAGATGTGTTTGCAATAAAATTAAACGGACGCAACAAAAACAGGTTATCAAAAAAGGATGGTACTAACGAAGCTGATTTTAGTTCGGACTTTTCTTTTTTCATTAATACCCATTCTAGTGCTACTTCGCCAATAGCATATGCATTGCATAAAGCAAAGTCGGGAGACTTAATAAAGAAAATTAAGGATAACGAAAACGTTGCTCGGTCGATAGAGGCTTATAAGTTCTCTAAAAAAGAGTTTGGAACCATTAGTGTTAACGGAAACGATTTAAATATGTGGACCCTAAAGCCACTGGATTTTGATGAATCTAAGCAATACCCGCTGCTAATGACACAATATTCAGGTCCTGGGTCTCAAGAAGTAGCCAATCAATGGTATTCTGCTAATGATTATTGGTATCAACTTCTTGCGCAGCAAGGGGTTGTTGTGGTTTGTATAGATGGAAGAGGTACGGGGTTTAAAGGTGCTGAATTCAAAAAGGTAACTCAAAATGAATTAGGAAAATACGAAGTAGAAGATCAAATTCAAGCGGCTAAACAATTAGCGGAGCTTTCTTATATAGATACAAGTAGAATTGGAATTTGGGGTTGGAGCTATGGTGGTTTTATGAGCAGTAATTGTTTATTTCAAGGTAATGATGTGTTTTCTATGGCCATAGCGGTTGCTCCTGTTACAAGTTGGAGGTTTTATGATACCATCTATACGGAGCGATATTTAACTACACCTCAGGAAAATATAGGAGGCTACGATGATAATTCACCTTTAAGTCATGTAGATAAAATGAAGGGGGATTTTTTATTAGTGCATGGATCGGCAGATGATAATGTTCATGTGCAGAATAGTATGCGTTTAGCTGAGGCGTTGATTCAAGCTGATAAAGATTTTGAATGGGCCATTTATCCTGACAAGAATCACGGTATTTATGGCGGAAATACAAGGCTTCACTTGTTTAGAAAAATGACTAATTTTATAAGTGAGTCATTTAATCTAAATGCTGGAGATTAAAAATAACACTAACCAACAACAATATTTATGGCAAATTCAGAAACTATAAAACAAAAAGAACTGTTTGGGCATCCAGTAGGATTATATGTGCTCTTTTTTACAGAAATGTGGGAGCGCTTTTCTTACTATGGTATGCGTGCTATTTTAGTATTATATTTAGTTGCCCAGACGAATGTTGAAAATGCAGGTTTAGGTTGGACTAATGGTGATGCTTTGGCTTTATATGGTTGGTACACCATGATGGTTTATGTAATGTCAATACCAGGTGGTATCATAGCCGATAAATTTCTAGGGCAAAAAAAATCTGTACTTGTTGGTGGTGTTTTGTTGCTTTTTGGGCATAGTATATTAGCTGTTGAGCAAATGTGGGCTTTTTATACAGGATTGACTTTAATTGTATGTGGTGTTGGGATGTTAAAACCTAACATTTCGACCATGGTTGGTGGCTTGTATAAAAAGGGAGATATTCGCAGAGACAAAGGGTTTACCATATTCTATATAGGAATTAATGTAGGAGCATTTCTTTCTAGTTTAGTTGTGGGTTATGTTGGTGAGGTTTATGGATGGCACTATGGTTTTGGTCTTGCCGGAATAGGTATGGGGTTTGGTATTTTGCAATACGTTATGGGGCAGAAACATTTGGCTAATGTCGGGAATTTTCTTGGTGCTTCGCAAAATGAAGAAGAAAAAGCCTTGTTGAAAAAACCATTGAGGAAAGTTGAAAAAGATAGAGTGGTTGTGCTTCTCATCTCTTTTTTATTAGTGATTGTATTCTGGGGAGCTTTTGAACAAGCAGGAGGATTGATGAATATTTATACTATGGAAAAAACCAATAGGATGTTAATGGGCTGGCAAGTTCCTGCGTCCTGGTTTCAGTCTTTAAACGCCATGTTTATTATCTTTTTGGGGACATCAGTAGCCTTGTTTTGGGCAAATAGAAAATTAAAAGGAAAAGTGTCTACTTCTTTGTTTAAAATGATCGTTGGTCTTATTATTATGGGAACAGGATTCTTTTTTATGACGGGAGCAACAGCTCAGTTTGAGTCTACAGGAACATCAGAAATGTATTGGTTAGTATTAGCGTACTTATTTCATACTGTTGGAGAATTATGTCTTTCGCCGGTGGCATTATCATTTATAACTAAACTAGCACCAGTTAAATATGCGTCAATTATGATGGGGGTTTATTTTGCAATGACCGGTTTCGGTAGCAAACTTGCTGGTTTGTTAGGTGAGTGGTCTGAAAGCTTAGGAGAATATACAATATTTACAGGAATAGCAGTTTTTTGCGTAATTTTAGGGTCTTTGGTCCTTTTGGTACGAAAGAAATTAGAAGGTTTAACTCATGGTGTGGAGGATGAAGAGGTTGATATGCATCACGAAGAAGCAGAAGGCTTTGAATTAGCGGATAATTAAAGACAAGATACATAGAAGTCTTGTTTTTTAATGTGAGGCTTTAATTATTTTAACCATCAAAATGATTTTATGAATACTGACGTTGAAAGTTTGTTTAAAGATAAAGTACTTGGGCATCCCGCTGGATTATTTGTGTTATTTTTTACGGAAATGTGGGAGCGATTTTCCTATTATGGAATGCGCGCATTGCTAGTTTTATTTTTTACTGCGTCATTGTTAGATGACGGTTGGGGATGGCCACAGGAGTGGGCGTTTGCTATATTTGGAACATATACATCGTTAGTTTACTTGTCTACTATGGTTGGGGGGTATTTTGCAGACAATGTTATTGGTATAAGAAAGGCCGTGGTCATTGGTGCTTTACTAATGACTTTGGGACACGCCTGTATGGCGGTAGAAACATCATTTTTCATCTATTCCGGATTGGCTTTACTTGTTATTGGAAGCGGATTTTTTAAGCCAAATATGACATCTATTATTTCTGAAATGTATAAAGGGAAAGAAGATAAAAAAGATGGGGCTTATACCATTTTTTATATGGGAGTAAATGCCGGTGCTTTTTTAGGAATTCTATTGTGCGGTTACCTAGGAGAGAAAATTGGATGGTCCTGGGGATTTGGCGTAGCCGGAGTATTTATGCTTTTTGGGTTATTACAGTTTTGGTATGCTCAGGGAATATTTGGAGAAATAGGAAAACAAGCTAAAAATCAGAATATTGATGTTCTAGATGAAGTTTTAGATACTGTTAATGATATTTCTGATGAAGCAGTTCGTAATCCATTCACAAATTTTCAAAAAGCACTAATTGGAATTTCATCACTATTAGGTTTGTTGTGGATTTTTAACGATCCTATTTCGAAAATATCTGAGGGCAGGTATAATGTTTTTCCATTTGAATTTTCAGGGTATTCAGGTTCTACAATTGCCATTATTGTGGCGTTTATTATTTTTATTTCTTTGTTATTAATTCGAATTCCGAGGTATACACCAGTTTTAAGGGATAGAATGTTAGCTGTTGTGTTTTTTGCTTTTGTAACGATTTTTTTCTGGGCAATATTTGAGCAATCACCAAGTTCGTTAACTGTTTTTGCAAGAGATTATACGCAGCGGACATTGGAAGGAAGTTCAGGTGTTATTTTTAAGATTGTAAATTCTTTGATGACTTTAGTGCCTTTAGGTATTATCACTTGGGTGTTATTTCTTTTGTTTAGGAAGACATTTTCAAAATATAAGTGGTCTAACATATTTTTGGCAGTAAGTTTTTTGATTATTTGGGTGATAGCAATAGGAATGTTGTTGAAAGAATTTCAAAAAGATACAGCTGAAATTCCAGCGTCTTGGTTTTCAGTATTAAACTCGTTATATATAATTACTTTGGCTCCATTATTTTCAAAATGGTGGGAAAGCAAATACAATCCAAATGCGAATATGAAGTGGGCGATTGGAATGGCATTATTGGGCTTAGGAATGGCGTGTATTGCCTTTGGTGCATCTGGTATTGAGCCAGGGGCTAAAACGGCATCAGTAAGTATTATCTGGTTGATATTAGTATATTTGTTTCACACGATGGGTGAATTATGTGTCTCACCTGTAGCTTTGTCATATGTGTCTAAATTAGTTCCGGGTCGTATGATTGCTTTTATGTTTGGTGTTTGGTACTTGGCAGTAGCCATTGGAATGAAGTTGGCTGGTGTGTTTGCAGAATCTTCTGAGGCTATTGCAAAAGAAAGCGGGATAAGTAGTTTTTTCTGGTTGTTGACAGTAGTTTCTTTAGGGTTGGCTGTTTTATCTGCAGTTTTATATCCTGTGATTAAAAAGCTCATGCATGGCGTCCGTTAATCGATTAAAAAGTTAAAAATTATTTGAAATGCTCCTAATTAGGAGCATTTTTTGTAAGTTCGGAACAAGATTTGCAACATAAAATATTATGAAAAAGTCAATATTATTATTGCTAGCAGTTGGATTTGTAGGTTTTACTGCTTTGGCTCAAGAGATAAAATGGGTAACACTCCAGGAAGCTTTAGAGCTTCAAAAGAAGTCGCCCAAGAAGATTATGATGGATGTTTATACCAACTGGTGCGGACCATGTAAGTTGTTAGATAAAAAGACATTTCATAACCCGGATGTAGCAAATTATGTTAACAAGCATTTTTATGCTGTTAAGTTTAATGGTGAGGGTAATGAGGCTATAACCTATAAGGAAAAACAGTTTGGGAATCCTGGTTTTGATCCTGCAAGAGTAAATTCAAGAAATTCTGTACATGAATTAGCACGTTATTTACAGGTCAATGCCTATCCAACCATCGTGTTTATAGATGAAAAGGCTGAGGTTATTGCACCCATTAAAGGTTATCAAACTCCACCACAGTTGGAGTTGTATTTGAAAATGTTCAATGCAGATGATCATAAAAATATAACTACGCAAGAGGAGTTTAATGCATATTATAAAGCTTTTAAATCTGAATTTAAAGGTTAGGATACTGTTCCAATGAAGAAGATAGTAATAACACTTATAATATTGGCTTTTTTTTCTTTTAATGGAGAAACTCAAGAAGTGGTATGGCATACCGATATAGAAAAAGCTCTTGATGTCGCTAAAAAAGAAAATAAAAATATGTTATTGTTTTTTACGGGCTCTGATTGGTGTGGCTGGTGCATAAGACTGCAGAAAGAAGTTTTCAAAACCTCAGATTTTGAAACATGGTCTGACAGTGTTGTTTTGGTTGAACTTGATTTTCCCAGAAAAACACCTCAGGATGATAAAATCAGAGGGCAAAACCAACAGTTACAAAGTCTGTTTAAAGTTAGAGGATATCCAACGGTTTTCTTCGTGTCTCCTGAAACAATGGCAGATGGAAGAACTAATTTAAAGAGTTTAGGTAAAACAGGTTATGTTCGTGGAGGTGCAAAAAAATGGCTTGACGTTGCTAATAATATTGTGGGAAATGATATGTAGTATAACTTAATACTTAATGATATAAGCGCCTTTTTTGCTTGTTTGATGAAAAGGAATGCGCCCGTCCTTGCAAATTTTGCTCCAACGTTCTACATATGATTTATAATTACTTCCATCAGCAATAATTTCTTTAGGTTTAATGGAATCTATTAATCTTTTAAGATTTATTTTTGGAGATTGTCTGAGCAATATATAGTCTGGTCGAAAAGATTTAACGTTGTAAATACCCGAACTATCAACGATCATAAGTTTTTCTTGATTTAATTGATAAACGGGTTTAAGTAATGTTTCTTCAATTGTATTTATATGTCTACCCATGGCGTAGTCTTTTATTAGTCTGTTTTCTGATGACGTTAAACTATCGAAGTCATGGGCGATAATTATTTTTTTAGGATTTGTTTGACCTATTAAGCTATGTCTACTTTGGTGAAATATAATAAACGTGTTAAATGGTTTGCTATGTTTTGTGTACAATAGTGTGAACTGAACAATTAATACGGCAACTAAAAGTAATTTTAAAGCATTGTAATTCTTTTTTATAAAAAATCGAATTAATGTGATTATAAAAAGGTATGAAACAAAAATATGCAATAAACTGAAAGGAATATCCTTGAAGAGAAAACTTTCCTGTTGAGAGACCCAGTTAACAAAACTATTCATGCTATCAATTATGCATCCATAAAATTCAGCCACAAACGGTGGGAGAATGTTAAAAACGGCAAGTGTAATAACCAGAATACCAAGACCTAAAATAATTCCCAGCAAGGGAATTATAACCAAATTTGAAACGAAAAATAAACTAGGAAATTGATGAAAATAATACAGACTAATTGGTAAAATGCCAAACTGCGCTGAAAGTGTAATTGTAAAAGTGTGCCATAACTTATCTAAAACCCATGTTTTGGGCTGCCAGAGTTTATATAAATAAGGGTCGATAGTTACAATAGCAAAAACGGCTAAATAGCTTAACTGAAAACCAACATCAAATAAAAATAATGGTTTAAATAACAAAATAACTAATATGCTTATAGCTAGCGTGTTGTAAATATTGGTCGGTCTATTTATGTTCATTGCTATGGCGACAATACTAAACATAGTTACAGCACGTGTAACCGAGGCAGATAAACCGGCTATGAGGGCGAAACACCACAAAAAACAAACTAGAATGATGGTTTTAATGAGCTTACCATATCTAAATTGCTCTAAGGGTTTAAAAATAAAATTAAGAATTAATAGAATAATACCAACGTGTAATCCTGAAACCGCGAGAATATGAATAGCGCCAGCATTGGTGTAACTGTTGTAAACAGTTTTAGTAATATCTTGTCGTTGCCCCAATAGAAGCGCGTTTATAATAGCTATTTCATTGGATTGAAAGTTGTAAGGTTTAAGTTTTTTATTGATATACTGACGTATATTGTTAGCTATACCTAATAGTGTTTTGTCTTTACCATCAATTTTGAAAAGTGCGTGTTGATGTATGAATAGTTGCTGATAAATGTATTCCTTTTCTAAATGTTTTTTGTAATCAAATTGATATGGGTTTAATGGGGGAATTAAGTCCTTAAATTCCGTTTTAGTAATATACACATCATCAACATATATGGGCTTTGCCAAAGAATCTTTTTCAATATTTAAAAGCGATTTTCCAGTCACATTTTCGTTATTAACTGAAATGATATCAATTATATATTTGTCATAGTAACGTCCCGATTTTAAAACCTCTCTAACTCGAAATTTAATTAGGTTTAAACTACTAGAAGGTCCTGTTAATTTTTGAGTATAGTGGTTTGAGAAACTTTTCTGATTATGAAAACTGATGGTTAAAATACCTATTGAAATCGTGGCAACGAGTCCAACTACTCCAAACCCAACGGTTTTTTTGAACTGCTTTTTAGATAGTAGTAAAAAGACAAAAAGAAGAGTGAGAAGAAGCGAGGTCAGGTAAAAGGAAACGGTTAAAGTGGGCCTAATAAAATTTCCTATCAGTATGCCTAGAACAAGGCATGTTGTTAGTTTTATAATGTTGAAATTGAGTAACTCCATACTCATGTAATATATAAAAAATCTTACAAAACACGTCTGGCCTCATGAAAAGCTTTTAACCAATAGGTTTCGTTCAAATGTGATATAATTACACCTTTACTACTTGTGGAATGAATAAATTCAATATCGTTGTTTCGAATGGCCACGATTAGCCCTACGTGATTGATGGAGTTTCTTCTATTTCCAGTTTTAAAAAATAATAAATCGCCTTGATGTACTTTTTTTAATGAGATTTTTTTGCCTTTTTTTGCCATATCCCTAGAAATCCTAGGAAGTACAACGTCATAGGTCTTAAAGGATTCATATATCAAACCAGAGCAATCCATTCCAGCTTTTGTTGTACCACCCCATTTATATCTTACGCCTTGAAACTGTTTTGCGTAATCAATGATATTAGCTTCCTTTGATTTTGCAGTTTTAGTGTTTTTTTTGGAGCCAGCATTTTTGCTTAAAGTATCCCAATCATTTTTACCGGTTTTTTGGGGTGAAGCACTAATTTCATTTGCTGTTGCATCTCGTTTTTCAATATTTTTCTTAGAAGATTTACACCCAATAAGTGTAGATAAAGTAATGAAAAGTAGTAGGATTCGTTTCATTAATTAATTTTTAATACCGTTGTATATAAGTTGTGCTGTTTTTTTGCTGGCACCTTTACCTCCTAATGCTTTCTCCAATTCAAAATAATCTAAAAACATTTGTTCTCTGGAGTTTTTATCTACAATTTTATCCAACTCTATTTTTAATTTCTTCTGATTGAAATCACTTTGAATCAGTTCGGTCACAACTTCCCTGTTCATAATCAAGTTTACTAACGAAATATACTTTAAGGTTATTATGCGCTTTGCAATGAAATAAGAAATGGAGCTCCCTTTGTAGCAAACGACTTGAGGGACTTTAAACAATGCTGTTTCTAGAGTAGCCGTCCCAGAGGTGACTAGAGCTGCTGTAGAGATGCTTAATAAATCGTAAGTTTTATTGGCAATAAATTTTACGTTACTCGATTTAATAAAGGTTTTATAGAAATCATATTCCTGACTAGGAGCACCCGCAATTACAAATTGATAATCTGGGTAATCATCAACTAAGCTGAGCATAACAGAAAGCATTTTGGTGATTTCCTGCTTTCTGCTTCCCGGAAGCAGAGCAATAATGGGTTTATTGCTTAATTTATGTTTGTCTCTAAATTTAAATTCCTCTACCTGTTTTCTATTTGCAATGGCATCAATTAAGGGATGACCTACAAAAGTGACGTTATAATTATACTTTTCATAGAATGGCTTTACAAAAGGTAATATGACATACATTCCATCAATATCTCGTTTAATGGCTTTAACTCTACTTGCTCTTGAAGCCCAAACCTGTGGCGAAATATAATAGTTAGTTTTTAAACCTGCAGCTTTAGCCCATTTTGCTATGCGCAAATTAAACCCAGAATTATCAATAAAAATAACAACGTCAGGATTGAATGATGTGATGTCGTTTTTACAAAAAGAGATGAGTTTAAAAATTTTATTAAGGTTCATGATAACTTCACTAAACCCCATGAAAGCGCGTTCTTTATAATGTTTTACTAAAGTACCTCCAGCAGATTTCATAAGATCACCACCCCAAAATCGAATATCAGCATTCTTATCTTCTTCCAATAAGGCTTTTATTAGATTTGAGCCGTGTAAATCTCCTGAAGCTTCTCCTGCCAGAATATAGTATTTCATTTTTTAAAAGAGTTTAAAAACAAAAGTAAAAACGGCAATAAAAACAGTAATTAATAGAACGCCACGAGCTCTATAATCTTGTCTTTTTTTAATGAAAATGAAGAATGCCAATAGGTTTAAAATGGCGCCTAAGCTAATTAGTTTTCCTAAAAAACCCTCTTGTGATGCCGCTTTTATAACATTCATAAAATCATCTCCTTGACCTAGTAAATTGGCAGCAAAAAAAAGGCCAATAGTATTTGCTATTAAGCCAACAAGCATGCCTATAAATATGTCTTTTTTATTCATTTAAATCCCAGGTATTTAAGTTTTTAATAAAATGATGAGCCGTTAAATCAAATTGAGTTGGTACTATAGAAACATAGCCGTTTTCCAGAGCCCATTCATCGGTGTCTTCACCACCATCTAAATTAACAAATTTTCCGGTAAGCCAGTAGTAATCCTTCCCTTGAGGTGTTTTACGTTTATCAAATTCTTCAACCCAATTGGCTTTGGCTTGTCTGCATATTTTTATTCCTTTAATAAGGCTTTTATCTATGTTTGGGATGTTTACATTTAATACAACGCCATCTGGAATACCTTGCGCCAAAGCATTCTTAGTAATTGATTTAACATATGCTTTACTAGCCTCAAAATTAGCATTCCATCCGTAATCAAGAAGCGAAAATCCAATAGCAGGAATACCCTCAATTCCAGCTTCAATTGCAGCGCTCATGGTTCCAGAATAAATAACATTTATGGATGCGTTTGAACCATGATTAATTCCAGAAACACATAGATCTGGCTTTCTGTCTAATAATTCTCTAACGGCAATTTTAACACAATCAGCAGGAGTGCCGGAGCAGCTGTATTCCTTTTGTGGTCCGTCATCAAAATAAACTTCATCGGTAAACAGCGTAGAGTCGAGGGTTATGGCATGCCCCATGCCACTTTGAGGGCTATCGGGTGCTACAACCACAACATCGCCTATTTCATTCATAGTAGAAATTAATGCTCGAATACCCGGAGCACTAATCCCATCATCATTGGTAATTAATATAAGTGGTTTTTTTGTCATTGCATGAGCTCCAATACACTCGCTAAAATACATAATTTCGTCAGTAAACACCTAATTTCTGCTGTTTAACAAAAAATTAGTAGCAATTACCAGAGTTGGCATAGTTTTTTCTTTATTTTAGTGAAAAATAAGTTAGGCTTTTTCAAAGCGAACAAATTTGAATAGATGAAGAAAATTATGAAAAGGAATTATAAAGTCTTGTTGCTTTTGCTTTTGTTAGCCTTTGCATCATGCAGTTTTACTACTAAAAAATTTAGCAACCCTGATAAGGATAAACTACTTGTTCAAATAATCACTTTTGTGTTGGAACAAGGCCACTTTGATCCTATTGCTATGGATGATGGTTTTTCAGAAGAATTATTTAACGATTATATTGAAATTCTTGATCCTGTGAAACGTTACTTTTATCAATCTGATATTAAGGAGTTTGAGAAGTATAAGTTAGAGATTGATGACCAATTGAGGGATACGGATATTACGTTTTTCAATGTTGTGAACGAGCGTATGTTGGAGCGAATTGAGGGTGCTAAAGGAATTTACAGAGAAATATTGTCAGAACCTTTTGATTATTCTATTGATGAATCTTTCGATACTGACTATGAGAATAGTGGGTTTGTTAAGAATAAAAAGCAAATGAAAGACCGTTGGAGAAAGCAACTTAAGTTTTCTACAATTTCTAACTACGATGATTTGTATAAGCAAGAAAAGCAGGCTAAGGAAAAAGACGCTAATTATGTAATGAAGACTGAAGAGGTGATGGAGAAGGAAGCTCGAGAAGCTACACTTAAATCTATTGATATCTATTTCAATGATAGTATTGATGATTTAAAGCGTGAAGATTGGTTTGCACTTTATGTGAATACAATTGTTGAAGAGTATGATCCACATACCTATTATTTGGCGCCAAGAAATAAAGAAGATTTTGATCAACGTATGTCTGGTAAGCTTGAAGGGATAGGTGCTAGGTTACAAAAGCGTATGGACTATATTAAGATAGTTGAGTTAATTTCGGGTGGACCAGCCTGGAGGAGTAAGGAGCTTGAGGTAGAAGATATTATTTTAAAAGTTAAGCAGGAGGGTGAAGAGTTTCCTGTGAATATTGTTGGTATGCGTATTAGTGATGCGATAAAATATATTAAGGGACCAAAAGGAACAAAAGTAACTTTAACCATCAAGAAAGTGGATGGCACCATTAAAGATGTTGTGATTACAAGAGATGTTGTGGAATTGATGGAAACATATGCTAAATCTTCTGTTGTTGAAAAGGACGAACAGAAATTTGGAGTCATTAATTTGCCCGCTTTCTATGTGGATTTTCAGGATTATAAAAATGTAAATGCAGCTAAGGATGTTAAGAAAGAAATTGATTATTTAAAGTCTGAAGGAATTCAAGGCTTGGTTTTAGATTTGCGTAACAATGGAGGCGGGTCTTTACCAACTGTTGTAGATATGGCTGGATTATTTATTAAAGATGGACCAATTGTGCAAGTGAGATCTACAGGGGAATCAAAAGAAGTTTTGAAAGATAGAGATAAGAGTATTTCTTGGGATGGACCATTGGTTATTTTAGTTAACGAAATATCTGCTTCGGCATCAGAAATTATGGCTGCTGCTATGCAAGATTATAAACGTGCTGTAATTATTGGAAGTAAGCAAACTTACGGAAAGGGGACGGTTCAAAATGTTATTAATTTGAATAACATGCTTAGAAACAATACAAGTGGAGATTTAGGAGCTTTGGCTCTAACTACACAAAAGTATTATAGAATTAATGGCGGATCTGTACAATTAGAGGGTGTAAAAAGTGATGTTGAAGTACCTGGCAGATTTACTTATATTGATGTGGGAGAAAAGGATAAAGACAATCCATTACCTTGGGATGAAATAGATGCAGCAGATTATACACCTTGGGAAAATTATTTTGATTATAATGCAACTGTAGCTAAAAGTAAAGAACGCATGAGTAATAATGATCAATTAAAATTAATTGATAAAAATGCAAAATGGGTTAAAAGTAAAATTGATGAAACGGTTTTTTCTTTAAATTATAGTAAGTATGACGAGCAAAATAAGTTAAATGAAGAAGAAGCGAAACAATTTGATGCCATTTCTGATTATAAAACAAATTTAACTTTTGAATCAACGAGTTATGAAAAAGCACTTTTTGATAAAGATACTACCGATTTAAAGGAAAAGCGAGAGCGTTGGCATCAAAGTTTAAGTCAAGATGTGTATATAGAAGAAGCGTTAAATGTTCTTGAAGATTTAAAAATGTCGTATCCCGTAAAAAAAGTGGCTTCTGCTGTAAAGAAGTAATAAAATATTTATGAGTCATAAGTCAAACTCATTAAAACAGTTAGCGCTCCAAAAGTTTAAAAAGAACTTTTGGGGCGTTTTTAGTTTCTGCTTCATCATTTTTGTGGGTATTATTTCTGTTTTTTCATACGTGTTTGCACCCGATAATTCTCAGTATGCCAATCAAATGCATTTGGCTATTCATTCTAAAAAACCCGGCTTTAAGGTGACAATATTAACTATTCCTTCTCAATTAAAGGAAAGCCAAAGTTTTTTTGATAAGGTGTTTTTTGGAGAAAAAAAAGCTGATACTGAGGTTCCAATTTCAGGTTACGCTATTAATAACGGTCAACTAAGTTATAAGGAGTATGCTTCAGACGGATTGGAAGGTGCAGAAAAAAATATAAACCTCAATATTTTTCCAGAAGGTTCGGCGGAATCTTATATTACGGAGCAAACTTTTCTATTCGGAACAGATAAATATGGTCGCGATTTGTTAAGCAGGGTATTGGTTGGAGCAAGAATCTCTTTTTTTATAGGGTTTGTAGCGGTTTTTATTTCGCTTGTTATTGGAATATTTATGGGAAGTATAGCAGGTTACTTTGGGGGTAATATGGATGCTGTAATCATGTGGATTATTAATGTAACATGGTCTATTCCTACATTATTACTTGTGATAGCAATTACATTGGCATTAGGTAAGGGGTTTTGGCAAGTATTTATTGCTGTAGGTTTAACCATGTGGGTTGAGGTTGCAAGGGTAGTACGAGGTCAAATAATAAGTGCTAAAGAAATGCAATATGTTACCGCTGCTAGAGCGTTAGGATATACTGATTTTAGAATTATTACAAAGCATATTTTACCCAATATTATGGCGCCAGTTATCGTTATTTCTGCGGCTAATTTTGCAGCGGCAATTTTAATTGAAAGCGGATTAAGCTTTTTAGGTATTGGTGCGCAACCACCTATGGCAAGTTGGGGCGCTATGATAAAAGACCATTACAATTATATTATTTTAGGAAAACCGTATTTGGCTATTATACCAGGTCTTTGTATTATGAGTTTGGTTATGGCTTTTATGCTAGTAGGGAATGCTTTGCGAGATGCTTTGGATGTTAAGAGTTAGAGGTTTTGTTAGGCTATTTTTGCTCTGGTTTTGCTTTTTATTTGACCAATTTATTTTTAATTTGAGGATTTACTTTAGTTAGTTCATGTGCGAAACCAATTTTGTCTTTTGGTGAAATTATAATGAAATCGAATTTTCCATATGACAATTTAATTCTATCTAATTAAGGCGCAGGTGATGATATGAGATTGTTTGTTTCTTCAATAGATATGATTTTGTTTACATCGAACCCTTTGTTGTATAAAAAAACCACACTTTATGTATAAAAAACCAGTTTCTAAGATTGTGTATGAGGTTGAAAAATTAAGAAATAAAATAAAGCCATAAACTATTATAAATATGCCAACAACTGTGAATATTGATTGTAGAGATTCATTTGTATTTATCATTACTAGGATTAACCCAGCGAAAATTAATACTAGTAATAGTAAAATTTTATAACCGAATTTTGACTTATAAACTTTTATTGTTATTTCTTTTGTTAAAGAAGTAGGTTCAACTCGATGGTAAAGGCAATTTATGTTTAAGCTTAGTCAAATATAGTTTGTTTTCTTTCAAATGAAAATTCGTAAAAATTGAAAGCTTATTGGGAATCCATGACCATATTGCTGTTCAAGCTGTCTATATAATTTAACAACTCATCTTTGCCTATGTTTTTTGAAGAAGAGGTAATAAAGTGATTGGGCATGTCTTCCCAGGTTTCTAAAAGAATGGTTTTGTAGTCGTCAATATGGTTGTTAATAGCTTTTGGTTTTAGCTTATCTGCTTTAGTAAAAATAATTGAAAACGGTATGCCATGCTCTCCAAGCCACTGCATAAATTCTAAGTCAATGGGCTGGGGTTTATGTCGTATATCTACTAGCACAAACGCTGTTACTAATTGTTCGCGAAGCCCAAAATATTGGGTGATAAATTTCTGAAATACTTTTTTTGAGCTTTTTGAAACTCGAGCATAACCATATCCTGGTAAATCAACCAAATGCCAGTTTTTATTAATCAAAAAATGATTGATAAGTTGCGTTTTACCTGGTTTTCCTGAAGTTTTTGCTAAACTTTTTCGGTTGGTTAGCATGTTGATTAATGACGATTTTCCAACATTACTTCTCCCAATAAATGCGTATTCGGGTAATCTGCTTTTAGGGCATTTATCTACATCAGAATTACTTACTACAAATTCAGCAGATTTGATTTTCATTATTCAGTTTGCTAGGTTTTAATGAAGAAATATTATGTTAAGAAATAGTGTTCGTAATACGTTAAAAACCTCTTTTCTCTAACCATGAATTCATAATTTGATTAAACTCATTAGGGTGTTCCATCATAGCTGCATGCCCACATTTGTCAATCCAATGTAACTCAGAATCAGGTAAAAGTCCATTAAATTCTTCCGCAACCTCAGGAGGGGTTACATTATCATTTTTCCCCCAAATAATACATGTTGGAATATCCATATTTGGTAAGTCCTTGGCCATATTGTGTCTAATCGCGCTTTTAGCAATGGCAAGCGTTTTTATAAGTTTGTTTCGGTCATTAACAGTGTCATATACTTCATCAACAATTTCCTTTGTTGCAACCGCAGGGTCATAAAAAACGTCTTGGGCTTTCTTTTTTATAACCTCATAATCACTTCGTTTGGTATATCCGCCACCCATGGCACTCTCGTAAAGTCCAGAGCTTCCGGTTATAATCAGTGCTTTTACGGTTTCAGGATACATTTTGGTGTGATACAAACCTATATGACCACCAAGGGAATTTCCAAGAATAATAACGTCTTTATATCCTTTAAAAACAATAAAGTCATGTAGGTATTTAGCAAAACTTTTTACATTAGTTTTTAGCAATGACATCGTGTATATAGGGAGTTCTGGAATAAGAACTTTATAGCCTTTAGCACTAAAAAAATCGGTTACTGAGTCAAAGTTGCTTAAGCCTCCCATAAGACCGTGTAATATAACAATTGGAGTGCCTTCACCAGCTTCTATATAGCTGAATTTTTTTTCTTTTTTTAAGCGATGCGTCATTAATCGGTTAGTCAAGCGTTCAAAACAAATATAGTTATTTCATTGATATTTCTACTATAATAATTCGTTTCAGAAAAAAATCTGTTTTTCATTATTGAAATCTTATTAAAAGCTAAGATGTTAACAACTGTTAATGAGGAAAATTAAGTTTTTAATTGGTAACAATATAGTGTTGGTGGTAATTGTCCTTGTTTTAAATCGAAGTTAAAACTGATTTGATCGAAAATTTATTAACAAAGTGGTATTAAGTGGTAAAATGTGGTAAAAATTTCGATATATTTGAAACTTAAACTATTAATTTTCAGTAAACCGCTTTGGACTTAATCACAGGGACATACGATTGTAAAGTAGATGCAAAAGGCAGATTAATGATGCCTATTGCTATCAAAAAGCAATTATCTGCTATGGTGCAAGAGGGGTTTGTGATTCGTCGTTCGGTTTTTCAAAAATGTCTGGAGCTTTATCCGATGGGTGAGTGGAAGGTATTGATGCAAAAAATGAATAAGCTGAATAAATTTAAGAAGAAGAATAACGATTTTATTAGACGGTTTACAGCTGGAGCAAAAATGGTTGAGGTCGATGTGAATGGACGGTTGTTGATTCCAAAAGACTTGACGGTTTTTGCGGACATTTCAAAAAATATTGTAGTGGCTTCGGCTATCAATATTATTGAGATTTGGGATAAAGATTTATATGAGCAGGCTATTGATGATGCGGCTATGGATTTTGCTGATTTAGCTGAAGAGGTAATGGGACAAGATGACGATGACCATGGAATATCATAACCCTGTGCTTTTGAACGAAACCGTTAATGGGTTGAATATAAACCCTGATGGTGTTTATGTAGATGTGACTTTTGGTGGTGGTGGCCATAGTAAGGAAATTCTTAGCAGACTTGGTAAAAAAGGAAAGCTTTATGCTTTTGATCAAGATTCTGATGCGCTTGACAATGCTATTGATGATGATAGGTTTGTCTTGATTCATGAAAATTTTAGATATATAAAACGCTTTTTGAGATTTCACGGGGTTAAACAAGTGAACGGAATTCTTGCCGATTTTGGAGTGTCTTCTCATCAATTTGATGTTGCCGAACGAGGTTTTTCTACGCGTTTTGAAGCGGATTTGGATATGCGAATGAATCAGGAAAATAGCTTGTCTGCATTTCATGTTGTGAATGAGTATGAGGAAGAGCGCTTGAAACAAGTGTTTTTGCAGTATGGAGAGTTAAGGGCTGCTCCGGTCATGGCTAGAGTGATAGTAGAGTATAGGAGAAACGAGTCTATTGTGACTAGTGAGCAGTTAAAAAGTGTCTTACGTAAATTTCTGCCACCTCGTCATGAGAATAAAGTCTTGGCGCAGATTTATCAAGCTATTCGTATTGAAGTGAATCAGGAAATTGAAGTTTTAAAAGAATTTTTAATGCAGACGCCAGAGTTGTTGAGTGAAAGGGGGCGGTTAAGTTTTATTTCTTATCACTCTCTTGAGGATAGGTTGGTAAAACGTTTTATAAGGAATGGCATGTTTGAAGGTGAGCCAGAGCGCGATATGTTTGGGAATTTTGAGGTGCCTCTTAAGAAAGTTAATGGATTGATTGTTCCAACGAAGGAAGAAATAAAAATAAATAACAGAGCGAGAAGCGCGAAGCTAAGAATAGCAGAGAAGGTGTAATGAAAAAAAATATCTACAACATATTAAAAGGTACGTTTCTGGTTAGCGATGATGCGTTTAAAAATTGGCGTTACATTCTTTTTATTTCAGGTCTTGCTATAATAATGATTGCGAGTTCTCATAGTGCTGATAAAAAAGTATATGAAATAGCACGTTTAAAAAATGAAGTTAAAGAAATGCGATCTGCATTCGTTGATGGTCGATCTAAACTGATGATGCTAAAAATGGAATCGCATGTTGTAAAAGTGATGAAAGAGAAAGGGTTAGAGGTTTCAGGGAATCCACCAAAAAAAATAAAAGTTAAAGCTCAAAATTAAAGTTCAATCTTGGCAGTAAGCGAAAAAAACATATTGAACCGTTTGTATTTTATAGCTGGATGTATGTTCATCTTCGGGATTGCTGTGGTGTTTAAACTTTTGAGTATTCAGTTTCTTCAAGGAGAGAAATATAAAGCTCTTGCTACAGAACGTGTTGTTAAAGATGTAGTGATTCCGGCTAATAGAGGTAATGTGTACTCTGTTAATGGGAATTTATTGGCGACGTCAATTCCTAAATATGATATTCGTTTTGATGCGGTAACCCCATCGGCCAAAACTTTCGAAAAATATATTAAATCGCTTTCTGATTCATTAGCTAAATACACGGGGGAATCATCAAGAAAGTTTGAAAAGCAATTGAGGTACGCAAGAGCTAATAGAAATAGGTATTATTTGTTGGCAAGAGATATTGGGTATTCCGATTACATCCGTATAAGAAATTTTCCATTACTGAGTTTAGGTGCTTTTAAGGGTGGTTTGATTGTTGAACAATCAACCAAACGTGAGCACCCAATGGGGGGTATTGCTCAAAGAACTATTGGTTATGAGCGGGTTGATGATCAAGGGAATGTTACAAGGCCTGGGATTGACGGTGCTTTTGGGGTGAGATATTTGAGAGGTGTTGATGGGCATCGTAAAAAGCAGCAGATTGGAAAGGGGCAATGGAAACCTTTAAGTGACGCTAATGAAATTGAGCCGAAAGATGGGTATGATGTGTACACTACAATTGATGTTAACATTCAAGATATAGCGCATCATTCGCTTTTAGAGCAGCTGGAAAAGTATAAGGCGGACCACGGATGTGTGGTCGTTATGGAAACTGAAACAGGTGAAATTCGTGCCATTTCAAATTTAGGAAGAAATAAAAACGGACATTATTATGAACGCTTAAATTATGCTGTTGGAGAAACTCATGAGTCAGGTTCTACGTTTAAGTTAATGGCTTTGGCGGCGGCTTTTGAAGATAAAGTAGCAGATACCAGTGATGTTATTGATACGGAGAAAGGAGTTATAAGCTTTTATGGGAAAAAGGTGCGTGATTCAAAGCGTGGTGGTTATGGTAAGATATCGGTTTCAGAAGCTTTTGAGGTGTCTTCAAATACAGGGATTGTGAAGGTGATTGATAAAGGGTATAGAGAACAGCCTTCAAAATTTGTTGATAGGTTGTACGAGATGAATCTAGATCAAGATTTAGGGCTTCCAATTATTGGAGAGCCAGCTCCGATTATTCCAGATCCAAGAATTAAAAATGGACGTTGGAGTGGTATCGCTTTGCAATGGATGGCTTATGGTTATGGAGTGTCATTTACACCTTTACAAACACTAGCTTTTTATAATGCAATAGCTAATGATGGGGTTATGGTTAAGCCTCGATTTTTAAAAGAAGTTAGGGCGTTTGATAAGGTTATTGAACCCTTTGAAAAAGAGGTGGTTAATAAGTCGGTATGTTCGAAGGAAACCATTGCTAAGTTACAAATTTTATTGAAGAATGTGGTGGAAAAGGATCATGGGACTGGTCATAGATTGTACTCAAAACATTTTTCTATGGCAGGGAAAACAGGGACCTGTCAGAAGGATTATCGAGATAAAGAAAAGTTAAATTATATCTCCTCTTTTGCTGGTTATTTTCCGGCAGATAATCCAAAATATTCCTGCATTGTTGTTATTCATGAGCCTGAAAAAGGTATTGGGTATTATGGAGCAGATGTGTCGGGACCAGTATTTAAAAGAGTGGCTCAAAAAATATATACAGATACTCCTTTAATTGATGAAATACTGTCATTAGAAGTTAATGTAGCTGAGGTTGATGAAGCTTATGATGGCTTTTATGAAACCGCTCAGACGTATAAAACTATTATGCCAAATCTTATTGGTATGCCGGCGATGGATGCTATGGTGCTTTTAGAAAATATGCAGGTTGATGTGAAGGTGAAACTCGAGGGTAATGGAATTGTAAAATCACAATCAGTTATTAAAAATAAAAAGTTGAAGTCTAATCAAACTGTAGTCTTGAAGGCTTCATGAAAGTATTAAAAGACATATTGTATAAGGTTACCATAAATGCTGTAGTAGGAAGCACTGTTATTGATGTATCTGTTATAGATTTTGATTCTCGAAAAATAGCACAAGGTGATCTATTTGTAGCTATTCGAGGTTTGGTATCCGATGGACATGATTTTATTGATAAGGCTATAGAAAAAGGTGCCAAAAGTATTGTTTGTGAAAGCTTGCCAGATAATTTGGTAGATGATGTGACCTATGTTGAAGTGGATAATTCCAGCAAAGCTTTAGCAATTATTGCATCCAATTTTTATGATAACCCTTCAGAGAATTTAAGATTAGTTGGGGTTACAGGAACTAATGGAAAAACAACGATTGCTAGTTTGTTGTATCAATTGTTTAAGAAGGCAGGGTATAAGGTTGGATTGCTTTCAACAGTTCAGATATTAATAGATAACAAAGTGTATAAGGCTACGCATACCACACCAGATTCGTTGACTATAAATAAGTATTTAAGTGAAATGAATGAAGAAGGTGTTGAGTTTTGCTTTATGGAAGTGAGTTCGCATGGTATTCATCAATTCAGGACAGAAGGTCTGTGTTTCGAGGGTGGAATTTTCACCAATTTATCACACGATCATTTGGATTATCATAAAACCTTCGCTGAGTATAGGGATGTTAAAAAGAAGTTTTTTGATGAGCTTCCAAAAAGTGCTTTTGCGTTGTCAAATGTTGATGATAAAAATGGTTTGGTAATGCTTCAAAATACCAAAGCTAAAAAATACACCTACGCTTTGAAGCAATATGCTGATTATAAGTCTCAAATTTTGGAAAATCAGTTTGGAGGGCTATTGCTTAAGGTGGATGATAGCGAGGTGTGGACAAGGCTTATTGGAAATTTTAACGCCTATAATGTTTTAGCGATTTATGCGACCGCGGAATTGTTAGGGCTTGAAAAAGTTGAAATATTAAGATTAATAAGTGATTTAGATAGTGTGAGTGGGCGCTTTCAATATGTAGTTTCAGATGAAAAAATTACAGCTATTGTTGATTATGCTCATACGCCTGATGCCTTAAAAAATGTATTGGAAACTATAAATAGTATTCGTACCAAAAATGAAGAGCTTATTACGGTAGTAGGTTGTGGTGGAGATAGGGATAAAACGAAAAGGCCTAAAATGGGGCACATTGCTTCTGCTTTAAGTACTAAGGTGATTTTTACCAATGATAATCCTAGAAGCGAAAAGCCAGAAGATATTTTAAAAGAAGTTGAGGCCGGCGTTGAGCCCCAGAATTTTAAAAAGACATTAACAATTGAAGATAGAAAACAAGCTATAAAAGCAGCTTGTCAAATGGCGCAACCTAATGATATTATTTTGATTGCAGGAAAGGGGCATGAAACATATCAAGAAATTAATGGGGAGCGCTTTGATTTTGACGATTTAAAAATAGTACAGGAATTATTAAAGCAATTACAAAAATAAACGTCATTCTTAGGGTAACCAAAGAATCTCAATAAAGAACCAGATGTTATACTATTTATTTGAATATTTAGAAGAACAGTTTCAGTTACCAGGCGCTTCGCTTTTTGGGTTCTTAACCTTTAGGGCTGCTTTGGCAATGATTTTGGCATTGCTCTTTTCAACAATTTATGGGAAAAGAATTATTGGGCTTTTGCAAAGAAAGCAAATGGGGGAAACGATAAGGGATTTAGGTTTAGAAGGTCAGAAAGAAAAGGCAGGTACCCCAACAATGGGTGGGATTATCATAATTCTTGCAACCTTGATTCCTGTTTTTTTACTAGCCAAACTAGAAAATATTTATATCATTCTTCTAATTGTTACAACATTTTGGATGGGTGTTATTGGGTTTATAGATGATTATTTAAAAAAGTTTAAAAACGATAAAGAAGGTTTAAAAGGAAGATTTAAAATACTGGGCCAAGTAGGTTTGGGAGTTATTGTTGGAGCAACATTGTTTTTTCATCAGGATGTAACTATGAAAGAGAAGTTGCCTATTGAACAGCAGAAAATTCTTTTGGCTGAAAATCCAGATATCTCGCCTTCAAAATTATTTAAAGATGAGGCTAAATCTACTAAAACAACTATTCCAGGGGTAAAAGGAAATGAGTTTGACTATGCTGATTTAATTACATGGATAAGTCCTGATTTAGAAAAATATGCGTGGATTGTTTTTATTTTAATATCGGTTTTAATTATTGCAGCTGTTTCTAATGGTGCAAATTTAACTGACGGAATAGATGGTTTAGCCGCTGGTACGTCTGCCATTATCGTACTTACTTTAGGGATTTTTGCTTGGGTGTCTGGTAATATTATTTTCTCAGAATACCTCAATATTATGTATATCCCAAGAGTTGAGGAAATAACAATTTATATAACTGCATTTGTTGGAGCGCTCATAGGGTTCTTGTGGTACAATACATATCCAGCTCAGGTTTTTATGGGAGATACAGGGAGTTTAACCATAGGGGGGATTATTGCTGTAATTGCAATTGCTGTTAGAAAAGAGTGGTTAATACCTGTGCTTTGTGGGATTTTTTTAGCAGAAAATTTATCAGTAGTCATGCAAGTCAGCTGGTTTAAATATACCAAAAAGAAGTATGGAGAGGGACGGCGCATATTTAAAATGTCACCCTTGCATCATCATTATCAAAAATTAGGATATCACGAAAGTAAAATTGTAACAAGGTTTTGGATTGTGGGCATATTGCTTGCCATAGTTTCAATCGTAACATTGAAAATACGATAACAAATGTGGTTATCACGTAGAGGTGGGAATCTTATGAAATGAATATGGAATGGCAAAACAAAAATTAGTCATATTGGGTGGAGGAGAAAGTGGTGTTGGAACAGCGCTTTTAGGAAAGACAAAAGGATATGAGGTTTTTGTTTCCGATAAAGGAAAAATAAAAGAGAAGTACAAACAAGTTCTTATACATAATGAGATTGAATGGGAGGATGAAATGCATACGGAATCAAAGATTCTAAGTGCCGATATTGTTATGAAGAGCCCGGGTATTCCCGATAAGGTGAGTTTGATAAAGCAAATTCGTGAAGCAGGTATTCCTGTGATTTCTGAAATTGAATTTGCCTCAAGATTTACTGAAGCTACAATTGTTGGTGTTACAGGAAGTAATGGAAAAACAACTACGGCAACGTTAACACATCATATTCTAAAGCAAGAATTAAATGTGGGGTTAGCGGGTAATATTGGTGACAGTTTTGCAAAACAGATATTGGAAGATGATTTTGAAAACTATGTACTAGAAATTAGCAGTTTTCAATTGGACGATATTGTCAATTTTAGACCAAACATTGCGGTATTGTTAAACATCACGCCAGACCATTTAGATAGATATGATTACAAATTTAAAAATTATGTTCATTCCAAATTCAGAATTGCAATGAATCAAACTAAAGAAGATTATTTGATTTATGATGCCGACGATAAAGTGATTGTTCATCACTTAGAAAAACATCCAGTTCAATCCACATTAATACCTTTTTCATTGGAGAGACCAGTTGAAAACGGAGCGTATTTAGATAAAGAAAATATTAGACTAACAATAAATAATAACGAGATAATTATGCCAACAGAAAACTTAACCTTAGAAGGAAAGCACAACGTAAAAAATGCAATGGCTGCTTCTGCTGTAGCACATTTACTTAAAATAAGAAAACAAACTATCAGGGAGAGTTTAGAGAACTTTCAGGGGGTTGAGCATCGTTTAGAACAAGTGCTTAAGATTAATAAGGTACAGTATATAAATGATTCTAAAGCAACGAATGTTAACGCGACATATTATGCTTTGGAAAGTATGGAGGCTCCTACAGTTTGGATTGTTGGTGGTGTTGATAAAGGGAACAATTATGAAGAGTTGTTTCAGTTTGTAAATGAAAAAGTTAAGGCTATTATTTGCTTAGGTGTTGATAATGAGAAATTAATGAACACTTTTGGTAATATGGTAGATATTATTGTTGAAACACAGTTTATGAGTGAAGCTGTTAAGATAGCTTATAAGGTGTCTGAATCTGGTGATAATGTTTTACTGTCGCCGGCTTGTGCGAGCTTTGATTTGTTTGAAAACTATGAAGATCGAGGACGTCAATTTAAAGAATCTGTTAGAAACCTGTAATAATAAATTAGAGTGCAGTCATTATTTAAAAATTTAAAAGGTGATCGATTAATATGGGCTATAGCGGCGCTACTGGCTATATTGTCGTTTTTACCAGTTTATAGTGCTGCTAGTAATTTGGCTTATAGAGGAGGAGGGGGTAATACTTTTGCTTTTTTTATTAAGCATTTTGTGCATTTGGTTCTAGGTTTTGCAATTATGTATGGGATTCATAAAATTCCATATCGCTATTTTAAAGGCTTATCTCTAGTTATGATTCCAATTGTTTTGGTTTTATTAGGTATAACAATGCTGCAAGGAACTACTATTGAGGGAGCGAATGCAAGTAGATGGATTCAAATACCTTTTGTTGGAATGTCATTTCAAACATCAACCTTAGCGGCTGTAGTTCTCTTGGTTTATGTGGCCAGATATATGTCTAAAATTAAGGATAAAGAAATTACTTTTAAAGAGTCTCTTTTACCACTTTGGACGCCTGTTTTTTTAGTATTGATATTGATTCTCCCAGCTAATTTTTCTACAACGGCTATTATATTTTTAATGGTATTGATGTTAGTGTTTTTAGGGGGGTATCCCTTAAGGTATTTGGCAGTGATTATTGGTTCGGGAATATTAGTGTTAACTATGTTTATTTTAATAGCGAAGGCTTTTCCTGATGCTATGCCTAATAGAGTTGATACTTGGATGGGGCGAATAGAAAGTTTCTCGAATCCTGAAGATACTGAGGCAGATTATCAGATTGAAAAAGCAAAAATAGCCATTGCTACGGGCGGGATTCAAGGTGTTGGCCCGGGTAAAAGCATGCAAAAGAACTTTTTGCCACAATCATCGTCTGATTTTATTTTTGCCATTATTATAGAAGAGTATGGGTTAATTGGTGGTTTTGTAATCATGACCTTGTATCTATGGTTGCTTTTTAGGATAGTGATCGTATCACAAAAATCAGATACTATATTCGGTAAACTTTTGGTTTTAGGAGTTGGCCTGCCAATCGTGTTTCAAGCACTAATTAATATGGCGGTTGCTGTGGAATTATTCCCTGTTACAGGGCAAACTTTGCCGTTAATAAGTAGTGGAGGTACTTCTATTTGGATGACTTGTTTAGCAATAGGAATAATACTTAGTGTGAGTGCAAAAAGAGAAGAGATTAAGGAACGAGAAATAAGCGAAGAAAATCCGCTGGAAATATTATCTGAAACGTTGTAAATGAGTAAATATAAAATCATATTATCAGGAGGAGGAACAGGGGGTCATATTTATCCAGCCATAGCTATTGCGAACGAATTAAAATCACGTTTCCCCGATGCCGAATTTTTGTTTGTTGGTGCACAGGATCGAATGGAAATGGAAAAAGTGCCACAAGCGGGATATGAGATAAAAGGGTTGTGGATTTCAGGTATTCAGCGTAAGTTGACTTTAAAAAATTTAATTTTTCCGTTTAAAGTACTCAGTAGTCTTTGGAACGCTCGAAAGATTGTTAAGTCTTTTAAGCCAGACATAGCTATAGGCACAGGTGGTTTTGCTAGTGGTCCGTTATTGAAAGTTGCTGCTTCAAATAATGTCCCAACATTAATACAGGAACAGAATTCATATCCTGGTATAACTAATAAACTGTTAGCTAAAAAAGCAGAAAAAATATGCGTGGCTTATGATGACTTGGAGCGCTTTTTTCCTTCAGATAAAATTATAAAAACAGGAAATCCTGTTAGGCAAGGGCTTTTGGATGTAGAGACAAAAACAGTGGAGGCGAAAGACTTTTTTGATTTGAAACATGGAAAAAACACCTTGCTTGTTATTGGGGGGAGTTTAGGTTCAAGACGTATTAATCAATTAATTGAAAAGAAATTAGATTTTTTTGATACTCAAAACGTACAGATTATATGGCAATGTGGAAAACTATATTATCAGCAGTATAAAATATATGGAAACACAAAGAATGTTCAGGTTTTTGAGTTTTTGAATGATATGGATTTCGCTTATGCGGCCGCAGATATGGTAATTTCAAGGGCAGGAGCAAGTTCGGTTTCAGAGTTGTGTATTGTTGGTAAGCCCGTGATTTTTATTCCATCTCCAAATGTAGCCGAAGATCATCAAACAAAAAATGCTATGGCAATCGTTGATAAAAATGCTGCTTTGATAATAAAGGAAGAAGATTTAGATGCTGACTTTGAAAATAAATTTTCGCAATTAGTAGCTTCTTCTGAGAAGCAAAAAGAATTGGGAACAAATATTAAAAAGTTGGCATTAGTTAATGCAACAAATGAAATTGCAGACGAAATAGAAAAATTACTCAAAAGGAATTAATGAATTTAAATCACGTACATAACTTTTATTTTATTGGCATTGGCGGTATAGGTATGAGTGCTTTGGCTAGATACTTTCATGCAAATGGAAAGCAAGTAGGTGGATATGATAAAACTCAATCGCCAATTACAAAAGGTTTACAGGAATTAGGGATTGAAATTCATTTTGAAGATTCTGTTGAACAGATTTATTCAGCTTTTTTAGATAAAGAAAGTACTTTGGTAGTTTATACGCCTGCGGTTCCAAAAGATCATAAAGAATTAAATTATTTTATAAATCATAACTATAATATAGTTAAGCGGTCTAAAATTTTAGGCGCTATTACTGAAAACACCTTTTGTTTAGCTGTTGCGGGTACGCATGGCAAAACGACTACAACAAGTATTTTAGGTCATTTAATGAATGTTTGTGATGTGCCCTTAACTGCTTTTTTAGGTGGTATTAGCGAAAATTATAATTCGAACTTAATTTTAAACGGAACCGAAGTTTCTGTTGTTGAGGCTGATGAGTTTGATAGGTCGTTTTTAACTTTATCACCAGACTTGGCTTGCATTACATCAATGGATGCAGATCATTTGGATATTTATGGTGATTCTTCTGAGTTGGTAAAATCTTTTGAAGAATTTTCAAATCGAATAAAACCTAATGGGAAGCTCTTTGTGAAAAATGGTTTGCCTTTAAAAGGTGTGACTTATGGTATTGAAGATGATGCTGATTATTCAGTCCAAAATATAAAAATAGAAAACGGTACTTATGTTTTTGATGTAAAAACGCCAAAAACGGTACTCGAAAATTTACAATTTAACCTACCTGGTAGACATAATCTGTCGAATGCATTAATAGCCTTGGCGATGGCTGTAGAATATGGTTGCCCTAACCGGCAGCTCGCCAAAGCTTTAGCATCCTATAAAGGGGTGAAGCGCAGGTTTACTTATCAGATAAAAACAGATAGTTTGGTGTTTATTGATGATTATGCACACCACCCACAAGAAATAGAGGCCGTTCATCAAGCTGTTAGGGAGATGTATCCTCATAAAAAGGTGCTTGCCGTTTTTCAACCGCATTTATTTAGCCGAACCAAGGATTTTATTGATGATTTTGCAAAAAGCCTAGCGCAATTTGATGAGCTTTTGTTGCTTGATATTTACCCAGCAAGAGAGTTGCCTATCGAAGGAGTTAATTCTGAATGGTTATTGGGTAAAATTGCAAATAAGAATAAGCAATTAGTCACTAAGGGTGATTTGCTTAATCAAATTCATAAAAGTGACGCTCAGGTTGTTTTAACAATGGGGGCTGGAGATATTGGTGAAGAAGTGAAACGTATAAAAAAAGGATTAAGTATTGCGAGTTAATTGGAATTACATAAAGTTGCTTGTTTTGTTAGGCTTAGTGGCCTTTTTATTCGCTTTTTCAGCGAATAAAAATGGGAACCGATCAATATCTGTTCCTCAAGTTGAGTTCGTGAGTGAAAACAATCTTTTTATAACGAGTGAAACTGTTAGTAAATTGTTAATACAAAATTACGACGGTCTTAAAAACATGCCTAAAGAAACTTTAGATTTGAATGAATTAGAAAAAGCCCTCAAATCTAATCCCATGATAAAAACTGCAGAAGTGTATGTTGCTGTAAACGGTGTGCTTAACGCCAAAATAGAGCAAAAGACACCAATAGCAAGAGTCAGTACAAATGCGTCTTATTATATTGATGACGAAGGTTTGTTTATGCCATTGTCAAGAAGTTATTCTGCTAGAGTACCACTAGTTACTGGTTATGTTGAGAAAAATAACTTAAGAAGCGTCTATAAAGTTGCACAAAAAATTAAGGACGACGAATTTTTAAAAAAACATGTTATTGAAATTCATCGAAATGAAGATAACAGTTTTTATTTAAGATTAAGAAAATATAAGTTTTTAGTGCAATTGGGGGATGTTAATTTTTTAAATAAGAAAATAAATAATCTTAAGGCGTTTTATAAAAAGAATTTAAAAGATAAAACACTAAGTAATTATAGCAAAGTGAATTTGCAGTTTGAGAACCAAGTAATTTGTACCAAAATTTAAGCTATGGAGCATAATTTAGCAGTAGGGTTAGACATAGGAACCACAAAAATTGTGGCGATGATTGGTCGTAAGAATGAATACGGCAAGGTTGAGATTTTGGGTATAGGTAAATCTAAAAGTTTAGGTGTTCATAGGGGTGTTGTAAATAATATTACCCAAACCATTCAGTCTATTCAGCAGGCTATTCAGGAAGCGGAGGTTGCTGCCGATATGAAAATTGAAGATGTTACCGTAGGTATCGCTGGGCAGCATATAAGAAGCTTACAGCATAGTGACTATATAACAAGATCAAATTCTGAAACTGTTATTGATGATGATGATATCGATCGACTCATAAATCAAGTGCATAAATTAGTGATGCTTCCGGGCGAGGAGATTATACATGTTCTGCCACAGGAATATAAAGTTGACGGACAAGCCGAAATAAAAGAGCCAATAGGTATGTATGGTGGACGTTTAGAAGCTAATTTTCATGTTGTTGTAGGTCAGGTTTCTTCTATTAGGAATATTGGACGTTGCGTGCAAAGCGCTGGGTTGAATTTAGAAGGTATTACTTTAGAACCTCTAGCGTCGGCAAACGCTGTTTTAAGTCAAGAAGAAAAAGAGGCAGGTGTTGCATTAATTGATATAGGAGGTGGAACTACCGATTTAGCTATTTTTAGAGATGGTATTATTCGCCATACGGCTGTTATACCATTCGGTGGTAATGTGATTACTGAAGATATTAAGGAAGGGTGTTCAATCATAGAAAAGCAAGCTGAATTGCTAAAAATAAAATTTGGTTCTGCATGGCCAGGAGAAAATAAAGATAATGAAATTGTATCTATTCCGGGGTTAAGAGGTAGAGAGCCAAAGGAAATTACCTTAAAGAATTTATCTAAAATTATTCATGCTCGCGTTGTTGAGATTATTGAGCAGGTATATGTTGAGATAAAAAATTACGGACATGAAGAGCAAAAGAAGAAATTAATAGCGGGTATAGTTTTAACAGGTGGTGGTAGCCAGTTAAAGCATTTAAAGCAATTAGTGGAGTATATAACTGGAATGGATACCAGAATTGGATATCCGAATGAGCATTTGGCAGGCGACAGTGACGATGATATCACAAGCCCTTTATACGCAACTGCCGTAGGTCTTGTATTAGACGGTTTAAAAAGGCAAGAAAGAAAGAAAATTGAACAGCAACAAGAGGACGATGTTTTGAACGATGTTGAGAGTCCTGTTGAAGAAATAAAAGAATCACCTGTTAAGGAAAGACGCTCATTCCTTGATAAGTTGACCGAGCGCGTTAAAGATTTTTTAGATAACGCGGAATAGGAAAGAGCGGAAAATTGTCCATTGGACAGTTTATGCGAAGTTGCTTTAAGGCATAAAAAGAAAACCATTGAATTAAAAAATAAAGTACAAACAAACCTCAGTAAAACTGAATTTATGAGCAGCAAAAAAGAATTCGAAAGCATTTCATTTGATTTACCCAAGAATCAATCAAATGTAATTAAAGTTATTGGTGTTGGTGGTGGTGGTAGTAATGCCATTAATCACATGTTCCAACAAGGTATTAAAGGTGTAGATTTTTACATCTGTAATACAGATGCCCAAGCCCTCCAAAATAGTGGTGTTCCTAACAAGATCCAATTAGGCCTCAACCTTACAGAAGGTTTAGGTGCAGGTGCAAATCCAGATATCGGCGAGCAATCTGCAGTGGAAAGCTTTGATGATATTTCTCAGATGTTAGATACAAACACAAAAATGGTGTTTATAACTGCTGGAATGGGAGGAGGGACAGGTACAGGTGCGGCTCCCATTATTGCGAAAATGGCTAAGGATTTAGATATTCTAACAGTTGGAATTGTTACGATGCCATTTCAGTTTGAAGGAAGAATGCGTATTGAGCAATCTCAGAAGGGGATTGAAAAATTAAGAGGTGTAGTTGATTCATTAATTGTAATAAACAATAACAAACTTCGTGAAGTGTATGGAAATCTTGGTTTTAAAGCAGGGTTCTCAAAAGCAGATGAAGTATTATCTACTGCTGCTCGTGGGATAGCTGAAGTTATTACACACCATTACACCCAAAATATTGATTTACGTGATGCAAAAACGGTTTTAAGTAATAGTGGAACGGCTATTATGGGATCTGCTTTAGCATCAGGTCAAAATCGAGCTCAAGATGCTATTCGTAAGGCTTTAGATTCTCCATTATTAAATGATAATAAAATTACAGGTGCTAAAAATGTATTGCTGCTAATTGTTTCTGGTGCTCAAGAAATTACGATTGATGAGATAGGAGATATCAATGATCATATTCAAAATGAAGCTGGTCATGGTGCTAATATTATTATGGGGGTTGGTGAAGATGAAGCTTTAGAGGAGTCTATTGCGGTAACTATTATAGCAACAGGGTTTAATATTGAGCAACAGGATGAGATTTCTAATACAGAAACTAAGAAAGTTGTACATTCTTTGAGTGAAGATCAAGAATTAGATACTCAAGAAAAAGAGCCTGTAATTATTGCTCCAATTATTGAATTAGAAGAGAAAAAAGAACCGCCAGTAGTTCGTCATACTTTAGATTTAGAATCGGAAGAAGAAGTTGAAAGTTTTTCTGTCAAACAGAAAAATGAAGAACCTTCAAATAATATAGATTTAATCTCAACATCTGATATTATTAAAAACATAGATGTAGTATATAATGAGGTTTCTGCTAATATAGAGGATGATGAGGATTTTATCATAAAGCCAGTAACAAGAATGTCGGCAGATGTTGAGGAAATGACGGATATTGAGGTCATTTCAGATTACATCGAAGAAGAACAACAAATAACCTTGACTTTTGATATGCCATTGTCAACTAATGATGATGAAGTTCAGAAAGAAAATGTTATTTCTTATGATTTGACCGATGATATAGTTGATGATAATATCAAGGATATTCCGGTAAATGATTATGTAGAGTTGATAACAGTTACAGAAACTAATGAAGAAGGCGACGTGAGGTATGCGCTTGACGATTATGCTGAAGCTGAATCTTCAATGAACCTGAAGCAACAGGAGCAAGAAGTATTAGAAGAAGATCAAGATGTAGTTTTTGAGAGAAAGGTTGTTAAACAACCTATGGTAGAAGAAGATGGAAGTGAGGAAATTGATCCAATGAACACGCCAATTTCAGAATTGCTTAAGGAGCGTGCGGAAGAGCGTAGACGTAAAATGAAAGACTTTAATTATAAGTTTAATAGTGCAAAAATTGATGATATTGAAAAAGTGCCTGCTTACAAACGTCAAGGCGTTAATTTAAATGAAGCGAAGCATTCATCTGAAACCGATTTATCAAGAACAAGCGTTGGCTTAGATGATAATGATGATATTCAATTAAGAAGTAATAATTCATTTCTACACGACAATGTAGACTAATAGTACTGCCCTTGGCTTACTATGCTATGTATGAACCCGAAAAGCATCCATCTGTTTTTCGGGTTTTTATATAGGTAAATTTGATGTTATCCCTTATGAAGAAAGGGTTTTTATTTTTATCTTCGCAGTCTAAATAAATAGGAAAATGAGTTTACAACATGATGTTATGTCTGCTTTAAAAAGCGCTATGAAGTCTAAGAACCAAACGGCTTTAACGGCTTTACGAGCGGTTAAATCTGCTATTCTTTTAGCTCAAACTGAAAGTGGAGCAAAAGAAGATTTAACAGAAGAACAAGAGCTTAAAATACTTCAAAAACAAGTAAAGCAACGTCGAGATAGTGCAGCTATTTATTTAGAACAAGAACGTGAAGATTTAGCGGCACCAGAATTGGCTGAGGCTGATGTTATTGCACAGTTTTTACCAGAAGCTTTATCAGATGAGGAAATTGAAAAAGTGGTGGTTACAACTATTGCCCATGTTGGAGCAGAAGGTATGAAAGATATGGGGAAAGTCATGGGAATAGTTAGTAAGGAATTGGCTGGACAAGCTGATGGTAAAACAATTTCAACAATTGTGCGTCAAAAATTATCTTAAAATACAAATTCTGAAGTTTCAAAATATTTTGGCTGCGTAGTTCAACTGGATAGAATATCAGATTTCGGCTCTGAGGGTTGGGGGTTCGAATCCCTTCGCGGTCACTTTTTAAGCCTGTAAATCATTGATTTACAGGCTTTTATGTTTATTTAATTTAATTCTGCACAACATATGCACAACATAAATAATCATTAAATTATTGATTTTCAAATACTTATATTTATTGTAAGTTGTTGAATCATCGTTTGATTTAGTTTCATAGTAATCTACTAGAGCATTTGAGTACACTAATATGATTTATTAATTTTAATAACTCCTCTTTTTAAGAGTTAAGATAAATCAAATATGCTCTAAAATCTTTGTTGACATAATGTTTACAACTATTTTTAAAAAATATTACAACTTTTCTTTATTTTTATATATTTGTAATAATAAAAAAACTCTGTTAGCGCAGAGTTTTTTGTTAGTTCTTTGACTTAAGGTGTCAAAATGTGTTTTAGTAATGACAAAATTAGTAAAAATTTCTAGTCCGGCAAAAATACGGACTGGAAAAAGACGTGAGGTGTCCAGAAGTGAATGCCTGGTTGATCTTAAAAAGGATCTTCCAAAAATTTTCAAGGCCTTTAATAAGGGAGTGAAATTATTTAATAAAACAATGGAGGATATTCCTTTTAATTCAAGGATTAGGCTTGATGCTCCGTTGTTGAACTCTAGAATTGTGCAATGTATTCAAGAAGAGTTTCCGGAGCATTGGAAATTTGGAAGGTATAAGCGCTTTGTTCTTAGGATTGAAGATTATCTTGTTTTATTCAAAAAATTAGATAGGAAAAATAAGCCAATGAATATTCAAACAAAACATGTTAATTCGATTTCAAATCAAATGCAATTGTCTTTGTTTAACGATTCCTCTTTTTTTACAGAACCAATATTGTTTTTTGGTTACAAAAAAGATAAATCGGGTGAAATTATTTCGCCACAATTAGTATATATTGATGAAGATATGGTTAAGTGGGTTATTTCTGAAAATGATATTGAAGTTATCAATACTGGGAATAGTGTTTCTGATATTAGCAGAAAAAGGACTATAAATTTATCTATTAAAGAAGAATTGAGAAGTAAAAAGGCTTCTAATAATTAATAATTAATCCGACACCTTAAGGAAAAGATAGTAAAACTTTTTTTTTATGAAAATTAATCATTCTCAATTTGTATTTGCGAGAGAGTATAGAGGGATGAATCAGACTGAGCTCGCGAAAAAAGTGATAGGGCTTTCTCAATCAAATTTGTCTAAATTTGAAAAAGGGCTAGAAGTTTTATCTGAAGAGGTAATAAGGAATATTGTTCACGTTTTAGATTTTCCATTAGCGTTTTTTGAGAAGCGAATTTGTAATGATGTAGATTCGGCACATTATAGATCAAGATCAAGTATTACAAAAAGGATACGGGTGCAACTAGAATCAAATAATAAGCTTTTAGGATATTTAGTAGATAGACTAAATGAATCTGTTGATTTTCCAGATTTCTCTTTAATATCTCTTGATGTTGAGGATTATACTCCAGAATACATTGCTGGCTATACAAGAAAATTATTAGGATTAAAAAGAGATGAAGCGGTAATTGATATTTTTTATTTATTAGAGAGTAGTGGAATTGTTGTCATTGAATTTGATGCAATTTCAGATAAATTCGATGGAGTTTCTTTTAAAACGGACAATGGCATTCCTATCATAATTATTAATAAAAATTTTAGTAACGATCGCAAGAGATTTAGTTTGGCGCATGAGTTGGGTCACTTGCTAATGCACATAATCGGTGATTTTCCAATTCCTTCTTATAGAAATGAAAAAGAAAAGGAGAATGAAGCAAATAGGTTTGCGGCTGAGTTTTTAATGCCTGCTCAGGATATTGAAAAATCACTTCATGGTTTAAGATTATCTTATTTAGCTTCTTTGAAAAAATATTGGCATACCTCAAAACAGTCTATCATTAGAAGAGCTAAAGATTTGAATTGTATTGATAGCGAAAGAGCTAGGTATTTTATGATAGAACTAAGCCGAATGGGAGAAAGAAAGCATGAGAAAACTTTAGTTAACATTGATAAACCAGTGATATTCAAAAATGCTTATGAATTACACAAGGAGGAACTCAATTATACAGATGAAGAATTGGGTAAGGCTTTTTCGTTACCAAACGATATTATAAAGAAATATTTGAATTTTTCCGATTCGGCTAAGCTCAAAATTGTTATGTAAGTTATTTCATTTAAATCTTTTTTTATAGAAAAGAAAGGGATGATATTTAACAAATTAAATCGTTAGAGAAAATCAACTAGGACTTATTTATTATTGGAGTTGGCACAACATATGCACAACATATGCACAACAATAATGTTTGCATATTATATCAGATGTTATATTAATATAATGTTTTAAGTGACTAAAGGCACATATAAGCACTATTTATGTTCTATTTAGTAGAAATCTGAATTCCCTTCGCGGTCACTTTATAAAAACCATGGATATTCCATGGTTTTTTTGTTTTTTATAATAAAAATTAGCCTAAAGACATTCCTTATTTGAATAGATGAAATGCATAATTCTAATACGCATAATGGTTTATTTAGCATAAATGTTTAATCACGGTATAATTATTCTTTTCTTTGAGGTGTGCAGAATCTATTTTTCTATTTTTTTATTCAGGATGATTCGATTACAATAAGTCAAATAATACTTGGTGTATTTGGAATAGTCATGTTTTGTATTATCCTACGGTTTTTTATTAAAATGTTAGAAACAGCTTACGTTTTAAAGTTTATGAAGCCATGGTACACACATTTTTATTTTGTTTCTAGAAAACTTACAAAACCGCAAAAATTAATTCTTAGAAAGTATTTTAGATTTTATAATAAACTTAGTGCGAAGCATAAAAAGTATTTCGAGCATCGCGTGGCTTCGTTTATTAAAGATAAAGATTTTATCGGAAGAGATGGATTTGAAATCACGGAAGAAGTAGAAGTCTTGATATCTGGTACAGCTGTAATGCTTACTTTTGGTTTTAGAGATTATTATATTGGTGTGATTTCCAAGATAGTTGTATACCCAAAAGCTTTTTTTTCTAAGACCAATCAAGTATACCATAAAGGAGAGTTTAACCCTATGCTTAGTGCACTTGTACTAAGCTGGGAAGATTTTATAGAAGGGTTAAATATTGAAAACGACAACTTAAATTTAGGAATACATGAATTAACACATGCTATTCATATTAATAGTCTTAAAGAGCGGGATATCAGTTCAACTATTTTTAGTGATTCTTTCAAGGAGTTAAAGCAATTATTGGCAGAGAAACCGAAATTACGTGAAAAATTGGTGCAATCTGATTATTTTAGAAAGTATGCCTTTACCAATCAATTCGAGTTTTTGGCTGTACTTACAGAGACTTTTATTGAAACACCTCAAGAATTTAAGTCTAATTTCCCCGAGGTTTATAGTAAAACTAAGCAAATGTTAAACTTTAATTTTGCTGGTTATTAAGATGTTGTATGATTTTTATCATGATTTTTAAGGAATGATTTCAATAATTTTAGTGGTAACTAAACTTAAAACTAAAAATCATGATACGAAAAGCACCAATTTCGATGATAATGACTACACCCGTCATTACGTTAAAAAAATACGATAATTTAGAAACTGCGGAACATTTATTTAAGTTACATCATATAAGACATATTCCCGTTGTAGATGGCGATGTTGTTATTGGTATGTTGAGTTATACCGATTTATTAAGGTTGAGTTTTGCAGATGTGGATATGAATGACGATGACATGTCTGACGTTATGGTTTATAATATGTTCAGTATAGAACAAGTTATGAATAGAAATATTGTTACCGTATCATCATCAAATTCTATTAAAGAAGTAGCAGAATTATTAGCCTCCAAAGAGTTTCATGCCTTGCCTGTGGTCGATAATAACGCTCTAGTAGGTATTGTTACTACAACAGATCTTATTAAATATTTGTTGAAACAGTTTTAGGATTGAAATGTTAGTTGTGATAGAACAGATGTGTTAATTAGTTTTCAATCCAATTTCATTTAATTATTGCATAACTATGAAACAGCGTACACCAGTGTCTGAAATTATGACCAAGAATATTGTATCATTAACCAAATCAGATGATTTGGAAAAAGCTGAAATGTTATTTAAAAGGCATAAAATAAAACATATGCCAGTTGTGTCTAGAGGGATGATAATTGGTATATTAAGTTATACCGATTTAATGCGAATAAGTTACGCTGAAACGTCGTCAAAAGCAGAAAACACGATTGAATCTGTAGTTTATAATATGTTTACTATTGAGCAGGTAATGGTTAAGGATGTTGTGACAGTGAGTAGTAAAACGTCGATTAAGGATGTTACAAAGATTTTAGCTGCTTGCGAATTTCATGCTTTACCAGTTGTAGATAATGATACTTTAATAGGTATAGTTACAACAACCGATTTGCTCAATTACTATCATAAACAATTCTAGGAATTGGCTATAGCTTTAAGGTCTTTTATTGTTTCTTTTTGTGTATTGCTTTTGAATACATAGCTTCCCGCAACTAAAACATCTGCACCAGCATCAACAAGTTGTTTTGCATTTTTATTTGTAACACCACCATCAATCTCAATTTGAGTTGAAGCTCCTTTACGTGTAATTAAGTCTTTAAGCTGCTTGACTTTGCTGTAAGTGTTTTCTATAAAACTTTGACCGCCAAAACCTGGATTAACACTCATAATACAAACCAAGTCAATATCTTTTATAGTATCTTCTAATACATTTACATTAGTATGTGGGTTAAGAGCAACACCAGCTTTCATATCTTCGGCTTTAATGGCCTGTAGAGTTCTATGTAAATGTGTACAAGCTTCATAGTGTACTGTTAAAACATCACTTCCTAAATCAGCGAAGGTTTTAATGTATTTATCAGGATCAACAATCATTAAATGAACATCAATTGTTTTTTTTGCATGTTGAGCAATAGCTTGTAATACAGGCATTCCAAATGAAATATTTGGAACAAAAACGCCGTCCATAATATCAATATGAAACCAATCTGCTTCACTTTCATTAACCATTTCTACATCACGTTGAAGGTTAGCAAAATCTGCGGCTAATATGGATGGGGCGATTAGTTTTGACGACATATAAATTAAGTTTTCGCAAAGATAGATAAAGTCTTTATTTAAAGGAAAAGAATTTTGAAGTTAGCGCAAAAATAAACCCTCGGTAATCAGCCGAGGGTTCTTTCATCAATCAAAAAACGAACAGTTATGTGTAACTGTTTGTTACTGTAATTTAGTCGTAATTATAAACAATTACTAACCTAAATAAGTTTTTAATATTTTACTTCTAGACGTATGTTTTAATCTACGAATAGCTTTTTCTTTAATTTGTCTTACACGCTCACGTGTTAAATCGAAAGTTTCTCCAATTTCTTCTAGTGTCATTGGGTGTTGATTCCCTAAACCAAAATACAAACGAATCACATCTGCTTCTCTAGGTGTTAACGTTTCCAAAGCACGCTCAATTTCAGTACGAAGAGATTCGTGTAATAATTCTTTGTCAGGATTTGGTGATTCACCTGAATTTAATACATCATATAAGTTGGAATCTTCACCTTCAACTAAAGGTGCATCCATACTTACGTGACGTCCAGAATTCTTCATAGATTCTTTAACGTCATTAATAGTCATATCCAGTTCTTTTGCAATTTCTTCGGCAGAAGGTGGGCGCTCATGACTTTGCTCTAAGAAAGCAAATGTTTTATTAATCTTATTAATAGAACCAATTTTATTTAATGGTAAACGTACAATACGTGATTGTTCAGCTAAGGCTTGAAGAATCGATTGACGAATCCACCATACAGCATATGAGATGAATTTGAAACCACGTGTTTCATCAAAACGTTGCGCCGCTTTAATTAATCCTAAATTACCTTCATTAATTAAATCAGGTAAGGTTAAACCTTGGTTTTGATACTGTTTAGCTACCGATACAACAAAACGTAAGTTAGCTTTTGTTAACTTCTCCAAGGCTATTTGATCTCCAGCCTTAATACGTTGTGCTAATTCTACTTCTTCATCTGCAGTAATCAAATCAACCTTTCCAATTTCTTGCAGGTATTTATCTAACGAAGCGGTTTCTCTATTGGTTACCTGCTTCGTGATTTTAAGTTGTCTCATCTAATGTTCTCCTGTAATTTAATTGTGAATAAATAGGGCATTCGGTGGTTATACGTACTATTGTTACATTTTGTTACAAAAAAATATAAATATATTTATTTTCTAGTATTTGGACCCAAGTATTAATAAGAAGTCTCAAGTTTAAAACGTTTATATTCATAGTGTTAAAGGTGCTTTAGCTTATTTCTATACCATTTAAATATATTTTATCAATTTGGTTGTGCCCAAACGAGTAGGGTATTGCGGTATAAGAATTAATGGGTTTTGTAAGTAATACGTTTGCCTTTTTACCAATTGTTATACTACCAATATTTTTTTCCAATCCCATGGCGTAGGCTCCATTAACTGTAGCCGCATTTATAGCCTCTTCTGGCGTCATTTTCATTTTTATACAGGCTGCGGCGATTATAAAATTCATATTTCCAGAGGGAGCCGAACCAGGATTGTAGTCTGTAGCCAGAGCAAGGGGTAAACCTGCATCTATCATTTTACGAGCTGGCGTATAAGAAATACCTAAAAAAAAAGAACAACCTGGCAGTGCTACGGGCATGGTGTTCGTGTTTTTTAAGGAATCAATATCTATATTTCTCATTTCTTCAAGATGATCTACGGATAGAGCGTTGTACTCAATCCCTTTTTGTACGCCACCTATGGCCGTAAATTGATTGACATGCATTTTAGGAATTAGTCCATGTTTTTTTCCTGCTTTTAAAATGAGGTCGGTATCCTCAACGGAGAAATATCCTGTTTCACAAAAGATATCAATATATTCGGCAAGCTTTTCTTGTATTACTAGAGGTAATAATTCTTCAATAACGGTGTTTAAGTATTTTGCTTTGTTATTTTCGAATGCTTTTGGCAGGGCATGAGCAGCTAAGAAAGTCGATTTTATTTCAATTGGATATTCTTCTTTTAAGCGTTTGATAACACGAAGCATTTTTAATTCGCTTTCAGTTGTTAGACCATAACCAGATTTTATTTCGATGGCTCCTGTACCTAGCTTAATGACTTCTTCAAGTCTGACTTTGCTTTGTTGGTATAGCTCTTCTTCTGATGTTTCTTGCAATTTTTTAGCAGAGTTTAAAATACCTCCCCCGTTTTTAGCAATGTCTGTATAAGATAACCCTCTTATTCGATTTGAAAATTCAGACTCACGGTTTCCAGAATAAACAATGTGTGTATGAGAGTCGCACCATGAAGGAAGCATCATTCTTCCTGAAGCATCTACTAAAATGTCAAAACTTGAACTAGGGCAGTTACTCATGGAGCCAAAATCTGATATTATCCCATCTTGAAATGTTACGTAAGCGTTTTTTATAGTGGGTAGAATATTCATATCGGCTCCTGCTACAAAAGAAATAGGCTTGTCTCTAACTTGGAGGAGTTCTTTTATGTTTTTAAATAAAGTTCGCATTAGAAAAGGTCTTTTAATAAGTTATCATCTACTAAGTTAGGGATTGTAATTTTTAGTTTAGGTGTACGTTTCATTTCTCTCTTAATGGCAAAAATGGATCCTTTATTTCTGGCCCAACTTCTTCGTGCAATGCCATTGTGTACATCATAGAATATCATACTTTTTAATTTTTTTTCAGCTTCAGGGCTCCCGTCTAACAACAATCCAAAACCACCATTTATTACTTCTCCCCAACCAACACCACCTCCGTTATGGATAGACACCCATGTAGCTCCTCTAAAACTATCACCAATAACGTTATGAATTGACATATCTGCTGTGAATTTACTACCATCATAAATATTGGAAGTTTCTCTGTATGGAGAATCCGTTCCGCTTACATCATGATGATCTCTTCCTAAAACAACAGGACCAACTTTTCCTTCGGCTATAGCAGTATTGAAGGCAGTTGCTATTTTTGAACGTCCCTCAGCATCAGCATACAATATACGTGCTTGGGTACCAACAACCATTTTGTTTCTTTTAGCATTTTTAATCCAAGTAATATTATCCTGCGTTTGCAACTGAATTTCTTGTGGAGCACTTTTCATAATATCTTTTAAAACACGAGTTGCTATTTTATCTGTTATGTCTAAATCTTTTGGTTTTCCGCTAGTGCAAACCCATCTAAAAGGACCGAAACCATAATCAAAACACATTGGACCTAATATATCTTGTACATAGGAGGGGTATTTGAAATCAACCCCGTTTTTATGCATAACGTCCGCTCCAGCTCTTGAGGCTTCTAATAAAAAGGCGTTTCCATAATCGAAAAAATAAGTACCTTTTTTTGTGTGTTGGTTTATGGATTTTGCATGACGGATTAAAGTCTTTTTTACTTTTTCTTTGAAAAATTCTGGGTTTTCGCGGATTAACTTATTGGACTGCTCATATGAAATGTCAATAGGATAGTAGCCACCAGTCCATGGAATGTGAAGTGAAGTTTGATCTGAACCCACATGAACGAAAATGTCTTCCTTATCAAAACGCTCCCAAATACTAACAATATTACCAATAAAGGCAATTGAAACAGTTTCCTTTTGTGCTTGTGCCTGTTTTACTCTTACTGTCAAGTCATCCATAGAATCAATAAGTAAATCCACCCAGCCTTGTTCGAAGCGTTTTGTTGCAGCTTTTTTGTTTACTTCTGCAGCAATTGTAATGCACCCTACAATATTGCCAGCTTTGGGTTGAGCGCCACTCATTCCCCCTAATCCTGCTGTTAAAAATATTTTTCCTTTTGGGGTTTCACGGTCAGAGAGAATTTTACGAAATGCATTCATAAGCGTAATGGTAGTGCCATGAACAATTCCTTGGGGGCCAATATACATAAATGAACCTGCTGTCATTTGACCATATTGGGTAACTCCTAAAGCATTATATTTTTCCCAATCATCTGGTTTTGAATAATTAGGAATCATCATCCCATTTGTTACTACAACTCTGGGAGCACCTGTTGATGATGGAAATAAACCCATGGGGTGACCAGAGTATATATGTAAGGTCTGCGTATTTGTCATGGTAGCCAAATACTTCATCGTGACTAAATATTGGGCCCAGTTTTGAAATACAGCACCATTTCCACCGTAGGTAATTAATTCTTCGGGGTGTTGGGCAACATTAGGATCCAAATTATTTTGAATCATAAGCATAATAGCCGCTGATTGATAGGATTTCGCTGGATATTCGTCTATAGATCTGGCAAACATTTTATATTTTGGTTTGAACCTGTACATATAGATTCTACCAAAGTCTTTTAATTCCTGAGCGAATTCTGGGGCTAAGTCTTTATGCCATGCTTCTGGAAAATATCTTAATGCATTTCGTATTGCAAGTTGTTTTTCATTAGTTAATAGTACGTCTTTTCTTTTAGGGGCTCTATTTACGTTGGATGTAAGAACTCTTTTTTTTGGCAGTATAGAAGGAATACCTTGTAATATTTGTTCTTGAAAAGTCATTTGAAAATCAATTTAATTTACTACGATACATTTGTTTTTTACTAAGTTAATCATGGCGTTAATATCATCCTTTAGAATACGGTCTTCTTCCAATTTTGTGACATAAGATCGAATGATTTTGAAGTTTTCTTCAATTGTTTTAGAGAAGGTACAGGGTCTCCTAAACTCAAGCGCTTGAGCTGCATACATGAGTTCTATAGCTAATATTTTTTCTATGTTTTCTAATATTTGATTAAATTTTCTTCCGGAAATACTGCCCATAGAAACGTGGTCCTCTTGGCCTAAAGCTGTTGGGATACTATCTGCTGAAGGTGGGAAACACAAGGATTTGTTTTCGGTAACAAGAGCTGCTGTTGTGTATTGTGGAATCATAAATCCAGAGTTTAGTCCCCCTGAAGCCGTAAGTAATCTTGGAAGCCCGTATTTACCTTCAATTAATAAATAAGAGCGTCTATCTGAAATATTCCCCAGTTCGGAAGCGGCAACAGCACCATAATCTAATGCCATAGCAAGTGGCTGTCCATGAAAATTTCCGCCAGAAATGGCTACCGTATCACTTAAAACTATAGGGTTATCAGTAACAGAGTTCATTTCTATTTCTGCCAATTTCCTTAAATGATTGTAAGCATTTCTAGAAGCACCATGAACCTGCGGTATGCATCGCATAGAGTAGGGGTCTTGCACCCGTTCACAGTTTTCGTGCGACATAATATTTTCGGAGGACTTAAAAAGCATACGCATGCGCTTGGCAACCTTCAAACTTCCTTTAAAAGGTCTTATTTTGTGCAGTGACTTTTTAAAAGGAGAAGCACTTCCTTTATAGCCTTCAATACTCATAGCGCCTGCTACATCAGCTAAATCAAGAAGATATTTCATTTTATGTAATCCCACTATAGTGTGTGCTAGAATAAATTGTGTACCATTAATGAGCGCCAATCCTTCTTTAGCTTCTAGTTTAATGGGGTCTAAATTATGCTTGGTTAAGATTTTTTTTGCACTAACAATTTGATTGTCAACCCAGAATTCGCCATCGCCTAAAAGAGGCAAAAACAAATGAGAAAGCGGAGCTAAATCTCCAGAAGCTCCTACTGAACCTTGTTCTGGAACTACTGGTATTAAATTATTTTCAATGAAATAAATAATGCGGTTTATGACATCTAGTCGAATTCCAGAAAATCCTTGACATAAAGCGTGTATTTTGCAAATCATCATAATTTTCGATAACCGTTTATTAATCGGTTTTCCAACTCCAACAGCGTGGGTCATTAAAAGGTTTTTTTGAAGTTTACTAGTTTCATCTGGAGTGATTTGAACATCGCATAATGGACCAAACCCTGTGTTAATGCCATAAATAGCTTTGGAGGAAGCTGCCATGGCTTCTACTTTTTTTCTGCAAGTTTGGACTTTTTCTATAGTTTTAGCAGTTAATTGCGCGTTTAAAGAGCCATTTGAAATAGCAATTACTATCTCAACGGTTAGTTTGTCAAGGCCATATCGAAACATATATTTTAGGTTATATAGGTTTTATTCAAAGTTATTTTATAGTTTGATGTTCAACAAGATTAATTATTTACTATATTGATAACTATGGGTAATCAAATAGAACTTCGACATATAAAATATTTTCTTGCTGTTGCTGAAGATTTACATTTTAGGCGTGCAGCTGAACGTTTGTTTATTTCACAACCAGGGCTAAGTAGACAAATAAAACAAATGGAAGAAGGGTTAGGAGTCGAACTATTTTACCGACATAATAGAAAAGTTGAACTTACTATTGCAGGGGCCTTTTTAAAAGAGGAACTAACTAGAAATTTAAAAACTTTGGATAATGTATTTAGCCATGCTAAACTTTTAAATGATGGGTTAGGGGGTAATTTGAAATTAGGTTACGTAGGTTCGGCAATGAATCAAATTATTCCCGATTTGCTATTGAGGTTTGAAAAATCTAATCAAGATATTGTGATTTCTTTAAAGGAAATGGATAATCAAAAGCAGATCGAAAGCTTATTATCTCAAGACATTGATATGGGTTTTGTTCGTTTAGAAAAGGTACCCCGTACCATAGAAATTAGGCCAATTTTAAAAGAACCCTTTTGCATTGTTCTTCCAAAGGAACATCATATAAGAGACTCCAGTTTTACTGATATTTCACAATTAAAAAACGAACCTTTTATTTTGTTTGATTCTCAATATAGTTCCTCATATTTTGAAAAGGTTATGCATATATTTGAAGATGCCGGTTTTGTACCTAGTGTATCTCATTATACAATTCATGCCACGTCAATTTATAAGTTGGTTGAAAATGGTTTTGGAGTTTCTATAGTACCTAAATCGTTAATTTCGGGTTCTTTTAAAAGTTTGAAATTTATAGAGTTGAATAAAGTTATGCATCGTACAACGTTGTCAGTGGTATGGAATAGGGAAAGCATCAATCCAGTGTTGGGAAAGATTTTGGAGTTCTTATATTGATAAATAAAAAAGGTTAGTTTTAGAAGTTTTTGCGCCCAAAGGCTTTAAGGAATTTGATGTTTTTGATCTATTAAAAATGCATGACTTCAATTGTATTTAAGCTTGTTGTTTTAATAGATAATCTTTAGTTTTGTAACATAAATTAATGCCTTGATAAAATGAGTGTAGATATTACTTTTACTCAGAATTCCGGAGATAATAAACACTATAGGGTTCTTAAAAAAAGGGTGGATGCTGTTGTTAAAGATTTACCTAAGTCTAGAAACACAGCTAAAAAGATAACAACCTTTTTTTGTATTTCTCTTTACGTACTTATTTATTTTTTGGCTTTATATAATATAGAAAATGTTGGCCTGTATTATTTGCTTTATGCCGGTTTAGGGTTTGCAATAGTTTTTATTTTTTTAAACATTATACATGACGCTGTACATAACCATGTGTTTAATAAAAACTGGTCCAATAATTTGGTGTTAATAGTTTTTGATTTGCTTGGTGCAAATAGTTTTATATGGAAGAATAGACATATTAAAATGCACCATAATTATCAGAATATTATGGGTTGGGATTCTGACATAGAGCAAGCGGGACCTGTAAAAATATATCCTGCAAGCGAAACAAAGCCCATTCATAAAAAACAGCACATTCTAGTATTTTTTATGTACCCCTTGTATTTGTTTAATTGGGTTTTGATAAGAGACTTTAAAGACTTCTTTCAGGAAGATCGTTGTATTAAAAAGAAGCTTGATAAAATACCGTTAATAGAATATGTGAAACTGTTTTTCTTTAAGTTTTTCTTTATTTTTTATATGGTGTTTATTCCAATATTAATGGGACAAAGTGTAGGTACCGCAATAGGAGCTTTATTAGTAATGTTGGTGGTAGGGAGTTTAGTGGCATTAACTATTTTACTTACTGCGCACCCTAATTTAACGAATGAGTTTCCTGTTCCTGATGAAAATGGTAAAATACCCAATAGTTGGTTAGAGCATCAGTTTATTACAACAAATGATGTTACCTTGGATAATTGGTTTAGCCGAAATTTAATGGGGAATTTTAACTACCATATTGTTCATCATATATATCCAAATATTAGTCCTGTTTACTCTCCAGAAGCAACTCAAGTTATTAAGGAATATGCTGAAGAGAATGGCTTTAAGTATAAATCTTGGACTATTTGGAAAGCCTTGTATCATCATTATCAATTAATTAAATCAAATGCTGATAATGCAACTGCAGAATTTAATATTTTAGAAGAAGATATGTAATTCCAATTTAATTATAAAATAAAAGCTTCTTTAATACCATTTGATTAAAGAAGCTTTTATTTTATAAAAATGGGTTTAATCTAAAATTTGGATCGTTACCGAACTTTGAATTTTTAATTCTTTTCCTTTTAATCTTGCATCAGCTAAAAAAGCTTTGGTGTCTTCTTTTGAAGTAATGAGTTCTATAATTCGGCTGTTATCAAATGTACAGGAATCATTTATGTTTCCTTCCGTTCTTGATAATCTTTGGATTTTGTGAAAATTGATTTTAGTATCTAGAAGGCCATTTAGTATGGTGCGAGCTTCTGATAGTGTAAATGATCCATCAACCAGATTAATTTTTTGTTTCAATTGTAGTTTTTCTGATTTTTTTAATGTTGTTTCCATAAGGTATTGTGTTAAAGATTATTAAAAATTTTGAATAATGCATAAGTAAAGCGGCATGCCCAAAGTGATGTTAAAGGGGAAGGTTATAGCTAAGGCCATGGGTATATATAAGCTCGGACTCGCTTTGGGAACAGCTATTTTCATGGCGGCTGGAACTGCAATGTATGATGCACTAGCAGCTAGTATGGCAAATAAAAGTCTATTGCCAACGCCTTCAATAAATATGCCACTAGCCAAAGCCACTAGCGTTCCATTTGTAATTGGAATAATTATTGCAAATACTAAGGCGAACCATCCTTTCTTAATTAAGTCTGATATTTTTCTACCACTTGTTATTCCCACATCTAGTAGAAATACAGCAAGGAATCCTTTAAATATATCTGTAGTAAAAGGTTTTATACCTTCAGCTTGCGCATCACTTGCCAGAAAGCCAATAATTAAACTCCCAATAATTAAAAGCACGCTACCATTAAAAAGAGCATGTTGCAATACGGTTTTAATTGGAATATCTGATTTCCCACGGCTTCCTTTTGAAATCATGATTAAAAAAAGACCTATCATAATAGATGGGGCTTCCATTAAAGCCATAACAGCAACCATATGTCCATTAAATGGGATTTGCTCCATTTCTAAGAATGCAATTGTTGTTATAAAGGTAACTGCGCTTACAGAGCCGTAGGATGCTGCAATAGCTCCAGCGTTATCTATACTAAACTTTTTTCGTAAAATATAATATGTGTATACAGGAACAGTTAAGGCTAAAAATATGCCGAAGACTAACGACCAAACGATCTCCAACGAAAAAGTACTGTGAGATAGTTCTTGCCCGCCTTTAAAGCCTATGGCTAATAATAAATAAAGAGAGATAAACTTGGACGAGTTTTCAGGTATTTTTAAATCACTTTTAAGTTGAACAGCAACAATTCCTAGAAAGAAAAAAAGTAATGCTGGGTTAGTAAGGTTGTCAATAAGTAAATGTAAATCCATAAAAAGATTAAAAAAATTATATTAGTTAATGGTTATAAGTGTTCTTTCCGTTCATAAGGGCTAAGCAGATTATTGTTCCACATAAAATCAGCTCCTCTAAAAACAACTTGTTACTTCTTATTGATAGCGAAATAAATGTGAGATAGATGGATAGGATAATAACCACGCTAAGTGAAACGGGTTTTTGATTAAAATTTTGAATACTGGTAAAAAGTTTTTCTTTCATCGATTTTAATTTTGATGCAAAGTTTAGTTTTATAATTCATATATTTTTATTTATATTTATTATAAAATATATAAAAATAAATTATGAACTATACCTTGCATCAATTAGAGATTTTCTTAAAAGTTGCTGAATTACAAAGTGTTACTAAGGCTTCGGAAGCGTTGTATTTGACTCAGCCTGCAGTTTCTATTCAATTGAAAAAATTACAGGAGCAGTTTAAAATTCCATTGTTCGAAGTTGTTGGAAGACGGATTTATATTACGGAATTTGGAGAAGAGGTTGTTGTTGCAGGGAAGAAAATAATGAATGAGGTTAAAGCTATAGACTACAGGGCATTGTCGTATCAAGGTGAGCTAGCAGGGAAACTAAGAATTGCCATTGTATCTACAGCTAAATATGTTATGCCTTTTTTTATTTCAGATTTTATAAATACACATCGCGGTGTAGACCTGATTATGGATGTGACTAATAAAACTTCCGTTATAAAAGCTTTAGAAAATAATGAAGTTGATTTTGCGATGGTTTCTACAATACCGAATAAGCTGAAAATTAATAGAATAGAACTTATGCGAAATGAGTTGTATATGGTTGGGGGAAAAGGATATAAACACAAGAGTAAAAACTTAACAAAAACTGAATTTCAAAAATTACCACTTATATATAGAGAACAGGGGTCTGCAACCCGTTTGGCAATGGAAAAATTTATAGATTCAAAAAAAATATCGACTTATAAAAAAATGGAATTAACCTCGAATGAAGCTTTAAAACAAGCTGTTATTTCTGGATTAGGTTATTCTATCATGCCTTTAATAGGTATTAAGAATGCTATTACTATAGGGGATTTGCAAATTATACCAGTGAAAGGTTTACCCATTGTGACAAATTGGAATTTAATATGGTTAAGTTCTAAAAATATGTCAGTAATAGCGAAATCACTTATAGATTACGTTAAAGAAAATAAAGAATCATTGATAGAAAAGCACTTTGGTTGGATGGAACAGTACGATTAAATATTAATGAGTCTTTGATTCTTAAAAAGTAAAATTTAAAATGTAACTGCCCTGAAAAAATAACTTTTAATTAAATGTAAATACCTCATTAGGTTATCTTTTGTTTTGGTAATTCACGCGTTAACCAGCCACTTTTATTTGCAGTAGCAATGGCGTAAGGGGTAATCCAAAACAATCCAAACGTATAGAGTACACTATAAGTATATGCCCATAAGGATTCTGATATGTCATATTTTTTAGCATAAAAAATAACAGGAAAGGTTGATAAAATGAACACGCTAAATAGTGTTGAACTTACAAATAGTAAAGGATGAGTAACAACAAAAAGAAGCATAAAAATTAAAAAGGGGTAACACATGATAATCTCGAGAGATTGGCTTAAAAATAACAGTCGTGTTCCAAATTTCGATTCTTCTTTAAAATTTGTGAAAACATATTTTGACATGGCTATATTTTCACGAACGTTGCTTCGTCCCCATCTAATAAACATTTTATATAAACCGCTATATTTTTCAGGAACGTTAGTATAAGCATATGCATTTTTTTGAAATAAAACGTGGTAACCTTGCCTTAATATCATATTCGTCATGGCACGATCTTCACCTATGTCTGATGGTTTTCCCATAAAAGTTTGGTTAATCCATTCTGGCAGACAAGCAAAAACGGCATCACGACGATATGCAGCCAAGGCACCAGGTGTACATAATACAGAATTAAGGCTACTTTCAGCTGAACGTACAAATTCAAAACTTAATACAAAGCTAACATCGAGCATCTTTGGAAGAAGTGCTTTTTTGTTATTTAAAACTCGAATGTTTCCAGCAACAGCACCACATTTTTCATTTGTTGCCAGCGGACTTACAAGGTTTCTTAAAGTATCTTTTTTTACTATAGAATCACTATCTACGGTTATAAATATCTCTCCTGTTCCTTCGTTGAATCCACGGTAAAGCGCATGGCGCTTTCCTTTGTTTTCAGGTTGTCTAAATATAGATAAACCATCTCCTAGAACTTTTTTGGCTTCAATAATCCAAGGCCAAGTATTGTCCTTACTACCGTCATCAATAGCTAGTAATTGTAATTTTTGTTTAGGATAATCACTTTTAGCCAAACTCATAAGTGTATCATAAACTTGTTTACCTTCGTTATACGCAGGAACAATTACGGTACAGGTTGGAAGTTTATCATCCGAAACCGACGCTACGGGTTTATAGCAAAAATATTTATAAAGCGTATATATAAAAAAGCCTGCTTTGAAAACCAGTAAAGCTCCTGCAATAGTCATAAAGGTTAATCCGAATACGTTAGAGGTTCTTTCTATATTAAATTCATAGAAATCATTTTGTAAGATGAAAAATAAGTAGATAGCATCTATTATTAACAAAAAGGTACAAACAATAACAAAAGTACTCCAAAGGCTGGAGTTGTTCTCTTTCTTTGAGAAATTTAGAGGGGTTAATTTACTCAATGTATTTTTCATTTTCTAGTATGGATTTACTTGTTATACGTTGATATTTAGTGTTTAGATTTTGTTTAAAGTTTTTTTACGAAAAAAAATTTTTAGATTAGAATTGTAACAAAAAAAAAGCCAATGAATTATAACTCATTGGCTTTTAATATTTGAAAAGAATTAAGAATTAATCCTCTTTCTTATCTTCTCTAGGTTTTCTATCGTCTCTACGATTATCTCTGTTACGATTATCACGTCCACGATTATCTCTACCTCTGTTATCTCTACCACGTCCACCACGATCATTATTTTCTCTTGGCGGTCTTGCTACATAACCTTCTGGTTTAGGTAATATAGCTTTACGAGATACTTTTTCCTTACGGGTTCTTGAATCTATACCAAAGTATTTTACATCAAATACATCGCCCATATTTACAACATCAGATACGTTTTCAGTACGTTCCCAAGCTAATTCGCTTACATGTAATAATACTTCGTTTCCTGGAGCCTCAACATACTCTACAACAGCTCCAAAGTCAAGCATTTTAATAACTTTTACTTCGTATACGCTACCAACTTCAGGCTTAAATAATAAAGAATCTATTTTTGCCATAACAGCATCAATACCTTTGTTACCAACACCTAAAATTTCAACAATACCTTCCTCAGTAACAGGATCTTCATTAATAACAATGGTCGTTTCTGTTTCTTTTTGCATCTCCTGAATTACTTTTCCTCCAGGGCCAATTAACGCTCCAATAAATTCATTTGGGATACGTCTTGATACCATTGTAGGTGCATGATCTTTAACTTCTGCATTAGGTGTTTCAATAGTTTCAGTAATCTTACCTAAAATATGTAAACGACCTTCGCGAGCTTGATTTAAAGCGTTAACAAGGATTTCGTACGATAACCCTTTTACTTTAATATCCATTTGGCAAGCTGTAATACCATCTTCAGTACCAGTAACTTTAAAGTCCATATCTCCTAAGTGATCTTCATCACCTAAAATATCAGAAAGTACAGCATATTTTCCAGAATCAGCATCAGAAATTAACCCCATTGCAATACCAGAAACAGGTTTCTTTAATTGTACACCGGCATCCATCATGGCCATAGTACCTGCACAAACAGTTGCCATAGACGAAGAACCGTTAGATTCTAAAATCTCAGAAACAACACGTACCGTATAAGGACAGTCTTCAGGAACCATCCCTTTTAAAGCACGTTGCGCTAAGTTTCCATGTCCAACTTCACGACGAGATGTTCCTCGGATAGGTCTAGCTTCTCCAGTTGAAAAAGGAGGGAAGTTATAATGTAAGTAGAAACGCTCTTCACCTTCGTAAGACGGCATGTCTATTTGGTTAGCTTCTCTACTAGTACCTAAAGTAACCGTAGCTAAAGCTTGAGTTTCCCCACGAGTAAAGATTGAAGAACCATGTGTAGATGGTAAATAATCAACCTCACACCAAATAGGTCTTATATCAGTAGTTTTACGTCCATCTAAACGTAAACCTTCGTTTAATGTTAAGTCTCTAACCGCAGCTTTTTCAGCTTTAGCATAATATTTAGAAATTAATCCACCAAAATCTTCTTGTTCTTCTTCTGAAAAACTAGCAATGATTTCTTCTTTAATTTCACCAAAAGCAGCACTACGCTCATGTTTTGCAGAACCTGCTTGAGCCACAGTATATACTTTATCGTACGCCATATCGTGAATTTTTTGTGCTAAATCAGCATCTTCACGTTCTGGCTCATATTCCCGAGTCTCTTTTTTACCAAAAGCTTCAGCTAATTTTACTTGAGCAGCACATTGAACTTTAATAGCTTCATGTGCGAACTTAATAGCTTCTGTCATTTCTTCTTCAGAAATCTCATCCATTTCACCTTCAACCATCATTACAGAATCAGCAGAAGCACCAATCATCATATCGATGTCAGACTCCTCTAATTGAGCACGAGTTGGGTTGATAATGAATTCACCATTTACACGACCAACTCTAGCTTCAGAGATAGCACATTCAAACGGGAAATCTGATAATTGAATAGCTGCCGAAGCTGCTAAACCTGCCATAGCATCAGGCATAACTTCTGGGTCATGAGACATTAGCTGAATCATCACCTGAGTTTCAGAATGGTAATCTTTTGGGAATAACGGACGTAAAACACGATCTACTAAACGCATTGTTAATACTTCACCGTCACTTGGTCTAGCTTCTCTTTTAAAGAAACCACCAGGGTATCTTCCCGCTGCAGCAAATTTCTCTCTGTAGTCTACCGTTAAAGGTAAAAAGTCTACATCAGCTTGTTTGTAGTTGGAAACAACCGTACACAAAAGCATACATTTTCCAGATTGTACAACAACGCTACCGTGCGCTTGTTTTGCCAATTTTCCGGTTTCAATAGAAATTTCTCTACCGTCACCAAGGTCTATAACCTCTTTAAATGTTTGTGGAATCATAAATTTTTTCTTGTAATTCAAGCAGCATCGTGCTCAAATTAGGTTAAACAATGGTCGTTGTGTTGTGTGTAGTTGTTGTGTGTTAGACAATTAAATGTCTTTTGACCAATGAAAAACTATAATTAGCTTCTTCTAATACGTAAATTATACTCTTACGCTAGAGTTATATTTAAACAAAAAACCACGCTAAGGCGTGGTCTTTATGTTTATTAGATTATTTTCTTAATCCTAATTCTTTTACTATGGCACGATATCTTAAGATATCTTTCTTAGTTAAGTAATCTAGCAAAGCACGACGCTTTCCTACTAGTTTTACTAATGAACGCTCAGTATTAAAATCTTTACGATTGTTTTTTAAGTGTTCTGTTAAGTGATTAATTCTTTGCGTAAATAACGCAATTTGTCCTTCTGCAGAACCAGTATCGTTTTTCCCTTTACCGTGTTTTGCGAACAATTTTTCTTTTTCTTCTTTTGCTAAATACATGCTAATATTATTGTAAATGATTGTTATGTACACGAAAGCCTTTCTTTCGAGCGGCAAATATAGTAACTTTTTTGGTTTGGAAGGTTTTTTTCCGTAACTTTTACTTGACATTTACCCTAGCCTAAGACCAAAGATTATAATAGCAGGTATAACTTTGTAATTTCTTATGCATGAAAGCGTCATTTCTACACAAAAATTTTCCTGACACCTACGATTCCTTTGAAAAAATATTCAACAACACCTACAACGGTATCGTCATCCTAACCTTAGATGGTGATTGGATAAAAGTAAACGATAGTATTTGCGAACTATTTGGATATACTCGGAATGAATTATTTAATATGGATATCCAGAACATAGTCTTTAGAGAAGATTTAGGAGTTCATGCCACAAAATATGAACGATTAATGCAAGGAAAAATAAACCGATATCGGGTTCGGCAACGTTATTTTCATAAAGATGGGTCTATAATTTGGGTGTTAATTTCGGCTTCTTTAATATGTAATAAGGAAGGAAATCCAACCCAGATGATCTGGCAGTTTTCTGATATTACTAGTAGAAAGCTGAATCAAGATAAACTAAAACTCATGCTTGGTGTGGTGAGAGAACAAAATGAAAGACTCACCACTTTTGCAGATATTATAACTCATAACTTAAGATCGCATTCAGGAAATTTATCAACGATTAAAGGTTTTCTTGTAGATGAGTTTGAATGGCTAAGTACAAATGAAAATTTTGATATTTTAACCAAGGCCATAGATAACTTGGAGGAAACGGTTTCCCATCTCACAGAAGTGGCTAAAATTAAGCAGGTGGGAAATGATGAAATTGAAACCTTAAACTTATATGATTACGTTGAAAAAGCTATATATAATGTTGCTGCATTAGCACGCAATACAAAAACACATATTATTAATAATCTTGAAGAAGTTGTTGAGGTAAAAGGTGTACCTGCATATTTAGATAGTATTATTTTAAATTTTTTAACCAATGCTATAAAATATAGGGCAGAAGAACGCTTACCTGAGGTAAGAATATCCGCTGAGGAAATAGACCAATTTATAGTTTTAAAGATTTCTGATAATGGTATGGGTATCGATTTAATTAAATATGGAAAGAAACTTTTTCATATGTACAAAACGTTTCATTCTAATAAAGATTCGATTGGTATTGGTTTATTTATTACCAAGAATCATATTGAATCTATGGGAGGTAAAGTTGAGGTTGTTAGTGAAGTTGATATTGGTACAACGTTTTCAATATACTTAAAACGAGCATAAAAAAAGCGAGCCAATTGGCTCGCTTTTTTTATTTTCTCAAGGGCTGATTTAGTATCAAGTCCAAGTACTGATTAACTTTATCTTTTAAATCTTTTCTAAGAGTTATAAAATCTAAGAAACCATGTTCAAGTAAAAACTCGGAAGTCTGAAAACCTTCTGGTAATTCTTTTCCAGTTGTATCTCTTACAATTCGCGGTCCCGCAAAACCAATTAAAGCACCAGGCTCACTAATATTTATATCTCCTAACATCGCAAATGATGCAGTTGTACCTCCTGTAGTGGGATCTGTACATAATGAGATGTATGGAATTTGGGCATCTGCCAGTTGTGCTAATTTTACAGAAGTTTTAGCTAATTGCATTAAAGATAATGCGGCTTCCATCATTCTAGCTCCTCCAGATTTTGAAATGACCATTAACGGAATATTATGCTTTAAAGAATAATCTGCAGCTCTCGCTATTTTTTCTCCAACCACACTACCCATCGATCCTCCAATGAAGGCAAAATCCATGCAGGCTACTACTAAATCTTTTCCTTTAGATTTACCAACAGCAGTACGAACGGCATCTTTTAATTTAGTTTTCGATTGTGCCGCTTTTAAACGCTCTGGATATTTTTTTGTATCCTCAAATTTTAAAGGATCTTTTGATTCAAGGTTCTTATCTAATTCTTTAAATTTATTATCGTCAAAAAGAATTTCAAAGTATTCTTTACTGCCTATTCGAACATGGTAACCATCTTCTGGACTTACATAAAAATTCTTTTCTAATTCTTCAGTATCTACAATTTTACCTGTTGGTGATTTATACCACAACCCTTTTGGTGTGTCTTTTTTCTCTTCGGTAGTTGTAGTTATTCCTGCTGTTTTTCTTTTAAACCAAGACATATATTGATGTATTGTTTTTAGTTTTTGTCATTTTTAATATAGTTATGGTATACTAAAAATGATGGCTATGGGTTAGTTACTTTTGCTTTTGCAAAGTGTACAAAATTACTATTTTTATTATTCAAACTCAAAAATTGTGAGTTCAATCTCAAATCTATGAATGTAGTAAAAACCAAAAATCCTGTTCAATAACTAAATTTAATAGTTAAAAACAGGATTTTATATGGTGTTTGTACTAGGTGTAAAGCGGTCTGTTTAAACTCTTCCTAAAGATTGAAGTAGTAGTCTAACCTCTAATAATACCTAGGGTAACGCTCAAATTAAAGCGTATTTACGTTATTTAAATCTTCAAAAGCTTTTTTCAAACGAGCTACAAAAGTTTTTTCACCTTCACGTAACCAAACTCTTGGGTCGTAATATTTTTTATTTGGAGAATCATCTCCTTCAGGGTTTCCTATTTGAGATTTTAAGTATTCTGATTTACCGCCCATATAATCTCTAATACCACTCATAAAAGCATATTGTAAATCGGTATCGATGTTCATTTTTACAGTACCATAGCTAATTCCTTCACGAATTTCTTCAACTGTAGATCCTGATCCACCGTGGAATACAAAATCGATATGGTTTTCTTCAACACCATACTTTTTGGTAATAAATTCTTGAGAGTTCTTTAAAATTTTTGGAGTTAGTTTTACATTACCAGGTTTGTAAACACCATGTACATTACCAAAAGCAGCAGCAATAGTAAATTGAGGACTTACTTTACTTAGCTCTTCATAAGCATATGCAACTTCTTCTGGCTGTGTGTATAATTTAGAATCATCAACATCTGTATTATCAACACCATCTTCTTCACCTCCCGTGATACCTAACTCAATTTCTAAAGTCATACCCATTTTGCTCATGCGTTCTAAATAGGTTTTACAGATAGCAATATTTTCTTCAATTGGCTCTTCTGAAAGGTCAATCATGTGAGAACTGAATAATGATTTTCCAGTTTCAGCAAAATGTTTTTCACTGGCATCTAATAAACCATCTATCCAAGGTAATAATTTCTTAGCACAGTGGTCTGTATGTAAAATTACAGGAACACCATAAGCCTCAGCTAAAGTATGCACGTGTTTTGCTCCAGCAATAGCTCCAGCAATAGCGGCTTTTTGACCATCGTTACTTAAACCTTTACCAGCATTAAATTGTGCACCCCCATTGGAAAATTGAATAATAACTGGAGCGTTTAAATCTCTAGCAGTTTCCAAAACTCCGTTAATAGTATCTGAACCAATTACGTTTACAGCAGGAAGCGCATAGTTATTAGCTTTTGCGTGGTTAAAAATAGCTTGAACTTCTTGTCCTGTGGCTACTCCAGGTTTTATGTTATGTCCCATTTTTTTATTTTAATATGATTTCTAAAATTATTAGGTATCAAAAGTAATCAATTTTTGAGGAATTTTTATCTGTATTAGGAAGTGATTATAATAAAAAAACACTAAAACGTTATAGTAAAATAAGGTGTATATCCTCCTTAAAATGGGTAGTTTATACCAATATTATAAACCGCATTGCCGAAATTATAATCATTAAACCACCTGTTTTTATCTTGGTACGAGGGGTCGTAAGTTTTGAATCCCACATCTAACCTAAAAACGAAATAACTAAAGTCGTAACGTAAGCCTAAGCCTGAACCTATAGCTAAGTCTTCAAGTGATTCGAAACCCGTAAAAGTAGCATTTGGGTCGGTAACATTGTCAAGTACATTCCAAATATTACCTACATCAACAAAAACGGCACCATTTAATTTTTCAAAAATATTGAAACGTTGCTCAGCACTAAAAGCAATTTTAAGGTTGGCCTCATTAAATTCATCTCTGGACCTTGAACTTCCCGGACCTAAACTATAAGCAGACCAAGCACGATTATCATTTGGTCCTCCTGCAAAGAAACTCTTGGCAAAAGGGATACTATTAGAATTACCGTAGGGAATAGCAATTCCAAAAAAGCTTCTTATTGCGAATACATTCTTTCTTCCTAAATCCCAGTGTTTTATATAATCGAGTTCTGTTTTTAAATATTGAGAATAGGCTACATCAAATACCGTATAACGTCCAGCTTCATCCTTTTTTAATCCTAGAGCATCAGATAGTGCTGATAATAAATTTCCTGCCGCTTCAAATTTAAACCTGAATATTGAGAAGTCTTCATCAAAGAGATTGGTCCGATTATCTTTTGTGAAGCCAAAGTTAGATGATAAAATTAAATTATTTTCAGTTAGTCTAGTTTTACGCTCATCAATACTATTTACTTCATTTAACTGGTCTTCAGATAATTCTGGTGCTGGAGGAGGTCCAAGTGCGTAAGCAATAAATTCATCGGCTTCTTCGGGGATACCTAAGTTTTCGTCTGGTTCAATGTACCCGACATCTTTAGCAATATTATTAAGGGATCTGTAGGAGGTCTGGTAAACTCCAAAATAATTGTCGGGATTTAAGTTTCTAACAAATTCAACGTTTAATAAACCAATTCGGCTATTTAATTCTTCATTAGGGAGCCAGTTATAATTTAGAGTACCACTTAAAGTTCGTTTATCAAGTCCAATATTGGTTTGACTGGTCATGGCCATACCAATTTGAGTGGTAGGAGACATGTATTTTGGAATGATATGTTTGGTGTAAAAAGGGGAGAATAATCTGGGGATAGTCAACCTTAAATCTACACCATATTCAACAATATCAAAAAAGGCATCGTTAGGGTTGTTTTTGTCTTTTGAAGCACCAATCGCTCCTTTGGCTGTAAGGTCTAATGTTTCTGCTCCTCTAAAAATGTTCCGCATTTGCAAACTCGGGTTAAAAGAAAAGCCAATAGATTGGATGTTGCTTTGCGAAACGTCAGCACCTAAACCTAAACTGAATTTTTTCAAAGGAGATAGCTTAATGGTATGAGTTAGTGTATTATCAAGATGTTCCGTTATCTCAATGTTCGGATATTTAAATGTTCTTAATTCTTTTAAATGTCTGTAAGTACGCAGCACATCAATTTCTCTAAAAATATCACCTGGCTTAATGAATATGGCATCGGTAATGTTTTTTGGACGAAACCTCATTTTGCCATAACTGTAGAGATTATATCCGTCATAGGATATTGAATCTTTGAAAGGTTTGCCACTATTCTCAAAAGAATAATCTGTTATTATATTAACAGCCTGAATAGTAAAAACTTTAAAAGGCTCTCTTTCCAAAGAATCAGGTGTTCTTATTGCTCTATCTTGGATAGTTAGGTTAACATTTACTTTTTTATTAGTACCAATGGTATCTATTTCAAAAGTTATATAGTCTGTACTAAAATGATAAATACCCGAATTTCTTAATTTGTTTGAAATTCTTTCACGTTCTTTTTCAAAATTAGAGGTTTTATATTGCTCCTTTTGTTTTAGCAGACTTTCTTCTTTTATATCTTTATATAGAGATTGAATAGAAGGCGATTTAATTGTTGTGGTAATGGAATCTAAGATATACGGTGTTCCAGTACTTACAGTATATTCTATTTCAGCTCGTTTATCTTCAATTCTATTAATGCTATAATCAGCCTTGGCATTAAACCAACCATGATTAGTATGATATGCTTCAAGATTTTTTATTGATTTTTTGGTTTTGTCTTCATTAACAATAACAGGGGCTTCTCCTGTTTTCTTTAACCAATTATTGAAGCCTATCGCAGATTCCCGTAATTTATCTGCTTGTTTTTGGGAATAGAGGTTTTTTAAATGTTCTTTTCGTTTTGGTTTTTTTTCTAACCAAGCATCGAAAATAGAATCTCTATTTGGTCTAGCAAGGTTGTAAACATGCAACTGTAAAGGGATGTTAGCTAAACTTTTATTGGGCTTCTGGGAAAGTAACTTGTCAATGGTCTCCCTTTTGTCTTTTTCTCCATTAATAATAACTGAATTTTTTGTAAGTAAGTATTCTTCATCACCAACTCTTTTTACAGCATCACATGAAATTAAGTGTATTGCGGTAAGTGTTATTATTAATATTTTTGAGAGTTGTTTTTTCAAATGGAATTAAACTTAATTCAGGGTTTTATTATTTTAATATATAAAACAAATAGTAAGTATTAGTTATGCATCAAAAATACATTTTTTAAACTAAAAAAAGTTTAAATATTATTAGGTCTAGGTGATCTAATTATTATTTTCTTTTCTTTATAAAAAATATAAAAGTATCTATGCTTTCTAAAAGTCAAATAAAATTAATAAACAGCTTAAAGCACAAGAAATATAGACAACAACATCAATTGTTTGTTGTTGAAGGTATAAAGACTATAACAGAATTGTTACAATCTAATTTAGAACTTTATGCTCTTTATACTAAGGAATCTTTCAATATTGATGCCAAAAATGAAGTTTTAATATCTGAAAGTGATTTAAAGCGCATAAGTTTTTTGGCGACACCCAATATGGCTATGGCTGTTTTTAAGATTCCGCAATCAAAAACTTTAAAAAAGAATGGACTTATTGTTGCGTTAGATGCCGTTAGAGACCCCGGAAATTTGGGGACCATTATTAGGTTATGTGATTGGTTTGGGATTAAAGATTTAGTATGTAGTAAGGAAACGGTAGATTGCTATAATCCTAAAGTTATTCAAGCCACCATGGGGTCTATTACCAGAGTAAATATTTCTTATATTGATTTAGTTTCTTTTTTAAGTAATTACGACGGCCCTGTATTTGGCACATATATGGAAGGAAATAATATTTACAAAAGAAGTTTACCACAAACCAGTGTTATTGTTATGGGGAATGAAGCGAATGGGATATCAAAAGAAACAGAAACCATGATTACTGACAAGATTTCCATTCCAAGATTTGGTGATTTACAAGTCACAGAAAGTTTGAATGTGGCTACAGCTACATCAATAATATTAAGTGAGTTTAAAAGGGGAAGTTGAATATATTCTTCGCGAATTATTGAAACGTGAAATTAATAAAAACCGCACGAGTTTCCATACTAGCTATATTGCCAGTCCAAGGGCTGTTTGGATCTTCGTCTCTTACTAATTCGTCGCTAAGCCCAAATACACCTCTAATAGTTGGTGTGAATTTAAAATTATATAAATAAAAGTCAATACCAAAACCCAATTCATAAAAAACAGGATTTGAAGTTGTTCTAAATTGCCCATTATCATTATCCTCAGGGTTATCTTCATTGCTTGATAAATTTAAAGCTGTCGAAAATCCACCTACAATAAATGGTTTGAAGTTATTTATGCGCTTTGCCGATATTTTAACTAGTAATGGAATATGTATATATGTAGACTTAACTTCTCTAATCAAATCTGACTTTTTAAATTCTATACCATCAAAATAAGTTGTGCTATAGTTTAATTCCCTTGTTGTTATTGATAATCCTGGTTCAAGCCTTAAATCAATAAATTTATTAATACGCAAATTTCCAATAAGCCCTACGTTAAAGCCTGGGCTGCGTTTTACGTAAATATCCTTTAAGTCTTCATTATAGTTAAATTTAAAATCATAACTATTAAATCCTAAAAAATACCCCCATCTAAGTAAATCATTATCAGTAGTACCGCGTCCTTGATTAGCATCGTAGGATACTTTTTCTTTTTTGAAAAGTTGTGCGCTAGATTCGTTGGATATAAATAAAACTATAAGTAATGCAAAAATGTATTTCATATAATTATTTAGACGATTTGTAAATTGTTGCCACGCCAAAAGTTTGTGGAAAATCTTCAACATTAATAAACCCAATTTTACGTAAAATATTGTTTAAATCTTCACCATATGGAAAAACAGATGCAGATTCACTTAAATATGTGTAGGCACTTTGGTCTTTAGAGAATGTTTTTCCTATAAGGGGCATAATATTTTTGGTGTAAAGGTTATAGCCCTGTTTAAAAGGTGTTTTTGTAGGTACAGATGTTTCAAGTATTATAAAAGTACCTCCCGGTTTTAGAACTCTTAAAATTTCTTTTAGCCCATTTTCTAGAGTTTCAAAATTTCTTATTCCAAATGCAACTGCAATGGCATCAAAAGAATTATTGTCAAAAGGCATGTTTTCACTGTCTCCTAAAATCATTTCTATTTTAGAATCTAACCCTTTCTTTTTTATTTTGTCCTTGCCAATTTCAAGCATACCACTGCTTATGTCTAAACCAACAATTTTAGAGGCATTTGTTTCTACAAGATTTATAGCTAAGTCACCAGTTCCTGTGGCAATATCTAAAATAGTTTCTGGATGACTTTCTTTAACTAATTTAACAACCTTTTTTCGCCATTTTATATCAATTCCAAAAGAAATCACACGATTCAAACCATCATAATCACCAGAAATATTATCAAACATTTGGGTAACTTGTTCTTTTTTGCCTAAATCGCTGTTTTTGTATGGTTTTACTTTTGACAAATCTTTAATTTTTGGGCAAATATAAACTATTCAAAAAGCATTACATAATTCGGGTTCTAAATAATTATATTAACTCAAAGTCCTGCTAACATATCGATTTTGTACTATCTTTGTTATACTTTTTATGATAATTAAAAGATGAAGATAATTATTGCTGGTGCTGGTGAAGTAGGATTTCATTTGGCAAAGTTGCTCTCCTACGAATCACAAGAAATTACTTTAATAGATCCCGATAAAAAAAGTTTAGCCTATGCAGATACGCATTTGGATATTAGAACAGTTAAAGGTGATGCCACCTCAATAGCAATTCTTAAAGAAGCTCGAGTATCTTCATGTGAATTATTTATTGCTGTTACATCTAGTGAAACTACAAATATTACAGTATCCGTTTTGGCTAAACAACTTGGAGCGACCAAGACCATTGCCAGAATAACTAATACTGAATTTATTAATAATAAAGAGGAGGTCGGGTTTACTAAGTTTGGTATTGACGAGTTAATATCACCAGAAGCGCTAGCTGCGTCAGAAATTGAATTATCATTAAAGCAATCTTCTTTTAATGAAAACTATGAATTTGAAGATGGTGCGCTGACTATGGCGGGACTTACCTTGTCAAAATCAGCCTCATTTGTTGGAAAGACTGTAAAGCAAGCGGCAGAAATTTTTCCTGAAATACATTTTGTTCCTATTGCTATTCAGCGTTTTGGAACGCAGTATACTATTATTCCTAGAGGTAACACGAAATTTATGCGTGGTGATACTGTGGTTTTTGTTACTTCTGAAGGTGGAGCCGACGAATTATGTCGTCTCACAGGTAAGGAAAATAGAGCTATTAAAGATATCATGATTTTAGGAGGGAGTCAAATTGGTTATAAAACAGCCAGAGACTTGAGTGAAAAAGGCTTTAATGCTAAGCTTTTAGAAGGAAATAGAGATAGAGCATTTGAGATTGCAGATGAGTTAACAAAGGTGTTGGTTATTAATAGTGACGGACGAAATGTTGATGTATTAGAAGAAGAAAATATTGGAGAAATGGATGCCTTTATTGCGGTAGGACCAAATTCCGAAACTAATATCATGTCATGTTTGGTGGCTAAATCAAAGGGTGTGAAAAAGACCATTGCTTTGGTGGAAAATATGGACTATTTTGATTTGTCTCACTCCATAGGAATTGATACCTTAATTAATAAAAAGTTATTAGCAGCCAATAATATTTTTAGATATATACGGCGTGGTGAAGTTGTGGCTATGACAAAACTTAGTAATCTTAATGCTGAATTATTGGAGTTTGAAGTTAAACCTGACTCTGCTGTTTGTAATAAAACCATTAAATCTATTAATTTTCCAAGAACAGCCATTATAGGAGGTGTTATAAGAGATGGCGTAGGAATGATTGCCTTGGGTAGTTTTAAAATCCAAGAAGGAGACCGTGTTGTGGTATGCTGTTTATTGAAATCTATAAAAACTGTTGAAAAGTTATTTGTATAAAACTACTTTTCAAAATAAGAATAAGTCTTGAAACTTAACTATAAAATTATTTTTCACATTCTGGGGCTACTGTTATTGTTTAATGGCGGGTTTATGCTGTTATCTGCACTAATTAGCTTGGTCTATCAAGACGGTGTTACGTTACAAATTTTTATAGCCGGTATTATTACTTTAGTTATTGGAGCGATATCAATGTTTATTACTAGGCATCATGAAAAGGAAATTAATAAGCGGGAAGGTTACATTGTGGTTACTTTTGGGTGGATAATTATGTCTTTATCAGGTACTATACCTTATGTAATTACAGATAGTATACCAGATTTCACTAATGCTTTTTTTGAAACCATGTCTGGTTATACGACGACTGGGGCTTCTATTTTGAATGATATTGAAGCGGTGCCTAAAGGAGTTTTGTTTTGGCGTAGTATGACCCATTGGATTGGAGGAATGGGAATAATTGTTTTAGCTATTGCTATTTTACCTTTATTAGGAATCGGAGGAATGCAAATGTTTGCGGCGGAAGCTCCAGGCCCAAGTACCGATAAATTACACCCCAGAATTACTGATACTGCAAAACGCCTGTGGCTTATTTACGTGGGTTATACAGCGGCAGAAACCTTATTGTTAACAGTGGCAGGTATGTCTTTTTTTGATGCTATAAATCATGCCTTGTGCACCTTGTCTACAGGAGGGTTTTCTACAAAAAATGCAAGTGTTGCCTATTGGAATGGCCAACCTATTATTCAATATATTATTATTTTGTTTATGTTTTTAGCAGGAACGAATTTCGTTTTAAGCTATTTTGCCTTTAAAGGGAAAGTCCAAAAAATTATACATGACGAAGAGTTTAAATTATACTTTAAGTTTGTTGTTGTTTTCACCATTATAGCTGCTGTTGTTATTTATTTTAAAGCAGACGTTAGTGTCTCATCAATAGCACACCCAATGGTTTGGGGAGAGGGAGAAAGCGCTTTTAGGCATGCTTTATTCCAAGTATTGGCAATTGTAACTACCACGGGGTTTGTTACGGCCGATTATACGTTATGGACACCCTTTTTAATGGTTTTCTTTTTCGGACTCATGTTCTTAGGAGGTTCGGCAGGAAGTACCTCTGGAGGGGTTAAGGTTGTACGTCATTTAATACTCATTAAAAATAGTTTTTTAGAGTTTAAGCGCACGCTTCATCCAAATGCTATTGTGCCTGTGCGATATAATAAAAAAGCGATAAACAGGTTTATCGTATTTAATGTTTTGGCGTTTTTCATCCTCTATATGTTATCTTTTATTATTGGGTCTTTGGGCTTTTCAATAATGGGTATAGAGTTTAAATCGGCAGTGGGTCTTGCGGCCTCAACACTTGGTAACGTTGGACCAGCATTAGGTGATTTCGGACCCGTAAATAACTATGCGGCATTACCAAGTTTAGGCAAGTGGTGGTCGTCTTTTTTAATGCTTATTGGGCGTTTAGAGTTGTTTACAGTTCTTATTCTTTTCACACCGTTCTTTTGGCGCAATAGGTAGTCATATAATTTGAATATAACATTTCTGCTTTTTCATGAATGTGATTCAGGTAAAGGTCATGCTATTCGTTACATCTTTTTAGCTAATCTTGTTTTTAGGATAGTATTAAGTATTAATTAGGGTTAAGGTTTTTAATTTTATTAAATGTTTAGTTTATAGCAAAAAAGGATGCGGCTACTATCGCTAATTCGAAATCCTAAGTTCTGTTGTAACATTTTGGTGAAATAATCTACATATATATAAAGAATAGCTACTTTGTAATTATCAATTGATGTTTTAAGATATCTTCTAAAACACAATAATCCTTTGTTGCATATTTCAACAAAGTTTCACAATTAACATTTTAGAAATTATGAGTTTTGGAGTAGTGCAATCCGCTATAGCGACTATTAAAAATAATAGAAATTTGTTGTCAAATAGAAAGCGTTTGAAAAATACACTTTCTTCAGAAAAACATGAGAAGTATGAAACAAAAGCTTCAAATTATAATACGTTGTCATTAAAGAAACTTAAAAATAGATTACAAAACGAGCATAAGCAAATAAGAATAAAGCAATTAATAATATTTGGAATTATGATGCTGATTTTAATTTCAGTTTTTATCTACTACATCTAAAAAAAAGCCACTAAATTAATTAGTGGCTTTTCAATAATATTTAAGATAATAAGCTATTTAACTTACAGCTTCTTTAATACGTTTAATAGCTTCAATAATTTGTTCGTTTGAAGCAGCGTAAGAAATCCTGATACAATCAGGGTTACCAAAAGCCTCACCAGTTACGGTTGCTACAAGAGCTTCTTCTAATAAGAATAATGAAAAATCACTAGCGTTATTAATTTTAGTACCTTTTAACGTCTTTCCGTAAAAGTGAGTCACGTCAGGGAATACATAAAACGCACCATCTGGCACATTACATTTAAACCCTTCAATATCATTTAATAATCCTAAAATTAAATCACGCCGTTGTTTAAATTCATCAATCATGTATTTAACTTTCTCAGGAGATTCCGTACAGGCAGTAATTACAGCACGCTGTGCAATACAGTTGGCGCCACTAGTTGCTTGTCCTTGTAGTTTGTTACAAGCACGTGCAATTTTTTCAGGAGCTCCTATATAACCTATACGCCATCCAGTCATCGCGAAAGCTTTCGATACACCATTAACAGTAATTGTACGATCATACATTTCTTCAAAACTAGCAATACTCGTATGGCCTTTACCATAGTTAATATGCTCGTAAATTTCATCAGAAACAACGTAGATGTCTGGATGTTTTGCTAAAACGTCAACTAGAGCTTGTAATTCTGCTTCACTGTAAACAGATCCACTTGGATTACAAGGTGAGCTAAACCACATCATTTTTGTATTTGGTGTAATGGCTGCTTCTAATTGATCGGCAGTCATTTTAAAATCAGTATCAATTGAAGTTTTTACCTCCACAGGTACACCATCAAATAGTTTTACAATATCAGAATAGCTTACCCAGTAAGGACAAGGTAAAATAACCTCGTCACCAGCATTTAACATTACACCAGCAATATTAAATAAAGCTTGTTTAGCACCGGTAGAAACTACTATTTGACTTGGTGAATATGTTAAACCATTATCACGTTTAAACTTAGTAATAATAGCTTCCTTTAAATCAGCATATCCATCAACTGGAGTATAAGAATTATAGTTGTCATTAATAGCTTGTACAGCTGCTTCTTTGATAAAGTCTGGTGTATTAAAATCTGGTTCTCCCAAACTTAAACCGATAATATCTTTTCCTTCTCCTCTAAGTTCTCTTGCTTTTGCTGCCATGGCTAACGTTGCAGACGTAGACATGTTTAAAATTCTATCAGATAGTAATTGCATTTAATTATTTGTTAAAAAGTAAATATAAAGTTTAGGCCATATTAGGTTTTCTTCCTAAGACCTTTAATTGGTTATAATGCTCAGCTACAGCTTGCCAAAACGATTTATATTCGTTGTATGGTAAACTAAACTCTTTTGCAGTTTCTTTAACTATTTTGGCGATTTTGCTATAATGTACATGACTAATATTCGCAAATAAATGGTGTTCTACTTGTCTATTTAATCCTCCAGTATAAAATTCGGCCAACCAGCTTTTTGGTGAAAAATTCGAGGTTGTGAATAGTTGGTGAATAGCCCATGTGTTTTTGATGTTACCGTTTTCATCAGGTAAAGGCATCTCTGTGTTAGGCATAACATGTGCGAGTTGAAAAATAACACTTAAAATGATTCCCGCAGTATAATGCATAACGATAAAGCCTATTAAAACCTGCCACCATGTAAAACCTACTGAGATTGGTAAAACAACCCAAATTGAATAATACACAATCTTTCCAATAATTAACTTAGTCCACTGTGTTGCAGGATGGGGTAATTTTCCGTAAGCTAGTTTTCTTTTAAGATATTGGTAGGTTTGAATAAAATCTGTTGTAATTGCCCAATTCGCAGTTAATAAACCATATAAAAAGAACGCGTAATATTTTTGATATTTATGAATCCTTAACCACTTGGTGTGCTTGGAAAACCTAATAATTCTACCGGCGTCAATATCTTCATCATGACCTTGAATATTGGTATACGTATGATGTAACACATTATGTTGAACTTTCCAGTTGTAGTCATTCCCAGCTAATATGTAAATACTACTTCCCATTAATTTATTAACCCATTTTTTACTAGAAAAAGAGCCATGGTTGGCATCGTGCATCACATTCATGCCTACACCTGCCATACCAATACCAGTAAGTATCATACATAATACTTGAGCATACCATGGTAAATCTATGGTTAACACTAAAACAGGAGGGGTAATAAGTAAGGCGAACATGAAAATGGCCTTCGAATAAAGTTTCCAATTACCTGTGCGCTTAATGTTATTTTCTTTGAAATAATCATTAACACGTTTATTTAATGTTTTGAAAAATTTTGCAGAATCAGTTCTTGAAAATGAAAGTGCTTGTTTTGTCATGCTATTAATTTTAATATGATAAATAATAAAAATTGCTGATCATACCTGCGGCAAAGATAGGTATAAACCAACTGAAGTAATACCATTTTTTTGTAAAAAAATGTATCGAAAAAGTATATTTTTGTTGAAAATTTAACAGCTTAGATATGTCTGTAAATATAAACTCTCTTTACTGGGACGAATTTATTGGAATGTGTGTATCTGGTTGATTTATAAAATACTAGAAGTAAATGGAACTTGTATTAAAGTATTTTCCTGACCTTACTGAAGATCAGATAGAAAAATTTAAAAAGTTGGAATCTCTGTATCAAGATTGGAACTTGAAAATAAACGTAGTGTCCAGAAAAGATATAGATGAATTGTACATGCGCCATGTTTTACACTCACTAGGTATTGCAAAAGTAATATCTTTTAAAGACGGAAGTAAATTGTTGGACGTAGGTACTGGTGGTGGTTTTCCAGGGATTCCTTTGGCTATTCTGTATCCAGAATGTTCTTTCCATTTAGTAGATAGTATTGCAAAGAAATTGAAAGTTGTTGATGAGGTGGTTGCCGGTTTAGGTCTAACTAATGTAAAAACGACGCATAGTAGAGTAGAAGCTATTGATGATACTTACGATTTTATTGTAAGTAGGGCTGTTGCTGCGATGCCTACTTTTGTGCATTGGGTAAAAGGTAAAATAGCAAAAAAGCAAAATCATGATCTGAAAAACGGAATACTTTATTTAAAAGGAGGAGACCTGTCAGAAGAACTTAAAGATTATAGAACGACAACTATTTATAATTTAAGTGATTATTTTTCAGAAGATTTTTATGAAACTAAAAAAGTGGTGCATTTACCTTTAAAATATAGAGGATAAGTACTATAGTTTGGCTATTGTAGCAATATTGTTGTTAAAGTAATAATATTGATTTTGAAACCAATAAGTATTATTGTAGGGCTCAATACTCGATACATCATTCTCAATGGACAAAATTTCATTTGCACGTTTAAAACTAGCTTTAGCCTTCTCGATATCGTTAATCTTACTATAAGCTATGGCAAGCCCTAAATGTGCATCAAAATCCATAGTGTCAAATTTTAAAGCCTCGGAAAAATCCGTAATCGCATTAGTAAATTTTCCTAATAATAAATATGAAGCACCTCTATAAAAATAGGCAAATGAGTTGTTTTGATTTAAACGTAAAGATCTTGTTAGGTCTTCATTGGCGTTTTCGTAATAATTAATATCCATTAAAAACACGCCTCTATTATAGTAGTTATTGGCATTAGGCTCAATCAAAATAGCTGTCGAGTAATCCTTTGCCGCCTCGGTATATTTCTCCAAAGCTTTATACGAAGATGCACGTAAGGTGTAAAGTTTTGATTGCGCAGGAGCCGCTTTTATTACTTTATTAAAATCGCTTATTGCTTGATCGTATTCTTCTAAATCATATCTTACGCAAGCTAGACTATATAAGGCATCAATAAAGTTTTTGTCAAGTATATAAGCTTTGGCATAATCTTCTTTAGCTCCAGTTAAATCTTTAATACTATATCTAGAATTGCCTCTATTGTAATAAGTGTCGGCATCGGGTTGTTCAACTATAATTTTGGAATAATCTACTATAGCACCATGATAATCTCCGGAATCATTTTTTGCAAGTCCACGCTGAAAATAAGCATCTAGGTTTTTAGGCTCTAATTTGATAACTTCATTCAGGAGACTGATTTTTTCTTTTGAATCTGTAGAACGAAGCGCTTTTCTATAAATCTTGCTCGCCTGCCCAATGGTTAAAACGGGTAAAAGGACAAATAATGTGAGTATTAGTTTTTTCATCAGCGTTTTTTATTCAACAAATAGTGTGCCGTTTTTTATTGAAGAAATACTCAGGAAAGATAAATAAATTTTGTTGAAATCGAGTCAAGAGAATTCATTCTAATTTGTTTGAAAATAATGAACCTACTTAGTTACTGATTTTTAGTAATTTTTGTTTTGCTTTTTCAAAATGTGCCTTTAGTTTTGGGATGGCGCTTTCTCCATATCCCTTTTCGAGTCTATCTTTCGAAACCTCTAAAAGCATTAATAGTTTCTCTGCGGATTGTTTTGCTACGGTGATGTCTATGCTTCCTACCTCATTAAACCATATGGGGGCACATTCTGCAAAAGGATAACTGTCCATTAGAGGCCAGTCAATTGAGCCACCCGAAACTCTTGCTGTAACCCATCCGCCATCAGGAACAACAATGGTTCCTTTGTAGCTTTTAGAACCAGGTTTAGTATTTCCTTTTTTTGTCCATACTACTTCTCCGTTAATAAATAGTTCAACTTTGTTATATGGTGTTGCAGAATGCACGTTTAAAGTCCATTTAGCTTTCTTGTTTTTAGTAGAAATAACCCCTCCTGAAATTTTATCCTCTACCTCAAACTCAACTAAGGGACCATTACTTACAAAGCTTCTTCCATTTTTTAAGGCTTCTAGGTAGTTATCCATAGTCAGATTTTTTTCTGGTTTTACGTAAACTCTAGTTGCTCCAATAGCCATTGTTCTATATAAGTCATTCATTACATCGCTTCCTGCTGATATGGCCAACGGTTCTCCAATATTTAATATAGCATGCCAAAGTGCCGCAGTACCAATTTCGTCAGACCATAAGCATCCCAATTCTATATAATCAGACTCACCTAAAACCGCATCAGCAATCAACTCGATAGGAATTCGTCTTGCTCCCTTTTCAGTAAACGGGTCTTGTACACTTGTTGGATGTACGTATCCGCCTAAGGCATTTTGTTTTTTGGCAAACCGTAATGCCTCAGCATTTGTTCTATCATCACGACCATAAATATCATAATATGGGCCCCAAACCCATGGCCAAAACAAGTCTTTTGTTCCTAAAAGACCTAAGTGTCCTAAAAAATGTGATCTTACTTCTTGTCCAAATTCAATCAAAGGCACTTCATCGCGCTTCCATTTCCAAAGATTCTGTTGTAAAAATCGTTGCCCTAAGTTAGCCAGTAAAGGAAAAGCCACGTCTAAATCTTCTGCTCTTAAATCCAGTACAATATCATCTGGATCTAATTGACTTGTCCCTCCGTAATTAATATGAAAGTGATTGTCTCCAGAGTACCATCCATTTTCGTCTGCATTCCAAATAGAACTAAGACTAATTTCGGTAGTACGCTCTGGTGTGTTAACTGTTATGTTTTTTGTGGTTTTGATAGTTGAAAATCCATGAACAGCGGTAATTTTTATATCTCCCTGGGGAACTTCAACTTCAATGCCTCCAGGAGAGTAAAAGAAGACGATTCCATTTTGTCCGTCTGAATGCACAATACCTGTTTCAGGTACAATAGGGTGACCTGCTTGATCGGTAATACTCATCCTAACAGCATCTAATGCGCCGTCAACTTTACTGGTTATTTTTAGCTTAGATGTTGGTATATTCCATTCCCAATTCAAGACATCTAAGACTTCAGGTTCACCGCCATTAATGCTTATTCGTTTTAGTTCTGAGCGCTCGGACATATTGAATTCAAAATAATACACCCATTTACCATTAGCACTAAATTTTGGAGATAATGGTAGATTATTACTTTTAGTTAGCAGAAGTGTGCTTTTGGGAGTGAGTACATCAAGCAAACGTAATTCATAAAAATCGTCCTGAGGCCATGAATAGACTAGGGTTTGGTTATCTGGTGATAACGAAAATGCTGCTTGCGAGGTGAAATTTTCTTCTGCTAATGGGCTGGATTCATTTGATTCCGTATTTAGGAGTTCAATAGAATCATATGAGAACCCTTCTTTTTTCAAGTAAACTAGCCATTTACTAGAATTTGTAGGTACAGGTAAACGTTCTAAATTATCCTCCTTGGTGATTACTTGTTTTTCATTAGTTGAAAGGTTAATACGCCAAATATCAATAGAACCGACATCGGCGGATGCATAATAAACAAATGCACCATCTCTTGAAAAAATAGGGTCTAGGTCTAGGGCTTTAGTATTAACCAAAACGGTTTCTTCCATTGAAGCCAAATCCAGTAAAACAATTTCGGTATCGCTACTATTGTCGCGTATAAAAACTATTTGATCTCCATTAGGAGACCAGTTTGGTTTTGAGTCTACATGCGCAGATGATGTAATTCTTGAAGCTTCTCTAACATTCGTATCCATTAACCACAACCAACCTTTAGCTGCAAAAACAATACGCTTATCAATTGGTGAAGGTGCGGGATCAGTAGGGCCTGCATTTAAAATAGGTAGCTCATAGCCCTCTAAATAAACATGATGCCCAAAACCATCTACCTTTGGATATCTGTTAGACCATTGTCCATGAATAGTCATACTACTAAATAAACAAACAACAATAAAACTGAATAAATACTTCATGGCTTAAACTGATTTGAACGTGAATAATCTGAATTCTACTAAGTTATGAAGAATTAAAAAAAGTTACGAAGCGGTCGGGAATTTAATTAAGAAGTTTAGCGCGCTTCTTTTCAAGATACGCTAACTCTAATCTGTTATTAACAATTTCTAGGGCAGAGTCTAAATATTCTATGGCTTTTTTTATTTGATTTGTACCTATATAATAATCCGCTTTTGCACCATAAAATAAATATGCTCGTTGCTCAAAATCTGAAGCGTTAATGTCGTTAAGATAGGCTTTAGCCGTTTTAAAGTTTTTATTTTGAATGCATACAACTGCCATTGTTAAAACATAAATTGGCATGGGCTGCAAGTTATTTAAGCATTGATACCAATAATGAATTTTGTCCCAATTAGTATCTTCAAATATTGGGGCTCGCAAATGTTCAGCAGCTATGGCGGCTTCATAGTGGTAACAAGAGAATTCTTGTTTAGTTATAACCGCCTTGGTCATCATATTATGGCCTAGTTTAATTAAAGGAAAATACCATGAACTACGATCCTGATTTTTTAAATCAAGCAATTCATTTTGCGTATTGGTTTTAGTATCTAATCTTGCTGAGTGAAAACACATTAAAGCATTTAAAGCATAAGTTTCGGGTGTTCTAGTGTGTTCGTTTTTTAATAGCATTTGACAAAGCCTTAGGGCTTCACCGCATAGTTCTTTTCGAACAAGCTTAGTTCTTTGGTTAGAATGAAAACCTTCATTAAAAATTAAGTAAAGCACTTCCATAACACTGTCTAAACGGTCGGGTAAAGACTTTCCTAGTGGTATTTTAAACTTTAAATCTGCATTTACTATGGTTTTTCGAGCTCTTCCTAAACGTTTTTTAATAGTATCTTCTTTAGTTAACAGTGCCGATGAAATTTCTTTTATACTAAATCCGGAGACCGTTTTTAAGGCAAATGCAATCCGGTCTCTGGGATCTAATTTAGGATGACATGCGGTGAAAATCATGCGGAGTTGGGCATCTTCAATTTCCGTGTCTAAAAACAATTCATTTATGGCAATAGCATCTGTTCCTTGATTGATAAGAGGTAAGTGCTTTTGTTCTGTTTTTAGTTTCCTAAAAATGTCAAGAACTCGATTTTTTGCAACTTTGTTCAACCATGCCTCTGGGTTTTCAGGTTGCCTAGTTCTCCAGTTTATACTGGCTTTTATAAAAGTATCTTGTACCGCATCTTCAATAATATCAAGATGTTTAAGACCAAAAATCCTTGTTAAAACAGAAACCATCTTTCCGCTATGATGACGAAAAAGATGGTCAATAATTTCAGAGTTCATTAACGATCAAATACCATGATTTCACGAATTTCTACTGTACCCCCTAAATCGTAGTCAGGGTAATCTTCGGCGATTTTTTGAACCGCATCAAAATCGGTCGTTTCCACAATGTAATAGCCACCAACAATTTCTTTGACTTCGGCTGAAGTTAAATCGGTAACCGTTCTGTTAGATCCAACAACGCGTCTTATTTGAGGTGTTAAGGCATTGCCTCCACGCAGTACACCCGCTTGCTCCATTTTGTCGTTCCAAGCAAACCATTTTCCCATTCTGCCTTGAAGTTCTTCAGGGGATAGGCCTAGATCTGTGTAATCGGCTCCTACAAAAATCATCATAAATTCTTTCATAATTATATGTTTTAAAAGTTTATATCTCTATAACGTCTATCAAAAGGCGCAAGGGGACAAGCTTTTCAAATTTATCAAAATTCTTTTTGAAAAAGGTTATAAGTTACGTTTTGAGTAGATTTGGAAAAGTAATATCAAATTGGGTTTCACTAACTCCAGTCACTTTTAATTAAAAGTTATCGTCCTTCCTTAGTTTATAACTTTATTCATAGTCTTTTATATGATATTAATGAACTTAAATACTAGCCTTCAATCTTTAATGTGGGAAATAGAATGATTGAAAACTTCACAAAGTTAAAATTGTATATAGCACTAAAAAAATCCCAATAGCTACCTATTGGGATTTTATTTTTAGTTTAAAAAGTATATGCCTTTTATGATTCTCCTAAAAACGGATAACGATAATCTTTAGGTGTTACAAACGTTTCTTTTATCATTCTTGGTGATACCCAGCGTAATAAGTTTTGAGCACTTCCTGCTTTATCATTAGTTCCAGATGCTCTAGCACCACCAAAAGGTTGTTGTCCAACAACAGCACCAGTTGGTTTATCGTTAATATAGAAGTTTCCTGCGCTGTTTTGCAATGCTTCTGTTGCTTGAGTCACAGCGTATCGGTCTTTGGATATAATAGCTCCCGTTAGAGCATATTCACTAGTTTCATCTACTAACTTTAAAGTTTTGGCATAAGCGTCATCCTCGTAAACATAAATAGTAATTACAGGTCCAAATAACTCAGTGCACATGGTGGTATATTTCGGATTGTTTGTGACTATAACGGTTGGCTCAATAAAGTACCCTTTGCTTTTATCATAATTACCGCCAACTATAATTTCGGCGTCATTATCTGTTTTTGCAGCATCAATATATTTAGCCAATTTATTAAAAGACCCTTCGTGAATTACTGAAGTAATAAAATTGCCCATATCTTCAGGTGAGCCCATTTTAAAAGAGTTAACATCTTTTATAACCTGAGTTTTTACAGCGTCCCAAAGACTTTTAGGAATATAAGCTCTTGATGCAGCACTACATTTCTGACCTTGAAATTCAAAAGCCCCACGAACAATCGCTGTGGCAACATGAATAGGGTTTGCAGATTTATGCGCAATTATAAAATCTTTACCGCCTGTTTCTCCAACAATTTTCGGATAGGTTTTATAATTATGAATGTTATTTCCTATTTGTTTCCAAAGTTCTTTAAAAATAAAGGTAGAACCCGTAAAGTGTAACCCAGAAAAATCAGGGCTTGCTAAAACTGTATTAGTGATCATTACCGGGTCTCCAAAAACGACGTTAATAACTCCAGGAGGTATTCCGGCTTCTTCAAATACATCTATAATTACTTTAGCAGAGTACACTTGACTATCACTAGGTTTCCAAACTACCACATTACCCATTAGAGCCATACATGCCGGCAAATTTCCTGCAATAGCTGTAAAGTTAAATGGTGTTACGGCATAAGTAAATCCTTCTAGCGGACGATATTCCACTCTGTTCCAAGCATCACTTGTGCTTTCGGGTTGCTCCATATAAATGTCCGTCATAAATTGCACATTAAAGCGCAAGAAATCTATAAACTCACAAGCAGCATCAATTTCTGCTTGATGAATAGTCTTTGATTGGGCTATCATAGTAGCTGCATTTATTTTAGCACGATAGGGGCCCGCAATCAATTCGGCAGCCTTTAAAAATATACCTGCACGTTGCTCCCATGGCATTTGGCTCCATGTTTTTCGAGCTTCTAAAGCAGTCGAGATAGCATCATCAATGTGAGATTGTTCTGCTAAATGATAGGTACCTACAACATGTTGGTGATCATGTGGTGGCGACATCGTTCTGGTATTTCCAGTGATTACGTCCTCACCATTTATATATAAAGGAACATCAATTTTACTATTAAACATTGTTTTATATGCGTCTAAAACTGCTGCTCTTTCAGGAGAACCTGGAGCATATGATTTTACCGGTTCGTTAACCGCAATTGGTACATTAAAAAAGCCTTTTCCCATAATATGACGTTTTTTATTATTGATTTTTCAGTAAATGTCCTGCAAATTTAAGAATTTTCAAATTATAAATAGAGTTAGATGGTTCTTAAAAGCACGTTAAATTTTATTTATTTTTTGTAAGTTGCTCTTCGGTTTTAAGACTACAGAATTTATGTGTACCCTTACTTTTATTCCAAAGAAAAATAAAGATTTTGTGTTGACTCAAAATCGAGATGAAGCCCCAAATAGAATTGCGCTACCTCCGGACTATTATTTGGTAAATGGGACTAAAATGTTATTTCCAAAAGATAAGTTAGCAGGGGGAACATGGATAGGTATTAGCGAAAAGAGCAGAGTGGTATGTGTGCTTAACGGTGGTTTTGAATGTCATCAGAGAAAATCAAATTATAGATTGAGTAGGGGGGTGGTCGCGAATGATTTTATGCTTTCAGATGATGTTTTGAAAACAGTTGATCAATATAATTTTAGTGATATAGAACCTTTTACTATGGTAGTTGCGGATTGGAGCACTAGTTTAAAATTATACGAATTGGTTTGGGATGGCGAGCAAAAACATTTTTCAGGTTTACCATTAGAACCCAAAATTTGGTCATCATCTACTTTATATTCATTCGCTATGAAAAAAGAACGTTTAGCTTGGTTTGAAGCCTTTAAATCTGAAAATTTATTGAATTCGGAAACTTTATTAGGTTTTCATAAGTCTGAAGGACAAGGAAATACAGATTATGGTGTGGTTATGGATCGTGGTTTTGTAAAAACAACGAGCATTACGCAGATAGAAAAATATCAAGATAATTTAAAAATGCGCTATGAACATTTGGGTAGTAACTCAGTTTTGACCAATACTTTCAATATACCACAAGTTGTAAATGAATAATACGGGTGTAATTTTAACATTAGCATACCCAGATACTATTGTTATGGTTTCAGAAGAGTGGTTTTCTCCTTTTTTGAAATATATAGGTGTGGGTAAAAAAGATTACTTACGTGCTGGTCATGCAGCATTGGTGCTTATAGAAAAAAGAACAGGTATTTTAGAATATCATGATTTTGGGCGATATATTACTCCAGAACCTACGGGGCGTGTTCGTGGAAGGGATACTGATAACGAATTGCATTTCCCTATGAAGGCGATTGTGGATGGAGAAACCATAAAAAATATTGACCTCATTTTAGAGTTTTTAGCAACACATCCTAAAATAACACATGGAGAAGGAAAATTGGTAGCATCGGTTTGTAATGCTATTGATTATGATTTGGCAAGAGCGCATATTACGGAAATGCAAAACAAGCATTTTATAAGGTATGCTGCTTTTATAAAAGAAGCCTGTAATTGTGCCCGATTTGTAACAGATACTTTAATTGCTTCTGTTACTAAAATGTCAATTAAAAAGAAACTTGAAAGCTCAAAATGGTTTACACCAAGTACGGTAGGTAATGTGTTGTTAGCCGATACGGAAAATGATGTTTATGAGGTTTCAGAAGCTGGTGTTATTTCTCAATTCGAAGGCTCTCAAAAGAGTGAGAACCTACGTTGTTTTTTAGATAAACTAAAGGACCATGAAATTAATTTAGTTGGAACACAAGAACCAAAAACTGTTGAGGGATTGCATGATACTGCTCAATGGCTTTCAGGAATTGCAGCTGGAGCTTGGTTTGAGCTACACGAAACTTCTAATAAATTTGAGTACCGTTACAGACGTGTTTCTCCTTATGGAAATATTGATGTTGATGCTGTTTTTAGAATAGAAAGTGGTGGTTTTAATTATCATTCAGCATTTGAAATTGTGCATTATTCCAACTGCGCGTTTTTTCATGTAGAACAATCTGGTGCGGTTTTTAAATTTACACGTAAAGTTTAGGTAGTAGTAAGGAAAGTGTTTTAAAAAGATTTAATAACTCTTAAAACGGCGGAGGCATTAGTTCTGTTTTCCATGAATTTGGGACCAACTCCAAATTGAAACGAAAAACCGCTTTCAAATTCATAATGTACTTGTGGTAAAATAAGTAATTCCATTTCGTTGCTATCTACTTTTTGAATTGTAGGGTCCGAATTATTAATTTCGACACCAACTACGGTATGTTTATTAATATCTGCAAAAACAGAGGTGTTTAAAATAATAGTGTAATTCTTTTCAGGAGCATCGGCTCCGGATTCTGTCATGAAACCAAATAAACCAATAGCACTCCAAACCTTACTAAATCTATAAGCAGGAACATAAAGGAAGTTCATTTCAAGAATATCTTCATGAATATATTTTTCACCAATAATCTGAATTCCGTGAATAAATTTGTTGTTTTTTGATGCGCCTATAGTCCATTGAATGGCCATTTTATAAGCTTCTAATTCTAGATTTTCAAATGGGAATTCGAGCTCTACTGCAAAATTATTGAAGAGTGCATACTCGATTTCTGGTGCCCACTCAACGGTACGTTCTGAATTATTGTTTAATGGAAAATCGGCTAAAGAATTGATTTCTAGTTCTCCTTGTTTAGCGCCTAAACCCCTAACCAAATCAAACATAAGAGGCTCAGGAATATTAACAGTTTCTTGAATATTTTTTTCTTGACTAAGAAGAGAATCCGACAAGAATAAGATCACTAATAGTATTAATGATTTAACGAAATGGATACAATTATTAAGATTTAAAACTTTCATTTTTTAGAAAGAATAAATATAAAGGTTGTTGATGTATTTTTCCTTTATTTGCTCAATTAATCTTTATAGATATCAATTTGTCAAGTTTTTTAAGACTAATTCGTTTAATTGTTTACTTTTAATAACTTACAGATTTACTAAGTTTTTACATTTGTTTTCAATTATGGTTTTTCATTTTTAGTACTTCTAATTCGAAAAAATCCTTAAGTTGTTTTGAACCATATTTTGTTGCAATGTTGTCGTTAGCCATTGCCGTTAAAAAAAACTCGATGGGACCGTAAGTTTTTGAAGAGGTAAATGTTCTTAAAAACCAAATTGTAAATTGTCTTATCCAATCGGGAAGATGACTTATTTTAATTGGTTTTTTCCACGATTTTAAGGCTAACTCTGCCAATTCATTTTGAGTAAATACATCAATTCCTCCAACAGTTTCTTCTTTAACCTTTTTTTCCATATTATCTATGCATACCTTAGCTAAATCTTCACCATCTATGGGGTTTAGTTTGTAGTTTCCATGCCCGAATAAATACACTCTTCCTCCTTTTGCCATTTTAAGAAAATCACCCATATCTGAAAAAAAACCGTTAGGGCGCATTATTGAATAGTCAAGTTTTGATGCTTTTAGTTCGTCTACAAACTTCTCTTTAGCTTCAAATATTTTTAAATGTCTTAATTTATCTCCGTTAATAGCAGATATATATTGAAAAGATTTGACTTTGTCTTGTACGGCCATTTTCAATAAGTTAGAATTACCTTTATAATCGACATCCATATAAGTCATTCCATCTTTTTGCCGAGTTATACCTAAAGTTGTAAATACCCAATCGATATTTTTTGTAATTCCTTTTAGGGTATCGGGCTTTGTGATTTGACCAACAAAAAACTCATCTACCGAATCGAAAATATGTTTCTGTTCTTCTTTACGGATTAATACTCTAATCCAATATCCTCTTTTTTTAAGCTCCTTTACAAGGTATTTACCTAAATATCCTGTGGCCCCAGCTACTAAAGCATTTTTTGTATTCATTATTTTTCTTTGTACAAAAATAGATGTTCAATTTTTGGATTCTCTTGACGACGGTCAAGTTTATCTAAATCTTATGTACTCGTTTTTTTATTCTGCTAAGTGTTTCTGGAGAGACTCCTAAAAAAGAAGCAATGTATCGCTGAGGCACACGTAAAAATAATTCCCCTTGCTTATTTAACAAATTTTTATAGCGTTCCTCAGCTGACTTTGTGACAAAAGAGGCTATTACTTTTTGACAAGTAATAAGTTCGTTTTCGGTGGCTATTCTTGCAATCACTTCCATTTTTGGGACCTTACTTAATAATTTATCAATTCTCGATTTAGTGAATATATATACATCCGTTTGTTCAACGGCTTGATAATTTTCTATAGCTGGAATATTAAAAGTGTAACTTTCTCCAGCACAAATAAATTGACCTTCTGTGTAAAAAAAAGCAGTTTTGTCTTTTCCTTCTACATTATAAAAAAGCCTAACGCATCCATTAATCACAAAATAGATTTTATTAGATACTTTTCCTTCAGTGAAAATGATTTCGTTCTTTTTATAAGTCTTCTTTTCAATAGATCTTTTGAGTTGAGAAATTTCATCTTCGTTAAGAGAAATATAAGTGTTAATATTCTCAATTAGTTTTTCCATATTGTTAGTTCATGTTGACAACAACATTTTTGGGCAAGAAGCCTATGAAGGTGTATCTGTTAAGCTATGGTTAGGGGTACATAGTAAAACATTACATTCAATTGTTTAATACATCAGTATATTCGGTTCCCGCTTCTTAAACCTTTGTACGTTTTTATACGAGCTATTTATTTTTGGTGTTATTCCGGTTATGTACAAATAAGGCCTCAAGTTCTTGTTTTTTAAATTTAAATACTCAAAGCCTTTTACTAAGAAAGAGTTATGTTAAAACACTTTATGTGTTAAATATCACTTTAAACCCAATTAGTTTTTGATGTCTAGATTGGGGTTATAATCATATCCATCTCCATTCTTGTAATCTTGAATAATTTGATAAGCTTTCTGAACATCATTACCATGCTCTAAAGATAAATTACATTCAAAACGCACAAAATGGTAGTAGGGGTATAACGCATGGCTAACACCCCACGTTAAGCCTTGTCCAGGTTGTAAATCAACATCAGTAAAGTTTCCTGATCGATAAGCGCCTCCTCCCTTAGGAACAGTAATTCCTTGGATAACAGGATGAAAATTTATACCATCTTCTGAAAATAGAATACTATTTCTTTCTGGTCCTTCGGGCAAAGTAGCGCATACTCCGTTCCGATATGGCCATACCATTCCGCCATGACCTCCCATTAACACGGGGTTGTATTTTGATTTGATATAGGGCCCTTCTGGGTTATCTGCAATAGCCACACCTGTTGCAAGTGGTATATCGGCATGTTCTTTATTAAACTCACCTGATGAGATATTCGGTGTCCAAGGTAAACGACCATGGCTTTTATAGTATAGATAATATTGACCTCCTTTAACAAAGAAAGTAGGTTCATGTATCACTTCTCCATCCCAAGCATCTTGAGCTCCGGGTTCTAAAATTGGTGCATCTAATGATTTCCAAGGACCATTTGGGGAATTAGCAACGGCCATACCAATAACATTTGGTGTAAAATCACCTGCGGTTGGAAAAGTTTTCCCCCAACGTGCATGCTTTAAACTTTCGGCTGCTTGATATGCCAAATAATACTTACCATTTACAATCAATACCTCTGGGTTAAAAGCACTACGATGGTCGTAACGTCCTGTTTCACCTCGCTTAACTGCAATACCTTGTTCTTCCCATTTGTATCCATCAGTGGAGGTGGCGTACCATACATCACACATGTCCCAATGAAAAGCTCTTAGGGAATTTGTAGCCTTATTGGGACCAACCACTTCTGTATTAGACTGAGGCTTGGAATACCACATATAGTATGTGCTATCAACTTTTATGACACTTGAAGGATAATAGCGTTCAATACCTTCTTCAAATTCAAATCCTTCTAATTTTACAAATTTAAATTGCGTATTAAACTCGTTGTATTTTTCATAAAGTATTTTGCCTTCGCGAAAACGTGTGTAAGAAGCGCTTTCGAAAGATTCTTCTTGTTCTTTTTGATTCTCATCTGTTTTTACCTGCTGGCAAGAGAATAAAGTCGTAACTATCAAGACTAAAACAATACTAATTTTTTTTGTTGTGAAAGATGTTAATGTCATAATCAAAGTGTGTCGGTTATCTATTGAATTTTTTTAAACAAATCAAGATACTTATCATGTTTTGATGGTAAATATCTCAAAAAGTAGAGATTAAATCTAATGATAATTGTTGAATACCCAACATTAAAATTTTATTTGTTGAGTTTGTTGTTTTCTTCTTGGATAGTCGATCAAATTCTATTCACTTTCAATTGGAATTGGGTAAAGAGCGTATTTGTCTTTTGCCATAGAATATTTAAGAACTACGAACTCATTTTGGAAATAAATAATGGCTTTGATAATCATCTCCTAATTTCCTAATCCTAGACTTTACCATATTTTTAAGGTCCACCAAAATTATTTTCCTCGTGCATTATAATGTCTAGATTGGAATAGTTAGCTTCAAATTCTTGGGAGTGAAAAGAATTTGTGAACACAAAAAAGAACAGAGGAAGACCTCTTTAAAAACTATTTTTTGCTTTTAACTTAATATAGAAAATAAATACTAATTATTAGTTAATAGCAAAAGGAGCGCTTAACTTGAACAATGGAATAGCTACATCAAATTTTTTGGTAGTGGTAAAATTGACCATACTATAATAACCTTGCATAGCGCCAAAAGGAGAGGTGAGTAAGCAGCCTGAAGTATAAGTATGAGATTCACCGGGTTTTAATACCGGTTTTTTGCCAATTACACCATCGCCATCAACGGTTTCAATGTTATTTAAAGCATCTAGAATCTCCCAATGACGTGCATTAAGTTGCACGGAATCTTTACTCTGGTTTTCAATAGTAATAGTATACCCAAAGGCATACTGAATTTTATAATTTTTATAAAACGAGCCTTCGAAGTTAGTTTCTACAGTAATTTTTATCCCGCTTGTAACTTGTTGAACCATGTTAACTATTGATATACAATGTATTTAAGGTCGCTAAAATAGCAAATATTAAATTGTTGAAGCAAATTTTAACGTGTTTGATAGAAATATTAGACAAACGGTTACTTTAATTGGTGATGTTGATGGAATTACCCTCTCCGAAACCAATGATACGATCGTAACGAGCGCCAAGCTCCCTATAATAAATAAGAACTTTATAACTGTTTTCTGTTTGCCAAAAATTGCCGCTAATTAATCCTTCATTTACTTTGTTGTTAGAATCACTTAAGACGTATTTATAGTTGTAGAATCCTTGCTTTAACAGAATGGCGGCCGTGAAAGCCTTCCTTTCAGCATTGTAGGTCATGAGCGTACTATCGTCAATAGCATAATTATTAAAACTTCCATATACGTGAACATTTTTATCTATAATAGCGTCGGTGGCCATTAATGAGAAATGGATCCATACATAATCAGCCTCAGTACTATTGTTAGTTGCATCAAGATTGTTAACTACATAGTTACCGTTTATATCAGGATAGTAAGTATATGGTTGGTTTGCTCTAGAAACATTGGTAAATAGAAAATTCTCGTAAAGATCATTAAGTTCAATATGTTGTACCCCGTTACTAGCTCTACGCACATCTTTGTTTTCAAAATAAAAATATTCGTTACCTCCTCCAAAACTGGTTTCGGAATCGTATTTATAAACCAAATCACTTCCCAGAGTGTATTGAGGTTTTATGTTTTTTATAGCGGTGTTGAGATTGTTGTTTTGAATAATGACAGCATTAACTGTTTGGTAAGGGTTGTTTAATTGCATGCCATTTGAGGCTACTACTAATTCAACACGTTGTTTTTCTTCAATAACCTTAATATCTCTAGAGCGTTTTACAGCTACACCAACACCAACTCGATCTTCATAAATCATAAACTTACGCGTAAATAAGAGTTCGCCATTACTGTCATAAATAAATAACATATAATTTCCTGAAACTTTAAGTCGCCTTGTCTCGTTATTAGGAATGGTGAGTTTGTAGTGCGAAAAGATTTGTAAGGTGTTAAATGAATTTTCATAGTTTCTTATGCGTTGGTTGTCAAACCCTTCCATGTATTCTGATTGAACCAAAACAGATGGTGTCCAGTCAAAATTAAAATGTTTGATTTTATAATAGAAATCATCCTCGTTACCGTTTAGCGCATCGAATTCTAAATAAACATAGTCGCCATAACTTATAATAGGTAATTGAGTTTCTTCATTATCGCTTCCAAAGTTTACCGTTTTTATATATTCTGGAGGGTTGACTTCTTCTACTTGAGCAAAAAGGAAAATAGGGAGTAAGAAAACGATAAAATGAGACCGGGTTTTTAATGTCATTTAAAGCATATTTTTTGTAAATATAATCAAATTTCATACCGTAGTTAGAAATGGTTATTTAGAATCAAAATAAATAATAAGCAGACTATTTTTAGAGTGAAAATTTGATTAATTATCCGTATTTTTGCACCGATTTTTAGACAACTAATTTCAATTAAATAAATATGTCAAACGACATCCGTATTAAAAAAGGTCTGGACATTAAACTTAAGGGTGAAGCTGAAAAAACCGTGGAACAAGCGATTATCAGTAACTACTGCACCATAAGACCAGAAGATTTTCACGGCGTTATTCCAAAACTTATTGCTAAAGAAGGTACTACAGTTACAGCTGGAGATGCTTTGTTTTACGATAAGGCTAATGAAACGATTAAGTTTTCATCGCCTGTATCGGGTAAAATAGTTGAGGTTGTTCGTGGACCAAAAAGACGCATTGATGCTCTTAAAATTGAAGCAGACAAGACACAATCTTACAAAGATTATGGGGAGTTTAATGTTGATGCAGCTAAAGCTGAAGAAGTAAAAGCACGTTTACTTGAATCAGGCTGTTGGGCATTTATTAAACAACGTCCGTATGATGTGATTGCAAATCCCGAAAAAGCGCCTAAAGCTATTTTTATTTCGGCATATGCAAGCGCACCATTAGCTGCCAACTTGGATTTTACCTTAAAAGGTAAAGAAGCTGAATTGCAAGCTGCTGTTGCTGCTTTAGGTAAACTTACTGATGGTAAAGTTCATGTTTCGGTTGGTAAAAATGAAAATTCACCATTTGCAGGTCTTTCAGGAATTACTTTACATAAAGTATCTGGACCGCATCCTTCTGGGAATGTGGGAACGCAGATTAATAAAATCGATCCTATAAACAAAGGTGAAATTGTTTGGACAGTAAACGCTCAAGATCTTGTCATAATTGGTGAGTTATTATTGACTGGTAAGTTCAATGCGGAACGTGTTGTTGCTCTAGTGGGGTCTTCAGTTCAAAAACCAAGATATTTCAAAACGATTATTGGAAGCGAAGTAGCTACAATGATCTACGATAAAGGTGTTGCGAAAAATGGTAATGATAGAATCATTTCTGGTAACGTATTGTCGGGTAAGCAAGTGCAAGCCGATGGTAGTTTAGATTACTATAGTAATATTATCTCAATAATTCCTGAAGGTGATGATTATGAGTTTTTTGGATGGACTAAGCCCATTTTTAACAAATTATCTATCTCTAGAGCGCTTACATTTTCTTGGTTAAACCCCAATAAAAAATACGCTTTAAACACGAATACTAATGGTGAGCATAGAGCATTTGTAACTACTGGGACTTATGAAGAGGTTTTTCCTTTAGATATTTATCCAATGCAAGTTTTAAAAGCTTGTATGTATAAAGATTTAGATGAAATGGAAGCTTTGGGGATGTATGAGCTAGCTCCAGAGGATTTTGCATTGACAGAATTTGTGTGTGTATCAAAACAACCACATCAAAAAATAATAAGAGAAGGTTTAGACTTAATGCTTAAAGAAATAGGATAATGGGTTTAAAAAAGCAATTACACGATTTTAAGGTAAAGAATAAGGATAAGAAATGGTTACCAGCGTTTTCTGCAATCCACACTTTTTTATTCTTGCCAAATGAGGTTACTCATAATGGGACTCATATAAAGGGAGCTGATGATTTAAAACGTACCATGAATACAGTTATCATGGCCATGGTGCCATGTTTAATCTTTGGTATGTTTAATGCCGGTTATCAACATCATATTGCATTAGGGGATATTCAGGCAGTTACTGCAGGTTTTTTTAGTCCAGAATTTTGGTCTATCGATAATTTCTTGGTTGGATTTTGGCAAATTTTACCATTAGTCATAATCTCTTATGGAGTTGGTTTAGGTATTGAATTTATTTTCGCCATTATAAAAGGGCACGAAGTTGAAGAAGGTTACTTAGTAACAGGGATGCTTGTGCCACTTATTGTTCCTGTAGATATTCCATTATGGATGTTAGCAGTAGCGGTAGTTTTTGGTGTTGTTATAGGGAAAGAAGTTTTTGGTGGAACTGGAATGAATATTCTTAATCCAGCATTAACTATTAGAGCCTTTTTATTCTTTGCATATCCTACATGGATGTCAGGAGATAAAGTATGGGTGCATGGTGCGGTTGAAAGAGATCAAGCTATTGCTGCAGGTGAGAATTTAGATGCTATTTCTGGAGAGACTATTTTAGGAACTCTTGCGCAAGGTAAGGAGGTTGCTTACAGTGCAGCCGATATGTTCTTAGGTTTTATTCCAGGTTCAGTAGGTGAAACTTCGGTATTATTAATTTTATTGGGTGGTTTGTTTTTGATTTTCTCAAAAATTGGAAGCTGGAGAATCATGTTGTCTTCTGTACTAGGAGCTGTGGTTATGGGATTAATTTTTAATCAAGTGGCTTCTGCAGGTATAATTTCAGAAAGCAGCAAATTTTATGGGTTAATGAGTGCACCGTTCTGGGAGCATTTATTAATAGGAGGTTTTGCTTTTGGTACCGTATTTATGGCTACCGATCCTGTTACGGCTTCACAAACAACCAAAGGAAAATGGATTTATGGTTTCTTAGTTGGATTTATTTCAATTTTGATTCGTGTATTCAATCCGGCATATCCAGAAGGTGTGATGTTAGCCATTTTATTAATGAATGTGTTTGCACCAACTATCGACCATTATGTGGTTCAAGGTAATGTTAAACAAAGAATGAAACGTTTAAAAGCAAAAACAGCTTAGTTATGAGTAAAAAAACGGATTCAAATGTATATACTATAATTTTTGCCATCGCTATGGTAATTGTTGTAGGCGGATTATTGGCCTTTACAGCTTCTGCTTTAAGACCACGAATTGATAATAATGAGCGTTTAGAAAAGCAACAAAATATTTTGTATGCGATGGGTGTTAATGCAAACGATGAAAGCAGTGCTGTTTTTGTTTCTACAGCTGAAGCTCCAGAATTGTTTTCTAAATATATATCTAAGCAATTAGTTATTCAAGGGGATAAGGTTTCTGAAGATGAAAATGCTTATTTAATTGATGTTAAAAAAGAACAAGCTAGTGCCAAAGCTGGTAACCAACGCCGATTACCTTTATTTGTTGGTGAGAAGGATGGAAAAACATTTTATATTGCGCCTATTAGAGGAAAAGGACTTTGGGATGCCATTTGGGCTTATATCGCTATGGATAAAGACATGGTGGTTCAAGGTGCTTATTTTGATCATAAAGGTGAAACTGCTGGATTAGGTGCTAATATCAAGCAACGTTACTTTATGGACGATTTTATTGGTGAAAGCTTAATGAACAGTGGAGAATTTAAAGGTATTACTGTTGCAAAAGGTAACAACGATCCTAAAAATGAAAATAAAGGCGATAATAAAGTAGATGCCATTGCTGGAGCAACGATTACAGGAGATGGAGTTTCTGCCATGTTAAAATCTGAGTTAAAGCAGTATGTGCCTTATTTTGAAAACTTAAAAAACAATTAATTTATGGGACTTTTATCAAAAAAAGACGCGGCATTAATTAAAGATCCTTTAGCAGATAATAACCCTATTACTATTCAAGTACTAGGTATATGTTCAGCATTAGCAATTACAGCTGAATTAGAAGCGGCTATTGTAATGTCTGTTTCAGTATTGTTTGTACTTGGTATAGGAAACGTGGTTATTTCTTTAATGAGAAATATTATACCATCTAAAATTAGAATTATCGTTCAGTTAATTGTAGTTGCTGCTTTAGTAATTATAGTAGATCAGGTACTTAAAGCCTTTGCTTATGAGTTAAGTAAAACGCTTTCGGTTTTTGTAGGATTGATTATTACCAACTGTATTATTATGGGGCGTTTTGAAGCTTTTGCTTTAGCAAACGGACCTTGGCGTTCATTCCTTGATGGAATAGGAAACTCTTTAGGATACGGTGTGATTTTAATTATAGTTGCTTTCTTTAGAGAGTTATTAGGAGCTGGTACTTTATTAGGATTTAAAGTTCTAGGAGATCCTATTGAGAAAACAGGAGTTTATGCTTTTGGGTATGAGAATAACGGTTTTATGTTATTGGCGCCAATGGCACTAATTGTAGTGGGTATCATTATTTGGATTCAACGTTCAAGAAATACAGCATTAGTAGAAGATCATTAATTGACTAGTTATCCTGAATTTTCACAGGGTTTCATCAACATATAGAATATGGAACATATAGAATTATTTTTCAAATCAATATTTATAGACAACATGGTATTTGCTACATTCTTAGGAATGTGTTCTTACCTAGCGGTGTCTAAAAAAGTAAGTACGGCTGTTGGTCTTGGAGCTGCAGTTATTTTTGTACTAGCTATTACTGTACCTTTAAACTGGTTATTAGATCAGTATTTATTACAGCCCGGGGCATTAGCTTGGTTAGGAGCTGAATATGCAGATTACGATTTAAGCTTCTTGTCATTTATTATGTTTATTGCAACTATTGCGACCATGGTGCAATTAGTTGAAATTGTAGTGGAGAAGTTTTCACCTTCACTGTATAACTCGCTGGGTATATTTTTACCACTTATTGCGGTAAACTGTGCTATTTTAGGAGGCTCGCTATTTATGCAGTCTAGAGAAATACCTACATTAGGATTAGCAACAACTTACGGTGTTGGTTCTGGAATAGGATGGTTTTTAGCCATTTTAGCAATTGCCGCTATTCGCGAGAAGATTAGATATTCAAATGTGCCACCTGCATTAAGAGGTTTAGGAATTACATTTATCATTACAGGATTAATGGCAATTGGTTTTATGAGCTTTGGAGGCATGTTAACTGGTGGCGATGATGAAGGAGCTAAAGAAGAAAAAACGGCAACCGTTGAAGATTCTACAGATGATTTAGAAAAAGGAAAAGAGATAGCTAACAACATAAAAGTAAATGAGTAATATGATTTTAGCCGCAAGTACAACAGGAACAATTGTAGTAACAGTAATAGCGTTTTTAATTATTACGTTGTTGTTAGTTGCCTTACTATTATTTGTAAAACAAAAATTATCACCTTCTGGCCCAGTTAAAATTACCATAAACGGTGAGCGTGAAATAGAAGTAGCTTCAGGAGGAAGTTTATTATCTACTTTAGGTGGAGAGAAAATATTTTTACCATCGGCATGTGGTGGTGGTGGAACTTGTATCCAGTGTGAGTGTCACGTATTATCAGGTGGAGGAGAAGCACTTCCAACAGAGACCCCTCACTTTTCAAGAAAAGAATTACAACATGGTGCCCGTTTATCATGTCAGGTAAAAGTGAAGCAAGACATGAATATTACAATTCCTGAGGAGGTATTTGGAATTAAGAAATGGGAAGCTACTGTAGTAAGAAACTATAATGTTGCATCTTTTATTAAGGAGTTTGTAGTTGAAATCCCGGAAGATATGGGGTATAAAGCAGGAGGGTATATTCAAATAGAAATCCCGCCATGTGAAGTGAAATATTCTGATATGGATATTACAGCGCATCCTGAAGAGCATGAAACACCTGATAAGTTTCAAACGGAATGGGATAAGTTTGGTCTTTGGCCTTTAGTTATGAAAAATACTGAGACTGTTGAGAGAGCATACTCGATGGCTTCTTTTCCAGCTGAAGGACGTGAGATTATGTTAAACGTTCGTGTAGCATGTCCGCCATGGGATCGTGCTAAAAACGGATGGATGGATGTAAACCCTGGGGTTGCTTCATCTTATATTTTCAATCAAAAACCAGGAGATAAAGTTACTATTTCAGGGCCTTACGGTGAATTCTTTATCAATGAGTCCGAAAGTGAAATGCTTTATGTTGGTGGTGGAGCAGGTATGGCGCCAATGCGTTCACACTTGTATCACTTATTCAAAACATTAAAAACAGGTAGAAAAGTAACATATTGGTACGGTGGGCGTTCTAAGCGCGAGTTGTTCTACTTAGAGCACTTCTACGAATTAGAAAAGGAGTTCCCTAACTTTAAATTTTACCTAGCTTTATCTGAACCTATGGAAGAAGATAACTGGAAAGTTAAAGCCGATATAGATGCTCCAGGAGATGGTTTTGTTGGATTCATTCACAATTGTGTGATTGATAATTACCTAAGTAAGCATGAAGCTCCAGAAGATATAGAATTATACTTCTGTGGTCCTCCATTAATGAATAAAGCGGTTCAGAAAATGGGAGAAGATTTTGGTATCCCAGACGAACATATCAGATTTGATGACTTTGGAGGATAAAAAGTCCTGCTTTTATAGAATTTATAGAACCCAGCATTATATGCTGGGTTCTTAGTTTTTACTATTCTAGTAGTTCTTTGTAAATAGTATTTCATTTAGACTGGGAGTATTTCTCTTATAAGTATTAAGTTGTTTCTTATTGCAAGTTCTATGAATTTTAATAGTAGTCTCTAATTAAATATTTATGCTATTTTAGAGCCTACAAATAACTTCTCTTAAGTGCAAATGGATAAAATAATAATACAGATATTTGAGTACTACAATTATTTTGGTCTTCTTAATATTTTTTTGCTCTTTATTCTATTATTAGCTTATTCTAAAAATAAAAGATCTTTATGGTATGGTCTTTTTATTCTTTCCATTGCGTTAGATTTATTTAATTATAAAGGACTTTATTGGCTGTTTAATTATTCTTCAAATTTCACATTGCCTTATTTACCATGGAAGGTGTTCTCATCTTTAGCACTTTTTAAGCTAATTGTTATTACATACGAAATCAAAAATATAGTTATAAAGAAAGTGACTCGTTTTCTAACTACTTGCTTTCTCGTTGCATTTAGCTACTTTATTTTTAAATCTTATTGGATACTTTTAGGCGATTTAAGTACGAGAGACTTATATTTTTACACAGATTATTTGTTCCCTTACATAGAATATTGGGTTATTAAAATCGTATCAGTTTCAGTGCAAATCTATGTGTTGGCGTTTGGGGTTTTATTGGTGAAAAAGCAATCTTTAAACTTTACCAAGGATATTTATTTTTTATATGTTACACTTTTAGTAGTTACTATTTTATCTGTTTTGGAACTATTGAACAATTTACATATTGAGCCAAATATAATTATTTCTTATCCTGAGGAATTCTATTTAACTATTGTAACGACCTTAGGATTAATAATCTCATACAGAAAGCTTATTGGCTTAGATAGCCAAAAACATATAACTAAACAGAATACTGTCCGAATATATAAAACGGACGAAGATATTCTACTAGATGTGAAGGAAAAGTTACTGAAAGCTATGATTGAACTTGAGCTCTACAAAAACCAAAAGCTTCAACTAAAAGATTTGGGAAAAGCGGTAAAAACTTCTGAAAGTATTGTTTCTGAGGTGTTAATTGGGCATTTAAATACTAATTTTTATGATTTTATAAATGGTTATCGTGTTAAAGAAATCATTAGGCTAATGGGCTTAGAGAAATATAAGGGATATAAACTTATGGTGTTGGCAACTGAATCTGGCTTTAATTCAAAAACTACTTTTAATACAGCTTTCAAAAAAATTACGGGAAATACCCCTTCACAATATAGAAGAATACATTTTCAGCAAAAAAAAACGTTCGTTTAAATTAATCCGAACGTTTTTTTTTGTTATTCAAACAACTTCAGCTACTCTTAATTTTTTGATGGACAAATCGGCACATATATTTGGGAATTATCACAATTTCAGAAAAAAATGCTTTTATCAAAAATTGATCTTATAATATTATTTGCTTATCTTTTAGGAATTATGGGCTATGGTATCTGGATGTCCAGGGCCAAGGAAAAAAATGTATCAGACTATTTTATGGCAAGCAAATCTCTGCCATGGTGGATAGTTGGCGGTTCCTTAATAGCCTCTAATATATCTGCTGAACAAATTTTAGGAACTAATGGTTCTGGCTATGCCATAGGGCTGGCTATTGGTGGATACGAATTAATGTCTGCGTTAACACTTGTTCTTGTAGCAAAATTTCTATTACCAGTTTTTATTGATAAAAATATTTATTCCATACCCCAATTTTTAGAAAAGAGATTTGATAATAGAGTTCGGATCTGTTTTAGTTTTATTCTTGTTGTATTATATGTATTTGTAAATATTACTTCTATTTTTTACCTAGGAGGATTAGCCATTGCTAACCTTACAGGTTTGCCATTATTGATTGGTGTTTTAGGGTTGGTTATTTATTCAGCCAGTTTCTCGATTTTTGGAGGCCTTAAGGCAGTTGTATGGACCGATGTTATTCAGGCCGTGGTACTTCTATTGGGTGGATTAATTGCGGCAGGCGTAGCACTTTCTGCATTGGGAAAAGGTAATGTTATCAGCGGAGCTATTAATTTGTATGATTTTGCTCCTGAACGTTTCGATATGATATTGGACAAAGAACACCCGTTCTATAACAATGTACCCGGGATAAGTGTTCTAGTTGGCGGGATGTGGATTGCCAATCTTTATTATTGGGGAGGCAATCAATTTATCATTCAAAGAGCCCTAGCTGCAAAAAACATTAAAGAAGCTCAAAAAGGTATAGCTTCTGCAGCTTTAGTAAAATTATTAATGCCTCTTATAGCGGTAGTACCAGGTATGGCAGCTTTTGCCTTAAATGCCAATGTAGGTATGCCAGATGAAGCGTTCCCGTGGGTTTTAAGTGAATTGGTGCCTGTTGGAATAAAAGGGCTAGTTTTTGCAGCTTTAGTGGCAGCAATAGGAAGTTCTATTAGTTCTTTAGTTAATAGTGTTTCAACTATTACAACGTTGGACTTATATAAACCAATTTTTAATAGAAGTGCTACTGAAAAACATCTTGTAAAAGTAGGTAAACTTACCGCAGCTGGAGCATTGGTAATAGGGATGTTAACAGCACCTTTATTAAATAAAATTGAGTTAAGCCAAGCGTTTTTGTTTATTCAGGAATTTACCGGTTTTGTAAGCCCTGGGATTTTTGTAGCTATACTTTTTGGTTTGTTTTGGAAACCAACAAGCGCTAAAGGGGCTTTCTGGTGTGCTTTACTTTGTGTGCCATTATCAGTAGGACTGTTTCTAATGACCGAATTGCCCTTTTTCTATAGAATGACTATTTCGTTTGTAACCTTATCCACATTAATTGTGGTGTTGTCCCAAATGGACAAAATAGATATAGATGGAAAAAAGCCACATACACTGCCTGGTTTCATTATTCTAGCAACCATGATTTTAATTGCTATTCCTTTTAGTTTAAGAATATTTATGGGAGATATAATGCTTTCTAAATGGCTGGGCGTTTTGATATTAGTAATGACTTTAGTTTGTCTGTATTTTGTCTTTACTAGTAAACAATCATCAAAGAAAGCTATTAGTATAGGTTCATCATTATTTCAAACTGAGAAATCATTCAACATTATGGCGTTAATTGTTCTAACAGTCTTAATTAGTATTTATACTTTCCTAGGTTAAAAAGTATAAAATGACAATTAATTCTTTATAGGTGTAATTATGAAAAAACAATATATACTTCCATTTATTTTGGTAACCAGTCAGTTTTTCTTGTGGGGGATAGCTAATAATATGACAGATACATTGCTCTCTGCTTTTAAACGTATCATGAGCATGACCGATTTTCAGTCTTCACTCATACAAGTAGCTTTTTACGGAGCGTATTTTTGTTTAGCTATTCCAGCATCACTGTTTATAAGTAAGTTTAGTTATAAATCAGGAATTTTATTAGGTCTTGGACTCTTTGCTTTAGGGTCTCTGTTATTTTACCCCGCTAGCTTAACAATGTACTATTCACACTTTTTGTTTTCATGGTTCATTTTAGCAAGTGGTTTGGCCATTTTGGAAACTGCTGCAAACCCATATATTATAGCTATGGGACCGGAAGAAACAGGGACTTACCGCTTAAATTTGGCACAATCTTTTAACCCCATTGGATCAATTACAGGAGTTGTTCTAAGTAAAATATTTATTCTGTCGCATTTAAACCCTGCAAATGAAGCAGAAAGAATGCGAATGCCTATAGAAGAATTGAAAAATATTCAATCAAATGAATTACATGCTGTAATGATGCCTTACGTAGGTGTGGCCATGGTTTTGATACTATTATGGGCTATTATTAGGTTTACAAAAATGCCGAATGTTTTAAATACTAGTCCTAATATAAACTTAAGGACTTCGATAAAGGAACTATTTCAAACGCCACATTATATATGGGGTGTTATTACTCTTTTTTTCTATTGTGGAGCTCAATTGGGAACATGGTCTTTTACCATTCGTTATACAATGATTGAATTAGATTTAAATGAAGACAAAGCAGCAAACTTTTATTTGATAGGATTAATTCTTTTTGCCTGCTCAAGGTTTCTGTTTACTTTTTTAATGAAGTTTTTTAAAGCACGATATTTGTTGTTGATAGCGGCTATTCTAGGTATGTTGCTTACTGTTATTGTAATTTTTAATCATAGTTATATTGGAGTATACGCATTAGTTAGTGTTTCATTTTGCTTATCACTAATGTTTCCAACAATATTTGGTTTAGCGGTTAAAGGTTTGGGACAAAATATTAAAATTGGTAGTGCGGGTGCTATAATGGCTATTTTGGGTTGTGCTTTATTTCCAATGTTACAGGGGCTAATCTCAGATGCCACTAATATCAACGTATCCTTCATTGTTCCTGCAGTTTGTTTTTTAGTTGTTGCTTTATTTGGCGCCACAACTAAAGATTAAGAGGTCATATTAGATGACTTAGGAGGATAAAATTCTAACAGCAATAAAAAAAACCAACCTAAAACGGCTGGGTTTTTATATGAACTCAACTAACTAAAACTAAATTTTCCGGTTGTCTTTTATGCCTGATTATATTCTTATGCGACATGACATTTTTAATGCCATCAAATTGGCAAAGTAATTCAATAACTTCACATAAACCATTAAACAATTGATCCTTATTTAATGCATTTTTTGGTTTATCGTTTTTATAATGAAGTGGTACAAGAAAACCACATGCTTTTAAAAAGACATGCTCTATTTTTAGTAATTCTTGTGGTGAATAGCCATTAAATTTTCGTCCTAAAGTTTGATGAACTCTTCCAATATAATTTAACTCTATACTACCGTGATGGTCAGATAAGTATTTCCAGCTATCGGTATGGTCTAAAATATTTCCAACGGCACATTGTTTGCAACACTCCGGATATAATGTGTTGTTATGAAAAGCAATATAGAGTTTTTGAACTGCTAATTCTAAACGTTTCGAAGTTTTCATGATTTTTATTTTAAGATAAGAAAAAAGAATGACTTTTAGGTAAATAAAATATTTCAAGACGTTACTCTTTCGTTTTATATACAGCATTAATGGTATCTAATAATTTACTAGTTTCTTTTAATAAATTTTCTCTTCTCCAAATAATAATTTGTTCCATAGATCCTTTCGATGTTAATATTCCCGTAAATTCTGAGATAAGATCAATGTCATTAGCATTGTCCCAAATGTAGTCATCTAAAGGTCCATAGGATTCAAATAAATCTGTTCCCATTAAGAAGGGTTTTCCTTTTATTGGGTTATATTTCTGTATATAATTTGCCAATGCAGAAAGGTGCAGATTAATATTTACGTCAATTATTTTAATGCTTTGCTCTTGATTATTGTTTAGAACTAAAAGCGCGTCACTAAGCCATGGGTCTAATAAATCCATATTTCCAGTGGATGTTAACGTTGTATAGGTATTGTTATTTACGCTATTATCTGGATAGAAATAAGGACTATATTCAAATCGAGCTATATGCTTTAGAGTATCTATGGTCGCATTCTTTTTTGAAATTCTTAAATTAAACTGTTTTAAAACCTTTAAGTCAGATTTCATTCTACGTATAGATAAGCCTAAATCTAAAGTGTCTTGTTTTAAATCATGAACTAAAGCATTTATGTAAACATCTTTTAATTTCTGTTTTTTTCGATTTTCATTCCAATTATTAATTTGAAGTGCTAAGAGAATACCAATAACAACCAATACAATTTCACCAATGGCATATTTAAGGTATTTGGAGGTTTTTCCTTCGGATAATAATTGTTTACGGATGATTCTAAAGAATTTAATCATACCTATTCAAATCGTTTTAATTCTACATCAATTAAATTAATAATTTCATCCTGAGCTTGGTGAAGTTCTTTTGCTTGAATTATTGCTTCACTTGTATTAAGGCGTTTTAAATTCGACAAAGTTTCAAATTCTACACTTTGTAAAATTTTTTTTTGATCTAAAGGAAACGCACTTCTTTTATGGGCAGTTAACTCCCCAGTTCTCATATTAATTAAAGGATACTTGTCAATAATATGGGTGGCGAAATGGTCTGATGATAATGTACTTAAATGATCTAGAATACTATTATAAGCCGTTTCCAAACTTGTGATGCTTGAGATTTTAAAACTCAATATATCCTTTTTTATAAGGCCTAGTTTAGCAGAAGATATTATTGAATTAAAAACACCTTTTTGTGGACTATAATAGGGTGTCCATAATAAAGAACTGATATAGCTTTCAAATTTTTCAATTTCAATAGGTTCTTGTTCAGGGCCAAAATATGTAGAAAATTCCACCATAAGAGTATTTATGTGCTCATGAAATTTGATCATTTCTTCCAAGCGTTCTTGGTTGCCAATCATTTCACTTTTTAAATTAGTAAGAAGCTGTTTTTCTTCTACTCTTTCAATACGATTCTCATTCCAATTGTTAATTTGAAGTGCAATCAAAATACCAATAACAACCAACACAATTTCACCAATAGCATATTTGAAGTATTTAGTTGTATTGCCTTCTTTTAAAAGTTTTTTACGAATGTTTCTAAAGAATTTTATCATGAACCTTATTTTAGTTTTTCTCAATTACTTTTCTGATTTTTAACTCTTCATCTATCAATCTAGTGATAGTTTCTAAATCACTTTTCACATGGTTTGAAAACGTATTTAAATGATATAGCTCTAATAATGTGGTGCTGAAAACATTAAAAAATGCAATATCGTCAATTAAAGAAGACCAAATCTTATCTTTTTTTTCTTGTATATTTTTTGGTAGACTAGCTCCTGGCCATATGTCGTTCGTATACCTTCTTTCTTTTACAACGGATTGATAAACATGCTCATTCAAATAGGTCTTTTGGTTGTGATATGCAAGATAAACTCGTTCTTCAAAATGAGACATCATGGTGGTGTTTTTAGTCCAATTTATTAGTAGGGTTTTAAGTGAATCATTTTTAATCTTATCAAGATAGCCAGTGTTCATTAAACTTTTTAAGGCTTCGTTTGTTGGATGCCAATACCCATCCATTAAATTAGCAGGGGAGGCTTTTACCTTAATATCAAAGGGGATGGTGTCGTTGCCAATAATATTTAAATAGCTGCGATATTTTTTTTCATTTTTAAATTTTATATCATACAGGATGTTAAAATGTTCTTGGTTGGTTATAAACTCTGCTTTTAAATTTAAAAGTGCTGTGTTTTCAATACGCTGGTCATTCTTTTCTTCGTTCCACTGGTTTACTTCAAGCGCCAATAAAATACCTACCATAACCAAAAGAATCTCACCTAGGGCATATAAAAGGTATTTAGAAAACTTCTTTTCAGAGAGAAGTCTTTGACGAATACGTCTAAAAAAATTAATCATATACTAACTAAAATAGCAAGTACGTAAGCGCAGGATAGGTTGGGTTGGTTAACTATCTGTATTTGTTTCGATCTTTTTGTTACAAAACCAGATTGATTTTAAAGGTAAACAAATTTCACAAGATTATATTTATGTGTTAAATTTGTAAAATGAGTAAAGCCCTTACCCCTCAAGAATTACATAACCTAGCCATGAACCATGTTGGTGAAGATTTAGAAGAACGTGGCTTTGAGTTTATTGCGGTTAATAGCAAATTGAAAAAGCATCCGCAGTTTGTCTGTATTGATAAGAATAAACAGTACTTTTTTGTAATTGTGCGAGCTGTTATTTTACCTGAAAACCCCAATAATTATGATGTGGTTTGGATGGAATCTTTCAAAAAGCATGCGAGAGATAAAGATGCTAAAGTACTTTATGCTGGGGTAGGAATAGGAAGTGTTGATGGTGAAAAGGAACCTATATATTTAAATAAGGATTATTTGTTAGAATATAACGGGATACAAGTTTTAGATACCCATTTAAATTAGGAAATTTTTCTAGTTGAACACAGAATAATCTCAAAATTGAATTAAACCAATCACCATGTACAAATACTTACTCGTATTATTTTTAGGCATTTGTTTAGCGTCTTGTAAAAAACAGGAGGTTAAAAACACTAAACTTACAGGCACTGTTTTTGGAACCAGTTATTCTATTATTTATGATTCTAATCATGATTACCATGAGCAGTTTGATAGTTTATTTTATGTGGTGAATAACTCTATGTCAACCTATCAAACAAATTCCGATATTTCAAAACTGAATAGAAACGAGTCCAATAAGGTTGATGCTCATTTTGTAAAAGTTTTTGAAGCTTCAAAAGAAATTTATAAAAGCACTGAAGGTGTTTTTGATCCTACTATTGGAGCCGTTGTAAACGCATGGGATTTTGGACCAGAAGGAAAGATTGTTAATTTAGATAGCTTGAAGATTGATAGTTTGATGTTGTCGGTAGGTCTAGACAAAGTAAAGCGGAGTCGGAATACAATTATAAAACCTGATGCCACATTTTTAGATTTTAATGCTATAGCAAAAGGCTATGGCGTTGATGTTATAGGTGAATATTTGGAATCTAAAAACATAACTAATTATTTAGTTGAAATAGGTGGTGAGATACGAGCTAAAGGTCAGAATAAGGAGAAGCAGGCAAATTGGAAAGTGGGCGTGGAGAACCCTAATTTTGATGGAACTCAATCTATTCTAAAAGCTATTACGTTAAAAGATCAAGCTATGGCTACCTCAGGGACGTACAGAAAGTTTAAAACGGATGAGCAAGGTAATCGGTATGCTCATATTATAGATACAGGTACGGGCTACCCCAGTAAAACAAGTTTATTAAGTATCTCTGTTCTTGCCGAGAATTGTATGACAGCCGATGCTTATGCTACCGCTTTTAAAGCCATGGGAATTGATAAAGTAAAAGTGTTTTTAAAGTCGAATCCTGAATTGAAAGTGTTCTTGATTTTTGAGAACGAAAACAAAGAACTGGAAACGCTGGCTTTGAATAATTTTCCTGAGAATTAATTTATCAAGGTACTAAGAAGTAATAAAAACCATCCAGTTGCCAGTAATAAACCGCCAATTGGCGTAACAGGTCCTAAAAAACGTAATTTTTTGTTTAAGGCATCAGATAATACCAGGCCATAAATACTAAAAGAAAATAAAAGTATTCCTATAGTAAAACACCAGTATACAGCAGGTTTGGTTAATCCTGAATTAAAGGCTAATACCAATATGACAATGGCGTGAAACATTTGATATCTAACACCTACTTCAAAACTTTTTAATTGTTCTGGTGATAATAGTTTCTTTAAGGCATGGGCTCCAAATGCACCAAATATTACAGATAGGAATCCAAATATAGCAGCCGTTGAAATGATTACTTCCTGAGTCATATTAGTTTAACGTTAAATTACTTACTAACAACTGGTATTACTTCATCTGGAGCTAAACAATATTTTTCGATTTCAGAATTAGAGAGCGATGCAGTATGATCTACTTCTTCAACTTTAAAACCAATATGTCTTAGTTTATCAAAATAGTCCCTACCGTAAACACGAACATGATCGTACTGACCAAATATTTCAGCGCGTTCTTTTTTATTCGTTATGCTATCGTCTTCAAAAGTGGTCGCTCGCTTTAAATCTTGTGGGATTTGGAATATGCCCATACCTCCAGTTTTCAGTACGCGATATAGTTCTTGCATGGCCTTCGAATCGTCTGGAATATGTTCAAGGACATGATTGCATAGAATCACATCAAATTCATTGTCTTCAAAAGGAAGATTGCAAATATCAGCCTTCACATCAGCCAATGGTGAATTTAAATCGGTAGTCACATAATCTAAATTAGTCATCTTTTTAAATCGCTTATAGAATGCCTGCTCAGGGGCAAAGTGTAATACTTTTAAATGATCTGTAAAAAAAGATGTTTCATTTTTTAGATATAACCAAAGTAGTCTGTGGCGTTCTAAGGATAATGTAGATGGGGATAAAACGTTGTTGCGTTGACTACCATAGCCGTAAGGCAAAAAGGTTTTAAAGCTTTTATTGTCGATAGGGTCCGTAAATTTGTTACCCTTTAAAAAAAATGATAGTACAGGTCGAATAACATAGCTTAGCCTAATCAATAAAGGTCTTGGGATACTATTTAGTAATAGTTTGAAAAGTCGCTTCATTCAAACTAAATCACTAATGCATTTTGACGAAATTCTGCTTCTTCATTACTTTCAATGCCTAAGGCTTCATAGATATAAGCAAAGGTCGATAGCAATTCTGGCTTACCATCTATTAGAGCTACATCATGCTCAAAATGAGCAGATGGTTTATTGTCTAATGTGGTTATAGTCCAACCATCTCTATGCTGCTTAATGCGGTGCGTGCCCATATTAATCATAGGCTCGATAGCCACAACCATACCTTCAATGAATTTTTTCCCTCTACCACGTTTACCATAATTTGGCATTTCAGGGTCTTCGTGCATTTTTTGTCCTAATCCATGACCAACTAATTCACGAACCACACCATAACCGTGATTTTCACAGTATTTTTGAATAGCATAGCCTACATCGCCAACTCTATTATTAGCTTTGAATTCTCTAATACCTACATATAAAGATTCCTTTGTGACTTGAAGTAATTTTTCAGTTTCAGGATCAATTTCACCTACTGCAAATGTATAGGCATGATCACCGTAAAAGCCATCTTTTAAAGCACCACAATCAATTGATACAATATCGCCTTCTTTTAATGGGTCCCCATTGGGGATACCATGAACCACCTGAGAATTGGGGCTCATACATAGGGTGTTAGGGAAATCGTATAACCCTAAAAAGCCTGGGATAGCACCATGGTCTCTAACACATTCTTCTGCAATTTTATCTAATTGAAGTGTCGTAACTCCGGGTTTTATTGCTTTCGCTAATTCCCCTAAAGTTTTAGATACTATTAGTGCACTAGCTCGCATTAACTCAATTTCTTCTCTTGTTTTAACAATAATCATAATCGTAAATATAGGAATGCAAAGATACTTAAAAAGTCAAATTGAATATGGACTAATAAAAAATAAGATTATTCGAAAAAAAACGCTTGTTTTTATTTAAACAAATCGAAGAAACCCTTCTTTTTCTGAGGAATAGGAGGGGTAGAATTTGTTAATTCTTGATATACAACGCCCCAACCTGGAAAACCACCAATATTTCTATCATCTATAAATATATCTGCATTAATCTTTCTACTTATGGAGTTGTCATATTTTTCTTCTGAAAAGCTATTATTTACTGCATAGAAAATAATACCATTGTCTTTACAGAACTCAACGGCTTCGTCTAACCTATCTCCACACCTATATGTCCATAGTATAAGACGGTGCCCATCTTCTTGTAACTTTTTTAGAGTCTCAAAAGCAAAAATCATAGGTTTTCCTACCTTAGGATAGGCATCTTCTACAATAGTACCATCAAAATCTACGGCTATTATAAGTGTATCTAGGCTAAATTTCATATGTTATTAATAGAATAGGGTTTGTTACAAAAATACAATAAATTTCGATCTTTTAGTATTTACAAAACCAGTCTTGATAAATAAAAAAACCTGTATTTAGAATACAGGTTTTTTTATTAGGGATTATATAATTTAAACTAAAGCATGTCTTGTCATAGCTTCAGGTTGAGGCACATTCATAAGCTTTAAAATGGTTGGAGCCATATCTCCTAAAATACCATCTTTAATTTCCTTTAATTCATTATCAATTAAAATAACGGGAACTGGATTAGTGGTATGAGCTGTATTAGGTGTCCCATCAGGATTAATCATGGTTTCGCAGTTTCCATGATCTGCGATTAAGAGCGTGGTGTAGCCATTATCTAAGGCCGTACCTATAACATCTTTCACGCATTCATCAACTGCTTCACAGGCTTTAATGGCAGCTTCCATAACTCCGGTATGACCGACCATATCACCATTTGCAAAATTAAGACAAACAAAATCCACATCGCCTTTTTCAAGTTCTGGAACTAAAGCATCACGTAATTCATAAGCACTCATTTCTGGTTTCAAATCATAGGTTGCTACCTTAGGTGAATTTCTTAATAAACGTATTTCCCCTTCAAATTCTGCTTCTCTTCCTCCTGAGAAAAAGAAAGTAACGTGCGGATACTTTTCGGTTTCAGCAATTCGAATTTGTTTTTTGTTATTTTTTTCTAAAACTTCTCCTAAAGTTTCCGTTAGGTTTTCTTTATTGAAAATAACATTAACATTTTTGTATTTGTCATTATAGTTAGTTAGTGTTACATAATGCAAATCCAATTTTTTCATATCATATTCAGGGAAATCAACTTGAGAAAGTACTTCTGTTAATTCTCTACCTCGATCTGTTCTGAAGTTGAAGAAAATAATAACATCACCATTTTTAATTTTGGCTTTAGGTTCATTATTATCATCAACTGCTATAATCGGTTTGATAAACTCATCAGTAACATCGTTAGTATAATTAGCTTCAACATTTTCAATGATATTTTTAGTTTTTTCACCAGTACCATTTACTAAAGCATCATATACTAATTTTACACGTTCCCAACGTTTATCTCTATCCATGGCATAATACCGTCCAGATATCGATGCTATTTCAGTATTAGTATTTTTAATATGAGATTCTAAATCTTTAATAAAACCTGCGCCAGATTTAGGATCAACATCTCGCCCATCAGTAAACCCATGAACGTATGTGTTTTCTAAACCAAAATCATTAGCCGCATCAACTAAACCTTTAATATGATTAATGTGCGAATGCACACCACCGTCACTTAATAAACCTAAAAAATGAACATCTTTATTGTTTGTTTTTGCATAGTCAAAAGCGTCAACAAGCACTTTTTCGTCATTTAATGTTTTGTTTTCAACAGCTAAATTAACTTTTACTAAATCTTGATATACAATTCGACCTGCACCCAAATTCATATGGCCAACTTCACTATTCCCCATCTGTCCTTCAGGTAAACCAACATGCAAACCATCGGTTCTCAAGGTTGCAAATGGATATTTTTTATAGAGTGAATCTATAAAGGGAGTTTTGGCATGATCGATTGCTGAAACTTTTGGATCTGGAGAATTTCCCCACCCATCAAGAATCATTAAGATAACTTTTTTATTCATTTTATGTTAAAATTTTATGCAGGCAAAGATATGAAAGTTTGAGGTAAAGGTTAATACAAAAACGGTTCAAAAACCCTAATTTTTAAGGGCTTTTAATTACTTTTTTAAAGAAAACGTTTTCGTTAATTATTTGTGAATCAAAAGTTAAAAATGTGTTATATATAGTTTTTAGTGTAACAGTTTAAAAATAAAATCGTCTCTTTATTATATCAAAAAACGTAAATCATTAATCAAACTTAAATTCTTTCATCATGAAAAAAACAATCGTTATTTCCGCAATCGCGTTATGCTTTTCTATTGTAACAGTAAATGCAAAAACAGACAACCCAACTATTAAAAATTATAGTGTTGAAGCTTATTTTAAAGTAAACTCATTTTGTGTTTCTATTGCAAAAGGCGATTTGGAAACTGTTCAAAAGCTTATAACCAGGGGAGCTGATGTTAATGAACGTTCAAATGGAATGACTCCAGCAATGTATGCTGCTAAATTTAACAGAGTTGAAATATTAAATTTATTAATTTCAGAAGGTGCTAATTTGAAAGCACGCTCCGATAAAAAAATGACTGCTGAAGATTATGCAGAATTACACGGAGCCACTGATGCTTTAGCTATTATTAAAGAAGCTACAGCGAAGAAAAAGAAAAAATAATTATTTAAATAATATATAATTATTTCGAGTTAGTCGCTCAGTTTAAAAGCCTTGGTTTTCAAGGCTTTTTATTTTTTGGGCACCTTTTGGGGTTCAGTTTATTTGGTATTCGGTGTCTTAAATAGAAGCCTTAATACGGGGCTACAGATTTTTATACATGGTATAGTGCAATCCAATATCTCCAATATTGAATGGGAGCCCAAAGATGGTATAGCCATTTTTTTTATAGAAATGTAGGGCTACTTCTCTGGCATTACACCAAATGGTATTTGTGTTTTTTGCTTTGAGTAAATTTTCAGCGTAGTTTAAAAGTTCATAGCCTATTCCTGTCCTTTGAAAGTTCTCCAGAACAGCCATACCCCTTAACTGATATTGAGATTCCTGGTTAATGTTAACATGTTTATTCTTTAAGAAAGAACAAACACCAACAATTTCGTCTTTAAAATAAAGACCTAAATGAAGCGTAGTTTTATGATCGTCGCCTTCAAAAGCACAAGATTCAATTGGTTTTCCAGATCTCAAAATAGGATGTCTTACCTTATATGTTTCTTCAGAATTGATTAATTTTATAAAATAATTATGCGAATTGATGTTTATAGATTTTAAAAGGTTCAAATCAAACTTATAAATTTCTCATAACAAATTAACCATCACACTGTAAAATAGTAATGAATATTGTTTTTAAGATAGTTGAAAAGGAAAGTATTAAGGATATTATTCCGCTTGTACAGAAGTTAAATGGACACCAGGTTAGTAATTCTGTTTTGACTGAACGATTTGTTGAAATGTTTAGTCAAAATTATGAATGCGCAGGAATTTATGATTCTGAAAAGTTAATTGGTATTTGTGGTTTGTGGTTTTGCACAAGACATTATTCTGGAAGAAGTGTAGAACCAGACCATGTTTTTATTGATGAAAGTTATAGAAGTAAAGGCTTAGGGAAGCAATTTTTTAATTGGATTTATAATTATGCTGTGAGTAAAGGTTGCGAGGCAGTAGAGTTAAATACCTATGTAACAAATGCTTCTTCTCATAAATTTTATTTTAATGAGAATTTTAAAATATTAGGCTATCATTTTTTGAAAAAGTTGTGATTTTTTCTTGCAAATGATGCGACGGTTTGTATATATTTGCACCCGAATGCGAGAGTAGCTCAGTTGGTAGAGCGTCAGCCTTCCAAGCTGAATGTCGCCGGTTCGAACCCGGTCTCTCGCTCAAAAGCTTCATAGATATATGGAGCTTTTTTTATTTTAATAAGCTTAAGTCCGTTTCGGGTTTTATTTCATAAGGTGTTTTGCTGTATTCAAAAACCCTTGCCGGCAATGTTCCTTTTAAAACAATTGATTCCCCTTTTACTTCTAACCAACTCCTTTCTCTAAGTCCAATTACAGGTTGTGTATTATAGTAGTGAAACTCTTTAATTCTGGTTTCTCTAGTTTCTCCCATATGAGTACTTGATGTATCGGGATCCAAATAATGTGGGTTAATATTAAAAGGGACAAGCCCCAAGGCATTAAAACTTGGCGGGTAAACAATTGGCATATCATTCGTAGTTTTAATAGTCAGTCCGCAAATATTACTGCCAGCGCTTGTACCTAAATAAGGAGTGCCATTATTAACAGCGGTTTTTAAAACATCTATTAAACCGTTTTTGTATAACTGATAGGTAAGTACAAATGTATTTCCACCTCCAGTAAAAATACCATCAGCGTTTTTTATGGCCTCTGCAGGGTTTTCATACTCATGAATACCTGTTGTCTTTTTGCCAATTTTTGCAAAGGCATGTTTTGCTTTTAAAGTATAATCATCATGAGAAATACCACTAGGTCTGGCATAGGGTATAAATAAAATGGTTTTAGCCTCTTTAAAAAACATCTCAAGTTCTTCAATAATATAGTCTAGGTAACCACTTTTGTGGATGGTAGATGTACTTGCAATAATGATATTTCGCATAGAAAACGAGTTATACTGTAAAACTACACAAAATTAATTTTAGTAAAATTTAGTTCGTTTTACTTTAACATTAAAAATTAAATTGGTAATTTCAAAATAAAAATACTTTATGAAAAAGATATTCCTGTTTTTTGCCCTATTAGTGTCATTTTCCGCAGTTTCTCAAAATACAAAACGTATTGAGGTTATAGGGAAAATTATTGTTGAAGGGAGTGATATTTCTGGGATTACTATTTTCAATACTTCTTCAAATTCTGGAACCATTACCGATGAAAACGGTGCATTTAAATTGCAGGTTACAAAAAATGATATCATAGAGGTTAGTGCCTTGAAGTATCAGAATATTAAGTTTACGGTGAATGAAGCTATTATAGATTCAAAAAAAATGAAACTGTTTTTAATTGAAGAAATCAATAAGCTAGATGAAGTAATTGTTAGAACAAAAGGATTGTCAGGTAATTTAGGTGCCGATGTAGAGGGTAGCGAAAGCTTTAATCCACAGTTGGATGCCTTGTACTTTGGCGTAAAACATAGTTCGGAGTATGATTTTGAAATAGATGAAAAAACAGAGGTAAGTAACCTAGGTCAGAACTATCAGCAACAGCATATGGTAAATGGTTTGAATATTGTAAATGTGGTAGACCAACTCTTGCTGCCGCTATTTAGGTCAGAGGTTCCTAACAAGAAAAAAGCAGGTGTTCCAGATGTGCCTATTGAATCTATTAAATATTATTTTGGGTCTGAATTCTTGGTTGATAATTTTAATATTCCAGAGCATCGCGTTCAAGAGTTTATACAATATGTAGAACGTGATAATTTTGACTACGCTTTGCTTAACTATGGAAAAGAAATGGAGTTTTTAGAATTTCTAAACAAGAAAAGCATAGAATTTCTAAAAAACAAAAGCTAAGACTTAACTGGTTTAACAAAACATTAAAACCTATTTACCTTTTCTTTAAGATTTGAAATACGTTCTTTATAAAATAAAGTGACGGTTTGAATTTTAAGTTTATCTTTTTTATAGTTTTACTTATTCCGCTAATTTCAGTGGCACAATCTATTGAATTAGGTGGAAAGGTGATAAGTAAAGCGAATATGGATACCGAAAATATTCATGTTATTAATAAAACGGCACAGCTTTTTACTACCTCAGGTAAACAAGGGGATTTTAGAATTGTTGCAAAATTAAATGATACTTTATTGTTTTCTTCAATTCAATTTAAACCCAAAGAAGTCATAATTTCAGAAGAAATACTGCAATCAAAAACACTTTTTGTCAATCTAGAAGAGCAAATAAATGTGCTAGATGAAGTTCTGGTTGGTAAAGTATTAACAGGAGACTTGTTATTCGATGTTAGACAAACAGAGGGTAAAGCACCTTTAAATTTTTACGATGTTGGGATCCCAGGATATAAAGGAAAACCAGCTACACAAAGTGAACGAAGATTACATGAGGCAACCTCTGGAAGTGGGATTATACCGCTAAATCCAATTATTAACGCAATTACGGGAAGAACAAAAGAGCTCAAAGAGCATATTAAAATAGAGAGGAAGGACGCACTCATGAGAAGTATTAAGGTGCGTTTGTCTGCAGATTTTTTTATTTCAAATCCATTAGAAGAAGATTTTAAGATGGATTATTTTTATTTCTGTATGGATGATAAAGATTTCATGATTAGATGCAAAAATAAAACAGATTTAGAAGTATTACTTTTTATGGAAGAGAAATATGTCCAGTATATGGAAAACAGAAAGCGGAATAAAAACTAGTTTTGGAATGTTTTTTGAAAGTGTTTCTAATTAAGATGAAATAAGACGAATACAAGTTATTCTTATTTAATTATTTTAGCTAAAATTTAGTTCGGTGAGGTTTTTAAGAGTTGTTTTATTTTTAATGTTAGTTCCGTTACTTGCATTTACTGGAGTGCACAAATATTATATAAGTGTAACGCAAATTAACTATATAGAAAGTAAACAATCCGTTCAAATAACCTCTAGAATTTTTATAGATGATTTTGAAAAACTATTAAGGGAACGATATGATGAAACTATTGTACTTGCTGGCAAAGATGAGCCTAAGACAGCAGACTTATATATTGAACGTTATTTAAAAGAGAAATTAAGGATTAAAATAAATAATGAAGTTGCTCGGCCTGTATATATTGGTAAAGAATTTGATGCTGATATTGTTAAGTGTTATCTTGAAATTGAAAATATAAAGCATATTAAAACTTTTGAAATAAGTAATAAAGTTTTGTTTGACGTTTTTGAAGACCAGCAAAACATTGTTAAAACGAAAATAAACGCAAAACAGAATAGTTTTATTTTGTTTCCGCAAAAGGATATTGAGGTGTTAAAATTTGATTAAATTAAGTTAATTGCCTGCTTAATTTATTACTTTCGAGAACTTTTTGTACTAATGTGTTACAGAAAGAGCTTTAAAGTATTATTTCTTCGAAGAAAATTAAAGAATAGCTATGAGAAAAATTGCATATTGCTTTCTGGCGGTATTATTTATATCAAATTCATTGTTTGCTCAAGAACAAGCACCACAAACGGGACATACCAATACGAATAAGTTTAGACAATTGTACGATCAGTTTTCTACGCCTAATATGTATAGAGCGGCGTCAGGGGCTCCAGGGACGGCTTATTATCAACAACAGGCGGATTATGAAATGGATATCGTTTTAGATGATAAAAATGCTAAATTATCTGGTTTTGAAACGATTACTTATACTAATAATTCTCCTGATGTATTAAGTTATTTATGGGTTCAGTTAGATCAAAATAAAAGATCTCAAGATTCAAAATCACCGCTAATAGAGTCAGCAGAATTAGACCCGGTTTTTATTCCAGAGGATTTTACTAATACATTTTTAAAAAATTCTTTTGACGGTGGTTTTAACATTCAAGAAGTTAAAGAAACCAATGGCAAACCTCTGGTTTATAAAATTAATAGAACCATGATGCGGGTTGATTTGTCTAAGCCATTGAAAACAGGTGATAAGTTTTCGTTTTCTATTAAGTGGTGGTATAACGTAAACGATCATGTTCCTGAAAGAGACCGTTCTGGTTATGAGTTTTTTCCAAATGACGGAAACAGAGCCTATGTAATCGCTCAGTTTTTTCCACGAATGGCCGTGTATAATGATGTTGAAGGTTGGCAAAACACCCAATTCTGGGGAGATGAAGAGTTTGCTCTGCCATTTGGAGATTATAAAGTTAATATTACTGTGCCTGCCGATCATGTTTTAGATGGAACTGGAGTGTTGGTTAACAGGAAAGAAGTCTTTTCTAAACAAATGATGGAACGTTATGAAAAAGCTAAGAACTCATATACTAAACCTGTTCTGATTGTTACTCAAGAAGAAGCTGAGGCAGCAGAAAAAGTGTTTTCAAACGAAACCAAAACATGGAAATTAGAAGCCAAAAACGTGCGTGATTTTGCATTTGCTTCGTCAAGAAAGTTTATATGGGATATGATGGCCGTAAAAATTGGAGGTAAAGACATTATGGCTGTTTCTATGTACCCAAAAGAAGGTAATCCCCTTTGGGAAGAATGGTCGACAAAGGCTGTGGCCAGTACTTTAAACACGTATTCTAGAATGACCTTTGATTACCCATATCACAAAGCGATTTCTGTACATTCAAAAAATCAAGGTATGGAATATCCTATGATTTGTTGGAATTATGGACGTCCTCAAGAAGATGGTACGTATAATAGTCGTACTAAATATGCTATGATGGGGGTAATTATTCATGAAATTGGTCATAATTTTTTTCCGATGATTGTAAATAGCGATGAGCGACAATGGGCTTGGATGGATGAAGGCCTAAATAGTTTTTTAGAATACTTGGCAGAACAAGATTTTGGGAAAAAGTATCCTGGAGCTTTATCTGAAGAAGATAGTGTTTTTCCTTCAAGACGTGGGCCGGTTAAAAAAATAATACCATATATGGGAGGTAATCAAGATTTTATTGCTCCAATAATGTCTAAAGGAATCAATGCGTATCAATTAGGTAATAATGCTTACGGCAAACCAGCAACGGCGCTCAATATACTTAGAGAAACGATAATGGGGCATGAACTGTTTGATTATGCATTTAAAGAGTATGCTAACAGATGGAAATTTAAACACCCAACACCAGAAGACTTTTTTCGAACGATGGAAGATGCTTCGGCTGTAGATTTAGATTGGTTTTGGAGAGGATGGTTTTATACGACCGACTGGGTGGATATGGGAATCAAAGAGGTGAAACAATTTTATGTCTCTTCTGAACCTAATGCATTTATGAAAGAATTAATGGAAGAAAGAGGTTTGACCAAAAATCAGTTGAGACCTTTGGTATACATGGTTGAAGAAGGAAGTGAAGAGTTTGATAAATCTATGGATGGTACTGGGGCTCTTGAAACGGTTTCAGTAAAAGAATATCTTATGGATAATTTTACGCTTAGCGAAAGGCAAAATATAAAGAATCCAAAATATTTCTATCAGATAACTTTTGAAAAACCAGGAGGTTTGGTTATGCCAATAATTGTACAATATACTTATGCAGATGGTACTTCAAAAAAAGAAACATATCCAGCTCAAATATGGAGGCTTAATGATAATGAGGTTAGTAAAGCGATTGCTTCAGAAAAAGAAATTATTTCTATTATAATTGATCCTAATGAAGAAACAGCTGATGTTGATACTTCAAATAATACTTGGCCAAGACAAGAAGAACAAAGCGAATTTGATCAATTCAAACAGAAATAAAAAAGTTAAAAGATAAATTTACATTTAAAGCCGATTTTTAATCGGCTTTTTTTATTCTAACCAAACAACTCACTATATTTGTGCTGTGATACAACAAGCAACATTTTTGTTTATTAGTGGTGGTGAAATAGCTTTTATTCTATTTATTGCTATTATGGTTTTTGGTGCAGATAAATTACCAGAAATTGCTCGAGGTTTAGGTAAAGGTATGCGTACCCTAAAAGACGCTACAAACGATATTAAACACGAGATAACTAAAACAGCCGAAAATAACGGCATTGATGCAAGTATTACAGGAGATGTAAAAAAAGAATTGGATAAAGTCAAAGATGATCTAGAAGATTTTACAGGTTCTGTTAGACGTAAGTTTTAATTTCTCACTTTTTTTCAACGATTTTTAGTGTAGCTGATTTTTCTTTATCATTTAAAATAATCGTTTCAACGTTTTTTTTAATTAATAACGGTCTTTTATTCTTTGGTTTTCTAGTTTAGTTACCCCTCAACTAAGTATTTAACCTATGAAAATCAAGCTACTTAATAGTCTATTGTCTTTTTCTTTCGTAAATGAAATCAACATATTTCTAAAGAAGGGGGGTGGAAAGTCATTTATAGACACCTTATTTTCAAATAAAAAAGGAATAAAAGAAATACCGGTAATAGAAGAGAACGTATATGCCGATAGCGCAATTTCTGTTCCAATCAAAAAGAATAAGATAAGAGTATTATTAGTTGATGATAATAAAGCAAATCAAGTTTTAATAAGCGATTTATTAAAAAAAGAAAAGTATCAATTCGATATTGTAAAAAATGGTAGGGAAGCTATTTGTGCGTTCGAGGCTAGCGTATACGATTTGATTATTATGGATATTAATATACCGGTTCTTGATGGTGAAGAAGCCACGAAAACTATTAGAAAAATCAATAAACAAATACCAATTTTAGCTTTAACCGCCGATGAAGTTAGTAACGAATTGTTTGAGGATAAGTTTTTTATGGGTTTTAACGATGTTATTTCTAAACCTCTCAATAAAGAGGATTTCCTAACAACAATTAACAATTTAATTACACTCACCAAAAGGTCTTTTGTATATTCCAGTTCAAGAAATAAAGTTGCCTTGGCGTCATAAATGGATAGAATTAAAGCTTTCTACTAATGGTTAAGCCGTCTCTTATAGGCAAAACAACGGTTTCTACACGTTTGTCTTCTTTTAGAAGTTTATTGTATGTAATTAACGCAGGCGTAGAAACATCATCTTTTTTAAAGGAAGTTTCTAAAACTTTACCACTCCACAATACATTGTCAGATAAAATAATGCCACCTGGATTTAACTTTTCTATAATCACATTAAAATAGTTGCAGTAGTTTTCTTTGTCCGCATCAATAAATACCAAATCAAAAGAAGTTTCAAGCTTAGGGATTATTTCTAATGCATTTCCTAAATGTTGATATATACGTTTACCATATCCTGATTTATCAAAATATTTACGTTGAAAATCAACCAATTCTTCGTTGATATCAATGGTGTGTAATTTCCCGGATTCTTGCATGCCTTCAATTAAGCATAAAGCTGAATAACCCGTATAAGTCCCAATTTCCAAAATGTTTTTTGGATTAGTTAATTTAGAAATTATACTTAACAAACGCCCCTGATAATGACCACTTAGCATTCTTGGTTGTAATATTTTCTGGTACGTTTCTCTGTTAAGCTGCCGTAATAATTCAGGCTCATCGTCAGAATGAGCTACAACATAGTTGTCTAATTCTTCTGTTATAAAATGCATTAATTTAAAATTCTATGTGTTAATTTTTCCTGAGAGAGTTTACTGTCACCACAAAGCCATCTAACAACATTATCTTCCCAAATGGCATCATAATCTCTCTGGTTTATAATCTTTCTCTTCATAGCTAAGTCCAATATTTTACCAGGGTAAGAGGATTGCTTATCACTCTCCATTTCACCTAAAGGGTAAGGGTCATCAAGTCCCATTATAACCTGTTTGGAACCATGGTTTCTTATTAAAAGTTCTAAGCCTCCAGTATCATGCACAAGGGTGTCGAAAAAAATGTTTTTATGACCAACAGCTTCACGTGGGTGGTGTTTACCTTCAAATAAATCGGGTCTGCCATCAAAACCCTGTATACGTCTACCTAGGTTAATTTGTGCTAATTGCCCACCATGTGCAAAACAGGTACGCATATTTGGGTATTTTTCTTGATAACCGTTTAATGTTAAAAAGTGATACGCATCTGCACATTGTGCCAGCATCCATATCAAATGAAAACGCCAAGAGGTATTTTTTAATTTTATAAATTTTTCGCCATCGTAAGGGTGTATTTCTACAGCTAAATTATATTGGTTAGCTAACTCAAAAATAGGTTCATTTTCCTCATCAAAAATACATCGCCAAGTACCAATAGTGTCCATATAGTGGGTTGGTAAACAAAGCAATTGCATTCCATGTTGCTCAACACAACGTTCAATTTCCCAACAAGCACTCCGAACAAATCCAGGGTGTACTACAAACCCACAGGTAAATTTACTAGGATGTTCATGCTGAATACTCGCATTAAAATCATTTTGAAAGCGCAAAGCTTTTTTCATTTCTTCAACACGTAAACCGTTTCCGTATAATTGAGAAAGGTTTAAAACCACGGCGTGATCTAGTTTATTGTGTTCCATCCATTCAAGCTTTTCTTCCAAGAAGAAACTGGAATCTGTTACTGGGCGTTTCCAATCTTTTTGAAGCATAAACTTTCGGTCTTTATCTACCCAAAAAATACCTTTTTCATGCATGAAATCAGGAATGTCTTCCGGATACGGAAGCAGATGGGAATGACCGTTAATTCTAAGTTTACGCTTTTCCATAGTTATTATTCTTGCCAAGGCAAGAATTTATTTCACATTTATCTGAGGCTAAAATTTATGAATCATCACGATATTGTAGCCTCAGAAGGGTTTTATTCTATTTTAACTTTTCTTGGAGGTTCCATAATTTCTCCACAATTAGGGCAACTTCGTTTGTCTTTATCGTTGTAATATTTATCAAATATTTTCGACATGTCTGTTTCAATATTCTCTAAAGTAAAATCTTCTTCATATAATTTAGTTACGCAATTTTCGCAGAACCAAAGCAATGCATCACGCATACCTTCTGGTCTTTTGTATTCTATCACCAATCCAACTGTGTTAGCACCGCGCTGAGGAGAATGTGGTACTTTTGGAGGTAATAAATAAATATCACCTTCTTTTATATGTACATTTTTTGGAGTACCCTTATCAATTATTTTTAAAACAATATCTCCTTCAACCTGATAAAAAAATTCGGGTGTTTCGTTATAATGATAATCCTTTCTATTGTTAGGGCCTCCAACCACCATCACAATAAAATCGCCGTCTTTCCAAACCACTTTATTTCCAACAGGAGGTTTTAATAAATGCCTGTTTTCTTCAATCCAAGCTTTAAAATTTATGGGAGACGTTAAATGACTCATGTTTTAATGTTTTGGGCGTACCCCTTTCGGGTCGGGCTTTACGGGCTACATGGTAGCTGGCTGCAATCCCTCACGCAGTTTACGTTTCTAAAATTAAGTAAAAACTATAAAAGAAAAGCATTCATATCTTATTCTTTCGTTCTATTTTGATCATAAGCACTTCGTTCTACCGCCATCAACAGGAATACTGGTTCCGTTAACATAAGCGGCAGATTCGCTCGCTAAAAACACCATTACATTGGCAAGTTCTTCTGGGGTAGCAAAGCGTTTTATAGGGGTGTAATCTTTCATGATTTGTGTCATTTCCTCAATAGTAGTTTCTTCAAAATCAGCTTTTATTTTTATTATTTCTGTTAGACGTTCTGTTGCTGTAAATCCAGGTAAAACGTTATTAACAGTAATTCCAAATTGAGCCAATTCCAATGATAGGGTCTTACTCCAATTACCAACAGCACCTCTAATGGTATTGCTTACACCCAAGCCTTCAAGTGGTTCCTTAACTGATGTAGAAACAATATTAATAATTCTTCCAAAACCAACTTCCTTCATAAAAGGTGCAGTAGCCTGTGCTAATAGGTGGTTACATTTTAAATGTTGCGTAAATGCGTTTTCAAATTCAGACAATGAGGCGTTCAAAATATTACCTGGTCTTGGTCCTCCAGTATTGTTAACCAAAATATGAAAGCCATGTTCTTTTTCTATAAACTTAATGACTTGCTCATATAGCTCCCTTGGGTTAGAAAAATCAGCAACAATATAGTTATGGTTTCTATGCTGAGGTAATTCTGCTAGCACTGCTTTTAGTTTTTCTCTGTTTCTAGCTACAAGGGTAACATTTACACCTTCTGCAGCCAGTGCTAAAGCAGTAGCTTTACCAATACCTTGAGTGCTTCCGCATACCAAGGCGTTTTTATTATTGAGTTTTAAATCCATATTTATTCATATATTTTTTTTGCTCTGGGACTTAGCCTTTCCATGAGCTTTTCTGGGCTTTTAATACCTGTAAATCCAAATTTAGTATAAAGAGTATGCGCGTCTTTAGTTGCTAGCATCCACTTGTCAACGGTTTTTAAATCAGGAGCATTAAGTATATGGTCAATAAGCAATTTGGAGTAACCCTTACCTTGTTCACTTTCTATAACAAATACATCTAATAGGTATGCAAAAAACACTTTATCGGTCATGACTCGTGCATAAGCTATTTGTTGATTATTTTTAAACAGACCAAAGTTAATGGTGTTTTTCGATGCTTTTTTCTGTTCTTTAAAGGTTCTCGATTCTCCCCAATACGAATTTTTAACAAACTCATATATGAGAGGTAAATCCATATCATTAAAATTTGACGACAAATAAATACCTTTAGTTATTTCAGTCATTAAATTGTATTTATATTTCTAGTGCTTATCTTATTTAATAATTGAAAGGTTTAAATATCTCCTATTTTAAACCTGCAATTCTATCATCTTCAAGAATAGCTTCAGTTTCGAGTTTTATCTTTTTTAAGGTAAGTTTTAAATCATCGTTTAAATTTAAAAATCCATCAGTCAATAGGTTTAAAATAGCTTTATCTTGAGCTCGTCCCTTTAGCATAGCTTCCTTATATCCCATGTTTTCATTAAATGTAACCATGGAATATTTTGATGCGTATTCATTTGGAAATGCTTCCTCTAAAGCCATTTCTAATTTACGTTTTTCTTTGAATATAGGATTGGCCACATGGTCTTTCATTTCATGAAAATTATCAATAGCTAAATCGGCAATGGCATCGGTATCTTTTTTTCTACCCTCTTCGTAGGTTTTAAATACAGTGTCCCAGTGTTCAAGATTTTTATCTAAAACTTTATCGAACTCTACAACATCTTCAAATGACGCATTCATACCTTGCCCATAAAATGGAACAATGGCATGTGCCGCATCCCCCATTAACAGTGTATTTCCTTTATAATGCCAAGGTGAGCATTTTATAGTGCCTAATGGAGCTGTAGGGTTTTTAAAAAAATCATCTAAAAGATTTGGCATTAAGGCCAAAGCATCGGGAAATTCTTTTTGAAAAAATTCCAATACTATATTTTCATCATTAAGATTGTTGAAATTGTACTGGCCCCCGTCATAACTTAAAAATAGGGTTACTGTAAAACTTCCACCTAAGTTGGGTAGTGCAATGAGCATAAAATTGCCACGAGGCCATATATGAAGAGCTTTTTTTTGAAGCCTAAAATCATTGTTTTCTTTAGGAAGAATACTTAATTCTTTGTAGCCATGTGTTAAATAGTTTTGTGAAAAACTGAACAAGAATTTTTTACCCAAATAGTAACTTTTTCGCATTGCAGAACCTGCGCCGTCAGTAGCTATAATAATATCTGCATCTTCAACAAATTCGGTTTTAGTTTTATAATCCTTAAATAGTGCTGTGGTTTTTTCAAAATCAACAGATTTACATTTTTTGTTGAAATATATGTTGATGTTCTTGTGTTTTTCAGCTTCATTTAGAAGTAACGAGTTTAAGTCGCCACGTGAAATTGAATTTATATATTCATGAGGACGACCGCTATAGTTTGATTGAAATGTATTGCCATGTGAGTCATGAATCATACGTCCATGCATGGGGATACAGAGTGGTTTTATTTGGTCTTCTAGTCCAACAAGTTTTATAGCCTTATAACCACGATTGGAGAATGCTAAGTTTATAGAACGTCCGGCACTGATATCAACTTTGCGTAAATCAGGTCGCATTTCGTAAACAGTTACATTATAGCCTCTTTGACCTAATCTTAAAGCTAAGAGACTCCCGCAAAGGCCTGCTCCAATAATAAGTATGTTTTGTTTATTATTCATTTAAAATGACTTTCAGTTTTTCAACAAGACGATAAACATCTTCAAAAGAGTTGTACAAGGGCACGGGGGCACAACGTATAACATTAGGTTCTCTCCAGTCGCTAATTACTCCCTCATTAATTAGTCTGTCATGTAACGTTTTATTGGCATTTTTAACTTGTATAGATAGTTGGCATCCACGCTCATTGACATTACTAGGGGTAATTATTCTTATTGTGTCTTCCCCTAGTTCTCTAAGTAAAAATTCTAAATATCCTGTTAGCTTCTTTGACTTGCTTAATAATTGGTTCATTCCAATTTCATTAAACATGTCTAGTGATGCTTTTATGGCAGCCATAGATAGAATAGGGGGATTGCTTAATTGCCAACCTTCTGCACCTTCCAATTGATCAAATTCATCGCGCATGTTAAATCTTGTTTGTTTATTGTGACTCCACCAGCCCGTAAAACGATTTAAATTTTTACTATATGCATGACGCTCATGAACAAAGCAACCACCTAAACTTCCTGGACCGGCGTTTAAGTATTTGTAAGTGCACCATACTGCGAAATCGGCATCTGAGTTGTGAAGGTTTAATGCAACATTACCTGCGCCGTGAGCACAATCGAACCCCACCAAGCAACCTTGTTTGTGCCCAAGACTTGTTATACGTTTTAAATCAAAAAACTGTCCTGTATAATAATTAACGCCGCCTACCATGATAAGGGCTATTTCTTGTCCTTGTTCTTCAAGAATAGTTTTTAAATCCTCATAACGTAATAACTCTTCACCTTTTCTTGGTTCCCATAAAACGACTCCTTCTCTATCATCAAAACCATGATGGCGAAGTTGAGATTCTACAGCGTATTTATCAGAAGGAAAAGCATCACTTTCTATTAATATTTTATAACGTGTTTTTGTTGGCTTATAAAACGAAACCATCATGAAGTGAAGGTTTGCCGTAAGGGTATTCATAACAACAACTTCAATAGGTTTTGCTCCCACGATTTTAGCCATATTCTCGGTTAAAAATTCATGGTAAGGTAACCAAGGTGTTTTTCCTTGTGTATGACCTTCAACACCTAAATTTGCCCAATCTTCTAATTCTTGATTTATATAAGATTTTGTGCATTTGGGTTGTAACCCTAACGAATTGCCAGTCATGTAAATCCATTCATTACCACCGTTGTCTTTGGGTATATGAAATTGGTTTCTATAAGACTTTAGTACATCTTTTTTGTCTTGTTCTAAAGCGTAATTAATCCCTAATTTATAATCAGACAATGTATATTTTTTTTGGGTTTATAACAAAAATAAGGATTAAAAAATTATAAAGTAGGGCTCTAATACTTACTTTTTAATGAGGAACTTTTTTTGTATATTTAGTGAAATGCCAATACTATGAGTAAGATAAAAGAATATTCGAACGGAGAGACTACCGTGGTTTGGGAGGCTGAAAAGTGTATCCATTCTGCAATTTGTGCAAAAGGACTGCCTAAGGTATTTCGCCCTAGATTGCGCCCGTGGATTAAACTGGATGAAGCAAAAACCGAAGCTATAATCAATCAAGTAAAGCAATGTCCGTCTGGAGCACTACGATTTTATATGAATAATAAAGACGATAAGACTTCTGAAACTTTAGAAACTAAAGTTGAGGTTTTAGAAAATGGACCTTTATTAGTTTATGGGACACTTAAAGTAGTTAATAGGGACGGATCTTCCGAAACAAAAAATAAAACCACCGCTTTTTGTAGATGTGGTGCTTCTGGCAATAAGCCTTATTGTGATGGCGCTCATGTCTCCTCAGAATTTAAAGGCTAGAACAAAAAGATAAAGCGCTTAAACCAATTGATTCAAGCGCTTTAATATATATAGACGCATTACGCGGAAAATAATTACTATACTTTATATACGAGCGCTAGTCTCTTGTTAGGTTTAAATTACAGAAAGGTCTAAAATTTTTAATTTAAAATGACTTTGATATTACTTAAGGTTAAATTCCAATCTGAATCTAACATTTTGTGATCTGAAGCTAGAAGTAACCCATTGTAGTTTTTGTAATTTTCAAACGTATTGGTTAGTGATGGTTCTGGTTGGTTACCTTTTCTGAAAGCCCATTCTTTAATTAAAAAATCATCATTGTAGTAAATATCATAGGCATCACCCGGTGTGTATCCTCCACTATCATTTGAATAAGTTAAAACGATTTTGTTCATGATTACTTGACTTATAGGAGCTTTTTCTATTAATGGTTGAGAGATTGTTGTGTTTTTATCCCAAACCAACTGAAAAGGAATTAATAGCCAAAACTTGTCATTAATAAAATTTTCATCCGCTCTAAATGATAGACTATCAATATTTTTTCTGAAATAATTAATGGTGTCTTTTTCAGTAATAAGTGAAATACTATCGTTTTTAGGCTGCCATACCCAATTTCTTTTTTTGTTAAAGGTAAATTGTATTTTAGAAATATATTGCCAATTCTTAAAACCATGGGCATTGGCTATTTTTTCAGCAATAGACAGTGTGGGGTGAGTTTTAGAATTAGTTTCAGATTTAGGCTTTTCTTTGCACCCAGTTATAAGGGTAAATGCTAAAGTAGTGTAGAATAGTATTTTCATAAATTAGACTTTTTGTAAATATATAACTTGATTATGAGTACTAACAAGAAATATTTTGAGATTAACAAATCCACATGGAATGATAAAGTAAAAGTGCATTCTGAAAGTAATATGTACGATTTAGAGGGTTTTAAAAAAGGGAAGTCATCATTGATGCCTTATGAATTAGAAGCTTTGGGAGATGTGAAGGGGAAGTCGTTATTGCATTTACAATGTCATTTTGGGCAAGATACACTTAGTTTAAGTAGGATGGGAGCCAAATGTGTTGGTGTAGATTTAAGTGATGAGGGAGTGAAATTAGCTAAACGTTTGAATGATGAGTTGAAGCTAGATGCTAATTTTGTTTGTTGTAATGTTTTAGATACGTCTGAATTTGTTAAAGATGAATTTGATATTGTTTATACAAGTTATGGTGTTATAGGGTGGTTGCCTGATTTAAAACCTTGGGGGCAAATGATAGCTGAACGCTTAAAAAAGGGAGGGACGTTTTTTATGGCAGAATTTCATCCTATAGTTTGGATGTTCGATTACTTAGAAGATAAGCCTGTTATGAAATATGGATACATGCAGGACGAGGTTATTTACGAAGAATACGAAGGAACTTATGCTGATGAAAACTCTAGTATGATTAGTAAAGAATATGCATGGAATCATGGGGTAGGTGAAGTGATTTCCGCGTTAACGGAAGCTGGATTGCATATAGAGTATTTAAAAGAGTTTAATGAGAGTCCTTACGATGTATTACCTAATCTAAAACAAAATGAGTCAGGAATGTATGCAACAGATGATAAATTATACCCTTTGATTTTTACTTTAAAGGCTACTAAACTTTAATATTAAATAGGAGAGGATTGATATATTGAATTATAATTTAAGGACTCTAATTTTCTGTAAAAGCTAGGGGCATTATTTAATAAACATCTGAAGCTTTCAAAATAAAATTGTAAATTTGATAATAATATACAACTACTATAACTTTTTAATTATGAAAAAAACACTCTTTTTAACAACGTTGGTCATTACATGTTTTTCAGTAAATGTTTTTAGTCAAGCTAGGAGCGAATTGAATTTTGGACTTATTGGCGTTAATTATGAAATTCCTGTACATAAGGATATTACAATCGCACCTGGGGCAGGTACTAATTTTGATCTTGATTGGTTAACATTAGGAGTCAAAGCAAATTATTATTTTGATAACCTATTTGGTTTAGCTGATGAGGCCTGGGATGTTTATGGTGGATTAGGTGCTGGTTACGCCATTTATAATGGGAATGGTAATAATAGTAGTGATTTTGACTTAGGTCTTCATGTTGGAGGAAGATGGTTTTGGAATGATAAATGGGGTATTTACTTAGAATTTGGTGGTGGCAGTACGCAAGGTGCCACTGGAGGTCTTGGAGTGACTATGAAGCTATAAGAACAATAAGTTTTTTAAAAGTTAATACTTGATTAATGACTTAATGATTAAACAGGAAATTAAACTTGAACCTCAATGTGTTTACAGATTGAGGTTTTTTTAAGATTTTATTTTTTATATCCTAGGTGATGTGAATTTTTATATTGAGTAAAGTTCTGTTTTTCAAGACTACAAATAACTTAAAATGAAACTTCTTTTAATAGTTCTTTAGGGAATTTACTTTTAAATCTGTTTAGGCGTGGAATAGAGACATTCTGGATATATGGATGGTTTGGGTGTCGTTTTTCATAGTTTTGATGATAGTCTTCTGCTACCCAAAATTTTTGAAAAGGATATACTTCTGCAGCAATTTCAACATCCATGGCTTTGGCTAAAGCTACTTTCTTTTTTAAAATGACTTGCTTTTGTTCATCATTTTGATAAAAAATAATGGATCGATATTGAGATCCTCGGTCATTACCCTGCCCATTTATTTGTGTTACATTTTGAGAAGCAAAATATACATCAACTAGGGTTTCAAAACTTACTACATTCGGATCGTAAATAATTTCTACGGCTTCGGCATGTCCTGTTTTACCTGTATTACTAGCGTCATAAGTTGGGTTTTTGGTGTGCCCACCAGAATAGCCTGAAATAGATTCGTCTACTCCTTTTACGCTTTCATAAATAGCTTCTACACACCAAAAGCAACCGCTAGCAAAATAAGCTCTTGCTTTTCCATTTTTTAGTGGTACTTGAATGGGTTTAGCTTGTTTTACTAATTCCTGTGATTTTTTTGATTGCGCAGAGTTTTGACAACTAAAGCAAAGTGCTAATACTATGAGGGGGATAATACGTTTCATATATTTTATTTTTATAATAGACGTTTGAAACTCAGAAACCTTAATTAATTATTCGTCATTTTAACAATTCCGATTGAAGCATTTTGAATTATAGGTTTTACGTTTTGTTATATCTTTGTAAGTTCTGCTGATAGTGGCTAAAATTAAACATTTAAGTTTTTATAGGTTCAATACAATAAACTTTAAGAAAGAATTTGTTCCAATCGCTCTAGCTAACTTTGGCAAGCGTCAAAGCTGGACTAGCCATGGTTGGAACACTTTGTCCATAGAATTAATAAAAAAAGCCTCCAGTTTCCTGAAGGCTCTAAATATTTAATGTTTAAATGGATTAAAGTTTTGAAAACATTTTTTCCATTTTTTCTTTTTGTTCTTCAGCTAAGGCCGCGTCAACTAAAATTCTTCCACTATGCTCGTCTGTAATAACTTTTTTACGAGAGGCAATTTCAACCTGCACTTGTGGTGGAATTGTGAAGAAAGATCCTCCTGAAGCACCTCTTTCAATTGGTACAACAGCTAATCCGTTTTTTACATTAGTTCTTATTCTAGTATAGGCAGAAACTAAGCGTTCTTCAAGTTGTTGCTTGTATTCTTCTGACTTTAAAATTAAAGCTTGTTCTTCTTTTTCAGTTTCAGCTAAAATATCATTAAGCTCACCTTTTTTGTGTTTTAAATGCGTATCACGCTCTTTTACACGTTCTTTAGTTTCAGCAATAACTTCTTTTTTCTGCTCAATTTGAACTTTAAACTCTTTGATGTGCTTTTCTGCTAATTCTATTTCTAATTCTTGAAACTCAATTTCTTTAGTTAAAGAGTTGAATTCTCTGTTGTTTCTAACATTTTGTTGTTGCTCTGCATATTTTTTCATTAAAGCTTTTGATTCCTCAATCAAATTCTTTTTGCTAGCAATATCGTTGTCTATTACCTCTAAATTAGAAACAAGTTTTTCTAATCTTATGTTTAATCCAGCAACTTCATCTTCTAAATCACGAACTTCTAAAGGAAGTTCTCCACGAACATTTCTTATTTCATCTATACGAGAATCGATGAGTTGTAAATCGTATAAAGCTCTTAAGCGCTCTTCGACAGTTACTTCTTTCTTTTTAGCCATACTTTAAAAATACTTAACAGGATTGGTGTTTATCTTTGATAAAATGATTGCAAAATTAGTAATTTTTTTTGTAAGATGTGCAACTAAACCATTTTTTGTGAATTGCTCACTTTCATAATGTCCAATATCTGCCAATAGGATACTATTTTCTGCTGTAAAAAAGTCGTGATACTTTAAATCTGCAGTCACAAATGCATCAGCGCCTACAGCCATAGCGGCTTGAATGGCAAAACTGCCAGAGCCACCTAGTACAGCCACTTTTTTAATCGTTTTATTTAATAATGATGAATGCCTAATACATTCGGTATTCATTTTTACTTTTAAGTGGTTAAGAAAACTCTGTTCGTCCATTGGTTCAGCAAGTTCTCCAATCATTCCCATACCAATATTTTGGTTTTTGTTCTCTAAAGTTGTTACTTCATAAGCGACTTCTTCGTAAGAATGATTTTTAAAAAGTGTATCAAGAACTTTTGATTCTAAATGTTTTTTAAAGGTGATCGTGATTTTAGTTTCTGCTTCAGTATGAATACTGCCTTTTTTACCTTTACTTGGGTTGGATTGTTCGTTACCATTAAAGGTACCGAAACCTTCAATATTAAAACTACAATCGTTGTAATTGCCAATGCTGCCCGCCCCAATTTTAAATAAAGCGGTTCTTAACGTTTCGGCTTCGTCCTTTGGAACATACGTAGTGAGCTTTTTTATGGTTTCGCTTTGCGGAATAAGTATACGTTTTTTGGTTAATAATAACTGATTACAAATCATATCATTCACACCATGAATGGCGTTGTCTAAAGCAGTATGCATACTGTATATGGCGATATCATTTTTTATGGCTTTCATAACTACACGTTCAACATAACTTTTGCCAGTCATTTTTTTTAACCCTTTAAAAATAATAGGGTGGAAGCTTATTATTAAATTGCAGTTTTCTGAAATAGCTTCATCTATTATACCTTCAAGAGTGTCTAAAGTCACCAAAACTCCTGTAATTTTTTGAGTTTTGTCGCCAACTAAAAGGCCAACGTTGTCAAAACCTTCAGCATAAGCTAAAGGGGCAAGTTCTTCTAAATGATTTATAACATCTTGTACAATCATACTTAATTTGTTTGGTTCAAAGATAAAATATTATACTTTCGTTAGGATGAAAATAGTAAGATACATATTATTTCCAATTGTGCCTGTTTACTTTTTAGTAACCTGGTTAAGAAATAAATTATATGATGCTGGAATTAAGGCATCGAAATCATATAACTTTCCCGTAGTTTGTGTAGGTAATTTAAGTGTAGGTGGTACTGGAAAAACGCCGATGATTGAGTACTTAATAAACCTTTTAAAAGATGAATATAAGCTAGCTACCTTGAGTAGAGGTTATAAAAGAAAAACAAAAGGATTTGTACTGGCGAATGAAGTTTCGAGTGTTGATTCTATTGGAGATGAGCCTTTTCAGTTTTATTCAAAATTTAAAGGGAACGTTCTGGTTGCTGTTGATTCTAATAGGCAACATGGAATTAAGTGTTTACAAGATTCTGAACCAGACCTAATTTTATTAGATGATGCTTTTCAACATAGAAAAGTTAAAGCAGGCTTAAATATTTTATTAACAACCTATAACAAACCTTATTATAAAGATATTGTGTTACCCACTGGTGATTTAAGAGAACCTAGAAGTGGAGCAGATCGCGCTAATATTATTGTGGTTACAAAATGCCCGAATAATTTAAGTGATACAGATAAAAGTGAAATAGTAAAATGTATTAAGCCTAAAAACTTTCAAAGCGTGTTTTTTAGTTCTATTGCTTATTCTGAAAGGTTGTTTTCTGTAAAAGAAACGAAATTGTTAAGTGAAATAGCAGATTTTACGTTAGTAACAGGAATAGCAAATGCTTCTCCGTTATTGCAGTTTTTGAAGAAGAAACAATTGAAATTTGAACATTTAAATTTTAAAGATCATCATCATTTTTCTCGAAAAGATATTGATGCTTTAAAAAATAAAGATTTGATTCTTACTACAGAGAAAGATTTTGTGAGATTAAAACAATATGATATCATAAAGGACAAACTATTTTATTTACCTATTACTGTGTCTATGGACGGGGCATTGGGGTTTAATCAAAAAATCAAAGATTTTATTAAGCATTAGCGGAATTACTGCTTTTCGAAGCTAAAGCGTTGTATAGTTTTTTCTCAAACTCTTCTTGTTTGAATGGCTTTGGAATGATGTCAGTAAATCCAGCTTCTTCAAATTCATGCATTTTATCTTCAATAGTAACCGCCGTGAGTGCGAAAATAGTAAGTTCCTTATCAAATGATCTAACAATTTTTGTAGCTTCAATACCGCTGATTCCTGGCATATGAATATCCATTAATATGATATTGTAGTTGTTTGATTTAATCATATCCACCGCATCTTCACCATTGTCAACAATATCGCATTTCAATTCCATTTTAGTTAGAATTTTCTTGGTTATCATTTGGTTAATCTTGTTGTCTTCAACAACTAAAATTTTAACACTTTTCAGGTCTATATCCTCTTTATTTCCATCAAAATAGGCAACTTTATTCTCTTTAGCTTCTTCAACCGTAGTGTGCTCTAAAGGAATTTCAAAGTAAAATGTTGTTCCTTTTTCTAACTCACTTTTTACATAAATTTTACCTTTTAAGATATCAATAAGTCCTTTAACTATAGATAGTCCTAAACCAGTTCCACCATATTTTCGATTGATTTGAATTGATCCTTGAGAAAAACTTTCAAACATATGATCTTGTTTTTCTTGACTAATGCCAATCCCATTATCTTCAACTTCAAATCTTAAGGTGTATAATTTTCCAACTTCTTCAATTTTATAAATACGAATCCAGATATCTCCATCTTTGGTGAATTTTATGGAGTTACCCACAAGATTGATTAAAATCTGGGAGATCTTTAACTGGTCCGCTATAAAGTTTTCTGGTAATTCTTTATCATATTCAAAATGGATATTAACATTATTGTCTTGAGCAGAATTGTTTAAAGCCAAAACAATATTGTTTATCTTTTTCTTAAGATTAAACGGTTCAGGTTCGATATCCACTTTATTTGCTTCAATTTTATTGATTTGAAGGATATCGTTTATAAAGGTTAAGAGGTAGTCTCCAGAAAACTTTAAAGACTTTAGGTGTTGTACTTGTTCAGGCTTTGGGTTTTCTTCCAAAAGCATATTACTTAATCCTGTAACGGCATATAAAGGTGTTCTTAGCTCGTGCGTTACTGTGGATAGGAAATTTGCCTTGGTTTTTGATGCGAGTTCCGCCTTCTCTTTAGCAATAATAAGTTCTCCGTTTTTTTTGTGAAGCATGTTGTTCGTCTTCAAACGGATGTTATTGTTTTTGTATAACGATAAGGTTAAAAGAGATAGTATGGTAATAAGTGCAACACTTAGAATTGAAATTAAAGTACCAAGATTTTTATCATCTTCAGCCTGCTCTAACTTTTCAACAATTTGATTGTTCTTCTCAATTTCTTCGTTCAACAAATATTGAGTTTCTTGGTCTTGAGAAGAATTAATTCTTGTTAAACTTCTAATGGAATCTGACAATTTTAAGTATGAATTTAAATAACTTCTTGAAACCTTAAAGTCTCCAACATTATTATGTAAATTACTAAGAGTCAAGTACCCTTGATTGAGAATATTGTTGAATTTTTTGGCTTTTGCAATTTGTAGTCCTTCTTCTCCAACAGCAAGCGCTTTTTCGTTATTACCTAGTTTATTATAAACTATAGCGTGATTAATTAACGCTTCACTTTGTATTTTGAAGTAATCATATGTTTTTGCAATAGCCAAAGATTGTTCAATAACATCTCTAGCTTTATTGAAATTTTTTAATTCTATATAAGTTTGGCCTTCACGTAACAATGTTTCTGCTAACTCTTCGTTTAATTCTTCCTCTTCAAATTTAGATTTAGCGGCTCGATAAGAGTCTAAAGCCGAATAATAATCATCTTTAGCTAAATATACATCTCCAAATGTTTTATAGGAACTTCCTAAGTTTGCATTATCATTAATAATTCTTTGTATTTCAATGGCCTTATTTAATGATTTTATAGCCTTATCTTCTTCTTCAATTATAAGTTGAATACGTCCTTTTAAGGCATGTATAATACCGAGACTTTTCTTATTATCTGCTTTTAAGGCTAGTTCTAATGCCTCATCAAGTTTCTTTTGAGCATTAAAATAGTTATAATTCTCAAGCTCAAATTGTGATTGAGTAATACGGTAGTTGATATTATTTTGCGCTATTTCAGGGTCATCCGCCATCGATTTTTGGGCGTATAGACTCATACTAAAAAGCAATATAATAATATATATGTAATGTTTCGTTCGGGACATAATCAATTAATAGTACCGACAAATATAATTATTTTATCGATTAAAGACACTTTTTTTCCGATAAATTGCATAAAAGATCAATTATTCGTTGAGAATAGCCCGTTTCATTATCGTACCAACCGACTATTTTAACCATGTTTCCAATAACAGAGGTCATTTGAGAGTCGAAAATACAAGAATGTGAATTTCCAACTACATCAATGGATACAATTGGATCTTCAGTATATTCAATTATTCCTTTATATTGATTTTTAGCAGCTTCTTTAAAGGTGTTATTTATATCTTTAATAGAAACCTGTCTTTTAACATTAAACGTAATGTCTGTTAAAGAGCCATTAATTACAGGGACTCTAATACCACAACCTCCAATAACTTCAGATAGCTTGGGGAAGATTTTAGTTAATGCTTTGGCGGCTCCCGTAGTTGTAGGAACGATTGACTGACTAGCAGCTCTAGAACGTCTTAAATCGTGATGTGGTTGATCGTGTAAACTTTGGTCTGTTGTATAAGAATGCACAGTTGTAATATAAGCTTGATTAATGCCGCAAAGTTTATTAATAACATCAATCATTGGGGCCGCATTGTTCGTGGTGCAAGACGCATTTGAAATGATAGTCTCAGAACCGTCAATACTTGCATCATTTACGCCCAATACAATGGTTTTAATATCATCTTCAATAGGAGGAACACTTAAAACAACATGTTTTGCCCCGTTTTTCAGATGATAATTCAATTCTGTACTTGTTTTGAATTTCCCCGAACATTCTATGACAAAATGAGCTTTAAAAGGAGACCAATCAATAGATTTTGGATGATTTTCATTTAAAAGAGGAATCTTAACGTTGTTTACAATGATATGATTTTGGTCTGAAGATATAGAGCCGTTGAAAATACCGTGTACGCTATCGTACTTTAGTAAATGACTTAATGTTTTTGCGTTTGCTAAATCGTTTATGGCAACGACTTGAAATTTTTCATACTCTTGTAGAAGCCTAAAAACGCGTCGTCCTATTCTACCAAAACCATTGATAGCAACATTAATCATGATTAGTTTATATGTTTTTGAGCTTTATATGAAGACCTGACCAAAGCACTACTTTCAACGTGACGAAAACCTAAATTTAGTCCAATTTCTTCGTATTCTTTAAACTGATCTGGAGTAATAAATTGTTTAACAGGTAAATGTTTTTTACTTGGTTGTAGATATTGACCAATGGTGACCACATCAACATCATTAGATTTTAGATCATGTAATGTTTGAATAACTTCTTCTCTAGTCTCTCCTAAGCCTAACATAATTCCAGATTTAGTTCTACGTTGTCCTTGTTGTTTTAAGTATTTCAAAACGCCCATACTGCGATCATATTGAGCTTGTATTCTTACTTCTCGAGTTAAACGGCGAACAGTTTCAATATTATGTGAAACTACTTCAGGAGCTACATCGACAATGCGATCTATATGTTTTTCAATACCTTGAAAATCTGGAATAAGTGTTTCAAGGGTTGTATTAGGGTTCATACGTCTTACGGCTTTTACTGTTTCAGACCACATAATACTCCCCATATCTTTTAAATCATCTCTATCCACACTCGTTATAACAGCATGTTTTATGCTCATAATTTTAATTGAACGGGCTACTTTTTCAGGTTCATCCCAGTTTACTGTTTCCGGTCTACCTGTTTTTACACCACAAAATCCGCATGAGCGGGTACAAATATTCCCTAAAATCATAAAAGTAGCAGTACCTTCTCCCCAGCATTCACCCATATTTGGGCAACTACCTGAAGTACATATGGTATTTAGCTTGTATTTATCAACTAAACCTCTTAGTTCAGTGTACTTTTTACCAGTAGGAAGCTTAACACGAAGCCATTTTGGCTTTGCTTGACGTTCTGGTAATATATTGGAATTAGTATCTGTGTTCATGGTCATAAAATATGGAACGCAAAGATACGAAGTATTCTTTTAAATTATCTTAAAGCGTGGTAAGATACCAAAGGCTAAATCCTATTAAAAAAATAATACCAGAAATGCTCAAAACATGTAGTGATTTAGATGGGTGCCAAGCTTTAGGTGTATGTTTTCCTGAAATCAGGATATAGTTTATAATGGCATAAAATGGTGCGGTTACAAAAGATAAAATGGTAGCGACTTTAATTAAAAAACCCATTTCTGAAACGAAAAATAAAAACACACAAATAGTTCCTATTGAAAGTAAAGCGATCCAGAAAGTGTAATTAAGTTTGGTGCTTTTATTAAAAAGTAATTGAGATGTTTTTTTCATTGCTCTTGGAGAGGCGTCTAGTGTTGTAAGCGTTGTGCTAAACATGGTTGTAAAAGCAGCAATTCCAATAATAACGTGTGCCCAATGTCCTAGATTTGTAGTGTACATTTTAATTAATTGTCCTGAAAATACCGTAGCTGAATTACTGAAAGTCTCTCCCGAATTAAATAGGATTAAGGTGCCTAAAAGCACAAAGCATATACCCAAAGCGATAGTTCCAATATAGCCTACATTAAAATCAAAAATAGCAGACTCAGTATTGTATTTCTTATTATTTTTTTGTTTTTCAATAGACCATAAAGATTGCCATACTGCAATATCTAAAGGCCCTGGCATCCAACCCATAAATGCAATTAAGAATGTTATTTCTAAGCTGTTCTTTGGTAAAACTTGGTTGAATGAAAGCGATGATGTATTTTTTAGCATAGCAATGATTACAGCGGTTATTGTACTTATTGTAAGTGTAATGATAATGATCTTCATAAGCCTATCCAGAAGCTTATACTTACCAAAAATTAAAATAACTAGGCATGTAATAAGAATAATTATGGTCCAACCTTTTAAACTTATAAAATCTCCAAAAATAGATGAGGCTAAACCAGCAGTAACTATAGTGACTGCGGTTTGAATAGTAAACATAGTTGCTAGACTTATTAAAAAATAAGCAACTAGTACACCCTTGCCTAATTTTTTATAACCATCCAATAAACTTTCCCCGGTTGCAGTAGAGTAGCGTGGACCAAATTGAAAAAAAGGGTATTTAAAAAGATTTACAAGTAAAAGAGCCCAAATTAAACCTAACCCAAAATCGGCTCCAGCCCGTGTAGATTGTACTAAATGCGATACCCCGATACAAGCACCAGCAAATATTAACCCAGGACCAAGGTTTTTAAGTTTATTAAGCATTTATTTTTCTCGTATAATTTCGGCAAGTAGTTTTTTTGCGCGTAGTAATTTCACCTTAATATTATTCATGGGTTGATCAAGCTTCTTAGAAATTTCTTTATAACTTAATTCCTGAAAATATCTCAAGTTTATAATTTCTTGATAATGAGGTTTTAACTTTTTAATATCCCGAAGCAGTTTTGCCAAGTGTTGCTCTGTAATAAGTTTGTCTTCTGGCGATGGCGATTCATCTATAACTTGAAAAACTTCTTGATTGTCATTTGACAAGACTTGCGAAATAGAATTTTTTTCTTTTCTTAATAAATCAATATGGATATTCTTAGATATAGAAATTAACCAAGTTTTAAACTTATATCTTTCGTCAAAGGTCTCAATTTTGTCAAATGCTTTTGAGAAGGTTTGGATGGTAATATCTTCTGCATCATTTTCATTTTGAGTACGTTTTAATTGAAAACCATAAACACTATCCCAATATATATCTAATAAATAATTAAATGCTTTTTGATCATTTTTTTTGGCACGTTTAATAGCATTATCTATTTCCAATGGTTGGGTTTTGAAATTAGGTTGTTTATAAAGATAGTTAATTGCGCAATAATTAAAAAGATTTCTAAGATGGGAAGGAAAAATAAAAGGTCTTTTTCGTTTAGTTTTTTTGTAGAAGCTCCAAAAATAAAAAATTGAAGAATTAATCGAAATAGAAAAAGACAAAGCACCATTTTCCAACTAAAGGCAGCTATAAGAAGAATAATTGCTAATAGCCAAAATAGTAAGTTTGAGCTGTAAAGCAAACTAAGTAAAACTTTATGTTTCGGTTTATAGTGCTTTGCAGTTGATATATGCCGTCTTTTTTGCTTAAACCAAGCTGTAAAAGTTGTTTTTGGTTTTGATTCAGTAAACGTTTTTTTCGATAAGCTAATTGCAGTATTTTCTGGAGTTGCAACCTGATTAACAAATAAATCGTCATCACCAGAACGTACCTTAATATGACTTATAAAACCATTGGCTTTAAAAAAATCTTTTTTGGTGTAGGCCAAATTTCTTCCAACGCCCATATATGGAAACCCAGATAGCGCAAAGGAAAAGTAATTTATGGCAGTGACTAAAGTTTCAAACCGAATAAGCTTGTTTAAAAACGATCGCTTTACTTTGGAGTATGCCCCATATCCTAAAACAATTCCTATGTTTTCATCAAAATGAGCAGTCATTTCTTTTATCCAATACTTTGATAGAGGCTTACAATCTGCATCGGTAAATAAAAGGTAATCATGTGATGAAGCTTTGATTCCTAATGTTAGTGCATATTTTTTGTTTCCCCAGAATGCTTCAATACTTTTAACATCAACAACTTTAATGTTTTTATGAAGACTTGCATAATGTTTAATAACCTCTAAGGTATTATCGCTAGAAGAGTCGTTTATAAGAACTATTTCAAATTCTTCATAATTCTGGTTAATTATTGAGGGAATAAAAGCTTTTAAATTGTCAGCTTCATTTTTAGCGCATATAATAACTGAAACTGGATAGTTTTTTGGAACTGTTTTTTTTGGTTTTGAGAATGCGAATCGGGAAAAGAAAACAGAATAAAAAACAACTTGAACAACAACTACAACAACAAATGTGTAGAAAACGACATCAAGAACCCCCATAAATTTATTTAAGAATGTTGAGGTTCATTGCAATCACTAAACTGGTCTGGGGTTTTACCACAAAAACCGCAAGCCTCTCCTTCAGTATTCAACATAGGATTTTGACTGGCACATGTGCCAGCAAATTCACCATCTTTTTTAGCCCAAATTTTAATTGCAATACCTGCAATGCCAATACCTAAGAGTATAATAGTGATTAAAAGAAGTTTCATTTAAATGTTATTATTTATGCAAAGATATGATTTTAGATAATTGTTTTAGTAATAAATAAGTCAAAAATAACGTGACTTTTGGAGCCCTTTGGGTCTTATTGATGAATTATTCGTACATTTAAATACTAACTAATTAAAAAATTTCACATTATGAAAAAATTATTTGCAGAGTTTTTTGGAACTTTTTGGCTTGTTTTTGGAGGTTGTGGTAGTGCTGTTTTTGCAGCAGGTTACCCAGATTTAGGGATTGGTTTTGTAGGTGTTTCTTTAGCTTTTGGATTGACTGTTTTAACAATGGCTTATGCTGTTGGGCATATTTCAGGAGGACACTTTAACCCCGCAGTCTCATTCGGCCTTTGGGCGGGTGGTAAGTTTGAAGCTAAAGATTTATTGGGTTACATTGTGGCGCAATTAATTGGCGCTTTTGTTGCGGCTGGAGCTTTGTATTTAATTATTACGAATAAATCTGATTTTGTAACAATTGGAGGGTTTGCTGCAAATGGTTATGCAGATTTGTCCCCAGATGGATATTCAATGATGGCTGCGTTAATCGCAGAGTTCTTATTAACCATGTTTTTTTTATTAATTATATTAGGTAGTACTAATGAAAGAGCTCCAAAGGGTTTTGCTCCAATAGCTATTGGATTAGGGTTGACTTTAATCCATTTAATAAGTATTCCAATAACTAATACTTCCGTAAATCCAGCTAGATCAACAAGTCAGGCCCTATTTGCAGGAGGAGAATTTATAAGTCAATTGTGGTTGTTTTGGTTAGCCCCAATAGCTGGTGCTATTGTTGCTGGTTTTATTCATAAAACTTTGTTTGATAAAGAATAATTGATTTGAAAGTAGACCGAAAAAAGCCTCGTTTATTTAATAAACGAGGCTTCACTTTTTTAGTTCAATGGATTTTATTGTAAACTAATTTGTGCTACAGAGTTTTCAACAGAAGCAATACTGTTTCCGCCTTTAGGTTCTATAGTAATACTTAATGCTAGTGCATCTTCCATGTAAGGAATATTTCTTAATTTTCTATCTGCTTTATCTAAAACACCTAGGTTTACCATTTTTCCTTGCAATTCGGCCCATATTTGGTAACATTGCTCTTCTGGTAATTCAGGTAAAGAGACTACATCAATCATTGATGTTTTTTCTTTGGCATTAATATAAGCAACGGTTTTTAAATCTTTTGCTCTCTCATTTCCTTTAATAATATACTTCTCAGTCTCAGGATTATTAAGCTTTAAAAGCTGTCTCATGACTTTATCAAGCATCTTATTGTTTTGATCAATATCACTTCTTAAATCATAAATTTCTTCAACAACTACTTGGTTTTCTTCAGATAGTTTTTGATTTTGATTGTAAAAAGAATAAGACGTACCGGCAAAAATTAATGCAGCAACACTAGCGGCAACACTATATTTATACCATTTTTTGTATGTCTTTTTGGAACTGTTTAATGCAATAACCGGTTTTTCATCAAGTTCATCTAAAATATTATTTAAGATGTGCTTTGGTGCTTCAATAGCATTACTTTTTGCAACAACTTCTAGGTTGAATTGCAATGTATTGTATGCATTTTGAACGTCTGGGTATTTTGAAATGTAAGATTCAACCATTTCTGTTTCGGCAGAGGTGGTATCACCTAAAAGATATTTTTCTAATAGGCCAGAACTTAAAAAAGTATTTATTTTCTCATTCATGACTTTGTTATTTAAGGATTATAGATTTTTTTTAATTCTCTTAACCCAATTTTTAATCTCGATTTTATTGTTCCCAATGGGATATCTAATTCATCGCTAGCTTCTTGCTGCGTCATACCCTCAAAAAAGAGAGCATTAATAACTATTTGATATTTTTCATCTAAAGACTTTAGATGTTTTTTAATATCAAGAACATCCTGATTTATTTCGTTGGACGTTATCTTATATACGGCTGCTGTCTCAATCTGGACTTCATTGCTGCTTTTATTTTTTTGTGATCTAACTTTGTCAATAGCAGTGTTATACGCTATTCTATAGAGCCAAGTAAACAATTTTGCTTTACTGGAATCATATTTTTTAGCATAGCGCCATATTTTAACAAAGGTTTCTTGAAGTACATCTTGTGCGGTGTCTTCATCAGAAATTATTTTTTGAATGACCCCATATAAAGAATCAGCATAATACTCATAAAGCAAATTAATAGCTCTTTTATCGCTATTTTCAAGTAAACCTACTATTTCCTTTTCTATTGCTGTAACCAATGCGATGGTGTCTTAAATTAGTTTAGATAATTTGAATTACTAAATTCAAAGTTAGAAATTTCTTTTTGATTATATAATGTTTACTTCAGCTTCAATAGTAATGCCAAAAAGACGTTTAATTGTTTTTTGAATCAATTTGGAAAGATTTACAATGTCGGAACCACATGCACCACCATAGTTTACAAGCACTAAAGCCTGCTTTTTATGAACACCGTAATTGCCAAATGTTTTTCCTTTAAAACCAGATTTTTCAATAAGCCATCCAGCAGGAACTTTAACATTTTCCTCAGATACAGGGTAGCTTGGTATATCTTTGAAGTTTTTACTTAATGCGTTGAACTGCTTCTTTGGGATAACAGGGTTTTTAAAGAAGCTACCGCTATTACCAATTTCTTTTGGATCGGGTAATTTGCTATTTCGAATTCGTATTACTGCGTCTGATATATCTGCTATAGAAGGCTCATTTATGCCTCTGTTTTCAAGTTCAGAAGCTATTGTGCCATAATTAATGTTTAATTTATGATTACTTTTTGTTAATTTAAAAGTAACATTGGTGATGATGAATTTTCCTTTCGCATGCTGTTTGAAAATAGAATTTCTATACCCAAATTGACAATCTGATTTTGTGAATTTGTGTAGTTTTTTGGAATCTATAGATATCGCTTCGCAAGATTCAAAAACGTCTTTTAATTCAACACCATAAGCTCCAATATTTTGAATAGGTGCAGTACCAACATTCCCAGGAATTAATGATAAATTTTCAATACCACCAAAATTATTATGGATGCACCAAAGTACAAAGTCATGCCAGTTTTCACCTGCATTACTCTTAACAAAAACAAAGTTTTCATCTTCTGAAATAACTTCAATGCCCTTTATTTTATTAATAATAACTAAACCATCGAAGTCTTTTGTAAGAAGTATGTTGCTACCTCCTCCAAGAATAAGTTTTTTTGGGTGTTCGGTTAAAGATAAAACAGATTTTAAATCGTTAAGACTTTCAACAGAAACAAAATGTTTGGCTTTAACATCAATGCCAAAGGTGTTATACGGTTTTAACGAAATATTTTGATGAATATGCACTAGTCCTTATAAATCTTTAGGGCTTCTTTTAAAATGTTTACGGCTTTAATCAAGCTTTCTTTATTAAGTACGTAAGCAATCCTTATTTGGTTTAAACCTACTCCCGGAGTTGAATAAAAACCGCCGGCAGGAGCTACCATTATAGTTTCGTTATTTAAATCAAAACTTTCTAAAAGCCATTGAGCAAAAACATCTGTGTTTTTTACAGGAAGCTCTACCATACAATAAAAAGCGCCTTGAGGTATTGCAACTTTTATACCTTCTATCTTTTTTAGCTCATTAACTAAGGTGTTTCTACGCTCAACGTACTCATCAATAACATTATCAAAATAGCTTTGAGGTGTTTCTAGAGCAGCCTCACTAGCTATTTGCGCATAGGTAGGAGGACTTAGTCTTGCCTGCGCATATTTTAATATGGTTTGGATTAATGCCGTGTTTTTAGAAACTAGGCAACCAACACGAGCACCACACATACTATAACGTTTAGAAACAGAATCAATTATAACAGCATGCTCTTCAATACCATTAACTTGCATGATTGAATAATGAGAATTGCCATCATAAACAAATTCTCTATATACCTCATCAGCTACAAGGAATAAATCATGTTTTATGGCCAATTTAGCAAGCTGTTCTATTTCTTCTTTCGAATATAAATACCCTGTTGGATTATTAGGGTTACATATAAGAATAGCCTTTGTTTTTGGTGTTATCAATTTTTCAAAAGCTTCAAAAGCGGGTAGGGCAAAATTATTGTCTATATTAGATATTACCGGAACAACATTAATACCTGATACCATGGAGAAAGCACTATAATTAGCATAAAAGGGTTCAGGGATTATAACTTCGTCATCAGAATCCATAATGCTACTAAACAGAAAAAGTAATGCTTCACTAGCTCCTGTGGTGACTATAATATCTTCATAAGATACGTTAATGTTTGCATTTTTATAATAATTGGCTAGTTTAACCCTATAGGCTTCTGAACCTTCAGATTTAGAATATGATAAAATATTAATATTATTTTCCTTGACTGCTTTAAGTGCAACGTCTGGAGTTTTAATATCTGGTTGCCCTATATTTAAATGGTATATACTTTTTCCTCTCTCAATAGCCTGCTCAGCATATGGGGCCAATTTTCTAATAGGGGAAGAAGGCATTACACGTCCTTTTTTGGATATAGAAGGCATTAATTATAAGTTTAGTTGCAAAGTTGAGGAATTTATCTTAAAGTTTTTTTAAAAAAGCTTCTTAAATCAAGAAGCTTGCATAAAGATTTGTAATTTGATAAGTTGAATGACGTATCGTTCCAGTATGAAAAAATACACGGCTCTATTTTTTTTGTTTTTTTGCATAAGTTATTTTGTTTTTTCCCAGAATAAATTCGTTGTTCAAAATAAACAGCAATCAGATAAAATCAAATTTAAATTGATAAATAATTTGATTATTATCCCTGTTGAGGTAAACGGAGTAACACTATCGTTTTTGTTAGATACAGGAGTGAGTAAACCGATTATTTTTAATTTTTTGAATGTTTCTGATACATTAAAAATAAAAGATACCGAATCTATTTTTTTAAGAGGTTTAGGTGAAGGAGATCCAATTGAAGCATTAAAATCAAGAAATAATGTGTTCAAAGTTGGGGATGCTATAAAGCTTAAGCAAGAATTATATGCCGTTTATAATATAAATTTAAATTTAAGTCCCAAATTAGGTTTTCCGGTTCATGGAATTATTGGTTTCGATTTATTTGAAGATTTAGTTGTTCAAATAAACTATTCTCAACAAATCATTATTTTAACAGAACCTGAAAAATTTGAGTACAAATCTTGTAGAGGCTGTGAGCATTTTGGGTTGGTATTTCATAATAAAAAACCATACATAAAAGGTATCGTTGAAATAAATAATAAAAATATACCAGTTAAATTGTTAATTGATTCAGGAAGTAGTGATGCGTTGTGGCTTTTCGAAGATAGTTCTATTGGTGTTACATCAGGTAGTAAATTTTTTGAAGATTTTTTAGGGCATGGGCTTGCAGGTAGTGTTTATGGAAAACGATCTAAGGTTCAGTCATTTTCTTTGAAACGTTTTAAATTAAAAAATGTTAACGTATCCTTTCCCGAGTCAAAGTCTATAGTTTTTGCTCAACGGATTGAAAATAGAAATGGAAGTTTGTCAGGTAATATTTTAAAGCGCTTTAATATTATTTTTAACTACAAACAAAGGACATTAACACTAAAGAAGAATAAGTTTTTTAATGAATCATTTGGCTATAATAAAAGTGGAATTGAACTAGCCCATGACGGGAGTAGGCTTATTAAAATTGTTGATAATAGTAAAAGCCGAGAAAGAGGGTTTCCCTCTGACGATAAAACTCAAAGTAGTTCTTTAGTAAGAATAAAAAATAATTATCGGTATGTATTAATGCCTGCATATGTAATTGTCGAGTTACGTGAAAAATCACCGGCTAAAATTGCTGGTTTAAAAGTAGGTGATTTAATACTTAGCATTAATGGAAAAGACACTAAACAATTTTCTCTTCAACAAATTAATCAAAGATTCTATGATGATGCCGGAAAAAGGATTAAACTGAAAGTGGATAGGGATGGTCAAATTATGACATTTAGCTTTTTTTTAAAGCAGTTATTTTAATGAGTAAAGATATTTTAAAAGAAAAAGGCTTGAACATTAATGTTTAAGCCTTTTTTGAAATCTATTTCATATGATTATTGATCCATAACACTTTTATCTGTTTTTTCCATAACGTTTACTTTGCTAGGGTCAACCACTAAACCTTTGATCTTTAAAGCCACCGTTGGAGTTTCAGCATTCGAAATTACGGTAATTGTTTTTCTAATAGGGTTAACTCTATTAGTGTCATATTTTACCTCAATTTCCCCTGTTTTTCCTGGTAGAATAGGATCTTTCGGTTTTTTAGGGATAGTACATCCACAGCTTGATGATACCTTTGAGATAATTAGGGGCTCGTTGCCAGTATTCGTGAATTCAAATACCCTTACCCCATCAGACCCCTTATCAATTGTACCATAATCAATGGTTTCTGATTTAAACTCAATCTTTGCCTGGGCATTAATAGAAAAACTTATTAATCCGATAAATAAAATTGTAATTAGTTGTTTCATAATAAATATATTTTTTTAAGATTTTTTAGACCATTTTAACACCCTAATAGTTAAGGTAATTCATACAATTCATTCTGTTTTCTAAATCAAACATACTTACTTTTTCTACAATCTGCAAAAAAATTGGATGTAATGCACGTTTGTTAACATACCGTTTAGATGTCAAATGTACATATTGCTTCTAAACTGCTTGGTTTAAAAACTGTTAAATTCTATATAAGTTCTATACTATCAAGTTGTGTTTTAGTTTCACAGAACTATAAATATAAGTACTTTTGCACATCATTATTCAAAAACTATTCCAAAGCATGGAGATTCCATCTAAATATGATGCCAGTCAGGTAGAAAGCAAGTGGTATAACTACTGGATGAAACACGATTATTTTCATTCTGAACCAGACGAAAGAGAACCTTACACTATCGTAATTCCACCGCCAAATGTTACGGGGGTTTTACATATGGGGCATATGTTGAATAATACGATTCAAGATGTGTTGATCAGAAGAGCGCGCTTATTAGGAAAGAATGCGTGTTGGGTCCCTGGTACAGATCATGCTTCTATAGCAACAGAGGCTAAGGTTGTTGCTAAGTTAAAAGAAGAGGGAATTGACAAAAATGATTTATCTCGTGAGGAGTTTTTAAAGCATGCCTGGGATTGGACGGAAGAATATGGAGGTGTTATACTAGAACAACTTAAAAAACTGGGTTGTTCTTGTGATTGGGATAGAACCAAATTCACTATGGATGATAACATGAGTGAAGCCGTAATCCAGGTTTTTATTGATTTATACGAAAAAGGTCTGATTTATCGTGGCTATCGCATGGTAAATTGGGATCCAGAAGCTAAAACGACTCTTTCTGATGAAGAAGTTATTCATGAAGAACGTCAGGGAAACCTTTATTATTTACAGTATAAAATTGAAGGAAGTAGCGATACATTAACCATAGCGACTACGCGTCCTGAAACTATTTTTGGAGATACAGCCATTTGCATCAACCCAAATGATGAACGCTTTTCTCACTTACGTGGAAAGAAAGCCATTGTGCCTATTTGTAATCGTGTTATTCCGATTATAGAAGATGAATATGTTGATGTCGAATTTGGTACAGGTTGTTTAAAGGTCACGCCGGCTCATGATGAAAATGATAAGAATTTAGGAGATAAGCATAAATTAGAAGTTATTGATATTTTTAATGAAGATGCATCTTTAAATAGTTTCGGGCTTCATTATGCCGGTAAAGATCGTTTTGTAGTTAGAAAAGACATAGTAAATGAACTTGAAGGAAACGGTGTTTTGGTTAAAACTGAAACTCATATTAACAAAGTAGGAACTTCAGAAAGAACAAAAGCTGTTATTGAACCTCGATTAAGCGATCAGTGGTTTCTGAAAATGGAAGATTTGGTTAAACCTGCTATTAAGTCAGTTTTAGAAGATCGGGATATAAAACTCTTCCCTAAAAAGTTTGAGAATACGTACCGCCATTGGATGGAAAATATTCGTGATTGGAATATTTCAAGACAACTTATGTGGGGGCAACAGATTCCTGCATATTATTATGGAGATGGAAAGGAAGATTTTGTAGTTGCTCAAAATGTAGAGGAAGCTTTAGAAAAAGCAAAAACTGTTACTGGAAATGAAAATCTTACTACAGCTGATTTAGTTCAGGATAAAGATGCTTTAGACACATGGTTTTCATCTTGGTTATGGCCAATGAGCGTTTTTGATGGTATTCGAAATCCAGAAAATGAAGAAATAAAGTATTACTACCCAACCAATGACCTAGTTACGGGTCCGGATATTTTATTCTTTTGGGTAGCCCGAATGATTATAGCGGGTTACGAGTATAAAAATGAGAAACCTTTTGAAAACGTATATTTAACGGGCTTAGTTCGCGATAAGCAACGCCGTAAAATGAGCAAATCATTAGGGAATTCGCCAGATGCTTTAAAACTTATTGAGGCGTATGGAGCAGATGGTGTTCGTGTTGGATTATTGTTGAGCTCTGCTGCAGGGAATGATTTAATGTTCGACGAAGACCTTTGTCAACAAGGAAAAGGTTTTGGAAACAAAATTTGGAATGCTTTTAGGTTAATTCAAGGATGGGAAATTGATGAAACAATTTCACAACCAGAAACTTCAAAAGTTGGGTTAGATTGGTACGAAGCCAAGTTTCAAAAAGCTTTGATTGAAATTGAAGATTATTTTAGTAAGTATAGACTAAGTGATGCTTTAATGGCAATTTATAAATTAATTATGGATGATTTTTCATCATGGATGCTGGAGATCATTAAACCTGCGTATCAAAAACCAATTGATGCTAAAACCTATAATTCGGTTATTGAAGCTTTTGAAAATAATTTGAAAGTATTGCATCCATTCATGCCATTTTTATCAGAAGAAATTTGGCAATATATTTCAAAGAGAACCCCGGATGAGGCTTTAATTGTTGCCAAATGGCCAGAGTTAAAAACAATAAACAAAGAAATAATCAACGAGTTTGAATTTGCTTCGGAAGTAATTTCAGGAATAAGAAACATTAGGAAGCAAAAGAATATTGCATTTAAAGATGCTATTGGTTTTTCAGTAATTAATAACGAAAAAACGCATACTACCTTTGATGGAGTTATCGCGAAATTAGGGAACCTTGAAGGTGTAGAAATTGTAAATGAGGCTATTGAAGGAGCATTAACCTTTAGAGTGAAATCTAACGAGTATTTTATTCCTATGGTTGGCGCAATCGATGTGGAAGCTGAAATGATTAAACTAACAGAAGAATTAAACTATACAGAAGGTTTCTTAAAATCTGTTCGAAAGAAACTATCTAACGAACGTTTCGTAAATAATGCTCCAGAACAAGTCGTCGCGAGCGAAAAGAAAAAGGAAGCCGATGCTTTAGCTAAAATAGACACATTAAAGACTAGTTTGTCTAATTTAAGATAATACTTTATTTAATTTTACCCGATTTTTGCATTGCTGAAAAGAGATGTTCCTATTTTTAGTCAATAAACTCAAGTAGTCCGAACATATTTGGTTGGTGAACCCCTTTTTTAATGTCTTCAATAGGAAAGATGCTTGATATAACGCGTCTCCCCTGTTTGAGTTCGTTGCGTTCCTGTCTTAAAGCCATAAATGCCCATTGAGTTCCCGTTTGAACAGGGTGGAAGCTTGTTGACCCTCTAAAGGTTTCAATAGGTATGGCTATTTCCATAGTCCAGCCTTTGTCAATATCAGAATTATCATTGATAGTTCCTTGAGTTATTACTTTTACTTGATAATCTGGGTTAAATGCTTTAACAACCGCATCGTTACCATTATAAAAATTGTTGATAAAAATAATGTCGTTTTTGGCTTCATACAGATTGATTTCAAAACAAAAATGCATATTTAAGCTATTTGGGATCGGAATTAAAAATAATTCTGCGCAATCATCTAAAAAGGGAGTGCCGTCTTTTTCTTTTTCTGTGGCTGTTAGATATTTATCCTTACTAGAATAAAATAAATATATCGTTTTATCATCCCATAATATTCGAAAAGTAGTCTTTTGTTTATCATTAGGTTCTTGAGTGAAATAATGATGGTTAAAGGTTCTAGACTCAGCAAGTCCCCATGAGGTTTCATTCAATTTGCCATCAACGACAATATCTTCATGAGTTTTTTTTACGCGGTATAAAGGGCGTTCATCAAGAGATAATTTGTATTCTTGCCCCCAATTATTAGTAATGCTTACTAAACAAACTATTGTTAAAATAAGTGTTTTTTCAATTTTAAGAATCATAAAATATACATATCACGAAGGCTATTGAATAAGATGAAATGACTATTCTCTATATAAAAAATAATTATTTACTAAATCAATATAGGATTGTTTTGCGTCATCCTCACTAAGTCCCTTTGCTTGAAACAAGGCGTTGGTTTTAAAAGCATTAATGATAGGTTTTTTGCTTTTAGGTCGTCCATAGTCATTTGTAGCTTTTTTATAAAAGGCATAAAGTTTCAGTAGAGTATCTGCAGGAAACGGTTCAGTATGCGCATTAACACGCTCAACAGCTTCTTGGAATTCTATGTCTAAATCAGAATTCTTCATTAACTTTTTTCCGCAATAATAGTTTCGCCCCCTCTAACTTTTTGATTTAGTTCCACTTTTATATTTGTGCCTAATGGTAAGAATAAATCCACTCTCGAACCAAACTTAATAAATCCCGATTCTCCACCTTGGACCGCTTTGTCGTTGAGTTTTGCATAGTTTACAATCCGTTTTGCTAGGGCTCCTGCAATTTGACGGTGTAAAACCTTACCATAGTTTTCGTTTTCTACTACAACTGTGGTACGCTCATTTTCCTCACTAGCTTTTGGGTGCCATGCCACTAAATATTTACCTGGGTGGTATTTACTAAATATAACATGACCTCCAATAGGATAACGAGTAACATGAACATTAATTGGTGACATAAAAACACTCACTTGTAAACGTTTTTCCTTAAAATATTCTTTTTCAAATACTTCTTCAATTACGACAACTTTTCCATCAACAGGAGAGATAACGTGTTTGTCATTTAAATGTGTATGGCGTTTAGGGTTTCTAAAGAATTGAAGAATCAAGATTAAAAATACAAGCAGAGCAATCATTCCTACTGTTCTTAACCATGCTATGTTTACATAACTATCAATTAATAAAAAGCATCCAACAATAAAAATGAGGGTTATAATAATAATTTTATGGCCTTCTTTATGAAACATAATGTAAAATTCTTAAAAATAAATAAATAAACGGTGCTGCAAATATTATACTGTCTAAGCGGTCTAATAATCCACCATGACCAGGCATAATAACTCCACTATCTTTTACATTGGCTTGTCTTTTAAATTTAGACTCTATTAAATCGCCTAAAGTCCCAAAAACACTAATAATTATGCTTAGAATAAGCCAGCTAGTAAAGCCTAGTGTTTCTGTAAAGGTAGCAATAAAATAACTTGCTATGCATGAAAAGAACAAGCCTCCAAGAAAACCTTCGACGGTTTTTTTAGGTGATATAATTTCAAATAGCTTTTGTTTGCCAAAGTTTTTCCCAACTAAATAAGCAAAAGAGTCGTTAACCCAAATCAAGATAAAAGCACCTAATAAAATCTGTGGGTTATAATTTTCGTAATAATTCGCTATTAAAATTAAAAAAACAAATGCGCTAGATAAATAAAATGTGGTCAACAAAAAGCGCTTAGTTTCAAAAAGTGGGATGGTTTTTACTGAAAAAAGATCTTTTATTAGGAATAAATTCACAAATATGGAGATTACAGTAAGAATCTGGGTGGCCTCGTTAAGGCCTTCATCTGTATTCAATACAGTTTGCCAATAACCAAATACCGCAAATAAAACAATAAAGATAAAGTAGGGGATATAATTTTTAAGTTGAATAAGTTTGAGGAACTCTCCCATACATACTAAACCAAAAATAAAAAAAAGCCCAATAAGAGCTTGCTCAAAACATAAACAAACGACTAATAATAATATATAGAGCAATCCAGATAGCGATCGGACAAGGGTTTCTTTCATTCTATAAATCTTCTAGAAGTAGGAGGTAGAGATTTTTTGCACTACTACCATAACTTAGAAAATCTTTTTCATCGCCTGATTTAAAATGTTTTATGGTTGTAATATTAGTTGGAATTCTTTGTCTGTTTTTGGATTTAATACCCCTTAATCCTTCTCCAATATTTTCAACAATTTGACTTGTTGTGGCAAAAACAATAAAGTTTAATGGCAACTCCGGTAATTTCTTCTCAAAAATTTGTTTCGACGAAATTAATAACGATCCATCATTAGCAATCAAATTTTCACATGTGGTGAGGAAAAATGTAGCTTGGTTAAGTTTTTTTGTGGTTAATAAGTCACAACTTTTAAATTTATCTTCGAGACCAGAATCCAATAATAAAACTTGCTCTTCTACCCATTCATTTTCATCAATAATATGCCCTAGATTTTGAAAGACTTCATCCAAATTTTCGCAATACAAGAATTTACCACCATTAGCCTTGAAGTTTATAGTAAACCTCTCGTCTATAGGTAGTTTTATTTCCGGCATATATCTGCCTCTATTATCAGATTTTAATTCCTCTTCAGATTCTTTAGATTTGGAACCAAAAATTTTTCTAAAAAGACTCATCTAGTTTCTTGCTATTAACACTATATCATGCGAGTTTTATCAAATATAAAAAATCTTAAATTAACCTTGCGCTTAATTTAAGATTTTTACTTTAAACCTTGATAGAACAATCAAGCTTCAAATTATTCCTCTTCTTCGTTTTTTGATATTTCTGCGGCATTTAGAGCTTTTTCTTTTTCAAATGCGCGCTTTCCAAATATCTTTTCAAGGTTATCTTTAAAAATAACTTCTTTTTCTAATAAAACTTCGGCTAGTTCAGTAAGCTTGTCCTTATTTGCCTCTAACAATTTTATTGCACGTTGATATTGCTCTTCAATAATGTCTGATATTTCTTTATCTATCAGTTCTGCTGTTTGTTCGCTATAAGGTTTTGTAAAACCGTATTCACTTTGTCCAGAATCATAATAAGTTAGGTTACCAATCTTATCGCTCAAACCATATATGGTAACCATGGCTCTAGCCTGTTTGGTCACTTTTTCTAAATCACTTAATGCTCCTGTTGATATTTTATTAAATATTACTTTTTCGGCAGCACGTCCACCAAGAGCAGCACACATTTCGTCTAACATCTGTTCTGGGCGAACAATCAAGCGTTCCTCGGGTAAGTACCAAGCCGCACCTAAAGATCGTCCTCTTGGAACAATTGTTACTTTTACCAAGGGCGCAGCATGTTCTAACATCCAGCTGACTGTGGCGTGACCAGCTTCATGAAAAGCAACTGCTTTTTTCTCGCTAGGCGTTATAATTTTGTTTTTCTTTTCAAGACCTCCAATAATTCGATCAACAGCATCAAGGAAATCTTGTTTGTCTACTGATTTTTTGCCATTTCTGGCGGCAATAAGGGCAGCTTCATTACAAACATTTGCGATATCGGCACCTGAAAACCCTGGTGTTTGTTTCGATAAGAAATCTAAATCCAAGTCTTTGGCTTTTTTTAGAGGTCTTAAGTGAACTTCAAATATCTCTTCACGTTCTCTAACATCTGGTAAATCCACATAAATCTGTCTATCAAAACGTCCTGCACGCATTAATGCTTTATCCAAAATATCAGCTCTGTTGGTTGCTGCAATTACAATAACATTGGTATTGGTCCCAAAACCATCCATTTCAGTTAATAATTGATTTAAAGTGTTTTCGCGCTCATCGTTACTACCAGACATAGCATTTTTGCCTCTTGCACGACCAATAGCATCTATTTCATCAATGAAGATAATAGAGGGTGATTTTTCCTTTGCTTGCTTAAATAAATCCCTAACACGAGACGCTCCTACACCTACAAACATTTCAACAAAATCTGAACCAGACAATGAAAAGAAAGGTACTTTGGCTTCACCGGCAACGGCTTTAGCTAACAATGTCTTACCAGTACCAGGAGGTCCTACTAGTAATGCCCCTTTAGGTATTTTACCTCCAAGAGAAGTGTATTTTTCTGGGAACTTAAGAAAGTCTACAATTTCTTGTACTTCTTCTTTAGCGCCTTCTAATCCGGCAACATCTTTAAAACTAGTCTTTACTTCTGTATTTTGATCAAATAATTTAGCCTTAGATTTTCCTATATTGAAAATCTGACCGCCAGCACCTCCACCAGCACCACCAGACATACGTCTCATAATAAATATCCAAACCCCAATTAAAAGTATAAATGGTAAAATTCCCATTAGGAGGTTACCCCAATCATTGGTTTCTGTATCGAACGTGATAACTGGTTTTTCAGATAAATCTTTTGTTGACTCGTTTAATTTATTTTCAAAATTCTGCAAGTCACCAAATTCAAATCTATAATTAGGTAATTTGGTAGCTGAGGGTATAAACGTTTGAGGTTTAGAAGTCTTATGAACCTCTTTAGCTTCAGCATCTTTGGTTAAATATACTTTTGCAACACGCGTGTTTTTTACAATATCGACACGTTCTACATCACCATCTTCTAAATATCTGAAAAAATCAGAAGGCGTTGTTAAGTTACCGTCTTGATAACTTCCGCTGCTAAATAACTGAAACCCTAAAAATACAGCTATTAGTATACCGTATACCCAATATGGACTAAACTTAGGTTTTTTATCCTTTATTTTTTTATTCTCTTTTGCCATTTCAATTTTTTAGTAACTTGTTTCTATTACGGTTGTTTTTGCGTCTCCCCAAAGACTTTCGATATCATAAAATTCTCTAATATGTTTTTGGAAAACGTGAACTACAACATTTACATAATCAATTAATACCCACTCTGCATTATCTACACCTTCGGTGTGCCAAGGATTGTCTTTAAGTTCTTTACTAACCTTCTTTTGTATAGAGTTAACTATAGCGTTTACTTGCGTATTTGAAGTTCCTTCGCAAATAATAAAGTAATCACAAACCGTGTTTTCAATTTCTCTTAAATCTAGAATATTTATCTCTTTTCCTTTAACGTCCTCAATACCATGAATTATTACCGATATTAATTGGTCTGTGCTAATTTTTTCTTTCGCCATTAATTAAATTAAATTTGTGCAAAGTTATTATTTTTTTAGTTCTTTATACTTTAAAATAAACAGAAGATTTAAAGTATTCTAATAACCTTTAAATGCGTATAATCAAACTTAATGCCACCAATTCTACAAATAGCTACTTAAGGGCGTTATATTCGGAAGGAAATTTAACAGATTTTACAGCGGTTATTGCTAAAGAGCAAACACAGGGAAAAGGGCAAATGGGAGCGTTGTGGGAATCTCAAGCGTTTAAAAACCTTACATTCAGTGTGTTCAAGGATGTTAAGTCGTTACCTCTGGAACTATCGTTTAGCATTAGTATGATTAGTGCTTTGTCGGTTCTTAAGACGCTTCAGTTAATTTCCATACCTCGATTAAGTGTTAAATGGCCCAACGACATTTTGTCAGCAGACAAAAAAATATGTGGCATTTTGATTGAAAATGTCATAAAATATAGTGTTATTGAGGCTTCTATTATAGGAATTGGTTTAAACGTAAACCAAACCGAATTTGAAAACTTACCTCAGGCCTCATCGCTTATAAATATTTCAGGTAGTGTTTATAATTTGGACGAGTTGGCATTGGGTATAATAGAAAATTTAAAAATGTATTTTGATCGATTCAAAGAGAATGGAATAGAGGTTCTTATTGAGGAGTATGAATCGCATTTATTTAGAAAAAATAAACCTTCAACATTTAGAGATGTTGAAGGTGTTATGTTTTCTGGTTTTATTGAGGGAGTTTCTAATTTGGGTAAATTACAAGTCAAGCTTGAAGACCATATTTTAAAGGAATATGATTTAAAAGAAATCACCCTTTTATATTAAATAGCTTCTGGGATATTGGTCACCAAAGTTTCAATGAATTTGGTGATAGGACCTTTAATCATCATCGCCATCATGGGGTTAAAATCTCCTGAAAAATTTAACTGAACCTCACTGGTATTCTCATCCACTTTATTGATGTTGCCAATAAGAGAAAAGTCAATTTTTCCGCCAGCCGCACCAAGTATGACTTTGTTTGGAGGGATAACCTCTTTCTTTTTTAATATAATTTCTGGCATGCCTTTAAGAGCAAAAACAAAAGTGTCGTCTGAAAGGGCTTCAAATTTACTAATGTTCTCTGGCATTAAAGATTTAAAATTTTTAACATCAGCTAAAAAATGGCATACATCTTCTTGAGATTTACTAATATTTACTTTCGGAGAATCTAAATTCATTTTTGTTGTTTTTTTATCGTTAGCTAAAAAGATGTAAAGAAATTAAAATAGTTTTACGTTAGTATATCAATTAGCGTTCCATTCGCTAGGATTGGTATTCCATTCAGATAATGTGTTTAATTCTTTTTTAGAAATATAGTTGGTTTCTAAAGCTTGTTCTAGTAAATTATCATAATTACTTAAGGTATGCAGTAGAACATCTTCTTTCTTAAAATTCTCGGTAGCAACATCAAATCCATAGGTGAAAATGGCTACCATACCTTTTACATTAATATTAGCCTCTCGAAGTGCTTTAACAGCATTTAAACTACTTTTTCCAGTACTGATTAAATCTTCTACTACGACTACATTTTGTCCGCTTTCAATAAAACCCTCTATTTGATTTTTTCTACCATGACCTTTAGCGTCTGGTCTTACGTAAATAAAAGGAAGTCCTAAATATTCTGCCACTAGCATACCAATACCAATAGCACCAGTAGCAACTCCAGCTATAACGTCTGGTTTGCCATATTGTCTTTCAATATGTTTTCCTATGGTCTCACGAACGTAGTTTCGAATTGGAGGAAAAGATAGTACAATGCGGTTATCGCAATAAATTGGTGATTTCCATCCAGAGGCCCATGTAAAAGGCTCCTTAGGGCTTAGTTTTATAGCATTAATTTGTAATAAAACTTCAGCTGTTTTTTTGGCAGTGTCTTTGTTAAAAATCATAGGGACAAAATTACACATAAATTTAATTTTAATTCAGGGCAGTTCATGATAAAAAAAATAATTTTTCAACAATGTTCGGTATGTAAGTAAAAATGATATTTTTACCATATTCAAATTAGTAATAGCTTTAAAGTATGTATAAAGTTTTTGTTGGAGATAAGCCTATCGTCTTAACAACTGTAGTAGAGAAAGAAACCTATTTCAAGAATTATTTACTTAAAACTGTAAATATGGCTAAGGTTATTCGGAAGCTTAATACATCGTCTTTAAAGGAGGTTAGGTTAATTCATAAGAAAGAAGATAAACTCATAAAGAAGTTTTTAAGGAAATTGCCGAATGTAATTGCGGGTGGAGGTAAAGTTTATAATGATAAAGGTGACATACTTTTTATATATAGAAATGATAAATGGGATTTACCAAAAGGAAAGGCTGAACGCAAGGAGTCTATTGAAGAAACATCCATACGCGAGGTTACTGAAGAAACTGGGGTTACAGGCTTAGAAATTGTAAAACCATTAGATACTACATATCATATCTTTAAACGCAACGGCCGTTATAAGATTAAAATTACCTATTGGTTTGAAATGAAAACCAACTTCAAAGGTAAATTATATCCTCAAGAAAATGAAGGCATTACCAAGGTCGCTTGGTTGGATAGTGAGGAGGCTACTAAAGCTTTAGAAAATTCATATGCCAATATTAAGTTACTGGTTTAGTTTTATCCTTTTTTCGTTTTGTATCTATGTTTAATTATGCTCTAATAATGAGATAATTAAGAATAGGATTACAATATTCTGTATTGTTTGTATTTTTTTTGACGAATAGCAATATTTTATTGTTTAATGAAACTAAAATAAAAAAGAAGAAAAGTTAGTTTTATTAGTTTGGTTGGTTTGAAAGCCGTTATTTATTAAAATAACGGCTTTCTTTTATTTGTAATTTATCCAAGTTAATTTATGCCAAAGCTTCTCTAGAGGACCTTGATTGAATTTTTTCAACCAAAACCTATAAATATAAACTTGAAAGGTGAAAAGCAAAATACCTAGTAAAAAACTTTTGGTATGTCTTAAAGATGGTCCCAGAGCTAATCCGTATCCATAAAAAACAAAACCACCTATTATCGATTGAAAGACATAGGCTGTTAAACTCATTTTTCCACAATAGCGTAGTCCATTAGTTATTTTTATAAAAAAATCGACCCTATAAAATAAAATAAAGGCTGAAATCAAGAATAGAGTAAATGCCAAATTACCATACATATCAATGGCTTTAAAAAGAGTATCCTTATATATTTGAATATCAATAGTCGATTTTATGTTCGTTTCAAGAATATAAAGCGGAATGAATGTTAGAATTGAAGCAGTTAGAACTTTTTTCCAGAATTTTAAACTTTTTTCGGAATTCACAAATAGTTGTTTTTTTCCTAACCAATAGCCAAAAATAAATAGGCCGGCAGTTTGTAATAACCTGCCAACACTATAAGCCCAAAGGAGTGATGCCTTATGTCCGTAAAGCGTATTAGATTTTACTAAATCAAGAAAGGAGTGACTTAATTGACCTTCTGATATAAAACCCCAATAACTTCCCATATTTGTTCGAGGAACAGTATAGGTATTGTCTAACACATACATCATATAATGTATCCATTCTACAGGCTGAAGAAGTAAGATAAACGAAGCTATGAGTAAAGCCTTATTTCCCCAATGTCTAACTATAAAAAGGGTAACTCCAACAATAGCATACATTAATAAGACCTCACCAGGAAAAAACATACCATTAATAAAGGCAAACCCAGCTAAAAGTAGCATACGCCATAAAAAACGATAACCAAAATCTTTGCCTAGTTTGAGTTGTTTAGTGTACATTAAACTAAATGTAAAACCAAATAGAATCGCAAAAATGGCATAACCTTTTCCTCCAAAAAGAAAAAATAGGGTATCCCATATACCATCATCAATCGTGTTTAACCAATCTGGTTGCGTGCTTTTGTCAGGAAAAACATAGAAATTAAAATGCTCAATACTATGCAAAAGCATTATTGCCATTATAGCGAAACCCCTTAAGGCATCAACAACTTCTATTCTTGGTTTTTTTACTGGAATGCTATTCATTTAAAGTGGTTTAGTTTAATAACGGCTTTAAAGCTAATGAAAAAAGTGAAACCAAAAAGAATATGTTACTACCATGCTTTTTAAAATTATTGCTCTTAACTTTTAGAATTATAAAATTATTTCACGTGCATGATTAGAGTATATATTCTCAAACGATTGCGTTTAGCAAAATATGAATTAGTAATACTTCTACTTGCACGTCAATATATTAAGCGTAAATTTGCACCTTCATTAAAATAACCATGACTGAATTTATTAGAAAACGTGCAGCCAATGCCAAAAATGATATTTTAAGTGGAATTACTGTAGCTCTTGCCTTAGTGCCTGAGGCAGTAGCTTTTGCCTTTGTTGCCGGTGTTGATCCTTTGGTTGGGTTGTATGCTGCATTTATGATTGGACTGGTTACGTCTATTTTTGGTGGGCGTCCAGGAATGATTAGTGGTGCTACAGGAGCTCTTGCCGTTGTAATGGTAAGTTTAGTTGCTGAAGGAAATGCTATGGGGGCAGAAGGGGAGCAATTAGGTTTATATTACTTGTTCTCCACTGTTATTCTTATGGGGGTTATACAAATGCTTGCTGGTATTTTGAAGCTGGGGAAATTCGTACGTTTGATTCCGCATCCTGTTATGATGGGGTTTGTTAACGGACTTGCTATTGTTATATTTCTATCGCAATTAGGCATGTTTAAAGATGTAAATGGTGATTGGTTTTCAGGAAGTCAGTTGTATGTTATGCTTGGTTTAGTAGGATTAACTATGCTTATCATGTTTGGTTTGCCTAAGTTAACTAAGAAATTACCTGAAGCTTTAGTTGCTATTTTAGTAGTTTCAGCAATTGCTATTTTTGGAAATTTAGATGTAGCTACGGTGGGTAGTTTTATTACAGATGGCGGGGGTGAAGGTTTAAAAGGCGGTTTACCACAGTTCCAAACAGGTATATTTAGCAAAGTGCCTTTCAATTGGCAAACAATTAAATTCATAGGACCGTATGCCTTAATTCTTGCAGCCATTGGTTTAATTGAATCTTTAATGACACTTAATTTAATTGATGAATTAACCGAAACTAGAGGAAATACTAATAGGGAGTGTATGGCTCAAGGTGGGGCTAATATTCTTACTGGGTTTTTTGGAGGTATGGGAGGTTGCGCCATGATTGGACAGTCTTTAATCAACATTAAGTCAGGAGGAAGAACAAGATTGTCTGGTATCGTAGCATCAGTTTTATTACTCGTATTTATACTTTTTGCTTCAGGACTAATCGAGCAAGTACCGATAGCGGCGCTAGTTGGAGTGATGTTTATGGTTGTTATTGGAACATTTGCATGGAGTAGTTTCAGGATTTTAAATAAAATACCACTTAGTGATGTTATTGTTTTAATAGCGGTTTCATCCCTAACGGTCATTTTTGATTTGGCTATTGCTGTAATAGCTGGTGTGATCATTAGTGCGTTAGTATTTTCGTGGGAAAATGCAAAACGTATTCGTGCGCGTAAACGCATGAGGGAGGATGGTACTAAAGTTTATGAGATTTGGGGACCATTATTCTTCGGATCTATTATTGCATTTAATGAAAAGTTTGATGTAAAAAACGATCCTGAGCATATTGAAGTAGATTTTGTAGAGTCGCGAATAAGTGATCATTCTGCAATTGAAGCTATTTTTAACCTAGTAAGCAAGTATGAGGCTGCTGGCAAAAAAATAAAACTGAAGCATTTGAGCGAAGATTGTAAGATTTTATTATACAAGTCTAATCCTAAATTTAGGGAGGTAGTGGTTGAGGATATTGATGATCCGCGTTACCATTTAGCAGAAAACCCAGAAGCCTTTACAAAGGGGCTTTCAGAATATAAGTTTTAGCTATTTGCTTTTTGAATAATGTCTTTATCAGATTTGAATAGATCCAAAACCCACTGAGGAGGTTTTTTTGTTTCTTTAGCACCAACTTCTTTTAAAATATCAGAAAGGGCCGTAGGGATATCTCTTTTCCAAATAAGCGATCGTGTTATACCAATAGCTTTTATCTCATGGTCTTGTTCGAAATTATGAATGTGATAAACCCATTTATCATCAGAACCTGCACTCTCTAAAGTTAAGTTGAATTTAGTCCAGATTTTTAATGGTTTTCTGTAAATTAACTTTTGAGACCCTAAAGTAGGAGCTAGTCCTCGTTTTACAATGGCCTTAAATAGTTTTGATCTAGCAATAAGTTCCCAGCGAATAAAATCCATGTAAACAGGGTATTTTGAAGCGGTCATAACACGTAATCCGTCGCAGTCAAACACACCAACTCTAAAGCTTCTGGATATGGTTTCATTGTATTGGACCTCACTTTGAAAGTTTCTAAATAAAAGAATTTTCAAAATGGTATACCAATAATATATCATGGATTATTTTGTTTAATAAAGTGTCTATTAAATTTATTTCACTCTTACACTATCAGGAACTAATTTGGTGTAATCTCCATGGTTTCTAATTACATCACGAACAATATTGGAGGCAATATAAGAGGTGTCAGCAGAGGTTAAAAGAAAAACCGTTTCAATAGGTGCAAGGTCTCTATTAGTATGGGCAATTGCTTTTTCAAATTCAAAATCAGCAGGATTTCTAAGTCCACGTAAAATAAATTCAACACCAATACTTTTGCAATAATCTACAGTTAACCCTTTATAGGTAACAACCTTGACTTTAGGTTCATCAGCGAACGTTTTTTCAATAAATGCCATGCGTTCCTCAAGAGAAAACATGTATTTTTTATCGGCATTAACCCCTATGGCAACAATAATTTCATCAAAAAGTGTAACGCCACGTTTAATGATATCGTAATGTCCAAGTGTAATTGGGTCAAAAGATCCTGGAAATAAAGCACGTTTCATTTTAAAATTCTTTTAGTTATTCCCGAGAAGATGGGAATCTTATCAAAGATAATTATAAATTATTTTAAAGCTTCTTTAATAGCATTATCAAACAAATCTGCTAAGGGAATATTTGCAGCTGCCGCTTGTTGGGGCAAAATGCTTTCTCTGGTTAACCCGGGAACCGTGTTCATTTCTAATAAATGAGGTTCACCATTTTTAAAGATAAATTCACTACGGCTAAAACCAGTCATTTTTAAAACCTCATAAATCTTTTTAGCCTCGACGGTAACCTTAGTTTCTTCTTCAGTTGTTAATCTTGCGGGTGTTATTTCTTGCGATTTTCCTAAATACTTCGCTTCATAATCAAAGAAATCATTTTCAGGTACTATTTCAGTAATTGGCAATACTTTGGTTTCTCCTTTATAAGTAATCACACCAACAGACACTTCTTTACCGTCTAAAAAAGATTCAATAATAATTTCGTCATCTTCTTTAAAAGCCACTTCAATGGCCTTATGTAAGTCTTCTTTTTTATGTGCTTTACTCACGCCAAAGCTACTTCCGGCTTTATTAGCTTTTACAAAACAAGGTAAACCTACTTTGGCAACAATATCATCCTCATTATAAGAGTCGCCAAGATTTAAATAATAAGATTCAGCAGTTTTGATTCCATAGGGCTTCAAGATGCTTAAAAAATCACGTTTATTAAAAGTAATACCCGCCTGGTACATACTGCAACTAGTATGTGGAATGTTTAACAATTCAAAATACCCTTGCATATAACCATCTTCACCTGGAGACCCATGAATGGCATTAAATACACAGTCGAAAGTAGTTTTAAAAGCACCAACATTAATTGAGAAATCATTTTTATCTATGGAGAATTCAGTGTCTTCTTCATCAACATAAACCCATTTTTCTTTAAAAATATGAATTCGATAAGGGTTGTATTTTGAGCGATCTAGTGTTTCATAAACCACATTTCCGCTAGTTAATGAAATCTTATACTCACTAGAGTAACCTCCCATTATGATAGCAATATTTTTTTTCATCAATTACTTGTTTTTTATTTCGGCAAGGGCCGAAACATTGTCAATTTAAGTGTTCGCGTCTAAAACTAATAATAAAACGTAGTTATTATTAAGTGAAGCTAAAATATCATATAAATTGCAAAACAAAAAACAGTTCTGTTTTTATATATTTGCTGAAACCAAATTGGAAGTGTTTATGTTTTAAAAGAACGGAGCAACATGCAATATTTTAGCTGTAAATTGGTTTAAAATTGAAAATTCTATAAATGAGTCTTATAAAATTCCTTACCAGTAAAACTTTTCTGAAACAGATTATATTGGCTGTAGTGGCTGTGGTTGTGCTCTGCTTTATAATATTAAAGTGGTTGAATGTTTCTACTAATCATGGGGATTTTGAAACGGTACCCGATTTAAAAGGAAAATCTATTAGTGTAGCTCAAGTGGAGTTAGAGGATAATAAACTGGTAATGAAAATTCAAGATTCAGCCAATTATAATCCTGATTATCCTAAGTTCTCTGTTATTGAACAAGAACCTTTGGCTGGATCTAAAGTCAAAGAAAACAGAAAAATATATATTACACTTAACCCGTCAGGCTATAGAAAAATGAATATCCCAGAGGGCTTAATTGATAAAACATTCCGTCAAGTAAAACCAACTTTGGAAGCTTTAGATTTTAAAATTGGTAAAATCACTTATGTAAATAACATTGGTAAGGATATGGTTTTAAAATTATCTCACAGAGGCAAGACGCTTAAAGCTGGAGATAAATTAGCTAAAACATCTGTAATCGATTTGCAACTTGGTAACGGGAAGAGACCGTAATAATGGACGACTACACACCCCAATTACCCAACGAAGATAATCTTTACGAGCACCATGCTTTTACTGTTGATAAAGGTCAGGCACCACTTCGTATAGATAAATATTTAATGAATTTTGTTGAAAATGCTACCCGAAATAAAATTCAGGCAGCAGCTAAAGACGGTTGTATTTATGTAAATGATGTGCCTGTAAAGTCGAATTATAAGGTGAAACCAGATGATAAAATTCGCGTACTATTCTCGCATCCCCCTTTTGAAAATTTGTTGGTAGGAGAAGATATTGTTATTGATGTGGTTTACGAAGACGATGATTTACTTGTTGTTAATAAACCAGCGGGTATGGTGGTACACCCTGGGCATGGCAATTATTCAGGTACGCTTATAAACGCGTTGATTTACCGATTTGATAATCTACCCAACAATTCAAGTGAGCGTCCTGGGTTGGTACATAGAATTGATAAAGATACAAGTGGACTTTTAGTGGTTGCCAAAACCGAACAAGCTATGGCTAAATTGTCTTTGCAATTTGCAGAAAAAACAAGTGAACGTGAATATGTAGCTATAGTTTGGGGGAATATGACTGAAGATGAAGGTACTATTGAAGGTAATATTGGACGTCATCCCAAAAATAGACTTCAAAATACGGTGTTTCTTGATGATGACGCTGATAAAGGAAAACCTGCGGTTACCCATTACAAAGTTATTGAGCGTTTAGGTTATGTTACTTTGGTGTCTTGTAAGTTAGAGACGGGGCGCACGCATCAAATACGTGTACACATGAAACATATTGGGCATACCTTATTCAATGATGAACGCTATGGAGGCGATAAAATTTTAAAAGGCACAACCTTTTCGAAGTATAAACAATTTGCAGATAATTGTTTTAAGGTGTTGCCAAGGCAGGCCCTTCATGCTAAAACACTTGGTTTTGTTCATCCTACTTCTGGTGAATTTTTAAAATTTGAAACACCAATTCCTGAAGATATGCAGCAATGTGTTGAAAAGTGGCGAGGGTACGCAAAACATCAAGAATAGCATTCTATTTTCTTTACTTTATTTATCTCTCAACTGAAACAGATTATCAATTCCATTTATAACCACATTTAAAATAATTTTAGGCTTAAATCTTAAAAGTAAATAAGGAGTTGTAAATTTGAAATGAAAAGAATATGAGATTTCCGTCTTTACTGAAATAAAAAAATATCTATTTATGAAATTAGTTATATCGCCAGCAAAGTCGTTAGATTTTGAAACGGAATTACCAACAACACAGCAAACAGAAGCACGATTTTTAAAACAATCTGAACGTTTAAACAAACTGCTAAGAAAGAAATCGGCAAGGAGTTTATCAAAACTTATGAGTATTTCTCCTGCGTTGGGTCAATTAAATTATGAGCGTAACCAATCATGGGAATTGCCATTTACAAAGGACAATGCTAGACCTGCCGTATATGCTTTTAATGGTGATGTTTATAGAGGGTTAGACGCTTATACTATTCCAGAAGAAAAACTTGAAACGCTGCAGAGTACGGTTCGTATTCTTTCGGGCTTATATGGTGTATTAAAGCCTACCGATTTAATTCAACCATATCGTTTAGAAATGGGGACTAAAATGCCGGTAGGTGTAAAAAAGAACCTGTATGAGTTTTGGAAAAAAGACATCACAAAAACTCTTAATGAAGAACTTGAAGATGATGAGTTGTTCTTAAACTTGGCTAGTAATGAGTATTTTAAAGCTATAGATATAAAAGTGTTGAAAGTACCTGTAGTCACCGCTAATTTTAAAGATTTTAAAAATGGCGAATATAAAATGATATCGTTTTTTGCCAAGGCGGCACGAGGTATGATGGCACGCTACATCGTAGATACTAATGCTAAAACTGTTGATGACTTAAAAGGTTTCAATTATGATGGCTATGGGTATAGTGAAGCCATGTCAAAAGAAAACGATTTGGTGTTTATTAGATAGTAGTTATTTCCTCAGGTTTTTAATGCGTTCTAATAATGTAGGGTGCGAATAATGCATAAATACATATGCAGGATGCGGTGTTAAATTACTCAAACTATTTTTAGAAAGCTTTTTAAGTGAAGTAATTAGTGGTTCTGGTTTGTATGTATTTTTTGCATAATCGTCTGCTTGGTATTCAAACTTTCTAGAAAACAAATTCATAATTAATCCTGTAATTTCAGATATAGGAGAGTACAGTAATCCAAATGCAATTAATCCAATGTGAAAACTTGGAATATCAACTCCTATGGCCTGAGATAACATAGGATTAGAAATAAATAAGGATAATATATAAAGTGTTAGTCCTGTTAATACAATTGAAGAAAATAGATTGAAAATGATATGTTTCTTTTTATAATGTCCAACTTCATGAGCAAGGACAGCTACAATTTCATTTTCCTCTAAATCATTAATCAACGTGTCATAAAGTGTCACGCGCTTTTCACTTCCGAATCCAGAGAAATAAGCATTTGCTTTAGTGCTTCGTTTAGAACCGTCAATTACAAAAATCTTGTCTAACTTAAAGCCTACGGTCTCAGCATATTTTGAAATATTATCACGTAAACTTCCAGCTTCTAAAGGTGTTTGTTTATTAAATAATGGTACGATAAGTTTAGAGTAAAACATATTCATAAACAAAGTGAATATAGCTATTAAGCCCCAAGCATATAACCAAAAATGTTCTCTAGTAATTTGATAAAACCAAATAATTAAAGCTAAAATACCTCCACCCAGAATAGCCATCATTAGCCAGCCTTTAATTTTATCGAGTATAAAAAGCTTTTTTGTAGTTTTATTAAAACCGTATTTTTCTTCAATCACAAAAGTGCTATAGTAAGAAAATGGCGTGGTTAAAATATCACTCCCTATCATAATAATCCCGAAAAATATTAAAGCAACGATTATTGGGTTTTCACTAAAACCTCTTGCTATCTGGTCAACATATTCAAACCCATCGAGTAATAAAAACCCTAAAGTTAGCACCAAAGAGAATGTAGAGGTAATGATTCCAAACTTGTAGTTCGTTGCTTTGTAGCTTTGCGATTTTTTATACTCTGTATTGTCATAAACATCCTTTAAATCTTCAGGAAGCGTATCGTTATAATGCTTTGCGTTAAGTGCATCTAGAACTTTATCTTTTATAAAGTTTATTATAATTATGGCAATTATGATGTAAAATAATGTACTTGCTGTCATATTTGGTATTTAGCGTTATTGCGAGTCCTTTTTTTGCGATGTAGCAATCTGTATATTTTAGTTTTATTTTATGAAATTATTTCTGTCATTCTTCATTCGCAATGACAATTTATTTAAAACCACGCTGTCTTTTCGCTTCAAAAATAAGAATTCCTGCAGCAACTGAAACATTCATAGAATCTATTTCGCCTCGCATTGGGATAATAATATTTTGAGTGGCGTGGTCGCGCCATTCTTGACTTAAGCCAGTAGCTTCCGTCCCAACAATAATGGCACTAGGTTTGGTAAAATCTTGAGTATGGTAACTAACAGACTCTTGCAAAATAGCACAATAAATATTAATGTTTTTTGATTTTAAAAAGTCAATAATTTCAGAAGTAGTTCCTGATGCAATTTGATTCGTAAATATGCATCCTACACTAGAACGAATAATATTAGGGTTATATAAATCTGTTTTTGGATTGGCTATGATAACGGCATCTACATTCGCAGCATCGGCGGTTCGTAAAATTGCACCTATATTTCCAGGTTTTTCGGGAGCCTCAGCAACCAAAATTAAAGGATTTGTTGTATTGAAATTTAAATCTTTTAATTTCTGGTTTTTAGTTTTCGCAATGGCTAAAACACCTTCAGTAGTATCACGATAAGCTAATTTTTGATAGACCTCCTTTGATATTTCTATACAATTTGTGTCTTTATTTGTGATATCGCTAAGCTGGTTTTTAGGAAATAGTTCTTCATAAAACAATACCGTTTCCAATTCAAAACTACCTTTTAAAGCTAGCGAAATCTCACGGAAACCTTCAATTAAAAATGTTCCCGATTTTTTACGATCACGCGATTTATCCTTGAGTTGAACAAGTTGTCGAATAAGCGGGTTTTGTGGACTGGTTATTGATTTCATATGTGTTGAGCAAAAGTAATTGATTTAATGTAATTATTCGTTTCTAACTTCGTCAAACAGGTTAACCATTTTAGCATATATTCATGAAGCCAATTATTTCCTTAATTACTGTATTACTTTTAATATCCTGCAATAATGAACAAAAAAAGCAAGTTGAGGTGTCTTTAAATGAAGACGTGCCAGTTGTTAGCAAAACCTATCCAGAAAACATTTCAAAAATATTTGAAGTGCATGGAGGTTTAGCAAATTGGAATACTTTACGTTCTTTAGAATTTACAATGAATAAACCTAAAGGGCATGAAGTAACATTAACCGATTTAAGACATAGGAAATCGTTTATTTCAACAGATAAATTTAAGATGGGGTATAATGGACTGGATGTCTGGATAAAACAAGACTCCATGCATTATAAAGGGAATCCTAAATTTTATTATAATTTAATGTTTTACTTTTATGCGATGCCCTTTATTTTAGCTGATGATGGAATTATTTATAGCGATGCCAAACCTTTGGTTTTTGATGGAAAAACCTTTCCAGGAATTAAAATAACATATGATGCTGGCGTAGGTGAATCGCCAGAAGACGAGTACATTTTGTATTATGATGCTGAGACTTACAAAATGACATGGTTAGCCTACACAGTTACCTTTTTTACAAAAGAGAAAGGGAAAGAGTTTCATTTTATAAAATATAGCAATTGGCAAGATGTGAATGGTTTATTATTACCAGAGACGATCTCGTGGTATGCTTATGAAAATAATAAACCAACAGAAAAAAAGAGCGACTTAAAATTTACTGATATTAAGGTATCTAAAGATAAACCAAATTCTAAAATATTTGAAGTTCCAGAAGGGGCCATTATTTTAGAATAATAAGGTTTTACGGGTTTTCTTTTTCAAAATAGTTAACCAATAAAGCGACAACATAACTATAACTTTCCATACCCTTACTTTGTTTGTTGGCCTTTAAGAAGCCGCCGTAGAATAATTTAAAAAGAGGTTCGGTAGGGTTTTGATGTGCTTCCCAGAAGCGTCTTACTTCTTCATAGTTTTTTAAAATACCAAGGTTTACAGTTTCGACTATGGTTTCATAAAGAGCTTCATCGCGTCTGTATATTTCATTCAAACAAAAACGTAGACCAAAGGTGTATCCGGTATATTTAAAATAGGCATCATCATTTTTAATACTTGCTAAACATCCTATGAAATTAGCTTCGTTTTCCGCAGCATAACCCAGTTGATGTGCAATTTCGTGAGCTGAGGTAGTTGGGAATTTGTAAACAGGAATGAGTCCATCTACATGTGCTTCATTAGTAAAGGGGTTTAAGTATCCACTAAATCCCATATAAGTTAAAGGATAACTAAACAAGGATTTTTTAATGCTAGCAGGCTCGTAGTTTAAGTGGGGAAATACGCTTTTTAAATTTTTATAGCCGTCTGGGGTCATTTTAAAAATATCACTTTTCGAATAGGGAAACCTAACAGCAAGACTATCATGTTCAGAAAGTGTAGAGTGTAAGGTGTTAGATTTTTTAATAAGCTTTTCAGTTACTGCAATTAGTTGTTCTGTGTCGTATTCATACTCTAGTTTCAAACTTTTGTGAAGGGGCAATCGGTGATAGTTCATACCCCATAATAAATGGAATACAAAATAGAAGATCGATAAGGTGGCTATAACGTCTACCAGCCAGTATTTAGTGTCCTTTTTTATACGCCTCCTGTTTATTAATAACCAACGTATGCTATATATAATTGTAAATGCATATATAAAATCTCCAAAAGAAAAGGGAAGCCAGCCTAGAACAAATCGAAACAATTTTGATAACCATTCGTATATTCCATGACTATAAAAGCGTTCAACAAATTCTGGGTAATTCGATAAAATGCGAACTAATAAAATTTGTGGAATTAGCGAAAGCGCGATAATAGTCTTTTTCTTTTTTAGCATGGGTCAAAAATAGAAAAATGTTTACAAAACAGGCTATCTAAAGCGTATCTTTGTAGTACTAGATTTTAAAACTATGAGCGTAGAAATAAGACAACTCGAACCACAAGCACTGTGGAATAAATTTGCAGATTTGAATGCAGTTCCAAGGCCTTCAAAGAAGGAGGAACGAGTTATTGCATTTATGAAAGATTTTGGTCAAAAATTAGGGTTAGAGACTATTGAAGATGAAGTGGGTAATGTTATTATAAAAAAGCCCGCTACTAGAGGCATGGAAAATAGAACAACGCTGGTTATGCAATCGCATTTAGATATGGTGCATCAAAAAAATAATGATACTGTGTTTGATTTTGATACTCAAGGTGTAGATATGTTTATTGAAGGTGATTGGGTGAAAGCGCGGGGTACGACACTTGGAGCCGATAATGGTTTAGGTGTTGCAACGATTATGGCTATTTTAGAAAGTACAGATATTCCACACCCTGCTATTGAAGCGCTTTTTACGATTGATGAAGAAACTGGAATGACTGGAGCTATGGGTTTAAAAGGCGGTCTGTTAAGCGGCGGAATTTTATTGAATCTGGATACAGAAGAAGATGATGAAATAGGTGTTGGCTGTGCGGGTGGTATTGATGTTACTGCTAAGCGTTCTTATGAAGAAGAGGAGACTCCAGAGTTTAAAGTAGGTTATACTATTTCAGTTAAAGGTTTACAAGGGGGGCATTCTGGTATGCAAATTCATGAAGGTTTAGGAAATGCTAATAAAATTATGAACCGCCTATTATTTGATGGTTTTGAAAATTACGGACTGCGTATTTCTGAAATAGATGGAGGAAGTTTAAGAAATGCTATTCCACGTGAAAGCAATGCCATTGTAGCTATTGATGCCGTGCATGAAGATGCTTTTCTTTTAGATATGGCATTGGTAGTAAATACAATTCAAAAGGAGCTTAAAACTATGGAACCTGATTTGAAGATTGGTATTTCAAAATGTGAAGCACCAAAAACAATAATGGATTTAGGAGTTCAAGAAGGTTTTACTAGAGCCATGTATTCGGCATTAAATGGTGTTTATAGAATGAGTGCAGATATTCCTGGATTGGTAGAAACTTCAAACAATATAGCAAGAGTTATTGTTAAGGAAGGAAAAATTCATGTGGGTTGTTTAACACGTTCTTCAGTAGAAAGCGCCAAAGTAGATTTAGCTAATACATTAAGAGCTACTTTTGAATTAACTGGATGTGAAGTTGAATTTTCTGGAGATTATCCAGGGTGGACACCTAATATGGATTCGGCAATTTTAAAAGTCATGAAACCATTGTATAAAAAATTAAATGGTGAAGATCCTCATGTAGCTGCCTGTCATGCAGGATTAGAATGCGGGATTCTAGGGCAAAATTATCCAGATATGGATATGATTAGTTTCGGACCAAACATTAGAGGAGCTCATTCTCCAGATGAGAGAGCTCAAATATCATCAGTACAAAAATATTGGAAATTTGTTTTAGAGATTTTAAAAGAGATTCCTTTGAAATAGAATAAATTAAAAATTTCATTTACTTGTATGAATTGTTTAATCTAGATTGAGGTTGATTACATTATCAACGATAGATTTAGATACACTTTGTGAAAATATATGTTCTAAAATATTTTTTTAAATAAGATGAGTTATTGTTCTAGGCTTAGTAATTTTTCGCTTAAAATCCATTCGTAAAAACGATCAAGCCATTTTGAAACAGGAAGCCCTTTTAGCCATGTGCCAAAACCATGGCCACCATTGGCATACATGTGCATTTCTGTTTTAACGCCAGCCTTGTGCCATTTATTAAAAATTGAAGTAAATACGGTGGCATCTATTAATTGATCGTTAGCAGCCATAATAAACAAGGTTGGAGGTGTTAAATTGTTAGGTTTGGGGTTAATTAAATCAGTTCCAGGATAGACAGGAACAAGAAAATTTGGTTTGTTTTTTTCAGTACAATCATTTACTACACCAAATAGCACACACCCTCCTCCAGAGAATCCCATGAATCCAATTTTTTCAGGATCTATTCCAAGTTTATTCGAATTAGTCCTTATATAACTAATAGCATTCAAACCATCGGCAGTAGCATAGGGCATGAGTTTTTTTGTTATTCTTACACGTTCCTCATTATTATTTTTTACAATATTTTTTAAATCTTTGATGCCATCATCGCCAGTAGGAACGAGCCTATATTTAAGGATAAAAGCGGTAATGCCTTTATGGTTTAGCCATTCAGCTACTTTTTTACCTTCGTATTCCATACTCAATGCATATATGCCTCCACCTGGTGCAATTATAACAGAGGTACCATTTTGTTTTTCAATAGGGGGGCTATATACAATTAGTGTAGGTGTTGATACATTGGTAACGGCATTTGATTTCCAATCTTTAGAATAATACTCTTTTTCCGGGTTAGTCCATGTAATACTATCTGGTTTTACATGAGGTAATTCAATAATAGTATGTGTTTGCGCGTGCGCCAAAAAAGATAATAATATCAGGAATGGAAGTATGGGGCTTTTAATAGTCTTAAACATAATTAACGTGTTAAATCTAATTTCAATAGAAAATTAAATATAATACTAATTACGTCTCCTTAGTTTTAATTCAACTAAAATAGGTAGTAATGTTGATTTGACTTTGTTTGAATAGGATTCTTTAAGGAACGGGATCGTAGCCTGAGCCTCCCCACGGATGACAACTAAAAATACGTTTTATAGCAAGCCAGCCACCTTTAAAAAGGCCATGTTTTTGAAGGGCTTCTTTACTGTAATGTGAACATGTTGGCTGATATCTACATGTTGCAGGTGTAAGCGGAGATATTAAAGCTTGGTAAACTTTAATTAAAAATAAAAAAGACGTAATAAGAAGCTTTTTCATGTTTTTGAATATGAATATTAGCCATTAAATTATTCTTTCTATAATGTAAGACTAATTCAAAAAAGTCACTAATTTACAGAAAACGTTGTGCCGTCTTTTCCATCTTTAAGATGAATACCAACTTCTGCCAACTCATCGCGAATTTTATCCGATAGGGCAAAATCTTTATTAAGCCTAGCTTCTTGTCTTAACTTGATTAAAACATCAATAGCACCAGACAATTTATCGGTTCCCGAATTAGATTTAGAACTGTTTTCAAGACCCAAAACATCAAAAACGAAAATATTTACAGTGTCTTTTAATGTATTTAAATCCTCAGAAGAAATAGTTGCTTTTCCTTCTTTTATTTGGTTAATGTATTTAGCTACCTCAAAAAGTTGCGCAATCAGGATAGGTGAATTAAAGTCGTCATTCATGGCATCATAACATTTCTGTTTCCATGCTGAAACATCAAAAGTAGAGGTTGTCGTAGCTTCTATGATTTTTAACAAATTTACTGCATCCATCAATCTGTAAAAGCCTTTCTCACTTCCTAATAAACCATCATCCGTTAAATCTAAAACACTTCTGTAAGAAGACTGAGCGTTAAAAAAACGGATAACGCTAGGGGAGTAGGGTTTACTGAAAAACTTGTTTTTTCCAGAAAGCAATTCGTCTGGATTTACCGTATTTCCAGTTGATTTAGACATTCTAGATCCATTTAATTCTAGCATATTAGCATGCATCCAATAATTTACCGGAGAAACACCTTTTGCAGCTTCATTTTGAGCAATCTCACATTCATGGTGAGGGAATTTTAAATCCATACCACCTCCATGAATATCAAATTTTTCACCTAAGTATTTTGTACTCATGGCAGTACATTCTAAGTGCCAGCCTGGAAAGCCATCACTCCATGGAGAAGGCCAGCGCATAATATGTTGAGGTTCTGCTTTTTTCCAAAGTGCAAAATCCTGCGGATTTTTTTTATCACTTTGTCCATCGAGTTCACGGGTGTTATGAATTAAATCTTCAACTTTACGTTTGCTTAATTTACCGTAGTCGTTGGTTTCGTTAAACTTGTGAACATCAAAATAAACCGAACCGTTTATTTCATAAGCATAACCATTTTCAATGATCGTACTTATTAATTCAATTTGTTCAATAATATGCCCGGTTGCAGTTGGTTCAATACTGGGAGGTAGAAAATTAAAGGTGTTTAAAATGTTATGAAAGTCGACCGTATAACGTTGTACGACCTCCATAGGTTCAATTTGTTCTAGTCGTGCCTTTTTTGTGATTTTATCCTCGCCAGCATCAGCATCATTTTCTAAATGTCCTGCATCTGTAATGTTTCGCACGTATCTTACTTTATATCCTAAATGTTTAAGATATCTAAAAACCATGTCAAAAGACATAAATGTTCTTACGTTGCCTAAATGAACATTACTGTAAACTGTTGGTCCGCAAACATACATACCAATATGGCCTTCGTTAATGGGTTTAAATATTTCTTTTTTTCCAGTAAGAGAATTGTATATTTTTATTTGTTGCGATTGGTATAACGGCATGTTAGGCAGGTGATGAGTTATTTAATTAGGCTAAAAATTAAAAAGTTGTGTCTAATTTAATGTAGTCAAGAAATTCGCGACGCGTTGCCATGTCTTTAAATTTTCCTCCAAATTCTGAAGTTACCGTACTACTTTCAATATCTCTAATTCCTCTTGAATTGACACATAAATGCTTGGCGTCAATTACACAAGCGACATCTTTTGTTCCAAGAACATCTTGAAGTTCTCTAACTACTTGTATGGTAAGGCGTTCTTGAACTTGCGGACGTTTAGCAAAATAATCTACAATACGATTCATTTTAGATAGCCCTACTACAGTTCCGTTTGAAATATAAGCAATATGAGCTCTACCAACTATAGGCAATAAATGATGCTCACAGGTTGAATATACCGTAATATTTTTTTCAACCAGCATTTCACCATACTTGTATTTATTATCGAATGTTGAAGCACTTGGTTTTTTATTTGGGTCTAAACCTCCAAAAATTTCTTTAACAAACATTTTAGCGACACGGTTTGGTGTTCCACTAAGACTATCGTCTGTTAAATCTAAACCTAAGGTTTCCATAATATGACGAACATCATCTTTAATGATGTCTATTTTTTCCTCATTAGAAAGTTTAAAAGCATCATTGCGCATCGGTGTGTTTTCCGAAGTACCAATGTGCTCATCTCCTAAAGCTTCAAAGTCGTCTAAATTGTTGTCAAATTTCATCAGTAATAGCTCAAAATTTAATTTGCAAAGATAAGCATTTCTCTTTTGCAACGTTTGATGTTAGCAAATAATTAATACTTCTACTTAGTCTAGTAAATTGAAATTTAATTACAAGAATTTTGCTTAAAAAATTAGCAGCTATAATTATTTGGTGTGATCTGTAATTGTTATACGATCGAAATTAAATATTAAATGCTAAAGTGAACGTGAAATTTTGGTTCTCAGTATTAACATTGGCAGACGGAGCAGTCCCAAAGTTTAAATTGTAAAGATTGTTTTGGGAATCTCGTTCTGCACGATCATAAGCTAGGTCTAGTCGAAAGTTTCCAAAGTTGAATCCAATACCAAAAGAATAACCAGTTAAATCCCCAACAGTTGTTTGGTTTAAATAAGGACTTTCTTCAAACCTATACCCACCTCTTAGGCTGATTTGTTTTATTTTATATTCTGCGCCGATTCGGTATGTTGATGCATTTGTAAATGTATTACTCATAATATCGTTTTGATCAGCAAAAAAGGGATCGTAAGTTGGAGTAAGTTTTGTTTTGCTATAATTTGTGTTTGAATAGTTGAAACTTAAAATTCCGCGCTTTGCAAAAACATAGGCTAAACTACCTGTAAATCTTGAAGGGGATTGTAAATTGTATCTCGGGTATACGTTTAAAATTCCAGGAGCTATAAGTATAGATTCAGGACCATTAACCTCATCTCGAACAGTGGAAACAGATTGTGAAGTTTCTTCATCCACAGAGTACCATGTAGGGGAGTCGTAAGTTAGTCCAGCTCTAAGCTCTGGGGTTAGTTTTACAATAGCTCCCAATTGGAAGGAAAATCCAGCAGCTCTGCTTGTTAAATTATTTCTGAAATCTATACTATTGACGTAAGAACCAACATTATTATTATCTTCTAAAAGAATTGTAGCTCTATCATACCTCATAAAGTGAGAGTTTAAATTTAAACCAAGAGATAAAACATTTTTGTATTGTGTAGCTAGATTGAAACTCATTTTAGAGCTATAGCCTGATGCGATATAGGTGTAATTATGATTAAAATTTCCTGGCTCTACATTAGAAAAATAAGCTGTGTTTTCATCATCATCAAACTCTGGGTCTAAAATATAAGATTCATAGCCTAAAAAACCTTGTTGATGTGCAAAACCAAATTCATCTCCAATATTTCTATATGCCTGTGATATGGTTTCATCAGGTAGGGCAGAAATGTCAACAAGTCTTTTGCCGTCTGCATAGTCAAAAAAGTAACTTGCTACAGAATTACTAAAATCAGGATCTTGAGTGTCATTTAAGCCTCTTGCCGTCCAACTACTGTTATGATTATTTGTGCGTTCATAATTGAAGGACAGTGCAAATTTAGACCACTCGGAACTTCTGTCATTATTTCTAAATATAAAAGCGGCTCCACCTTGGTTTATTTGAAATTTAGATTCGTTAGAATTTGTATAATTATTGAAATACTCGGTAGTATTGTCCGTACCTACGACAGAACCAGTTATTGCTGCGTGGCTTTGGTTAAAAACGACAGATCCTGCAGGATTTAAGCTTACCGCACTTAAGTCACCACCTAAAGCGCCAAATGCACCACTCATAGCTCTAAATCGAGCCGTTCCATGAATTTCGCTTTGTGAATACCGTAACACATCACTAATTTCTTGTGCGTAAACGGTAGACATAGATAGGATTCCTATGAATAGTAAATTTAACTTTTTCATATTGATAGTTTTTTTTTGAATGAATAAAAAGATTAGCGTCTTCTTCCTCCGCCACCAGATGAACGCGCACCACCCGAACTTCTACTGCCACCAGATGATCTTGACATTGAACCACTTGACCTTGAACTAGAGCTTCTACTTGGAGAATACCCCGAACTTCGCGAAGATGAATTTCTATTTGCGTTTCCAGAATTATAAGTTCTTGCTGGTTGTCTGTAGACTGTACTTGAACTTCTTCTTGCAGAAGGAGATGAAGCCCGTGCTGTTGAATTTCTTGATGGCGTTCTAGAAACGGTACTAGATCTTCTTGCGGTTCCAGAGTATGTTCTATTGCCATTAGAATTATAGCCTTGCCTGTAACCATTACTAGTTCTAGAGGAGCTACGGTTTACACTGCTACTACTTCTTCTAGCGGTGTTATATTTTGAAGTTGTTCTATTGTTAGAATTTACAGAACTACGTCTGGTGCTGCTATTGCCAGATACAGAATTTCTTGAATTATTGGAAGCATATGCACTTCGTCTGCCTCCAGTATTTGATTTTCCATATGAACTTCGTCTACCAGTTTGAGTTCCACTATAGCCTCTAGAGTAATAACTACCTCTTCTACCAGCATTATATGACACGTATGGACTGCGGTAGTAACCGCCATAACCGGGATAACACCAGCCTGGATATCCCCATCCTGGGTAACCCCATCCGGGATAGTATCCTCCCCATCCCCAACCTGGGTAACCGCCATAAAATCCACCATAGCCCCAGCCAAAGCCAATACCCCAACCGCCGTAGCCACCCCAGCCTCCCCAGCCAGAATTTACGTTAACAACAACATTGGTATTACTTTGTCCCCATCCAGCATAACCTTGATAGTTATTTGGTATAGTATCATTTTCAACATAACTTGAGTTTTCGTAGGAGTCTATATCAGTAAAGATAACATTGTCGTCATCAAGATTTTCCGATTCGATTGCTTTGGTCTGAAAATAGTTTTCATAATAGTTATTATCCTTTTTTGGTGGTGTTTCAACAGTTTTTTCTTGATGCATAACCACAGGTTCACCATAGATGCCGTCGTTATCAACACCTACATAATCGTAAGTTCCACAGGAAACTAAACCTAGCAATGACCCCAGTAATATTACTAAGGGTGTTTTCATTTTTAAGTAGTTGTTAATATGCATATCTCTAAATTTTATTGTTGAACATAACAAAAATAGTTAGTTTTGCTGAACTATTTTCAATTAACAATAGTCACAACATTTGTGCCAAAACAATAATATGGGTAAAAAACTTACTAGTAGAGCGGAAGATTATTCTAAGTGGTATAACGAATTGGTTGTCAAAGCAGACCTTGCTGAGAATTCAGCAGTAAGAGGATGTATGGTGATTAAACCTTACGGTTATGCGATTTGGGAGAAAATGCAGGCAGAATTAGATAAAATGTTTAAAGAAACAGGGCATCAAAATGCGTATTTCCCTTTGTTTGTTCCTAAAAGTTTGTTTGAGGCAGAAGAGAAGAATGCAGAGGGTTTTGCTAAGGAATGTGCAATTGTTACGCATTACAGGTTGCAAAATGATCCGGATAAAGAAGGGAAATTACGAGTAGATCCAGAGGCTAAACTTGAAGAGGAACTTATTGTAAGACCTACAAGTGAAGCTATAATTTGGAATACTTTTAGAGGTTGGGTACAATCTTATAGAGATTTACCTCTTTTAATAAATCAGTGGGCAAATGTGGTGCGTTGGGAAATGCGAACGCGCTTATTTTTGAGGACTGCAGAGTTTTTATGGCAAGAAGGGCATACCGCTCACGAAACAAAAAAAGAAGCTCTGGCAGAAGCAGAGTTGATGAATAATGTATATGCTACGTTTGTTGAAAAGTTTATGGCTATTCCGGTAGTTCAAGGTTTGAAAACAGAAAGTGAACGTTTTGCTGGAGCCGATGAAACTTATTGTATTGAGGCATTAATGCAAGATGGAAAGGCTTTGCAAGCAGGGACTTCACATTTTTTAGGTCAAAATTTTGCAAAAGCATTCGATGTTAAGTTTGCTAATAAAGAAGGAAAACAAGATTACGTTTGGGCAACATCGTGGGGTGTTTCAACACGTTTAATGGGGGCTTTAATTATGACGCATAGCGATGATTATGGATTAGTATTACCACCAAGTTTAGCACCTAACCAAGTTGTTGTTGTGCCGATATATAAAAGTGCAGAAGATTTGGAGGCTATTACAGAAGTTGTAAATAGTATACTAAGTGATTTAAGAGCAAAGCATATTACGGTTAAATTTGATAATAGAACAACGCATAGACCGGGAGCTAAATTTGCACAGCATGAGTTACAAGGAGTACCATTGCGTATAGCTATAGGTCCGAAAGATTTGGATAACGGAACGGTTGAGATTGCAAGGAGAGATACCTTAACTAAAGAAGTTATTGCTTTGGATAATTTAAATGACAAGGTTGAAGGTTTGCTAAAAGAAATGCAAGACAGTTTATTTAATAAGGCGCTTGATTATAGAAATGAACATACTACTGAGGTTGAAACTTTTGAAGAGTTTAAAAACGTTTTAGAAACTAAAACAGGGTTTATTTCTGCACATTGGGACGGTACAAATGAGACTGAAGACAAGATAAAAGAGTTAACCAAAGCTACTATACGTTGTATTCCTTTGGAAGCCAAGGAAGAAGAAGGGGTTTGTGTGTATTCTGGAAAACCGTCGAAACGTAGAGTATTGTTCGCAAAAGCATATTAATTTCAAAAATAAAAAAGGCAATATAAATTTTTTTAAAAAAAATTTATATTGCTCTTGCAACATTTAAAAATAGTTGTATTTTTGCATCCGCAATGGAAAACATTGTAAGTTATTTGAAACAGTGAAGTAATTATTAAATTTTAAGTTGCAGGTTTGTAAATTAAAATTATATTTGCGCACTCTAAAACAAATGGCCCGTTCGTCTATCGGCTAGGACGCCAGGTTTTCATCCTGGTAAGAGGGGTTCGATTCCCCTACGGGCTACAATATTTAATAAGAAGAATAAAATGGCAAATCATAAGTCAGCATTAAAAAGAATTAGAAGTAACGAAGCTAAACGCTTAACTAATAAATATCAGCATAAAACAACACGTAATGCTATCAAGAAGTTACGTGAATTAACTGATAAGAAAGAGGCTGAAGCTTTATTCCCTTCAATAGTTTCTATGTTAGATAAGTTAGCTAAGAAAAATGTAATTCATGCTAATAAAGCTGCAAACCTTAAATCCGGTTTGGCTGCACATGTTGCTGCACTTTAAGATTCGTTAAAGAAATATATTTAAAAGCTTCTCATTATGAGGAGCTTTTTTTTTGATTTTCTTTTAATGTTTTAGTTTTAAACCAATAAATAAAACTATAAATTTGCAATAGCAACAAGTAGTAAACTTAACAAATTACAATCCCTTGGAAAATAAAGAAGCAATAAAACTTATAGATAAGACTCTTAAGAAAATCGATGAAGATGGTGTTAATAGTGAAGGCGTAATAAGTAATGTTAAAGCATTACGCGTTTTTGCTTTAGAAGAGCAAATACCTTTAGTGGTTAAGGTTTTAAGACTTACTTATGAGCATATTGAAGCAAATGATTCATTTTTAATACCAATTCTGGATGATGAACCGCTAGAAGAGAATGGAGAAATTGTGGCAAATGATATGACTGCACCTGAAGAAAGTCTTAAATATTTATTATCTCTTATTAAAAATTTGAATAATAAGATGAATGTTTTGGACTTAAAAGAATACAGAGATCTTTTAACTGACTATTGAATAGAAAAATAGATTATAATTTAAAAGCCTTTCAAATTCGAGAGGCTTTTTTTATAAAGTATCCTTTGTAAAATATTATAAACATTTACAAGCTATTTTGAGGTTTCTGTTATTTTGAAAAGAACAACTTATTTTTACTATTTTAGTGAGTGAATGATTTTCATTTAAACCATACAGTTATGTCTCAAAAAAGAAGTTTTTTTTTCTTGTTTTTATTCTTTTGTTTAATCTCTACAAGACTTTTTGCACAATATGATTGGGATGGTATAGATATACCAGTTGATCCTGTTGTTGGCCAATGGGAGCTCATAGACGAGACTTCAGATGATTTTAATTACGAAGCTCCAGCAGATAATAAGGGAGCTATTTTTAATAGTAAGTGGAAAGATGGTTTTATTAACGGTTGGAAAGGTCCGGGAAATACAGAATGGATTCCAGATAACGCAAGAGTAACGAATGGTAATCTGGAAATAAAAGCCACACGAGTGCCTGGTACAACTGATAAAGTCCATTTTCAGGCCATTTCAACTAAAACAGCAATTAAGTATCCTGTTTTTGTTGAAACTCGAATGAAAGTGATGAATTCGGTAATGGCTAATGCAGTTTGGATGCTAAGTTCAGATAGTGCTGAGGAGATCGATATTGTTGAAGCCTATGGTTCTAGCTATTCCGAAAGTGCTAGTTCTTCAAAAGAATGGTTTGCAAAGCGAATGCATTTGAGTCATCATACTTTTGACAGGAGTGTTACGCCAGCGTTAGATTATCAACCTACGGATAATGGTAGTTGGTATACAGATGGTTCTTATTGGCGCGATGGTTTTAGAAGAGTAGGAGTGTATTGGAGAGATCCTTTTCATTTAGAGTACTATATTGATGGAGTTTTGGTAAGAACAGTTTCTGGAGCAGCGATTATTGATCCTAATGAGTATTTAAACGGTAACGGATTATCCAGTGAGGAAAAAATTATTATTTCTGGTGCTGCCCAAGGCTGGCAAGTAAATAATGGTGTATGGCCAACTGATTGGGAATTAGCCGATACCGATGGGCATACATTCAAAGTGGATTGGATTCGGACGTATAAAGATAAAGGTGAAACGGCCTCTGCATCGGAGTTTAATCTTTCACGAAGCTTAGCCTATTCAAATCCTGTTCTAGATTTTATTACCATTAAGTCTAATTCTAATTTAAAACAATTAAATGTTTACAATGTAAATGGATTTTTAGTTAAAACAGTAAAGAATATTCCAAGTAAAAGCAGTAAAGTTTATTTTGAACACTTGGCTAGTGGGTTATATTTTATAAAACTTGAAGGAATTAATGGGAGGTTTGATGTTATGAAAATTATTAAAAATTAGGTTGTCAACTTATAAAGGTTATCTGCTTTAAGGAAGTGCTTTTTACGTTTTGTAGTCTTTTTTTACTGTTTGTTGTTATTTTAATCCATAGGTAAAGAGTCCGCTCATGGACATAGGAATTCCATCAAAGTCAATGTCTGGTTCCGAAATTACCTCTGTTGCTATTTGTTTGAATCCCGTTTTATCTAATAATTTTTCTATCTCTTCTTTAGTATATTTATTAAAGTTGTATTGTGTTAATTCTATTTTATCCATCAGTTCTTTTGATCGATATCCAATTAAAGCTTTACCAGTAGGCTTTAATACTCTATACATTTCTTTAGCACTATCTATTAAATTCGGCCAAAAATATATTGTGTTAGTCGTGGTTATATAATCAAAACTATTATTATCAAATGGCAGTTTTTCAATCGAACCTTTAATAAAAGACACCTTTTTAGTATTTATCAATTTCTTATTTAATAGCATAGCTTCATCAACCATAGTTTGGGAAAAATCTAATCCAGTACATTCTAAATTAGGATTCATTGACAAAATATTTTTGGTGAAGTAACCATTGCCCATTCCAATTTCTAGGATCAAGCTATTTGATTTAGGGTTTAATACATTGTAGGAGTTTAGGCAGATATGTTTATTACCTTTATTCATTTGCCTACCAACTTCTTTTCCATCTTCTCCAGTAGGTTTTTTTAAATGACTTGCCAGCTCTTGTTTAGAAAGTTTGCTGGTGTTAAATTTTTTGGACATGTGTGTTATTTGAATATTCGTTGATTTGTATTTTGCTTTGGTGGAAATTTAAAAAGAACTTTGTCTTATTTCGGGGTATTAGTAGTTATGCTAATTAATTCCATTTTATTTTGGGTTGGGAAATTGTCAGGTATTTCATAAGAAGTATTTCCAGTAGCTAACCATTCTGTAGCTCTAATTAAAGTGGTTTGAAAACCAACACATCTATAACTTATCGGGTAGGATTCCCCTTCCCAGAGATGCCCCATAGAAGAATTATAAACTCTTCCTTTCCCATAGGAAACCACCCATTCTACCGGCCAGTTTATATTGGTGTTATCATCTATCGCGTATGAAAGTACGGTAAGGTTTTTGGCTGGCCCTCTAGCAAACTTATAAAGTTCCAAGTCTGGTGTCTTCCAAACTTGAGGAAAACCTCTATTAATAGGATGGTTGTTTAAAATATAAATAGCTTCGTCGTTTCTTGGCCCATGAAATGTGGGCTTACCCTTTCCTACAGGAATTTCAACTATTTTTTTATTTTCACTTATTTGCAGTGCAATACCTTCGGTTTCCGATCTCCAGCCTAATCCTATCATAAGGTTATACTCGTCCCACTTTGAGAAAGCATTGTTTGCTGAATGGAGTATGTATAGGCCCCCTCCTGATCTTACGTAGTTTTCCAAATCTTTTTGAACTTCTTGAGGCCAATGGATTTTTTTATTCTGAATATTGTTCGTGTTCTGAATAACAACATCAAAATTTTCAAATTTCGGTCGCCAATTTTGCCATGCACTACCCTTAAGTGTAGAAGGAGCTGTTGATATAGTTATATTAAATAAATTGCTTTCTTCAAGAATCGATTTAACAAGTAAAGAAGTTTGTTTCCAATTGTGATTACTAAAACCATCTAAGATTAAAACATTTAATTTGTTAGAATGTGATTGAGAACATACAAACTGTCCCAAAAAAAGAATGAAAAGAAAATTGAATAATAATTTAGCCATAATTGTTTTAAAAACTATACTTTAAAATGATTGTCGACTTCCTTAACTGTTATCAAAAACGGACTAAAAGTAGTTAATTTGATTGAATTAGAGTATCGTAGAATAAACTATAGTTGATATGGCTATTAATTTTGAACAATTAATGTTTTAAATGAAAGATTTTGTTTCATCATATAGTCTCTCATTCAATTAGCTCAAGAGATTCAATTATTATCCTCTGTCCGCAATAATCAAGCGATTCAGACCAATTTAAATTAACAGAAATAGATGATTTTATGGTTTCTAAATTTATATCAGAATTTGGAGGTAATTCAGAAAAACAATTCTCAGATTCATCTCCATCAATAATAATAATAATAATAATAATAATCCAACAACCTCCACAGCAGGAACATAAGGTCAGGTCGAAACCTGAAAGTATTGCGGTTGATTCAAATGTTGATTTATTATAGTCATCACTATTACGGCTCGTAAAAAAATTTGAACACTATAACTATTAGTAATCCTATTTTTTCAATTTTCATAATTCTTTCTTTGTACTTTACTTTTAGATGCTGAAATTATCAAATGGTTGTGTTAAATTATTGAAAGTTTACTGTTTATTGAATGAGTAATAGCATAACGAACTAATTTGGCAGAGTAATGGTGGCTTAGTGTATTTTTAATATTCGTATCTACTTTTGAAAGGAATCAAAACTTATTTGTCTCCAATGTTTAACGTCCTTTAATGTGATTTTGAAGTATATTTATGACTACAAAATTATAGAATAAAGCAATGTGCCTAATATGAGGTTTTTAAATTATTATAAATCAAAAAAAGCCTTAACATGAGGTTAAGACTTTTTTTAGTTTAGTTGTTAGTAAAGTTTATAATTTATTATCCATTCATAGATATTAAAAACTCTTCGTTGTTTCTCGTTTGTTTGAAACGGTCATTAATGAATTCCATAGCTTCAACAGGATTCATGTCTGCTAAGTATTTGCGCATTACCCACATACGCTGAATAGTGTTGTCATCTAATAAGATATCATCACGACGCGTACTTGAAGATGTTAAATCGATAGCAGGGAAAATTCTACGGTTAGATATTTTTCTATCCAACTGAAGTTCCATGTTACCAGTTCCTTTAAACTCTTCAAAAATGACCTCGTCCATTTTAGAACCTGTTTCAGTAAGCGCTGTTGCAATAATGGTAAGAGAACCACCGTTTTCGATGTTTCGAGCTGCTCCAAAAAAGCGTTTTGGCTTGTGTAAGGCGTTGGCATCAACACCACCACTTAATATTTTACCAGAAGCGGGCTGTACCGTATTATATGCTCTTGCTAAACGTGTAATAGAATCTAATAATATCACGACATCATGGCCACATTCTACGAGTCGTTTTGCTTTTTCAAGAACAATATTGGCAATTTTTACGTGCTCATGAGCTTCTTTATCAAAAGTGGAAGCAATAACTTCTCCTTGAACATTACGTTGCATATCTGTTACCTCTTCAGGACGTTCATCAATTAATAAAATCATTTGGTAAACCTCGGGGTGGTTTGCTGCAATAGCATTTGCAACATCCTTAAGTAACATAGTTTTACCCGTTTTTGGTTGCGATACAATCATTCCACGTTGTCCTTTTCCAATAGGCGAAAATAAGTCCATAATTCTAGTAGAAATCGTACTTTGACGTTCTGCTAAATTGAATTTTTCTTGAGGGAATAAAGGTGTTAAATGCTCAAAAGACACACGATCTCTTACCACATTAGGGTTTTGACCATTAATTTTGCTTACTTTAATTAAAGGGAAATATTTTTCTCCTTCTTTTGGCGGACGTACATGACCCAAAACAGTGTCTCCAGTTTTTAAACCAAACAATCTAATTTGAGATTGTGACACATAAATATCATCAGGAGAAGACAGGTAGTTGTAATCTGAAGATCTTAAAAAACCATATCCATCTTGCATAATGTCTAAAACACCTTCACTTTCAATAATGGCGTCAAACTCAAAATCGGGCTCGCGGTAACGATTTCTGTTATCTTTGTTGCCTTTGTCAACATTACCATTTTTTTGGTTTCTGTGTTGATTTTTATTTTGGCTGTGATTTCTTTGATTCGACTTCTGCTGATTGTCGTTTTGGTTATTTCTATGCCTAGGATTGTTATCTTTTCTTTGTTCTTCCTTTTGTTGTTTTTGAGGAGCCTCTGCTTTTTTTGCAGTATCTGCTTTTGGTTCAGTTTTGCTTTCAGTTGCTTTAGCTTCTGGCTTAGCTGGTGTACTGTCTTTAGCTGGCTTCTGTACCCGTTGTCTTGGTTTTCTAGCAGGTTTAGGTTCTGCGTTTTCAGTAGTTTCAGCAGGGGCTACAACAGCTTTTACAGCTTTAGGATCAGCAGCTTGTTGATCTAGGATTTGGTATACTAAATCAAGTTTTTTTAATGAACGATATTTAGGAACGCTCAGTTTTTTTGCAATCTCCTGTAAATCAGCGAGCTTTTTTTCTTTTAATTGTGAAATTTCAAACATTGATGTTTAATTGAATATTTTGTATTGAATACGATCTTGAGTAATTCTGAAAAAAATGATTTTATTCTGAAGAATTAACCGCTTGTTATTGCGATTGTTGAGAATTATTACTGCAATTATACAACTTTATTTTATTTTTTTGTATTTATTCTTCTATTTTTGCGGTCTAGTTTTATAAAATTATATGTTACAACGTATTCAATCTATTTATTTATTATGCGCTGCTGGTATTTCGGCAGGGTTAATATTTGTGTTCCATTTATGGATTACTAATGATGGTTTAAGTGTGTTTGCAAAAGACGATATACTATACTTGGGTTTATTCTTAGGTTCGGCCATACTGTCTTTAATATCTATATTTATGTATAAAAATAGGAAGTCTCAATTTATGCTGGGGCGACTTAACATCATATTAAACTTTATTTTACTAGGATTTTTCGTGTATCAATCACTAAATATATCTGGAGAAACGGCGGTTTCTGAGAAAGGTATTGGGATGCTTCTCCCTATTGTTTCTATCGTGTTTTTGGCTTTAGCCAATAAGGCCATCAAGAAGGATGAAGATCTCGTAAAATCTGTTGATAGGTTACGTTAAAAACCTTATATCTTAGTAGTATTAGTGCGTAAGCCCAGGATGAAGATCTTGGGCTTTTTTTTTCAAGGTTTTAGGCAAAAAAAAAGTCTAAAATAAAATTCCAGACTTTAAATTGTATTATAGATTTAGAAATAATTATTTTATTTCGATAAGCTCTAAATCGAAAGTTAGATCTTGTCCAGCCAATGGATGGTTGGCATCAACAATGATATGGTCGTCATTAACAGCAGCGACGCGAAATTGTACTTCTCTACCGTTTTCGTCTTTCGAGGCTAACCCCATACCAACTTCAGGGGCCATATCTGGTGGTAATTGTTCTTTCTTAACTTCGTACATTAGTTCTTTTTGCACATCGCCATAAGCTTCAGCAACGGGAATATTGATCGTTTTCTTTTCATTTAATTTCATATCAATAATCCCTTTTTCAAACCCAGGAATAAGCATGCCTTTACCTAGTTCAACTTCTAAAGGTTCTCTTTCTAACGAGCTGTCAAAAACTTGACCATTACTTAATTTTCCCGTGTAATGTACTTTTATCGTATCATTTTCTTTTACTTGACTCATAACAAATTATGTTTAATTTTTAAAACGGCTGCAAAAATACAACTTATCAAGTAATTTATCAGGTTTTGTTTATTCAAGTATGAGGTTAAAAGGGTGTCGTAATATGTTGGGCGTTAACATAATCCTGAATTTAGTTCAGGATCAGGTCGGGCTTTACGTAGCAAGTCCGCGCTCGTACCTCGCTGTGGGCTTTTTACTGCAATCCCTAAGCACGTACTCGCCAAATTCAAGTACCCACGATGGATGGTCTACTTTTTAAGGTTATCACAATGGACTATAAGTTTGATTTTGGGTGCCTAACAGGAAATTCAATAACCTCCAGATTATCAATTTTTTTGCCATCAATAGTAAACCTTAGCATAGTTCTGGATTTATGAAACCCATGTTTACCAGCAGCTCCAGGATTCATATGTATAAGGTTTAGTTTTTTATCGGGCATCACTTTTAAAATATGCGAATGGCCACAAATAAAAATTCGGGGAGGGTTTTCTTTAATACCAGAGAGAACTCTCGGGTTATATTTAGGGGGATAACCTCCAATATGCGTCATCCAAACATCAACATCTTCACAGGTAAATCTATTGTGTTCAGGAAACTCTACTCTAACACTGGCGTCATCAATATTTCCATAAACACCTTTTAATGGTTTAAGGGCTTTAATAGCATCAGTAACCTTTAAACTACCAATATCGCCAGCGTGCCACACTTCATCAGCTTGTTTTACATATTTTAATATATCGGTATCTATGTAGCCATGGGTGTCAGAAAGTAGTAATATTTTAGTCATTATAGGTCTAGCAAAATAAGAATGTAAAGTTATTGATTATTGTTTTAATTAGCTGGTGATGATGACCTGTTATTTGGAGAGTGGTTTGCTTGATTTTGTTAGAAAAATTATCGAACTTCGTTTAACGTAGGATATGAAACATTGAAACGATTTCATATCCCAAAAGTTGTACTTAATATTTTTGACCCGAATAGACAAATTAATGAATCAACCGTATAACCAATCAGAACAATTATCTTTATAATATTGCGATAAAAATGAGATGATATTAGACTATAAGACGATTGATTTATTTGGCAAAATGATTTTTGAGACGATTGTTCTAAAACCTCCTTTTAAAAAGCCAAACCCCATGCCGAATGCGGCATGTTTCCTGTATATCATGAAGGGGGAATATGAATCGGTTTCTGAAGTGGAAAAAGTAAAAATTGAAGCTGAAGAGTCGCTTTTAATGAAGTGTGGTAACTATACGAGTAGGATGCTGCCTTCAAAATCCTCAGAGACATATCAAGCTTTAGCTGTTCATTTTTACCCTGAAGTCCTTTTAAAAATTTATGAAAATAAACTTCCTGATTTTCTAAAAGTAAAGAATAATTCAGATTTAAGAATGACGAAATTGAACAGTGATGCTTTAATTCATAAGTACATAGAAGACATTCTGTTTTACTTTAATAACCCTAATCTATTTAATGAGGAAATTTTGATTTTAAAGTTAAAAGAAATCATCTTGTTACTGAATCAAACTCAAAATGCCCCTGCAATTAGACAAGTTCTTTCTAACCTATTTAATCCAAACTCTTATTCTTTTCGAGAGATCATAGAAGCACATTATTATTCTAATACCACCCTTGACGAATTGGCTCAGCTTAATAATCAAAGTCTATCTACATTCAAGCGAGAATTCAAAAAACTATACAGCGTTTCTCCTGCAAGCTACTTAAGGGATAAGAAACTTGAAAGATCGATAGAGCTATTGACATCTACAGACTTAAGAGCAACAGATATTGCTTATGAATGTGGGTTCGCTAACGTGTCGCATTTTTCTAAAACATTTAAACAAAAATACGGTGTCTCACCTTCTAACTACAAGATGACCCATTTGGGAAATTCATTGAACTAACAGTAAAACATTTTCCTTTTTGCTATGCTGACCTTTGTATTATTAATTAATACTAAAAAGCAAAAAGATGAAAAAAGTACTTATTACAGGTTCAAGTAGCGGGTTTGGTTATCTGACCACTCTCACCCTTGCTCGAAAAGGATACAAAGTTTGGGCAACCATGAGAGATCCCAATGGTAAAAACTATGAGAAAAGAAAAGAATTTGAAGTATTAGCTAAAGATGAAAACTTAGCCATTACTGTCGCTGAACTTGATGTTACGAGTGATGTTTCTGTAAAAGAATTAACTACAAAAATCACACGAGAAGATGGAAGCCTTGATGCGCTGATAAACAATGCCGGTGTTATGTATGTAGGCATAACAGAAGCATATAGTTTAGAACAAGTTCAAGAGCAATTTGACACCAATTTCTTTGGAGTTCTAAGAACAACTAAGGCTTTCCTTCCTTTAATTAAGAAATCAATGGATGGGGTTATTATCAATATTTCCTCTTTAGCAGGTCGTTTGGTATTCCCTTACTTTGGAGTTTACTGCGCTAGTAAATTTGCCTTAGAAGCATACACCGAATCCCTCCGATATGAGCTAAAACCATTAAGTGTGGATGTGTCTATTTTGGAGCCCGGTCCATTTCCTACCAGCTTATTGCATAGCGGACCTAAAGAAGATGATGAAACGGCTCTTGATACTTATGGGGAGATGCGTATGGTTCCTTCAGCAATGCTTCAAAGCTTTGGAGAACTTTTCAAAAGTGATGACGCACCTAACCCTCAAGAAATAGCAGATTCTGTATTAGAGGTTCTTCAAACCGAGAAAGGAAAAAGACCAATCAGAAAAGTTACAGGGATTGATTACGGGACAAATGAATTGAATAATAGCATTGGTCGAATTCAAGAGAACCATGTTAAAAACAACCTCCAGATGGGGCATTTAATTTAAAAAAATGAAAAGGATAACAACAATTATAATGGGGACTTTGATGATGTTCTCATGTAGTTCAATAAAAGAAAGATCTAACACTCAAAACACAAATAATATGGAGAAGAAGAAGGAAGAAATCGTAAACGTCGCATTGATGTATATCAAAGATGGTGAAGAGCAACGCTTTGACGAGTATAAAAAGAAAGGTGGAACAATTCTAGAAAGTTATGGCGGAAAAATAGAGCGGGTAATTAAACCAACTATGTTAGCGGAAGGTGAACTAGATATACCTGATGAAATTCACTTCGCATCTTATCCTAGTATTGAAGTATTTAATAAATTCAACGAAGATCCTGAGTTTATTAAAATTAGAGAAGAGTATGCAATACCAGCATTAGAGGATATTTCTATATTCACTAGCCGTAATACTGATTTTGAATTCGAGAAAGAATCAGGTGATACATCAAAAACATATGGGGTAGCACTTATCTATTTTGATGAGAGAGAAGCGGCTGTGAAGGAGTTTGAGGAATATCATGATGAAGTTTGTGAAATCATGCCTGAATTTGGAACACACTTTGAACGATTCGTTGCCCCATTTCAATCTAAAGGAACAGTAGAAAAACCTGATGAAATACATCGTTTCTACTTCGACTCCATGGAAGGACTCCAACAAATGGGAACAGATGAGAGAATGAAGGCACTTTTCCCAAAAAGAGATGCTTCACTTAAAAATCTATACTTTTTCATCGGTGAGGCTACATTGTAGAACCTAAAAAATAATTAAAAACTACGTACAGCAAAGTGTATAAGTAACAGCGGTTTGGGAGTGGTCCCGAACCGTTTTTTCGTTTAATTCAATATCTTGCAGCTCAATATAAAAGTGTATTTTACCCGCTACTATTCATACACAGAACGTTAACCGAGCCATCCTTAAAAAGGAAAGCAGATCCATGTATTTCCTGTAGTCTGCAAATAGTTGCGTTAGGGATTGTATAGGAAATCCTTTTTGTGCTCATCTATCATTTTAATTAAGCACAATTATGAAGTAAACAAAACCTGTTGTGGTATGCAGAAACAAGGTTAGCATAAAAAGATTGCAACGAAAAGCCCGACCTGATCCTGAGCTAAATTCAGGATCGGGTAACCCCCATATTTTTTAATATTTAATTAAGATTATTGATGTATGGGTAATCGCAAATCTCGCTATCTTTGTGTTCTTATAAAACGGTACAAATAGGTTGCGATATTTTATAGAATTGGCTTATAACGGGAAATTATACCATGGGTGGCAGAACCAACCTAATGCTATTTCTGTTCAGGAAGTTATTGAAAACGCATTGTCTACCATACTTAATGAAACTGTTAGTGTAATGGGAGCTGGCAGAACAGATGCTGGAGTACATGCCTCTCAAATGTTTGCTCATTTTGATACCGATATTAATTTAAGTCAGTCTAATCTAGTTTTTAAGTTGAACTCGTTTTTACCTTCAGATATTGCTATACAAGAAATATTTAATGTAAAACCAGAAGCGCATACGCGTTTTGATGCTTTAAGCAGAACTTATGTTTACCGAATAGGCTTAGTGAAAAATGTTTTTAATTTTGAAAACACTTATTTTGTGAAACAGAATTTGGACGTTAACAAAATGAATGAGGCTGCCAAGATATTATTTGAGTATAAAGATTTTCAATGTTTTTCAAAAAGTAATACCGACGTAAAAACGTATTATTGTGATATCATGAAGGCGGAATGGTTTTTTAAAGCAGATGAGCTTCATTTTGAAATTAAAGCCAATCGTTTTTTGAGAAATATGGTTCGAGCCATTGTAGGTACCATGATTAATATTGGTCTTGGTAAAATTAAAGTTGAGGAGTTGCATCAAATTATTCAATCTAAAAGTAGAAGTGAAGCAGGGTTTTCTGTGCCAGCGCATGGGTTGTACTTAACAAAAATTGAATACCCAGAAGAGATAAGACTATAGATGAGTAAAGGAAAAGAAAGTATTTTTGATTTTAAGCTTTTTAGGCGCCTATTTGAATATATAAAGCCTTATAAGTTTGTGTTTTTTGGCTTAATCGTTCTTGTGGTTATACTTGCGGTATTCAGTGTGGCTACACCCAAAATCACACAATTTGCCATTGACGACAGTATTGCCAAACAAGAAGCTAAAGACTTTTTGTTTTATATCATGCTTATGCTTGGTGTTTTAATTTTGCAAACTTTTTTTCAGTTACTCTTTATTTATTACGCTACATGGCTAGGTCAAAATTTGGTCATGGATGTTAGAGTAAAACTTTTCGATCATTTGCTTAAGTTTAAAATGAAGTATTATGATAATTCATCAGTGGGTGTACTCATCACTAGGGCAGTAACCGATATGGAACGTATTGCTGATATTTTTGGACAAGGTTTGTTTATGATTGTTCGAGATTTGTTAACCATGTCTGTCGTATTTGGAGTCATGGTTTATACCAATGTGAAGTTGAGCTTAATTGTGTTTTTAATGCTTCCAGTATTGCTTTATGCTACGCGTGTTTTTCAAAAATATATGAAAAAAGCTTTTGAAGAGGTGCGTACAGAAGTTTCCAATTTAAACTCGTTTGTACAAGAGCGATTAACGGGTATGAAGATATTACAGTTGTTTACACGCGAATCTGTTGAATCAAACAACTTTAAAACTATTAATGAGCGCCATAAAAAAGGTTGGTTAAAAACGGTTTGGTATAATTCTATTTTCTTTCCATTGGCCGATTTGTCCTCATCGATTACTATTGGTTTAGTCGCTTGGTATGGTGGTTTAAATGTAGTTTTAGAAGGGAGTGTTACGCAAGGAGTGCTTGTATCTTTTATTATGTTTATCCCAATGCTATTTAGACCACTACGACAAATTGCAGATAAGTTTAATACCCTACAAATGGGAATGGTGGCAGCTAATAGAGTGTTTAAAGTGATTGATACAACATCGCAAATTGATGATCATGGTAAATATGTTGCTGAGCACTTTAAAGGCGATATTTCATTTGAAAACGTGTATTTTAATTATGTAGATGATGAACCTGTGCTAAAAGGGATTTCTTTTGATGTGAAAGCAGGAGAAACCGTTGCCATTGTTGGAGCCACCGGAGCTGGGAAATCTACAATTATTAATTTATTGAATCGTTTTTATGAAATTAATGATGGTACGATTTCTGTTGATGGTGTTAATATTAAAGATGTTACTCTAGGATCATTACGAACCCAAATTGCTGTTGTATTGCAAGATGTATTCTTATTTGCAGATACTATTTTAAATAATATAACGCTTAATCATCCCGAAATAACAGAAGAACAGGTTCAAGAAGCCGCGAAAGATATTGGTATTCATGATTTTATTATGACTTTGCCTAATGGGTATCATTATAATGTAAAAGAGCGAGGCGTTATGTTGTCTTCGGGTCAGCGTCAACTCATTTCTTTTTTGAGGGCATATGTAACGAATCCTAGTATTTTGGTGCTAGATGAAGCTACGTCTTCTGTAGATTCGTATTCTGAACAGCTTATTCAAAATGCCACTGATAAGATTACTAAAGGCAGGACTTCAATTGTTATTGCGCATCGTTTGGCTACTATTAAAAAAGCGGATAAAATTATAGTTATGGATGCTGGTGAAATAGTAGAACAAGGTACCCACAATGAGTTACTCAAAAAGGCTGATGGCTATTATAAAAACTTATACGAAGTTCAGTTTTTACAAGAGGAAGTGGCTTAGGCTAAATCTTTTTTAATTATTGTACTTAGCTCATTAGTGTCTTCAAAAACAACAAACTCACCGTCCTTAAAGTAAGAAATATGTCCAGTTTCTTCGCTTACTACTAAAGCTAAGGCATCTGTTTTTTCTGTAACCCCTATAGCTGCTCTATGCCTTAAACCAAAACGTTGAGGAATACTCTTTTCATTATTTACAGGCAGAATAACACGTGTTGCCTTAACAATGTTGTTGCTAACAATTATAGCACCATCATGAAGGGGACTATTTTTAAAAAAGATACTTTCTATAATGGGTTGAGTGACTTTAATATTCATTTCATCACCTGAATCTGATAAAAAATCGAGGTTGTTGTTTCGTTCAAAAACAATTAGTGCACCAGTTTTGGACATAGACATTTTATTGCAGGCAGAAATCACGGCATCAACATCGGTTTCGTCAGCAGATTCTGTTTTTAAGAAATTAATTTGTTGCAAAAATTTACGACGTCGGCCAAAATTTGTTGACCCTACCATGAGTAAAAATTTTCGAATTTCCGGCTGAAAAACAACTATTAAAGCAATAATACCAACTTTCATAAATCCGCCAAAAATACCAGTGAGCAGCTCCATGTTAAGAAAGTCTGTTAATCTCCAAGCGCCATAAATAATTATTATACCAATAAAAATATTTATGGCTACAGTACCTTTAATCAGCCTGTAAACATAATAAAGCAGCAGGGCTACTAAAATGACATCAATTATATCTACAACGGTAAATTTTAAAAGGTCTTGAAAAATATCCAATGGAAGTGGGTTTTTGTAAATTTAAGAAAATAAGCTTAATCTGAAATAAATTCTATATCCGTAATAGATAGTTTTTCTGATGGCAGGTCTGCGACAAGCGATTTCATGCTAATATAGTTTTGAAAGGTAATGCCGGAATTAAAACTTAGCGAGATATTTAAATCATTATTTAATCTTTTTGTCAAAGTAATTAAATCGTTTTTAATGTTTTTAATATTAGAATGTATTGGATCTTCATTATCTGGAAATGATTTAATTTGAATGTCATTTTCAGTATTAAAATAAATAATGAAATTGTGTTTTTTATTGAAAATTTCATCTCCAACTAAAGGGATAATACTTGCATTTTTATAGACTGAATTTGTAAATTCAAAAAAACCTAGGTTTTGCTTACTGGTATCGTTACAGGTAAAATAGTTTTTAGCATTTTCGTTTTTATGACTAGAATTACCTTTTTTCTCTTGCAAATACTGAATATGTGGAATCACTTGTTTTAGCGTTAATCGTTTATCAACGTTTATTAACCAATTGGTTGTGCTAATTAGGTTTCTTCTATTAAGCTCTACACTATCCCTTAAGGTTTCATCATAAAACAGATAAGCTGCAGAAACATCATTTATTTCTGTAACCTTAGAATTACTAATTTCGGGCAACTGAACAGCTTTATCTTCTCCGCAGGAAATAAGGCAAATAAAGATAATGGATAAAAAGAGGTTTTTCATAATATTTAAGCAACAACTAACTTTTGAGAGATTCAACAAGTTTAACACATTCCACAGCTTCTTTTACATCATGAACACGTAAAATAGAGGCTCCTTTTTGTAGGGCGATAGTATTTAATACCGAGGTGCCATTTAATGCTTCTTGCGCTGTAGTTTTTAATGTTTTGTATATCATTGATTTTCTGGAAACTCCAATTAGCAAGGGTTTTTCAATCATTTTAAAAAGCTCTAATTTATTTAAGAGTTCATAATTCTGATCTAAAGTTTTTGCAAACCCAAATCCAGGGTCAATGAGCATATCAATGACTCCCAAAGCTTTGGCAGCTGCTATGCGTTCCGAAAAATAGTATAATACATCTTTTACTAAATCATCATATGTAGTTTGTTGCTGCATGTTTTGAGGTGTTCCTCTCATGTGCATCATAATATACGGGACTTGCAACTTTGCAATAGTTGGCAGCATATTGTCATCAAGTAAACCGGCCGAAATATCATTTATCATCGCTGCTCCAGCTTCTATACATTGCTTAGCAACTTCACTTCTAAACGTATCAATAGAGAGAATCGTTTCAGGGAATTCTTTTAGAACTAAGTCTACAATTGGAAGTATTCGTTTCAGTTCGTCATTTTCACTAACATGATCTGCATTAGGCCGGGAACTATAAGCACCTACATCAATAAAAGTAGCCCCTTTTGTTAGCATATTTTCAACGTGATGCAGAACTTCTTTTTCATTTTTATAGGTACCAACATCATAAAAGGAATCTGGGGTGATATTTAAAATCCCCATAATCTTAGGAAATGCTAAATCAATGAGTTTGCCTTTACAATTTATAGTCATTTACACAGTTTTCTAAGGTGTTGGTACATAGTTTAAAACTTTAAACCATAAACCTTGAAGGTTTTGATTATTTATGCGAAATTTACGCAAAAATGAATTTATTTATGCAAGATACTTCAAAACAATATGATGCCGTAATAGATACCTGTAAAAGTTTGTTTGAAAAGAAAATGAGCGATTATGGTAGTGCATGGAGAATATTAAGATTGCCATCACTTACAGATCAGATTTTTATTAAAGCGCAGCGTATTAGAAGTTTGCAACAAAATGATGTGAGAAAGGTAGACGAAGGTCAAGAAAGTGAGTTCATAGGGATTATTAACTATTGCATTATGGCCTTGATTCAGTTAGAAAAGGGCGTTGTTGAACAACCCGATATGTCTACTACAGAGGCGACTAAATTATATGTTGAAAAGGCTGCTGTAACCAAACAGCTTATGGAGGATAAAAATCACGATTATGGTGAAGCTTGGCGCGATATGAGGGTAAGTAGTTTGACTGATTTAATTTTACAAAAATTACTACGGGTTAAGCAAATTGAAGACAATAAAGGGAAGACATTGGTAAGTGAAGGTATTGATGCCAATTATCAAGATATGATTAACTATGCTATTTTTGCTATGATTCATTTAAACAATGAGAAAGTATGAAAGCATTAGTCGCTTTATCCAGAATTTTTGTTGGGGTTTTGTTTATTATATCGGGGTTTATAAAACTAAATGACCCACTTGGGTTTTCTTATAAGCTTCAAGAGTACTTTAGTCCAGATGTTTTGAACATACCTTTTCTAGAGCCCTATGCATTAGGAATATCTGTTTTAGTGGTGGTTTTCGAAGTTGTATTGGGAGCGTTTCTACTTGTAGGGTATAAACCCAAATTTACAGTTTGGAGCTTGCTTTTAATGATTCTGTTCTTTACATTTTTAACTTTTTATTCGGCATATTTTGATAAAGTTAAAGATTGCGGATGCTTTGGAGATGCCTTAAAACTTACGCCTTGGGAAAGTTTTACGAAAGATGTTGTTTTACTTATTTTTATTTTAGTATTGTTTGTTGGATTAAAATACATTCAACCTGTATTTGGTAAATTACAGACAACTGTTTTAGCATTAATGAGTTTTATTGTGAGTTTATGGTTTGGTTTTCATGTGTTAGAACATTTGCCTTCAATAGATTTTAGAGCATACGCTATTGGTAAAAATATTCGAGAGGGTATGATTATTCCTGAGGATGCACCAAAACCTATTTTAAAATATAGCTGGAAGTTTAACATTAAAGGTGAAGAAAAAATAATTGTTACTGATGGTTCTTATCCTTCGGTAGAAGGTGATTTTGTTTCAGTGGAAACTGAGGTACTTCAAGAAGGATATACGCCTTCGGTAGTCGATTTTTCTATAGAAACAGAAGATGAGGATCTAACCGAACAGTTTTTAAATGAAGAAAACCTGATTGTTATTATATCGTATAGTTTAGAAAAAATTGAAAGAGGAGGAGCACTCAAGTTGAAAGCATTGCAAGATGATGCCAGAAAAAACGGTTATAAAATTATTGGATTAACAGCCTCTGGAAATGATACGAAGCAACGTATTAACGAGGCTTATAACGTGGATTTTAAATGGTATTTATGTGATGAGAAAGCTTTGAAAACTATAGTGCGATCAAACCCTGGTGTTTTAGAACTAGATAATGGGACTATAAAGCAAAAAGTTCATTGGAATGATATTGAGAGTTTGGAGTTGCCAATAGTTGAAAGAAAACCAAAATCTGAAGAAGTTGAAGATATTATTGCTTATTTCATTAATCATACACCTTCAACAAAAGAAGAGGTTGAAGCTTTAGATTCATCTAAAATAGAAAGTGTAAATGTTATTAAGGATTCAATTCAACTTAAAGAATTAAATGCTAAAAACAGTACATTTTACACGGGTCAAATTGAAGTCAAACTTAAAGAAGAATAATATTCAACTAACAAATAACTAACAACTGATAAGTTACCTATTAAATAAAATTCTATATGCTATTCTAACTCTGTTTGGGGTAGTTACTGTTATTTTCTTTTTGTTCAATATTCTTCCTGGAGACCCTGCTCAAATGATGCTTGGTCAAAATGAAGATAGTGAGCAATTGGCTTTAGTAAAGCAGAAATATGGCTTTGATAAATCAATCGGTACACAGTATTTGTATTATTTAAATGATTTGTCTCCCGTTTCATTTCATTCCAACCAATCCACTGACTATACGTATTTGCGATCAGGGAAGTATAATGAAGCAAAGGTGGTTTCCCTAGGCAATACAACTATTGTATTAAAGTGGCCTTATTTAAGAGAGTCGTTTACAAAGCAAGGAAAAAAGGTAAGCCAAGTTTTATCTGAAACATTACCTAATACATTTGTATTGGCAGTATCTGCTATTTGTATTGCTATTGTTTTAGGCGTGTTTTTAGGCGTTGTTTCTGCCCTTTATAAAGATACCTGGTTAGATAAAACCATTATGGTTTTGAGTACATTTGGGATGAGTATTCCCTCGTTTTTTAGTGCTATTTTATTTGCCTGGTTTTTTGGATATATTTTACATGAGTACACACATTTGGAAATGACAGGAAGCTTATTTGAGTTAGACGATTTCGGTGAAGCGATACATATCAAATGGAAAAACTTAATTTTACCTGCTATTGTATTAGGTATTCGCCCTCTAGCTGTGGTTATTCAGTTAATGAGAAATTCCTTGCTAGAAGTTTTTAATCAAGATTATATAAGAACTGCGAGGGCGAAAGGTTTAAGTGAATTTCAAATCATTAAAAAGCATGCTATTAAAAATGCTTTGAATCCTGTAGTAACGGCTATTTCAGGTTGGTTTGCATCAATGTTAGCAGGAGCCGTTTTTGTAGAATATATTTTTGGCTGGAATGGACTAGGAAAAGAAATAGTAAATGCCTTAAACACCTTAGATTTGCCAGTAATAATGGGGTCGGTGTTAATTATTGCTTTGTTATTTATAATTATCAATGTTTTTGTAGATTTAATTTATGTATGGTTAGATCCAAAAGTTAAGTTAGAATAATATACTGCTTTTGTTAGTTTGGTTTAAAAATAGAGACTGTTTAACCTAATAAAGTGTTTTAAAAATGAAAAAAACGAAATATTTATTGGTTCTACTTATTGGGTTTTTGAGTTGTATTAAAGATGTACCTACTAAGTTTAATGAGGCTGCTTTAAACGATACATTTATTTCTTTAGATGGAGAATCTGTATTGTTTAAGGATATATTGGAAACCCATGAGGGAAAAATGATTGTAATCGATATATGGGCATCCTGGTGTGGCGATTGTATTAAAGGTATGCCAAAAGTAAAAGCATTACAAAAGGCCAATCCAGAAGCTGCTTATATATTTTTATCTTTAGATAGAGGTCAAGATGCTTGGAAACGTGGTATTAAAAAATATGATGTTCAAGGTGAACATTATTACTTGCCAAATGGAAAGGATAGCGCTTTTGGAAACTTTGTAAATATCGATTGGATACCCAGATATATGGTGGTCGATTCAAAAGGAAACATAAAATTATTTAAAGCTGTAGAAGCTGATAATAATCAGATAACCGAAGCTTTAGAATAATTATATTTGCGTCGTCTTAGTACAGAATAATATTAATAATAAAATAAAACCCTTCTAGTTGTGAAGGTGAAGTAAGAATTATGAGAAAACAAATTGTAGCAGGAAACTGGAAAATGAATAACGATGTAGCGCAAACAGAAGCGTTAATCGCAAGTTTAAAAGCTCAAAATAAAACAACTAATGCAGAGGTTATGATTGCGCCAACTGCTGTAAATTTATCTCAGGCTAGTAATAGCGTAAAAGGCTCAACTATTGAAGTAGTTGCTCAAAATATGCATTTTGCTGAAAGTGGTGCTTATACAGGTGAAATTAGTGCAGGAATGCTAAAAAGTATTGGTGTAAATACTGTAATATTAGGGCATAGTGAACGTCGTGAGTATTTTAATGAAACCGATGAGTTGTTGGCTAAAAAAGTAGATGCAGCTTTAGCTAATGGTATGCGCGTTATTTTTTGTTTTGGAGAAGAACTTGCTGATAGAAAAGCAGGAAATGAAGAAGCTGTTGTAGGGAGTCAAATTAAAAACGCATTATTTCATTTAGGTGCAGATGCGTTTCAAAATATCGTCTTAGCTTACGAACCTGTTTGGGCAATTGGAACAGGAGAAACAGCTAGTCCAGAGCAAGCGCAGGATATGCATGCCTTTATTAGAAAAACACTAGCAGATAAATACGGTAATGATGTTGCCAATAGTCTATCTATCCTTTATGGAGGTAGTGTGAAACCTGCTAACGCTGAGGAGATTTTCTCTAAGCCAGATGTAGATGGCGGTTTAATTGGAGGGGCTTCACTTAAAGCAGAAGATTTCTTTGCAATTGTAAATGCTTTTTAAATAAAATAGAAGTATAAAATTCATGATTAAGACCTGTTGAACTTTTAAGTTTAACAGGTCTTTTTTGTTTCAAACATTTTTAAGGGTATTCCCTGATTTTTTACAAATCAAGGAATGCCCTTACTTTTTTTTATAGACCTCAAAGTAACTTGCAATCAGTTATTAATCAAACAATTTTAGCCTTATGAAAATTTTAAAACTTCTTTTTGTATTTGCAATATCAATACTGTTAGTTGCTTGTAAAACAGAACCTTTAGAGGGTGATGACGAAGCGCCTTTAATAGAGATTATTAAACCAAATGATAACTCTATTTTCTATACAAGTGATAGTGGTTTTTCGCCCAATTCTATAGAAATACATGCCAGAGCAACAGATAATAATGCGGTTGTTTTTGGAATTTTCACAATTACCGATGCCGATGGTAACTTAGTAGATGCCGATGTAGAAAGTAACTTTAGTGAAAATAATACCATATTAGATTTAACAGCGAATTTTTCAATAGACACTCCTGGTTTCTATACAATTAAATTCCTTTTTAGAGATGCAAATGATAATAACGCATCTACTACAAGAACAATCCAATGTGTTGTGGGAGAGTCTGAAGAAGAAGAGGAAGAGGAAGAACTAGCTATAGTTTTTCAATTATTTTTCTCAGATAGGCAGTATGCAAGTATAAACAGATTAGATATTTATAATGATGGTACAAGCAAAGAAACCATATTATCAAAAGATGTAACCAAAGGAAAATCATTAATGGTCTATCCTGAGTTTAACGAATTGCTTGTTGGTTCTACAGAATCTGGTTTAGATGCTAATATTACTTCTGTAAATCCTTCAGAGGGAGGACGTGAAATAATGAGTGTATCTACGTCAAATTACCTGTTTAGTGCACTAGCCAAAAACCAAACAGAACAAGAAATATATTATTTCTTAGAAGGTGCAGATTTAACTAAAGTAGGTAGGCATGGGCTTTATAAAATGAATGCAGATGGAACCAATAAAACCTTATTGGCTCAAATAGAGAACGCGACCAGAGCAAATGCGATTAAGAAAATTTGGGTGCAGGAAACTGAAAATCCGCTATTAATCATGCATGATAGACATGCTCTATATACCTACAATCCAGTTAGTAGTTCTAGCTTGCAAGGTAGTACCATTTTCACTACTGATGGTCATGAAATACATGATATAGCCGTAGATCTACCTAATAAAACAATCTACATGATTCTTTCTTACAACCGGGGTAGCCAAAGATATTATACTGTAGGGACTAGTAATTTGGAAGGAACAGAAACAAATTTAAATGTTGTTGAAATAGCAGGGAATCACCCAACCACTTCAGATATCTTACCTCATAGAATGAAATTAGATCTAAAAAACCAAATGGTGTATTGGTTTGCGCAAAGTGATGATTTGCAGAAATCTATTTTAAAACGTGCAAGTTTTAACGATACAAGTATTCAAACTGTTTGGGAAACAAATACTTGTATTTGTGTTGGAGAAGTGGAAGATATAAGAGTAGAAGATTATTACATAATTACAGAATCCATTATAGTAACCAATTAAAAACTAAAATAATCATGAAAATATTAATCAGAATATCAGTGTTAATGTGCTTTATAACCACATTCACTTACGGGCAAAAAATAAAAGTAACAGGAGGTGTTAATTTTATGGATATTAACTATGCGGTTTCTAACCCAAATACGGAACCTCCAATGGATAATACACCATTACCAGATACTGATATAACCACCAAGATTTCGGTTTCAAAAGCATCTACCAGTTTAAACAGGGCATCGCTATCATCTTTTAGTTATAGTGAGTCTTCTAATAAAACAGGTTTCTATATAGGATTGGCGTTAGCAGATATTAATTTATCAAACAAATTTGAGCTACAGCCAGAAATAAGATTCGTTGGAGTGAAAGGTTTTAACCAAATACAGGTGCCTGTTTTAGTGTCGTATCATATTTCAGAACAGTTTAAAGCCCAAGCGGGACCCAGTTTAGGGTTTCTTTTAGATACGGGCGAAAGGGTGAAAACAACAAATTTTGCGATAGATTTTGGTTTGTCATATAATATTTCAGAAACAATTGCTGTAGGTGCTCGATATGATTGGGGACAAACCAATTTATTAAAAGGTGGAAATAGTGATAACTATTTAAAGATAAATAACATTCAGGTGGGGGTTTCATATCAGTTCGGAAATGAAAAGGGTCATTCAAAATAAACTAATTATGAAAAGGTTTTATATTTTATGTCTACTGCTCTCAACAATGGGTTTTAGCCAGCAAGGAATTAATTACAAGGCTGTTATTCAAGATGGCGATCAAATTGTAGCTAATACTCCAGTAACCATATATTTCACAATTAAAGAAAACGGGACTATAGATATTTATAAAGAAACACGCCTTATAACTACCAATAAAAATGGTATAGTTGTTACGAATATAGGTGAAGGTAGTCCAACTTTAGGTGTTTTTGAAACAATAGATTGGACCAAAGAACAATTTCTAAATGTTGCCATAGATATTGGCAATGGTTTGGTAGATTTAGGAACAACCGCCTTTAAGCAGGTACCTTACGCGTTGCATGCTAAAACAGCCGAAACGTTTACTGGTACCATCACCAATATGGGAAATTTAGTAAAGGTTACAGAAAATGGTAATGAAGGGTATCGTTTAGCCGATGCGGTAATTGCTAATCATGGTGATATTGGAGAAGAAGCCATAGACTTATCGTTTCAAAGTTCTGAATCTGAAACCAGAGGAGCTACCCAAGAAGGGGCCTTTGCATCTGGTTATAATACAGAAGCCTCGGCCGAATATTCAGTTGCATTTGGTTATAACACCCAAGCAGCTGATACCTATGCAACCTCTTTTGGAGCCTACACCGAAGCTTTGGGTCATAGCTCATCTGCCTTTGGTAGTAGTACAAAAGCTTCTGGTTATTATAGTACAGTATTTGGTAGAGAAACTATAGCAGCATCTTATAATCAAACCACTATAGGAAGCTATAATACGAATGTTTCTAGTTCATCTAAATCTTTTGTAGAAACAGACCCATTATTTGTCATTGGTAATGGTACTAATATTAATGATAGAAGTGATGCACTTGTGATGTTAAAAAATGGGAATACAGAAATTAATGGGGTTTTAACGGTTGATGCAAATAATGATGATTCTGGATATACCTTACCTATAAGTAAAGGAGAAGCCGGGGAAGTATTGGTAATGAATACTAGTGATTCTGGAACACATTGGGAAGCTGCCAATAGCTTTGGTAGTTTAGAAAGCGTTCCCAGAGGTTTTGATTTCGGCTATCGTTTGTTGGGTAGAGACCCTGATAAATATGGTAACGTAGGGCAAAATGCATTAGACTTGAGTATTAGTAAGGGTACAGGAAATTATGGTGCAACTGGCTATTATTCTGTAGCGATGGGGAGCACTACAAAAGCATCTGGTCGATACGCTATTGCTATGGGAGAAAGCACCATCGCATCTGGTTTAAATTCTATAGCTATTGGGAAAAATACACGTGCTACTGGAATAAGTACTCTTGCAATAGGTAGTAATACAATAGCTTCGGGTGATTATGCAGTTACTTTTAATAGCGGAACGCTGGCGTCAGGAAATCATTCAACAGCCATGGGGCAAGGAACAACGGCTATTGGAAATAGATCTATAGCCATGGGAAGCCTAACCACTTCAGAAAGTTTTGCACAAACCACAATTGGTCAATATAATACAAACTCTGGAGGGTCAATAACCTCATTTGTAGCTACAGATCCCTTATTTGTTATAGGTAATGGAACAGGGTCCGCTAATGTCAGTGATGCCATGGTAGTACTTAAAAATGGAAATACTACCATTAACGGAGCCTTAGACGTAGAGGAAGTTCAAGGAAAAGACTCGGGCGATGCCGATATGAAAGCGTATATCTACGGTTTGATAACAAGTGTAGGCGAGGTTACTTCCGCTTCATCGGCTGGTTTTACCATCTCAAAAACAGGAACAGGAGCTTACAGAGTCGTTTTTAATAATCCACCTTCTAATTATAGAGATTATATGGTGGTGTCCTCGCTTCATGGGGATATAGGTTTTATTAAAACGGTTAGAAATACAAGCTATATAGCTGTGAATACTTATAGTACATCTGGCTCGCTTTCAGACGAGTCTTTCAATTTTGTGGTCTTTAAAAAATAAAACATTATGAAAAAAATTACAACACTGTTATTAATTATCGGGCAATTGGGATATTCTCAATTCAATATTAAAATAACTAGTTTAGATAATGGAGGTGGAACCGCTAAGTCAGGACCTATATCGGTCGTTTCAACAATTGGAGAAGTTTCAATTAATGAATATTCAGCCAATACAATTGAAGTTTCCGAAGGATTTATAGGTAAACATCAGCTAAACAATCAAGCCTCTCAAAACTTGGACTGTGTAACACCTCCACATAACTTGATAAGTTGGTGGGCGGCTGAAGATAATGCCAATGACTTGGTGGGCGGTAACCATGGAACATCTAATGGGGCGACTTATGCAACAGGATCAGTTAACAAAGCCTTTTTGTTTGATGGCGTAGATGATGTTGTAGTTATACCGGCTAGTGAAAGTTTAGATATTACAGGAGATATTACGGTTGAATTATGGGCAGTACAAACCGTATTTAATTCTGAAAACACAGTGGTCTGCAAAGGTGCTCAAGAAGAACCAACTGTTTTTTCTATGCGTTTTTCTGGAGCGACATTAAATTGCGCTTTTCAAGATACTGCAGGAGCCAATATTGATTTAGGAGGACCTTCTTTTGAAGATTTTCAATGGCATCATTATGTGTATGTGCGTAAGGGTAATCAACATACTATTTATGCCGATGGGTTTAATTTTGGATGGGTTCCATTTACAAACCCACCTGCAAGTAGTGCAGGGTTGCCGTTAACTATCGGGGCGCAATATGATAACCAAAATAAAGACTATGTAAACTATTTTGGTGGTCAAATCGATGAGGTTTCAGTTTACAACCGTGCACTATCAGAAACAGAAATTCAAAGTATTTATAACGCAGGAGCTAACGGAAAATGTGAGGCTCCGCTAAATATAGAAGACGATAGTTTCGTAGAAAATACGATTAAGTTCTACCCTAACCCTGTTATTGATACGTTAATCATTAACTTTAACAAGCTAGGTAGTTTTAATGTATCACTTTATGATGTGAGTGGTAAAATATTAAATAGTATTAATAATAGTTCCAATAAAGCCCAGATACAAATGAGTAATCAAGCTCCTGGGTTATATTTTGTAGCAGTGCAAAATCAAGAGAATCAACAGACTAAGGTGTTTAAAATCTTAAAAAAATGAGACTTATCTTTTTATTATTTATAACCATGACAACGGTTGCACAAACGCGTTTTACAGGTATCGCTATGCAAGCTAATTTGCCAAGTGGTTGGGAGGTGCAAGAAGAAAACTATGGACAAATTATGTGCAGCAATCCTAATGTACAAGCAGGTTTATTATTTATAGAACACGGCTGGACATCAGAAGACATGATTTTACAAAATATGCAACAAAACATGGATGAGGAGGGGTGGCAAGCTGCATTGGCTACAGATATTATGGAACTTGAAAATGGCGATTTCATAGCGTTATATCAAGGCAGTAGTAATGACCAGGAAATTGTGGTTGTAACCGTAGTTTCTAGAAGTAAGCTCTGGGGAAGAGGCGGAGTAACGACGGTTGTTATTGCCTCAAAATCGAACTTTACAGATGATTTACAAGACTTAGCTGTTGTGGTTTCAAAATCTATAAAATATAGAACCTTTATGAATTCGCAAGCACAGCAAAATGCCAGAATGTTTAAGGGCAGAAAGCTTATTAATTATAGTTCCTATTACACATCGGATTATGATAATACGGTAAGTGTTGGGTCTAGTAGCAAGACGACTATTCATTTTTGTTCAAACGGCAGGTTTGTTATAGATGGTTACTCCGATTTAAGTGCAGGTGGTCCCGCTATGGATGGTGAGACTTGGTCTAGCACCAGTGCAGGTGAAGGGCTTTGGAGTTTAATGGATATTAATAATTATATGGTGTTACGTCTTACATCCAATGCCGGAGAGGTTAGTTATATGCCCATAGAGCGTTATACCGAGGATGGTGCCTATTATATTAATGGTGATAAATGGGTTATTGGAGGTAGTGATCTGTGTAACTAAATCTAAAAGTAATTTATAATTTTCTTACATTTAAGAAACTTTTATATAGTGTGTATTTTGAAAAATATATTTAGTGTTTGTTTATTGTTTACGTCGTTTTTTTTGGGGGGCCAAACCCCGGGAATGGATAGTTTGAAATTAGAGCTAAAAAAAACGAAAGTTGATACAGTTTTAACAAATCTCTATTTGACCCTGTCAGCTGAAGCTATGGATTATGAATTTGATAAAGCAAAGTTTTATGCGGATAGTGCATTGTTTTATTCTCTAAAGTCTGACAATTATCAATTGGCTGAAATTTATAATAATTTAGGGTTGATTGAGTCTGAGAATGGAAATCAAGAGTTTGCACGATCTTATTATGATAAAGCACTTACCGCTTTAGATATTAGTGATAATAAAACTGTAAGGGGTATTCTTTACGGTAATTATTCTAGAACTTATGAGAATTCAAATAATATAGAAAAAGAATTAGAGTATAGTTTAAAAGCTATTGAATTAAACAAAGATGATGATTATGAACTTTGTTTTTTGTACTACAATCATTCTGTAATTTATGAAAATGCTGGTTTTTTTGAGGAGGCTAAATATTATTTAGAACTGACAAGAGAAATGGCTAATAGATCAAAAGAAATTAGGGTTGAGTCTTATGCTTCAATGAATTTAGCATTCCATGCAATGCGAGAAAAAAAATATAAAGAAGCAGAACCTTATTTAGAAAGAGTTGAAGAAATTTGTAATAAAATTGATTTACCTGAAGTATCCCACTACCTATATCTGACCCTAGGAAGACTTCAAACTGAATTAAAGAATTACGAAGAGGCAGAAGTGTCAATAACAAAATCTAAAGACTATGCCATACGAAGAAAATTAGAACGAACTATTATTGAAAGTGATCTGTTAATGGGGAATTTAGAGTATGAAAGAGGTAATTTTAATAAAGCGGCGCATATTTATAATACTAAAAACATAGACTCTTTTGAGGTGAAAAGTTTGTGGTATGCAGATATGGCATACAGGAAGCGTTCTTTAATAGAAGGAAAGTTAGGGAATTATAAAAGGTCTAATGAATTATTAAATACCTATGTAACATATATTGATTCTGTATATAAGTCTGAAAATAAAATGTTATTGACCAATGCGGATAGAAAATACCAAACCGAAAAAAAAGACAAGGAAATAGCAACACAACAATTAGAACTTAAAGAAAAAGAATCAGAGATTCAGAAAAAGAAAGCCCAGAACAATTATATGTTGGGAGGAATTATCTTTTTGGTGGTATCGACCATCTTATTAGTGTTTTTGCTTAAACAGCGCCAAAAAAGAAAAAACCAGGAAATATTAACACTAAAACGGGAGTTTCAAATAAAAACGCTTGAATCACTTATTGAAGGCGAGGAAAAAGAACGGCTCAGGATTGCTAAAGAATTGCATGATGGCGTTAATGGGGATTTATCGGCCATAAAATACAAACTATCGTCTTTACTAGAAATGAATAATAAAGTAATTAAAGAGGCCATAACCATGATAGATGACTCTTGTAAACAGGTAAGGGCTATTTCGCATAATTTGGTGCCTCCAACCTTAGAAAAATTTAGCCTTGTGGAGGCAACCGAGGCCTATTGCAATAATTTAAATAGTTTAAACTCTAATTTAGAGATTACGTTTCAACAACTAGGAGAGGTTATTAATATCCCTAAACAAGCCGAAGTGAATATCTTTAGAATCATTCAGGAATTAATTACTAATGGTGTAAAGCATGCCAAAGCCTCTAACATTAATGTTCAAATTAGTCATCGGAATAATATGATTCAGGTAACCGTTGAGGATGACGGAACAGGCTTTGATAAAAATAATATTGAAAGTCCTGGTATAGGTTTAAGTAACGTACAATCTAGAGTTGATTATTTACAAGCTGATGTCGATTTAATTTCGAACAACAAAGGAACCTCGTATGCCATAGATATAGATAAAGATAAACTTAATGGTGATTAAAGTAGCGATAACAGACGACCATAAAATGGTTTTAAAGGGCATTGCGGCGATGCTTCAGGGTACACCAGAATTACAGGTAGTGGGTATGTATGAACATGCACAAGACACCCTTGATAATATTGAAAAAGATGCGCCAGATGTGTTGTTTTTAGATATTAATTTACCAGATATAAATGGTATCGATTTAAGTAAAATGCTTCTAAAAACAAACCCAGAATTAAAGATTATTGCCTTAACTAATTTTGAAGATATATCATTTGTAAAACGCATGCTTAAAAATGGGGTTCATGGTTATTTATTAAAAAATACAGATAAACTCGAGTTGGTTACCGCCATGAAAACGGTATTATCTGGTGAGTTATTTTTGCAAAAAGACATTCAGGCTAGTTTACTAAACCAAGGCTCTAAAAAAACAACTGATAATGGTTTAAAACCCAAGCTTACTAGAAGAGAACAGGATGTTTTAGTGGCTATTTCAGAGGAGTTAACCACCCAAGAAATTTCAGAAAAACTCTTTATTAGTCCAAAAACCGTGGAAACCCACCGTATGAATATTATGAGTAAACTTGGTGCTAAAAATAGTGTGGGGATTATTAAAATAGCGATTGAGAAAGAATTGTTATAGCCCGTAAGTTCATATCTTTGTAGTCGCAAAAAAACGACTATGTCTAACATCATTTATATTGGTTACGAATTTAAGGTAGATCCTTTACAACCAGGAGTTGAAATTCTTATTGCAGAGCTAGGATATGCCGGTTTTGAGAGTTTTGTTGAAACTGAAAAAGGTGTAACTGCCTATATTCAAAAAGAAGAATGGCACGGGAATATTTTAGATGATATACAAATTTTAAAATCAGAGGAATTTAAAATTACTTTCGAGTTCGATGAAATAGAACAAACCAATTGGAATGCAGAGTGGGAGAAAAATTTCAACCCTATTGTGGTTGATAGTGCGTGTGCTGTAAGAGCTCCTTTTCATGATAAGTTTGATACACAATATGATATTATTATAGAGCCCAAAATGAGTTTTGGTACAGGGCATCATGAAACCACACATATGATGATTCAGCATATTTTAAAAAATGATTTTGAAGGTAAATCGGTTTTAGATATGGGTTGCGGAACTGGAGTTTTGGCTATTTTAACAGAACTAAAAGGCGCTAAACCCATTGATGCTGTAGATTATGATAATTGGTGCTATTTAAATAGTATTGAAAATGTAGAGCGAAATAATTGTAAACATATAACCGTTATTGAAGGAGATGCTTCTGTTCTTGTAGAAAAAAAGTATGATGTTATTATCGCTAATATAAATCGCAATATTTTAATGCAAGACATGGGAACCTACATATCTTGTTTGAATAAGGGCGGTATGTTGTTTTTAAGTGGATTTTATAATGATGACATCCCTATGATTAAAGCAGAATGTGAAAATCATTTGTTAAAATTTGAAGAAAAATTTGAAAGAAACAATTGGGTTGCTTTAAAATTTTTAAATTAGTGCAAGTTTTTCAAAAAAACATAATTAAAGACATGGGTACTAAAGAAAAAATATCCGAAGAATTACTACTTGAGGAGGAAGTCTTAACTCAAAATGAAATAGTCTTGTTTAATGATGATGTTAATACTTTTGACCACGTTATTGAAACACTAATTTATGCCTGCGAGCATACTGCAGAACAAGCAGAACAGTGTGCCTTACTTGTGCATTACAAAGGTAAATGTACGGTTAAAACAGGTGTGTTTGATGACTTGAAACCACGTTGTACCATGCTTTTAGAGGCAGGATTAAGTGCAGAGATAGTTTAGTTAGCTATACTTTAGTACATTTTTAACAACACCCTCAATTTTAAAGTAGTCATCCACAATTATAGGGGGATGCCCCTCACTATTTAAAGACGTTAGAGAAATAGTTTCATTCTGTTTAAAAAACTTTTTAATAAGAACTTTTTCTCCATAAACACATATAATTTTATCTCCGTTTAGAGCTTCATTTTTCTTTTGGGCAATTACTAAATCACCTTCCTTTATAAAAGGTTCCATAGAATTACCACGAGCAGTAACAATAAATCCTTCATGAGCAGGGAATTTAAGTAAACGAGAGGCGATGGGAATTTTATCAATAGGGTTGCCATCCAATATCGTTCCATTTTTACCACATTGTGCATGTCCATAAAGGTTTAAATAGATAATTGGGCGTTCAGGATTAAGGAAAACTTGATAATCTCTTGGGTTGTGTGGATTACGTTTTAAATATCCTTTTTGTTCTAGTTTTTGAATATGATGTGCAACTACACTTGAAGAAGATAACTTTAAATTTTCTTGAATTTGTCGTATGGTTAGTGGGTTGTCAACTTGCTCGTTGAGTAGTTTTAAAAGGGCTATTTGGTTGTTGTGTAAATCCTTCATCTACAGAGGTTTTTAAATAGATGTTTTAATTTGTTAATAACAAATATATGTATAAATATAGAATATTTGTTTTTGTTCTATATTTTTGTAGAACAAATATTTTTATGAAACGCACTATTTTACATTTGGACTTGGACACTTTTTTTGTTTCCTGCGAACGACTCTTAGATAGTAGGTTAAATAATAAACCTGTGATAGTTGGTGGTACAGGAGGGCGTGGTGTAGTAAGTGCAGCTAGTTATGAGACACGAGCCTATGGTGTGCATTCTGGAATGCCCGCAAAAATGGCAAGGCAACTATGCCCGCAGGCTATTTTTATTAGAGGTAATGCAGGCACATACACCAAATATTCAAAACTTGTTACAGAAATAATACAAAGCGACGTGCCAGTTTTAGAGAAGGCTAGTGTTGATGAGTTTTATGCAGATCTCTCAGGGATGGATCGTTTTTTTGGATGCTATAAATATGCTACTGAATTGCGTAAAAAAATAATGAGAGAGTCTGGTTTACCCATATCCTTTGGACTTTCAGGGAATAAAACCGTTTCTAAGGTTGCTACAAATGAAGCAAAACCTAATAACCAATTAAAAATAGGTTTTGGTTCTGAAAAGAATTTTTTGGCGCCGCTTTCTATTAAAAAAATTCCCATGGTGGGCGAAAAAACATTTAGAGCATTTTGTAATATGGGGATGAAGACTGTACATACTGTACAACAAATGCCTGTAGAAATGATGACTTCGGTTTTTGGTAAAAACGGACGAGTTATTTGGCAGCGTTCTAATGGTATAGATAATACACCAATTATAGAATATCATGAGCGTAAATCTATTTCAAGTGAGCGTACTTATGGTCAGGATACTATTGATATTTTAAAAATAAGAACCACACTTGCGGCTATGGCTGAAGACCTTGCGTTTCAATTACGACGTGGAGGAAAATTAACTTCGGTAGTGACTGTGAAAATTCGGTATTCAGATTTTCAAACTTGCTCTAAACAATTAAAAATACCATATACATCGGCAGATCATCATTTAATTCCGTTGGTACAGGAGTTGTTCGATAAATTGTATGATAGGCGTGTGCTTATTCGTTTGGTAGGTGTTAGGTTTGGAGGTATTACCTCAGGGACCTATCAAATTAATTTGTTTGATGATGAGAAAAGAACGGTTAATCTATATAGTGCTATGGATAAAATTCGCTTACGGTATGGATCACGCAGTGTGTTTCGCGCAGCGGCATTAGGAGAAGGGGCGAGGTCTGTAGGTAATTTTACTAACCCTTTTAATGGAGAGCCTCCCATTGTATTAGCGCATCGTACACAATAGTTTTAGTATTATGTTTTTAAATAATCATTCACATTATAGTCTGCGTTATGGTACGATACCTGAAAAAGAACTTCTAGCATTGGCTCAAAAAAATGGTTGTAGCATATTTCCGCTTACCGATATTAATAATACTTCTGGATGCTTAAACTTTATTAAGTATGCACCAAAATATGAGGTTAGCCCTGTAGTTGGGATAGATTTCAGAAATAAAAATCATCAGTGTTATGTGTGTTTAGCAATTAATAACGAAGGTTTTTTAGAACTCAATAATTTCCTTTCAAACCACTTACATAATGATAAACGGTTCCCTGATGTAGCTCCTAGTTTTAAGAAAGCTATCACAATCTATCCGTTTAAGAAGTTATTAGAATTAAAAAAACAGGACTTTACTAAAAATGAATTTATAGGAATATCAATTAGCGATATCAATAAACTTCAATTTTCAAATTTGAATCAATTTAAGGATAAATTGGTAGTGTTGCATACAGTAAGTTTTAGACATAAACGAGATTTCAATATACACAGGTTATTAAGAGCTATTGATAATAATGTGCTTTTAAGTAAGTTGCCTAAATTACAGCAAGGATTATTAGAACATAAATTAGTACCAATTTATGAGCTAGAAAAAGCCTTTGAAAATTTTCCTCATATTTTGAGAAATACGACACGGCTATTGGAGCGTTGTAGTATTGAGTTTGATTTTTCTAAGAATAAAAAGAGTCAAAATTTATCAACCCTAACTAGAAATAAAGTACAGGATTATCAAAAGTTAGTAGCGCTTTGTTATGAAGGTTTACCTAAGCGATACGATGAGATTTCAAAAACCATCAAACAACGTTTGAAAAAAGAATTACGTCTTATTAAACATCAAAATTATGTAAGCTTTTTTTTGATTAATTGGAGGATCATTCAATATGCAAAATCAAAAGGATATTATTACGTAGGTAGAGGGAGCGGGGCTAATAGTATTGTTGCTTATTTATTGGAAATTACAGATGTAGATCCTATAGAATTGGATTTGTATTTTGAGCGGTTTATGAATTTATACCGTACTACCCCACCAGATTTTGATATTGATTTTTCAACATGGGATAGAGAAGATGTTACGCGTTTTATTTTTGAAGAATTTGGAGCTAATGGACAAGTTGCGCTTCTAGGCGCTTATGTAACTTTTCAATACCGTGGGGCAGTACGTGAACTAGGAAAAGTATTTGGATTACCTAAGTATGAAATAGATAAATTATGCTCAGGGAAATTTAGTTATAACCAGTTAGATGAGTTGTCTATATTAGTTTTGCGTTATGCTAAGTATTTTGAAGGACGTCCAAATTATATTAGTATTCATGCTGCAGGCATATTAATTTCAGAAAAACCCATCCACTATTTTTCTGCTACTAATATGCCTCCAAAAGGATTTCCAACGGTTCAGTTTGATATGCATATTGCAGAAGATGTAGGCTTATATAAGTTTGATATTTTAGGGCAACGTGGGTTAGGAAAAATAAAAGATGCCATTGCTATAATTAAAGTAAATAAGCCAGAGGTTAAATTACCCAACATTCATAATGCAAAATCATTTTTTGTTGATGAGTATATTAATACCATGATAGAAAAAGCAGAATGTATAGGCTGTTTTTATGTAGAATCTCCAGCCATGCGTATGCTTCTTAAAAAACTTGGTGTTAGAGATTATTTAACGCTGGTAGCAGCAAGTTCTATTATTCGTCCTGGTGTTGCTAAAAGTGGTATGATGCGTGAGTATATTCTACGTCATAAAAACCCAGAGCGTAGAAAAAAAGCACATCCAGTGTTATGGAATATTATGCCCGATACTTATGGAATCATGGTTTATCAAGAAGATGTGATTAAAGTAGCGCATCATTATGCAGGTTTGGATTTGGGAGAAGCCGATGTGTTGCGTAGAGGAATGAGTGGAAAATACCGCTCTAGGGAAGAGTTTTTAGCAGTTAAAGAAAAGTTTATTTCTAACTGTAGAAAAAAGGGAGAGCAAGATGCCGTAATATTTGAAGTTTGGCGGCAAATTGAAAGTTTTGCTGGTTATGCTTTTGCTAAGGGACATTCTGCATCGTATGCTGTAGAATCTTATCAAAGTTTATTTTTAAAATGTTACTACCCTTTGGAATATATGGTGGCTACTGTAAATAACGGAGGAGGGTTTTATAGAACAGAACTCTATTTGCATGAAGCCAAAAAACAAGGCGGGTTTATTCATCCGCCTTGTATTAATAAAAGCACTATTGAAACACTCATTCAAGGTATTGATATTTATTTAGGGTTTCAGCATTTACAAGGATTTGAAAAACGTAATATGATTAATTTACTGAAGGCAAGAGTAAACGGATATTTTTTGTCATTAGATGATTTTATAGAACGTGTGCCAATGTCTATAGAACAATTAGATATTCTTATTAGAGTTGATGCATTTAGAAGTTTAGGAAAGGACAAGCGTACGTTGCTATGGGAAGCTTATTATAAATGTAATCATTTGTCTATTGATGAGTTACAACCTCAGTTGTTTAGAATTGGAGCCAAAGCATTTGCGCTACCAGAATTTACAATAACAGATTTAGAGAATGCTTTTGACCAATTAGAATTGTTGGGTTTTACTATGTATAATGTGTTTTCACTTCTAGAAAAACGACCAAATAATAAGATTTTAGCAGCAGATTTAAAGGCTTATAAAAATAGGGTGATAACTATTTATGGATATTTGATTACGGCTAAAAATACAAGCACACACAAAGGAGATCGTATGCATTTTGGCACATTCTTAGATCAAGATGGTCAATGGTTAGATACGGTACATTTTCCGCCTGTAGCCAAACAATATCCTTTTAAAGGTAAAGGGGTGTATTGTATTATTGGAAAAGTTGTTGAAGAATTTAATTTTTTAAGCATTGAAGTTATAAAGCAAGAAAGAATGCCTTATATATCAGACCCTAGATTTGATATGACCTATAACCGAAAAGCATTTCCGAAATCAGTTACAGTTAATAGTTAGGTAAATAGAATTTATAAAGTTGATGGACACACAAAAGCAGTAATTGGCAAATCTGAATTCTTTATGGCTGCAAACCCTCCAGCTATATCCTTTAACTTATTAAATCCTCTTGCTTTTAAAATTGAAGCTGCTATAACAGATCTGTAGCCACCAGCACAATGCACATAATAGGGTTTACTTTGGTCTATAGAACTCATATTATCATTAATATAATCTAAGGCAAAGTGCAGAACGTGATCTCCCTGAAGGCGTTCTGATTTGTATTCACCATCTTTTCTAACGTCTAAAACAGTAATCTTTTTGTTATTAAAATCTTTAGCAAACTCTTCAACAGTTACAGAGGTTATAGTTTCAATGTCTTTGTTTGCAGATTTCCAAGCATTGATGCCGCCTTTAAGATACCCTAAAGTATTGTCATAACCCACACGCGATAATCGAGTTACAGTTTCTTGTGCTTTGCCCTCTGGAGCAACTAATAAAATTGGCTGTTTTAAGTCTGTAATTAAAGCCCCAACCCATGGCGCAAAACCACCATTTAACCCAATAAATATAGAATTAGGAATATGGGCCTTTACAAATTCTTGTTCTGTTCTAACATCTAAAACTAAGGCGTCCTGATTGTTTGCAATAGCTTCAAATACTTCAGGACTCAAAGCAGTATTTCCTTTCTGTAATACAGTTTCAAAATTATCATAGCCAGACTTATTCATCATGGCATTCTTTGCAAAATATTGAGGAGGAGGTGCAATACCGTTTAATACTTCTTTAACAAATTCATCCTTAGTCATGTCTGCTCTTAAAGCATAGTTCGTTTTTTTTTGTTCACCAAGAATACCTACAGTTTCTTTACTTAAATTTTTACCACAGGCAGACCCTGCTCCGTGAGCTGGATAAACAATAATGTCATCTGCCAAAGGCATAATCTTACGACGCAAAGAATCAAAAAGCATACCTGCCAAATCTTCTTTAGTTAGATTTGATTTTATCGCGAGATCTGGACGACCAACGTCACCTAGAAATAAAGTATCCCCAGAGAAAATGGCATGATCTTTACCGTTTTCATCAATTAAAAGAAAAGTTGAAGATTCTAAAGTGTGTCCAGGCGTATGAAGTACCTTAAAAGTAACATCGCCTAACATGAATGTTTCATTATCTTTTGCGGTATGAATGTCATAAGAAGTTTCTGCTCCAGGACCAAAAATAATGGTAGCCCCTGTTTTTTTAGCTAAATCAATATGACCTGAAACAAAATCAGCATGAAAATGAGTTTCAAAAATATATTTGATTTTAGCACCCTCAGCATTTGCTTTATCAACATATTGTTGTGTTTCACGTAATGGATCAATTATAGCAACTTCACCTTGCGATTCTACATAATATGTCCCTTGTGCTAAACATCCCGTATAAATCTGTTCTATTTTCATATCTTAATATTTTATCACTTTCTCTAGATTAGAAAAAAATGTTGTTTTTTTAATTATTCAAAATTACTAAACCCCTAGCAATCAATTTGTAACTTATATTACACTAGACTAATTGAGTTCCATATATATAATATAAATAGCCATTAGAAGAACAAAAACACCAAAACTCTTTTTTAGTTTGCTGCTACTTACAAATTTTGAGAGAAACACGCCTAGCATGATGCCCAAAATTGAAACTCCTGTAAAAAATAAAAGGAAAATCCATTCAATATCTAAAGTTTGAACATCTCCAATAAAACCAATAAGTGAGTTAATAGTAATGATAACTAATGATGTGCCCACTGCTTTTTTCATGGGAATATTAGCCCAAAGTACAAGGGCAGGAACATAAAGAAATCCACCACCAGCACCAATAATTCCAGTTATGGTACCAATGGCGAGTCCCTGAACAAAAGTCTTGAAATAAGGCTGATTTGTGGAAGAGTAGTCTTCATTTTTTCTATTTTTAATCATGGAAAAGGCAGCAAGTAGCATGATGATTGCAAAGAAAATCATGATTCCCATGTCTTTAGTCAACGTATAATTCTTAATAGAAAAAAGAGTATCTGGAATACTAGGAACTAAATAGCGCCTTGATAAATAAACTGCTATAAAAGAAGGGAAAGAAAAGGCTAAGCCTATTTTAAAATTTACTAGGCCTTTTTTATACTTTTGGTATGTGCCTACCATAGATGAGGTGCCAACAACAAAAAGCGAGTAAGCGGTGGCTATAATTGGGTTGTACCCTAAAAGGTAAACCAGCAGGGGCACTGTAAGTATGGAGCCACCACCACCAATTAGGCCTAAAACCAAACCTACAATTAAGGCACCAAAAAAACCTAATATTTGGATGTTATCCATACTTAATGAGGTAATTTGTTTCTTAGCATGCCGTAAATCAATGTGCCTATTGCAGCAGCTAGGATAACAAGAATCATACTCCAAACACCAGTTCCTAAAAGTATGTACATAGGACCAGGACATGCGCCAATTAGTGCCCAACCAAATCCAAAAATGATTCCCCCAATAATATATCTAGTGAATCCTTTATCTTTTTTGGGAACAAAAATATCTTCGCCTTTTATACTCTTTATATAACCTTTTTTTGAGATTTGTAGAAATAGTATTCCAGAAGCAATGGCTGTTCCTATAATACCATACATATGGAAGGACTGAAAGCGGAACATTTCATAAATACGAAACCATGATACAGCTTCAGATTTCACTAAAACAACACCAAAGAATATACCTACCAGTAAGAATTTTATAAATTTCATATTTAAAAGATTAAAGGGAGAATAAAATTAGTCATGATTAAACCACCAATGAAAAAACCTATTACGGCAATTAAAGAGGGTTTTTGTAAACTACTTAGTCCTGTTATGGAATGACCAGAAGTACAACCACCAGCATATCTAGTACCAAAACCTACTAGTAAGCCTCCAACAATTAATAGTAGCATGCCTTTCGGTGTTGCTAGTACATCCAAGCTATACATTTCGTCCGGAACTAAAGTGGCTCCCGGGGTTTTAAAGCCCATATTTTGAAGCTCTACGGTGGTGGCAGGATTTAAATTGGTGACGCTATCATTTGATAAATATTGCGTTGCAATAAACCCGCCAATAATGGCTCCAGCGACTACAGTAAGGTTCCATATTTGGTCTTTCCATTTAAAGTTAAAGAAATCGGCAATTTTACCAGCACCACCAATAGCGCATAGTGTTCTTAGATTTGACGACATACCAAATGTTTTTCCGAAATAGAGTAGCAGTGCCATTACTATTGCTATTAATGGTCCAGAGATATACCAAGGCCAAGGGTTTAAAATATATTGCATGTTTCGTGTTTTGTGCAAATTTAGAGGTAAGACTGTTTTAAGTTTGTAATAATTGTTACTTAAAACACCTAATTTGCTCGTTATTTAGATGCGTGAGAGATTGTGTAATTATTGGAATTCCTTAAAGAGGGCGACTTGTAAAAGCCCATACCTGGACGTAACGCTTAAATTATTTAAATTAGAAAACTTCTATTTTATTTCGACTTAATTTTATTTTGTTCTCTTTTTCCAATTGTTTTAAAAGTCTTGATATCACTACACGAGAAGTATGTAAATCTTCGGCAATATCTTGATGCTTTACAATAATAGTTTTTGAGGTGTGAAGTTTGGTTTTATTGATAAGGTATTTAAGTAGACGCTTATCCATTTTCATGAAAGCAAGATTATCAATGGTTTCAAGCATTTCATCAAAACGGGTTTGATAACTTTCTAGAATGAAACTTCGCCAACTCTCATTGTTATGAAACCAGATTTGCATATTCTCAACAGGAATCATGACAAGAGAGGTGTCTTTTTCTGCTACGGCTCTTATTTTGCTTTTGGTGGTACCCATACAGCAGGTTAGCGACATAGTGCAGGTTTCGCCAGCTTCTAAAAAATAAATAAGTAATTCATTGCCTTCATCATCCTCTCTGAGGATTTTAATATCGCCACTTAAAAGAAGTGGGATAAACTTTAAGGGTTGACCAATGTCAATGATAATATCGTTTTGTTTGAACGAGGCAAATTGACCAATTTCAAAAATCTCTTCAATGAGTTTTTCATCTAGAGTATTGGAAAATTTTTGTTTAAGTAATTCAAAAGTCATTATCAAAAATAACAATTTAAATATTGAATTAATTGTTTGGATAGATTTATCCAATAAAATCATTTATGCTATTCAATAAAAACCTACACATAAAATCAAAAGATAATTTGTTTTTTAATTCTATGAGACCTTTTTTAGGCGGTTTTATATGCCCGGTTACAGTGTGTTTTTACAATTGGAGTATTGACGCTAGACGTTATCGTTTGGTGTTTAAAGGTTTTATTAACAGTGTTTTATGAAAAATATTGAACGAAATTTCTCATGAACATTTAAATCAAAATGTAGCTTTTTACTGTTATTAATAAACAGTTGAGATTTGAGATAGTATTGCCCCTTTTTGTTAATACAAGATCTTTCATGTAAAACATATGTTATCGTTTTAAACACATATGTAAAACTATTTTTTTAGTAATCTAGATAGGTTTGTATGCTTTACAATTATTTAGGTTGAGAAGAAACTATTTATTTTCTATTCGGTAATAACTTTTAGTTAATTATTATCAATTTTTTTAAAAGAGCTACTAACAATTAAAACTAAAACTAATTAAGTATGAAATTTGATTTACTTGAAAAATGGTCATTTAAGAAATGGCGATTCAAGATTTGTCTAATTGCATTGTTTGTTTCAAGCATCAATGCAATAAATGCACAGTCTATTCCAATAAGTGGAACCGTAACATCTCAAAATGAACCTTTAGCAGGAGTTACGGTAATTGTAAAAGGGACTAATACTGGTGCGATTACCGATTTTGATGGGAATTATTCGTTAAATGCCAGTTCTAGTGGCGTTTTAGAATTTAGTTATCTAGGATACGTTACAGAAACGGTTTCCATATCTGGAAAAAGCGTTGTAAATGTGGTCTTGGTAGAAGACCTCTCCGAATTGGACGAAGTAGTAGTAGTTGGGTATGGTACCCAAAAGAAGAAAGAGGTTACGGGAGCCGTAGCACAAGTGGGAGCAGAAGTGTTGACACAAACAGCAACTTCTGATATTGGAGCAGCACTCCAGGGACAAGTAGCAGGGGTAAATGTAACTGCCAGTTCTGGTGCTCCGGGCTCTGAAGCGAATATTCAAATTCGTGGTTTAACGTCTATTAACGGATCCAATACACCGCTTTATGTGGTTGATGGGATACCTTTTGAGGGTGACCCAAGGTTATCTGTAAACGAAATTGAAACTATTGATATTTTAAAGGATGCCGCTTCAACCGCTATATATGGTACACGTGGCGCTAGTGGGGTTATACTAATTACTACTAAATCTGGTAAAGAAGGTCAAATGAAAATACAGGCTGAAGGCTATTATGGTATTCAAAATATCACTTCAGGAACACCTACGCTATCTGTTGAAGATAACTTTTATACACAATTCCTGCAATCGCAGGCGTTAAATGATAGAACCTTTGGAAACACCTGGACTGGTGTTGAAAGAAATCCATTTAGTTTAACTAACAATACAGATTTAGTAGACACTATTACAAACGATCAAGCACCTATTCAAAATTATAATATACGTATCTCTGGTGGTAGTAACGGTTTAACATATAGTGTAAATGGTAATTTCTTCGATCAAGAAGGTGTTATTATCAAATCAAGACTTAAGCGATTCAATGTGAGATCTAATACCCAATACAAAAAGGGGAAATGGAAAATATCTACGGGTTTATCTTTTAGAGTAGACGATCAAACCAGAGCACCCTGGCAGCTTTTGTTAGATGCCATTAGATATCCGGCGTATCAAGTAGCTATTGATCCGAATCAAGAAGCAATTGATAATGCAGATGAGGGGAGTGCCGCAGATAATATTTCAAATTTAGGATATAAATTTCTGCAACAAGATAATGCAGAAACTCAATATTTTGATGGAAGTATAATTGCTGAATATAGTATTCTTGATAATTTAAAATATACAGTTAGAGCCTCTGCAGCCTATGAAAATTCAACAAGAAGGATTATCAATCCAAAGTTTGTAGCCGTTGATATTAATGGTGATGAAGTCTCAACACAGCGTTCACGAGTAAGAAATGAAAGCTATTTAAGAAAAAGACAGACTTTAGAAAATATATTGAATTTTAGTGAATCTTTTGGTGATCATAATATTAATATCACTGCAGCTTATACATCCGAAAAATTTAATTATTCTCAATTCTTTGGGCAACGTTTTGATCTTATAGATAATAGCATTACCGTACTAAATGGAGGAACTGCTGATCAAGGTTCAGGATCTGGAACGGGACAATGGCAACAAGATTCTGAGCGAACATTAATTGGTATGTTGGGGAGAGTTCAATATAATTATAAAGGGAAGTATTTGTTTAGTGCGAGTGTGCGTAGAGATGGATCTTCTGCTTTTGGTGAAAATAAGCGATGGGGAGTCTTTCCAGGAGCATCAGCCGCATGGAATGTTTCTGATGAGAAATTATGGGATCCTGTAAGACATGTTGCTAATTCACTTAAAATGAGAGCTAGTATAGGTTCAATAGGTAACCAGGGTATTGATCCTTATGCACAATTTGGAACAATTACGCTTGATAATGATTATGCCTTGGGAATTGGCGCTAATGAAAATTTAAAAATAGGGGCCGTTCAAACAGAATATGCGAATCCAAATTTGCAGTGGGAAACTTCAATAGCTTCAAACTTTGGTTTTGATTTAGGTATGTTTAAAAATAAGCTAACTATTTCTGGGGATTATTACAGAACCAATAAAAAAGATATGTTGTTTCCAGTCTTACTTCCGCAATCAGTTGGAACCGGTTCAAATGGGGAGGTAACGCTTAATGTTGGTGATATGACGAATCAAGGTATTGAGTATGCAGTAAATTATAAACATGGTGGCAAGTTTAGTTGGAGTGCGGGTTTAACTTTTACACAAAACGATAATAAAATTACCAAAATGTCTGGATCAACCGAAATTATTCCTTTTGATGATAGTAGTATTTCTGGTCATGATAACGATCAAGATCTTACATCTTTTCTAGCATTAGGTCGTGAGGCCGGCGCTTTTCTTTTGATAAAAACGGATGGCATTATAGAGACTGAAGAAGAGTTAATAGAATACCAGAAGCTTGATACTAATGCTAAACTTGGAGATTTAAGATATGTGGATGCCTTAACTGTTGATACTAATGGTGATGGTATTCCTGACGCTGGCGATGGGGTTTTAGATGTTAACGACAGACAATATGTGGGTAGTGGTATTCCAGATTTTGAAATGGGCTTTAATTTTTCGGCCAATTATAAGAATTTTGATTTTGGTATGATGTGGTACGCGTCATCAGGAGCCGAAATTATTAATGGAAATAAGGCATTGGCCTATAAAAGTAGAAACCACAGGGACCTTGCTTATGCCTGGGCACCTCAAAACAATAATTCGCCAATACCAGTAAATAGAGGAGCAAATCATAATAATTATAGAGGGTTTACAGATTACTGGGTAGAAGATGGCTCGTTTATTAGGTTACGTAATATTTCTTTAGGGTATACCATACCAAAGAGAATCACCGAAAAGATTAATGTGTCTAGATTTAGAGTTTACGCCGCTGGCCAAAACTTATTAACATTTACTGAATATGATGGATATGATCCAGAAGTTGGAAATAACGGAGTTAGTACAAGAGGTATTGACAAAGGCACATATCCTGTAAGCAATCAATTTAGACTAGGCGTACAAGTCGATTTTTAATTTATTGTTATGGAAAAAATAGTTAAATTTAAAGATGTAATTCGTTTCATATCATTACATTACATAAAAACAAGAAAATGAAAAAATATATTAAAACACAATGTGCCAAATTAACAACTTTGTTTGTTTTGTCTATGTCTTTAGCTTTTTTTGGCTGTAAGGATGAATTTCTTGAACAAACAAATCCTAATGAGATTTCCACTGCTACATTTTGGAGTAACTTGGATGATTTAGATAAAGGCCTTACTGCAACCTATAAAGGCTTGGCAGGAGGAAGTAATTTTCGACTGGTTGATGAGATGCTAAGGTCTGATATAGCATGGGGTACGGGTTATCAAAGACCTAATAATGTAAACCCATATTACCTGCAAATATTTAATGAAGCCGATCAGGCTCCCAATGGTAAATGGTCAGCTCTATATACTACGATTTTTAGAGCCAACCAAGTGATTAGAGGCGCAGAGGGTTTGTTAGGTACGTTTGAAACTGAAGACGATGAGGAAGAAGCTATCGTAATGTATGCTCAAGCTCGATTTATTAGAGGCTTCGCTTACTTTATGTTGCATAATTCGTTTAACAACGGCTCAGTACCATTACTTGATTTTGTGCCCGAGACTGAGTCTGAATTTTATAATGCCCTTCAACCAGCCGAAACTGTAAGAGATTTTTATTTAGAGGATTTAGATTTTGCACAAAATAACTTACCAACGTCTTGGGAAGATCCGAGAGATTTGGGTAGAGTGACTGCTGGAGCCGCTGTAGCGGTAATTGGTCAGTCCTATTTATTTGCTGGAAACTTCTCAGAAGCAGCGATTCATTTTAAAAGGCTTATCGATGATTTTGATTATGCCTTAGCGCCGAATATTGGCAGTAATTTTACCACTATGGATGAATTTAATCAAGAATCTATATTGGAGATCAATTACACTATGAATTTTAAGAACGAGTTAGGCCCATGGGATGGTAGAGATACGGCTAATACAGCCTCATTACAAAAGCTTTTAACTGGAGGTCCAGGAGCTTGGTGGGGTGGTGTACTTGCTAATTGGCTTATTTTAGAGTATCGGAATGAAAAGATCGATTTTACAGATGCAAGAAATATAGTTGTTGATGAAGATGGAAATGAAAGTTTTAGAAAATTTAGTTTAAGAACCTCTTGGTCTGTGGCTTTAGTTGATGACGAAGATATGCCATATTATGGTGGAGATATTACTGGTCAAGGATCTAATTTTAATGTTAGAATGTCAGCCTTTTGGAGAAAGCATACAAATTGGGACTTAGGAGAAAAGGATGAAGATGCCATCTCACCAGGAAAAGTAAGATCTGCTATAAATGAAAGATTAATTCGTCTTGCTCAAATTTATTTACAATATGCCGAGTGTATGATAGAACAAGGAAATATAGATGAGGCCTTGTTATATATTAACAAAGTAAGAAGGCGTTCGGCAGTTCAATTGCTTGGACCTAATGGCTCTGGTGAGTTTCCTACTAATGATCATGATAATATTACTTATAATGCACAAACCCTAATGGAACATTTAAGATATAAGGAGTACCCATTAGAGTTGTCTTGCGAAGGATATGGTGGTGTTAGGAATATTGACTTAAGAAGATGGGGTGTTAAAAAACAACGTTTTCAAGAGTTAGCGCAGAAAAGATATCATGGTTTACATCACTCTCTTGTTTTGCAGGATGGAAAGCGAGTAACACGATGGGAATCTATTGTGGAAGAATTACCACCAGATGATCCTAAGGTAAATGAAGGATGGAATGAATTTATTGAGGCTAGTCAAAACTATAATGATGCATCACATGCTTATTGGCCGATTCCAAATGGTGAAATTATAGCTAATCCTAAATTGTATGATTAATAAGTAGTATTAATCTATAATTTTATAAACTAATAAAAACAAACAAAATGAAAAATAAATTAATATATATGATGTTTCTGGCGGTAAGCGTCTTAATAGGATGTCAAGATGATGACTATGAGCCGCCTACTGACTTAACAGATATTGGATTCTATTTGAGTACAGGACAGTCCAGAGATTTGAATGTTGCCCTTCAAAATTACATTTCATTTTCTGATTTGTCGTTTGGTACGGTGGAGCATACCTGGACTTTAGAATCAACGGGATTATCTTTTTTAAAGGGGCCTATTTCAAGACATGACTCTATTTTAGATGATTTTATTATTGAACCAAGAGCTACAATTTCTTCTGAAAAAACAGTTCATGTTTATTTTCAAGAAGCTGGAATGAAGGAAGTAAGGCTTTATAACACGTTTAACGATTCGGTTACTTTTAGAGGAAATAATGGTGTTGAAGACTATTTTTTAGGGTCTGAAAGAGTTGGAGATAAATGGGTAATTGATACGACGTTTACAGTAAAAGTATTTGATTCATTAGTACCAATAATAGAGGTAAGACAAAATGAAATGGTACTTGATCATGAAAGTACAGATACTATTTATGTAGAAGCTGGCGATTTTTTAGAGTTTGTTGACCTAAGCACACAAGGAGAGCCTACCGAACGTAACTGGGTAATTACGCGTACTCCAAAAGAGGGCGTGCCACCCCCTGTTGAACTAGAGGTAGTTGCTACGAGTCCAGATTCTTTAGCTCAGATTGTTTTGAAGAAGTTAGGTGTTTTTAACGGGCAAATAAACCTTATTAGAGGTGGTCAATTTATACCAGGTGGTTTTAAGACCTATGTAATGCCTGCGCCTATTAAGGTGATACCATCATCACAACCCTTTGTGCTCACTGGAGATATCGTAGAGTTAGAAGATGAGACCATAATAGTGCCTTTTAATGGAGAATTTGCACCGTTTGTTGGACAAGAAGAATTTTTTACGGTTAAAGTAAACGACGTAGAATTTTCCATTGCAGAAGTCTCTTTAAATCCTAATGATGCGACGTTATTAAATATAAAGATGCAAGATCCTATTTATAGATCAGATGTTATTACGGTGTCTTATGATGGTAATGGTTCTTTAGAATCAACAGATACCAGAAGCCCTGAAGCTTTTGAAGATGCGCCGGTAATAATGCACGATGTTAACATGTTACCGCCTAATATTGCTAGTTTTGAAGATGGAGGTAATGCATGGGGGCCATTTACACCAGAATGGGGAGCTAATCAAGGCGATATAGAGTTTACAACAGATATCGCTTTAGATGGAGACTATAGCATGAAGTTAACAATGGAAGAAGGTAAAAGATGTGCGGTTACTGCACCACTAGGAAGTGATGCTATTACTTTTGAAGATGGAAAAACATATGTGATGCGATTCTCGATGTTTTTAGAATCTTCAACTATAAATCCATCCGAAATTAGTTTATGGAGGTTGCAAGAGTGGTCGCAGTTGTGGGTTAGTCCTAACCAGGCAGTAGGTGAATGGGTTACTTTGGAGTTAGAGTTTACCTCTGTAGCAGTATTGTCAGAACTTTATTTCAGGATATTGCCTAATGGGGCTGGGACGTCAGATTATGTAGCCTATTTTGATAATTTTTATGTTAATGATGTAGAAACTCGACCATAATTAGTAGAGTTTTAAAAATATAGTTTTGTAAAAGCCCGTTTGTTAAAATATAAATGGGCTTTTACTATTTGCAGCAAAGACATGACAGAAATACCGAGCTCGTTAAATCGCCTGTTCTTTCATTTAATTTATAATATAAAATAGAGAGTATTTGAGCATGTATGCGAAAGGGAATATAACTCGTTAAGTATTCGGTAATTTTTATTGAAAAGAATTCCCCATATGCTCATTGAGGTAGTTTCAAGAAATTCTTTATTTTTAGAATTAAAAATTTAGTTGTTTTTTAATAAAAAATGTATATTTGCAGCCACAAAAAAGGCCATGTGGCGCAACTGAATAGCGCACTTGATTACGGCTCAAGAGGTTGCAGGTTTGAATCCTGCCATGGTCACAAAAAAATCCTTAGCATCTTTAATGTTAAGGATTTTTTACGTTAAAAGGGTTCTTAAAAATTTTTGGTTTTAATCTAAAGCATTTTTTGTTATGTACCATTTCCAACCAATAATGGCTATTTGTAGTTTATTTGCTTTTGCTAAATCCAATTGCTTCTTAGAAAAACTGGGTAAAATAGCCTTATTAAGCTTGGCTATAATTCTAAATAATTGTTTTTTCATATGTTAGCTTTCATTAATTTTTGACTATGTAAACGACCCAATCTTTGTTTTCTTCATTTGGGGCATGACCTAGAGATTGTTTACCGCTGTTTTTTATAATTTTTTTGGAACCTTTTTGAAGTTTGCTTCCAGTTCGAGGGTTATACCATGAAATTTTAAATTCCCCATTGTAATTTCCTAGATCTAAAAAAGATTCGCCTCCACTTTTCAGAAATACGACATAACTCTTTCCTGGATTTGCTAATACAAAATCCCCTTCTGAAGAAATTAAGGAATCATCAGAATTCATTTTCCAATATTCTATATTATTTTTTTTAAAAAAATCAAGACATATTTTTCCCTGATCCCAAAATAAGTCACGAGACCTGTAATCCTGACAGGTTAAATCTGAATGCGCATGTTTATACCCAAAATACCATTCTGTACCCCATGCCCCAGCCATCATGGCTCCCCATAGTCCATTTTTACGTGCATGATCATGTTTAGGGTTTTCAGAATCTGGTACTAATGAGTGCTGAGCATCGCCAGGTTCATCACAGGCCACGGCCCATGTTTTCCCTTCTGCCTCGGCTTCTTTGAATATTTTTAATACCTGCTTATGTACATTGCCAAAATCGGCTCTATTGGTCTGTAATGAAGCACCAGTAAATTTACTTTCCTTACCATAAAGTCCAGTATACCAGTTTCCATTATGAATAACAATATGGTGTTTGTAAGCATCAATTGAAGATACATAATTGGCAAGAGTTAAACGCCCTTGAACATCAACGGGGAAAGTTCTAGGTGGATTTTGCCAATCACCTGTTTCTTCGCAAAGATTCCAATTGAGAGCTAAATGGTGTCCAAAGCGAGCAATTAGTTCTCGATAATATAGCTTTGTATAAAGGCCAGTTCCGCCATGGTCAAGTAACCCTTGGTTTTCGGCCTCTAGAGTTTTGAAATGAAGAAACATTCCAAGTTTATCTGCATGTTCAAATATAATTTCCCATTGATCTAGTTTGGAGGTGTCAAATCGGTCATAAGTGTTATAGTCTACGTATGGAAAAACATTTTTATCATCTCCCTCTATATTCATGGTTATAAAAGAGAAGGCATTCATGCCTTTTGAGGCCAAATAATTTACGGCACCAATTATAGCTTTTCCTTTGCCATTTTGCCAGCTTGGGTCATTTTCATTCCAATCTTGCAAGTGCGCTTCCCAAGTTTTAATTAAGTCGTCTTTGTGACCATCATTGTTTTGTGTTCCATCAAAATCCGAATAAGCTAGGAAATTTTCAGGTGCATCAGAACCACACTTAAGAAAGTATTCGCCATTTTCTGCAAACTTTAAATAGCGTTCGCCTACATATTGTAAACGTCCTTTTCCTCTAAAATCTCGACCGGTTTTATCTGACTCGGCAATATTAAAAGACCCTTTAAGTTTGTCCATATAATCAGCCGATTTTAATTTATTGGAAACCCTTACAGCCGCCCATTTACCTTTTACAAATCTTACTGAGTAGTCCCAGTTGCCAATTTCATCAGGACAAAAATGAACCTTCCAAATTTTCCCTGAGTCAGAGCCTGTATGAGCAGCATTTCCATCCGTAGCATAATACCCAGGTATGGTATAGGTTTTTCCCGACATGCTGTTGGTAAAAGTGACGTCTAGTTTATAATTAAGAAATGGATTGTTTTCAGCATTTTCAGAAGTTTCTGGACCTTCAAATTCAAGGGTTACTTTATGCCATTTCTTTAGTTCACCTGTTATATTTTGTGCGTTTAACGTTTTTGCTAAACCAATTATTAGAAATACAGTGAAAACAATTCTTGAGGTTTTTGAGTGCATAAAGTGTAATGGTGTTAGACGTTTATTGAAAATTTATTTACAAATATCTTAAAAATTCAAGACATATAAAGTTTAGATTATAACTGGTTAATTGACTTTAAAAGAAAAGAGAAACGAAAAAAAATTCAACTTAGATTAAAAGATTATCATAATCTATTATTTTCATGGAAACGATTGATTAACGTAACTTTGAAAAATTATTAATTTCTTTTCCTTAGTTTTAATTTCAAAATCTAATTATGAATTTAAATATTAAATTGTTATTTATCACTGCGTTTTTGGTTTTATCTGGAAACCTTTTTTCTCAGGAAACTTTGGGAGAAGAATCAGAATTAAAGAATTCGTTTCTTTTAAATTTTGGATATACCCATGTTCCTGGTGGAGAGGAACTTGAAGGGGGTGGTAATTCTGGTGTTTTTGTTCCGGCTATAGGATTAGACTATGCGAGAGAAATTAATGAACGCTGGGAGCTTCTTTTAATGCTTGATTTAGAGCTTGGCAAGTACTTAGTTCGCAGCAAGGAGCTTAACAGAGAAAATGCATTTATGGTGTTAGGAGGGGCTTCATATAGAGTGTTAGAATCTATTCACTTACTTGGAGGCTTAGGCGTTGAGTTTGAAAAGAACGAGAACCTTTTTGTAACACGATTAGGCGGGGAATACATCCATGAATTGAAAGGACCTTGGGGATTAATGACTGGTGTATATTGGGATTATAAACAAGAGTACTCTACCTATTCTTTAGTTGTTGGAGTTGGTTATAGGTTTTAAATTTTGGTTGAGAATTATTGATAGGTCTTGCATTGGTTATGTTTTAAGCATACCACTTTAAAAGTCAATAATTACTACTTCAACTTTAAAACCAGAGTCTAGTTGACTCTGGCTTTTTAATGGTACCAGTATTGAATTAAAGGAATATGTTACGAACTGTCTGTCATTATTCTTTTACGTCATTATTCATCATTTTCTTCGCTAAATCTGCGCCAATTAAGGATTGTAGTAAATTATTATTATTTCCTTTGCTGCCTTCAATATAGGTTTGAGGTAAACTTAAATCTTTAAGTTGTTTAGCTACGCCCACAGCAGTTTTATAATTCCATTCTGCTTTTTCTTGAGGTGTCAACCCTGCGCTAACCAGTTTAGCATTTTCATAATATTGAGCATCTGCCGCTATTTTTTTACTTTTAGCTTTAAACTGCTCGACTTCAAATTGCTTTTTCTCTTTAATTAAGTTAAATCCAGCAACTTTAGCTTCTGTTTCAGCTTCAATAGTTTGTTGAATTTGAATTTTTTCTAAACGTGCTCTTTCTTTCGCTTTTTCAGATTCACCTTTGGCAACCTCTTTTTTAGCCCTGTAATATTCGCGCTCTGCTTGTTGCTTTTCTAATTGAGTTTGAGCAACCTCATTTTTTTGAAGATCTAGTCTTTTATCAAACGACTCTTCCCAATCAATACCTGTTACCTGGGCTTGATATATTTTTAATCCATATTGTTTTAATGTATTAGAGTTGTCTCTAATAATTTCACCATGAACGTCTCTTTTAATACGAAACTTTTTTTGTTTACTAGATTTACCAATCTTAATTTGTCGAACAGTGGTTGTATCTCCAACAATTTCGTTGTTATTTTCAGCTTCATAATATAATTCTACTTGGTACATGCCGTTTTCGAGTTGGTCTCTAAAGTATCTATCAAAATCCGAGGCTTGACCTGAGATATAATCTTGGGCATCCATGAGTTTGCAGGTGTTTTTTATAGCAGCATCTATATTGGGTAAAACTCTTCCAAAAATTAGTTTAGCCTCACTACGGTTTCTGTCTGCCATGTTTAAAAAAACATCTTTATCATTAATGTTTACTCCTACGATTACAGAGGTACTAATTTCTGCTTTAATAGCATCGCTAAACTCCCATTTTTGAGCTTTTCTGTTATAGATGCCTTGAGCATTTTTTGGAAGTTCTTCTTCCGTTTTTGTAATAATGTCTTTAATAGAAGTTTCGTATGATAACGGGATTATTCGTCCCCACCATTTTAATTTTATACCCTGTGTTGTTATCATTTTGTCTCCACCAGATACATATTGAACGGCATAGGCCGTACAGGCATCTGCATAGAAGAACATACCCGTTAGTACACTCATAATAAGACCTAATAAAGATATCTGTAAACTGCGCTTTTTGTTAAACCAGTTAATAAGTTTATTTGGTTTAAGAAGGGGTTTTAATATAAGTGAAAGTAATCCAATACTAATTAATAAAATTCCGAGAATAGTTAGCATAGTTATTTATGTTTTAGGTTTATACTTTTTTTTAAAATGTATTGAGAATCGCTTTTTGTTTGAATTTTAGCCACTGAGTTTTACTTAAAGCCAAAGACTTTAGTTGTTTTTTGCGTCAATATGAAAGGTGGTTTTTTAAAAAGTAAAAATTTATTCTAGACTAAATTTTACTATTTTTTGGTGGTTAAATAAGAGATATAATAAAGAGTATTAAATCAATGGCAAGTTTAGCAAGTGTTATCATATTTTTCAGGTTTTAAGGTTAATAATTAGGCTATTTGTATCAATGTTTTTTTAAGATATATATTTAGCCATATGTTAACCAAACGATTTAGAATAAATCGATAAAATTGAATACGTATTTGTGAGTTAAAAAACGATTTTGATTTCGGAATTAAAGTGACTTGCTTGGAAAGTGTTTTAATTTGAAGTTGTATTGTGTGTATTGTGTTTTAAATCAAAATAATTGAAGGGGGTTTTGAGACTCATTTTTAAATCTCTAGGGGAATAATATCTAAAAAAAGTAAAGTTTTGCTTAATTCATCTTTTTTGTAATGAAGAAAGTAAAAAACTTTTCACTTTTCACTTTTCACTTTTCACTTTCATTTATCTTCGCTAAAAAATTTATTTATGAGTATAGCCTTAGTTGTTATAGGTTTTATTTTATTAGTTGTGGGAGGTGAGTATTTGGTAAGATCGTCTGTAGCCTTATCATTTAAATTCAATATTTCTAAAATGGTTATTGGTATGACGGTAGTATCATTTGCGACTTCTGCTCCAGAGTTACTAGTAAGTCTTCAGGCAGCCTTGTCAGGTTCACCAGCTATTGCAATTAATAATGTGATTGGGTCAAATATTGCCAATATAGGTTTAGTGTTAGGTATAACTGCTATGGTAGGTTCTATTCTAGTCGATAAATCGTTTTATAAACTTAATTGGCCAGTAATGATGTTGTTTTCTATGCTGTTATATTATTTCCTGAAAAACGATAATATATTATCTACTATAGAAGGTTTAGTTTTGTTTATTGGACTTATTGCTTTTCTTTATATACTCATTAAAAAAGCCAAAAAAGACGTGATTATTGAGGAAGTTGATGATGCCCTAGCAGTTGTTTCAAATTTTAAAATAGGATTGTGGTTACTTATTGGAGCAGCCGCCCTTTATTTTGGAAGTGATTGGTTGGTGGAAGGTTCAAAAGAAATTGCACGTTCTGTAGGCGTAAGTGAGGCTGTAATAGGAGTGTCTTTAATTGCTATTGGTACTAGTGTGCCTGAATTGGCGGCATCGGTTATTGCTGCTGCTAAGCAAGAAAAAGCCATTTCTTTGGGGAACTTAATTGGCTCCAATATTTTTAATATTGGTTCTGTGTTAGGGTTAACTGCCTTGGTAAAACCTATTCCTGTTACGGAAACTGAAATATTGTCAAATGATATTTTTTGGATGCTTGGGTTTGCTGCAATTTTAGTCCCACTTATTCTTTTGCCTAAGAAATTACAAATAAGTAGATGGAAAGGCTTTGTTTTAGTTATTGGATACGGTGCCTTTATGTTTTTATTGTTTACCAAAGGGAAATTTTAGCTTGGACTAAATTTGTTGTGGTTTTATATGATATCAAATGTTTTACAATAGTATTGTGAGTTTTTTTGATGTTAATTATATCTTATCTTCTAATTGCCTTCGTTATAGAATTTGGCTAATTTCGTTTAACTTATACTATTAAAGCATTTGTGTCTTAATTTTTTTAATATTCAAACGTTATTATATTCTAGGTTTAAAATATTTAAATAGCTTTATCTGTTAAATTTATGTTGACAAATAATATCATTATATCTCTTGCTCACTTAGGGTTATTTCAGGGTTTTTTCCTTTTTATTTATCTTTTTACACTTAAAAAGGGTAATAAGACACTAAATGTATATTTAAGTTTAATTCTGTTAGGTTTAACAATAAGAATTGGGAAATCTATACTTGGTTATTATACGCCATTAGAAGCTTGGCAGAAAAATATTGGTATATCAGGAAGCCTTATAGTTGGTCCTTTTTTATGGTTTTATGGCATTATCTTATTTCAAAAAAGCGCAACTCTACCGAAAAAATATTATCTACATTTATTACCATTTTTACTTTTTGCTTTAATGTTAGCATATGTTCCTAGCAATGGTGATTCTGAGACGTTTTGGAACTATGGCTTAGTCGTTTTGCATTTGGCTATTTATCTAATAATTTCTTGGCAATTATTAATAAAAAATAACTCGAAAACTAACTTAAAAGGATCTATATGGTATAAGAACATTCTCATTGGGGTAACTTTAATATGGATATACTATTTAAGTAATTTTTTGAATTTAAAACGTCATTACATATGGGGACCTATTTTTTATTCATTTCTAATTTATGCTTTTACATATCTTTTTCTAAAACGTAAAAATTTTAATTTAGAGAGGTATGAAAACTCAAATTTAGACACAAAAAACTCTGCAGCATTATTTAAAAAGATTAAACATGTATTTGAAAAAGAACACCTCTTTTTAGAACCAACTGTTTCATTAAACACTTTATCTGAAAAACTATCAAAGAACTCAAAAGAAATTTCTCAATCAATAAATGAGAATGCACAACAAAATTTTAGAGAATTTGTAAATAATTATAGAATAGAAAAAGCAAAAACACAACTTCTTGACATTGAACATAAGCACAAAAAAATGGCTACTGTAGCATACGATTCTGGGTTTGGTACTGTTACGGCTTTTAATGTTGCTTTTAAAAAAAAAACTGGACTTACACCTTCTGCATATCAAAAACAAAACTCTTTAGATTAACTTTTTCATTTTAAGATTCATGTTTATTAAAGAGTTTTGGTTTTAAAAGATTGATTTTAGCTCAAATAATTAAAACTAATATTATGAATAGAAAATCATTTATTAAAAACTCATTAGGAGGTATTGTATTAGCCGGAACTGCTATTTCCCCAGTCTTATCATTAGCTCAAACACTTCAAGAGCCAGAGCCTATTAATTTAAAATTAGTAAAAGAGTTTGTAGTTGCTGGGCATAAAAACTTAAATCTTGTAAAAGAAATGCTTCATGACCAACCTAACTTAATCTATGCACGATATGATTGGGGAAACTCAGATTTTGAAGAAGCTATTGAAGGGGCAGGACATATAGGAAATAAGGAAATTGCTAACTATTTGATTTCGCAGGGAGCACGAGTTAACTTATTTGTATTAACAATGTTGGGGAAAACAGATTTGGTTATACCAACTTTAGAGACTTATCCAGAATTAGTTTTTGCTAAGGGGCCACATGGTTTTACATTGCTTCATCATGCAAATGTTGGAGAGGCAAGTGATTTAAGTGATTATTTAAAAGAAAAAGGTCTAAAAGAAACTTTCGTTAAAATCAAATGAACACATGTAGCGAAAAACATAGGGAGAAAACGTTAGATTTTAACGAAATATCAATTGCTAAATGGCTTAATAAATTGAAAGATAAAAGCTTAGGTGTTTTCTATGTTTCTTCATTGTAATTTAGTTTAATAATGTAACCAGCAAATATCTACTTAAAGATTGAGTTCGTCGACTCAGGAGTAAGGGAGTAGTAAGCGCCCGAACCAATATACCGAACTTAATTTAGGGTAATAGTAACACCTAAATTTTAAAACTAATAGAGAGCTAAAAAAAAACGCCAACAAATACATGTTAGCGTTTTTTTTATGAACAAAACTTTATGCTGTAATTATTAAATCTTAGCCGATTTAACAGTTTTAATAATACGTCCAGCAATTTTATATGGATCTCCGTTAGAAGCAGGTCTTCTGTCTTCTAACCAACCTTTCCAACCTTTCTCTACTGTAATAATTGGAATACGTATTGAAGCACCTCTATCTGAAACACCCCAAGAGAAATCTGTAATAGCTGCAGTTTCGTGTAACCCTGTTAAACGTTGGTCGTTAAACTCACCGTAAACAGCAATATGTTCGTCTACAACATCACGGAAAGCTTCACATATTTTCCCATAAGTTTCTTCAGAACCACAAGTTCTTAAAGTGGTGTTAGAGAAGTTTGCGTGCATACCAGAACCATTCCAATCCATATCTTTACCTAATGGTTTTGGATGGTAATCAATATAGTAACCATACTTTTCAGTTAAACGGTCTAGTAAATATCTAGCAATCCAGATTTCATCTCCAGCTTTTTTAGCACCTTTTGCAAACAATTGGAATTCCCATTGTCCAGAAGCAACCTCTTGGTTAATTCCTTCAAAGTTTAACCCAGCATCAATACATAAATCAGCATGTTCTTCAACTAGATCTCTACCGTGTGTGTTTTTACCGCCAACTGAACAGTAGTACATTCCTTGTGGTGCAGGATATCCTCCTACAGGGAAACCTAATGGCAATTGAGTTGCAGTATCCATGATAAAATACTCTTGCTCAAAACCAAACCAGAAATCATTATCATCATCATCAATAGTTGCTCTACCATTAGAAACGTGAGGTGTACCATCTGCATTCATTACCTCAGTCATTACTAAATAACCGTTGATTCTGTCTGGGTCTGGGTAAATTGCAACAGGAACTAATAAACAGTCAGAAGATCCGCCTTCTGCTTGTCTTGTTGATGATCCGTCAAAAGACCAGTTTCCTAGTTCTTCTAAAGTACCTTGAAAGTTTTCATGCTCTTCAACCTTAGTTTTACTTCTCAAGTTTTGAGTTGGAAAATACCCGTCTAACCAAAGGTATTCTAATTTAATTTTTGCCATAATAAATATATTATAATTGAAATATTGAAAATAATATCACAAATATAAATTTTTATGTATTTACTTTAAATTTAATGGGGGTATTTTAATAAATGGTTAACTTATTTTTATTTATACCCTATTATTTTAGGGTTTATTTTAAAAAAAGACGATTATTTTATATAAATACTGAAAAAATGTTAACAAGAAATTTTTGAGTTGTAGGGTTTTATCCTTTGAGCTGATTACTTTTGTGATATAATTCATTTTCAAAACATTTTAAGAAATGTCGATACTAAGATTTCACGCCATAAAAGAGTCGTTAGCTTTCAAGCCTGTTGTTATAGAAGAACATGAACGTCGCTCTGATTTGTTTGGGAAAAACGTGTTTAACGAAAATACGATGCGTCAATATTTAACAAAAGATGCATTTGTAGGGGTTAGAAACGCTGTTCAATTTGGAAAGAAAATAGATAGAAGTATTGCTGATCAGGTCGCATCCTCTATGAAAGATTGGGCCTTATCAAAAGGCGTGACACACTATACGCATTGGTTCCAGCCGCTTACGGGGTCAACGGCCGAAAAGCATGATGCTTTTTTTGAAACCCTTGGAGATGGTATGTCTATCGAGAAGTTTGGTGGGACGCAATTGGTACAGCAAGAGCCTGATGCCTCAAGCTTTCCTAGTGGTGGTATTAGAAACACCTTTGAAGCTAGGGGGTACACAGCTTGGGACCCTACGTCGCCAGCATTTATTTATGGAACTACCTTGTGCATTCCAACAATATTTGTGGCCTATACAGGGGAGGCTTTAGATTATAAAACACCACTTTTACGAGCATTGCATGCTGTAGATGATGCAGCAACGGCGGTTTGTAGGTACTTTGATAAAAATGTAAAAAAGGTAACCTCTTCATTGGGTTGGGAGCAGGAATATTTTTTGGTTGATAAAATGTTGGCCGCTAGTCGACCAGATATCACATTAACGGGAAGGACTTTGTTAGGTCATTCTTCGGCTAAAGGGCAGCAGTTAGATGATCATTATTTTGGTTCTATTCCAAATAGGGCGTTGAATTTTATGCGGGAGTTAGAGACTGAATGTATGTTTTTAGGGATTCCAGTAAAGACAAGACATAATGAAGTGGCTCCTAATCAATTTGAGCTGGCACCTATTTTTGAGGAAGCCAATTTGGCTGTAGATCATAATTCCTTATTAATGGATGTTATGGGGCGTGTGGCGTCACGTCACAATTTTAAAGTGCTTTTGCATGAAAAACCTTTTGCAGGGGTGAATGGTTCGGGAAAGCATAATAATTGGTCGCTTTCTACAGATACAGGGGTTAATTTATTAGCGCCTGGTAAAACACCTATGAGTAACCTGCAGTTTTTAACCTTTTTTGTTAATACAATAAAGGCAGTACATGGAAATGAAGCTTTGCTTAGAGCTGCCATAGCTTCGGCTAGTAATGATCATAGATTAGGGGCAAACGAAGCGCCACCGGCTATAATTTCGGTGTTTATTGGTGAACAGTTAACTAAAGTTTTAGAGGAGTTAGAAGGTGTAACTAAAGGAAAATTATCGCCTAAAGAAAAAACAGAACTTAAACTTAACGTAGTTGGTAAAATACCAGACGTATTATTAGATAATACCGATAGGAATAGAACCTCTCCCTTTGCGTTCACAGGTAATAAATTTGAGTTTAGGGCGGTTGGTTCTACTGCAAATTGTGGTAATCCTATGACGGTTTTAAATACCATTGTAGCTAAGCAATTAAAGGATTTTAAGAAAGAAGTGGATACTTTAATTAATAAGAAAGACTTAAAGAAAGATGAAGCTGTTTTTAATGTTTTAAGAGAGTATATAAAATCTACTAAAGATATTTTGTTTGAAGGAAATGGCTATGGTGAGGAATGGGAAAAAGAAGCCAAAAAACGTGGATTAAGTAATAATAAAACAACGCCCGAAGCTTTAAAAGCACGAGTATCAAAAGCTAGTATTGATTTGTTTCAAGAAATGCAAGTGATGAGTGAAATTGAAACGAAGGCCCGTTATGAAATTGAGATTGAGGCTTATATAAAGCATATTCAGATTGAAAGCAGGGTACTCGGTGATATTGCAAGAAATCATATTGTCCCAACTGCTGTTAAATATCAGAATATTTTAATTGAAAATGTAAGAGGGTTAAAGGAGATTTTTGAAGAAAAGTACCATAACGTATCGAAAGAACAAGTTAATTTAATTGAGGATATTTCAAATCACATTGCAGGGATAAATGCTAATGTTACAAAAATGATTGATGCGCGTAAAAAGGCTAATGGAGTGGAAGATGTTGAGAAAAGAGCTGAAGCCTATTGTAAAAATGTTAGAGTTTTGTTTGATGAGATTAGGTATCACTGCGATAAATTGGAGCTTTTAGTGGATGATGAAATATGGCCATTAACTAAATACAGAGAATTGTTGTTTACACGCTAGTGTTTAAAACTTCTAAAATCCTGTTTTAAAAAACAGGATTTTTTCATTCAAAAAATTACCTTTGCAGCACAATATAATATTATGAGTCAAGAAGTTTCAAAACGATACGCGCAACGTGGTGTTTCAGCATCAAAAGAAGATGTTCACAATGCTATAAAGAATATAGATAAAGGTTTGTTTCCTAAAGCATTTTGCAAAATTGTTCCTGATTACTTGACTAATGATGATGATTATTGCCTGATTATGCATGCCGATGGTGCAGGAACAAAATCATCATTGGCTTATATGTATTGGAAAGAAACGGGTGATGTTTCTGTTTGGAAAGGGATTGCGCAAGATGCGCTAATTATGAATATTGATGATTTGTTATGTGTTGGTGCTACCGATAATATTATGTTGTCTTCAACCATAGGGCGTAATAAAAACTTAATTCCGGGCGAGGTGCTTTCTGTTATTATAAATGGAACAGAAGAATTGCTAGAGGATTTAAAATCGTTTGGTGTAACCATTCATTCTACTGGAGGTGAAACCGCTGATGTTGGAGATTTGGTAAGAACCATTATTGTTGATTCTACGGTAACAGCTAGAATGAAACGTGCTGATGTTATTGATAATGCTAATATTCAGGCTGGAGATGTTATTGTTGGTTTAGAGAGTTTTGGTCAAGCGTCTTATGAAAAAGATTATAATGGAGGTATGGGAAGTAATGGTTTAACTTCTGCCCGTCATGATGTGTTTAATAAGTATTTAGCCAAGAAATATCCCGAAAGTTTTGATGCTTCAGTTCCAGAGAATTTAGTGTATTCCGGTGGAGTTAAACTAACCGATGCGGTTGAAAATGCTCCAATTGATGCAGGTAAATTAGTACTATCACCAACGCGCACTTACGCTCCAATTATTAAAAAGATTCTATCAAAGTATAATAGTGAAACTATTCACGGAATGGTGCATTGTTCTGGTGGTGCGCAAACTAAAATTCTTCATTTTGTGGATCAATTTCATATTATAAAAGATAATATGTTTGCCATTCCACCTTTATTTAAATTGATACAAGAGCAATCTAAAACAGATTGGAAGGAAATGTATCAGGTATTTAATTGTGGACACAGAATGGAGTTGTATGTATCTCCTGATATAGCCGAAGAAATTATTGAAATTTCTAAATCTTTCAATGTTGATGCTCAAGTAATTGGGAGAGTTGAAAATTCAGAATCAAAAAGACTTACAATAAAATCTGAGTTTGGGGAGTTTACTTATTAATTTATTTGCTCTTTTTATTGGAATGGAATAGTTCTTGATAGTAAGGAGATTTGAAAAATTATTATAATCCAACCATGAGAACCCTCGCAATACTAGTTTTTTCTCTCTTCTGTGTGTCTTCTTTTGGGCAACCTAACTGGCTTTTTATAAAAGAAAAAAAAGAGGAGTATACGGGTCCGCAATGGACAAGTAAGAGTAAAGCTGCATTTGATATTAATGAAGCGGTTTTTGTGAATTGGAATGCTGGTGGTACAAATTCAATTTCAGGTTTACTAGATTTAAAAACGAAATTGAATTACAAGGATAAGTTTTTTGTATGGAATAATGATGCGCATTTACGCTATGGAATTAATGCTCAAGAAGAAAGGGAGGCAAGAAAAACTGATGATTTATTTGAAATAAATTCAAATTTAGGGTATCATGCTGATGATAAATCGAATTGGTATTATATGGCTCGTTTTAATTTTAGAACGCAATTAACTAATGGGTATAAGTATCCAAATACAGACGATCCCATTTCTAAATTTATGGCACCAGGCTACATTTTTTTTGGTGGAGGAATTGAATATGGAAGGAATATTGAAGAGTTGTCTTTTTATTTTTCACCGCTAACTTTAAAAGGAACGTTTGTTTTGGATCAAGAATTGGCTGATGCGGGATCGTTTGGGGTTAAACCAGCGGAGTATGATGATGAAGGAAACTTGTTGGTTCCTGGTGAACAATTTAGAAAAGAGTTTGGTGTGTTATTAACAAATAGTTATGAGCTCGCTATAGCTAAGAATATAAACATGAAAAACCTTTTAAGTTTATATTCTGACTATTTAAATAGATTTGGGAATGTTGATGTGGATTGGCGACTAGATTTTGATTTTAAAGTAAACAGTTTTGTTAGAGCAACTTTGGGATCGCATCTGAGGTATGATGACGACGTAAAAACAAAAGTACCTTCTGAAATTGAGGGAGAGTTTGATGAAGCTGGTGCTAAGGTGCAATGGAAGCAGTTTTTAGGCATTGGTGTGGCTTTCGATTTTTAATTTTATATTTATTTCATCCTTAAATTATTTGTTAACTTTTAGATGTTGATAAATATTTACTCTGCTTAAAATCAAGTAATTAACAATTAGTTGTTGTAAACTTTATGATTTTTATCATGTTTTAAGTTGTACATTTATGTTTAATTTATACTTTGTTTAAATCATTATTCCCTTTAAAACTTCTAACTATCAATGAAAGTAAAATTGACTCAGAAACCATCTAAAACGTATTCTCAAGATGAAGCCTTCGAAGCTTCTTTAAAATATTTTAAAAACGATGACCTAGCAGCCCGTGTATGGCTTAATAAATATGCCTTAAAAGATTCCGAAGGAAACATTTATGAACTAACTCCTAATGATATGCATAAGCGTATAGCTAAAGAGATAGCCAGTGTAGAGGCAAAATATGCTAATCCTTTTACAGAAAATGAGATTTTTGATTTAATTAAGGACTTTAAATATATTGTTCCTCAAGGAAGTCCAATGGCAGGAATTGGTAACCCTTTTCAGATAGGTTCGTTATCAAACTGTTTTGTAATTGGTAATTCTGGGGAGTCTGATTCTTATGGTGGCATTATGAAGATTGATCAGGAGCAAGTACAACTTATGAAACGCCGCGGAGGTGTTGGGCATGATCTGTCGCATGTTCGTCCAAAAGGTTCTGCTGTAAAAAACTCTGCTTTAACGTCAACAGGTCTTGTGCCATTTATGGAGCGCTATTCTAATTCTACAAGAGAAGTTGCTCAGGATGGGAGGAGAGGAGCGCTCATGCTGTCTGTTTCCATTAATCACCCAGATTCAGAAGATTTTATCAATGCTAAATTAGAGCAAGGCAAAGTTACGGGTGCCAATGTATCTGTAAGAATTGATGATAGTTTTATGAAAGCCGTGAAAAACGGGGATAGCTACACTCAAAAATATCCTGTATTTAGTACCGAACCTAAAGTGTCAAAATCTATCGATGCGAATGCGCTATGGAAAAAAATAGTACATAATGCATGGAAGTCTGCAGAGCCAGGAATTTTATTTTGGGATACGATTATTAATGAATCCGTTCCAGATTGTTACGCCGATCTTGGATACAAAACAGTATCTACAAATCCCTGCGGAGAAATCCCATTATGTCCTTATGATTCATGTAGGTTACTAGCCATTAATTTGTTTTCATACGTTCAGGACCCGTTTACTGAAAAGGCAAAATTTGATTTTGATTTATTTAAAAAGCACGTGGCTATAGCTCAAAGAATAATGGATGATATTATTGATTTAGAGTTAGATAAAATTGATAATATTTTAAAGAAGATTGATTCAGATCCAGAATTGGACGAAGTGAAAGCTACAGAGCACAATTTATGGTTAAATATTAGAAAAAAAGCCCAAGAAGGAAGAAGAACGGGAGTTGGAATTACAGCCGAAGGAGATATGCTTGCAGCCTTAGGTATTCAATATGGAAGTGAAGCTGGGAATGCATTTTCAATAGAAGTTCATAAAACAATTGCAATTGAAGCCTATCGTGCATCTGTACATTTAGCTAAGGACCGTGGTGCATTTTCAATATTTGATGCTGATCGTGAAAAGGATAATCCTTTTATTCAAAGATTAAAAGACGCTGATAGTAAATTGTATTATGAAATGTTGGAATATGGTAGAAGAAATATTGCATTGTTAACTATTGCCCCAACAGGTACAACGAGTTTAATGACGCAAACAACATCTGGTATTGAGCCCGTATTTATGCCCGTATATAAGCGCAGAAGAAAGGTAAATCCTAATGATAAAGAAGTTCGTGTTGATTTTGTTGATGAGGTTGGTGATTCTTGGGAAGAATATGTAGTGTTTCATCATAGATTTAAACAATGGATGGAAGTAAATGGGATTGATAGTTCTAAAAATTTCTCGCAAGATGAAATAGATGCCCTTATTAAACAGTCTCCTTATTTTGGAGCCACCTCAAATGATGTAGATTGGTTGAGTAAAGTAAGCATGCAAGGTGCTATTCAAAAATGGGTAGATCATTCCATAAGTGTAACTATTAATTTACCAAACAATGTATCTGAAGATTTGGTTGGTGAGTTATATATGAAAGCTTGGGAGGTAGGTTGCAAAGGTGTCACTGTTTATAGAGATGGTTCACGTTCTGGGGTTTTAATTTCTAACGATGAGAAAAAAGAAGATGAGGTGGATGATAAGCTTACGGCGTTTCCTATAAAGCGCCCACAGATTCTAGAAGCAGATGTGGTTCGCTTTCAGAATAATAAAGAAAAATGGATTGCTTTTATTGGTTTAATTGATGATAAACCATATGAGGTTTTTACAGGTTTGGTTGACGATGAAGATGGGATTTTAATTCCTAGATGGGTAAACAAAGGGTTAATTATTAAAAATAGGGACGAACAAGGTGCCTCTCGTTACGATTTTCAGTATAAGAATACAAGAGGATATAAGACGACTATTGAAGGGTTGTCACATAAGTTTAATCCCGAATATTGGAATTATGCTAAACTAATTTCGAGTACATTACGTCATGGTATGCCTATTGATAATATTGTGGACTTAATAAATAGTCTACAATTAGATAGTGAGTCTATAAATACCTGGAAAAATGGTGTTGGGCGTGCCTTAAAACGTTATGTAGCCGACGGTACTAAAGCCAAAGGACAGGCTTGTGATAATTGTAAATCTAAAAATTTAATTTACCAAGAAGGATGCTTAACCTGTAAAGACTGTGGTTCTTCTAAATGTGGATAGTTTTATGAGTTATTCACTAAAAAAGGGAGCTATTGGGCTCCCTTTTTATTTTATTGAAGACTACCCATGTTTAAGTATTTGTAAACTTCCAGTTCTTTTAGATCTTTAATAAGTTTGGTGTGGCCATTTTTAATGAGGTACAGATTATCTGAAACATCTATAATATGTTGATACATGTGATCTGTAACGATGATAACTTTGTGATGTTTCTCTTCTAAAATAATACCTTTAAAAGTTTCTATCTGTAAAGGTGCTAAATGAGAAAAAGGTTCGTCTAATAAAACTATTTTTCGCTGGCTTCTTAAAATGATGTATGTTTCAATAATTCGACGTTCACCACCAGATAAATTGTTAAACTTTTTGTTTTTGTGATTTTTGAAACCTTCAAAGTAAATAATAAAATCGTACCAATTCACATTAAACATTTTAAAAACCATGTTTAATTTCATCAATTTGGGTATAAAATGGTATTGAGGTAAATAAGCAACTGATTTTGTACGATATAAAGGCTTTATAATAGGCTTGTTATCTAATCTTATTAGTTTGTATTTGGGTTTTAAACTTCCAAAAATGATGTTTAATAAACAACTTTTGCCACAACCATTACTTCCTAGAATACTAGTAACTTTTCCTGTTTCGCCTTTTAAATAAACTCCATTTAAAATACGTTTCTCTTTAAAGTTAAGTTCAACATTATCTATTTCTAGAGTCATATAAATTCTTTCAATATAAGTAAGAAAGGTAAAGAAATAATAGTATCCATAATGAAAACTAATGAAAATAACTTGAAAGTTGAAATGCCCAAGTTTTTATAAAAAATAAGTTTGCGTTTACCATGAGTTTCATTGAGCACGTACCATAAAAAAAGGAGCAGTACAATTTTAACTAATAGAATGGGAATGGTATGAAAACGTAAGGATAAAAAAAATAGGTTTATGCCAAAAGACCAAAGGATTAATGGTCTGTAAAAAACAAAAATTAAAAATATTTGCTGCATAAGTGTCTAATATAACGTTTATAGTTTAGAGTTATTTTCTAATTGCGTTATTAGGGGGAATTGCAACCATTGAAAATTCATAAATTATCGTATTTTTGATTCCCAATTAAAATAGGCAGATGTTAGAGAAATTACAAATAGTAAAACAACGTTTTGATGAGGTGAGTGATTTAATTATTCAACCAGATATTATTACAGATCAAAAACGTTATGTGGAGTTAAATAGAGAGTATAAGGATTTGAGAATCCTTATGGAAAAGCGTGAGCAATACATAGAGTTAACGAACAATTTAACTGAAGCCGAAGAAATAATTGCAGACGGGAGTGATACTGAAATGGTGGACATGGCCAAAATGCAATATGACGAAGCTAAAGCAGGAATTCCGGTTTTGGAAGAGGAAATTAAAGTGCTATTAATACCAAAAGATCCAGAAGATAGCAAAAATGCAGTGGTAGAATTACGTGCAGGAACTGGTGGAGATGAGGCTAGTATTTTTGCAGGAGATTTATTTAGAATGTATACCAAGTACTGTGAAGGTAGAGGTTGGCGTGTAGATACTGTAGATTTTAGTGAAGGAACAAATGGCGGTTTTAAAGAGATTCAATTTGAGGTTTCTGGAGAAGATGTATATGGAACTCTTAAGTTTGAGGCAGGAGTACATCGTGTACAGCGCGTACCTCAAACAGAAACTCAAGGTAGAGTGCATACTAGTGCCGCAACGGTTATGGTATTTCCAGAGGCCGAAGAGTTTGATGTAGAAATTAATCCTAAAGATGTCCGTATTGACTTTTTCTGTTCTTCAGGTCCAGGAGGGCAGTCTGTAAATACAACATATTCGGCAGTTCGCTTAACACATATTCCAACGGGTTTAGTAGCGCAATGTCAAGATCAAAAATCGCAACATAAAAATAAAGAAAAAGCCTTTAAGGTATTGCGCTCCAGGTTATATGATCTAGAATTGGCTAAAAAGATGGAGGAGGATGCTGCGCTGCGGGGAACCATGGTAACAAGTGGTGATAGAAGTGCAAAAATTAGAACGTATAACTATCCGCAAGGTCGTGTTACAGATCATAGAATAGGGTTGACGCTTTATGATTTGTCAAACATTGTTAATGGAGACATTCAAAAAATAATAGACGAATTGCAGTTGGCCGAAAATACCGAAAAGTTAAAAGCTAATAACGATCAGATATAAAATAAATTAAGTGACTACAGGCCAACTCGTTCAAGAAATCAAAAAAAAGAAATCCTTTTTATGTATAGGATTAGATGTTGATTTAAATAAAATTCCAGAATACTTATTAGAAGAAGAAGATCCTATTTTTGCTTTTAATAAAGCTATCATTGATGCTACACATCACTTGTGTGTGGCTTACAAACCTAATACAGCTTTTTATGAAGCTTACGGATTAAAAGGTTGGAAAGCTTTAGAAAAAACGATCAATTATTTGAATGAAAAACATCCTGAAATTTTTACCATTGCAGATGCTAAGCGAGGAGATATTGGGAATACCAGTACCATGTATGCTAAAGCATTTTTTGAGGATTTAGCTTTTGACTCAGTTACAGTAGCTCCTTATATGGGTAAAGATTCTATTGAGCCGTTTTTGGCTTTTGAAAATAAGCATACTATTCTTTTAGCTTTAACCTCTAACCAAGGAGCTTTTGATTTTCAAACAAAGACCATGGACGGAAAAGAGGTTTATAAGCAGGTTTTGGAAACTTCTAAATCATGGCAGAACTCAGAAAACCTAATGTATGTGGTCGGTGCAACTAAGGCTGAATTTTTAGTAGATATTAGAAAAATGATTCCAGATAGTTTTTTGTTAGTTCCTGGGGTGGGAGCCCAAGGAGGTAACTTACAAGAGGTGTGTAAATATGGGATGAATGATACAATTGGTTTGCTGATTAATTCATCCCGAGGTATTATTTATGCCTCTAAAGGACATGACTTTGCACAAGCAGCAGCAGCAAAAGCCGAAGAACTTCAAAATGATATGGCTGCTATTTTAAGTTAGTGGTTGTTTGTAAGTTATGTGTCATTTAAGAAATAACCAAATAAGTTAAATGACGAATTAAATTTTACTTACAATGAAAAGAAGCCAATTTTTAAACTTATTCACTATTGCTGGAGTTGTTACACTAGTTCCATACAAAGCTATTGCAAATTCTAAGTTGTTTTCAAGAATTAAAGAAGGTTTCATGGTTTTAGCTGGTAAAGACAGGAATGATAAACCCCTTACTATTTTTGGTAGTGATACCTTTACTACCAAAGTTTCAACTAAGGACTCGAATGGAGATATGTTTATATTCGAATCTGTACGGATGGGAAAAGGTGGGCCCTCAAGTCATTTTCACTACGAACAAGATGAATGGTGGTATATTTTGGAAGGAGAATTTGAAATTATCGTTGGAAATAGTATTTACAAAGCAAAAGCTGGAGATAGTGTATTCGGTCCTAGAATGGTACCACATAGTTTTTCCAAAACAAGTGAGGGGAAAGGAAAGCTATTAATCACTTACCAACCTGCAGGTAAAATGGAGGAGTGCTTTAAATTGATTAGCGGTGGAGCAACAAAGAATTTCAGTAAAGAACAATGGAACTCTTTTGTGAAAAAATACGGGTTTGAAAATGCTTAGAATACAATTGAAATAAAAAACGAACACACAACAAAGTGTAAAAATAATTGCTTGGGTCTAGCTTACTCGGAAAACCCTGCTGATTTCCCTATGGTTCATTCCATTTTTGGAAAGTTAGTTGCTTAATCACGAAGCTATCCTTACACAGACCATAATCGTTATACAAATAGCGCGATTTCTTGTTATATGAAAATTGAAGATCAAATAAACAGAATACTTCATATAAATGAAACGCCAAAACGTATTATTTCATTGGTTCCCAGCCAAACAGAACTACTTTGCGATTTGGGTTTACAATCTTCATTAGTGGGTGTCACAAAATTTTGCGTACATCCGCATCATATTAAAAAGGAGGTAGTTATAGTTGGTGGTACCAAGCAAATTCATATCGATAAAATACGAGGTTTACGTCCTGATATTATTCTCTGTAATAAAGAAGAAAACACGAAGGATATTGTGGTGGCTTGCCAGTCTATCTGTAATGTGCATGTCTCTGATATTTATAATACAAATGATAGCCTCGAATTAATTAAGGCTTATGGGGCTATTTTTGATAGTAAAGAAACTGCGTCTCAAATAACGGATACTATTAAAGAAGAGCTAGTAGCGTTTGAAGACTTTATTAGAGATAAACCTATTTTGAAAACTGCATATTTTATTTGGAGAGCACCTTGGATGGTGGCTGCAAATAATACATTTGTTAATTATTTGCTTGAGTTAAATAAGTTTGAAAATGTTTTTGAGGATAAAACGAGATATCCGGAGGTAGATCTTAAAGAGGAAAGTCAGAAAAGAGAAATTGACTTAGTATTATTGTCTTCAGAGCCATTTCCTTTTAAGGACTTGCATAAAAATGAAGTACAAGAATACTTTACCAATGCCACAATTAAATTAGTGGATGGCGAAATGTTTTCTTGGTATGGTTCAAGACTTGCAAAAGCGTTTCAGTATTTTAAATCGCTCCGTTTAAATCTTCAGAATATTCAAGCTTAGTTCTGTCGTCAACAAAGTTTGTTATTCTGTTTTCCAATTCTTTCAAACTAATAAGTTTACTTAGGTTGGGTTTTATTTTTCCAACTCTACAAAAATGTGTATTCATAACGTTCTGTTTGTTTATATAAAGTACGTGTAAACATCTAATTTAGATGTGATTAAATGGTTAAAAAATTATGAAGATTAAATTATCGATTGCGATTGCTCTCTGTTTAGATATTTCAATCTGTTAATCTTATTGTGCAAAAGAATAGCTTGATACTCCAAGGCATCGCTTAATGAAGCATCACTTTGTTTTAAATTGTAAGCTAATTCTATAAGTTGCTTATACTTGTTTTTTAATTTTCTTTGGTGATTTTTTATCAATGTATTCATGTTCGTAATATTTATATAATAATTACGGACTTACTGAAACTCTAGATGTGCGGTAAAAGTTAAATAAATGATAAATATTACACTGCTCTCTGTTGCTGTTCTCTATAAAGATATTTCAATCTATTAAGCTTATTAAGAAGTTTTATAGCTCTGTATTCAGAGATATCGCTTAGTGCAGAATCGGTTTGCCGAAAATTATATGCTTGCTCAACTAGGCTTTTGTATTGCTTGTTGAGTTCAACCTGATGAATTCTTAAGGAGTCGATTCTGTTCATTTGTTGATTGATATTCAAGTACTTAAATATACATTTTTTATTTTAAAAAATAAACTATTTGAGTATATTAAATAAAAAAGCCGAATAATAATATTCGGCTTTAAGTTATTTCTATAGCGTTTATTAATCCTGAAGAGCAAAAACTTTCTGTAGCAAATCAGTAGTTCTAGACGATAATTTAGTACGAATTTCTTTTTCTTCAACTGCAATCATGGTGTAAACGCCTTTTAAAGCTTCGTTTGTTACATAATCAGTTAAATCAGGATTTACATCATTTGTAAATGGTATATTATTGTATTTTCTAATTAAACTACTCCATATTTGATCTGCTCCAACTTTACTAAATGAATTTTGAATTACAGGATTAAATTTGCTGTATAGAGCTGTTTGCGTTTTAGCTGTTAAATATTGGGTGGCAGCATCATCATTACCAACTAGAATAGTTTTGGCATCATTAAAAGTCATGTTTTTTACGGCATCTATAAATATTGGAGTAGCTTCTTTTACTGCATCTTCCGCAGCTCTATTGAGTACCTTAATACCTTCATCAGCTAGACTTCCTAATCCAATATCTCTAAGCCCTTTGTCTACTTTTTGAAGTTCTTCCGGTAGCAATATTTTGACTAAATCATTTTTATAAAAACCGTCTGTTTGGGTTAATTTTGTAACCTGTTTTTCAATGCCAAGATCTAAGGCTTCTCTTAATCCAGAAGCAATCTGGTCGTTTCCAATGGTTGAAGTATCTTGAGGTAATTGACTAACAACTTGATGCAATTCTGCGCAAGCAGTAAGATTGAATATTAGTAAAAGCACTAAACCTTTTTTAATCATGATTTTGGTTATATAAAATGGGTTAAAATTTAAGATGATAAAACTAAAAGTTTATGTAAAGATTACCGTCTTGTTGTTGTAAACCATAACTTTTCTATCTGCATGTAATTTAACAGCATTTGCTAAAACAACCTTTTCTAAATCACGTCCTTTTGCAATTAAATCTGTTATTTCATGTGCATGAGATACTCTAGTAACATCCTGTTCGATAATAGGACCCGCATCTAGCTCTTCGGTCACATAATGACTCGTTGCACCAATAATTTTCACACCGCGTTTGTAAGCTGAATGGTAAGGTTTAGCACCTACAAAAGCTGGTAAGAAGGAGTGATGAATGTTTATAATTTTATTTGTGTATTGACTTATAAGTTTGCTAGACACTATTTGCATATAGCGAGCCAATACAATAAAGTCTATGTTATGCTCTTTTAATAATAGCAATTGCTTGTCTTCCACCTCTTGTTTGGTGTCTTTGGTAACTGGAATATGATAAAACGGAATATTAAAACTATCTGCAATGGGTTTTAAATCTGTATGATTACTAATTATAAATGGAATTTCTAGGTTCAGTTCACCTGAATTATAGCGTCCAAGTAAATCGTATAAACAGTGATCGTATTTGGAAATGAAAAGAGCCATTTTAGGCTTTTTTTCGGATGAATAAATGCGCCATTTCATTTCAAAAGTTTCAGCTAAGTCTGATTTGAAAACGCTTTTAAAATCTTCAGTAGAAAAAGATTCCGACACAAATTCACTTTCTAAACGCATAAAGAACGTGTTTTGTTCTCGGTCAACGTATTGATCAACGTAAACAATGTTTCCACCTTTATCTGCAATAAAACTGGTAATAGATGCTATAATATTAGACCTGTCTTTACAATGAATTAGTATGGTGATTTTATTCATGACTATTCCAAATTTAATCGTTCAAAATTAGCTTAAAATTATCTAAGACGGTAGGATAAGAATAGTTTTAGATAATCATGTGTAAATAGTTAGTTTTTTTGAATATTTCTTAAATTGCAACACTAAATACGAAGAATCTTTACGAATGATACAACAACAGCCATATAAGCCAAAATATAAAGTACGCATAGTTACTGCAGCATCTCTTTTTGATGGTCATGATGCTTCCATTAATATAATGAGGCGGATTATTCAGGCTACAGGAGTTGAGGTGATTCATTTAGGGCATGATAGAAGTGTAGAGGAGGTGGTAACTACTGCTATTCAGGAAGATGTGAATGCTATTTGTCTAACTTCATATCAAGGTGGTCATAATGAGTATTTTAAATATATGTTTGATCTTCTAAAAGAGAAAGGTGCTGAGCATATCAAAATATTTGGCGGCGGCGGCGGTGTAATTTTACCTTCAGAAATTAAGGGTTTAATGGACTATGGCATTGCCCGAATTTATTCGCCAGACGATGGTAGAGAAATGGGTTTGCAAGGTATGATTAATGACTTGGTAAAACAATCTGATTTTGCTATCGGAAATGAATTAGATGTTAATGTTGAAAGTCTAAATAAGAAAGACTCAAAATCTATTGCTAGAGTCATCTCTTCGGCGGAGAATTTTCCTGAAGTAGCTAAAGATGCTTTAGTTGAAATTCATAAAAAGAATGCGGAGTCTCAAACAGCGGTATTGGGAATTACAGGTACCGGTGGAGCAGGAAAATCAAGTTTGGTCGATGAATTGGTGAGACGTTTTTTGATTGATTTTCCAAATAAAACTATCGGAATTATATCGGTAGATCCTTCAAAACGAAAAACAGGAGGTGCCTTGTTGGGAGATAGAATTAGAATGAATGCCATTAATTCACCCCGAGTATATATGCGAAGCTTGGCTACCCGTCAGTCAAATTTGGCTTTATCAAAGCATGTAAATGAGGCGGTAGAGGTTTTAAAAGCTGCTGAGTACGATTTGATTATTTTAGAAACCTCAGGTATTGGTCAATCCGACACAGAAATTATTGAACATTCTGATGTGTCACTTTATGTAATGACTCCAGAATTTGGTGCGGCGACTCAGTTGGAAAAAATCGATATGCTCGATTTTGCAGATTTGGTAGCTATTAATAAGTTTGATAAAAGAGGAGCACTTGATGCGTTGAGGGATGTGAAAAAGCAATATATGCGTAATAATAATTTGTGGGATATATCGCAAGATGAATTACCCGTATTCGGTACAATAGCGTCGCAGTTTAATGATCCAGGAATGAATACGCTTTATAAAGCGGTAATGAGCAAATTGGTTGAGAAGGCGGGTTCAGATTTACATTCTAATTATATCATTTCTAGTGAAATGAGTGAGAAAATATTTGTAATACCACCTTCTAGAACACGTTATCTTTCTGAGATTTCAGAGAATAATAGGACATACGATAAGAAAGCAAATAGTCAATCTGAGATAGCACAAAGACTATATGGAATTTATAAAACCATTTGTTCTGTTGCTAATATTTCTTTAGAAAATGAAGCTACTTTTTTAAGTGCGCACGGTCTTATTCAAAATGAAATTATCAAAAAGCTAGATGGGAAAGCGCATGAATTAATTAATCTACTTTTTGCAGAATTTGACAAAGTAAAAATGGACTTAGATGCCTATAATTGGGAAATTATTATTGGTTGGAATAAAATTGTAAATAAATATAAGAACCCTATTTATACTTTTAAGGTTCGTGATAAAGAAATTAAGATTGAAACACAAACCACATCTTTATCGCATACTCAAATACCAAAAGTAGCTTTACCTAAGTACCAGGCTTGGGGAGATATTTTAAAATGGAGTTTACAGGAAAATATTCCAGGTGAATTCCCGTATACTTCTGGATTATATCCTTTTAAAAGAACAGGTGAAGATCCGGCGCGCATGTTTGCTGGAGAAGGTGGACCAGAGCGGACCAATAAACGTTTTCATTATGTAAGTGCTGGTTTGCCAGCAAAACGCTTATCTACAGCTTTTGATAGTGTGACGCTTTATGGGAATGATCCAGACTACAGGCCAGATATTTATGGTAAAATAGGAAATGCAGGTGTTTCTATTTGTTGTTTAGATGATGCTAAAAAATTGTATTCTGGTTTTGATTTAGCTAATCCAATAACATCGGTAAGTATGACTATTAATGGTCCTGCACCAATGCTCTTAGGGTTTTTTATGAATGCTGCTATCGATCAACAATGTGAAATATATATAAAAGAAAACGGTCTAGAGAAAGAGGTTGAAGCCCAAATCGCAAAGCTTTATAAAGGTAAAGATCGCCCTAAGTATAATGGCGATTTACCAGATGGGAATAATGGTTTAGGCTTAATGCTTTTAGGAGTCACGGGAGATCAAGTCTTGCCAAAAACTGTATATGAAGCTATTAAAGTAAAAACGATTTCTCAAGTTAGAGGAACTGTTCAAGCTGATATTTTGAAAGAAGATCAAGCGCAAAATACCTGTATATTTTCAACTGAATTTGCTCTAAGATTAATGGGAGATGTTCAAGAGTATTTTATTGAAAATAACGTTCGTAACTTTTATTCTGTCTCTATTTCTGGATATCATATCGCCGAAGCAGGGGCTAACCCAATTACACAATTGGCGTTAACATTGTCTAATGGTTTTACATATGTAGAATACTATTTGAGTCGAGGTATGGATATTAATAAGTTTGGTCCAAACCTGTCTTTCTTTTTCTCAAATGGTATAGATCCAGAATACGCCGTTATAGGTAGGGTAGCACGTAAAATCTGGGCTAAAGCGTTAAAACATAAGTATGGTGCAAACCCTAGAGCTCAGATGCTAAAATATCATATTCAAACGTCAGGGCGTAGTTTGCATGCCCAAGAAATTGATTTTAACGATATCCGAACAACACTGCAGGCCTTATATGCTATTTACGATAATTGTAATTCGTTGCATACCAATGCTTATGATGAAGCTATTACAACGCCTACTGAAGAGTCGGTTCGTCGTGCCATGGCTATTCAGCTTATTATTAATAAAGAGCTAGGTTTGGCAAAGAACGAAAATCCTATTCAGGGGTCTTTCATTATTGAAGAATTAACAGATTTGGTAGAGGAAACCGTTTTAGTTGAATTCGATAGAATCACAGACAGAGGGGGTGTTTTAGGAGCTATGGAAACCATGTACCAACGCAGTAAAATACAAGAAGAAAGTTTGTACTATGAAACTTTGAAACATAATGGTGAATTTCCAATTATTGGTGTTAATACGTTTTTAAGCAGTAAAGGCTCTCCAACCGTATTACCTGCGGAAGTGATTAGGGCAACCGAAGATGAAAAGAAATTTCAAATTAAAACTTTGGAAAATCTTCATAAAACCTATGAAACAAAAGATTTGTTAGCTGACCTTCAGGAGAAAGCAATTAAGAATGAAAATATTTTTGAAGCTTTAATGGAGGTTTGTAAAGTGTGTTCTCTAGGGCAAATAACAAAATCATTATTTGAAGTAGGCGGACAGTATCGTAGAAATATGTAAAGCAAACTTCTATATTTCACGTCTTTTTTTAAAATATCTTCAATATTAGAGCGGTTTTATCCTGTTAATAAGCAATAATTTACAGATTATAGAGCCATATAAACCATTCAACCATAAATGCTTAGGTTTTTTAAAAATTAAGACATCTATGTGTAAATTGATGTTAGTCAAGCTAATAATTAGTATTGTTTAACCTAAAAATTTATACCTATGGAAGCAACACTTAAGTACAAGTTTAAAAGGCAGTCTAAGAATTATTTAGATTGGTTAGTAAATACCATTAAATCTGAAAAGTATTACCTAACCGAAGGGTATGTAATTAATTTTAAAGAAGCATGTTAACATTATAACGCTTCAGAAATAATAAATAACAAACCTCAAGATTAATTCGTCTTGAGGTTTTTTGCTTCCTAATCATTTCTAGACGCAACCCTTTTTTATTTTAAGTATCTTAAAGATAAATCTTAAATATTTTTTATGAAATATGCCGTTATTGCTTTAGCGCTTATACTTTTCAATTGCTCAACTAAAGAGACTAAAGAAATAGAAGAGGAGCAAAATTTATTAGGGAAGTGGAGACTTATTGAACAGCTGGTTGATCCTGGCGATGGTAGCGGAACATTTAACTCTGTTGAAAGTGAGCGAATCGTTGAGTTTTTTAGTGATGGAACCGTAATTGCGAACGGTAGTTTATGTTATATGAGCCGTGAAGTAGGAGATAATTCATTTGGAGTTTATGAAGTAACAAGTGATGATAGGGCAGATACCAACTTTGATGGAATTATAACTCCGGAAAATTGTGAATTCGGTGAGTTTGATGTTTATTTTGACCTTCCTTTAAGTGGTCACTTAATTTTGTGGTATCCTTGTATAGAAGGCTGCGGTCAAAAGTTCGTTAAGATCTAAACTCAAATTACAAAGTTAACATCCAAGAACTTTGAAGTTTTTTAAATTTCTTCAATTCAGATCTTAAAACTGGTAAAAAGTCTTTTCCGTTACTATTAGAACGTTCTAATCTGTATGAGTTTTTATAAAGTCTGTTCGTTAATTTTCTAATAGAGTCGAGGTGTTTATGCTTCCTTTCAGTATGACGCTCTAATTCAGCACTTAAAATTTCCGGTGCCAATGATACAGATTGTTGGATAATGTCTCCAGAAAAATAGATATCATTGTCTTCAGAACCATCTGGTTTTAAGCTTGATAAATCGTGATTTAGGTACACAGAAATATTTTGAGACAATGCGAAAATCTCTAAGGCTTTTTGATAAATTGGTAATTCCGATAGATTTAGTGGGGTATTAGATGACATGATCTTTTTTTCTTAGCATTTTTATCAAAATTACTCACAAGAAACGAGATTCAACTTTAGGTTTTAAAGTAAAAATGTATATTTGCTTTAAATATTGATTAATTATAGTTAAAGTTCTTTAAAATGATTATTGATAGTATTAATACGAAGATTTTAAAGTGTTTACAGTTAAATGCTAGACTTTCAAATGCTGAAATTGGAAGGCAAGTTGGAATTAGTTCTCCTGCCGTTTCAGAGCGCATCAAAAAAATGGAAGATTTAGGTATAATTGAAGGATATAAGGCTATAGTATCTCCATTTGAAATTGGGTATCAATTGAAAGCCATTATTACGTTAAGAGCGTTTATGGGGAAGTTAAAACCTTTTTTAGAAAAAGTAAAGACATATGATGAGGTTATAAACTGCTACAGAATTACAGGTGATGAAAATATTGTAATGGAAGTTGTTTTAAAAAATCAGAAGCATCTAGAGACCTTTATAGATCAGCTTATAAGTTATGGAGAATCAAAGACTCAAATTGTTTTATCGCGAGTTGTAAAACAAAAAGAAGTCATTCCAATTAAATAAGCATTAGTTTTTAATGATGAGATGTGGAACACTATCTAAGTTCCAGTCAATCACCAAGCCTCCAGCCAAAGATTGTGCAACTTCTTTGCCATATAAAAATTCACATAAATAAAGAGCAGCTTCAAAACTCTTCGCACCACCTGCAGAAGTTATATATTTTCCATCATGAACAAAGAGTACGTTTTTTCTAATGTCTAATTTTGGAAAAGAGCGCTTCATTTTATCAATATCGCTCGGAAAAGTTGTGGAGACGACATGATCTAATACACCTGCTTTTGCTAAAACAAATGCACCATCACAGTGTGAAGTAACAAAAAGCGCCTTTTGATCAACTTGTTTTACAAAATTAATCATTGTTGAATCTTCCAAGTCTGAATCTAAATGATGCTCAGCACTAGGAACAACAAGAATGTCTATTCTTGGCAAAGAATCTTTTAAATAATTAAAATCCGGCAGTATTTTTAAGCCCTCGAAAGTTGTTACACTTTGGTCTGAATTGGCAACTGTAAATACATTCATGGCTTTAATACTATCTCTAAAAATCGTATGTTGAAAAATATCATACGGTGCAGTAAACTCTGTATTAAAAGTGCCATCCATAATTAAGAATGCTACATTGTAGCGATCAGGATCAAGCTCCGGAAAAACCTTTGAGGAGTTTTCTAGGGATTGTTCTTCTATGGGTATATTCTTTATTTCATAAGCCGAATTATTTTCTTTGGAAAAGTTACAGCTAACAAATAAAGTAAGTATTAAAACAGATAAAACGTGCTTCATAACTAATTGATTCGCCATGGCGGGTTTTTTCTATTTTCTCCTGCATGAAATAATATCAACTGATTGCCATCAGGATCTTGAAGTTTTGCTTCTCTCCATAAATACGACCGGTCTTCGGGTAACGAGATAAATTTGATCCCTTTTGACTGCAGACTTGATACCCATTCATCTAAATGATCGTCTTCAAAATAGACGGTTACACCTTGCCCTTTTTGGATGTTATCAATTTTATGAATAGAAAAGGTAGCATCGCCATCCGGACATTCAAACCTTACATATCTAGGACGTGCATCTACAATTAATTTTAAGCCCAAAGTTTCATAGAACTCTGTTGATTTTTCAACATCTAAAGAAGGGATGGTGATCTGATTTAAATTCATAGTTATCTTAAACTTTCAATGTGTTTAGCGATCATTTTGGCGTGAATTCTCGAGTTTTCTATAAACCATTTATGTGTTTCTTTACCTCCACATATTACACCAGCTAAATACAATCCTTTAATGTTTGATTCCATAGTTTCCGCATTGTACTCAGGAATCGTTTTCTCATCATCAGATAAGATGATGCCACTAGCTCTTAATAAATCAAAGTTAGGAAGATAACCAATAAGGGCAATCACATAGTCATTGGGAATATTTATATCGTCATTAGGAGTTGATATGGTAACTTGATGGTCTTCAATGTATTTAATTTCAGAATTAAAGAAGGCCTTAATGCTACCTTCTTCTATGCGGTTTATAATATCGGGTCTTACCCAGTATTTAACGCGTTCACCAATCTGTTCGCTGCGAATTACCATGGTTACTCGACCTCCTTTTCTGTAAATTTCTAAAGCGGCATCTACCGCAGAGTTACTTGCTCCTATAACCACCACATCTTGTAAGGCGTAATTGTGGGCTTCCTTATAATAATGAGTTACTTTGTCTAAAGTTTCTCCAGGAACATTCAGCAACTTAGGAATATCATAAAACCCGGTACATAGAATGACTTGATCAGATAAATACGTGGATTTACTAGTTTTAATATTAAAATGCTGCTCAGTTTTATTGATAGAAATAACGGTTTCATATAAATTAATATGAAGTTGGTTTGAAGTCGTAACTCGTCTATAATATTCTAAAGCTTCATCTCTATTAGGTTTTGAATTATTGCTAATAAAAGGAATATCATCAATTTCTAGTTTTTCAGAGGTCGAAAAGAAGGTCATGTTTTTTGGGTAATTGAATAAGGAGTTTGTTAACGCTCCTTTTTCAATTACCACATAATTCCAACCTCTTTTTTTACACTCTAGAGCACAGGCAATTCCTATAGGGCCACCACCGATAATTACCACATGTTTCTTTTCGTTATTCACAGTATTGAGCTTGTCTTAATTTCTTTTTAGCATTTAAATATGCACTTAAAATAAATAATAAAAATACACAAAGCGCCGCAAGTAGCGTTATAATATACCATGTATTATCGAAGCCTAGATTGTCGATTAGTCGCATACCCGCATTATGTCCAAATATATGAGCAACAGAAAATGCAATGGAGTACAGGGCCATATATTCTCCTTGATTGCCTTTTTTAGCTCTGTCCATGGCAAATGCATTAGAAAAAGGAAAGGCAATCATTTCTCCAAAGGTCATTAAAAGCATTCCAATAATCAAAACACCAGACCAAGTCGTGAAATTCAGTATAAGAAAACTTAACCCCGTTAGGATACCTCCGAATAGCATAAGGCCAGTTTTAGTGAACGATGAGTTTTCTAACCATTTAATTAAAGGCATTTCAAAAACGAATATTAAAAATCCATTTGTGCCTAAAATTATACCAATATCAAGTTCGCTTAATTGGTGTATGTCTTTGTAATATAAGGGCATGGTTGAAAAGTACTGCAAGAATACTATGCCAAATAACACCATGGCTAATAGAAATATTAAAAAAGCTTTGTCTCCGTAAGCAGACTTTGGGTTCTCCGTTTTAATATCGTCCAAAGTTTTTGTCTTCTTTGGGTTTAATACATTAATAAGTACTAATGTGGCGGTAATACATGTTATACCGTCCACCCAAAACAAGCCACCATAGCTAATAGTTGTAATAATAAACCCGCCAATAGCTGGACCTGCCGAAAATCCCAAGTTTATAGCAAGCCTAATTAAGGTTACAGAACGCGTTTTGTTTTCAGGTTTGCTATAAGCACTAAGAGCTACAAACATGGCTGGTCGAAAACTATCTGCTACCAGCATGACCAGGAAAATACCAGCACAAAAGGATTCAAAGGTGTTTAAATATTGAAGACCAATAAATAATAAACCTGTCGAGATTAAGCTAAATACCATAACTTTATAGTAGCCTATTTTATCTGTGAGTTTTCCTCCTAACCAAGAACCAACTACTGAGCCTAAACCAAAAGCACTCATAACCCACCCAACGTCGTTTAAAGTAAAATTAAGGCTTTTGGTTAGATATAAGGATAAAAAGGGAATCACCATAGTTCCTGCTCTGTTTATTAGTGTAATTAGTGATAACCACCATACTTCTGTTGATAGGCCTTTAAAAGTGTTTAAATAGTTGTTGATTAAAGTTTTCATTAGTTCTAGTTATTCAAGTTTTTTTCACATGTTTAGTTTTAAAATAAAGGCGGCAATTGATTAAAAACAAAAAGTCCGACTTATAGTCGGACTTTCGCATATTGTATATAAAATATTTATATCACCACAATACATGACAAGCCCGACTCTTTCTCTTTAAAGAGGTCCATTGCTTTCTACAAATTGTGACGTTATAATTCATTTTTATTTCTTTTGAATGTTCAAAACTAGGTAAAATAATTGTAAGTTGTATTTTTGAAATGAATTATTTGTGTCATGAGGAGAATTAGTATCTGTTTTAGTTTATGCTTTTTAATGATTTCCTGCGGAAGTAGTTTTAAAAGTTTTTACAACAATCACAAGTCTGACCTTGGTGCTACATCATTTCAAGTACCAAAATTTATGAAAGCCGTTGTGGGTAGTATTTCTCCTGAAATAAATCAAGCCATTGGCAATATTTCAGATTTTAAGTTTATAAAATTTGAAAATGCAAATAGCTTTAAACGTCAAACGCTAATTAATGAAATGAATGCGGTAACAAAACATAAATATGTTGACGTTTTCAGAAAAAATGAAGCTGATAGAACACAGGTTATTTCAGTTAAAGAAAAAGATATTGTAGTCACGGATGTTATTATTTTTAGTAGTACCGAAAAAGTAACTACAGCATATTATTTACAAGGCCATTTTGATGCTGGTAAAATTAGATCTTTAGCAAATGAAGACGGTATTGATACTTTTACAAACACGCTTATTAAATCTTATGATAGTAATAAAGGAACATCAACAAATCAAGAAAACTAATGAAGAGAATTGTTTTACTGTGCTTATTAACTCAAGTACTTTTATGTTGTGCGCAAGAAAAAAGAGCGCTTAAAGGTGACACCGAGTTTCAAAAAGAAATTAACGCCGAATATAAAGATGCCACAACATCCCCTTTAAAAAAGAAGGATAGAAAACAGTTTGAAGGCTTAGATTTTTTTCCGTTTGATTCGTTGTATGTTGTAAAAGCAAATTTTAAACGAACACCTAACGAGGTGCCTTTTGAAATGAAAACAACAACAGATCGTCTTCCTCTATATACCAAATATGGAGAGTTGGTATTTGATTTAAAGGGAGCTCAATTTCATTTAAATGTCTATCAAAATCAAAGTTTAATTAAGAAGGAAGGCTTTAAAGATTATTTGTTTTTACCTTTTCTTGATGAAACTAATGGATTAGAAAGTTATGGTGGAGGCCGATATGTAGATGCTAGAATACCTGAAGGTGATGTTATGGTTATTGATTTTAATAAAGCCTATAACCCGTATTGCGCTTATAATGATAAGTATTCATGTCCTCTGGTGCCTCGTGAAAACTATTTAAAAATTAGGATTGAAGCAGGGGTGAAGGTTTTTAAGAAGCATTAAATACCTTTATTAACAGATAGATATGCCTAAAGCGCTTAACTGTTAATCATTTTTTTAATCAGAATAATTTGTCCGAAATGATAGTAGCTATGCTCAATTATTGCTTCTATGTTTCTTAGGTAACTTCCGTATTGCTCCTTTTCAAAAGTTTTGTGTAAGTCTGCTTCACTCATATTAGAAATCATTACTATGAATTTTTCAGAATTGTTACAGAATTTATGAACCAAATCAATCCAATCTAGTTCGGAGTTAATAGGTGGTGCATCAAAACTGTATTTATCTTTAATCACGAGTTTGCCCCCTTCAAGCACATTTAACACGCCTGAAATATAATAATCTAAATGAAAAACCAAGTCACTTATTGTGTTTAACGAATAAATTTTTTTAGTTGCTATTCTCCAATCTAGGTTAGAAATTTGGTCTTTTATATTTGTTCCGGTAACCCACTTTCCCTCAGTGAGTATTTCTTTTAGTCTTCCTGTTAAATGTTCGGTTAATATCATTTCTTGACTTATAAAACTATTCTTTGGTTTTTAAATAGGTATAAACTCATTTCGTCTGTCGATAGGGTTAGTTTTATTTCACCAAATACATTCCTACAAAAACGGCTATAAATCCAATTATAAAACTGGCAACTGTATAAATTGCAAAATTTAAAAAATCGCCTGATTTTAAAAACACATGGTTTTCATAAGCGAACGTTGAAAAGGTGGTAAAGCCACCACAAAATCCTGTAGCCAAAAGCAAGGTGTGGTTTTGTGTAAGGGCATTGTTTTTAGCGGCAAAACCGAGTATAAATCCAATAAGTAAACTACCTAGGATATTAGAGGCAAAAGTGCCATAGGGAATACCTGTTTCTGCATTATTAAGATATTTACCAATAATAAAACGTAAAACACTTCCAAACCCACCGCCTACAAAAACTAATAAAAGTTGTTTCATATTTATTTGACGGCAATATAAATTTCTGTGATCCAGTTTGCTGGATTTGGAATACTCATAGGATCTGTTGGATATGATTCTATTGTAGGTCCTTTTTCTTCAAACTCAAAACCGTTTTTAGGAATAAATTTCATAGTGGTATCCCAAGCCTCCTTTAAGTTATTGTAATTCCCTTTTAAAGTTGTTTTTATTGCTTTAAAAGGTTTTAATTGTCCTGTTAAGATATCTGGGTTATTCGAAACGACTTTCTCAGTAGTTGGCACACAGCACGAAAACATCACTGCATTATTAGCTTCATCCCATTTATGGTAATTTACAAATGGAGGACCCGCCATTTGCAAGTTGTTATTCATGGCGTAATTACCAACTTTGGGTAGCATTTCTTGCATTTTTTGAGCTAAGTCTGATATTTTGCACGAAGTTGTATTATAAATATAAAAACCACCACCGTGCTCGGTTACTCCATCAACCTCAATGCTATATTTTTTCATATCCACTTGTACGATACTGTCTAATTTGAATAAGCCTCTATCGAAATCTGGAGATGTGTTTTCTTCAATAGAGCCAGCAAAAGTAGTGTACATTTTAGTCATAAAATCTTGTTTACCTTTCATGGCCCATGTCACATTAATACCATCATCAGTATCTTCAAAAGTCCAATTAATATCAGATTCAGATTCAAACGGTTTTATAAATACAATTTGCTGCGAAATAGATTTATGGTTTTCAACGGCAACCGTGGTCATCTTTCCTTCTCCCAGAATTTCACCATTCCAAGAATAATTCCCATCAACACCAGATGTTTTTTCCCCATAGGTTAAATCTGCATTGGGTTCTTTTTCAATCCAAGGTGAAAAGTTTGGCCAATTTTTAAAATCATTTACCTTATCAAAAAGCAGAGATTTAGGTGCTTTTATAACTCTGCTTCTAGAAAAGCTGAATTCATTGGGTTGAACAGCAATATAAATAGCCAAACCAATAACAACTATTAATAATAAGAATAATATGTACTTAAGAGTTTTCATGTTTGTTACATTCAAGAATTATATAAATCAAAGATAGTCATTTTGAAGTTTTTATTAATAAATTATTACATTTGCACTCTTATTGATGATTATTTAATAGTTAAAACATTGTTTTTGGTTATAATTAATAATTGTATTGTCAATTTGTATTTAAACCTATAAGTAACTTATTTTATTTTTTTAAAAATGCGACTAAAATCTATTTTAAATTTAGTGTTTGTTGGTGCTATCTTATTGTCTTGCGCTAATGAAAAAAAAACAACTAAAAATGAAGTTGTTGTTGAAAAAGAAGCTGTAGCTTTTAATTATAACGTCGAGCAATTTGCAGACATTAAGGTACTAAGGTATCAAATTCCAGGTTGGGATAAATTGACTCTAAAAGAACAAAAGTTAGTTTATTATTTGACTCAGGGAGGTTTATCTGGAAGAGATATTATGTGGGATCAAAACTACAAACATAATTTGACTATAAGAAAAGCTTTAGAACATGTTTATACCAATTATACCAGTGATAGAACCTCAAATGATTGGATGGCATTTGAGGAATATTTAAAAAGAGTTTGGTTTAGTAATGGGATTCACCATCATTATTCGAATGATAAAATTAAACCAGAGTTTTCTGCTGATTATTTAAAAAAACTTTTGACTGAGACAAATATAACATTGGAAGGTGAGGCCTTTAATGTTATTTTTAATGAAGCAGATTCCAAAAAAGTGAATCAAGCAAAAAAAATTGATAATGTTGGACTTTCTGCAGTTAATTTTTACGGACCAGATGTTAATAATGAAGATGTAATTAGTTTTTATAAAACGAAACAATCTCCGGATCCTGATAAGCCTTTATCTTTTGGTTTAAACTCTCAGTTGGTAAAAGAAGATGGAAAGTTGAAAGAACGTGTTTACAAATCTGGTGGTTTGTATGGTTCTGCAATTGATGAAATCATTAAATGGCTAGAATTAGCTAAAGGTGTTGCTGAAAATGAGGCTCAGGGTAAGGCTTTAGGTTTATTAATTGAATATTATAGAACAGGTGATTTACAAACTTGGGATGATTATAATGTAGCTTGGACAAGAGCTACTGATGGAAATATCGATTACATCAATGGTTTTGTTGAGGTTTATAATGATCCATTAGGTTATAGAGGCTCATACGAAAGTATTGTTGAGATTAATGATTTTGATATGTCTCAGAAAATGAAAGTGCTATCTGATAATGCACAATGGTTCGAGGATAATTCAACATTAATTGATGCACATAAAAAGAAAAATGTTGTTGGTGTTACGTATAAAGTGGTTAATGTAGCTGGTGAAGCTGGCGATGCTTCTCCAAGTACGCCCATTGGTGTGAATTTGCCAAATGCTAACTGGATACGTGCTGCGGTGGGAAGTAAATCAGTTTCCCTAGGAAATATTACTAATGCATATAATAATGCTGGAGGTTCAGGACGATTAAAAGAATTTGTTCATGATGAAGAAGAGTTAGAACTGGAAGAAAAACATGGTCAGTTAGCTGATAAGTTGCACACAGCATTGCATGAGGTTATTGGTCATGCCTCTGGGCAATTAAATCCAGGGGTTGGAGAAACTAAAGAAACTTTAAAGAACTATGCGTCAACTTTAGAAGAAGGTCGGGCTGATTTAGTAGCTCTATATTATCAATATGATACAAAGCTTCAAGAATTGGGTCTGGTGGATGATTGGGAAGCTGTTGGAAGGGCTGCCTATGATGGCTACATTCGTAATGGTTTGATGATGCAGTTAATTAGATTGAATCTAGGCGATGATGTTGAGGAAGCTCATATGCGTAATAGACAATGGATTTCTGCCTGGGTTTTTGAAAAAGGACAATCAGATCAGGTTATAGAGAAAGTTACGCGTAATGGAAAAACATATTTTAATATTAATGACTATGCTAAACTTCGAGAGTTGTTTGGTGAGCTATTAAGAGAAACGCAACGTATTAAGTCTGAAGGTGATTATGCAGCAGTTGAGGCATTGGTTGAAGGTTATGGTGTAAAAGTAGATCAAGATATTCATGCCGAGGTATTAGAGAGAAATAAGAAGTTTAATGCAGCTCCTTATTCGGGATTTGTAAATCCAATGTTAGTAGCAGAAAAAAATAATGAAGGTGAAATCGTTGCTGTTAAGGTTGTGCAACCAGAAACATTTGTGGGGCAAATGTTAGATTATAGTAGAAGATATAATTTTTTGCCTGAGGTAAATTAATGTACAATAAGTGTAAACAAAAAAACAGAACCTTAATTAAGGTTCTGTTTTTTTGTTTACACTAAATACTAATAACAGTAAATTGACAACAATAAGCGCACTTACAATTAGTAATAAATTCATAATTAGTTTGTTTTGTTATTATAGAGACGCAATAAATAAAAAAAGGTTGCGTCAAAAAATACTATTTATTAATAGAACAGTTTAGTTTGAAGAATTCCCAGTTTGAAAATTCAAAATATTAAACATAAAAGTAGGTTTAATAATAAATTTAGTTTTAGACTTAGTGATTAATTATAGAAAAAAAAACACCTCTCGTACGAGAGGTGTTTTTATGTGTTATGTTATTTTAAATTACTTTCGTGTAAGTGTAATAATCTCTGTAAAAGTTTCACCCTCTTCGGTATAAGTTTCTGTTAGTACTAAAGTGTTTCCGTTTAATTGAACTTTTGCACTTTGAAGCAATAACTCACCTTCAGGAAATTCCTCGCTCTCATCAGGATTTAAAAGGTCTATAAAGGAAAAAGCAACTATAGATAATGTATTGTCATCTTCATTATAAGCCCATTTCCCTATTTCTTTGTGGTTATCCTTCGTAATTTGGTCGGAATAGATTGCACTGCAGCTTTCGGCTGTTGCTAAATAATCTAACATTTTATATTCTTCATTAATGTTTACTTCAAAGCTACCGTTAGAAGAGAAAGTAGCAATAACTTCTTCATTAATAATTTCATCATAAGGTACATTAATTTGACTATCATTATTACATGTAACTTGAGTGGTATCATTATCTTCAGAAACATCAGATTCTATCCAAGTTCCTAGTAAAGAAGCATTACCTCCCCAGGCTTCAACCTCAATACAAATTGTAATAGGTTGGCTAATATTATTTTGGCTATCATAAATACATAATATACCACAAAATTTACCTGGAGGAAAAGTGTCGTCAAAATCAATATCAATTTGATAATCACCATCAATTAGTGAGGCATTATTCTTTACGAAAGAACTTCTAGTAGTAGATTTAACCTTTGTTCTTCGAGCTTGATTGAAACTGGAAACAGGAATATCAAAATAGCTTGATGCAGCAGTGTTGCCAGTGTCTGTAAACTGTAAATATGCCCCTGCTACCTCTGTTTCGGTTGTTGAAAATGTAAGGTTGAACCCTGTGTTTTGAATAGCTCCAAACTCGCTGGTTGCTACATTTAGGTTAATATCGCTATTGGGTTGTGGTGGTGTTCCAGAGTTTTTGATAGCACCTGCAATTTCAATTCCAGATTCTAAGGTAGAAACTGCGATTATGTCTTCTTCAAGTGCGTTTTGTTGATCTGCTAATTCTGTTTCTCCACCGCCACTGGATGTGTCGTCGCTGCTACACGAGTAGGTTAAAAAAGAAAAGAATACAGTAATTAGTGTAAATTTGAAAATCTTCATGAGAATTAAATTAAGTTGATTAATAGCATTTATTTGTAGTTATAAAAGGTGCTAGTAACTGGATGTAACCAGTAACAAAAGCACATTACAGCTTTATTTCAAACTAATCAATTATATAATTTTAAAAGAGGGAGAGAAGGAATTATATAATGTTAATTTGAGTAAACTATCGACAAACATAAAACTTTTATCGTTAAAATGCAAAATTATCAGTTTAAATGATGATTTTTAATTATTTTGAAAGTAATTTCTTCAAAATATAAAATATTAGCGCCTACATAATTAGAATAAAATACTTAGAAAACGGATAAACTAAAACGAGTCTATTTAAAGAAAAACTTAATTGCTGATATGAATAATATGAAGGAAATAAAAGCAACTAATATCCAGATACTTCCGCTATAAAAGCGTTTATGTAATTTAAAATCTTTTTTGTAGGTAAAGGCTATAACGATGGCAAAAACCGCAAAAAACAAAACTCCAAAAATGATTTGACCATTACTAAACATATGGTTATTTTTAGGCAAATTTAATGAAATCAGATTTCCTTTGTTAAGGAAATGGAAAAAATGTTATCATAATGAAAAATAAAATTGAAGCTGTAAAAGCATTTCACACAGCATTTAAAATTGGGCATTTGGAAAGTCCAAAAGCTGATTTAGGAACCGCTAAAAACTTATTGCGTTATAAACTGATGAGAGAGGAGAATGAAGAGTATCTCGATGCTGCCAATAATAATGATTTGGTTGAAGTTGCTGATGCTTTAGGAGATATGCTTTATATTTTGTGCGGCACCATAATTGAACATGGTATGCAATATAAAATTGAAGAAGTGTTTGATGAAATACAACGTAGTAATATGAGTAAGCTAGGTAGTGATGGCCAGCCTATTTATCGAGAAGATGGAAAAGTGCTTAAGGGACCAAATTACTTTAAACCAAATATTCAATCTATTTTAGACCAATAAAAAAGGAGCCATATGGCTCCTTTTTTGTTTTATTTAACTTCATAACGCCATCCAAAGGGGTCGTCAGTTTTATTAGTTTGTATATCGGTAATACGTTTTTTTAGTTGACTTCCATAGGAGTCATTTATAGTTGGTAAAAGATAGTCTGCGCCTTTATAACCAAAACCAGCAATTGGCGAAATTACTGCTGCCGTGCCTGCTCCAAACATTTCTTTAAGCGAATTACTTTTTGCAGCTTCAACCACTTCACTTACCGTAATCTTTCTTACTTCAACAGGAATACCTTCTGATTTTGCTAGCTCGATAATACTTTTCCTTGTAATTCCATCTAATATCCTATCACTAGTTGGTCCTGTAATTAGAGTATCATTAATTCTAACAAATATATTCATGGCACCAGCTTCCTCAATATATTCGTGCGTATTATCATCTGTCCAGATAACTTGCTGATATCCTTTTTCTATAGCCAATTGTGTTGGATAAAACTGCCCAGCATAGTTCCCGCCAGCTTTTGCAAAACCAACACCTCCGTTAGCAGATCTTGAATATTTTTCTTCTATTAGAACTTTCACTTCACCAGCAAAATATGAGCCTGAAGGGGCTGTACATATAATAAACTTATACTCGTCGGCAGGGGAAGCATGAAACCCATTTCCGGAAGCAAATACAAATGGTCTAATATATAGAGAACTTCCTTCATTCGTAGGAATCCAATCTTTATCAACTTCCAATAACGCTTTTAAACCATCCATGAAATAACTTTCAGGAAGTTCTGGAATAGCCAATCGCTTTGACGAAATATTAAGACGCTTAAAATTTTCTAACGGACGAAATAACCAGACCTTTTCATTTTCATCTTTATAAGCTTTCATACCTTCAAATACCGATTGTCCGTAGTGGAAAATCTTTGATGAAGGATCTAAAGAAATAGCTTGGTAAGGCACAACTTTAGGAGCTTGCCATTTACCGTTTTTAAAATTGCATTCTAACATATGATCCGAAAACACATGTCCAAATTTTAAGTTGTCAAAATCTACATCATTGATTTTTGTAGTTTTTGCTTTTATAATCTCGATGTCGTTGATTATAGCACTCATAGTCTAATCATTTTAATAGGACAAATTTAAGTAAAATCGATTTCAAAAAACGCTATATTTACAACAAATCATTTTTTCTTCTTTTTTGAAGATTTTAAATTTCGAAATTCATTCATACGGCGCAATTTGAAAAGAGAAATTATAATCACCTCAGATGGTTCATCAACCATTCATATTCCAGAATGGAATGAACAATATCATTCCAAGCATGGTGCAATTCAAGAAGCTTACCACGTTTTTATTAAAAACGGATTAGAGTTTTTTTATAACGCTAAATTTTGTGATTCACATGCGATGGTTTCGATTTTAGAAATTGGTTTTGGTACAGGTCTAAATACGCTTATAACCTTATTAGAAGCTGAGAAATTTAAATTGACTATTGATTATGTTGGCGTTGAGGCGTATCCTATCTCATCAAACGAAGTTGAGCAGTTAAATTATGTCAATGAATTGAGTGTTGAAAACCTTGATTCTCTTTTTAAAAGTTTACATGAAAATACATGGGAAGTGCAGCATGCCATAACAAATCAATTTTTTCTAACTAAACAGAAGAAGTTTTTTAATGAGATTGCGGATTCTGAGAAATATCATATTATATTTTTTGACGCTTTTGGTGCTAGAGTTCAACCAGAATTATGGACCGAGGCTATATTCCTCTTAATGTATAAATCTTTAAAAAATAATGGTGTATTAGTTACTTATTCTGCAAAAGGTAGCGTTCGGCGAGCTATGCAAAGTGTTGGTTTTACTGTTGAAAGATTGCCAGGACCTCCAGGGAAGCGTGAAATGCTTAGAGCTACAAAATTGGTTTCTGTTTAAAAATGCCCTTGTACTTCATATAACTGTTAAAGCTAGCATAAAATATTGGCTATCCGTATTGGGTTTTCGTAACTTTAAATAAAAAAAATGACAGTTTTAATCACAGGAGCAACAGGTCTAGTTGGTAAGGAAATTGTGAAACTCTGCCATGAAAGACATATTGGCGTTAATTACTTAACCACGAGTAAATCAAAGCTGAAAAAGGAAGTTAATCATAATGGGTTTTATTGGAACCCAAGTATTCAGGAGATTGATGCCGATTGCTTTGAAGGTGTTGATGCCATTATTCATTTGGCTGGAGCAACTGTCTCAAAACGCTGGAGTTCTTCTTATAAAAAGAAGATTTTAGAGAGTAGGGAAGTATCTACTGAATTATTAGTTAATGCTTTAAAAGGCGAAACTCATAATATTAAGCAAGTTATTTCGGCTAGTGCCATTGGTGTTTATCCGGATTCGTTGGTTAATTATTATGACGAATCTTTTAAACAAGTTAGTGAGTCTTTTTTAGGAGAAGTGGTTAATGTTTGGGAAAGATCAGTTGATAGTTTTTCCAAGCTTGGTATTACTGTATCAAAAATTAGAATAGGCTTGGTGTTGTCAAATCAAGGTGGTGCTTTACAAGAAATTGTAAAGCCCATAAAATACGGTTTGGGCGCTGCTTTTGGTAGTGGTAAACAATGGCAATCATGGATTCATATTCACGATCTAGCCAATATATTTTTGTATGTTTTATCAGAAAATATAGGAGGTGTTTATAATGGTGTAGCACCAAACCCTGTAAGTAATCAAGAATTAACCAAATTAACTGCTAGAATTTTAAATAAACCTTTAATTATGCCAAATATTCCTAAGGCTTTCATGAAATTTGTTTTGGGAGATATGTATGTTTTGTTATTTGAGAGTCAAAGAGTAAGTTCAAAAAAAATAGAGAGTAAGGGGTTTAAATTCCAATATAATTCTCTAGAACCTGCTTTAAGCGATTTATTGGAGTAAAGCCTTCCTGTGTTGATGTTAAAACAGCAACTAGGAAAGCTTTATGAATTAGTTTCCCTCTTATTTAACTTCGAACTTTCCTGGTGTAAATTTAAACGTTTTCATTAAACTTGTCCAGGTATTTATCTGTGCGATTGCTAAGGTTAAATAGCTAATCTCAGATTTATCAAAATACTTCAATAGTGAATTGAAAACATTATTTGAAATGGGTTTGTCGTTGAATTTAGTCAAGGCATCAGTCAACTTTAAAACGGCGATTTCCTTTTCTGAAAAATATGGGGTAGATTCCCATATGCATAAAGAATTAAGCCTTAAATCTGTTTCACCTTCATGTTTTAAAAGTTTGTTGTGCATGTCTACACAATAAGCACAGCCATTTATTTGACTCACTCTAGTTCTAATTAATTCTAGAAGCTTCATGTCTAGAGATGAATTATTAATAAAGTTTTCAGTATCAGTTAATTTTTCAAACATGCCTTGTGGAATATCTTGGTAAGAAATTCGTTCCATAATTTACTCGTTTTATAATTTAGAGCAAAGTTAATTTGGTAAAGTGACTACCTTCTTAAGGTATCTTAAGAAAAACTATGAATTCTTCCTGATCTCACTTAAATATTCTGGGGTAATATTTAGGTATGAAGCAATCATATATTGAGGAACTCTTTGAAAAAGTCTTGGGACGTTGTTAACAAGGCTGGAGTATCTTTCCTTACTCTTTTGTTTCATATATACTTCGTCTTTACGCTGAATGGCTATTAGCATGTTTTCAGTTATTATTCTGAAAGCTCTTTCAAGTTTTGGAATGGATTCAAACAGACTTTCTAGCGTAGTTTTATTAATACATAAAACCTTGGTTTTTTCTAAGGCTTGAATGGTTTGTCTTGAAGGTGTTTCATTTATAAAGCTCTCTAGGTTGGTTATCCACCAGTTCTCAACACCGAATAAATCAATTCTTTCATTGCCTTTATCATCGATCTCATAAAAGCGAACCAGACCTTCTAAAATAAAAAAGCGCTGATGGCATACATCGCCCTGATTTAGTAAACAATCTTTCTTATTGAACACTTTGATTGAAATATTACTCAGAAAATTTTCAACCTCATTGTCCGAAAGAGAAACATATCTATTAAAGTAAGTTTTTAGTTGTTCTTTCATCTATAAAAAAAGGACTTGTAAACTATACATAGCCCACATGTTGTAAAAAATAATTTAGTACAAAAAAGCTTAAGGTAATTAGAGTTGAAATTGCGTGTACCCAATAGTTTTTAGAAAAGATTAATATAATATAAACCACGCCTAGTAAAATAGGTAAAAACCATAATGAGTTATGCTCATACATAACATACCTGTTTAAAGTATAGAAGCATATAAAAATTACTAATAGTGTAAAATAATATTGACTTTGGTTAAAGTACCATTCCAGCATATCAAAGCCATCATCAGGTTCTCTATCAGGCAAAACGGCAAGCATAACTAATAAAATCATAATGATAGGTACGAGCCAAATAAAGAATCCAAGACTGGTTTCAATGAGTGGTGAATTTAATTCAGCCCTAATATTATACCAAATAATTATCATGGCTTGAAAACTCATAAAAGTATGCACCAAAGGAATCCAATGCCATTTTATAACCTTTCGTTTTCGTAAAAGGCGATGAAAACTATGAATAAGGTCCGTAAGACCTAAACCAGCCAAAATAGCAATAAAGGTTATTAAAAGGTTTTCATTACTCATTATTTGGATTTGTAAACGTTTTTTAGATTCATTTGAAACGAAGGTAGAAGAAAATTTTTAAAATTAATACCTAAATTAAATCATAAAAAAACCACTTTGCAAAAACAAAGTGGTTAATATAATTTTCAAATAGTGACCATTAAGATTTTGAGGTATTAACTAATATTTTTAGTTCTATATCATCATTAATAAATTTATCTCCTAAATTGTCAAAAAAGGACTTAGAACCATATCTTATATCCCATTTGGATCTGTCAATAGAAAAAGTCTCACTTGATAAAATAACATTTTCTTTATTTTTCGATAGGGTAACTTGGAATGTAATATTGTTTTCAATGCCTTTTATAGCTAGATTTCCAGATAGCATGGTCTTTCCATCACTATTTTCAGTACCTGTTACAGTAAAAGTTGCCATAGGGTGGTTTTCTGAATCAAAAAAATCAGGACTATTTAAATGTCCCAAAAGCTTACCATTTTTTTCATCTTCAGCAGGGATGTCTTTTACGGTTATAGAGGTCATGTCAATATTAAAAGTGCCACCAATAATGTTATCTTCAGATATTTCTAACGATCCGCTTTCAATAGCTATGGTACCATTGTGTGACCCTGTTGGTTTGGAGCCTTTCCATTCTATAGTTGATGTCTCTGTATTAGCAAGGTAGGTTTCAGAATTGGTAGTACTATCAGTACTTGCAGGAGCTTCTGCTTCAGTTGTTGTGGCTTCTTTAACCTTGTCTTTGCAGCTTATTACGGTAAAAGATAGTATGCTAACCATGGCTAGTGTAAAACAAATATTTTTCATTTTTATTAAGATTTAATGTTTAGAATGCTAAGTTATATATTTTGTTTTATGAAATAAAATAAATATTAAACAAAATGGGTGTAAAAAAAAATGATGACATTATGACATTTTTATAATATTGGCAGTACTTTTGCCAACTTAAATTTAGGATTGCAAAATTGAGTTTACGATGAGTAAAAAAGATAAAGAAAACACTATAGAAAGCGAACAAGTAGAAGCTACGCAAAACGAAACTGTTGAAGTTGAAGAGCAAACTGTAGAAGAAAAACTTCAAGAAGAGGTAAAGCAGGAAAAGGATAAGTTTTTACGATTGTTTGCGGAGTTTGAGAATTATAAAAGAAGAACTTCAAAAGAACGTATTGAGTTATTTGCGACAGCGAGCGAGGGAGTTATGAAAACATTGCTTCCTGTACTTGATGATTTTGAGCGTGCTTTAAGTCATATTGAAGATGATAAAGAAGCAGAGGAATTACGTAAAGGTGTATTGCTTATTTATCAAAAATTAGTAAGTACGCTTGAAAAAGAAGGTTTAAAACCTATGGATGTTGAAAAAGGAGAAGCTTTTGATGCAGATAAACATGAAGCTATTACACAAATACCTGCGCCAACCGATGAATTAAAAGGAAAAATCATTGATGTTGTTGAAAAAGGGTATGTTTTAGGTGAAAAAATAATTCGTTTCCCAAAAGTTGTTATAGGGCAATAATAATAAAGTATGGCTAAGAGAGATTTTTACGAGGTATTAGGAATAAGCAAAGGAGCAAGTGCTTCTGAAATAAAGAAAGCTTACAGAAAGAAAGCTATTGAATTTCATCCTGATAAAAACCCTGATGATAAAGAAGCGGAAGCAAAGTTTAAAGAAGCAGCTGAAGCTTATGAAGTATTGAGTGACGACAACAAAAAAGCCCGTTATGACCAATATGGTCATCAAGCCTTTGAAAACGGCGGCGGCGGTTTTGGCGGCGGCGGTATGAATATGGATGACATATTCAGTCAGTTTGGTGATATCTTCGGAGGTGGAGGTTTTGGAGGTGGTTTCTCAGGTTTTGGCGGTGGCGGAGGTCAACGTCGTGCTAAAGGAAGCAATCTTCGTATTCGCGTTAAATTAACTTTAGAGGAAGTAGCAAATGGCGTTGAGAAAAAAGTTAAAGTAAAGCGTAAAATTCAAGCACCTGGAACAACATACAAAACATGTACTACTTGTAATGGTAGTGGTCAAGTTACCAGAATTGCAAATACTATTTTAGGTAGAATGCAAACTGCAGCACCATGTAATGTATGTGGAGGAGCAGGACAAATTATTGATAAAAAACCAAGCGATGCTGATGCTCAAGGTTTAAAAGTTTCAGAAGAAACAGTTTCAATTAAAATACCAGCAGGTGTAGTTGATGGTATGCAACTTAAAGTATCAGGAAAGGGTAATGATGCTCCGGGTAATGGTATTTCAGGTGATTTAATTGTGGTTATAGAAGAGGCTGATCATGATTCTTTACAACGAGAAGGTGATAATTTACATTATGATTTATATGTGAGTTTCCCCGATGCGGTTTTGGGAACTTCAAAAGAGATTAATACAGTAACAGGTAAGGTGCGCATAAAGGTTGAAGCAGGTGTGCAGTCTGGTAAAATTTTGCGCTTACGTGGAAAAGGTATTCCTAGTATAAATGGTTATGGTAAAGGAGATTTACTTGTACACGTTAATGTATGGACTCCAAAAACGCTTAACAAGCAGCAGAAAGAATTTTTTGAAGCGATGCAGGAGGATGAGCATTTTATGCCTAAGCCAGAGAGTTCTGATAAATCCTTTTTTGAAAAAGTGAAAGATATGTTTTCGTAAAAAGAATACTATAAAATTGAAAAATCCGCTTTTTTAAGCGGATTTTTTTTGGTTTTAACTATAAGATATCTAATAGTTTTGCTATTAGTATTGAAAAAAAAACTATATTTGAACATCACTAATTCTTTTAGTGATAATTTTTCTTTTTCATAGCAATTTTTTTCCCATCCTTAATTTTTTTAAGGGTGGGTTTTGTTTTTAGAAAGATTTTTATGCAAAAAACTTGTAACAAGTCTGTAATAAGTGATACTAAAAGTGTTAATTAGCAAGCGGTATATCTAAATTTTTTTATCAAAAAGAATAATGAGCAATTTACTAGAGGTTAATAAGGTTTCTAAAAATTTTGGAGATTATAAAGCCTTAAACGAAGTTTCAATTTCAGTGCCGCAGGGAAGTATATTTGGTTTGCTTGGACCTAATGGAGCAGGGAAAACCACTTTAATTCGGGTTATAAATCAAATCACAATGCCCGATTCTGGCACCGTACATTTGGATGGTGATTTGCTTAATGAAAAGCATATTCGGGATATTGGGTATTTACCTGAAGAACGCGGTTTGTATAAATCCATGAAAGTTGGAGAGCAAGCCTTATATTTAGCGCAATTAAAGGGTCTGAGTAAGGCCGAAGCTAAAACACGATTAAAATATTGGTTTGAGCGCTTGGAAATTGGAGATTGGTGGAATAAAAAAATCCAAGAACTTTCAAAAGGGATGGCTCAGAAAATTCAGTTTGTAGTAACGGTATTGCATCAACCTAAATTATTGATTTTTGATGAACCCTTTTCGGGGTTTGATCCCATTAACGCCAATTTAATTAAAGATGAAATTTTGGGCTTAAGAGACAATGGAGCAACAGTTATATTTTCAACACATCGTATGGAGTCTGTTGAAGAATTGTGTGATGACATTGCCTTAATTCACAAATCAAATAAAATACTTGATGGGAAGTTGGTTGATGTGAAACGTGAATATAAAATAAATACTTTTGAAGTTGGTTTAAGAACTGTGAACCATGATGCTTTAAGACAAGATTTATCTGATAAATTTAATGTTTCAAATGCGAATTTTAAGTCTTTGGAAGATGAGTTGAAACTTAATATAAAGCTGGGGCAAAACGAAGCACCTAATGAATTATTGAATTACTTAACGTCCAAAGCAGTGGTGTCTCATTTTGTAGAATTAATTCCAAGCGTAAACGATATTTTTATTCAAACTGTTAAGAATAATTAGCTTTATGAACCATTTGCCTCTTATAATTAAGCGTGAATATCTAACCAAAGTTAGAAATAAATCATTCATAATCATGACTTTTTTAAGTCCGATTATATTTATTGCGCTTATAGCGGTTGTTGCTTATTTATCTCAATTAAACAGTGATAAAAAAAGAGTAATCACAGTACTTGACGAATCTGGTTTAGTACAAGATGTTTTTAAGAATTCAGAAAATACGAGCTATAATATTCTCGAGTATATGTCGCTTGACGATGCCAAAACGTTGGTTAAGGAAACGCAAGGTTCAGGTTTATTACATATTGATAAATTTGATAATTCTAATTTAAAGTCTAATAATATTACCTTTTATTCAAAAGAGTCGCCTTCATTAGGCTTTATAACAAATGTTGAGGGTAGGTTAGAAAGGAGACTAACTAATCTTAATTTAGAAAGTAAAGGTGTGGATTTGGCTATAATTAATGATACCAAAGTTCGGGTGACTATTGCTCAAGAAAGTTTTGAAGGCGAGAAAACGTCAAAGGTAGACAGTATTATTAAACTCATCTTTGGAGGTGCGGCAGGTTATCTATTATTCATGTTTATTATTATTTATGGAAACATGATAATGAGAAGTGTCATTGAAGAGAAAACTAGTCGGATTATTGAGGTTATCATTTCTTCAGTAAAACCAATTCAATTGATGTTAGGTAAGATTATAGGAACATCCTTAGCGGGAATAACTCAATTTGTTATATGGATTATATTGGGAGGTTTTTTAATGACTATCGTTTCTCTTATTTTCGGTATTAATATGGCGCAAATGCAAACGCCGCAACAAGATATTATTTTACAAACTATGGAGAACCCTGAATTAAACCTTCAGGCTCAAAATATACTCGCATCTTTTTATAATTTACCATTAGCCAATTTAATCGTGGCGTTTATAATGTTTTTTATTGGAGGTTATTTGTTGTATAGTTCTTTATATGCCGCTATTGGTGCAGCTGTAGATAATGAGACGGATACCCAGCAATTTATCTTTCCTCTAATTATGCCTCTTATTTTGGCAGTTTACATCGGTTTTTTTACGGTTATTGAAGATCCACATGGTACGGTTTCAACCGTGTTTTCTTTTATTCCATTAACCTCTCCTGTGGTGATGCTTATGCGCATTCCCTTTGGTGTACCTTTATGGCAGCAAATACTGTCATTATTAATTTTAATTGCTACTTTTATGGGGACTGTTTGGTTTGCTGCAAAAATATATCGCGTAGGGATATTAATGTATGGCAAAAAACCGAGCTATAAGGAGTTGATTAAATGGATTAAGTATTAATATGCAAAGGCAAAAAACAGCTGAAAAAATTGAAGACGGTGTAGAAAAAGTAGGTGATGCCATTACCGAAAGTACGTTTTGGGAAAAATTTGTCAATTTTCTAGAATATAAAATTATTGATTTTAATTACGGTACTGGGGAAGACGCGCACGATATCGTTCTTAAAGTCAAGTATGTTGTACTGGTTGCTATTGTGCTTATAGCTACAACTTATGTTTTGCGATGGGTAAAACGGTTGGTAACCAGAAGAATGCCTGGTGATGATAAAGCGAAATTTAACACCGTGTTTTCTTTTGCTCGATGGGTTATTTATCTTATCGTTTTACTTGTTGTTTTAGATTCTGCAGGAATTAATATAACAGCAATTTTTGCGGCTTCTGCTGCTTTATTAATAGGCATTGGTTTGGCACTCCAAACCTTATTTCAAGATATTATTTCTGGTATTTTCATTCTTGTGGACCAGTCTGTTCAAGTAGGAGATATTATTGAAATAGATGGTAAGGTCGGCCGCGTGGTAGAAATAAAACTAAGAACTACTAGAGCAGTAACTATTGAAAATCGTGTTTTAGTGATTCCTAATCATTTCTACTTGACAAATATGCTGTTTAATTGGACGCAGAATGGTACTACCACCAGAGAGTCTGTTAATGTTGGAGTGGCCTATGGAAGTGATGTTCAATTGGTAAGGACATTACTTTTACAATCAGCAAGTACACACCCTAGCATTTTATCATCACCTGAACCTGTTGTACTCTTTACAGATTTTGGAGATAGTGCTCTTAACTTTAAGCTTACTTTTACAATAAATGATAGTTTTGCATCACAATTTCCTAAGAGTGATTTACGTTTTGAAATAGATAAATTATTTAGAGAAAACAATATAAGTATTCCATTTCCTCAAAGAGATATACATATCATTCAAAAGCAAGAATAGAGAATTAATATTAGGCTTTATGGCAAATCAAAAAATCAGGTTGATACTATTGGTATGTCTGTTTTTTTGTTTTAAAAATTCAATAGCACAGGTTACAGATTTGGCAAGGTTGGAGTACTCTTTTATTCCTAAAAGTAAGTCTGAAGACCGGTATACAAGGTTTAGAGCCATTCTCAACTATCCTATTAAAATAAAAGAAGATGATTATTTAATTGTTGGTGCTGAGTATAATAGTATTGTACTTAACTTGGAAGATGATTATCCTTTTGATACGTCGATGTTAGACAGGATTCATGTTATAGATTTAAATATGGGATATACTTTTAAAATGAATGGGCCATGGCGTGCTGGAATTCAATTTAACCCCAGAATTGCTTCAACCTTGACACAAAGTTTAACCTCGGAGGATTTTTTTATAAATGGAGGCGTTTTTTTTATTAAAAACAGAAAAAAAGATAGGAGTTTAGATCATCCTTATAGGTTAGTTTTAGGGCTTACCTATAATGCTACAACAGGTATACCTTTTCCATTACCATTTATAAGCTATAACAGAGAAATAAATAAATTTTGGAGTTATAATGCTGGTATCCCTAAGTCAAATATAAAATATATCTTTAGCGAACGCAGTAACATGCAGGCTTTTGTTGGACTTGATGGATATATGGTTCATGTGCAAAACTCGCCTAATTTGCAGAATCAAAATATAGAATACATTTCATTATCTGTCGTGGTTGGTGGATTTGGGTACGAATATTGCTTTACTAAGCATTTAGTAGCTTATATATATACAGGGTATACGTTTAGGCTTAATAACGTTTTAAGAAATAAAAGTAGAGATGAAGTTTTTAAATTAAACGATGTAAATGCGTTTTACTTAAGAACAGGACTTAAATTTAAAATATAATATGTCAAAAATTTTAGTAATTGAAGATGAAGCAGCTATTAGACGCGTGCTTGTAAAAATTCTGTCAGAAGAAAATGATGCCTATAAAGTTGATGAAGCTGAAGATGGTTTAATAGGAATTGAAAAGATAAAAAATGATGATTTCGATTTAGTCTTATGTGATATTAAAATGCCAAAAATGGATGGTGTTGAAGTACTGGAAGCTGTGAAAAAGATTAAGCCAGAAACACCTATAGTAATGATTTCTGGTCATGGTGATTTGGATACAGCGGTGAATACGATGCGTTTAGGAGCTTTTGATTATATATCTAAACCACCAGATTTGAATCGTTTATTAAATACGGTTCGTAATGCCTTAGACCGAAAAGAACTTGTTGTTGAAAACAAAATTCTTAAGAAAAAGGTAAGCAAGAAATACGAAATGATAGGAGAAAGCGATGCCGTTTCTCAAATTAAAGATATTATTGATAAAGTAGCGCCTACTGATGCTCGTGTATTAATTACAGGTCCTAATGGAACAGGTAAGGAGCTTGTCGCCCATTGGCTTCATGAAAAGAGTTCAAGAGCCAAAGGGAATTTAATAGAAGTAAATTGTGCGGCTATTCCATCTGAATTAATAGAAAGTGAGTTATTCGGACATGTAAAAGGAGCTTTTACAAGTGCAAATAAGGACAGAGCAGGAAAATTTGAGGCAGCTAATGGAGGAACTATTTTTCTAGATGAGATTGGCGATATGAGTTTGTCTGCTCAAGCTAAAGTACTAAGAGCCTTACAAGAAAATAAAATTCAGCGTGTAGGGAGCGATAAGGATATAAAAGTGAATGTTCGTGTTATAGCAGCAACAAATAAAAATTTGAAAAAGGAAATAGCTGATGGTAACTTCCGAGAAGATTTATATCATAGACTTGCCGTTATTTTAGTGAAAGTACCAGCTTTAAATGATAGACGAGATGATATTCCTTTGCTTGTAAATCATTTTTCAAAAAAAATTGCTGATGAACAAGGTATCGCAAAAAAAGGTTTTACAGATAAAGCTATAGGGTTACTTCAGGAGTATGATTGGACAGGAAATATACGAGAGCTTCGCAACGTCGTGGAGCGCCTTATTATATTGGGTGGGAATGAAGTTAGTGAGCAAGACGTTAAACTGTTTGCCAGTAAGTAGAAATATGGAAATCTAAATTAAAAAGACCAAATCAATTGATTTGGTCTTTTTAAATATATTGGAAAGTGTTTTTTTGTTTAAATAGATTGTTTTGATATGGTTTTATTGAAATTTTGAAGTCTAAGCTGAACATCGCTATTAATTACTCCGTCCTCTATATAAGTGTGTACATCTCCTAAATACTGCATACCTAAATAATTGGCAGATTCTTCAAACGGCATAGAAAAACCAGATTTTAAATCATCATGATTGCTCGCGCTTATCATGGCCATATTTTTACCTCGTAGTCTTCTGCCTGTATCTTTATGAGTTCTTAATAAATCAGAAATTCTATCAAAGAAAACTTTTAATATGCCACTCATAGTATACCAATATACTGGTGTGGCAAAAACTATGGTATCATAGTTGTCAATGATGTAAGTCATTAAAGGAATAAAGTCATCATCTTTATTCCTATATTCATAGTCATAGTGACCAATGTTTTTCGTATTCAAGTCAATAATGTCATAGCCACTTATAGAAGTCAAATATTTAACCACTTCCGCAGTATCTCCGTCACTTCTTGAACTTGCTTGTATAATCACTGTTCTATTCATTATCCACTATTTTTATTCAAAGTAACTATATTTAAAGAGATAATAAGTCCGTTTTAAATAGAAACAATTAATAATTAGTTTGATGAAATCAATGGCATTTTTATATATTTAATCCAGTCAAAAAATTAGCTATGAATACATATAAAGTAAGTGAATTCATTTCACTTAAAAACTCAGAGACAAAAGTTGTTATTGATGATGCCGAAAAAGAGCTCAAGCATGTTAGAAAAAAATTAGGGAAGCTCCAAGACACCCTTTATGCCCACGGTAAATATGCTGTATTAATTTGCTTGCAAGGGATGGATACGGCTGGTAAAGATAGCTTGATTCGAGAAGTTTTTAAAGACTTTAATGTAAGAGGTGTTGAGGTACATAGTTTTAAGGTGCCAACAGATCTGGAATTAAAGCACGATTATTTATGGAGGCATTATATCGCGCTACCAGCTCGAGGTAAATTTGGTGTATTTAACAGAACGCATTACGAAAATGTGTTAGTGACTAGAGTACATCCAGGATACATTATGGGCGAAAATATTCCAGGTATAAGAAATGTTGAGGATATTGATGATGCCTTTTGGAATAAACGCTTTGATCAGATAAATGCTTTTGAAAAACATATTGTAGAAAACGGTACGCTTATTTTTAAGTTCTTTTTAAATCTATCAAAAGAAGAACAAAAAAGTAGACTTTTACGTCGCTTAAATAAGCAAGAAAAAAATTGGAAGTTCTCACCCGGCGATTTAAAGGAACGCAAATTGTGGGATATCTATCAAAACTATTATGAAGATGCCATTAACAGAACCTCAAAACCACATGCACCGTGGTATGCAATCCCTGCCGACGATAAACCAAGTGCACGTTATATCGTAGCAAAAATCATATACGATGCTTTAAGTGCATACAGCGATATCAAGGAGCCTGAACTAGATAGCGATATTAAATTGCATATAGAAGCATATAAAGAACAGTTGGATAACGAGTAGGTTTTGAGTGTTTTAAAATTCTTTCACAAGCTACTCTTTTTCAGAAACTCCGATAATTACTCAATCGCTAGCGCACTTGCCTTTTGTAATTAACACAAATTTATGTTTGGGCATAGGGCTAAGGTTTTATAGAAATACTATTTTTAACGGCAAAAGTAAACTATGAAATTGTTCAAGTCAATTCTTCTATTTTTATCTGTTATTACAACTTTAAGCACTAATTCTCAGACTGATGAAGATGTATTAAAAACCATATATACGCAATCATTAACTAACGGAAAAAGTTACGAATGGTTAAACCATTTGTCCAATCAAATTGGTAGTAGGTTGTCTGGCTCTTTAGGAGCTGAGAAGGCAGTTACTTATGCCAAATCAGAATTAGAAAAATTGGGTTTAGATAAAGTTTGGTTGCAACCGGTTATGGTACCAAGATGGGTAAGAGGAACCAAGGAATATGCATTTATTGAATCTGAATTAGGAAAAACTAATACCGTTAATATTTGCGCACTTGGAGGTTCAGTAGCGACACCAGCTTTGGGGATTAAAGCTAATGTAGTTGAGGTAAAAAGCTTTGAAGCATTAGAAACCTTAGGTAAAGAAAATATAAAGGGCAAAATTGTGTTTTATAATAGGCCGATGCAGGCAGGTTTAATACGAACCCATGATGCTTATAATGCTTGTGTTGACCAATATTATAAAGGTGCTTTGGAAGCAGCTAAATATGGTGCTATAGCTGTGATTTTGCGTTCTATGAATTTTAGATTAGACGATTTGCCTCATACTGGAAGTATGAGTTATGGTGATTTGCCAATTAATAAGCGTATTCCTTCTGCGGCAATTAGTACTAATGACGCAGAGTTATTAAGTACCATGTTAAAACTTAATAAAGATGTCAAGTTCTTTTTTAAACAAAGTTGTAAGCAATTGAAAGATGTGCAGTCTTACAATGTTATTGGAGAAATTAAGGGAAGCCAATTTCCAAATGAATATATAATCGTTGGAGGACATTTAGATTCGTGGGATCTGGGTGATGGTTCTCATGATGATGGAGCTGGAGTAGTCCAGTCTATGGATGTATTAAGATTGTTAAAGGAATCTGGCATTAAACCAAAACGAAGTATTCGGGTAGTGCTCTTTATGAATAAGGAAAATGGATTGCGCGGTGCTGAAAAATATGCCAAAGAAGCAAAAAAAAGAGGTGAAAACCATGTATTTGCATTAGAAAGTGATGCAGGAGGCTTTACTCCAAGAGGTTTTAGTTTTACTTGTAATGATAAAAATTTTAATCAGGTTTTGGGATGGAAAGATTTGTTCGAGCCTTATTTAATTCATTATTTTGAAAAGGGGAGCAGTGGGGCAAATATTAATCTATTAAAAACCGAAAATAACATTTTGGCGGGTTTAAGACCTGATAGTCAGCGTTATTTTGATTATCATCATGCTAGCAACGATACCTTTGATGCCGTAAATAAAAGAGAATTGGAGTTAGGAACAGCCACCATGACGGCTTTGGTATATTTGTTTGATAAATATGGTGTTCATGCTAAATAATTTAAATTATGAAGAAAATCATTTTAGTTTTTATATTATCAATAAGCACAATTGTTATGGGACAAGACAAAGCGAAACTACCGTATTATGAAATTCCTAATTATCCTAATACGTATACTGCGGGTACTGTGGCGGCTAGAATGGTTGATGGGTTAGGGTTTAGATATTATTGGGCCACAGAAGGTTTAACGACCAAAGATTTAGCTCATAAAGCGAGTGAATCTGGAAGGACAAGTGAAGAAACGATTGATCATCTTTATGGTTTATCTCAATTTTTAAGAAATAGTGTTTTGGAGGATAATAAAGATGAAAATAAAGAAGAATTAAATTTCGAAAATAAACGGGAACGAACCTTATTGAATTTTATAATAGTTGCGGATGCGTTACGAAACACCGATAAACCATTGCAATTGGCTGACACTGAAATTCCATTTTGGAATATCATAAACGGTCCAATTTCTGATGCCCTATGGCACTGTGGTCAAGTTGTTATGCTTAGAAGAGCTTCTGGTAATCCATTTAATTCTAAAGTGTCGGTTTTTCAAGGGAAATTGAGGGAATAATTAATTTAAACCTACTTTGCCTTTTACAGATTCAAACATTTTTTTCGAATCGTATCCAACCCCTTCTTTAAAAACAATTTCCATGTTTCTAATGTTTTTAATATCGGTTTGAAGGTCACCATCAATAAGAATAAGGTCTGCTAACTTTCCTTTTTCTATAGTACCTATTGTGTTTTGTTGCTCTAGGTAAGTTGCTCCGTTTAAAGTGCAGATTTTAATAACATCCTTAAGAGGAAACCCTGCTTCTGCTAAAATTTCTATAGTTCGCTGGTTGGCATAACCAGCCACAGTTCTTCCCGCTCCTGTTGGATCTGTACCAGCAACAAGTTTTCCGCCTTTATCGTAAAATCGTTTTAACCAAACCAAATTTTTATTGAATCTAACTAAGTGGAGAGAATCTTTATTAGTTAATTTATCATAAATATTTTTGACATCCTCGAGTACCTGTGGCGCAACAGCATCTTCACCACCACCAGGAATTAATTCGCGATTGGTCCATGGTTCAAATACATTAGGCGTTGTGGTAATGGCGGTACCGTTTTTAATTAGTAAATCAATAAGGTTGTTTATTTTGGGGCTGTCAACAGGTTCATCAGTTAAGGATTTTCTCATTTCAAATGGATCACAAACATCAACACTTTTATCTTCATTAAAATCTGATGACGCCATAAATCCATGTTCTAAATTATCTATCCCGATGTTAGAGGCTTCTTCATACGTAATAGAACATAAGTGGCCAGTAACTTTTAAACCTCGTTTGTGAGCTTCTTTCACGCATAAAGCCATGTCTTCTTTTGTAATTCTGTTATACAGTTTGAAAGATGTTACACCTCGATCTGCCCAAAAATTTACTATTTCACCAACTTCTTCTGTGTTTTCAATAAAACCTAATTCAGCAATTGGCGCACCTTCTCTTTCTATAAACGGGCTAGTTACGTCCATTTTTGGCCCCGTCATTTTACCTTCAATAATCCATTTTTTTACATTCAAATCAGATTGTGGTTGAATGCTTCCAGCGGTCCTCATAGTCGTTACACCTCCTGCTAAATATAACCTTGGAAAGGTAAAACTCATTTGCCCCACACTAAACCAATCTTCAAAAAACTTTGTATAAAATAAGTGCTCATGGAGCATAACCAACCCTGGGATAATGGTTTTGTTTGTCCCATCAATGGTTAGAGCTATTTCCGGAATTTCTATAGATTTAGAATCACCTATATTACCAATATTTTTGTTCTTTATTATAATAGTTTGATTTTTTTTTATGTCATTTCCAGATCCATCAATAATAGTAACATTTGTAATGGCCACAATTGTGGTGTCTACAGAAATAAAAGATTTAACCTGCTCTGTAAATTCCTGACATGTTACTTGAGATGTAATGAAAATACTAGCTATTAATACTAAAAATGTTTTCATAATTTTTGATTGTTTTTAGAGATAACTTAACCACCATTTATCTTTATTTGTTGCTTTATAAATCATATACTTTCTGCAAGGAATATATAATAGCGCAATAAGACCAATCCATACCAAGTAAACAACAAATAATGAATAGCCGTAGTTTATTAGTTTCGCATTTTCGAATACTTCTGGAGTTAAAATCATGTCTTTCCAATTTCCACCAAAGATTAAAATTCCGATAATGGCTAGGGTATGAATGATCAAAATATGCAGAAAATAATAGAATAATGGAACCCGACCAAACACCAATAAAAAGTCTGTGACTTTATTTTTAACACTTTCAATCGCAAATAAAAATAATAATGCTGGCCCTAGAGTCACGATTGTATATGCTAGCGAAGGTGGATATTTTGTCACCTTAAAAAATGATAAAATAGTCTTAGTAGTGGTGTTTTGCGATGACCATGGAACCAAATCGCCATAAACATTAATTCCTCTTAGAATAAAGAAAAGAATAAGCCCTCCAAAACCAAAAATCAATAACCATTTTTGTCTTTGAACCATATTAAAATCACTTTTGTAAAAAGCCCCTAAACAATAACCAAGAATCATAATACCTATCCAAGGTAGAATAGGGTAGTAAAAGCCAACGTTGGTAAAGCCATCTCCAATAGGCACAACGTGAGGTTGATGCAGGATATACCAAACAACTGAGGTAAAATCCGTTCCTTGCATAACAATACTATCCAATGCATTATGTGCAAAAACAATCAAAAAACCAATAATAATAAGTGCTTTTTTTGGTAAGAAAACTAAAAAAGATAAAACAAGCATACTCATTCCTATAGCCCAAATTACTTGTAGCCATATTTGGCTATAACCCCAATCAAACTGCCAAAGAAAATTGTTAAGAATTATTTCTAGAAGAACAAGCCAAATACCGCGAGTAAATAGAAATTTAAAAAGTTCTAATTTCGTTTTTTTATTCCCGTATAAAAAGGCTGACGTTCCTGCTAAAAAAACAAAAACGGGCGCACAATAGTGGGTTATAAACCTTGTGAAAAATATAAAAGGTGTGGTCGTTTCTAAATCAGTGGGATTAGTAAAAAATGATCCGTAATGAAAATAATCTCTAACGTGGTCTAAAGCCATAAGTACCATGACCAATCCTCTTAAGATGTCAATGGATTCTATTCGGGGTGATTTAATTTTTATCATTCAGAAAAGTGATTTACTCATTCATGGCATCATGAATTCCTTTGGTATCTGCAAATTGCTGAAACGCCACTATTTTACCATCTTTTAAAGTCCATAAATGAGCCATTTGTAGGTTTATTTCAGCACCGTTTTTTTTATACTTAGCGTTATAACGTCCAGTAGCTAAAACCATATTATCATTCACTGAATGTAATTTGACATCAGCCAGATTCCAATATTCCCAATCTTCCATAATACGCCCAAATACTCCTGATGCAATAGCATCAAATCCAATATATGGATTACCATCAGCTAGGGGGAAATTTTCGGCTTCATTCCATACAATATTGGCATCCATAGCAGCACTAATACCAGGAATGTTTCCTGTTTTAAAATCGTCATACAAACCTTGAATAACGTTAGAATTATCTGAAATAGCAAAAGGGTTAATTCCTAATTGATTCATGAAAGTAAGATTATCCATAAAATCTTGTTCTTGAGCAATCTTACCATTTTGCATTTTAACCAAGGTAACTCCATCGATGTCCACTGATTTTCCAGTGGCAGGAATTCCGAAGAAATCACCTGTATGCCTTCCTTTAAAATTCCAGTGTTTCATTATTTTATTGTCTTGGCCAAATAGGTCTACTATAGTAAAATCAATTTCTGAAAATCCCGTTAAGAAGTGTTGATAATGGGTTTTGACATTTTCTAAGCCAACTATGCTTTCTGGACTTATTATTAGTGTGATATCTTTGGAGAAATAAAGATCACTAATTAGTGCAATTTCTCCTTTGTTAATAATGTTATCCCATAACTTGGAATACATTTTCATATCTTTTTTAATATTGTTTTTTTGAGCGAATGAGCTAGTCAAACTAAAAATTGCAATGAATAGAAATAAAGTGTTTTTGAATTTCATTTTAGTCGGTTTTATAAAGTATTAAAATTGAAAATAAATAAATTGTTCTCCACTGCCTTGTGCAATTATGATTAGAAAGGTCATGATAGCCCAAATAACACCTAAAACCCAAGAAGGTGTTTTTAAAGATACTGCTTTCATGGAAGTATTTCTCATAAGCCAGTGGCATAAAAACATAATAGCTATAACAGTGGTTACTTTAATAATTGTAAAAGTATCTAGGATTTTTTCACCATCAGTTTGCATGTAAAACATAGATTTAATCATGCTCCATGCTTTTTCAAAGGTTCTAGCTCTAAAGAAAACCCATGTAATATTAACGCAACTAAACGTAATAAAAGCAAGAAAAATACCATTCCATTTTGTAATTTTAAAGGGTAAATGACGTTTTTGAAGGCGTTCTAATATAAGGTATGTGCCATGTAGACCTCCCCAAATCATAAAAGTCCAAGCGGCTCCATGCCAAAGACCACCTAATAACATGGTTAACATTAATGCGACATACATTCTAGTAATGCCGTGACGGTTTCCTCCTAATGGAATATACAAATAATCTTTTAGCCAGCTAGATAATGATATATGCCAGCGTTTCCATAAATCTGAAAAACCAAGAGATGCATAAGGGTACCTAAAGTTATCCGGTAATACAATACCCAACATTAATGCAATACCAATGGCGCAAGTAGAATAACCAGCAAAATCAAAAAATATTTGACCAGAAAAGGCAATGGTACCTACCCAAGCATCAATACCATGCAATAATTTGTCAGAACCAAATACGTTATCTGTAGTTTCAGACAATAAAGTGTCTGCCAACACAATTTTTTGGAATAGACCAATCGTTAAAAGAAACAGCCCCCAAATAAATTGTTCTGAAGTGGCTTTTTTTTCTTCATAAAACTGAGTGATTAAATTTTTTGCTCTTACAATGGGGCCAGCTACTAATTGAGGGAAGAACGTTACATATAAAGCGAAATCTAAAAATGTTCTAGCACGTTCTGTTTTTCTTTTATACATATCTATAGTGTAAGACATCGTTTGGAAGGTGTAGAAAGAAATACCCATAGGTAATATAATATCCATAGGTTTTGCTTCAAAATCTATGCCTATACTATTTACAATTGTAACAAAATTTTCAAGTAAAAAGTCACCGTATTTAAAGAACCCAAGAAAACCTAAGTTTACTAGCATGCTTAGCATCAACCACATTTTGCGTTTCTTTTGGTTGTCTTCAATAGCTAATTGTTTTCCAGCAGTCCAATCTATTATAGTGGATACCCATAGTAAAATAACTAAAGGAGGATTCCACATGCCGTAGAATACATAACTTGAAAGCAGAAGCATTCTTTTTTTGTTAGTCCAGTTGAGTATTTTAGAATAATAAAATGCTAAAACTATAATTAAAAAAAGTATGAAACTTAGTGAATTAAATAGCATGACTAGTTGGTTTTTTGGTTAAGTAAAGCGTTGTCTTCTTTTAAAATTTTTATAAGTTCTTCGGTAAAGTAGTCTGCATGATCTGCTTTTAAATGAGACCACTCTGGCAGAGTCAAGTTCTGAAACTGATGGTAATCTTCAAAGTGGTATGTTTTTATACCTGATTTTGCTACTAATTCATCCCAAACGGTATCTCTTGGAGTGATTTTTTTTTCTATTTCTCTAAATTCATCAGAAGAAGGGCATCTAAGCAATATAACATTTCCTCCTTTTGCTTTAAATTTCTCTAAGTCTTTTAGAAAAAATGCCATGGTTGATTTTTTATCTGGTGGAGGCCCATCACTTTCGAAAAAGAATTGCCATACGCGTTTTACTGTGTTGGCATAAGCTGTGTCAGTCTCCATACGTTTTTTCATTCTTACATTGCGGTCAAGTGCCATAACTGAGAAATCATGGAATGGAGGCATCGGGTTTGTATTTTTAGAACGTTTCCCAATCTTAATTTTATTAATCAGCTCATTTAATTTAAGACCATCAACACCTTTATTTTCACTTAGAAAAGCAAAACTTTTTTGAAGAGGTATTGATAGTTGGTGATTTAAGCGTTGTGCATATGTTCTATTATGAAAATGATTGACTCTTGCAAGTGGCCATGCCCATGGTTGCGCTTCAGGAAATGTTGTTGAAAAAAATAAAGGAGGTGTAACACCAACTAAAATGGTTCCATTAAAATTTGAGGTATTAACAATGTCATGAAAAACTGGTAGTGGCGAGCTACCACCGCTTGCCAATTGAATAGGCCTTTTTCCAGTTTTTTCTTCCCACTTGTCTAATTGAATATCAAAATGAACTCTTGATGAACCAATGAGTACAACATCATCTTTTGATAATTCGTCAACTTTAGCGCGTTCTACTGCCCAAAGGGCGTCATTATCATCAATTGAAGTTGTAAATCCTTCAGATCTCCAATAGATTTCCCAGGCTATGATTGCAATAAGGCTTAGACCAATAGCATAAATGAGTGATTTTTTTAATTTCATTTCGGTTGGTTGTGTTTTAGGGTTTTGTTAAATGTCCATCTTTAATTAATTGATTCACCATATCTCTGGTATACGTTTTTGCATCTTCTGCATTCATATGAGACCAATCTGGTAAATAGTGTTTAGACATAAACTCATAATCGTGAAAGTGATAGGTTGGAGCATTAGTTAATTCATCAAATTTATCCCAGACTTTAGCTTTTGGCATGAACTTTTCAGCATGGTTTAGCCATCCTTCTTCGGCCTTGTGACGAATAAAAATAATTTTCCCTCCTCGATCATTAAATTTTTTTATTAAGCCCAATAGCTCAGTAGTAGAATTATCTATGATTTTTTCTATATCCTTAGAATAGGCGGGAAGCCCTGGAAGAAATTTCTCCCACAAATCGGTAATTTCTCTTTGATATTCTTCATTTCCTGTAAGTCTTTCATACATAAGGTAATTTCGGTCTTCATCGTTATAACCAATCCTAACCAAATTAAAATCAAAATCATTTATTCTTCCGTCTCTAATTTTGATTTTTTTTATAAGTGTTTTTAAATCAAGATCATTGTAATATTCATCTTCTGAAGCAGATAAAAGAATAAGCTCGCGTTGTAAGGGTTTTGATAGAGTGAATCCTAGTTGTTGAGTGTAGGTTCTATTGTAATAATGGTCGACCCATTTTTGTGCTACTTGATATCTCCAACCATTTTGATCACCGAAAACTCCCATAGGAACCACACCCATGACAATGGTGCCGTTAAAATTAGTGTTGTTAATAATATCTTTTAAAACGGGTCCTGGAAGCTTTCCATCTATGGCAAGTTTAATGGGTTTTATCCCCTGAGTTTCTTCCCAAATGTGAGTGTTTAGGTTATAGGCTGTTCTAGACATTCCTATAAGTACAACATCTTTTGATGAGGCATTCTTAATTTTGGCTCTATGTTCAGCCCATAAATGCCGATCATCTTCAAGGTAGACCTCGTGATAAAGTTTATCTGATCGCCAATATAATTCCCAAGCACTCCCTCCAATAATGGTAAGTGTTAGTGCAATTGTAAGAGACAGTTTTAGTTTCATATAGGTTGGTTTTGGTTGGTTGTTCTATGAAATCAAATGAGTGCCTTATGTCTATGGGAAGTAATCTGATTGATAACATTTAAGAATAAAAAGCAATTTTCTTTTCATATTAAATGTTAGGTGAATTCTAATCATATGTGTCTTTTTTTGTAGTATTTGCTAAAAAAGACTTAGGGAAGAGACTAAAAATAATTATAAAAATGATATAAACCAAATAAAGGTATTCATAAAATCTATATAGTGTACTATAATGACGACAGGAAGTTATTGGTTTTGCCTAGTTTTGTATTTAATAATTAGGTTATTCATTTTAAATAGATTCCTTATGAAAACAAAACTACTTTTAGTATTATTAATTACCTCTTTGGGATATTCCCAAATTCCTATTGAACAATATGACAGCGTTACAGAGACTCAATATGTTGGTGTCTCATCGTCCATCATTTTAGATCAGGAAAATATAGCTGAACCTGGAGGTCTTTATGAAATTAATACACTTACAAGGAGCAGTACAATTAATACAACAGATACTCATACATCACCATCTAGCGGAGTTTCAGTATTTAATGCGGATAGAGAAGAGGGGGTTACCGTTTTTACAACTAATCAAAGTGAAGGTCATGTGGAATATACTAAAATAGAAGATAACATAGGTATTGTATTGACTTATTCCGATGCTGCGGAAGTGGGTACATTTCCATGGGGTTATGATTTGTCAAATTCAAGTAATAATAGGAATTCTGATAGTTCTGCTGGTACTTTTGTGTATTCTGATTCTGGAATACCTACCGATATTAATGGAACCTTTGATGGTACTATTGCTAGTGAAGTAGATTGGTATGGTACCTTAAAAATAAACGATGTTCTTACTGGAAATGTTAGTAGCGCCTTTGATGGTGAAGTGACTCGGTTAAAAGTTGTTCAACAGTTAGATTTGGATGCAGGTCTGATAGGTTCGGGAGATGCTGTGCTTACTTATTATTTTTATTACGACGCTAATTCAGCTAATATTGTTTTTAGAACAATTTCAGTTGAAGGAAGTTTTACGCCTATAATTGGGGCACCTATTACATTATCAGATTTTATAATGGAAAGTATAGAAACTAGTACTTTAAGTACTCTTGAAACTAGTGGGTACAAATTGGATATTAGTATTTATCCGAATCCTGTTGGAAGTCATTTAAATTTGAAATTTGGTAAAGATTTCCAAGTTAATTCAATATCTGTTAGTGATTTAAGTGGACGGGAAGTATTAAGAACCCATAATGTATTAGAAAAATTAATGGTGGGGCAACTTGATGCAGGAATATATTTGGTGTCAATTTTAACCAATAAAGGAGTGTGGACTGAAAAGATTATAAAAAAGTAATACTCTAATATTAAAACTTAAAAAAAGCGTTTCAATTTTGAAACGCTTTTTAGTTATGCTGTTACTTTTTCTTTTTTAGGAGAAAAATCAAGCTCTACTTGATTCCTTAGTATATCTTCAAAAGTTTCGCGTTTTCTTATCACATGCGCTTTACCGTTATACCATAATACTTCTGCAGGTCTGCATCTTGAATTATAGTTACTCGCCATGGAGAAACAATAAGCTCCTGCATTTTTAAAGCAAAGAATATCGCCTTCATTAATTTCATTAATACGTCTGTTATTTCCAAATGTATCCGTCTCACATATGTAGCCTACAACGGTATAAAAACGTTCACGTCCTTTAGGGTTTGAAATATTAACAATGTCATGATGAGAGCCGTAAAACATGGGGCGAACTAAATGATTAAACCCAGAATCTACTTGAGCAAATACGGTAGAGGTGGTTTGCTTTACAGCATTAACTTGTGTTAAAAAGCTACCAGATTCACTTACCAAAAATTTACCAGGTTCAAAAGCTAAGGTTAGATCTTTGCCATATTCTTTACAGAATGCGTTAAATCTACTAGATAATTTCTTTCCTAGCTCTTCAATATTAGTTTCAATATCTCCTTCTTTATAAGGTACTTTAAATCCAGATCCAAAATCAATAAAGTCGAGGTTTTTGAATTGTTTTGCCGTATCAAATAATATTTCACTTGCATAAAGAAATACTTCAATATCTAAAATATCACTACCTGTGTGCATGTGAATACCATTGATAGTCATTTTTGTGTTTTCAACAATGCGTAAAATATGGGGAATTTGATGTATGGAAATACCAAATTTAGAATCAATATGGCCTACAGAAATATTAGCATTACCTCCAGCCATAACATGCGGGTTAATACGAATACAAACAGGTACGTTAGGATGTTTTGTTCCAAACTGCTCCAGAATAGACAAATTATCAATATTTATTTTGACTCCTAATTTTGCAGCTTCTTCAATCTCTTTTAAAGAAACTCCATTTGGAGTAAATATAATTTGTTCAGGAGAAAAACCTGCTGCCAAACCTAACTGAACTTCTTGTATTGAAACGGTATCGATTCCTGAGCCTAAAGACTTAAATAATTTTAAAATTGATATGTTAGATAAGGCCTTCACTGCATAATTAAGCTTTAACTTTTTTACGCTTTTAAAGGCATTGGTTAACCTGTGATACTGACTTTCTATTTTTTCTGCATCATATACATAAACGGGACTTCCAAAATCTTGTGCAATTCTTAGCAATTGATTTTCTAACATAATATTCAAATTTTTGTCAAAGATATTTCTTTATGGAATATTACAAAGGAATAGATGAAATATTATACAAAATAAACATTTTGTTAAATATTTAACATCGGTATAATATCGATAATATTATAGAAAGTTTTAATAATTAAATATTAGGGTAAGTAAAGCCTATTATTTACATTTGTGATTCTTATAATTATATAGCATATTATGAACTTACACGAATATCAAGGTAAAGAAATATTAAATAGTTTTGGTGTACGCATCCAAAGAGGTATTGTTGCTCAAAATGCTCAAGAAGCAGTGGCAGCAGCAAAGCAATTGACAAATGAAACTGGAACAAGTTGGCATGTTATAAAAGCTCAAGTTCACGCAGGTGGACGAGGAAAAGGTGGAGGTGTTAAGCTTGCCAAAAACTTAAAAGAAGTTGAAGAAATAGCTGGACAAATTATTGGTATGGATTTGGTTACTCCACAGACTTCTGCTGAAGGTAAGCGAGTTCACCAAGTTTTAATTGCAGAAGATGTTTATTACCCTGGCGAAACAGAGACTAGCGAATTTTACGTGTCTGTTTTATTAAATAGAGGGACAGGACGTAATATGATTATGTATTCTACAGAAGGTGGAATGGATATTGAAACTGTTGCTGAAGAAACACCACATTTAATATTTACTGAAGAGGTGGATCCTGCAGTTGGTTTAATGCCATTTCAAGCGAGACGTGTTGCTTTCAATTTAGGATTATCTGGTTTGGCTTTTAAAGAGATGACTAAGTTTGTGACTAATCTTTATACGGCTTATGTAAAGTCTGATTCGTCTTTATTTGAAATAAACCCTGTTCTTAAAACAAGTGATAACAAAATTATGGCAGTTGATGCCAAAGTAACTATAGATGATAATGCATTATATAGACACAAGAACTATGTAGATTTACGAGATGTTCGTGAAGAGAGTGCCATTGAAGTTGAAGCTGGTGAGTTAGGATTGAATTATGTTGATCTTGATGGAAATGTGGGATGTATGGTGAACGGAGCTGGTTTAGCTATGGCTACCATGGATTTAATTAAACAAGCTGGTGGAGAACCTGCCAATTTTTTAGATGTTGGTGGTACTGCTGATGCTGCACGTGTTGAAGCTGCATTTAAAATTATATTGAAAGACCCTGCCGTTAAAGCTATATTGATTAATATTTTTGGAGGGATTGTGCGTTGTGATCGTGTAGCTCAAGGTGTTATTGATGCTTACAAAAATATGGGGAATATTAATGTTCCTATTATTGTGCGTCTACAAGGAACAAATGCAGATATAGCAAAAGAGTTAATTGATAACTCTGGATTAGATGTTATGAGTGCTACGGAATTTCAAGAGGCTGCTGATAAAGTTCAGCAAGTATTAGCTTAGATAAACGATATTTTTTAGATAGTAAAAAGTAGTGATTTTATTAATCACTACTTTTTTTATGGACTTAATTAAGCTTTTAATGTTAATAAGTGTTAACATAGCAATGTGTTTGTAACTGTTTTCAGATTTGGTCGTCTAAATAGTATAAATCAATTAAAAATCAAACATTATGAGAACTGTGAAAACATTATTCTTGGTATTAGCAATCACTTTTACCAGCACAATTATGGCGGAAACGTCACCAAAACCAATATTTAAAATTGATCATTTATCTGAACTAATTCAAAAGGAATTTAGTACGTTTTTAAAAGATTCAAATTTTAAAATTGAAAAAGACGAAGTAGCCTTTGTAACTATTATGTTTAACAAAAAAAATGAAATTGTTGTTTTGTCTGTAGATTCACAAAACAAAGACGTTGAGTTTTTCATAAAAACAAAACTTAACTATAAAAAACTTCCTGTAAAAAACAATCAAAAATATAAGCGGTATAAATTTCCTATTAGGCTAAGTGCCAATTAATAGCTTTTTGTAAACCATGCATTATAAGGAGTAACTTAAAACAGTTACTCTTTTTTTTGTTTTCTAGAATCTCCTTTGGGAGTCGATTTTTGTTTAGGAGGCATAGGTCCTCTTAAATGAATGACCAAGCCATTTAAAAAATTTCTAAGAATTTGATCTCCGCATTCCATGTATTTTGGATGGTCTTCTCTTCTGAAAAAAGCACCAAGTTCACTTTTAGAAATTCTAAAATCAACAAGTGCTAAAATTTTAACAATATCATCATCGCGTAACTTAAGTGCAACTCTTAGTTTTTTCAGAATATCATTATTTGTCATATCAATTTTTTAAGTCTTTAGTTGGGAATGCATTTCATCGATACCTCTTATACTCAAGCATGTTTTTAGCTTTTTCGGAGATTACAAAGATACCCTAAATATTTATGGTTTTTAAAAACCAATTTATTGAGATATTTTTTATTTTAAATAATTGTTAATCAATAAATTGCGTTAATGTGGTTCTGAATATTTTTAGATAGTCAATATGTTAAAATGCATTTTATTTAGATGAATTAATTATGCCGAATGATGAAACAAAGAAAAATACGATTAAATACCTATCACTTTTCGATAAGTTACATTTTTTGCGGGATTATTAAAAGGCTCTTCTGCGTAACTTTATAATGTAATTAGTTTATCCCTATAATAATGATTAATAGAGTAGAAAAATTGAGTCTTTTATCAGAAATGATTGCCTTTGCAAAATATGATAAGGACATAAAAAGAATTGAATATAATTTTCTATTAGGAGTAGCAAAACAGTTGGATATTTCTCGTGAAGATTTTGAATACTTAATAGAGAATCCTATAACATATACTCACTTAAAATCTCATAGTGAACGTATTGTTCAATTTCATAGATTGGTTTTGTTAATGAATATTGAACAAGAGTTTAATGAAGATAATAACTCAAAAGGAGTTATTAAACTTTACAATTTCGGATTAAGAATGGGGTTAAGTCATGAGTCCATAACAAAGGTGTTGTATTTAATGGAAAGTTTTCCCAATAAAATAGTACCACCAGATGTGTTGATTGACATATTTAAAACCCAATATAATTAATAGCTAAGTTAAATAGGTTTTAAAATGTTTGCTCTTAATGGGCAGTGAAAAGCTAAAAGTTAAACTTTTAGCTTTTCTAGTTTGTTTTGGTATGTTTTTATTTCATCACGCAGCTCAGCGGCAATTATAAAATCTAAGGCTTTTGCAGCTTCTTCCATAAGCTTTCGTTTTTCACGTATTTTCTTTTCAAGTTCTGGTTTACTTAAATATTCGCTTTCTGGTTCTGCTGCTTTAGCAGCTTCTAATTCATAACTATAAGTACTTACAGAGTTTTTAGACAAAACATTATCCAGACTTTTATTTAATGCTTTGGGAATAAGATTATTTTCTGAATTATAAGCTATTTGTTTTTCACGTCTATAGCTAGTCTCATCTATTGTTTTTTGCATACTCTTAGTCACTTTGTCAGCATACATAATGGCTTTTCCATTAAGGTTTCTTGCAGCTCTACCAACAGTTTGAGTTAGTGATCGAGCCGATCGTAAAAAACCTTCTTTGTCTGCATCCAAAATGGCTACAAGGGACACTTCTGGTAAATCTAATCCTTCACGAAGTAGGTTTACACCAACCAAAACATCGAATAAGCCTTTACGTAAATCTTGCATAATTTCAACACGTTCTAAGGTGTCAACATCACTATGAATATAACGACATCTAATCTGAATCCGATCTAAGTATTTAGTTAATTCTTCTGCCATACGTTTTGTTAATGTGGTTACTAGCGTACGCTCATCTTTTTCAATACGTTGCTGAATTTCTTCTATTAAGTCATCAATTTGATTTAGGCTTGGACGTACTTCTATAATAGGGTCTAATAAGCCTGTTGGCCTGATAACTTGTTCAACATAAATCCCATCCGTTTTTTGTAATTCATAATCAGCAGGGGTTGCGCTTACATATATCACTTGATTTTGTAATGCTTCAAACTCTTCAAATTTTAATGGTCTATTATCCATAGCAGCAGGAAGTCTAAATCCATATTCTACCAGGTTCTCTTTTCGGCTTCTATCTCCTCCATACATGGCATGGACTTGGGAAATAGTTACATGACTTTCATCTACAACCATTAAAAAATCATCTGGGAAATAATCTAGCAAACAAAATGGTCGAGTTCCTGGTAATCTACCATCCAAGTATCGCGAATAGTTTTCAATACCCGAACAATACCCTAACTCACGTATCATTTCTAAATCAAACTCTGTTCTTTCTTTAAGTCTTTTTGCTTCCAGGTGTTTTCCTATGTCTTTAAAATAATCATGTTGTTTTACAAGATCATCTTGAATATCTTTAATAGCACCTTGGAGAATATCTGGGGATGTTACGAACATATTGGCAGGATATATGTTTAATCTATCATATTTCTCAACAACTTGATTGGTTTGTATATTGAAAGACTCGATATCTTCAATTTCATCACCAAAAAAATGAATTCTAAACGCATCGTCTGCATAACTTGGAAAAACGTCAACAGTATCTCCTTTAATTCTAAAATTGCCATGATGGAATTCGCCCTCTGTTCTCGAATATAAACTTTGTACTAATTGATGTAATAGTTTTGTTCTTGAAATTTTTTGATCACGTTCTAGGGTGATGACGTTCTTTTGAAATTCAACGGGATTTCCAATACCATATAAACAAGAAACGGAGGCTACAACCAAAACATCCCGTCTTCCAGATAGTAAAGATGATGTGGTGCTTAATCTCATTTTTTCTATTTCCTCGTTAATTGATAAATCCTTTTCTATATAAACACCCGAAACCGGAATATATGCTTCTGGTTGATAGTAGTCATAATAGGAAACAAAATACTCGACAGCATTGTTGGGAAAGAACTGTTTGAATTCAGAATATAGTTGAGCCGCAAGCGTTTTATTATGAGCTAGAACTAGAGTAGGGCGTTGTACTTCTTCAATAACATTGGCAACAGTGAAAGTTTTTCCAGAGCCTGTAACCCCTAAAAGTGTCTGGTATTGTTCGTTGGTGTTGATACCATCAACGAGTTGTTTGATCGCTTGTGGTTGATCGCCGGTAGGACTAAATTCAGATTCAATTTTAAATTGCATTATGCAAAATTACACAAAATATAAATGCTATCGCTTTAAAGCAAAATGGCCTTTGATTTGAAATGTATTGCCGTCCTGAACAATACTTGCTAGAAACCAATAATCGTCTGAGGGCATTTTTTGACCGTTATAATTACCATTCCATCCCGTGGAATTATGAGGTAAAGTTTTTAAAAGTTTACCATATCTATCATAAATATAAACAATGGTTCCCGGAAGCTGATTGGCCCCAGTAACATGCCAAGTGTCATAAATACCGTCTCCGTTTGGCGTTACAAACTTTGGGATGTCAAAAACAAAAACTTCTTTTGAAATATCCATACAGCCATTTAAATCACGTACCGTAACAACATGCATACCGAAACTGACATTGTCAAAAACGTTCGAAGTTTGTGGATTTCCTCCATCAAGTACATAGACATAATTTCCTATTCTACCTAGATTTATGTCTACAGTTATGCTATTTGGGTCCTGAAAGTCTACAGTAGAGGTGAATTCTATTTCAGCCTGTTCAGACTCTATTACTGTAAAAGTTTTGGTATAGGAACAATTATTAGCTGTGGTTACAGTTACAGAATAGTCTCCTAGCTCATTTGGGGTCACAAAAATCTCACTTGAAGAAGAATTATTTACTGGAGGGTTAACATTTGTAGACCATAAATAAACATCGTTAGGGTCACCCGTATAGGCGTCAACACTAATTGGTATACCATCGCATAAAGGGACAACGTCGTTTATAGGGATAACTGGTAATGGATGTACGATAATATTAAATTGGGTTATGTCATAACACCCTGTATTATTGTTTTCTAATCGAGCATAAATAATATCTCCATTTTTAGCCGAATAAGGTGCGTTTAATGCGTTTGTGTTTTCCTCGGCATTAGCTATAGCATCGAAATAGGTGACTGTATATAAAGACTGAGAGAGTGTTCCTAAAACGTTATTCGTGTTTTCTGTTAAATTAAAAGCAAAAAAACCATCAAAATCATCATCACAGCTTATTAAGTCTGGTGGGATAGTGGCAACAGGATTTGGGTTTATTTGTAAGTTAAATGACGTTGTTGTAAAACAACCGTTACTTACATCTTCCAGCCTTAGATGAATTGTATGAACTGAACTAGTGTAATTATAAGTATTACCTAATGGGAATACATTGTTTTCCGCGTCATCGTTAGTGCTATGATAGGATATGTTTACTAAGGAAGAATCATCAACAATCATATTGTTAACTAAAGATAAATCATAAGTGTCCGTATCATTATCACATATGGGGATAGTATCAATAGGGGTAAATTGCGGAGGGTTGTTCACTAAAAGTTCTAAAGGTACGAGGGTATAACATCCAGTAATAGGATTAGTAACCGTGAAATAGATGGTTTTTGATGCTGAAGTAAAATTAGAAGGATCTATAATTTCATTTGAAGCATCTCTTCCATCATCCTCATTTATATCAGACAGCTCATTGTAATAATTAATGATTAGTATATCTCTTAACCTATCTATTATCTGAAAGTCTGGAGTCTGTGTTAGTAAATTAAAGGCGGTTAAGTCAAAATTTGCATTTCCCCCAAATGTGTCTGCACAATTTGTTATTGAGGGGTTACCAACAAGAACACTAGGAATTGCAGTAATTAGAATATTAATGGGCTCAACAACATGACAAAGCGAATTGTCATTTTCAATCCTAATATAAATAGTTTCTGTTGTTTTAGAGGTATTAGTGAAAGAATATGGATCTGGTAAAGAATTTTCGTTATTATCAGCATCTTCAGGACTAATATGAAAGGAAATATTTAAATCATCACCCGTAAACCCCTCACTTAACTCAGCTATTTTTTTATTCAAGTCAAGTTCATATTCGCCACTAGAGCCCGAATCATCACAAATCACAAAATCTATTACAGGATTGTAGTCGGGAGCTGGAGATACTATTAATTGTATGTTACCCGTGTCAAAACAGGTTGGGTCTGTAGTGTTTTCAACCCGAACATGAATAGTTTGTTCTCTTGATATGTTGTTATAAATTACATCCTTTGGAATAGGCATAGTAAATGCAGCATCTTCGAAATAAAAAACTTCTTTTCCTGTTTGTCCATTTAGAACATCCTCATCTATTTCTGACAATATGAAATCAGCCACATCTGAACCGTCAGTTTTACATATTTGAAACTCAATATTATTTGGAATTATGGGCTCCGTATTAATGAAGGTCTCAAAAGATACTATATTATAACAATTTGTATTACTAACTATATCCTCTATACGTACAAATATGGTTTGCGTATTTGTGTTGTAGGTATCTCTTTCTGATTCTGGAATTTCGTTTGTTTTAGTATCAGCATCGTCAAAGGAGGTGAAAAAGTCAATATCAAGTCCTACTGTACTCGATACTATATCACTAATTTTATTATTTAAATTTACCTCAACAAAACCATCAGTTTCACCGTCAAAATTATCGCAAAGTACAATATTAACCGGTGTGTTTGCCGAAGGTGCTGTTATCACCTCAATTTTAAAAGGGTTTACGGTATGGCAACCTACTGCTCCAGGGCTAGTTATTCTTGCAAAAAGTTCCGTTACTGGGTCCGTATTTTCATAAAATTGAGGTAAAGGATTAATATTGCCATCTGCATCTGTTTGATTTTCGAAATAGGTAACCTCAAAATCTGAATTACCGTCATTAATTATATCATCTAACGATGTTAGATCTATTTGTACAATGCCATCATCATCGTCGTCACAATATGGTAAAGTCTTTTCCTCGAATAATAAAATAGGGTTTATAATTAAAGTGATGTCTGTTTCCTCTTTACATCCAGCACCATCATCAATTTCAACATATACGACTTGGGGGTTAAAAGCATTAAATGGGAGGCTTTTATCTAAAGCATTTCCGCTATCTCTATCTTCTGGAGTGCGATAAAACGTGACTTCAATGTTATTTGGTAATCCATTATCCGTAGTCATTTCATTTGCAATTGACGTTTCAATAACGAAAAGATTAAAGTTAATGGCGTCATCTGGGTCTGTATTATCATCGCAAATTGCAAAATCTCCTACGTCAGTACCAGTTAGTAATAAGTTGGTGTGAATTTCAAAGGGAATAATGGAGGCACATCCAGTAACATCATCTTCAATTCTTAAATATAATGTTGCTGAACCTGGCTCTAAAACGGCATTTGTATATTCGTAATTAGATTCGTTTGGAATAGGGTCTGTATTAGATTCGGCATGGTCAAAACTTTCATGAAACGTTGTTGAAACACCTGTAAGTCCGTTAAGAATTGGTGCAATGACTTGGGTTAAATCAAAAAAAGCGTTTCCATCCAAGTCACTATCACATGCGTTAATAAATTGGGGGTCTCTATTAACCTCAGGGCTTATTTCAGTATTAACTTGGAATGTAGCCGTGTTAAAACAATTGGTCACGGTATTAAGAACTCTTACATAGATGTCTTGTGATGAGGAAGAGTTAACAATCAACGTTTCGGCATCTGTTCCATTTGCTGCATCAGTAGCATTTAGATGATAGGTAACAACCAGACTAGGATCTTCTTTAACAATCTCATCAGTTTTTTGGGTTAAGTCTATAACTGTAAAACCATCTGGATTACTATCCCCATCACAGGCAGTAAGAGGTGTTATTGTAGGTATATTAGGTTTTGAGTTTATGATTAAATCAAAACTAGTGAAAGCAAAACAATTACTATCTGTATCTTGAACTCTAACAAATATTTCTTGCCCGTTTGGCGGGTTACCAATTGGTAGAGTTATTTCATTAGAATTGCTTCTAGCCTCTGTTTCTGAATAATGATAGCTAATACCATAATTGGTAAAAGGAATATTTAACTCCGGATTTTTAGTTGTTAAATCAAATATAACTGCACCAGAGTCTTCACATAATTCATAATCGGATATGGGATCAATAGATTCTGTAGCGTTTAATTCAACTATTATTTCATCATCTTCAACACAGTTTGTTCCATTTAAAGGAACAGCAACCTCAACCCTATATGTGCCGTTATCAGTGACTAGTAAAGTAGGGTCATTATCAGGGTTTGGTATGGAAACACCATTGTGGTACCATGCATAGGAAGCAAATGCGTTTTCAATATCAGCATTTAATTCAACAGAACCAGCGCAAGTAGAGATATCATCACCTAAGTCTAGTACTCTAAAACTATCACCTTCAATAAATACGGCCGTATCGAAAGCACCAACAGTGCTATCAGCTTGATCTGCGATAATTAATTTAATGTGATAGGTCTCATTTGGCTCAACCTTACCAGAAGCGCTTAATACGGTTGTTCTACCATTAAAATTTGTGTCTCCAATGGCATAACCTTCGAAAAATTGTTCATTTTGAACACCTCCTGGGCAAGCCTGAATATTATGAATGGTACTTGTTTGAATAGGGGTTGAGGTTCCTGGAACAGTAGCCAAGTTAGTATATGGATCTGCTGTACCAGCTCTTTTTATAAGAAAGACAAAAGAGTCGGAAATTGAACAAGGGTTAACATCATCGTATTCTTCTGAAGCAACTAGGTAGTTAAATCGAAATTGATTAGAAGTAGAAGTGAAATCAAACTCTATAGCTGTTGCATTTACAAAACCATTGGTAGTTCCTAAAGCAGCTTCTAAATCTGGATCTGTTCCCCAAGTTGTAGACCCTTCGCTTAAAGTTGGCGTCCTTACAGCATTACCTCCAGATGCTGCTCCTCCTGTAGAGAGAACAATTCCTTTTTCAAAAGGAAAACTTGAACCCGAGCGTTCAAAGTAACCATAACTTGTAAATCCATTTGCACTTCCATTAACAGGTGAGCTAATATTATCAATAACGGCACAGCCATCAACAAGATTATCTTGTATAAGTGCATCTAAACCAACAGAATCATCAATAGTAATTTGTTGCGAGAACAATAAATTGTTACAGCAGAGAAAAACAAATAATATGTAGTAAACGAATTTCATCGCTAGTAGGCTTTTTCAACATGATTTCTAGGCAAAAAACAAAAGCCTTGAAAGCCTTAAATTTTGCGGGGAAATTAGCCTTATTTTGGCTCAAATTAAAATAAAATGGTTAAAATTCATTTTAATTGGTTTTAAGTTCTAATTAATCAAAGCAAAATGGTTCCTATAAACCCTACCGTCTTGAAGTTTTACCGAAAACCAATAGTCATCCGATGGTAGTTTAACTCCATTAAGTATCCCATTCCAGCCCTCTCCTAAAGGGGTGAGTTCTTTTATTAGTTTTCCAAACCTGTTAAATATTTGAACTTTGGTATTTGGTTGAAACATTTGAGATACACCATAAACTTGCCATGTATCATGGCGGCCATCATTATTTGGAGTGAAAAATTTTGGAAAGCCAATAACAGATACAATATCATTAACTTCACCACAGTTGTTTTTAATGTCTCTGACTGATACCGTATAAATACCTGGAAAAACATTTGAAAAGGTGTTTTCATCTTGAAAAGAAGTAGTCACCATGTTATTGTTATCCAACAATTGGTATTGGTACACACCTTCTCCTGATGTAATTACAGTAATTGTATTATTTTCAGTAGCATCAGTAACATTTATGCTCTCGAAGGATGCTACGTTCGCTGCCTCAACTACAATTGTTTTTGTTTTTATACATCCAAAATTATTGACTACAGAAACCGTGAATGTGCCAGTAGAATTCACATGGATTTCTGAGGTGCTTTCACCCGTTGACCAATTATATTTATAATTGGATGATGTTTGTTTTAATATTCCTGCATATAATTTTATTTTCTCAGGAAATTTATTCAAGCAATAATATAATACTTCATCTTCCCCAATTTCAGGGAGCGGATTTACTATAAGTTCAATGGTATTAATGCCATAACACTGATTGTTATTTTCAACACGGGCATAAATAGTTTGAGAATATGGAATAGAATTGGTGTATAAAGTGCTTAGCTCGTTTTGTTCTATAAGCGCGTCATTATACGTTTTATAATAGGATATTGTTAAATTTGAAGAGCTGTTTATTATTTTATTTTTAGCATCATTTAAGTTGAAAATATGCAGTCCGTCTTCAATGCCATCATCGTCGCAAATAGTTAATTCCGTATCGACAGAATCTGTTACACTTACTTCTAATGTTATTTCCGATAAGCTAAAACAACCAGTGTTATCATCAATAACTTTTGTGAAAATAGTTTGCGGGTTTCGAGTATTATTAAAAATATAATTTTCAATTTTGGCAGTTCTTGATGCGTTTAGAAAGAATTCTACAGTTCTTCTACTGGTATTATTAGTTATAGCTTTTATACTTTCTTTTAAATTAAAAGTTGTTAACCCATCTACATCCTCATCACACTGAAATAAAGTTTCATTTATGGCCTCTGGGTTTTTATTGAAGCTCACAAAGGCCTCTCCCTCTAAAGCACAGTCGCCATTATTAGGATCAATATAGACTTCGTAATATCCAGAGTCTGAACCGGACAATTCTAATTTTCGACTAGTTTCCGCTAATACAACTTTGTCACGTGTCCAAATATAAGTCGCTCCCGAGATTTCGTCTGCAGATAGGGTGTAAGAACCACCATCGCAAACACCTAGGTTTGTGGTGCTTTTACCATTTTTTATAATGTCAATTTTTGTGTTAAAAAACGAGGAAATAAACGGGGGTAAACCTTGGGAAGATTGAGAGGCGCCTAAACTTATACTATTATGTCTATAATTACAGTTAAGACCAAGTTCGTTCGGATTATTTATGACTCCAAGACTATTTATACCTTTGGTGTATGTTTTACTAAGAGCTCTGTAAATTTTGCCATTAGGACCAAGTTGAAGAGCCCCCCTAAAGAGTTGTCTACTATCTATGGTTATAGCCGATGTCTCTATATTAGTTGCTGAAAGATTAAATTGAGTTAGTAGTGATTTGTGATTCTCTTCATTCTCATTATTTTGAAGGTTTTCTTGATCCAAAAAATCATTTGATGAGCTAACATAAAGTAGTTGATTGTTTGGAGAAAATTCAACGCCGTAAGCTACACCCGCGGGATCGTTTAAATAAAGTTCTATTTGATTACTTATAGTACCAGTATTAGCATCAAAGTCATATAAAAATAAACCGCTAGTTGCATTCGCGCAAGCCATTTTCGTGCCGTCCGGAGATAATTTTAAATAACCTCGTTCATCAATAATTTCAATATCAAAAGGTGACTTTACAGAAAATTGATTGACGCCTGAATCACTAACTTCAAAAGCATGAAATGTGTTGTAAATATCTAATTTGCCATTTTCTGAGGCAAGACCTAGTACCCAAATAGAACCAGTGATACAGTTTTTTAGAACTGCTGTGATTTTTTCTGAACATTGTTTTAATAAATTAACGTTTTTCGAGGTAACCTCGCCTAAACCATCGTTTAGAGATGTGTCAACAACAGAATAATTTAATCCAAAATGGGGTAGGTTAAAACCATGGTCGTCAACCGTAAAAATATAATAAATACTATCGCTATTTGGTTTAGGAACAATAATTGCAGACTGAGTACTTGAAGGGTCTCCAAACAAATTTCTGCCATTTGGCATAACATCATGATCTTTATTCCAAACGGTTATGCCATCGGTATAAAAAACTAAGTTTCCTAGGCCGTCAGAAATAGTTGCGCAACCTTCTGTTGTGTTTAGTTTGCCATCAGTAAGAGCAGAGACAGTATTGTTTGTTAAGTTAAACCTAATCCCAGAGCCATATCCAAAATACCAGTTTGTAGCTTCATTTTGGGCATAATTATTGAAGCAAACAAAGCTTAGTGTTAACAAAAAAATCTTTTTCATCTTTATATAGCAAGGCTATCAAAGATATTATAAATCACGCTTTTTTAATAATCTAAAGGATAAAAGTATAAATAGAGCTGTCCAACAGAGTACAATTAAAATTTCATAACCGTGTGCTCCGTAGTCATATACTAAATTTGCTTTTTCCGGGAATTTAGACATTGCTATACGTTGAAAAGGTTGATCTATTAATTTATACATAGATTTTAAAGGGAAAAAATTCTGAATTTTTTCTGCTAAATTAGAATCTAGTTTCCATGCCATAATTCCAAACAAAATCCATTCAACAATAAAGAGAATAAATAAAAAGGCTAATGCAAAGGCCGAACGTTTTACCAGCATTCCGAAGAACAAACAGAGACTAAAGAAACCAATGAGTTTGACAAAATAGGCTAAAAGAAATTCTGTTTCTCTCAAAATTATAGATGCTTCGGTATAGCTTGAATAATATAAACCTATACAGAAAGAAATAAGTGCAATGAGAATTGTGGAAATAAGTGAAAAGAAAACTATAGTATAGAACTTTGATAAAATGAACTCCTTTTTGCTTAATCCATCAATAAGATTTTGCTTTATTGTTTTGTTGCTATATTCATTGCCAATCATACTTACTACTACTATGGCAAAGAAAAATTTAAACTGAGAGGCAAAAAACGTTGTTAGATGCCATATTACTGGGAAATTGAAAATACCTAATTCACCTAATTCTAGAGTAAAAAAACCAAAAACATTGATTTTTAAAGAAGAAAGAAGAATAACAAAGAAAGGTAAAACAAAAGATATGAATATGAGTATTTTACTTGTTCTATTAAGCAATAGTTTTTGCAATTCTAAATTTAAAAGTCTTAACATTAGAGTTGGTTTTGAGTGAGTTAGTTGTTATCTGTTAATTGTAAAAATTGCTCTTCAAGACTTTCTTTACGCTGTACCAAATGTGTAAGAATAATGTCTTGCTTAAAAACAAACTCATTAAAATTTTCAGACCTCATGGGTTCAGATAGAAATGCGGTAATCAAATTATTTTTGGAAATAACTTTATTAAAAGATTTATGCTTTTCAAGTAAGGTGATTAATTTAGAGTTGTCTGTAGATTTTAATTCGAAGAAACCATGACTGGAAATCATTTCATCAACTCTACCTGAATATAGTTTAACCCCTTTGCGAAGAACAACAACATGAGAGCATACTTTTTCAACTTCATCTAAAAGATGAGACGCTAAAAGAATAGTAGTTCCTTTTTCTGCAATTTGTTTTATGATTTCTCTAATTTGATGAATCCCTTGAGGGTCTAAACCATTGGTAGGCTCATCTAAAATTAAAATTTCAGGATCATTTAAAAGGGCAGAGGCAATGGCTAATCGTTGTTTCATCCCTAACGAGTAAGTTCTAAACTTACTGTTTTTTCTATTTAATAAACCTACAATTTCAAGTTTTTCGTCGATTTTAGAATAATCAACTCCTTTAATTTTACAGACTAACTTCAGGTTTTGAGCAGCCGTCATATAAGGATAAAAGTTTGGACGCTCGATTATGGCACCAACTTTTTTTAGGGCATCATGCGTACTTGTATTACCATCAAACCAATGAAAGTTACCTTCTGTTTTATTTACAACATTTAAAACAATACCAAGTGTGGTAGATTTACCACTACCGTTAGGTCCTAAAATACCGTAAACATTCCCTTTATTTATGGTGAAGGTTAAATCTTTAACCGCTGTTAAATGACCAAACTTTTTAGTAAGGTTGTTAATTGTAAGAATAGATTCCAAACGATTATAATTTTAGTGCCAATTTACTATTAGCATAGGTTAGTTTTAAAGTATGACGAATGTGTTTAGTTTTTGTTACAATTATTATATTTAAAAACGTTAAATTTGAATAAGATTTAGGCTATGCAAGATTTAAAAATATCCAAGCGAAAACCGTCGTTTCCAATTTCTTCAAAATTAGATAAGTATCTTACTAAGTATAATAGAAACGTTAAGATTCCTATTTTTTATGATGACTTGCTGCGCTTTCAAGGTTCTATTGTAGTTTATGATAAAGAAGATAATGATACACTTTGGATTCGGGTGTATTACAATGAATTTGAAAGAGAAGAAATTGAATCTGCACTAAAGAAAGTTTATACCATTTTCCATTCAGATGGAAATGAGAATATCTTACCTTTTTTAAGCGTTGATGCTATTGACTATTGTACGTTTGGAAATTCTAAACCATTCAGAATAAAAATTCGAAATATTTTAAATGACAATTCCACATATTTTTATGTAAAAGTTGCAGATGCGTCTCGTATTTATGGCCTTGAATTAGAGCATATGTTATCTCCATATAATTTAAATTTTTTAGTATATGAAAGTACGTTGATTGAAGAGCATATAGCTGGTATTCCTGGAGATGAGTTTATTAAAAAAATGCTGCCAAATTGTAGTAAATCTGAAAAATCGCAAATAGCAAAGGAATTTGTTAAGTTTAATGAACGTTGCATGATAAGGATGCTTGGGGACATGCGATCGTACAATTATGTTATCGTTCCAACACACGATTTTGATAAAGTGGTTTATAAAATTAGAGCTATAGATTTTGATCAGCAGTCTTATGAAGGAAAATTTAATATTTATAGACCTCAATATTTTAAGGAAAATTACGAAATGGTTCAGCTTGTATCTCGTAGTATTCAAAAGTTATCTATAGATCAATATAAAACAGAAGAACGTTCCATATTGGTTAAACGTTTAAAGAGTTTTTATAACCGGGTAGGGAGGTTAATTGAATGTATGAGGGCTGATGAAATTTCGACTGAAGAGCATGTTGAACTCTTAAAAATGACAATTTTTGATTATACGCATGATGTGAATTTTAAGAGGAGTAAAAATATGGGAGATTTGCTAAAATACTCGTTAGAGTTTTTAACACGTAACTACGAAAATGTAAATCCAGTAAATTTAAGACATTAGGCTGTTTTAATTCCAGTTTTCATCAAAATCTAAACCATCATAATCGTCAACATCCAAGCCATCTTCAAATTCATCAAAATCATCATTTTTGTCTGATTCAAAAAGTTTTTCTGGAGCATTTTCTGGAACCTGTCCTTGTACAAACATCAGGTTAGGATAGTCATGTCCTTCAGTTTCGTCAACAATTTCAGCCAATTCTACAAAGAAAGTCCACATACTTAAAAAGTCGTAAACGTATATTAGCTTAGTTTGTGCTTCATGAACTACGCTATCTAGCGACGTTTCGTTCATTAAACGAGCAGAGGCGTCTTCACTCAAATCGAACAACGAAATTTCTTCACCTTGTTCCCATAGGTCATTACTTAAATAAAAAGAAGCCATTTCAGTACCATCAAATCCAAAAGATTGTGTTATGATATTGTGTAAATCCTCAAGCGTATCAGTCTCACGAATTTCTAAATCACGAAAGATATCTTCTTCTGTATCATTATCTAAAATAACTCTAAACCTATAAACCATTAATGAATAAAATTAGTATGCAAAGGTAACTTTTTTATATTATTTCGTAAAACGATGTAATGTAAATGTCATAGCGCTTAAAAGAAAAAAGGCTCCTATTTGATGGGCTACTCCTAACCAGACAGGTACTTGTAGCAATATCGTAAAAACGCCTAATAGAAATTGTAGACCAAGCAAAGCGACTAGGTATTTTATGCCTTTTGATTGTAAGGGAGTTAATTTAAGAGACTTAGATTTGAGATAAATAGCAAGAATAAAACCAACAACAACAAACGCAAGCATCCTGTGAACAAATTGAACCCCACTTTTACCTTCAATAAAGTTTTTATAAAGCGGGTTTTGTTCTATATAAACGGTGTGGTGCATAAACTTACCATCGCTCATTAAAGGCCAGTGATTATGAATGAAACCTGCATCTAAACCAGCAACAAAGGCGCCGTAGATAATCTGAAGAATTAAAACTACAAGAGCAAAACGTATAAGGTTTCTAATGGGTTTAATGATTTCTTTTTTATTCGGAAACATTAAATCTAAAGCCACCCAAAAGGTATAAGCAAAGGTTATGAATGCGGTAGTTAAATGAGCTGCAAGCCTGTAGTGACTTACATCTGGGTTATCTACTAAACCACTTTTAACCATATACCAACCCAAAAAGCCTTGAAAGGCACCTAAACATAAAAGTATAGTAGATTTTTTTATAGTCGATTTTGATAGTTGTTTTTTAATCAAAAAATATAAGAAGGGTAGTAAGAATACCATACCTATAAATCTGCCAATAACGCGATGTAACCACTCCCAGAAGTAAATATCTTTAAAATCTTGAAGCGTAAAGCGATTATTTAATTTTTGATATTCGGGGTATTGCTTGTATAAATCGAAAGCGGCTTCCCACTCAATATTGTTCATGGGAGGAATGGTTCCCGAAATAAGTTTGTAGTTAGAAATGGATAAGCCAGAATGTGTAAGCCTGGTAATACCACCTAAAACTACCATAATAAAAATAAGAACACACCCAGTTAGAAGCCAATAAATTACATTTTTATTATCCTTTTTCATTTTAATTGAGTTCCTTTTTAAAGCAAATGCTGTTACTTATATTTTTATACTGACCATAATTTGGAATAATAGTATAATTCATTTTTTTGTAGAATGAAACTGCTTCAGTTTGTCTTTTTCCAGTTTCGAGAACACAAACATTAAAAGCTTCTTCTTTAGCCCATTTCTCTAATTCTAGTAAGACTTTAGAGGCTATACCTTGACTTCTAAATTCGGGATGAGTATACATGCGCTTTATTTCAACCGAATTAGTATCAAAACGCTTGAAAGCTCCACAACCTGCAGCAACATCATTTAAGAAAACTAAAACAACATGATTTAGTACATCAATATTATTATATTGATTATAAAAATCATGCTCGGCACCATCCATAACTTTTAAATAACTATTTAGAGAATCTACAAGATTTGTAAAGTCTGAATTTTCAGAATTTGTTCTTAAAACCTTAATCATTTATTTAGTACTTATTGAAAGACCAAGTTTTTTTCCTTTTTCTATCATTAATTGATATGCTGCCTCATGTTCATTTGGAATATCACCTTCTAAAATGGCTTCTTTAATGTATTCTTTTATGAGTCCTATTTCACGTGATGGTTTTAAGTTAAAGGTTTTCATGATTTCTTCTCCGGAAATTGGAGGTTGAAAGTTTCTAACATGATCGCGTTCTTCAACTTCAATAATTTTATCTCTAACAATTTTGAAATTGTTATGGTATTTTTTAAACTTTCTGGGGTTTTTAGTTGTGATATCTGCCTCACAAAGAGTCATTAAATCTTCAACGTGATTGCCAGCATCAAAAACTAAGCGACGAACAGCAGAATCAGTAACTAAATCTTGAGCTAAAACAATTGGTCTTGAACTCATTAATACCATTTTTTGAACAAATTTCATTTTGTCATTTAATGGCATTTTTAACCTTTTAAATAATCTATATACCATTTTAGAACCCTCAAATTCATGAGCGTGGAATGTCCACCCTATTTTTTTGTTGAATTTTTTTGTAGGTGCTTTTCCAATATCATGCAGTAATGCTGCCCATCTAAGCCAAAGATCAGTGGTGTGTTTTGAGATATTGTCGACGACTTCAAGTGTGTGATAAAAATTATCTTTATGACGCTGTCCCTCAACTTCATCAATCCCTTTCAAAGCTATAAGCTCAGGCAGTATATATTCTAATAACCCTGTTTTCTCTAGTAAAAGGAAGCCTATAGAAGGGGTATTGCTTTCTAAAATTTTATTTATTTCTGTAACAACACGCTCCTTAGAAATTATTTTAATACGATGACTATTTTTAGTTATTGATTTTAAGGAAGCCTCTTCTATTATAAAGTTTAATTGTGTTGCAAATCGTATGGCACGTAACATGCGTAAAGGGTCATCGCTATAGGTGATATCTGGATTTAATGGTGTTCTTATAATTTTGTTGTTTAAATCTTCAATACCGTTAAAAGGGTCTAACAATTCACCAAAAGACTTCTCGTTTAAGTTCAGAGCGAGTGCGTTAATAGTGAAATCCCTTCGGTTTTGATCATCTTCTAAAGAACCATTTTCAACCGCAGGGTTTCTACTATCTTCCGTATACGACTCTTTTCTAGCACCAACAAATTCAATTTCAATATCATCATACCTTAACATTGCTGTACCATAGGTTTTGAATATTTGTACTTTAGGAAAGGTTGGTAGGTTTTTTGCAACTTGTTTTGCAAGTTTAATGCCATCTCCAATAGCAACGACATCAATATCTTTGGCATCTCCTCTGTTTAAAATATAATCACGCACAAATCCGCCAATAACAAAAGATTCGAGTTGGAGCTCTTTTCCAGAATCTGAGATGATTTTAAATATAGGATGAGATAATGCTTTTTTATAATTCATTAATGCTAACTAAGGTGTTTTGTACTAATAATTTTTATATCATTATTAATTTGAAAATTGATAATATCAAGTAATAAATTTTTAGTGGAGCAAATTTACAACATAGTCCAGACCTTTAAAAACCCTTGACCTATTTCTTTAACTGGTTTTAGAGTTGCATAGAGCCAAATAGTTCGTAGGTAGAACCGTTTATAAACGATGAATTTTTTGGTTATGTTTTAAGGAAATTGTTAATGGAGCTTGCTTTAGTAACGCTATAAAGACAGGCCAATTTTTTGCTTTTACTAAACCACTAAAGAAATATTTTATTTGTAAATATGTTAGCAAAAAATAAAAAGGAACTATACCATAATGCTTTCTAATAACATAAAGTAGAGAAATTTTTAATTCAATTTTTAAATCAACTTTTTGCGGTGTGCTAGCTCCATGAAAATGGATAAACCTTCCTTTAGGAACTAAAAAAGCTTCTTTGTTTTTTTTAGCTAACCTCATGCAAATATCAGTTTCTTCATAGTACAGAAAGATATTAGTATCAAACCCACCGATTTCATTGAAATCTTGAGCAGAAAAAAACATAAAACTTCCAGCTACAAATTGTCCTTTTTGAGGGGTGTTATAGATTCTTTTTCGTTTGGGATACTTACTAGGAGATATAGATTCTAAAATTTTTCTTCCAAATAATTCTCGACCTAAAGATGCAAAATGATCAATCGTTGGTAATAAATCGGAATTCTCCTTAAATGCTTGAGGGCCGCAAACGCCAACATTTGGGTTGGAATCCATGAAGTTTTTTAAGATGGTTAAGCAATCATTTTCAAATAGAACATCATTATTTATAAATGCCAAATATTTACCTTTAGCTTCTCGAACACCAATCATGTTCCCGCTTCCAAAACCAGTATTAATATCACTTCTAATAAGTCGAATGTTTATGGTTTTGGAAATTGAATCTATATATTTTTTTAGAGTATAGTAGTTTTCTGATTCGGAGCCATTGTCTACGATTAAGTATTGACAAGATATATCTTTAGAGGTGTATTTTAAAATAGACTCAATACAGTTAATTGTGTAATTCGCGGTATTGTAGTTTATGATTACGACTGAAATATCAAATACCATTACTTAAGATATTGGTTAATTCCTTTTTCAATAAAGGTTACTTTATTCATCGTAGTTTCATTCTCAATAATTTCATTAATATTGATATGACTTTTATCCTGTTCTTTATGAAATATATGATATACCAACCCGCGGTATTTTAATCGTCTTCCTTTTACGCCAATATTTAATAAACGTTGTATCATTTCACTATCATCAATCCCCCAGCCAACAAGGTTTTCATTAAACCCATTCACTTTAATAAAATCCTCTTTCCAAAAAGACATATTACACCCCCTTAATTTTGAAGACCTAGTGTCTTCTTCCTTATATAAATTTGATAATAAGGGTATGCGAATGGTTCGTCCTCTCTTTTTTATACCTCTCGATAAAAAATTAAACGTAATTTTTTTGTTGATAAATAATTCTTTCAAATAATGTTTTTGAATATTTACTCTACTGCCATATAAAAACGTGTTCTTTTTAGCCATTGCTAAATGATCTTTAACAAAATCTTTATGCATAATAATGTCTCCATCTATTTCAATAATATAATCATATTTAGATTTAGCTATGGCTTTATTCATTATTGCAGGTTTCCTGTTTTTATTGTCTTCATGCCAAACATGATGCAATGGAATAGGGAAGGTTTGTTTAAATTTCTCTATTAAATCTGAGGTCTCTTTTTTTGATCCGTCATCAGCAATAATTACTTCGTCTGGAAAATGTGACTGATTTTTTATGCTTAATAACAAAAGCTCTAATGCTTCTGGCCAATTATAAGTTGGAGCTACTAAAGAACATTTTGGAAAGGGTTGCATATACTTGTATTTGTCGTGCAAATTAATGTATTTTTTATTAAATAATAATTAGTTTAAAAGGTAGTTTTAAATTTTATACTTTTGAAAAATGAATTACGAAAATAAACCAAAAGGGTATTATGATAATGTTCGTCCTGAAATGTTTAAGTTCTTACCAAATGATGCTAAACGTGTTTTAGATGTAGGCTGTAGTAATGGAGCTTTTGCGCAAATTGTTAAAAAAAAGAATAACACTGAAGTCTGGGGTATAGAATATATGCAGGAACATGGTGAGGATGCTAAAAAAAAGTTAGATAAAGTTTTTATTGGCAAGTGTGAAGACTTTATTGAGGATTTGCCAAATGCGTATTTTGATGTAATTTATTTTAATGATGTTTTAGAGCATTTGGTGGACCCTTATTGGGTATTAGAAGTTCTGAAAACAAAATTATCAATAAATGGGGTAGTAATTAGTTCACTTCCTAATGTGAGGTTTTTTAGAACGTTTATGAGGGTATTGATTCAAAAGGACTGGAGGTATGAGGAATATGGCGTTATGGATAAAACGCATTTAAGGTTTTTTACAAAAAAAAGCATTAGAAGAATGTATGAAGAATTAGGTTTTGAAATATTAACACATGTTGGTATAAATAAGAGTAAATCTTTAAAACCTTATTTGTTTTATTTCTTGACTCTATTTACACAATTAGATATGCAATATCTTCAATTCGCTACTGTAGCTAAAATTGCAAATGAAAAAAAGTAAAAGGAAAATTCAAAAGGATTTTAATTCAAATACTGATTTTTTTGATGATATTATCTATAATTTTGATTCAAAAGGAGAGAATTTTGGAAACCAAGATAGAAATTCATTAAAATTATTTCAGTTAGGAGATAAAACTATAAATGTTAAGTCATTTAGAATTCCAAATATTGTAAATCAAATCGTTTATAGGTTTTTTCGAAAAAGTAAAGCACAGCGTTCATACGAATATGCTAATAAATTGATAGATTTAAAGGTTAACACTCCGCAACCTATTGGCTTTTACGAATTTGAAACTCCTTTGTTATTTAATAAGAGTTTTTATATTAGTGAACAATTAGATTGTGATTTAACTTATAGAGAATTAACAAAAGATTTGAATTATCCAAATCATGAAAAAATTCTTAGGGCATTTACACGATTTACCTATCAATTACATGAAAAAGGCATTCTCTTTTTAGATCATTCTCCGGGAAATACGCTTATTAAAATTAATAACGGGGATTATAAATTTTACTTGGTTGATCTAAACCGAATGGAATTTAGGTCGCTCGATTTCCAAACAAGAATAAAGAATTTTGCTCGACTAACCGTTCATAAGTCCATGGTTGATGTAATGAGCGATGAATATGCTAAATGTTCAGGAGAAGATTATGCCAGAATTGTTGAAATAATGTGGTCAGAAACTAAATCTTTTCAAGAAAAATTTCACAGAAGGGAAAGATTAAAAAAGAAGTATAAGTTCTGGAAGAAAAATTAGTTTTTATTTATTAGTCTTTTCAGTTCAACATATCTATAATAAACCCCGTAAGCACTTAATTTACATATAATAAACCCTTCTTTACCATCTAGAATACCTAGTCTAAAAATATAATTTAGCAGAAATTTATATGAAGGTCTAAAAATGAAATGAAACGGATTTGGCTTAGTACCTTCATCTAAAAGTTCAATAGCCTTAAGTTTTGCATAATGTTCCATTTTAGATTTGTAATGGTCATAGCTTTCAAAACAGTAATGTGGCATTGTACTTTTTAAAAGTTTACTTTTACCTGAAATTTTCGGTATTTCATGAACAATTCTTTCTTCTATATATTTAACAGATTCTTTTTTATAGACGCGATAGGTTGCATCGGTTTGGAATCCGCTAAATCGAATTCTTTTATCTTTAAAATAATATAAACGCTTAACTAAGAATGCATCATAATCTGTTGAATCATTAATTTCAGATATAATTTCGCTTCTTAAATCTTTAGGAATACGCTCGTCGGCATCAATAAAAACAATCCACTCATTTTTAGCTTTTTCAATGGCAAAGTTCCTTTGATCAGCAAAATTTTTAAACGGCCTGCAAATGGTTTCTACATGATCGAATTGTTTTAATTTTTCCAAAGTGCCATCGGTACTGAAGGAGTCCACTGCAATTATTTCATCTGCAAAGCTTAAATCGTTTATAACTTTTTCGATATGCTTTACTTCGTTAAAAGTGATTATTAAAGCAGATATTTTGGCAGTTTGCCTCGAATTTGTTTTTGATAAAAGGGTCTCATTTTTATCAAGATTCGAGATACCTTTTTGTGTGACCTTTCCAATAGAGGTGTTTTTTAAAAAGTCAACTAATTTATCTTTAAAAAATGCAGGTTTAAATTTCTTGTAAAGATTTAAAGACTCTTCTTTATATGTTTTTTCTGGTTCTGTATAAATTTCAGGTTTGTAGTCTCTTAAATGTACACTCACGTTGTTTTTATTTTCAAATAAATTCCAAGTTGCTTTGTCTATCCATGGAGAGAAAATGGAAAACGTTTTTACATGTAATGCTTTTGCCATATTTGCAGCCCCCCCCTCGTTTCCGATAAGGGCAGTGCAATGCTGAATAATTCCTAGAAATTCCCTAAGGCTATTTCCAAATACATTCATTAAAATATTCTTCTTCGTATTTGGGTTACATAAATTGTAAATAGCAAAAGCTTCTTCCTTTTGTTTAGGCAAATAATTAAAAAGAATTTGACAGTCAGGCTCCTCTGAAGCAACTATGTCAATCACAGATGCCATATATTCAAAAGGGTAGGTCTTATTTTTACTACTACCTAGAACACTAATCATGAAGAGTGGTCTTAAGAGATCAATATTCTGGTTGAGTAAATAGTTTTTGCCTTTTAATAATTCTTCTTTAGTTAAATATATTTTAGGGCTAATATTGTCCGCTTTTATATCTAATGGTTTTAATAAATCTAATCTATGATGGATAGCTAAATTATCTGTGCTACTATGTTGTTCGAGCCTTTTTACATTGTGGTGGTATAAAAAAGTAGAGTATGATTTATAATACGATATTTTTGTTTTTGCTTTAGAAAAAGAACAAATTAAAAAACTAGTAAGTTTTGAATAAACATCTATAACCACGTCATAGTTATTACGCCTTACTTTTAGAGCCAATTTTAAAAGCGCCCTTTTACTTTCATCTTCCTTTTTAGTGTAAAAAACGTAGTTATCAATAAAAGGGTTGTTTTGTACAACAGGGAAAGTATGCTCATTGATTAAATAATCTAATTGAGCACTAGGGTATTTTTGGCGAAGTGCTTCAAACAGTATACTGCTTGTAAGCACATCACCAATCATTTTTTGTTGTATAACAAGTATTTTCATCTAAACAGCAACATCATGCTCGCGAAGCGCATCATTAAGTGACGTTTTTTTGTTTGTGCTTTCTTTACGTTTACCAATAATTAAAGCACAAGGAACGTTGTAACTCCCTGAAGGGAATTCCTTAGCATAGCTTCCAGGAATAACTACTGAACGAGCAGGAACAACACCTCTATATTCAACTGGTTCATCACCAGTAACATCAATAATTTTAGTGCTCATTGTTAAAACTACACCTGCTCCTAATACAGCTTCAGTTTCAACGTGTACACCTTCAACTACAATACATCTACTTCCAATAAAAGCATTATCTTCAATAATTACTGGCGCGGCTTGTAATGGTTCTAATACTCCTCCAATACCAACACCACCAGATAAATGTACATTTTTACCAATTTGGGCACAACTTCCAACTGTTGCCCAAGTATCAACCATAGTTCCCTCAGAAACGTATGCCCCAATATTTACATAACTAGGCATTAAAATTGTTCCACTGGAAATGTAGGCACCATGTCTAGCAACAGCGTGAGGAACGACTCTGATCCCTTTTTTTGCATATCCTGTTTTTAATGGAATTTTATCGTGAAATTCTAATGGTCCACATTCAATAGTCTCCATTTTTTGGATTGGGAAATATAAAACGACAGCTTTTTTCACCCATTCGTTAACTTGCCATCCACCTTCAATAGGTTCAGCAACTCTTAATTCACCTTTGTCTAATAAGTCTATTACATTTCTTATGGCGGAAGTTGTTGTTTCTTCCGTTAGTAAAGCTCTGTTATCCCAAGCCTTTTCTATGATTTGTTGTAGTTCAGTCATTGATATTTAAATTTTGAGCAAATATACTAGCAATCATTTAAAAAGAAGATGAAATAGACATAATTATAATTCAGTTTTAGTAAGAATCTTCTAATATTTCAATTGCTTTTTGTAGATTAAATATTGTCTTTAAACCACGATATAAAAATTGCATGTGGGCAAAACAAATGAATATATGTATTTTGTCGGTTAAAATCAACGTTTAAACTATTCGTCGATAAAATTTTGTTGCTGCACTACTAAACGAAAATTCATGAGGTACAACTAGTTTTTTGTGCTTGAGAAGAGCTGTGTTTCTATCTTTGAACTATCAAACTAAGAAATAAACGAATGAAAACAAATTTTCCCTTAGTAATAGTTTTAATGTTAGCTTTCTCGATTTGCAGTGCTCAAAGTACTGAGTTAAGTGATGTAATTGAAAGTTCCAAAGCTATTTCTGTTTCAGCTCATTCTGAAGATGTTAAAGTTAGTAATGAACAAAAGAATGAACCAGTGTTGATTGATGCTTCAAAACTAAAATCTACTATATCAAGAACAAATAGTGATATTAGAATCTACTTGTATAGAAAGAGAAACGTGGGTAATATTAGTTTCGTTTTTCCTAAAATAAATAAAGCAGTAAGAGCTTAAGAATAAAGTTCAAATATTAATAATTAAGGTTAAATCACCAAGAAAGGTTGTCCGAAGGGGTAACCTTTCTTGTTTTAGTATTATTTTTGCAATAAAGTTTTAATGGCGCGTATTTTAGCAATTGATTTTGGAACTAAGAGAACTGGTATAGCTGTAACAGATGAATTGCAAATTATTGCATCAGGACTTACTACAGTTAGTACTAAAGAGCTATTGCCCTTTTTAAAGGACTATACACAAAAGGAATCGGTTGAATTATTTTTGGTAGGTGAGCCAAAGCAAATGAATAATACAGCATCAGAGAGTGAAATTCATATTAAATCTTTTATCGTTAAGTTAGAAAAGGTATTTCCAAGTATTCCAATTCAGAGAGTGGATGAACGCTTCACTTCTAAAATGGCGTTTCAAACCATGATTGATAGTGGTTTGAAAAAGAATCAGCGTAAAAATAAATCACTTATAGATGAAATTAGTGCTACATTAATATTACAAAGTTTTTTGTATTCAAAATAAATGCGGGGCTTTTAAAGAATAATTTATTTAAATAGATTCATAAGTTATAAGAATTGTATTTTTGCAACACCAAATTTAATTTATAGTATGATTTTACCAATTGTTGCTTATGGTGATCCGTTATTAAAAAAGAAAGCCAAAGATATTTCAAAAGACTACCCGAAGTTTGATGTTTTATTAGAGAACATGTTTGAAACCATGTATAATGCCTATGGTGTTGGTTTGGCTGCTCCTCAAATAGGACTGCCTATAAGGCTATTTTTGGTAGATACCTCTCCGTTTTCTGAAGATGAAGATTTATCAAAAGAAGAGCAAGACGCTTTAAGTGGTTTTAAGCGAGTCTTTATTAATGCAAAAATTGTTGAAGAAGAAGGTGATGAGTGGGCCTTTAATGAAGGGTGTTTAAGTATTCCAGATGTTAGAGAAGATGTATTTAGAAAGCCTAAAATTACTATCGAGTATTTAGATGAGAATTTTGAATCTCATAAGGAGGTATTTGATGGTTTAATTGCCCGAGTTATTCAACATGAATACGATCATATTGAAGGCGTTTTGTTTACGGACAAACTATCTAGTTTAAAAAAACGATTAATTAAAGGAAGACTTACAAATATATCTAAAGGGAAGATTAGTGTAGACTATAGAATGCGTTTTCCAGATCAAAAAAAGAGAAGATAATATTTGCAATACATCTATAAACAGATGATATTTGCGCCTTTCAAAAAACAATTTATGAGTTTAGATAAAGTCATTTCAATTTCAGGAAAACCAGGATTATATAAATTAATTACTCAAACACGTGGTGGTTTCGTTGCAGAATCTTTAATGGATAACAAACGTATGTCTGTAAGCGTTCAAAATAATATAAGTGTATTAAGTGAAATTGCTATTTATACTTTGACTGAAGAAGTACCATTAAAAAAAGTTTTTGAGAGTATCAAGGATAAGGAAAATGGTGGAGTAGCCTCTGTAAAACCCAAAGATAGTAAAGATAAGTTGGAAGAGTATTTTTTTGAAGTTTTACCTGATTACGATGAGGATAGAGTGTATGCAAGTGATATTAAAAAAGTAATTCAATGGTATAATTTACTTCATAAGCATGATATGCTAGATGCTTTAGGTGATGATGAGGATCTGGACAAGGCCAAGGATGAAGAAGAGTAGAAAAAAATAAACAGATTTAAAAACCTCCAAGAATTGGAGGTTTTTTTATGCCTTTAAGTAAGTATTCATATCGTTTTCCGACATTATAAGTTCTAACAAAACAAATAAAAAATGAAATCGCTTTGGTTTTTTGATGATGTCAACCTGTTTAAAATATTATGTCCTCACAAGTTTAAAGCATATAAAGCGACCCATGATTTTGATGCCTATAAGAAGAAGGACTATATATATTTTGAAGAGGACTCCGCAAATAAAGTCTATCTTATAGAAAAAGGTAAAGTAAAGATTGGGTATTATAGTGAAGATGGCGATGAGGTTGTAAAGGCCATTTTAACAAAAGGTGAATTGTTTGGAGAGACGGCCATACTTGGTGAGAATAAAAGAAAAGAATTTGCTCAATCTGTTGATAATACAACAAGTATTTGTCCAGTTGGTGTCGATACGATGCATGAGTTAATGAGAAATAATAAAACTTTTAGTTTAAAAATATATAAAGTAATTGGCTTTAGATTACGAAAGTTAGAAAGACGTTTACAACTGCTTTTATTTAAAGATGCGAAGACGCGTCTTGTTGAATTTCTTGATGAATTATGTGCAGACTACGGTTATGATTGTGAGAAAACAGGAGACAAGGTTATTCAGCATCCATATACTCAAAAAGATATTGCCTCGTTAATAGGAACTTCTAGACCAACATTAAATATTCTATTGAATGAACTAAAAGAAGAAAATGTTATTGAATTTAATAGAAAAGAGATAAGAATTTATAAAAATATCGCTTAATGTTAGCTGGCTAACACTTCATTATTTCATTCAGGTATACTTTTGAAGTATTCAAATATTAAAAAAAACACCATGATTAAAAAAATGATTTTAGTGGCCTTAACTTTAGGCTTTTTTGCTACTTCCTGTAGTGATGACGATGACAATACGCCGTCAATTGCAACTTTAAATTTAGACTTAAACGGCTTAGAAGCTTTAGGCAATGATTATGTATACGAAGGGTGGATTATAGTAGATGGCGCACCAATTTCTACTGGAGTGTTTACCTCTGTGACGTTCCCTCAATCTTTTATTGTAGACGCTGCTCAATTGGATGCTGCAACCAAATTTGTATTATCAATTGAACCAGTGGGAGAAACTGGAGCAGCTGCCTTAGCCCCAGCAGATACTAAAGTGTTGGCTGGTGATTTTTCAGGAGATACTGCAAATGTTAATACAGGCATAGTTGGTGATTTTAGTTCAGCGGCTGGAGCTTTCTTTTTAAGAACACCAACAGATGAAACCGGGATGAATAATGGAAACGATCAATATGGGGTATGGTTTGGTACGCCTGGAGCACCTCCAACATCTAATTTTGTATTGCCAACACTGCCAGCAGGTTGGGCTTATGAAGGCTGGGTAGTAGGAGAGAATGGACCAATTACCACTGGAACATTTAATGTGTTTAATATGGCTGATGATTTTGATGGATTTAGTGAAACTTCACAACCTGGGCCACCAGTACCAGGTGAAGATTTTTTCTTAAATGCGCCATCAGGAGAAACCTTTCCTTTAGATGTAAGAGGAAGAACAGTAGTCATTTCTGTTGAGCCTGTACCCGATGATTCGCCAGCTCCATTTGCAATGAAACCTTTGGTTGGAACTGCAGGACAAGAAACGGCACCAGCTGTTCATGCTTTTGGTGAAAACTTAAAATCTTTGCCAACAGGTAAAGTAACGAGATAGTTAATAAATAGAATTTGTTAGATTTGAGGTATGGTTTCTGTTTAGAAATCATACCTTTTAATTTTATATGAAAACGTTTAAAAGTAAATTTAAAAACATTGTATTTCTTGTTGTATTAGCATTGTTTCTAATTCCTCAAACAAGGCAACCCATTCAAGTTTTATTGAATAAAGGATTGGCACTTTTTAGTCCTTCAATAACCAAAAAGTCAGAACAGATTATTGTATCAAATTACAACTGGAACTTACAGGATATAAATGGCGGTGGATTTCATTTTGAAGAGGTTAAAGGCAAAGTAGTTTTGGTTAATTTTTGGGCCACCTGGTGTCCACCATGTATTGCCGAAATGCCTAGTTTGCATAAGTTATATCAGGCTTATAACGATAAGATTGAATTTGTTTTTATCTCTAATGAAGATCTTGCCGTAATTAGAAAATTTCTAAATCAAGAAGGGTATACATTTAAAGTTTATAGACCTCTTACCCAATATCCAGAAGCATTTGATGTGAATACCATTCCGAGAACTTTTTTAGTTGATAAAAAAGGAAATATTATAATTGACAAAACGGGAGCAGCCAACTGGAATAGTGAAATGGTTAGAAAAACAATTGATGCCTTAATTGAAGAGGAAAACTAAAGTGTTTTAAAAAATGCTTTAATGAAACTCCATGAAAACAAAGAATACATAATTTTTAGTTCTTCAAAGAAGCTGGATTCTTCATCCAAAAAGCGAAACATAGTTTGTACTGAGTTTTTCCTGTAAAACTGCTGAAATATCCATTCACCTTTGTGATTTTCATCTTTTAAAACCTTAAGAAATACTTTGTCATAAAACTTAAACCTTTTCTTGAATAACCCATTAGACGGTAGTTTTCCTCTTTTTAAGTTGGCTACTAGTAAGCTTACTTTCTTTTCAGTATGCTTGAAAGAATAACCCGTCGAGCCTTTTACCCATCCACCGCCAGTTCCAATTTTGGTCATATGTTTGGTATTAAATTGTTCAAAGGAAAAGTTAGTCATCGGTATTTGACCCATTTCTGTTTCTATAATATCATATTCGTCTATTTTAAGATAATCTTTAATATATTTTTTGATGTAGTTGTCATATAGATTTTCGCTAACACATTCGTCGGTAAAATAAGTGAATTCAATAAGTGCTTCAGTTTTTGTAAAAGGTAGCACATAAGTGAAAGTAGTTTTTTCTCCATCTTTTAAACGATAATCCATCATAATTAATGAATTTTCATTGAATGTGTTTTTATCCGTTTTAATAACCCAACCTTTAAAATGTTGAATTATAGAAATGTTTTCTTTTGAATTTATATGGAATAATTCTGGAATTCGGCTATCAAAAACATGAGCAGCTGAATAGGTGTTATTTGCTGTTGTGATTAAAACCTTAGAATCTTCTTGGGTAGATAGAACTTCCTCAATAATAAAATGTATATTTTTTGATTGACTTAACTTTTCTTTAGCATAATTATAAAAGTCGATAGATCTGACTGTTTTATATTTATAAGGTTTAAGATTTAAATCAATTTGCTTTTCGTTAGTAATTACAAATGCATGATTCCATGATTTAAAAACAATACTATTCCATATAGAGGGTTCCTTTTCCCAAAAACTCCATGTTTTATCATTGGTACTTTTATTTGATGGATCAATTAAGGCAATAGATTTGTTAGTAAAGAAACGATCTTCAGTTAGTTTAAGTGCAAGTTGCAAACCTGCTAAACCATTTCCAATAATCATGTAATCGAAATGCGGCGTGTTGGACATAAGAAAGGTTAAAAACTATTTCTTAAAATACTTAAAAGGAACAAATAGCATTCCAAAACATTCGCCATGCTCCTTGCCTAAATGTTTATGATGAATTTTGTGTGCACGCCTCACTCCTTTTGCATACCAATTATTAGCATTTCTAAAAAGTTTAAATCGCTGATGAATAAAAATATCATGAACTAGAAAATAGGACAACCCGTAGGCAAAAATTCCTAAACCTATGGGTAATCCCGCCCAAAAGCTGGTGTATTTCCAAAGTAAAAAGAAAATAATACTTACAACGGCATAAAATATAAAAAAGGCATCATTGCGCTCAAACCAACTATCATGATCTTTATGGTGGTGGTCTTTATGTAAATTCCATAAAACACCATGCATGATGTACTTATGAGTAAACCAAGCCATGAATTCCATACTGCAATAAGTGCTAAGAAATATCAATATCCAAAATAAAATATACATGCTTTAATTTTTACATTAAATTTAATTGATATTTTACATAGCTACGCATTAAAAGCTCAATTTTTTTAGGGTTCGATACTCTAATTCTAGAATCTTTTATTTTTAATGCAGGGGTTTTCTTGAGTTTTTTGAGTAGTTGACGATAATATCTATAGGCCATAAATACACCAAATTTAGCTTCTATTGGGAGTTTCTTTATGCCGCTAAGTCCTTTTTCAAAATCTGCTTCAATATCATCTATAATACTTTGTTTAGAAGACTCGTCTAAGTTTTTTAAATCGGTATTAGGGAAATAGGTTCTATTTAAACCTTCAAAATCTGCCTTTAAATCTCTAAGGAAATTTACTTTTTGAAAAGCAGAACCCAGAGCCATAGCAGTTTCTTTTAACGCATTATACTTTTTATTATCGCCTTTTACAAAAACTTTTAAGCACATAAGGCCAACTACATCGGCAGAACCATATATGTAAGCTTTGTATTCTTCATCAGTTAAATAATCGGTTTTATGTAAATCTAAACGCATACTTTGCATAAATGCATCTACAAGTGATTTGTCTATATTATATTTATGAAACGTATGTTGAAATGAATTTAATATGGGATTGAGACTAATTTTATTTTTTAAAGCAAGTTCTAAATCTTCAGTAAACCTATTGAAAAGCATTTCTTTATCATAGTCATGAAAGGTGTCAACAATTTCGTCAGCGAAACGCACAAAACCATAGATGTTATAAATATCTCCTCTAATAGAACTGTATAACATTTTTGTTGCCAAAGAAAATGAGGTGCTGTAGGTTTTCGTTACAATTTTACTACTCCTATAGGATACTGAATCAAATAACGACTTCATATTACTGACAATTTCTTTTAAATTTAAACAAATTCATTTTAAACTAAAACATTATTATACTTTGAAACTAAATTAGCGGCGAGTTTTCCTGAGATTAATGATGGAGGAACTCCAGGTCCAGGTACAGTAAGTTGTCCTGTAAAATATAAATTTTTTACGGTTTTACTTTTTAGTTTTGGTCTTAAAAAAGCAGTTTGCATTAAGGTATTTGCCATACCATAGGCATTACCTTTATACGAATTGTAATCTTCGATAAAGTCATTAATACAAAAACTCTCTTTAAATAATATATCTTGTTTTACAGTTTGAGAGGTGAGATTTTCAAAACGCGTAATTATTTTCTCAAAATAAGCCTTTCGTATTTTTGGAGTATCCTCTATTCCTGGTGCTAATGGAATTAGGAATATACCTGCTTCTTTTCCCTCAGGTGCGGTGCTAGAGTCTGTTTTACTAGGAAAACTAGCATAAAATAAGGGGTTTTTTGGCCACTTTGGGTTATCATAAATAGCTTCGGCATGTGCTTCAAAATCAACATCAAAAAATAGGGTATGATGATTTACCTGTTTTAATTTTTTGTTGAAGCCCACATAAAAAAGAAGGGAAGAGGGAGCGAATGTTTTTTTTGACCAATACGTTTCAGAGTATTGACGAAAGGGTTCATCCAATAATGTTTCTGTATGATGATAATCGGCACCGCTTAAAACAATATCAGAAAGATGCGATTCTCCATTAGAAATAAGGCCCTTAGCTTCCCCATTTTCAACTATAATTTTTTCAATGTTTGCTTCAGTCTTAATCATTACACCAAGTTCTTTTGCTAATTTTCCCATAGCTAAAATAACTTGGTACATCCCTTTTTTAGGATGAAAAGTACCTAACCCAAAATCGGCATAATTCATAAAACTATAGAAGGAAGGTGTGTCACTGGGTTTTGCTCCCAAAAACAGAACAGGGAACTCCAGAATCATCACTAAGCGTTCATTCTTAAACTCTTTACGCACATCTTTTTTTATAGTGCTAAAAAATTGATTGATTTTTTTTATGGTTGCTGGAGTAATTAATTCTAAGGGAGATACACCGGGGTTGTAAACAAGGTCTTTAATGGCAATATCATAATTGCTTTTGGCCTCGTCAATAAATTTTTTAAGTTTTACAGAACTTCCAGGTTCTTCTTTCTCAAACGCTTTTATAATTTTATCTAATGTATCCTCAATAGTTATAAAATCATCTTTTCCAAAATAAACGCTGTAAGCTGGATTAAGTTTTTCTAGAGTATAATAGTCGGCTGGAGCTTTATCAAAATCTAAAAAAAAACGTTCAAACACATCGGGCATCCAATACCAAGTTGGTCCAATGTCAAAGGTAAAACCTTCTTTTTTCAGTTGTCTTGCACGACCTCCTATAGTTTTGTTTTTTTCAAAAATAGTTACTTCAAAACCATCTTTAGCTAGATAGCATGCGGCTGCCAGAGAAGAGAAGCCAGAACCTATAATATTTACTGTTGGTTTCATATTGTTTAACAAATATACAAAAAAGCTAAACAATATTAAAGTGTTTTAATATTCTTTAACTAAATTTTCTATAGATTTAAATGTACTTACATTTTCCGGAAGATCACTTAAGTCTATATCATCCAGTTTTTTTCCTAAAAGTAGCAATTTTGTATGCTCTTTATTCAAAAGAAGTTCATTAAACTCTTTAAGGTATTGAGGAATTTGATCGGTCTGAGGATTAACCGTGAAGTATGAAATAAAAGTTATTTCTTCAAAAAATTCTAATAAATCAGTTAGACTTTCCATAGGGACACTTTCCCCAAGAAAAATAGTATGATAGCCTCTGCTTCTCAATTCATAGTTTATAAAAAGTAAACCTATATCATGAATCTCACTGTCTGGGAGAAAAAGAACAAAAGTTTTAGAAGATGGTTTAGGTTCTAAAATCTGAAGACGCTCAATGTTTAAAAGTATTTTTTGTTTTATGTGTATAGACAAAAAATGTTCGTGAGCAGGTGTTATCGTATTGGTTTGCCATAATAACCCTATCTCGTTCAATAAAGGAAGGAAAACAGAATAAAAGATTTCACTAAAGGTTTTATTTTCTAAAAGGTTGTTGTACGTGCTATAAAATAAAACCTGATCAAAATTAATCATGGCCATTTTTAGGGCATTAATGGCATGATCTTCTACCTTAGCTCTAGAGGCAATTTCTCTTACTTTAATTGGAATTTCTTCTTCTTTAAGGTTGGCAATTTTAGAAATTTTAAGGCCATTATTGTTTAAGTAAGATATATTTAAGAGCTTTTGAAAGCTCAATAGGCTATAATTTCTAATATTAGTTTCACTGCGTTCTGGACTAAGTAAATTATAACGTTTTTCCCATATTCTTATGGTATGGGCCTTAATTCCAGTAAGGTTCTCTAAGTCTTTAATGCTAAAATTAACCTTAATATTGTTCATTTTTTTATTCTTTTTCTTAAACAAAAATACGTATATTTTTTCAGAACATAGCAAGAACTATGTAAAAGCTTCTTTTTTTAAGGAAAAAGGCTAATGGAGGGCTTATTAATTACTGTTTCAAGGTTCGAAGTTAGTCTAGAAAGCTTTATATTATTAGAAGAAGAATTAAAAATATTCTGCAAATAGATAAATTGTGCGCACGAGAAGATTCGAACTTCCACATCCTAAACGGATACTGACCCCTCAAGCCAGCGCGTCTACCAATTCCGCCACGTGCGCATATTAAAAGGCCGTAAATATAATGAAGTTTTGAAATAGTTATGTATAAATGAGGCTTTTTTGCAGATAAATTGGAGCTTTTTAAATGAGCGGGTTGTGAAAATATTACTCTAGTTTTTAATTGTTAAAAGATTAAAGTAAGAAATAAAAAAACCTTTTAGGGTTTTTTTTACATTCTTGCCCCATTGTAAATATAAGGATATAAGCAGTCTTTATGAATCTTAAATTAATAATTTAAAACACACAGATATGAAAACTAGAATCACAACATTTTTAATTACATTTTTTTTCACTTTATCCATATTCGCAGATAGTATTATTGTTGAAAGAAGTAATGGCAATTCTGAAAGTATTAATTATAACTACAAGACAATTCTCAATAAAGGACTTAAAAATAATTTAGGAGACTTAATACATTTTGAGGATATTAATACAATAAGTACATCAGACTTTGATGCCTATGAAAAGATTTTAAGTAAAACACAAAGAAGGGGTTCTCATATTAAAGTCGAGTTTACCGGAGATATGAGTAAATATGCAAAACGATTAGAAAAGTTAAAACGTAATAGAGACGGAGCCGATGTGGCCAGAGGAGTAGGAGGTCTTATGTCTATAATAGGTGTTTTATCTGGAGACAGACAATTAACAGCAGCAGGAATTGCTGTTAACGGAGCTGGACAAATAGCACGTGATATTAATAATGATAGAACTATGGATACGCAAACCGCTATGCTGAAAGAACTTGACCAACGAACAAAGGTGGCAAAAGATTCTAATACATTTGAAGAAGAAAGTCTTCGTAAAGAATATGGGAATGAAAATGTAGATGGTGTAAAAGAGTTGATTAAGAACAACCATAAAAAGGCTTTAGCCTATGCAAATTTAGCAGAGTTATCAGATAATAGTGATTATCAGTTAACGGCGGTATGGTTAAAAGCAATGATAGCGAAGGATCAAAATAGCAAAGAAGAAGAAAGTAAAATATATCAAAGACTGGTAGACAAAGATCCTGAAATTAAAAACACCAATGAAGCTGAAAAGGAAACTAATATTTTGGTTGAAGAGCTTTCAAAATGGAGAAATTAAAAGAGAATGTTTCAATTCCATAATAATATAGTTATATTTTTAATCAAAGAACCTCTTACTATGTAAAAGGTTCTTTGATTTTTATAAACCAATAAAAATTGGAGTTTACGCGCTATTTAAAAATGCTATCGCATCTCGCTTTTAAACTTTTGTCCCCCTATGGATGCTTCATACATTAAGCCTCCTTTAGCATGAGTAAAAACTAATATACCATCACTATAATCAACATCGAAAGAAGCGCCTTCTGTAATAGCTACAGCTGTTGCTTGTGCAGAAAACTCAAACTTGTTTCCTGTAAACCTATCAAAAGCACTTTTGTGCTGAAAAAATATAATTTCAGAATACGATTGCCCACCTGCTTGAAGACCGATTGTTAATTGAGACATCTTACAATCTCCAACTATTGAACCTCCTCTATAAACGGTTCCATTACCAGTTGCTCCACCAACACCTAATCCGCCTTTACCTATAGAAGGGAAAACGGCGTAACCATAAGCGCTTGAAAAATATTTATTGATTTTATCATTTGTTTTTTTAAACTCTGATATGGCTTCGGCTGATTTACCTGAAACATCTTTTTGAGCAAAAGCATTTAATGTAAAAGCAATTAAAACTAAAACAATAATTGTAGATTTTGTTTTCATTATATATTCATTTTTAAAATTATTAATAAATCACATCAATTTAAAAGTTTTCTATGAGCTAAAAAAATGTTTTAAAAGATAAATATGTTTTTGAAACCAATGATTGGACACTAAGTCATAATATCTTAAATGGTGCATGACAATTTCTTTACTATAATATTACTGTTTTTTTTATTGTCTTTACCATTTCTTAACTAAGGACAATAAAAAGTCTTAAAACATAAAAAGTGAGAGTAACTACAGCTAAGAACCTCTGCATTAATTGGAATATTTTATGCGATTAACTTACCAAATAATACCGACCCATGAAAGAAAATGAGCTCTTAATTTTGTTCATATATAGAGGAAAGGTACCTCAAATTGGGTTTTATAAATGTTTTTAATTTTTGTTATCTTCGAAAGACAAGATCAAATTAGCTTTAAAACGAGATAACAAAATTAGATCCTTATGAACACATTTAAAAAAACAGTAAAAAGTGCAATAGTATTAATTGTACTTACATTAATTGTGAGCTGTAAATCTGAAAAAAAGGAAGATGCGGCAGATATGGTTTTTACAAACGGAAAAGTCTATACGGTTAATAAAAATGAACCTTGGGCAGAGTCAGTTGCTATAAAAGATGACAAAATAGTATTCGTGGGCTCATCTGAAGAAGCTAAAAAATATATTGATGAACATACAGAAACAACAGATTTAAATGGAAAAATGATGCTTCCGGGATTTGTTGATGCACATTCTCACCCTATTGCAGGTGGTTTAATTATGACAGGTATCGATTTACAATCAGACGATACCAATGAAATATTCAATAAACTAAAAAAATATGTTACTAAAAATTCTGACCATAAAATTGTTCAAGGCTATGGTGTAAGATTTAATCCTTGGAATGGAAATTGGCCAACAGCCAAAATGTTGGATGAAATAGAGTCTGAACGTCCAGTTTATTTATGGACTATCGATGGTCATGGTGCATGGGTAAATTCAAAAGCCTTAGAATTAGCAGGTATTGATAAAAATACGCCTGAGCCAGTTCCGGGATATTCTTTTTTTACAAGAGATAATGAAGGAAATCCAACAGGATGGATTGTAGAGTTACCGGCACAAATGCAAGTACTGAATGCTTTAGTGAAAGTAGATTCAGATTATATTGCTAGAGGTGTTGCCGAATGGTTACCAAGATTTGCTGCATCTGGATTGACATCCATTCAAGATTTAGGAATGGGCGGGCAGCCTGAGGATATGGGCTTTGCTTTATTTCAAAAATTAGAAGAAGAAGGAAAACTACCTATACGATTACAAGGCGTTTATTATTGGAATAATCCAGAAATTGATCCGATACCAGAAATTGTTAGATTGCGAAAAACCTTTAATTCTGAATTAGTAAAAGCCACTCATTTAAAAATTAATGTAGATGGGGGAGATGATAAACACAACGCATTATATGTAGATGGTTATGCAGATAAGCCTGAATTAAAAGTTGACCCTATTATTCCCGTAGCCATAATTAATGATGCTGTGCATAGGGCAGACTCCCTTGGTATTGATATTGCAAGTCATTGTTTTGGTGATGGTGCGGTAAGAATAATTTTAGATGCTGTAGAATTGGCAAGAAAAGCAAATCCAGATAGAAAGCGTTATAACCTTATAAATCATGGTTTATTAATTCATCCTGATGATTATTCACGCTTTAAGGAATTAGATGTCGCCTATGAAACTACTGGAGCATGGATGTCTCTAGATCCAGCTATGATAGATATTACCATGAAAAGATTGGGGGAAGAACGAGTTAATTTGTACGCGCCAGTGAACAAAATTCATGCCTTAGGTGGGAGAGTAGCGTTAGGGTCAGATTGGCCAGTTTCAGGTTATATTTCAGAATATAGACCATTGTCAGAAATTCAAGGTGCCGTTACACGACAATTACCTGGCAGAGAAAACTTCCCGCCATTGGGAGGAGAATCTGCTAAAATTCCTTTGGACCTAGCTTTGTTTATGCAAACTTATGGTGCAGCTGATGCCATGGGCATTTCTAATATTACAGGTTCGATTGAAAAAGGAAAGAAGGCGGATTTAGTAATATTAGAAAAAAATCTTTTTGACGTGCAGCCTAACGAAATATCAACGGTAAAAGTACTTTCAACAATGCTTAATGGGAAATATACCCATCAATCAAATTAGAGTTTTTAAAAAAAATTAAAAAAAAATATTTTCTATTAGGGATTTAGAATCATAATTGCCCTGTTGTTAATAGAAGACACATAAAATTTTATTCAAATGAAAACAATTAAATTAGTAGTTAGCCTTTTTGTAGCTTTTATCATAATAAGCTGTAAATCTGAAATCAAAAAAGATATAGCCGATCAGGTATTTACCAATGGTAAAGTGTATACAGTAAACAAAGCCCAACCTTGGGCCGAAGCTGTGGCTATTAAAGATAATAAAATTGTATTTGTAGGGTCCACTGCTGGTGCACAGGCTTATATTGGTAAGGCAACGAAAACTACGGACTTAAAAGGAAATACCATGTTGCCTGGTTTTGTAAGTGCTCACGATCACCTAATCGCTTCTGGATGGACCACTTTAGGGGTTCAAATTTATGATGCCAAGGATAAGGTAGATGCATTGGCAAAAATAAAGGCATATGCTGAAGCTAATCCAGACAAGAAGGTTATCCAAGGTATTGGATGGGATCAAGGTATGTTGGGGGGCTTGCCAACAGCAAAAGATTTAGATGCTGCAGTACCCAACAGACCTGCTTTTATTTTAGATAATACCATTCATGACGGTTGGTTAAATACAGCGGCTTTGAAAGCTGCGAATATTACTAAAGATACACCAGATACCGTTCCCGGAGTAACCTACTGGGTGCGTGATGCATCAGGTACGCCAACGGGGGTTGCTATTGAAATACAATGGTTTGATGCCTATGGAGAAGTGGCCTGGGATGCTGAAAGTATGATTAAAGAAAGTGCAGAACAATTATATGCCATTGCTGCCAGTAATGGAACAACAACTTTTTTATGCCCGGGTATTGTAACCCCCAATATTAAAGATGTGCATGACGGGATGGAGAAAGATTTTGAAGCAGCTCTTAAATTATTACATTCTTGGGAAGAAGATGGATCTTTAAAAATGAGAACGGTTGCTGTGCCTATGTACAAATCTGCGGTTGGAGAACCACAAAAGTTTGTCGATTTTGGTGTGAAAATGAATAAAAAGTATAATTCGGATAAATTGAAAGTTACGCATTTAAAAATTCATCCCGAAGGTAATACCGTTGCAGGAACCGCACCACATTTTGATAATTATCAGGGTATGGATACCAATGGGTCTTTTAATGTGCAACCAGAAGAAACCATGGCTATTGTGACGCAAGCGGCTCAAGTTGGATTAGATGTTGTTATTCATACGGATGGAGACCGTTCAACAAGAGCTGCACTTAATGCTATTATTGCAGCACGTGAGATTAATCCAGATAATAGAAGCGCGCTTCATCATTTAATTTGGGCACACCCAGATGATCAACAACGTATTATTGATTATGGCATACCTGTAAACTCAACACCTAATTTTACCAACACATTTGGTAATGGAGATAAGGATAACTTAAAATGGCGTGGCGCAGACCAGATTAATACATCCTTAGGACGTTACCCATATTTAGCTAGAAATGGTGTTAAGGTCAGTATCTCTGCAGATGTGCCTAGTACACCGTCAACTATGCAAGGCCCATTATATGTAGCAACTAATGCGGTAACCTTGCGAGATATATCAGATCCAACCTCAAGACCGTTTCCTGAAAATCGTAAACCTATGACTGTTGAAGAAGCTATTCGGGCCATTACCATCGATGCGGCTTGGCAATTAAGAATGGATGATAAGGTAGGAAGTATAGAAGTTGGTAAGCTTGCAGATTTAGTGATTCTAGAAGAAAGTCCGTTTGATGTTGCTCCAGAAGATATAGCAAATATTACAGTAAACGCGACTATTATGGATGGTAAATACACCCATAGAAAAGATGAAAGAACGGCTGGGTCATTTAAAAATGAAAAACGTTTTCCGCCAATGCCAACAGAATTGAAAGGATGTGGACATGGCGTTATGACAGATCATAGTCATTAGTTGTTATAAATTTTTAAAAAAAAGTAAAAAAATAAATGCAGCAAAGCCTTGTTATCTCTGGTTTAACAAAGCTTTGCTGTTTTTTTATCAAAAAATATAATTTTTCATTAGGGGTTTTGCTGTCTTTTTGCCCTTCTATTATTGAAAGACATAAAAAATAAAAAACAATGAAAACTTTAAGACAATTACTAATCGCTTTAACCTTATTTACTTCTCTAATGATCGTGGCTCAAAATGAGAGTAAACAACAAACGGCTGCTTCCAATGAAGAACAGTCTATTGATACTTCAAAACCTACAAATTTTTATTCTTTTGTAGATAATACTTTAGAATTTTCAAGTCAGGAAAACCAGAATGTTATGGGATACAGAGGGAAATTAACCTTGGCGCCTTCAGCAGAACATTTAATACTTTTTGAAGCGCCGTTGTTGTATAATGACAGAACAGATAAATTGGGAGTAGGTGATTTAAGAGCAAGATATTTTTGGTTACCTTATAAGAATTACGATAAAACCATCGGTGCTTTTGGACCATCAATTGATGTTTTTGCCCCAACAGGTAATTTTGAAAATGGTTTAGGTTCTGGACGATGGATTGTATCTCCAGGGGTAACTGTAGGCATCATGGCGGCAGATTGGATTCAATTCTTTCCAATAGCGTCTTATCAATATGCTAGTAAACCGGTATATAATAACCCAGCTCCAGCTTTAGATGTGGCAACACATGGATTGTCTTTTCAAGTAATTACGCCAATTGTATTCTCTGATAAGTTTTTTATGCAAGTAACGCCTGTTTTTAAAATGAATAATTTTAATGATGAGCGCCAAGATAGATTTGAACAAGAGGTGTTTGCGGCTTATAGCTTAAACTCTAAAATGCAACTAACAGCCTTTTATAGTGGTAAATTTGAAGATGAAAATCATACCGTAAGTGCTGGCTTATCCGTTTTCTTTTAATCTAAAAAACCAACTGAAGTTCACTATGATCAAGTTAAAGGTTTTAATCATTCTAGTATTGTGTTTGGGCAGTATTCAAGGAAATGCTCAAGCCGTTTCGGGACATTATGGACCTGGATTATTCGGACTCCGATCGGCACATGGGTTTCCCATGGATTGGTCCTATGTCAATGTTACCCATATTTATTATGCAGCCGAAATGAAAGATAATGTGGGAAATATTTCAACACTGTCAAAACCTATTAACGTCATTGCAAATATTAGTGGCGGAATTTGGGGAACAAAAATAGATAAGATTAAGGCAAACTATAACGCAGCTGTAATTTTACCTTTTACCAATCTAGCGCCCAACCCTGAAACTTTAGAACTCAATCCAGACAACATTGGTTTGGGTGATATTAAAGTGATTCCTTTAATGCTAACCTGGAATTTTAAACAATTTGCTTTAAATACACGATATGCGTTTTGGGCCCCAACAGGAAGTTTTGATATGAATTCAAAATCTAATAAAGGAAAAGGGTTTTGGTCTCACAATATTGGCCTTGGAGGTACAGTTTATCTGGATGCAAAAAAATCATGGAATGTAAGTTTGATGAATACTTTTGAGTTTAACGGAAAACAAAAAGGCACTCAAATTACCCCAGCATCAACGCACGTCATGGAGTATGGTGTTGGCCGTACGTTTGACGAGGTTTTTAATATGGGAATCATTGGGTATAGAACCAAACAAATAGGAAGTCAAAAAGGAGTAACTTTGCCTGAAGAACTTAATAGCTATGAGGTAAGTGCCCTTGGTATGGAGTTTAATTATCGCACTAAAAGTAATTGGGCGTTTATTACTCGCTGGTATTTAGAATATAATGGTGTTAACAGACCAGAAGGTTCGGCGATTCGATTTATTTTCTTGAAAAACTTTTAATCTATGAAATTGAGATATTGTTTATTTTTTTTGATAGTATTCGGCTTAACAAACGCATTTGCACAAGATGACGAAGAAAAAGGTTTGATTGAAAACAATATGAAAGCGATTTATGTAAAGAAAGATCAAAGCGAAATTTCAACATTAAAAGACCGGTTTGATAAATGGGCCTATTCGAATAAAAAACACGCACCTTTCTTTTATTTTTCACCACTCTATCAATATGGGACCGGGTCTTCGGCAAGTGCCAATAATTTACATTCCGATTTAGGAATTATTTATAAATGGCGAACCGTAAAAAAGGATAAATGGAAAATGAATATTCATGGTTGGTTGGAACAAACAAGTTTTTGGGCCGGAGAGACTACTAGTGATTTTGGCAAAAAACTGGGCATGATTACAACACCAAACGCCTCCTCTGAAACTGGTCATGATTTAAGCTTAGAACAATTAATGGTTGAATTTTTCTTTTTCAATCAAAAGTTAGATATCTCTGTGGGTAAATTTGACCCTATGTATTTAACTGTTTTTACGGATTATTCAGGATGGGATAAGTACAATTATTTTATGAAAAGTGTGGCTTCAGATCCGGTTCCCGATATGGGAGCAGGTATGGGGGTTTATTCTGAATACCACTTAAGTGAGAACTTTAGTTTTGGAGCAGTAATTTCAGATAATGATGCCAGAAATAACTATTTATATATCCCAGATTTTGATAGCTCATGGAATTATTTGGGTTTTCTACGTTTTAAGATTGGAGCGGCAAAAGGATTGTACTCTAGCCATAATCTTATGTTTTATAGTCAGGATGCAAAAGAAGGACAGTCATCTGGATCTGGGTTTGTGTATACTGCAAATCAGGGACTTACAGATAATTTGATTTTAGTGTTAAAAGTATCAAATGGAAGTGGTAATATAGATAAATTAAATGCCGCTTATGTTGCAGGTTTGACATTTAAGAGGCCTTTAAATAGAATTCAAGACCAAGCGGGATTTGCTTTAGTTATGAATGAAAAAGCGGGGAATTATGAGTATGGTTTGGATACCTATTACCGCTATTTTATTAATGAGTATATTAACGTAGCTCCTAATTTTCAATTGATTAATACCGTTAACGATAAGTTTAATGCGGTTTTTGGTTTAAGAACATTTATACAATACTAATTTATGAGGCTTGCTTTTTTATGTGCGCTTGTTTTAATATTAGCAAATTCTAACCAGGTCTTTGGACAAGAAAACAACTATTGGTTTAATAATTTTGGAGCTATATCTACTCTAAAAGGTGGTGTTGAGGTAGGCGGTGTTAATACAGTCTCGGCGTTTTATTATAACCCAGGAGCCATTAGTTTTATTGAAGGGGAGTTTTTAGAAGGTCAAGCCGATTTATTAACTGTAGAGGTTTATAATATTAAGAATGCTACAGGTGATGGTCTGGATGTAAGTGTTGTTCCCGTCGATATTGCCCCTTCGATATTTGGATATTATAAAAGACTTAAAACAAAACCCAAATGGTCTTATGTGATAGGGGTGCTTTCGCGCTATCAATCTAATATTTCTTTTAACTCGTCTTATGAGGTAGAAGGCAATTATTTATTACCAGAAAATGAGCCCGATATTTTTCAAGGACAATTTAATTATGACAATAGAATTAGGGAGAATTGGTTAAACGGAACCTTAGCTTATAGGCTGAATAAACATGTTGGTTTGGGATTAGGTCTTAATCTTGTTATTAGATCCCAAGACTTCTTTAGAGATTATATGGCTCGAGCATTTCCTAAAGAAGAATTGGGAAATAGCACGTTTTCAAAGCTTGCTACTACAAATGAAGAAGAGCGTTTAGGGTATAGGTCCACAGGTCTTAGTTTTAAACCAGGTGTTAATTTTAGATTTGAGCGATTAAAACTGGGATTAACGTGTACAACACCATTATTAAATTTAGGTTTGTTAAATAATAGGTCTTCGAAATCATTTACAAGTATAATGCCTGACAGGAATGAACAAAATTATAATGTTTCGAATAGTCATAATTTTTATAGAGCCGAGTATCATACACCATTTTCAATAAGTATAGGTGCCGAGTATCAGTTTGAAAAATGGAGTTTGGGAACCGCTCTAGAGTGGTTTTCAAAGGTAAAACCTTATAAAATGATAAGAATGGGCGATGATGGAATAAATCAAATGTTTAGCACTGCTGCAGAGTCTGGCTTTGCTATTCCTGTCATGGCGAGTAAAGCGATTGTTAATGCAGGAATAACATGTGCATATAGTTTTAGCCCTAAAATGAAATACGTTGGAAGTTTTCGTACTGATTTCAATGCTTTTGATGAATCTGCCCTTGATAGAAATGTTGATTTTGTGCCAAATATAACATTTTGGGATATTTACCATTTTGCTTCGGGTCTTGTCCTAACTGGACCAAGAGCCAATTTAAGTTTTGGGGTAGATTATGGCTACGGGAGTGCAAGTAATTATTCACAATTTGTAAATATGACAAATGCTAATCAATCTAATTTTTTAAAAGGTACTGTTAATAACTCTGTGTCTTCTATTTATAATAACATTAGTATTACTTTGGGCCTTAACGTTAACATTGATAAAAGGAAAGGACTCAAATCAAATAAAATCTAAAAATTCATGAAACCTATTAAAGTGTTAGTCATTGTTTTTCTTGCTAGTATGGCTACAAGTAATGCTCAATCTTTTAAAAAAAACTTTATTTCTGAAGAAGATGGAGCTGTTGATGTTAGTGGGTTTTTAAATTCTACTACGGGTTTTTTACCAGTACCTATTATTATTACAGAACCTGCAGTAGGTTATGGAGGCGGTTTAGCCATAGCGTATTTTCATAAAAAAAAGGATGATAAAGAAGCAAAAGGATTGTCTCCAACTGTAAGTATGTTGGCAGGGGCTTTAACCGAAAATGGAACGTGGTTAGCAGCCATTGGACATCAGGGTTCATATGCAAACGATAGAATTCGGTACTTAGGCTTTTTAGGCTATGTAGCACCAAAACTGGCTGTCTATTTTGGTCCAAATGACTTATTAGAAGGCAAGTTTGATTTTGAAATGAATGGTTTTGCTACCATGCATGAGGTTTTATATCGAGTTAATAAAAAAGTGCCGTTTTTTGCTGGCCTGAACTATTCCTTTTTTACTAATACCGTGAAATTTGATACAGGAATTGATATTCCTGAGTTTAGTACTTTTGAGAGAGATACGAATTTAGGAGGTATTAATGCATCTTTTTTATATGATACTAGAAATAATTCGTTTACACCTACAAAAGGCATTATGAGTGGTTTGGAATTAGGACGATTTGCCACCTATTTTGGAGGAGATTCAGATTTTTGGAATATATCATCAAGAACTTATGCGTATTTGCCCATTATTGAAAACAAATTATTTTCAGGCTATCGTTTAAGTATAGAATCTAAACCTGGCGATGTGCCGTTTTATGCACTTCCTGATATAAGTTTAAGGGGAATACCCATGCTAAGATATCAGGGAGCTAATGCTTACACCGTGGAAACAGAATGGCGTTGGAATTTTTATAAGCGCTGGAGTGTGGTGGGGTTTGTTGGTATGGGAGAAGCTATGAAAGACTTTAGTGAATTAGGGAAAAGTATTAAAGCAGCAGGTGGAGGTGGGTTTAGGTATTATTTGGCTAAAGATTACGGCTTACACGTTGGTGTTGATGTGGCGCGAGGACCAGAAATTTGGGCATGGAATTTAACAATTGGTAGTAACTGGTTTAGGTAATTTAGAAAAGAACATAAAGTATGACTGAAAGAGAGGTCTTAGAAAAAATTGAGATTAAAGGGTTAAAAGCTGGAGTTTTTGCGAATATACTTATGGCAATTGCAGGGTGGTATGCATATTCTATAACAAACTCTGAAGCCTTATTTTTGGATGGCAATTTTTCCTTTATCGCGGCATTGTCGACTATAGTTGCCATTATGATTGTTAAAATTAAGCATAAGCGCACTGAAGTTTTTCCGTTTGGTAGATATTTCCATGAATCCTTTTTTGTGTTTTTTAAAGGTCTGCTTATTCTTGGAGTGACCATTGGAGCGTTATTTCAAAATGTTATAAAAATTATAGATTATACTAATGGAGAAAAATTCCAAACACTTAACCCAAAGCCAATATTATATTATAGTGCAGTTATGGGAGTTATTTGTTTTTCATTAGCTTTTTATTACAAGAAGAAAAACAAGGAGCTCGGCGGTATGAGTTCGATTTTAAATGTGGAAGGCAAAACTGCTATGATCGATGGATTTCTTTCAGTAGCTGTGGGGTTAGCTCTTTTTTTAACAACGCTTGTTCCGTCAGATTCAAGTATTAGCTTCTTGCTGTATATTGGAGATGCAATGGTTGTTATAATTCTTGCTTTATATTTATTAGGAATTCCAGTTAAAGTTATTAAAGATACATTTGTTGAAATGGGTGGAGGTGTTATTCAAAATGTAGAGGTGAAGTCTGATATTTTAGATATTCTGAATAGCAACTTACCTGATGATTTTAAATTGGCAGCTCATTACATTAGTAAAACAGGGAGTGGATATTTTGTGGTTGTTTATATTTTGCCCAAAACAGATGAGGTTTCAGTTATGCGTTTAAATAAAACAAGAATGGCTATTTTGAATGACTTAAAATTGAAATACCTTAATGTTGAAGTCGAGATTGTAGTTGGACAAGGTGAGCAATCTTAGTTAAAATAAGACTAAATCAATTATTTAGTCGAAAATAAAGTCTAAAAAACAAAAAGCCTGAAACATATGTTTCAGGCTTTTCTGTGACCGGGCTGGGGCTCGAACCCAGGACCCTCTCCTTAAAAGGGAGATGCTCTACCAACTGAGCTACCAGGTCATTATTTTTAAACTAACATATTATCGTTAGCGGGTGCAAATATAAAACCTATTTTTAATTAAACAAGTCTTTTTTTAAAGATTTTTTCGTTTTTTTGCACTGCATAAACGTATGTTTTTAATAATCAATTTATAACACAAAAATGACTATTGTATTAATAGGATATATGGCTTCTGGAAAGACGTCGGTTGGCACACTTTTAGCTAAAAAACTTAATTATAGATTCATTGATTTAGACGATTTCATTGAAGAAAAAGAAGGAGCTACGATTAAGGAAATTTTTAGTTCTAAAGGAGAAATTTATTTTAGGAAAGTGGAAACGCAATATCTAAAAGAACTTTTAGGTTCTAATGAGGAAAATACAGTATTATCATTAGGAGGCGGAGCACCTTGCTTTGGCGAGAATATGGACGTTGTTTTAAATGCAAACAATGCGATAAGTATTTATTTAAAAGGATCAGTGTCTTTTTTAGCTAACAAGTTAGTTAATAAAAGAAGCAAACGTCCTTTAATTTCGCATATTGATAATGTGGAGGATATGGCTGAATTTGTAGGGAAACATTTATTTGAGCGTATGCCGTTTTACAGTCGAGCTGAAAAACACTTGGTGATCGATCATAAATCGAAACCAGATATTGTTGAAGAAATAGTTTTGGAACTATTCTAAAGTGGCTTCAAAAGATTTTCCTTCTAAAATGACATTAACATGCTCATGTAACGATGTGGATAATGAAATGCCTTTAAAATCTGCTTTTACCGGATATTTTTTATGATTTCTATTTACTAGTACGGCTGTTTTGAATTGTTTTAAGGGGACGTCTAGAAAATACTTTACACCATAAATGAGTGTCGTACCAGAATTAAGAACATCATCTACTAAAACTAAAGACTTATTTTTATAATCTTCCGAAGAAATTGATGTTGAAATAGGTTTCCAAGGCTGTTTTTTGTTAATGCTAACCTTACAAAGTATGGGATTAATCTCTGATATCTTTTGAAGAACGGTTTTTAATTTTTTAGCAAGGATATAACCGTTTTTGTCAACACCAGCTAAAATGACTTCAGTTTCATTAACATTACTCTCATAAATTTGAAAAGCAATACGCTTAATTTTATGATTAATTTCGTTATGATTTAGTATTACGTTATTCTTATCAGTCATAAAAGTCCAATCTAAAAGTAAAAGATAAAATTACTCATTTTCTTCAGTAAAATCATCAATATCCCGTCTATCTTTTTTAGTAGGTCTACCTGTACCCTTTTTTCGGTAATAGTCCTTAGAGTATTTTAATAACTCTTGAGCCTCAAATTGTTCTTTGGGAGTAATATCTGTTCTATATAAATCTACTATTTTGGCACCAACTCTACTGGGGGGTATATCATTAACCTTTAGTTTATAATTGATTTGATTTTTTCGTAACTCTATAGTATCAGTGGCATAAACCTCTCTGCTAGGTTTAACAATTTCTTGATTAACACGTACCTGTCCTTTTTTACAGGCTGTAGTGGCGAGCGTTCTTGTTTTATAATACCGAACACACCATAAAAACTTATCTATACGCATATAATTATTACTAAAAACTACGTTAATGTTATGATACAAGAATATATTAAAATTGTATCTTGCGCCTTCAAAAATAAGTAATAATAAAGATTTTTGATGTAAATAGAATTCTATTTAGAACTATTGCATCTAATCTAATACCTAATTAGGTAAAAAAATGAAATTGATGAATTTGATTAGAATAAGTTTATTGACCTTTTGTTTTGTGATAGGTTTAGCATCTTGTAAGAAGGATGATAATGATGGTTTCGTTCCAGAACCCATAAGGGATAGAACGGAGCAACAAGCTGCAGATAAAGATTCGATTATCCAATATTTGGAAAATCATTATTATAATGCAAGTATATTTGATGATTATGAGCCTAATGTGAGTTCTAAAGATTTAATTATTACAGAATTAGTTGCTGGAGAAGATATTCCTGATGGACAAAGATTATTAATTGATGATGTCGTAACAAAAGACGTAACATTTGCTGATACGGAATATGAGATTTGGTATATTGATTTGAATGATAAAAAAAGCGATCCAGAACCTTCACCAACTTTTGCCGATAATGTTATAGTAACTTATGAAGGGTTTACGCTTGATGGTGATGTTTTTGATAGTGCAGTAACGCCGACAAATTTTGATTTAACAACTTTAATACCTGGTTGGAGAAAAGTATTGCCAGATTTTAAAGTAGCTGAGAATTTTATGGAAAATGAGGACGGCACTGTTTCATATGTTAATCATGGTGTAGGTATTATGTTTGTACCATCTGGTTTGGCTTACTTTTCTACAGGAACGACCGCAGGTATTGGACCCTATGAACCAATTAATTTTAAGTTTGATTTATTGCAAAAGTATGAAAATGACCATGACAATGATAATGTACCTTCCTATAAGGAAGATTTAAATGGCGATGGGGAATTTACATTAAATACAAGTGCTGATGAGAGAGATGGTGACGATACCGATAATAATGGAACACCTGACTATTTTGATGCTGATGATGATGGTGATGGCGTCCCCACTATTAATGAGGATATTGATAAGGATGGAGACCCAACGAATGATATTGGTAAAAACGGAATACCTAAATACTTAGATCCAGACGAAACGGAATCAAATGGTTTATAAATATAAAAGCCTCACATTGTGAGGCTTTTTTTTAATTCTTCATTTACTTATAAAATTATAGATACGCTCAAAATTAATTGACTGGGCCTAGTATCAATTCTATTTTCGGTGTTAATAATATTGTCATTAATAAAGGTAGCTTCATTTTTACTAAAGCCACGTTCGTACCTTAAATCAATACCCAACTTTTTTAAATTAAAGGCAACTCCAAAATTTAAACCAGCAGAAAATTCCTTTTCAATATCATTTATTGTAATTCCCGAAAATTTACTATCAAGAATGTATTGAAATGATGGACCAGCGAATGCGCTTAATGGACCAATAACTTTTATGCCCACCAATAAAGGAACATCAAGTTTCTGCATTTTAAATGTGTCTTGGTCATAATCACTTTTTGTATGGGTATAAACAAGCTCTGGCTTAAAATAGAGGTCTTCACCAAACTTACCAAAGACACCAACATGAAATCCCGAGTTACTGTTAGGGTTTTTATAGGTATTACTAACAGACTCAAAATAGTCGCCGTTTGAATTGTAATTTAGTCCTCCCTTAATCCCAAAACCTTTTGCCGTTTGCCCGCTTACAAGAGTCGAGGTTGTTACTGAAAAAAAGAAAAGATAAAATGATACTTTTCTTAAATTCGTTGGTTTAATTAAGTAGGTGTACACTTTTTTTAAATGTTTCATAAGATTCGTTTTTTGATTTCTATTCATTAACTCAAAAACGTTGCCAAAGGTATATTATTTTCTCATCAGGCAATCAATATCCTATTTGAGTTAATTATCTTTGTCCACTTATCTCACAAAAATGAAATTTGAATTAAAAGCACAAGATGCACAAAGTAAGGCAAGAGCTGGTAAAATTACCACAGATCATGGCGTGATTGAAACTCCAATTTTCATGCCTGTGGGTACTGTGGCAACCGTTAAAGGCGTGCATCAGCGTGAGTTGAAAGATGATATAAATCCTGATATTATTTTAGGAAATACGTATCATTTATATCTAAGACCCCAAACTGGTATCATTGAAAAGGCTGGTGGCCTTCATAAATTTATGAATTGGGATAGAAATATTTTAACCGATTCTGGAGGTTATCAGGTGTACTCCCTTTCTGCAAATAGAAAAATTAAAGAAGAGGGCGTTAAATTTAAATCTCATATTGATGGTAGTTACCATACATTTACTCCTGAGAATGTTATGGAAATACAGCGCTCAATTGGAGCTGATATTATAATGGCTTTTGATGAGTGCACTCCATATCCGTGTGATTATAATTATGCAAAACGATCTATGCATATGACGCATAGATGGTTAGATAGATGTATTAATCATTTAGAGAAAACACCTTTAAAGTATGATTATAACCAGGCATTTTTTCCAATTGTTCAAGGAAGTACCTATAAAGATTTAAGAAAGCAATCGGCTGAATATATTGCGAAAGCAGGAGCTGTAGGAAATGCTATAGGAGGTTTATCAGTTGGAGAGCCTGCTGATGAAATGTATGCTATGACCGATGTGGTTTGTTCTATTCTGCCCGAAGAGAAACCGCGTTATTTAATGGGAGTTGGCACGCCAATCAATATTTTAGAAAATATTGCGTTAGGAGTAGATATGTTTGATTGTGTTATGCCAACTAGAAATGCCAGAAATGGTATGCTATTTACAGCATATGGTACGATCAATATTAAAAATTTAAAGTGGGCTGATGATTTTTCACCTATTGATGAAATGGGGATAACATTTGTTGACACTGAATACACTAAGGCGTATTTGAGACATTTGTTTACTGTAAATGAATTATTAGGAAAACAAATAGCAACGATACATAATTTAGGTTTTTATTTGTGGTTGGTTCGCGAGGCTAGAAAACATATATTAGCAGGAGATTTTAGAACATGGAAAGATAAAATGGTAAAGCAAATGGATAATCGTTTATAAGTAAATGAAAATCTTAGATTGGTACATATTAAAGCGTTATTTGTTTACATTTTTCATGATGCTATTGCTATTTATTCCTATAGCTATAACAGTACACCTTGCAGAAAAAATTGGTAAAATTCTTGAAAATGAAGTGCCCTTAAATGCGGTTTTAATTTACCTTTTAGATTTTACAGTTTATTTTGCCCATTTGCTTTTTCCTTTATTTTTATTTCTATCGGTGATATGGTTTACTTCAAAATTGGCCAATAACACAGAAATTGTTGCTTTTTTAAGTTCAGGTGTTTCTTTTACTCGCTTTTTAAGGCCTTACTTAATAGGGGCGTCCGTAGTGGCATTTTTATCTATTATTTTAGGACTTTTTCTTGCTCCAAAAGCCAGCGAGGGCTTTAATGATTTTACTTATAAGTATTTGAAAAAAGGAAGGCAAGCTGTTGATAATATTAATGTTTTTAGGCAAATTAATGATAATGATATCATTTACGTGAGTAGTTTTGACGTAAAAAATAGCCTTGGTCATAACTTTACTTTAGAACATTTTGAAGAAAACCAGCTTAAATATAAAATTACTGCAAAAACTATTAAATATGTGGAAGGAGACACCGTTTATAGGTTGACAAATTATTTAAAAAGAGATATAGGTAAGTATGAAGATTCCCTTGAGATTATTCAAAAGAAAGACACGCTGTTTTCTTTTGAAGTAGACGATTTAATTCCGGTTATTTATGCGGCAGAAACAAAAATGTATGGCGATTTAAAAAACTTTATTGCTAAGGAAGAAGCTCGAGGTTCATCAAATGTTGGTCGTTTTAAATTGGTGCTCTATAGAAAATGGAGTTTGCCAGTTTCTGTTTTTATATTAACCATTATAGCAGTTGCCGTATCTTCAATTAAAAGGCGTGGAGGTATGGGGATTAACTTAGCTGTTGGGATTTGTATTGCAATGATTTTCGTGTTCTTTGACAAGGTTTTTGGTGTTATGGCCGAACAATCAGATTTCCCACCATTAATCGCCGTGTGGTTTCCCAATTTCATTTTTGGTATTTTAGCTATATACCTTTTGTATAATGCCAAACGCTAAGCTTAAAAATCAATTACATCTCCATTTTTTAGTTTTTATAGCTGGTTTTACAGCCATTTTAGGTGAATTAATTAGTATTAATGCTATTTCTCTAGTTTGGTATAGAATGATTTTAGCTTCGCTTTTAATGTTCATCTACATTAAGTTTAGAAAGGTAAATTTAAAAATAAGCCTACAATCTGTGTTTAGGCTATCCATTGCCGGAGTTTTAATTGCACTTCACTGGATTACTTTTTTTGGAGCTATTAATGAATCAAATATTTCTATAACCTTGGCTATGTTTTCAACCGGAGCTTTTTTCGCTTCTTTTATAGAACCTTTGATTTATAAACGCACGATCATATGGTATGAAATCCTCTTCGGAATTGTTGTAATTATAGGAGTTTTTATAATTACTCAAAGTGAAATTAAATACCTTACAGGGATCATGCTGGGAATAATTTCTGCATTTTTATCATCATTGTTTTCGGTTTTAAATGGTCATTTTTTGAAACAGCACACGGCTACAGTTATTTCGTTTTATGAATTTTTAAGTGGCGTTCTTTTTATATCCCTTTATATCATGTTTTTTGGTGAAGGTTTTTCTTCTGGTTTTTTTGCTATTAGTTTATCAGATTTTAAATATTTATTCATTTTGGCTTCAATTTGTACTGCTTACGCGTTTATAGCCTCGGTGCATATAATGAAGGTGATTAGTCCTTACACTGTGGTTTTAAGCTATAATTTGGAACCTGTATATGGTATCATTATGGCTATAATTTTGTTCCCAGAGAAAGAAAAGATGAGTCAGAATTTTTATTATGGTGCTTTTGTTATTATTTCCGTAGTTATATTAAATGCTGTTTTAAAGCATAGGCGGAAATTAAAAAAGAAATAATTCTTGACATCATAATCAAGTTTAAAGTTTTTATATTTGCATCCTAACCAATACTTAAATAGCTAAATAAAATTCTTATGGAATATTTAGAATTTGAACTTCCTATAAAAGAGCTTGAAGATCAATTACAGAAATGTAAAATAATTGGAGAAGAGAGTGAAGTAGATGTTACCGAAACATGTGCGCAAATAGAGAAGAAGTTAAAAGATACTCAAAAAAAATTATATAAAGATTTAACCCCATGGCAACGCGTGCAATTGTCGCGTCATCCAGATAGACCGTATACGTTAGATCATATTAAAGCTATTTGTAAAGATTCTTTTTTAGAATTACATGGTGATCGAAATATAAAAGATGACAAAGCCATGATTGGTGGTTTAGGAAAAATTGGAGATCAGAGTTTTATGTTTATTGGTCAACAAAAAGGGTTTAATACAAAAACGAGGCAATATCGAAATTTTGGAATGGCAAATCCGGAAGGCTATAGAAAAGCATTGCGTTTAATGAAGTCTGCTGAAAAATTTGGAATTCCTGTGGTGACTTTAATTGACACGCCGGGTGCTTATCCGGGATTAGAGGCTGAAGAACGTGGTCAAGGTGAAGCCATTGCTAGGAATATTTTAGAAATGACGCGCTTAAAAGTACCTGTAATAACTATTGTAATAGGTGAGGGTGCATCTGGAGGAGCATTAGGAATTGGTGTTGGTGATAGAGTATTAATGCTAGAGAATTCTTGGTATTCTGTTATTTCACCAGAAAATTGTTCTTCAATTTTATGGCGTAGTTGGGAATATAAGGAGCAAGCTGCTAAAGCTTTAAAGTTAACAGCAACAGACGCAATGAAAATAAAAGTAGTTGATGGTGTGATTAAGGAACCTTTAGGCGGTGCGCACAGAGATCGCGAAAAGACATTTAAGGCTGTCAGTGAAGCGATTTTAAAATCTTATGATGATCTTAAAAAGTTATCACCAGAAGATTTAGTTTCAAAGCGCATGGAAAAATATGCAAACATGGGCGTATTTAAAGGCTAAGTCTTTTAAAACCAAAACATATTAAAAATCTGAAGTTAAACGCTTCAGGTTTTTTTATGCTTGTTGACAATATTTTTAACTTATTAACAGTTAAATTGTTAACGAGTAGTTAACAAACCTGATACCTAAAATTCACTAAAAACTCTTCTTTTTAATTACTTTCGTAGTTATGAAACAACCCAATCAACTAACAGGATACAAAGTCGACAAAAGTACCCTTATCAACTTAGAGAAGGGTAAGATACCGCCTCAAGCACTTGATTTAGAGGAAGTTGTGTTAGGAGCGATGATGATTGACAAAAAAGGTGTTGATGAAGTTATTGATATTTTAAATCCCGATGCTTTTTACAAAGAAGCTCATCAACATATTTTTGAGGCCATTTTTCAGTTGTTTGAAAATAGTGAACCTGTTGATTTATTAACCGTTTCTACCCAATTAAAGAAAAATTCAAAGTTAGAGCTTGCAGGTGGTGATTTTTACTTAATTTCTTTAACTCAGAAAGTATCCTCTTCAGCGCATATCGAATTTCATGCACGCATCATTTTACAGAAGTTTATTCAGCGTAGCCTGATAAAAATATCAAGCGAAATTATTGAAGATTCTTATGATGAAACTAAGGATGTTTTTGATTTATTAGACAATGCAGAGTCGAAACTGTACGAGGTTACTCAAGGTAATATTAAAAAGTCGAGCGAGACCGCTCAAGACCTAGTCATCCAAGCCAAAAAGAAGATTGAAGAAATTTCTAATAAAGAAGGTTTAAGTGGTATCCCTACCGGTTTTCATAAGTTGGATAAATTAACTTCTGGGTGGCAACCTTCAGATTTAATTATCGTAGCGGCACGTCCTGGTATGGGTAAAACTGCTTTAACGCTGTCTATGGCACGAAATATTGCTGTTGATCAAAATATACCTGTTGCTTTTTTCTCTTTAGAGATGGCATCGGTGCAGTTAATAACTCGTCTTATTTCGAGTGAAACTGGATTATCATCTGAAAAATTACGTACAGGGAAATTAGAAAAACATGAGTGGGAGCAATTAAACGTTAAAGTAAAAGGTCTAGAAAAAGCACCTCTGTTTATTGATGATACACCATCACTTTCTATTTTCGATTTAAGAGCAAAAGCGCGTCGTTTGGCTTCTCAACATGGCATTAAAATGATCATGATTGATTATTTACAATTAATGACTGGTGGTACAAGCCATGGAGGAAATCGTGAGCAAGAAATCTCAATGATTTCTAGAAACCTTAAAGCACTAGCTAAAGAACTTATGGTACCCGTAATTGCATTATCTCAATTATCACGTGCTGTTGAAACTCGTGGAGGAAGTAAGCGTCCGTTATTATCAGATTTACGTGAATCTGGAGCCATTGAGCAGGATGCTGATATCGTATCGTTTATCTACAGACCAGAATACTATAAAATTGATGAATGGGATGATGAAGAACGTTCACCAACAGAAGGTCAGGCAGAGTTTATTGTAGCCAAACACCGTAATGGTGGTTTGGAAAATATCCGCTTGAAATTCTTAGGACACCTAGGTAAATTTGATAATCTTGATGATTTTGATTCACCATTCGAGTTTCATTCAAAAATGAACGCCGCTGCAAATGATGACACTTTTAAAGCAGATAATTTTAAGGCGAGTCCAGATCAAGCCTTTGGTAGTTCTTTTAACGACGACGATAATGAGGTTCCTTTTTAAGGTGCTATTAAAAACCTAATGTTTTTATAAAATATTTATTAAGGTTCTATTTTTAAGTATCTTTCAAGCCATGAAGAAAGCCCTGCTTGTATTCCTACTATTTGTTTCTACGAAAACCTTCGCTTCCTATATTTTGGTGCCTATGGATGCGGAAAGTCAAAAAAACCATCTCAAAGCCTATGGTATTACTTATTGGACTCTCAGTAATGAGCTAAAAGTAAAGTGGCTGTTAAATTATAGGGGAGGGGCATTTTTATTGCCAGATACGGAAGCTATTCAAAGAGAATGTCAGATAAGAGGTGTATCTTTTGAGGTTATTTCTAATGCTAAAACAGAAAGTATTCTTGAGGAAATAAGTAGCCCTAGCCACAATATGGAAGCGGTTGTACTAGAAAAAGCACCAAAGGTTGCCGTATATACACCTAAAGGTAAACAGCCTTGGGATGATGCTGTAACAATGGTTTTACAATATGCAGAAATACCTTATGAAACTGTTTATGATGAAGAAGTTTTAAATGACGGACTATTAGTATTCGATTGGTTGCATTTGCATCATGAGGATTTCACTGGGCAATATGGGAAGTTTTATGCGCAATATAGAGCTGCCGCTTGGTATATTGAAGAGAAAAAAAATGCTGAAATCTTAGCACAAGAACTAGGTTATAGCAAAGTATCTGAAGAAAAGTTAGCGGTGTCATTAAAAATACGTGACTATGTAATAGGAGGTGGTTTTATGTTTGCCATGTGCAGTGCTACAGATAGTTTTGATATAGCACTTGCTGCAGAAGGAGTGGACATATGCGAACCTATGTTTGATGGAGATGGGAGTGAAGCAGGATATCAGAATAAAATTGATTATAACAAAACTTTTGCTTTTAAGGATTTTCTATTGGAGCGAAACCCAAAGGTTTATGAGTTTTCATCTATTGATATGACCAGGAAACGTATGATTCCTAAAACAGCAGATTATTTTTCATTGATGGAATTTTCAGCTAAATGGGATCCTGTTCCTACTATGTTGTGTCAGAACCATACGGCTTTGGTAAAAGGGTTTATGGGGCAAACAACCTCGTTTAATAGTGAAGAGATAAAGTCAAATGTCTTGGTGCTTGGAGAAACTAAAACCAATGGAGAAGCCAAATACATCCATGGTATTAAAGGCAAAGGTTTTTTTACCTTTTATGGAGGTCATGATCCTGAAGATTATCAACATAGGGTAGGAGATGCTAAAACTGAATTAGACTTGCACCCTACATCTCCTGGTTATAGGTTAATTTTAAATAACGTTTTGTTTCCTGCGGCAAGAAAGAAAAAACAAAAAACCTGATGCTATTTTTTCAAAACGAATTGAAGCTTAAACCTTATTCAAGAGGCTTTCATTTGATTACTGAGGAAGTTATAAAAGGTATTCCGGAGCTTAAACAGATAAAGAAGGGACAACTTCAGGTCTTTATAAAGCACACTTCAGCAAGTTTGACTATTAATGAAAATGCTGATTTTACAGTGCGAAGTGATTTTGAAAGTCATTTTAATAAGATGGTACCAGAAGGAGCAGTATATTACAAACACACTTATGAGGGACCAGATGATATGCCCGCTCATATTAAATCGTCTTTATTGGGGACTTCAGTGCAAATCCCAATTACTAATGGTAAGCTAAACTTGGGTATTTGGCAAGGTATATATTTATGTGAGCACAGAAATTACGGAGGTGGAAGGAATCTTATTATCACAGCTTTTGGGGAATAAGTAAAGGTGTTTTTCTATGGTGTATTTTGGCGGATCATGCGTTAGGGATTGATGCGGCATCCTTTTTTGAGGAACGAGAAAAAGATATAGCGGAAAGCCCGACCCGAATTTGAGAGGGGAACGCCATAAAAAAAAGTCCGACTCTTTCGAATCGGACTTTCTATTAAGCGAATAATATGTTTTACAATAGGCTAAGCGCCTTATTTTACTTTATCAATTACAGCTTTAAAAGCTTCTGGGTTATTCATAGCTAAATCTGCTAAAACCTTACGGTTTAATTCAATATCATTAGCTTTTAATTTCCCCATAAATTGAGAATAAGATAAACCATGTTCTCTGGCTCCTGCGTTAATACGCGTAATCCATAAGGCACGGAATGTTCTTTTTTTATTTCTACGGTCTCTGTACGAGTATTGCATCGCTTTATCAACCGCATTTTTTGCTACTGTCCAAACGTTTTTACGTCTTCCAAAGTAACCTTTTGCTTGTTTTAGAACCTTTTTTCTTCTGGCTCTTTTTGCTACAGAATTTACTGATCTTGGCATAATTTTAATGTGTTTTGTAGTAGGCGGCTAGTAAACTAACACTTTAATTGAGCCTAACTCCAGGGTTTATAAATTGTTTTAACCAATTAAAACGTTTGTTACTTTAAACGTAACATGGTTTTAATATTGTTCTCATCAGATTTATCTACTAAACCATCATGAGTTAATTTAAGCTTACGCTTTTTTGACTTCTTTGTTAAGATGTGACTCTTAAAAGCGTGCTTTCTTTTAATTTTACCAGTACCTGTAAGCTTAAAACGCTTTTTGGCACTAGATTTTGTTTTCATTTTAGGCATTTCTTTTCCTAGTTTTTAATTATTGCGCTTAATTATTGTGTGCTGAATCTATTTCAGCATCTCATTATTATATGAGATATATGATTTGTTATTACTTTTTTGGAGTAATAAACATGGTCATTCTTTTACCTTCTAGTCTTGGCATTTGCTCTACTTTACCAAGTTCTTCAAGATCCTGAGCTAGACGTAATAATAAAATTTGTCCTTGCTCTTTAAAAATAATAGATCGCCCTTTAAAGAAAACAAAAGCTTTTAGCTTTGCGCCTTCTTTTAAGAATTTCTCTGCGTGTTTCTTTTTAAACTGATAATCATGATCATCAGTTTGAGGACCAAAACGGATTTCTTTAATAACAACTTTAGTTGCCTTAGACTTTAAAGCCTTATCCCGTTTCTTTTGTTCATAAAGAAACTTTTTATAATCCATAACCTTACAAACAGGTGGATCTGCATTTGGAGAAATCTCTACAAGATCTAATTCCTGCTGGTTTGCTATTCTCAAGGCGTCTCCTTTGGTATAAATACCAATCTCTACGTTGTCTCCAACAAGACGTAGTTTTTGAGCAGTAATCTTAGAATTAATCTTATGCTTATCCTCTTGTGAAACCCTTCTAGGTTGCTGTCTTCTTCTAATTGCTATGGCGTTATGGTTTTAAATTAAACTTATATTATCTTAAAACGATTTTAACGTTTTTTTGATGTCTTCTTTTATTATTTCAGAGAAAGCTTCTACAGAAATCATGCCTAAATCTGCACCACCATGCTGACGTACCGTAATTTTGCCTTCCTTTTCTTCTTGCTCACCAATAATGATCATATAGGGGTGTTTTTGAATTTCGGCTTCCCTAATTTTCTTCCCTATAGTCTCATTTCTATGGTCTACAAGGGCGCGAATTTCGTCATTTTCTAGCAAATTTAAAACTTTTTCAGAGTATTTTTCGTATTTCTCGCTAATCGATAATATAATCGCCTGAGTTGGCATTAACCAAAGCGGGAAGTTTCCTCCTGTATGTTCTAATAATAAAGCGATAAAACGTTCCAGACTTCCAAATGGCGCACGGTGAATCATTATCGGTCTATGCGACTCATTATCACTACCTTTATACATCAATTCAAAGCGCTCAGGTAAGTTGTAATCTACTTGAATAGTACCTAGTTGCCAACGTCTCCCCAAGGCATCTTTAACCATAAAGTCTAGCTTAGGTCCGTAAAAGGCAGCTTCCCCAGTTTCAACAACATAATCTAAGCCTTTATCTTGTGCTGCATTTATAATGGCCTGTTCCGCTTTTTCCCAGTTGGCAACATCTCCTATATATTTGTCAGGATTCTCAGGGTCTCTTACTGAAACTTGAGCCGTAAAGTTTTCAAAACCTAAAGAGCCAAAAACATAAAGCACTAAGTCAATCACATTTTTAAATTCTTGATCTAATTGAGCTGGAGTACAAAATATATGAGCATCATCTTGCGTAAAACCGCGTACACGAGTTAAACCATGTAGCTCACCACTCTGTTCATATCTATAAACAGTCCCGAATTCTGCATAGCGTATAGGTAAATCCTTATAGCTCCATTGAAAATTTTTGTAAACTTCGCAGTGGTGCGGGCAGTTCATGGGTTTTAATAAAAACTCCTCATCTTCTTTTGGTGTGGTAATAGGTTGAAAACTATCTTCACCATATTTAGCATAATGCCCAGAAGTAACATAAAGTTCCTTCTGCCCAATATGTGGTGTGACTACCATTTCATATCCGGCTTTTTTTTGTGCAGCTTTCAAGAAGTTTTCTAAACGCTCGCGTAGAGCTGCGCCTTTAGGTAACCATAGCGGGAGTCCTTGTCCGACTTTTTGAGAAAATGTAAAAAGTTGAAGCTCTTTACCAAGTTTTCTATGGTCGCGTTTTTTGGCTTCTTCAAGCATGTTTAAATATTCGGTTAGTTCCTTTTGTTTCGGGAACGATATACCATAAACACGAGTTAGCTGTGGCTTGTTTTCATCACCACGCCAATAAGCTCCAGCAACACTTAAAACCTTAATAGCTTTTATAATGCCTGTATTAGGGATATGACCACCACGGCATAAGTCGGTAAAAGTAGCGTGGTCACAGAATGTAATAGTGCCATCTTCTAAGTTTTCAATTAACTCCGTTTTAAAAGGGTTATCCTTATAGAGTTCTAAAGCTTCAGCTTTTGTAGCAGATCGCATTTTAAAATCGTGCTTTCCTCTTGCTATTTCTAAAACTTTAGTCTCAATAGCTTTAAAGTCTTTTTCAGAAAGGGTATGCTCACCAAAATCTACATCATAATAAAACCCATTCTCAATGGCAGGACCAATAGTAAGTTTAGACCCTGGATACAATTCTTCTATAGCCTGTGCTAAAACGTGGGCTGATGAATGCCAAAAAGCAGTTTTACCAGCATCATCTCGCCATGTATATAAAACCAATGAACCATCGGTGGTCAATGGTGTTACAGTTTCCACGGTTGTACCGTTAAAATTTGCTGAAATCACGTTTCTAGCAAATCCCTCACTTATACTTTTAGCAACATCCATGGGTGTAACGCCTGCATCAAACGTCTTTACACTTCCATCAGGTAAAGTAATATGTATCATAAATCTAATTAAAATTCGGCTGCAAAGATAATGGTATAAACAAATCCATGCAATATATATACCTATATATGTATCACTAATTTTTTCAGGGCGTTCCCTCTGGGGTCGGGCTATTCATTATAAGTCCGCGCTCGTACCTCGCTGTGGGCTTTCCATTGGTATCCCTAACGCAGCTTTGTTGGTTTTGCTGATTGTGCACATATAAGGAATAAGGGGGGAGGGTTGTTATTGATACAGGTATTGTTTGTCTGTGAGTAAAAAAGAGGGGCTATATTAAAGTTACAGGTAGAGAGTTAAAAAGTAGTTAAGGCTTACATGTTATATATATGAAGGAAATAAAAAGTTATTCGTTTGTAAAGAAATGGAGTCTAATATAAGTTTATTAAAGCTTGATTTGGTGTTAAGAAGTTATTAAGTGATAGATTATAGGATTTAATAAAAAGGGATTAATGCGATTTGTTCGCTTATATTAAAAAAAGTGGATTGATAAACTACGGTTTATTAGGGAGTTAAAAGTTTTGGTAAAAAAAAGGCAAAAAAA
>NZ_CANMAU010000007.1 GCF_947495925.1 uncultured Algibacter sp.
TGGGAGAGTAGGTCGTTGCCTTTTTTGAATCCTCAACATTTATTTGTTGAGGATTTTTTTTGCAATTAACTCAACAATCTTTTGAAATTTTAAATCTGTATCTCGATTATTAATATCTTTATTCGTCTTTAAAGAGAAAAAGCACCAGATTTAATCCTAAATCATGATTTATACCATTATAGATGTTGAAACTTCAGGTAAAAGCAATAGGCTTACCGAAATATCTATTTTTAAATATGATGGAACTCAGGTTATAGATGAGTATACATCTTTAGTGGATCCGGAACAATTTATTCCAGATTATATTACCGCACTAACAGGTATTGATAATGGTATGGTAGCTCATGCACCAACGTTTTCTGAAATAGCACAAGATATTTTGGCGTTTACTGAAAACTGCATTTTCGTAGCGCATAATGTGAATTTTGATTATAACGCGATTCGTAATGAATTTAAAGATATAGGCATTGACTTTAACAGAAAGAAATTGTGCACCATAAGGTTGGCTAGGAAACTAATTCCTGGACATAAATCGTATAGTTTAGGGAAACTTTGTAATGCCTTGCACATTGGTATTCATGGTCGTCACCGAGCGAGAGGTGATGCTGAAGCTACTGTTGTTTTATTTGAATTGTTATTACATCAGGAGGGAGCAGAAACAGTGTTTAACGACTTTTTGAAAAAATCATCTAAGGAAGCCACATTGCCATCGCATTTACCAACTTCGGTTTTTAATAGTTTACCACATACACCTGGCGTGTATTATTTTAAAAATAAAAAAGGTAAGATTATTTATGTCGGTAAGGCCAAAGATATTAAGAAGCGTGTTTTAAGTCATTTTTATAGTAAAACTAAGAAATCTTTAGAGATGTGTCGAGAGACGGCTGATATTGACTTTTCACTTTCTGGTAGTGAATTGATTGCTTTATTGATGGAGGATGCAGCTATAAAAAAGCATTACCCCCAATACAATCAGGTAGCGAAACGTGCCCCTAAAATGCATGCTATTTTTAGTTATACTGATAGAAAAGGGATTATTCATTTAGCGTATAATACACTTAAAGCAACACCAAATCCACTATTGGTTTTGCATTCTATAACCGAATGCCGGCAACAGATAGAACTGTTGTGTAACCAATTTGAATTGTGCCCAAAATATTGCCATTTGCAAGAAGGTGTTGAAACCTGCAACCATTTTAAAATACATACCTGTAAAGGTATTTGTAAAGAGCAAGAATATCCTGAACGATACAATAAACGTGTATTGCAAGCTACAGAAACCTTAAAAAACAACAAAAAAGATGTGGTTTTAAAACAAAAAGGCAGATACGATTACGAAGATGCCTTTATTATGATTGAGCAAGGCACATATGTAGGCTATGGTTTTATTGATAAAACAGAACAAATTAACAACACCGAAGAATTAGAGTCCTTTTTAATACGGCAGCAGGATAATAGTGATGTGCAGAAGATTATTAGGCGGGTGTTGAATTGAGATATGTCATTGCGAGGCACGAAGCAATCTGTTAATTTTATCGTATTCAATCATGAGATTGCTTCGTCGTTCGTGCCACTCTTCTCGCAATGACGTTATAATTCATCAAACAAATCATTCCAATTAGGATTTAAGCTTTCTATCAATGCTATTTTTTTGGCTCTACTTCCTCCTTTTAATTGTTTTTCTCTGCCAATGGCATCACCAACCATTTGAAATGTTTCGTAATAGACCAACTTGTTTAAGTTATAACGTGCTGAAAATGACTTTTTATCGTTCTTTTCTTTATGCTGAATGATACGCTCTTTTACCCCAACATATAGGGTGGTATTGTTTTTATTGGTTAATATATAAATGTATCCTGGTTTCATGTTTACAAGTCATTGCGTTTTTACTGTCATCACGAGGAACGAAGCGGTCTTATTGTTCTTAACGTTTACTTTTACGAGACTACTTCGTTCCTCGAAGTGACGCTTATTATCAACTTAATACTGAAATTACATCTTTGTAAAACATGGGCGTTTTTCCCCAACTATAAAGGCCATTTGTTTGCCAAGACTTTGAGTTTTTAATATTATCTGGCATCATATTAATTGCATCATCGTGTAGATATATTTTTATAGTATCATTTTCTATAAAAGCGATGTATATATTTTTATCTATATATTTTTTTGCTAATGTAAAACGCCCCTTTAATTGGATTTTGAGCATATCATCACCATCAATATGAACCGCAATAAAATCTGCACCTTGCCAATCGTCGTTTAAACGCATAGAATTAAATCCATAATTAGCCAATGCAGAAGCTACTTTATGAAAGTTGTAGTTTTCTTTTTGCTTTGAGTTTAATTTTGAATAAGAGACGTTTGAATATTTTTCTTTGAATTTCATTTGTTTTACTTTTTACTCTTGTCAAAACCAATCTGCCAGAAGTACATGTCTACTAATTTCATTAAAGGGTATTCGTTATGTTTGTTTTGAATTTCAGTGATTTCTTTGGTATTGTTGTCTGTAAATTCAAATAGTTTTTCAAGACTTGATTTTTTAAGTGATTTGAATTGTTCTTTTTTTGCTGTTATTTCTTTTACTCCATCAATAAAAAAACGGTCAAACGCAGGTACACAACCAAGAGTTCCTAAAAGAACTTTACTGATTAAAGTATCAGTTGGTGCAATAGGTCTGATTTTACCTTTTGAAGTTTCAAATTCGAAAGATTTATAGTGATTTTGAAGTTCTTCAATAACCTTTAATATTTTCGGAATTGATAAATGATTTACAGCACTTTTCTTAGAACATCTTAAACCATAATTTTCTTTACAACCCCAATATGAATTTTATAGTCTTTTTGAAGCAAACCACTTGAACCTCTATACATACCCCAACTAGCTAAATAAAAGGCAAGGTTTAAAGATAGAGTATTGTTGTCTAATTTAGGATTTCCAAAAGCTTTGTAGCAATGATTCCAAGAATTGTATCTCCCGAATTGTTTATTATTTAGGGAGATGTATTTTTCAATTGTGTTTTTCATAGAAAAATTAATTCTCCGAAGAGAACATTTCCGCTAGTGCTTCTCCTTGTCTTAATACTCGGTCAGCTTCCAGTTTTGCTAAATCTGGAGGGTAACCATAGCGCATTAATATTTTCTTTACTGTTAGTCGCAATTTTGCTCTTACGTCATCACGCTTGCTCCAATCAACAGTTGCATTTTTTCTGATAACGTCAACTATCGTATGAATCAGTTCTTTCATTTTGTCATCATTCAAAAAGCTTGTTGAGTCATTTTGTTTTAAGACACTATAAAATGCATATTCCTCTGGCGTTAATCCTAAATCTTCCGATTTACTGTCTTCCAATCGCATTTCTTTTGCGATTTCTGATAATTCAGCTAATACTTGAGCTGAATCTATTTGGTTGTTGTGATAACGTTTTACAACTGATTCTAACATTTCAGAAAACTTTTTTCCTTGTACTAGATTCTTTGTTTTTCTGATGCTTACTTCATCACTTAATAGTTTCTTCAACAATTCAAAAGCAACATTTTTTTGTTGCATATTTTTTACTTCCAATAAAAACTCATCTGATAGAATGCTAACCGAAGGTGTCTCAACGCCTGCTGCTTCAAAAACATCAATTACGCCATCACTTGACAAAGCATCATCTACAATTTGCTTAATAGCTGTTTCTACTTCATAATCAGATTTTACGCCACTTCCTGTAAACTTGTTTAAACGTGCTTTTACAGCTTGAAAAAATGCAACTCCGTCTTTTAAAATTTCTGCATCTGGACTTGGAATTGACATTGCAAATAACTTCGACAACAAAGTCACTTCTTTTAGAAAGCGGTCTTTTAGTTTTTGGTCTGCTAAAATGAAGTTTTGAGCACCCAATAATACTTGTAATTTTTGTGCTGTATCAACTTTAAAATATTGCTTGAAATCAAAACCATTGAACATTTGCTCTACGATTTCAAATTTCTCTTTCATTCCTGCAATGGCTTCTTTTATATCTACAACAGGCGAACCTTCGCCACCACTTTGTAAATAAGTTGCCATTGCTTTCCGTAAGTCTTGACCAATTCCAATATAATCTACAACTAAACCGCCTGGTTTATCTTTATATACTCTATTTACTCGTGCAATGGCTTGCATTAAATTTGCTCCTTGCATTTTTTTATCTACATACAACGTGTGCATACTTGGTGCATCAAAACCAGTTAACCACATATCACGAACAATGACTAATTTTAGTGCATCATTGGTGTCTTTCATTCTTGTTGCTAAATCTTTTCTTTGGTTTTTGGTGGTATGATGTGATTGAAAAATTGCTGGGTCGTCTGTAGAACTCGTCATTATGACTTTAATTGTTCCTTTGTCTAAATCGGTATTGTGCCATTCTGGTTTTAAAGCAATTATTTCATTATACAATCGAACACAGATATTTCGTGTCATACCAACAATCATTGCTTTTCCATCTAATCCTTTATCTCTTTCTGTAAAATGAAAAACAATATCTTTTGCAACATCTTTCATTCTGCTCGTTTCACCAACACAAGCATCAATAGTTGTTGTTTTCTTTTTGGCTTTTTCTATTTGTTCTTCAGTTGCACCTTCAATACTATTGATTTCATCATCAAGTGCTGCCGCTTTCTTTTCGTCAAGTTTGATTTTTATCAAACGAGATTCATAACTGATAGGAACGGTTGCACCATCATCTACTGCTTGTTTTATATCATAAACATCAATATAATCTCCAAAAACTGCTGGTGTAGATTTGTCTTCTTTTTCAATAGGTGTGCCTGTAAAACCAATGTAAGAGGCGTTTGGTAACGCATCACGTAAATACTTGGCATTTCCGTATCTTATTTCTGAACCATCATCTGTTTCTACTACACGACCAGAAAAACCATATTGACTTCTGTGTGCTTCATCTGCTACCACAACAATATTCGTTCGGTCTGATAAGGTTTCATAGACATTTCCTTCTGCTGGTGCAAACTTTTGAATGGTTGTAAATATTACACCACCACCAGAAACTTTTAATAGTTCTTTAATGTGTTCTCTGCTATCTGCTTGTACTGGTGTTTGTCTTAATAAGCCAACACAATTTCCAAACGTACCAAATAGTTGGTCGTCTAAATCATTACGGTCTGTAAGTATGACTAGGGTTGGGTTTTCCATTTGCGGATGCGTAATAATTTGGCCACTATAAAAAACCATTGATAGAGATTTACCAGAACCTTGTGTATGCCAAACTACACCAACTTTTCTATCGCCATCTTTAGAGTTTGTTGCGCGTAATGTTTGCTCAACTGCTTTTTGTACTGCATAATATTGATGATAAGCTCCAACTTTTTTGATGTTTACTTGAAATATGATTCCTGTCTTCTCGTCTTTCTTTTCTTCTTTTTCAAAAACAGTACAGTAACGTAATAGCTCAACCAAAGTCTTTTTGTTCAGCATATATTCGGTAAGAATTTGCAATTCTGTTCTTACTTCATTAGCAACTTCTTTTGGTGCTTTCCAAGATAAGTAACGCGAAAATGGTGCAGATACACTTGATGTTCCTGCGTCTATACCATCTGAAATCACACAAATAGCATTGTAATAAAAAATGCTTGGTACTGCCTTTTTGTAATTTTGTATTTGGTCGTAAGCCCTACGTAAGGTGGCTTTTTCGCTTGTGGCACTTTTAAGTTCTATAAACACCAAAGGCAAGCCATTTACATAGATGACAACATCAAACCGTTTTTCGTTATTATTTTCTTTAACTACCAATTGATTAACTACCCAAAAGTTGTTGTTTTCTGGTTTTTCTACATCTAGTAATTTTACGTTGATTCCTTTTGTTCTGCCTTCTTTGGTGTATTCTACCGTTACGCCATTAGTAAGAAGTGTATGGAAACGCTCGTTGTTTTCCATTATGTCTTCTGTACCCAAATTGACAACCTTTTGATAGGCTTCTAAACGAGCAGATTCTGGAAGTGTAGGATTTAGTGTTGCAAGTGACTCTTTAAAATGATTTTCTAAAAGTACTGAACTGAAATTTTCACGCTGCGGAGTTGAACCAATAGGCGAAATATCTGTACCATTAAAATATTTATAGCCTTGACTAATTAATTGGTCAATTAAAGATTGTTCTATGGTGTTTTCGGAAAGTTTACTCATTTCCTTTTTCTTTTAGTCGTTTTATTTCTTTATCAAAATCAGATTCTATTTTCTGTGTTTTGTTAAATACATCATATTCTGTCTTGGCTTTAGTGTCTGCCTGTCTTTTACTTATTTTACCTAAGCCTTCTAATACTTTATATTCGTTAAACTCTAAAAACTTGCTGACACTACCTGAAAGTTGTTCCATAGTAAAAGAAGTTCTACGCTCTATAAGGTTTTCTATATAATCAAAATAGCCAGTAACCGTACGTTCTAGTTGTTTAATTTCTTTTTCTTGTAAGTAGTTTTTGGCTACAGTCACATCCGATTTTAGAATACGCCCTTTGGGTGCATTTTTCCAAGTATTTAAACCCATAAACGGTTGTTCTTTATCAGCTTTTTGATGAATAATTTCGGCTGCTGTTTTACCCGTAATGGCATAATGAAATTTATTTTGAACCGAAGCAAAGAAGTTTTTTTTAATTTCTGAATTTACATCATAATCGATACTGCACTCTTGAAAAAGGTCTGTTATTTTTTGATAAATTCTACGCTCGCTAGTACGTATGGAACGTACACGTTCTAAGAGTTCATCAAAATAATCTTTACCAAAGTATTTGCCATTTTTTAAACGGTTATCATCCATTACAAACCCTTTAATAATAAATTCTTTTAAGGTTTGTGTTGCCCAAATTCTAAACTGCGTAGCTTTAGTAGAGTTAACGCGATAACCCACCGAAATAATAGCATCTAAATTGTAATATTCAATAGTACGAGTAACCTGTCTGTTTCCTTCTTGCTGAACTGTTTCCATTTTGGAAACAGTTGCTTCTCTTTGCAATTCACCCGACTCATAAATATTAGCCAAATGCTTACTGATAGCCGCTTTACCAACCCCAAAAAGGGTTGCCATTTTTTGTTGCGTAAGCCACACGGTTTCGTTTTGAAAATATATTTCTACATTAACATTGCCCTCTGGTGTGGTATAGAGCAAAAAGTTAGATAGCTCGTCTGATGGTTGTAGTTTGTTATCCATAATTGTCTGAACTATGATTTTTTATTGATTTGGGGATTGCCTTGGTTATTGTCTTGAACAGGATTTTTTTGATTATCAGGACTCACAAGATTTTTGTTGTACACTCTTTTAAAGTCAAGGCTTTGCGAACCAAAATTTATCAATAAGCCATCTGCAATATTGTAAGCTTCACAATAATTTATTGCTTGTGCTTTGTGTACATTCTCTAGTTTTTCAATAGCTTTTATTTCTACCATTACTAATTGTTCTACAAAAAAATCAACTCTTCTAGTTCCTATGTCATATCCTCTATAACTTAAACCCATTTCTTTTTCTCTTTCAAATTCTAAGTTTTGATAAGAAAACTCAATTGCCAAGGCTCTTTGATAGATTACTTCTTGAAAACCATTACCTAAAGTTTTATGTACAGCCATAGCACAACCTATTATCTTATGAGTTAATGCATTGATACTATTGGTGTAATCTGTTTTTTTCATTCTTTTAAAAAATCTTGTCCATCTTGTTTCATCCTATCAATCGTGTTCAGACATTTTTACCCGCAACTGCCCACTCATTAATTTAGGTAATAGGGTATCTCTTGTTTTTTTGAGTGTTTGGATTTGTTGTGCATTGTTTTTGATTTTATGAAATATTGGTTTTATGATTTCATCAAAATTTTCAAAAACAGATTTTTTTGGAATAACAAGCGGATATTCTCTTAAAATATCTGTTTTTAAATTAACAAAAACACTACCACTACCTTGTTGCACAAGCCTTGGCCTAATTTCTAGAAACAGTAAGTATAAAAACTCGTTTGAAACTTTTGATTCTGGAAAATGCATCCAACCATCGTGAACACACGTGTCAATTTCTAAAATTTTTGGTAATCCTGGTGTTGCACTATTTGAAAGAACTAAATCACCTTTTTTCTTTAGAGTGGTTTTTTTTAATCCTTCCTTTCTTATGAACTCTTTTATTTCAAAAATGTAAGGTGATACCGTTGCTGTTGCATCTGAAATTTTTAACCAATGATAACCACTATCGGAAATATAATCTTTAATAGGTCTAGGTGACCCACCTCTTCGAATTTCTACTAAATCACCTATTGCACCAATTCTCCATCCCTCAGGCAATTCATCACCTACTTGGTATTTGTCAAACCATTCTTTAAAAATAGTTTGTGCGGTTTGTTCTAGGGTTTTGTTTTGGACTTGTAGGTTTTCTATTTTATCATCAAAAGCGGTAAGGATATTTGCTATGGCTTTTTGTTCTGGTAATGGTGGAAGGTTGATGTTAATTACATCAAAAGTTTTGGTTGTAATCGTATCAAAGACTGCTCCATAAGTATTTCTATTAATTTTTTTTAAACTATGTTTGATTAAATAGAATAAAAAGTCTTTATCAGAAACATCTTTAACTTCTCTTATACCATAACAAGATTGGTTGAACGCCATTTCCTTTTTTAGTTGAGCCATTGCTCCAACTGTACCTCTTGCAGAAATAATAATATCACCAACGTTTAAAAGTTTTGTTGAACTTTTATTTAAACCCAATTCGGTTATTGACTTTTCAGTAGTTGAAACCCAACGATTATCGTTATTAAAATCAACAACCGAAAGCCAAGGTATTTCACCATCCCAGTATTCAGGAATTTTTGTTTTTGGTGTTCCTCCGCCAATTATATTTATTACCTCACCCAAAGTAGTTTCTTCCCATCCATTAGGTATGTTATCTACACTACTCATAAACTCATCCCAATTTTAGCCAGTTGTGTAGCAATGTCTTTGTTCAACTCCTGCTCTTTATCCATTTGTTGCTTTAATAAAACAGTCAATGACTGCATTTTTTCTTCAAAAGTAATACCATCATCTTCTTCATCTGGTATGCCTACGTATCGTCCTGGTGTGAGTACGTAGCTGTGTTTTTGTATGGCTTCTAAAGTTGCGGATTTGCAAAAGCCTTTGATGTCTTGGTAAAGAGATTGCGATGATGAGATTGCTTCGTCCTTCGTCCTCGCAATGACGTTACGCCAATTGAGATAGGTGTCTCGTATTTTGGTAATGTCTTCTTCTGTAAAATCTCTATGTACACGAGATTTCATATAGCCTAGTTCTGATGCATCTATAAATAATACTTCTTTACTATGGTTGCTTTTTTCTCTACGCAAAAACCAAATACACGCAGGAATACCTGTGTTATAAAACAATTGCTTTGGTAATGCTACAATACATTCTACCAAATCGGCATCTACTAAGTTTTTACGTATATCACCTTCGCCAGAAGTATTAGAGCTTAAAGAACCGTTAGATAAAACCGTTGCCATTACACCACGTGGTGATAAATGGTAAAGCATATGTTGCATCCAACCGTAATTGGCATTTCCGTTTGGTGGTGTACCATATTTCCAACGTGCATCTTCTTGTAAAATATCAACGCCCCAATCTTTTTGGTTAAAAGGTGGATTGGCAAGAATAAAGTCGGCTTTTAAATCGGGGTGTGCATTTTTTAAAAATGTACCTTCAGTATTCCAAGCTACAAACTTGCTGTTTATGTTGCGTATGGCAAGGTTCATTTTAGAGAGTTTCCAAGTGGTTTGGTTGCTTTCTTGTCCGTAAACCGTAATGTCTTTTATGTTTCCGCTATGTTCGGTTACAAACTTTTCACTCATTACAAACATTCCTCCAGAACCACTGGCAGGGTCATATACTCTGCCCTTGTAAGGTTCAATCATTTCTACCATTAGTTTTACAATAGCTTTTGGTGTATAGAATTGTCCGCCTTTTTTTCCTTCGGCATTGGCAAATTCGCCTAAGAAGTATTCATAGACTCTACCAAAAAGGTCTTTAGAGTTTTCGTTTTCGGCTTGTAGTTCGGTATTAGAGATTAAGTCAATAAGTTCACCAAGTGAGGTTTTGTCTAAGTTTGCTTTACCGTAAACTTGAGGCAATACATTTTTAAGTTCTTTGTTTTCTTTCTCAACTGCTTCCATAGCTTCATCTATGGTTTGTCCAATAGAAGGCAATTTGGCTTGTGCGTGAATATGGCTCCAACGAGCTAGTTTAGGAACAAAAAAGGTGTTTTCGGCAATGTATTCGTCTCTATCTTCTGGGTCAGACCATTCGTCCGCTTCCAATTTGTGATAGAGTTCTGCAAAAGATTCCGAAATGTATTTTAAGAAAATTAAGCCTAATACTACGTGCTTGTATTCAGCAGCATCTATATTTTTACGAAGCTTATCTGCTGCTTTAAATAGTTTTTGTTCAAAACTGCTATTGTCTATTTTTGCCATTTATGTAATGAGAAATATATTAGTTTGGAAACTAAATTTTAATAAAAACTTAAAAATAAACATCTTTATCAGAATAATAGCACTTTTAGAAATTTATATAATAGGAAATTGACCTTTACAAGTAGCTATTGTATTTCGGTTTAAAACTGACTTTGGCAGACACGCGCGGGAGCGATAGGAGTGGCATCCTTTGTTGTGCTGGTGTACTAATTTTGATAGCATGTTTATATTTTAATTGTTAGCGTGTACATGATGAGATACTGAAACAAGTTCAGTACGACGAAGATATAGCGGATAGCGCGGTTTTTATTTTTTTCGATAAAAACCCGCCCTAAAAAATATTCAAATAAGTATCTTTAAATTCTAAATTTTTACGTGATTAATGATTGAGAATAGGGAACTGGAATTAGCGTGGGCCTTTGTGAATAATACGAACCGATCGATTTTTTTAACGGGTAAGGCCGGGACTGGTAAAACGACGTTTTTACATCGTTTGAAAATGAGCAGTTTGAAACGTATGGTGGTGGTGGCACCTACAGGTGTGGCGGCGATTAATGCAAAGGGTGTGACGATACATTCGTTTTTTCAGATGCCTTTTGGTCCGATTTTACCAGATACAGATTTGAATGCGAGTAAGGGGTTTAATCGAAAATTTAGCAAAACGAAGATTAATATTATCAAGAGTATGGACCTTTTGGTAATTGACGAGATTAGTATGGTGCGCGCCGATTTACTGGATGGGATTGATAGAACGTTGCGCCGCTTTAGAAATAGAAATAAGGTGTTTGGTGGTGTGCAGGTGTTGATGATTGGCGATTTACAACAATTAAGTCCCGTGATTAAGGAGCAGGAGTGGGATTTGTTGAAGCATGTGTATAACAATGGGTTCTTTTTTAGTAGTCTGGCTTTTAAGCAATGTCATGCGATTACCATTGAATTGAAGCATATTTATAGGCAGGAGAATCCGAAATTTATTGACATTTTAAATGCGATTAGAACTAATAAATTAACCGCTGTTGAAGCCGACGAATTAAACAAACGATTTATACCTGATTTTACACCTGAGCCTGATGCTGGCTATATTTCGTTGACCACCCATAATAATAAAGCAGAGGCTACAAATAGGGCAGAGTTGGATAAATTAACGACCAAAACATTTACCTATAATGCAGAAGTGGATGGTAAATTTCCGGAGTATGCCTACCCAAATGCTGTGGCTTTAGACTTAAAGGTTGGAGCGCAGGTGATGTTTGTAAAGAATGATAGTAACCCTGAGAAGCGCTATTTTAACGGGAAGATTGGTAAAGTAATTTTGTTAGACAGAGATGAAGTGGTGGTGCATTGCCCTGATGATGATTTTAATATTAACGTAACGCCTGAGATTTGGGAGAATATTAATTATTCGGTGGATCCTGAAACCAAAGCGATTACAGAGGAGAAAATAGGGAGTTATACCCAAATGCCGTTGCGTTTGGCATGGAGTATTACCATACATAAAAGCCAAGGTTTAACCTTTGAAAAGGCGATTATTGATGCGCAGGGGGCTTTTGCACATGGACAGACGTATGTGGCGCTGAGTAGATGTAAATCTTTAGAGGGTTTGGTGTTGAAGAGCAAGATACATTCTAGCCAGATTATTAGTGATGGGAACGTTACCCAATTTAATGAGAATGCAGAACAGAACGCGCCTGATGAAAATGTTTTGGAAGATTCGCAGAAGCATTTTCAGTTGGATTTGATTGCGGAAGTGTTTGCCTTTTATGAGTTTTTATATCCGCTGAACAGAATTCTGGATATTTATTATAGAAATAGAAACGTAATTGAGGGTAAGATTGAAGATACTTTTTTGCCTATTAAGGATACTATTACTAACTTTTTGAAAGTAGCGAATGGGTTTAATGGGCAGTTGAAACAATTGTCTGAGGCTGATGGTTTGCCTGAACAAAGTGTTACCATACAAGAACGTTTTAAAAAGGGTATTGGGTATTTTAAGGTTGAGACTGAAACTAAGATTTTAGAGTCTTTGAAGACGTTTGCGTTTACCACGGATAATCAAGCAGTTGGTAGTGAGATTACAAAACACTTGGATGCTTTTGAGGATTTATTGACTGTTAAAATGCTTTATTTTAATGGTTTGGAGAGCGAGTTTAATTCAAAACAATTTTTGGAGTTACGCGCTAAATCTGTGTTTTCTGGTAAAGAGAAGCCTAAGAAATCTAGAAAGGCTGTTGTTGAGGGGACTAGTAATGTAGAGTTATTTGAAAAATTACGGATCCTTAGAAATGATATTGCCGATGATAAAGGTTTGATTCATTATCAGGTGTTTACTCAGAAAGCTTTGTATGAAATGTGTGAAACTTTGCCAACTAATAAAGCGGAGTTATTGAAGGTGAATGGGATGGGGAAAACACGTGTTGAGAAATATGGGTCGGCTATTTTAAAAGTGATTCGGGCGTATTGTGAGGAACATGATATTGAGACTTCGGCTGATTTAGATATTTTTGAAGCGCCTAAACCAAAGCGTAAAAAAGGAGATACTAAAAAAGAATCTTTGGCTTTGTTTCAGTCTGGGAAATCGGTGCAAGAGATTGCTGATGTTCGTGAGTTGAATACCAATACTATTATTGGGCATTTGGCTAGTTTTATGGATTCTGGGGAAGTGAAGATTACCGATTTAATTCCTGAGCATCATTATGAGGAGTTGAAGGTGTTGATTCCGAAGAAAAAGTTTGAAAACTTGTCGGATTTGAAACATCAGGTGGATGATAAATATAGTTATGGGGAGTTGCGCTTGGTTTTAGCAGATTTAAATCAAAAAGTTTAACCAATAAGCTGTCGTCCTTTTTTATATGCACTTGGGGTTACGCCGATTTGCTGTTTAAAAACGCGTGTGAAGTAATTGTAATCTTCAAAACCTATAAGCGTCGCTATTTTTTTTAAAGGATAGTGGGTGGTTGTAATTAAAAGTATGGACCGTTCTATGCGTTTACTTTGAATATACTTACTTGGGCGCATTCCAAAATGTTTCGTAAATTTTCTTGAAAAATGATCGACGCTTAAATGACTAAACGCTGCAAGGTCTTTTACTGTTATGGGAGCGTTAAGGTGTTCTACAATATAATAGAGTACAGCATTAAAAAAGGATTTCGAGGTCTTATTTTTGGAGGAAGTTTCATCGTTTGAAAACCTTGAAAAGAGGATTTTTAAAATGCCTTGTGTTTCGGTAAAAGCACTAGCGCTTAGTTCCTGATTTTTTTGCTCAAATTCAGCTAATGTTTTATAATTGTCATAATGCTCTGGAGCGTTATTTAATAACATTCTGTTTTGGTTGATATCCAGAAGTCGTTCAAATAAAATGGTATCGAGTTCACTTGCTTTTACTTCGTACTGAAAATTTGTAAAATTATAAATAGACAGTCCTTTACCTAACTCTTCAAAAAAACTAGCGTAAAATTGTTCATGATATAAATTACATTTATAACTACTATATGTAAAACTCGGAACCAAGTATAAAAACCCCGGTTTTAAATTGAATTTTTGACTATTATGGTATACGCTCGCATTTCCTTTGGTGATAAGAAATAGTCTTGTAAAAGGGCTTAATACGTTATCAAAGTTCCAATTTTTATCAAGATTAGAATACCCCGCATTTATCAAGCTTAGTTTTAAAGATTGAAATTGATTAACCATAAAAACGTTCTCGGTTTAACTGTTGTTTTCTAAAACTCCCTGGCCTAAACCCTGTTATCGCTTTAAACTTTCTGGAGAAGTATGAGGTATTAGACATCCCAACTTGATCGGCTATTTGTTGAATGCTATCTTTTGTAGTTAATAATAAAAACTGAGCACGTTCTATGCGTTTAAGTTGAATGTATTTATTTGGTGTAATTTCAAATCTATAATTAAAGCATTTTGTAAAATGATCAGAGCTTAAATGGCAATACTCTGCCAATTGTTTCACAGTAATTTCTTGATGAATGTGTTTTCCAATATAGATTAAAACATTACTCAAATCATCTTTAAAACCAGTAGTGTTATTGGTTAGCATGTTTTTGTTATCAATAAACTTAGAGAATAGAATGGTTAGGATACCCTGTGTTTCAATACTGTCGGTGCTTGATTTCTTGTTCTTTTTTTCTTGTTGGAATAATGAGTGATTAATGTGCGATTTTGGAGTTTGGTCTGTTACCTTTTTATTTGGGTGTATTTCTAATAAACGTTTAAAAAGTAAGGTTTCATATTTGGTAGCTTTAACTTTAAAATTAAAGTGTTTTATATTAAAAATGGACATGCCCAGTTTTATTTCTTCAAAGAAACCCGCATAGTATTGTTTGTGATATGTACTGCAACTATAGTTATTTGATGTATAACTTGGAATGAGATACATATATCCGGGTTCCAACTTGAACGTCTGATTTGTATGATGTAAGGTTGCCTGCCCTTCGGTAACTAAAATAAGTCTAACAAACGGGCTTAGTACGTTTTTATAATTCCAATTATGATCAAGACCTTCAAAACCTGTATGAATTAATCTAAGTTTTAAGGATTGTAATAAGTCGTTCATTAAATAAAAAATACATTCGATTACTTTGGATAATAATCAAATGTAGGAATTAATTCATAATGCAGCTCATGTTGATATCGGAAATGTACATTTTTATGACTGATTTATTTAAGCCTTTTTTTTTACTTAACTTTATATTTGCAAAAATAGCAGAACATTTAAGTTAGAATAAGGTATGAGATTTAGTTTCCTAATATTGGTTGCTGTATTATTTAGCGCATGTAATAACGTCGATTTACCAGAGTCCGTTTATCTAGAGTATGAAAAGCTTCCGAAAGAAGTTGATTTTAATCAGCATGTAAAACCTATCCTTTCAGATAAATGCTACCTGTGCCATGGTCCAGATAAGGATAATATAAAAGGTGGATTACAGCTGCATACTGCCGAAGCTGCATTTTCAGAGCTATCGGAAAGTCCAGGGAAATATGCTATAAAACCAAAGAATTTAAATAAAAGTGAGTTCTTTCATCGGATTATGACTGATGATCCCAAACTAATCATGCCAGAACCTGCTTCCCATTTATCTCTGTCAGATTATGAGAAAGCCGTTTTGATAAAGTGGATTGAAGATGGTGCTGAGTATAAAGACCATTGGGCGTTTTTAAAGCCGGAAAAGCATCAAGTTCCAGATGTGAAAAATAAAGAATTAGTGGCGAATCCAATTGATAATTTTGTGGAGTCAAAATTAGAACTGATGGATTTAAAACTTTCTAAGAAAGCAGATAAGGAATTACTATTGCGTAGAGCATCCATAGATTTAACAGGATTACCACCCACTTTAGAGGAAATCGATGCTTTTTTAAATGATACTTCTAAAGACGCATATGAAAAACAAATAGACAGACTTTTGGCATCTACCAATTATGGTGAACAACGCACTTTAGACTGGATGGATTTAGCACGTTATGCGGATACACATGGGTATAGCGTAGATAAATATAGAGATGTTTCGCCTTGGAGAGATTGGGTAATAGATGCCTTTAACAAAAACATGCCTTATGATGAGTTTGTATTATGGCAATTAGCTGGAGACCTATTACCAAATGCAACTAAAGAACAAAAATTAGCAACCACATTCAACAGATTACACCCACAGAATTTGGAAGGTGGTATTATTGATGAAGAGTTTCGTTCTGAATACGTGTCTGATAGAACAGCCACTGTTTCTCAAGCGTTTTTGGGACTCACCGTAGCTTGTGCTAAGTGTCATGATCATAAATACGATCCCATTTCACAGAAAAATCACTTTGAAATATATAGTTTCTTTAATAATGTTAATGAAACGGGTTTAATTCCATGGGATCTGGCAACTCCAGTGCCTGCAATGATGCTACCTACAAAAGAGCAAGAAGGTGTAATTGCCTATTTAGAAACTCTTGTAAATGACACAGAAGAAAAGGTTGAAGCTACCGGAAATGCAGAACAAGAAAAAGCTAACAAATGGATTGCAAACGAAGGTTATAAAACAATTGCATCGAACAAAAAGCCTAAGGAATTGGTCGCTGATTTTAATTTTGATAATGAGAGACTTACAAATTTAGCTGGTGGTCGTGAAAAAAACAATATACGCATGCGCCAGCAGTTTGCAGATAATGAAAAAGCTATCTACAAAGAAGGAGCAAAGGGAAAAGGGTTGTTTATGGATGGTGATACTTGGTTGGATTTAGATAAAATTGGTATTTATCAAAGAAATCAAGCGTTCTCTATAGGTATTGATGTTTTTATACCTGAAGATTTAGAAACAGGCGTTATTTTTCATAAAATGAATAGCCCTGAATTGCATAATTTTAGAGGCTATCATTTAAAAATCAAAGACAATAAAATAGAAGCTCTTTTGGCGCATGTATGGCCAGATAATGCGATTGTTGTTGAATCTTTAAGAGATATACCAAAAGAAAGATGGGTGCAGTTGACTATGACCTATGATGGTTCTAGTACAGCACGTGGTGTAGGTATTTATATGGATGGTGAAAAATTGCAAATCAAAACGAATTTTGATAATTTATATAAAGACATCATTTTTCATGGTTTAAGACTTTATGGTAAAGAAAGTCCTCGTTTAGAACCTGGATTGCGTATTGGAGCTATTTGGAGAGGAAAAGGTATTTTAGGTGCAACGGTTGATAATTTATTAGTTTTTGAAAAAGAATTAAGCAACGTTGAAGTTTTACAAATTTCAAATACAGAGGCCTTAGAACAAATTAAAAAGAAATCTTACTCAGATTTAACAGCTATTGAAAAAGACAAACTTGTTAAGTATTACTTATCAGCTAATTCTAAACCATATAATGATGCACTTAATAAGCTTGAAGAGGACAGACTGGTTTTAGTGGATACGGTTAACAACGTAAAACAAATCATGGTGATGAAGGAAATGGAAACACCAAGACAAGCTTACGTTTTAGATAGGGGACAGTACGATTCTCCAACAGATTCTGTTTTCCCGGGTACACCAGAACGTATTTTTGCGTTTCCTGATAGTTTACCCAAAAATAGAATTGGATTATCTAAATGGTTAACACATCCTGATAATCCATTGACCGCGAGAGTTACTGTAAACCGTTATTGGCAAAATATTTTTGGAAGAGGTATTGTAAAAACGTCTGAGGATTTTGGAAACCAAGGTGAATTACCAAGCCACCCTAAATTATTAGACTGGCTAGCTATAGAATTTATGGAGTCTGGCTGGGATGTTAAAAAACTGCACAAGCTAATTATGATGTCTAATACCTATCAGCAAACTAGTATTGCTAGTGAAGCATTACTTGCCATGGATGGTGAAAACAAATTTTTAGCAAGAGGACCTGCGCAACGTTTATCTGGAGAAATGCTTCGCGATAATGCATTATTTGCCTCAGGGTTATTAAACGAAAAAATTGGAGGAGAAAGTGTAAGCCCTTATCAACCTCCAGGGTTATGGAAAGTAAATGGAGATACTTATCATGAAAGTACTGGGGAAGAATTGTATAGAAGAAGTATGTATACTATTTGGAAGCGTACTGTTCCTCATCCAACACTGGCGACATTCGATGCACCCACACGAGATTTATGTACCACAAGGCGTCAAGAAACTAATACACCGTTGCAAGCGTTAGTATTGTTAAATGATCCTACGTTTATTGAGGCCGCAAGAGTTTTAGGAAAAAAAATGGCCAGTTACAAAGATATTGACCAAGCTATTTCTTTGGCTTTTAGAAAACTTACTGGAAGAAAGATTCACCCAAATGAATTGGAAGTTTTAAGAGCTTTACAAATTTCTGAGTTAGAAAAATTTAGAAAAAATGAAGCTAAAGCAGAAGGTTGGATTAGTCTTGGAGCATATACTTTGGCAGCTAACGACGACAAAGCTTTAGTGGCTGCAAATGCAGTTATAGCATCCACTATTATAAATTCAGATGCTTTTATTACAAAACGATAATATTGATATTAAACATATAAAACCATGTGTAGTCATCACGATGATTTAAAATCTAATAATAAAGATTTTCAAAGTATTGAAAAGCAATTAGATCGCAGACACTTTTTAAAGAAAACGTCTTTAGGTTTAGGTGCATTAGCACTTGGAAGTTTGCTAAATACTGAAAAAGCTTGGAGCTCAATTGGTGCACCCAAGAATACAGATGCGATTCTGGATCATTACAATAAAAACCGTTTAGGGCTACCTCACCATTTACCAAAAGCTAAGCGTATTATTTATTTGTTTCAAAGTGGTGGGCCATCACAAATGGACTTATTTGATTATAAACCCAAATTGGTGGATATGTTTGGTCAAGATTTACCAAAATCTGTCATTGGAAAAACGAGATTGACAGGAATGAGTGGTAGTCAATCGACCTTACCTGTGGCGCCTTCGGTATTTAATTTTAAACAATATGGAGAGTCTAGAGCGTGGGTAAGTGAATTAATGCCATACACTGCGGAAGTAGTTGACGATTTATGCTTTATGAAAGGCATGCAAACCGATCAAATTAATCACACTCCAGCAATTACCTTCTTTCAAACTGGACATCAATTACCGGGTAGACCATCAATTGGATCTTGGTTAAGTTACGGTTTAGGTTCTGATAATGAAAATCTACCTACATTCATCACGTTAGTGTCTAAAAATGGAAAAGGTCAACCACTAAAAGCGAGTTTATGGGGTAATGGCTTTTTACCAACAGAGCATCAAGGTGTACAATTCCGTTCTGGAAAAGATCCTGTATTATACTTAAATAACCCTGATAATTATGATGGTAACGATCGTAAAAAAATGTTGAATTATTTAGATAAACTAAATACTATTCAGCACGATGCCTATGGCGATCCAGAAATTCAGGCAAGAATGGCGCAATATGAAATGGCTTATAAAATGCAAACATCAGTTCCAGAAGTTACTGACATATCAGATGAGCCTGATCATATTTTTGAAATGTACGGGAAAGACAGTAGAAATCCAGGAACCTATGCTGCAAATTGTTTAATGGCGAGAAAGCTATTAGAAAAAGGTGTAAAATTTGTTCAATTATACCACCAAGGTTGGGATCAGCACATTTCATGTCCAGGTGGTTTAAAAAATCAATGTAAAAATACCGATCAGGGTACTGCTGCATTAATTAAGGATTTAAAGCAACGTGGTATGCTAGACGATACACTTGTTATTTGGGGAGGTGAGTTTGGAAGAACAGTATATTCACAAGGCCAATTAACAGATACTAACTATGGTAGAGATCATCACCCAAAAGCATTCACCATGTGGATGGCTGGAGCAGGCGTTAAACCTGGATTTCAATACGGCCAAACAGATGATTTTAGTTATAACGTAATTAAAGACCCGTTGCATGTACATGATTTTCATGCAACACTGTTACATCTATTTGGAATTGATCATGAAAGATTAACCTTTAAGCATCAAGGGCGTCGTTACCGTTTAACAGATGTTCATGGTCATGTTGTGAAAGATTTATTAACATAAAACAAACTTTATGTCTTCAAGAAGAAATTTTATTAAAAAAACAGGATTAGCAAGTGCAGCTTTAGCGGCATCTTCATCAACCTTTGGAGCTTCCATTATAACAAATAAAGGACAATCAAATCATTTACTTAATGAAACTGATACCATTCTTGGGCATGGAGATTACAGGTACAAGCTTACAAAAAATTGGGCGCAATTAAGCTCTACAAGAACACCTTTACTAAATTGTCATGAGATGGTTATGGATAGTAAAGGCCGTTTGATTATGGTTGGAGATCATCCGCAAAATAATATCCTCATTTTTGATAAGTCTGGTAAGTTGTTAGATTATTGGGGTACTGCATATCAAGGTGGTCATGGTTTAACCTTGCACGATGAAGGAGGAGAAGATATGTTATATATTGCTGATTCTGGTTGGGCGCTGGGTCGCAATAACAAAATGATAAAGCATAATGGTCGCGTTGCAAAAACTACGGTAGATGGGAAGGTTATTTTTGATATCGGACACCCAGTAACCATTGGCGTTTATAAGCCAGGTGAAGATTTTTGTCCTACTGAAACGGCTATTGGACCAAATGGAGATATTTATGTAGCTGATGGATATGGTATGAGCAGAGTTATTCAATATGATGCTTATGGAAGATATATTAGGCATTGGGGAGGAAGTGACAACCCTGATAAAAACTACGAAATTCAAAGTGCACATGGTGTAGCTATAGATTATAGAGATAAGAATAACCCGATGGTTGTAGTTACTTCTAGAAGTCAAGCTAGCTTTAAATGGTTTACGTTGGATGGTAAGTACATTAAAACGTTACACTTACCAAATATGCAGGTATGCAGACCTGTATTTGATGACAATAATCTATATGCTGGTGTCTGTTGGTCTCAGCCAAAAGTTGGCAAAACAAATTGGAAAGACCATACGGGCTTTGTAACTATTTTGGATGGGGATAAGGTAGTGTCTAACCCAGGAGGTACCGAACCAATTTATAAAGATGGAGAGCTTCAAAAGTCTTTTCAAATAGAAGAAAAACCTATATTGCATGGTCATGATGTGTGTATAGATGAAGATAAAAATGTATATATATGTCAATGGAATGCTAATCATTCTGCACCATACAAATTAGAACGCGTTTAAATATTATTTACAGTTTGTTTTATGAATGAAGCACCAGACTTTGTCTTGTTTTTGGGAAGATTTCACCCACTTGTAGTTCACTTACCCATAGGGTTTTTAATTTTTGCTTTTCTTCTTGAATTGTTAGGGAGAAAAAAAAGGATTGAAGCAACAACTTCGGCAATACCATTAGCATTGTTTTTAGGTTTTGCTTCATCAGTTATTGCCTGTATTTTGGGCTATATGCTATCGCTTAGTGGAGATTATGATGCTATGGCTTTAGATATTCACTTTTGGTTTGGAATAGCCACAACGGCAATTACATTATTAGCTTGGTTAATTCGCATTGAAAAAATAAAGTTTAAAAAGAAAACTAGAGTTAAAGCGAATATTTCTGCGTTAACACTTATCGTTATTTTATTAAGTGCAACTGGACATTACGGTGGGAATTTAACTCATGGTAGTGATTATTTAACAAAATATGCTCCATTCAACAAAAAAGAAAAAAAGCAACTTGCAAAGATAGAAAAAGTTGAAGATGCTGTGGTGTTTGATTACTTAGCGCAGCCCATTTTAGATAATAAATGTGCTAGTTGCCATAATGAAAGTAAGAAAAAAGGAGGTTTATCATTCCAAGATTCTTTGGCGATTTTCAAGGGAGGAAAAAATGGTGATGCTTTAATTGCCGGAAATGCTTTAGAATCTGAAATGATTAAACGTGTGTTACTAAATCCGGAGCATGATGATTTTATGCCGCCCGAAGGTAAGACACCATTAACCGAGGAGGAAATTGCAATTCTAACCTATTGGATTGATCATGCAAACGCAGATTTTAGTTCGAAAATTTCTAATGTAGAAACCTCAGAAGATATCTTGCACATCGCATCGAATATGTTAGGTTTTAAAGGAACTCACAGAAAAGGTGACACAGATCTTCCTGAAGTATCTTTAGTAAGTGACGACGTTTTAAGCGCTATTAAAGCTGAGGGATTCGTTTTAAAAGAATTGGTTTTTGATTCTGGATTATATGAAGTTGTATTACCTGCAAATACGATTTCTGAAATTAATGCAGAAACACTTGATAATAAGTTAGATAAACTATCTCAAATAAAAAATAATGTTATTTGGTTGTATCTTGAAAATAATCAGCTTCAAGACTATCATTTAAATCTCATTAATACATTTGAGAATTTACAAAAATTGGTAATTGATAAAAACAAGATCACCGATGCTGGTATTGATGAACTGGCAAATCATGAAAGCATTAATAGTTTAAATGTATATCACACGGATATTACTAAGCTAAGTTTATTAACTTTTTCGAAAATGAAAAACTTACAAAAAGTATATGCATGGAAAACAGCTATTAAAGAGCCGGATTTAGAGGTGTTTACTACTGAAAGTGATCTTGAAATTGTCTTAGGAGATTAAATTATTTTTGATCATTTGGAGCTACTTCCATGGCCTGTAAATTTTATGAGTAGATATTTATTTTTAGTTATTGTTATTCTATGCATGAACGCTTCAGTTGTCTTCTCATGTAAGCAGAAAAAGGATGCTCAAATAATTGATATAAATGAAGTATATCTGCCTTTACCAGATAAGGTAAAACACCCCGATAATAATAAGCCAAATGAAGACAAGATAAACTTAGGAAAACTACTATTTTACGATCCTATTTTATCAGGAAATAAAGATGTGGCTTGCGCAACATGCCATCATCCAGAATTTGGCTATGCCGAATCCCTTGATTTATCTATTGGAGTTAATGGTAATGGACTGGGTACCGAAAGGAAGTTTAAAACACCTAATACCATACCGCGAGTTAAGCGAAATGCGCATACTATTTTAAATACAGCCTTTAACGGTATTGATATCAATAGTAATTACACGCCTCTTAATTCTCCCATGTTCTGGGATGCTAGAGAGAACAGTTTAGAAGATCAAGCTTTAATGCCTATCCAGTCTTATGAAGAAATGAGAGGTCCTCATTTTTCTCAAGAAGTTATTTTAGATACCATTGTAAATCGACTAAAATATATTCCGGAATATGTCCAGCTATTTAAAGAAGCCTTTAAAGATAATGGCACTATTACAGAAGTAACCATTTCAAAAGCAATAGCCTGTTTTGAACGTACATTGGTAACTAATAACTCCAGATTTGATACATATTTAAAAGGTGATGAAAGTGCTATTTCACAAGCTGAAATGGACGGATTTAATTTATTCAAAAAGGCTAAATGTAATGCCTGCCATAATGGGCCTATGTTTAGCGATTATAAAATGCACGTACTAGGAGTTGCCGACAATGATAAATTAAAATTGTCTGACTCAGGGTTTCAAAAAAGCTATGCATTCAAAACTCCTACGCTTAGAAACTTGAGATATACAGTACCGTATATGCACAATGGTACGTTTAATACTTTACAAGAAGTTCTTGAATTTTATCAAGACCTATCTTCGGGACATTCTAAGAATATAAATGTCCAAAATCATCAGATAGATTCTCTGGTAAAAGGGAGTCCGTTAAAAGTTAAGGATATGTCTTTAATAATATCTTTTTTGAATAGTTTGAATTCTGAAGATTTCGATAAATCAATTCCAAAGGCGGTACCGAGTAAATTATCTGTTGGTGGCAATATTTATTAATTCACAGCTAAATTATAATCTGGAAAACATAATTATTATTGATACTTCGAAAAAGGAGTTATGCTATGAAACTACATCCCAAGAAAGTTAAAACCTAGATTATATAGCAAATAAAAAGAGCGATCCATTCGAATCGCTCTTTTCGTTTTTATAAGGCTTACTAAATATTTTATTTTGACTGAATTGTAACTGATACATCTTCCATGCCATCAACATGCGCGATTACTTCAATAGTACCAGCTTCACCTGTAGCTTGAACAATCAATAAGGTTTTACCATTATGTGTTGTGTTGACATTAGTTTGAAACTTTTGAACACTTTTCTTCCAACCATTATCAACGCCTAATAATTTTGCAGGCCCTTTTATTTCAAAAGTTATTTCTCTATCATCTGTCATTGAAGGGTTACCATTGGCATCGGTAAATTGAGCTTCAATATGAACTACATCATTATAATTAGCAGAAATGGACTTGGCATCGGCAGTTAAAGTAATTGCTTTCGATTCGTTTACCGTAACTACTTTTTGAACGATTTCTCTACCATTTTTAGTTCCAACAGCTTTAAGCTCACCATCAGCAAACGGAACTCCCCACTTGTAAACGTGGTCTTCAAAATCTGCTAATTGCTTTTTACCTAACGATTTATCATTTAAAAATAATTCTAATTCATCAAGGTTAGAATAGATTTCAATTGAAATCATTTCATCTGCTTCATAATTCCAATGCTCATTTACATCTTGCCAATCCCAAAGTGCATATTTCCATCTTTCGGGATCTCTAGCCACTATATTTCCGTTCTCATCTATCTTATTTATTGATCTTTCAATATTTTGAGTTGCTATATGAATGTGAGGTTCATCATTCCAAAGTGTTTTCATCACATGGTAAGACCCTTTTTTGAAACCAGCAGTAGTTAATAAACCAGATGGCTGAACTCTTACGGGCCATTGTGCTCTAATTTCTCCCATATAGTCAATACCTGTCCATAAAAATGTACCTGAAATGTGAGGACGCTCTTCTATAGCTTTCCACTCATGATATTGCGCTAAATTCTCAGTTCCCATAATAACTTTATCTGGGTAATTTTTGTGCCCATAATCATAAAGTACTCTTCTGTAACTGTAACCAACAATATCTAACGCATCAGCATAACCAGATAAATGACTTGAAGAAGGTAAAATACAATTTGCAACAACTGGTCTTGTTGTATCTAATGCTTTTGTCCATTTTGATAACTTCTGAGCAGTTTTACCTATATCATATTTTCCTCTTGGTAATGTTTCCATCAATTCTTTAATTTTTTCAACAGAATGTGGTGGCTCAGACCAAAAGTAATTACCATCCCATTCCATATCGAAAAACCCGGTTGTTGCCGCATTTCTTTTATACGTCCATTCAATTTCATTACCAATACTCCACTGGAACACAGAAGGATGATTTCTATGACTTAGCATTGTGTTTTCTAAATCTCTTTTAGCCCATTCTTGAAAATGCTCACCGTAACCTCTTGTTATATAGTCGGTACTTTTCTCTTCCCATTTGTTATGGCGTTTGTCTTTTGGGTTATCCCATTCGTCAAAAAACTCATCTTGAACCAAAAAGCCCATTTCATCACATAAATCTAAAAATTCGTTTGATGCCGGATTATGAGAAATTCTAATAGCATTACAGCCACCTTCTCTTAAAATTTGTAAACGTCTTTTCCAAACACCTTTTGGAACTGCCGAACCAACCAAGCCAGCATCATGATGTAAACACACACCTTTTATCTTCATGTTTTCACCATTTAAATAAAAACCAGTATTCGCATCAAACTTTATACTTCTTACCCCAAATGGTGTTTTGTAAGTATTTAGAACGGTACCATCTTTACTCAAAGTGGTTACAGCGGTATACATATTTGGGTTGTCTACACCCCATAAATTAGGGTTTGCAATTTCTATACTTTGCATGATCTTATCTGTAGAACTAGGTTTTAACTCAAGATTAGAAGAAGACGTTGCTACTTCGGTACCATTAGCGTCCACTAAAGCCGTTTTTACACTTATGTTAGATGCCTCTTGAGAACCATTTTCTACATCAATATTTAATTGTACCGTAGCACTTTCCTTGGATACTTTAGGAGTTGTAATAAATGTTCCCCAAACAGGAATATGTACCTTATTTAAGGTAATTAAATCTACCTTTCTGTAAATACCAGCACCTGTGTACCATCTGCTATCTGCATATCTACTATGGTCTATTTTAACCAACAGCTCATTATCTTTTCCTGTTGAATTTAAATACTGAGTTACATCAAAATAGAAAGGAGAATATCCGTAAGGGTGAAATCCTAACTTTTTACCATTAATCCATACCTCGCTGTTATTGTAAACACCATCAAATAAAACATAAGTTACTTCGTTTTCGTTAGCAGGTTTATCGAAAGTTTTTTTATAGTACCCATAACCTTTACTCGCTAAATATCCAGTTGCCAGAGCATCATTAACTAAAGTTGAGTCGAATTCGTTTACTACAGCCCAATCATGCGGGATGTTTACTTTTGTCCAGTTTTTAATAGTGGAAACATCAATACTATCTTCTGAAAGGTGAAAATTCCAATCTAAATTAAAATCAGAATTACCAATAGAAGTTTTATCTCCCGTATTTTGATTACAAGAGAGTAAGATTAAACTTGATGCAAAAAAGAATAAAGTTAAATTTCTAAATTTTTTAAAAAATGAGAAATACCTAGTTAATTTCATAAATGTAAATGGTTTATTTAGTTTAGATTTTTCAAAATAATTATTCGTGTTAAAGATATACTTCTTTTCCTATTTATATATACTTTTAAAACTAGATTAAACCTAAACATTCCTTAAGAGGAATTAATATTATTCAGCAATAAATAAGACTTACATTAAACTACAGATAAATAGAAATCTAAAACAATCCTTAATAAGGCAAGAATAAAAATTTCATCTTATTTGCTATACATAAGCAATTCAAATTGAAATAATAAAACACTTATCTAGATTTCTTTATTTTAAGATGAGGGTTTTGGAGCATAATGAAATGGCATTACCAAAATTGATTCATGCAGGCTTTATATAAATTAATGATTTCGCTTTCCTAAATAATATTTATATAAAAGTCATGTAAGGATGATAGTATTAAAAGACTAAAAGTGAAATAATTTTTAAATTTAATATTATTCGTTATTTTAGTGTCTATGAATTTAATCATCCAATCTACTTTAAAAACCTTACTAAAATCTCAAGTTTTATTAAAGCATATTTCAAATACGCAATTGTGTGATGCTTCTGTATCGCCTTATTATTCAAGTATTGGCTGTCATATAAGGCATATTTTAGACTTTTACGATTGCATTTTTAATGTTGACGAAAAGCATGTTATAGACTTAACTGCCAGAAGTAGAAATACGGATGTTGAGTCTGATTGTAGCTGCGCTCAAGATTATTTAAATTTAATAATAGAGCGTTTAAACGCAGCACCCTTTAATATAAGTGATACGGTAATGGTTATTGACGATTTAGGATTGGGAAAAACTAAAATTCCTTATACTTATGGAGCTTTGTTAGCACAAGCTAATAGCCATACCATACATCATTACGCAATTATCAATTATATTTTTGATAGTCTAGGAATTGTTATTGATGATTCGGAGTTTGGTTACAACCCTACAACCCCAAAGCCTGCAACAGCTAATTAGTGGGGTTTTGGGTTTTATTGCTATTATAGAACATACTGTTCATAATGGTTCTTATCCCTTTAAACATCATAAATACTGCCATTGCGCAAATAGCACATCCTAAAACTAAAAGCGGTAAGTATAGTTTGTCGTCTGGTTTACTGAAAGCAAAACTAAGGAGAATAGGCCCCATGAACAAACTTAACAAAGCAAATACCATTGTTTTAATACCTTTAAATAATTCTTTTTTGTCTGTTTTACGATCTTCCATCTGTATAGTTTTTTATAGCATTTCTAACGCTTTTATATTTGCTTAAAAGTTCCGAAGCAACAGCTTCCGAAACCTCTATTTCATTCATAATCATTTTGGTGCCTCGATCTACTAATTTATTGTTGCTTAGTTGCATGTCTACCATTTTGTTTCCTTTTACATGACCTAATTGAATCATCGTTGATGTGGTAATCATATTAAGTGTTAATTTTTGAGCGGTACCAGCCTTCATGCGAGAACTACCTGTAACAAATTCTGGGCCTACAACGACTTCAATTGGAAATTGAGCTGTTTGGGATAGCGGACTATTTTCATTACATACGATGCATCCTGTAGTAATATGGTTTTCATTACATTTTTGTAAGGCGGAAATAACATAAGGTGTTGTTCCAGAAGCCGCAATACCAACAACCACATCATTTTGATGGATATTATAATCTTGCAGATCTTTCCATCCTTGAGTCGTAGAATCTTCTGCAAATTCAACCGCCTCTCTTATGGCGGAATCGCCACCAGCAATTAGACCAATAACTAACTCATGAGATACCCCAAAAGTAGGAGGGCATTCTGAAGCATCAACGATTCCAAGTCTGCCACTAGTTCCTGCGCCTAAATAAAAAAGACGCCCTCCTATTTTTAATCTATCCACAATGTGATGCACTAGAGCTTCTATTTGCGGTAAAGCCCTTTCAACTGCATTAGGAACGGTTTTATCCTCGTTATTTATATTTTGAAGTAATTCCGAAACAGACATCCTTTCAAGATGATTGTAATTAGAATCTTGCTCGGTAGTTTTAGTGAAACTCATGCATCAAAAATACGTAAAAATTTGGTTTGCATTAGTGATAGAAACAACTTCATTTTTTGTGTTTTCTAAAATGTAACAGAGCAATAACTAATTGGTGAATCTTAAATCTGATTACATGGAAACAGGCTGAGTACAAAAAAATATAGTCGATAGCACGACACTTAATAGAAACGGGAATACTAATACTATCCTATTTAACAATATACCTTACTACATCTGTTTCTGTAACTCTAAAATAACCCAAAGGGAAATTATCTGGATTGGTTTGATTAATACAATTACCTCTTACAGTTGCTGGTTGAGTTTCAAAGGGATCACCACCATTTTCATCGGTTTGCTGTAATAAAATATTTAGAAAATCATACGATCGTTGACTAATTCCTGAGTTTGTAATGTGTAATTCATCACCTGCTTTTATATCTTCTTCGGTATAGAATGCGAAAATTTCGTTTCCATCTGTAAATTCATCATCATACACCTCAAGACTAAGAATACTTTTATTAACTATAAAAAATTCGAATAAATAAAAATTCTCTATACCTGCGGGGTCTGTGTAAAAGACTTTTATTTCAATTTCATCTCCTGTAAAACCTCCATCATTTTTTTGTTCAATTCTATTAATTGGCACTACCGATTTCATGGTTTCTGTGCCTACGTAAGTTTCATTTTCATAAATGATAGTCAGATTGTATTCATCACCTATTTTAGGTATGAAATTTGAATTATTATAAATCCCAGTATTACCATCTTCAATAAAACTATAAACGAAATTATTAGCATCAGTCACCGTAACCTGAGCACCTGTAGCAGGAGGAACCCCATCATTAAAGTAAGGCGCAGAAAGCGTTAATTTAATTTGTTGAGATTTGCCGTCTGTACCTTTAGCCCATCTTAAAGAGGCATCAATAACTAGTTTTGGTTCAGCATTACTAAGATTTACATCGATAACATCCTCGCAAGATAAAATCAATAAGAGACCAAAAAATACTATGTGTTTAAATTTTTTCATGTGCTTAAAGTTTGAAATTATAAGATACTGATGGTACAATTCCAAATATTGATAATCTCGTAGCTTCATTCATCCCTGTTTCCTGATTTTGACCAAAGGAAATGGAAGCCGCATTTCTCCTATTGTAAACGTTGTAAATTCCAAAAACCCAATAACTTTGCCAGCCTCTTTTTTTGTCTGGTTTTGGTGTGTAATTTAATGCAATATCTAACCGGTTATAAGAGGGTAGTCTATCTGCATTTCTATTACTATAGTTTGGTATATTTAAGCCGTTGTATTCATATTGGGCGTTTGGAAAAGTTACGGGTTGGCCTGTTTGAAAAAGGAAATTGGTGTTTAACCGCCATTTTTTATTAAAATCATAACTTCCTGTAAATGATATATCGTGTGTTTTATCAAAAGCAGATCTGTACCAGTTACCATTATTTATACCAGTTTCTATAGGTGTTCTACCTGGGGTTTGCTGTTCGGATTTAGATAATGTATAAGCGATCCAACCTTTAAATCGCCCTTCGTTTTTCCTTAACAACATTTCTAAACCATAAGATCTCGATCGCCCATTTAATATAACTTGTTCTATGGCATTATTTGCAATTAAATCGGCTCCATCAATATAATCTATTCTATTTTGAACCTTTTTGTAAAAACTTTCTAGTTCCAAAGAATAACGGTTATTATTAAAGTTTTTGAAATACCCAATAGCTACCTGATCGAGTAATTGGGGTTTTATATATTTACCGCTTGGTGTCCATATGTCCAAAGGGGTAGGTGAGTTTGTGTTTGATAACAGATGTAAATACTGGCTCATTCTATTGTAACTTGCCTTTACTGAGCTCTCGGGATTTAATTGGTAGGCAACGGAAGCCCTTGGTTCTAAATTGGCAAAGCTTTCGATAATATCACTTCGTTTAAAAGTTTCAACCCCAATAGGAGATGCCTTTTCATATATTTGAAAATCTTCGTTGAAATTTACGGCTTGATTATTTTCATAAACATTTAGCTCATCTTGACCTAGTCTGTGAAAAGTACTTAAGCGTAAACCATATGAAAGGGCTAACTTATCGGATAGGTTATGTTCAAAATCCAGATAAACAGCATTTTCAAAAGCATATTTGTCTATCAGTTTAAAAGGGTTAATTCCAGAAGTTGGAACGGTTGGATTAATTTCTCCAGGGTTAAACTTATAATAAATACTGTTTAGACCGTATTGTAATTTTACTTTCTGACTTATGTAGTGTTTAAGATCATATTTTAAATTAAAATTTCTAATACCCGAAACCCAGTCAAATTCTACAAAATTCAGTTTTAAATCATAGTCATAGTCAGAATAGATAAGTGATAAATTGGCAAATAATTTATCAGAGAATAAATGGTTCCATCTAAAGTTCAAAACAGAATTTCCGTACGAGTTTTCAAAGCTATCTTGGATTCTAAATACGTCTCTTCCAAAATAGCCAGAAAGATAGATGTTGTTTTTATCATTCAATTTATAACTAAGTTTGGTATTTAAGTCATAAAAATAAGCGATACTTGAAATATCAAAAAGAGGTAAAAACAAATGCGCATAACTTGATCTACCGCCCAAAAGAAAGGAGCCTTTTTCCTTTTTGATAGGACCTTCTAATAATAATCTACTTGAAACAAGACCAATACCCCCATTCATATGAAACTTGTTGCTGTTTCCTTCTTTTTGGTAGATATCCAGAACCGATGAAACGCGTCCGCCATATCGAGCGGGTATACCTCCTTTATAAAGCTTTAAATCTTTTATAGCATCTGGGTTAAAAACTGAAAAGAAACCGAAAAGGTGTGAAGAATTATAAATAGTAGCTTCATCTAATAAAATTAAATTCTGATCTGCGGCACCACCTCTTACGTTAAAACCAGAAGCGCCTTCGCCTGCAGTAGTTACGCCAGGAAGAAGCGTAATAGCTTTAATAATATCGGCTTCACCAAGAACAACTGGTATTTCTTTTATAGTGCTTGAACTAAGCCTATTTACACTCATTTGTGGTTTCTTAATGTTCAGCTTCTCAATATCTTCAGAGATTATAACAGCATCAAGATTTTCTAAAGCTTCAATCAGACTGAAGTTTTTAGACATATTCTTTGAGAGTGTAATTGTCTCAGAAATAGTCGTAAATCCCAGATAACTAATAACTATTTTATAAGTACCTTGAGGTAAAGTGATGGAGTAAAACCCGTATTCATTGGTGGTAGCGCCTGCTTGTATTTCAGGAAATATAATATTAACACCAATAAGTGTTTCATTACTTTTTTCTTCTGTTATCGTACCTCTTATAGTATATTTTTCTTGAGCATTTGCTGAAAATAGGCTGAAGCATAGTACAATAAGAAACCAGGAAAGATGGTTTTTCATTTATTTAAGGTTGTTTTTCTTTCGATTAAGATGCATGAGCATCTTAAAGCCATTTCAATTTTTTATAAAAGTATAAAAAAAGCCCCCAATAAAGGAGGCTTTTGAAATATACTTAATCTATAGAATGATTACACTATCCTATAATAGCGTTGAAAGTTTTGCTTGGGCGCATCACTTCGTTTATAAGTGTTTCATTTGGTTCATAGTATCCACCAATAGTTGTGGAGCTACCTTGAATATCATTGAGTTCCGCGACAATAGTAGCTTCATTATCGGTAAGTGATTTGGCAATTGGTGCAAATTCAGCTTTTAAATTTTGATCTTCATTTTGATTAGCTAATTCTTGAGCCCAGTACATAGCCAAATAGAAATGACTCCCGCGGTTATCTAATTCATTAACTTTTCTTGAAGGCCCTTTTTTATTTTCCAATAAGTTTTCTGTAGCATTATCTAAGGCCTCTCCTAAAACTTTAGCTTTGGCATTGTCATTTACTTGACTAAAATGCTCTAACGATACGGCTAATGCCAAAAACTCACCTAAAGAATCCCAACGTAAATGATTTTCCTCAAGTAATTGTTGCACATGTTTAGGTGCAGAACCTCCCGCACCAGTTTCAAATAAACCACCACCGTTCATTAATGGAACTATGGATAGCATTTTTGCACTTGTACCAACTTCTAAAATTGGAAATAAATCGGTTAAGTAATCACGAAGTACATTTCCAGAAACTGAAATTGTATCTAAGCCTTTAACTATTCTTTCACACGTAAAAATAGTAGCATCAATAGGAGATAAAATCCTTAAATCTAATCCTTCAGTATCATGATCTTTTAAATAGGTGTTTACTTTTTTGATTAATTCAACATCATGAGCTCTATTTTTGTCTAACCAAAACACAGCAGGTGTTTGTGATGCTCTAGCTCTAGAAACAGCAAGTTTAACCCAGTCTTGAATGGGTGCATCCTTTGTCTGGCACATTCTCCAAATATCACCTTCCTCTACATCATGCTCTAGCAAAGTATTTCCGTTACTGTCAATAACTTTTACATGACCATTGGACGAAATTTCAAAAGTTTTATCATGAGATCCGTATTCTTCTGCTTTTTGAGCCATTAATCCAACATTAGGAACTGTTCCCATAGTGGTGGGATTAAAAGCACCATGCGCTTTACAAAAATCAATTGTTGCTGAATAAATCCCAGCATAACTACTGTCTGGTATAACAGCCTTAGTATCTTGTAATACGCCGTCTGAGTTCCACATTTGTCCAGAAGTACGAATCATTGCTGGCATAGAAGCATCAATAATAACATCACTTGGTACGTGAAGGTTGGTAATACCTTTATCTGAATTTACCATAGCAATAGATTGTCCGCTAGCATAGGTTGCTTCAATATCAGATTCTATCTCTTTGCGCTCTCCCTCTGGAAGTTCTTGAATACGCTCTAAAAGATTTCCAAGACCATAATTTACATTAACACCAAGGCGTTCAATTGTTGCATGATGCTTGGCGAAGACATCTTTGAAAAATACTTTAACAGCATGTCCAAATATAATAGGGTCGCTCACTTTCATCATAGTGCCTTTCATGTGCAATGAAAACAAAATACCTTTAGCTTTGGCATCTGCAACATGCTCTTCAAAAAATTGAATTAGAGCTTTTTTACTCATTATAGTGGCATCTATAATTTCTCCATTAAGAATAGGGAAGCTATCCTTTAAAATAGTAGAATTACCTTGATTATCGGTATGTACTATTTTTACGTTTGTTTCCTTTGAAAGTGTAACCGATTTTTCATTATGTGCAAAATCACCACCGCTCATTGTTGCAACATGAGTTTTAGAATCACTTGTCCAAGCTCCCATTGTATGTGGGTTTTTCTTAGCATAGTTCTTAACAGCTTTAGGTGCACGTCTGTCGCTATTTCCTTCACGAAGAACAGGGTTTACTGCACTTCCTTTTATTTTATCGTAACGAGATTTTATTTCCTTATCCTTAGCATTTTCAGGTGCGTTTGGATAGTCTGGGATATTAAAACCTTTAGATTGCAATTCTTTAATAGCATCTTTTAATTGAGGTATTGAAGCACTAATGTTAGGTAGTTTCACAATATTAGTGTCAGGCTTTTTTGCCATTTCACCGAGAATAGCCAAATCATCAGAAACTTGCTGGTCTTCGGTTAAAAAATCAGGAAAAACAGCTAATATTCTGGCAGCTAAAGAGATGTCTTTAGTTTCAATATTAATACCAGAAGATTTCACAAAGGCTTTAACAATAGGAAGTAATGAACGTGTTGCTAATGCTGGAGCTTCGTCCGTTTTTGTATAAATAATTTTAGACATTTTGTCGTGGTTTTAAAGAATTATAAGGATGCTAAAAATAGGATTCCAAAGAAAGGCTTGAATTTTAGCGATGCGAATATACAAAATTACATGTTTATATAGCTTTAATACATATATGAAAATCTTTTAACAGAATAGATTTGTAATAATGATAAAAATGTAAAGGGAAGGTGAGAATAGTTTAAAAAATGGATGCAGAAGTTATAAAATAACAAAAGCCATATCACTGTAGAAATTAATCCCCCTTGATATGGCTTTTTTGAAATAACGTAACGTGACCTATTCAGTATGTCTACCAAATGCATTTAAAATTTTCATTTAAACTTTCGGTTCAAGTGTTGTTATTTCAATGAAACATTTTTTTGATTTTCAAAATGTATTGACCTATCATTAAAATGTTCCGTTAATTGTTTTTCTTGATGCTATTAAACTTCTTTTCACTTGCGTGTCTAGTTTGTTAAAAGCATTGCTTGTATTACTATATTCACTTTCGTTTATATGGTTTTTTAAGCTTTTCATTATATCGGTGAAGTCTATTTACATATACTATTCCCAAAATAATGTCATGGTCTTTTTTTTTGTACACGCATACACGTGATTTAAATTAACCTCAAAAAACAATTTAGTTTAAAGAACGTTACTTTCTTCTAGGACATTATATAAATTCGCCATTTAAACGAAACCAACAAGAGTTGTTATTATTCCTTTAGCTAATATACGACCGGAGATTAAAAAAACAAATATTTCAAGTTTCTAGATATCAACTATTTATGAACTATACTTATTAACTTTTGTTAATAAAAAAAGCCTTGAGAAGTCTCAAGGCCTTTTAAATACTGCGATTGCAGATGTATGTGTATTAACGTCTACGTTCAGTAATTCTAGCTTTTTTACCAGTAAGACCTCTAAAGTAGTAAATTCTAGCTCTACGTACTTTACCACGTTTGTTAACTTCAATTTTTTGTAATGCAGGTAAGTTTATCGGGAAGATACGCTCTACACCAATTGATCCTGACATTTTTCTAATCGTAAAAGTCTCTGAACTTCCAGATCCTCTTCTTTGAATTACTGTTCCTCTAAAAAACTGAGTACGCGTTTTGTTACCCTCTTTAATTTCGTAGAAAACTGTAATAGTATCACCAGCAGCAAATTCTGGTAATTCTTTTCTTGTTACAAATTCGTCTTGTACAAATTTTACTAAAGATTCCATATCTTTAAATTTAATATTGATTGATTCAGAACAACATTCACGATTTTCGCCAGAGGTTAACCCGAAATTGGCTGCAAAAATAAGTATTAATTAACAACTACCAACTTTTTATTTCCTTTTTTTTGATGTTCTATTTTAGTCTAGTTTTGTCCATTAAACTCTCTGCTTTTGTCATTTCGGAATAGACAGGAATTTATATAGTACTCATTTTTTTTAAGAGGGCCTAAATCAAAGGAAGACAAAGGTGTGCCACTTCCTTCTAGCCTTAACATCGCCTTTAAATGATGTGAGTGTATGCTAATTCTTCCTGAATTTTAATGTGTGTCCGTTATCAAATTTTATAAGATATAATCCAGTATTTAGGTTTTGAATATCCAATTTTTCATTTTCCGATAAAGTTCCTTCTTTAATTTTAGCACCAAGAATGTTAGAAATGCTATATTTTTCCGTTTTTGTTAATCCTGAAATTTGAATAAAGTCAGTTGTAGGGTTGGGAAATAACCTGATATTTTTATTAGACAATTCAGCATCTGTAGCACTTAAAGTAGAAGAAGTTCCATCCCCAGAGAATACTCCTGCTGGATCACAGTCCTCTGGAGTCCAAGGAGAAAAACTTGATGCTGGTGGATTTGCAGTATCAGAATCATTATACATTCCTACTTGTGTTCCGTCTATTGGATTATGTTCCCATCTTGTACCTGTCCATTGAATGATAGAATCACCATCTGTATATGAAGGCTTTCCGTTGACATCTGAAGATAGTGTGTAAACTCCGTCAACAAAGGATGCACAAGAGCCTGTTATTGTTACAGTTTGAGCACTAAGATTGATGAAAGAAAAAAATAAGATTGTGGGTAATAAGTAAATTTGATTCATATGTTTAATATCTGGTTGTTTATAATTGGGGATTAATAATAGCTAAAAATTTTAACTATATTATGTAGCCCTTTTATGTCACAAATTTAGTAAAAAAATGAATATAAAATACTATTAGGTAGGACTTTCGCATATAATTTTATGATTTTTAGTTGGTGATTTTAAACTCACATCATCATCATTAGGCGTAAAGCTATAAATGCATTTCTTATTGTATTTTAAATCCGATTATTTTGACTATAGCCTATAAGAATGAAATAAAACAGTAGTATAAAAAGGTTTTTTTATAGGTTATCTAGCCTAGAGCATTATTTGTGTTTCATATACCATAAATAAATCTTGATAAGTTAATTTATTAACTTTCGCTATCTTGTAACAATAATTGATTTTAAATTAAAAAAAAGAAAAACAGTTTTTCAGTATACTTCTTTCTAAGATTATTTATATGTTTTTAATAAGTCTTAGTTTAATTAGAATTAATTAGAAAGAAGTATAGTTAAAAGGCAGCTGAGTTATTAGTAATTAAACTAATCCTCAAATAAATCAGGTCTACGTTCTTGAGTTCTCAAATAAGCTTGTTCCTCGCGCCACTTTTCAATTTCAGGAAGATTACCACTAAATAATAATTCTGGTACTTTCCAGCCTTTGTATTCTCTAGGTTTAGTATAGATAGGTGGTGCTAATAAATTATCTTGAAAAGAATCGGTTAGGGCAGAGGTTTCATTACCTAAAACCCCTGGTATTAATCTAATTACAGCGTCGCATAATACAGCGGCACCTAATTCGCCACCAGAAAGTACATAATCACCAATTGAAATTTCACGAGTTATAAAATGATCTCTCACACGTTGGTCTACACCTTTATAATGTCCGCACAAAATGATTATATTTTCTTTTAATGACAACTGATTTGCAATCCCTTGATTTAAGGTGTCACCGTCGGGTGTCATGTAAATCACCTCATCATAGTCACGGGCTTCCTTTAATTTAGTAATGCATTTGTCAATAGGTTCAACCATCATCACCATACCTGCTCCACCACCAAATTGCGTATCATCAATAGATTTGTAATTATCTGTCGTATAATCACGTAGGTTATGAAAATGAACTTCTACTAAATTTGCTTCAATAGCACGTTTTAAAATAGAGGCTTCAAATGGACTCTTTAGAAGTTCTGGTAGTACGGTAATAATATCTATACGCATAATATGATTTTAATGAGCGCAAAGATAAATGAATTGTTTGGGAAGTTTATTCTAGAATTTTTATACACTTCATTAGGATAAAAAAAAAGGGCATTTTTAAATACCCTTTTTTAACTTTTATTACTGTATCTCTTCGGCATCAGAAGGGTACCATTCTCCCACAAACCAAGGTTCTAATGGTCCATATAGTCTAAAAATGGTGTTCCAACCTTTACCAGGAATGGTTTGAATCCAATTTTTCTCAAAACCACTTGGAGCTTCTGGGCCAATGTAAATATCCCAACTACCATCTTTATTTTGAACTAGTCCATCTTTATTATTATCAATACCAGGGAATTGTTGGTCGGTTTGTAACATAGAACGCGTTTGATTGTCATAAATGGTAAATGACCAGAAATCTTTCATAGGCGGGTTAGCTGGCACGTGAAACTTGTATGTTTTACTACCATTAAAAGTATTGCCATTTTTGTCGGAATAGGCAATGGCATATTGTGAGCCTTTTCCAATAATTTTCATGGACATTGCAGGCGTAATTCCTGTGGCATAGAAATGAAAAGCACTACGGGCATCTAATAATCTAACGCCTTCATGTTCAAATAAATAACTTTTATAGGCAAGTGGATTTAACCATTGTGTATTTGGAAACTTGAACAGGTATTCACTTCTTGGTTTAGCCATTTGAGTTCTTACAATAGCACTACCAATTTTAGACGCTTCTTTTAATAAGCGCTGCATCCTTTCATCAGGATTGAAATCCTCTCCCTTTTTTATCCCTATTGCTGCTAGACTACCTAATATTTCTGCGTTCTCTCCGATTGCTGGTTCCGATTGTATAACATCATTTATTTCATCATAAATTCTTTCATCCATTTGATGAATGGTATTAAATGTTTTGCCAGAGACATTAATAAAATTCATTTTTGGCGGGTTGTTTTTTTGAGACAGAGGGTATATTTTGAATGTGTTTTTTGTAGCTAAAACTGCAGGTTGAGGGTCTCCGTCTTTTTGAAAGCCCCTCCAGATAACCCAATGGCCATAGGTGTTAGCTTTCGATACAAAATAACCTTGAGGGACATCGCCTTTGTAGTTTGGTGGAAGAATGAGGAATTTACCTCCTTTAGAACGATCTGGTCCTAGTCTCCCAAAATCAGCCACATATTTGAAGTAATGATCATCGATAATTCCAAGGACATCTGGCGGCGTTTCTATTACCATAGGTTCATCACCAAGCTCTAGCCACGAGGTCATATAAACAGATGTGGTATTTGCCGTTAAGAATAATGCTTTAGAATCCATTAGTTCTTCAAAAATTAGGGCAGTCGAGTTCGCTGGCCCAAAAGATAAAATTCCTTTTTTCATGGCTTCCATGGAAGCGATCTGAATTCCTTTAGTATAGGCATCAACGGCATTGATTAAATCGAGGTAATCATACACTTTTTCTGCTGTTTCAGGTTCCGGGACTCCATCAAAAAAACTAAGCTCTCCAAGCTGTTCAGAGTTAATTTTGTTTGGACTTTTAATACCATCGGGTATCTCCGTTGTCATTTTCATGCTTTTAATAACAACAGGGTTTTTAGTTTCCACCTGACTATTAGATGTCTTTTCGTTACAACTAGAAAAAAATAATCCTACTAGAAGTAAACTAATTAAAGAAGTTTTGTTATACATTCTTTTTACGTTTTTGTGAATTAATAGTGTTGTTTTTTATTTAAAAAAGATTAGAATAAATATGGTATTTAAAATAAGTTTTAATTTTAATCATTCGGTGTCGCTCTTGAAGTTAGTCTTTATTACCTGCTGATTTTGCCCTGTCAAATGATCTACAATTTTGTTAAGTGGTGATTTGTCTTCAGGTTTTAACTCACTAGGAACTGTGGTTAAACTCCCATCTCTAGCTGCCACATAGCTTGGAGATAAAATTTCAACACCAGCTTGATTAAAAACAGTTAAAATATTTTTATGCATTTCAGAATATATTAAGGGCATTTTTCTGGGCTGTAACGTGTAAGCGTTTAGCTCATAAGACACATAAAAATCATCCAGACTTGTTTGTAAAACAAACGGCTTAGGATCTTTTTCTATAAGAGTGGTTTTTGCTGCGGCCTCTAGTAATAATTGGTTGGCAGTTTCCCAGGGTAAATCGTAACCTAAAGTTACTGTAGTATGCAGTATTAAAGCATTATTGTTTTCATTAGAATAATTAACAATGGTACCTACTAAAATTTTAGCGTTTGGTATGGTAACGTCTTCTCTTTTTGTAGTTCGTATTCTGGTAACTAAAATGGTTTTTTCAATGACGTCGCCAACAATGCTATCAATTTTCACACGGTCGCCAATTTGAAACGGACGCATATAAGTAATAACAATTCCAGCAATTATATTGGCAATGGCTGAGGTAGATCCAAATGAGATTAAGGCACCAATAAATATGGAAACGCCCTGAAAGGCAGAGGATCCGGATCCTGGTAAATACGGAAATATTAAAATAAGTGCTAGTGCGTAAATTAATATACCAAATATTTTACCCGTCGGTTTAGCCCAGTCTTTATGGAAATTTTTTATAATAAAGCGTTCGCGGTCAACATCATTAGCTATTTCATTGATGACTCTTACAATATAGCGCGCAAAAAAGGCGATGATTATTATAAAGAATAATGAGGGGATAAAGTCTACAAAACCATAAAAAATATATTTAACAGGTTTTGCGATATAACCATAAAATGTTTTTACAACATTTTCTGCCCAAGGAAAAAAGCTAAACATAAACGGAGCAAATACAAATAATGATATAGCAATTATGGCAATTCGTAAAATGTTAGATACAAAAACAAAAATGTTAACCGTGTCTCTTGGTATGAAATATTTTAAAATATTCGTTTTGTTTCTGAGAAAATTGCGCTCCACTTTGGATAGGCGCACATCAATTTTTCTAAAGGCCCAATTGATTAGTTTTATATATAATATGAGTATGATTAATGATAGTATAAAATATACTATACGAATAGCCCATTCTTTGGTGCTCAGTACTTCTATTTGATTTAAGTTTTTATTGAGACTATTAAGTCTGTACTCCGATAGCTTTTCAATGGTGGTACTATCATTTGTGGCGTCTTTAAGTGTTGTTGCAATAGCAAACTTATCATTAATCATGATTTTTACAAATTCAGCCTCTTTATCCAACCACGTACTATCAACTAAAGGATTGTATTTTGAGGTGAGTCTTTGTAATCTTAAAGAAGCTTCCGTAGCTCTTACATCAAGAGGAAAATTGTGTGCGCTAGACTTAAAATAAAAAAGCGTGTCTCCATTTAAAATCACAGGAGCCTCTTGAATTTCTTGAACTTGTAATGAGTCTTGTGCATTTGAAAAAAGAGTAAAAACAAGAAAAAATAAGATGGTATTGCAAAGTGATTTTATCATATATATTTTTTGGAAAGGTTTTCAATGCAGGACAGAATATGGAGTAGCTGAAATAAGCATTGGTTTAAATTTAATTCAATTTTTTTTTAAATTCAAATAAAAGTTTAAGTCTTAAAATATTTACTGTCCTTTTTTATTTTTAAACACGTCAAAATCAGATTCCTGTTCAGTATTAGGAAAGCTATTGTTATTCATATTAGTATCGGCAAATTCAAAATTAGGGTCTAGGTTTACCTTACTTACCTCCTTTGCTTTAATAAATGTCTTTTTAATTTTATATTCATTTTTTCTCCATATTTCTGCAGGTAGGGTGTCTGTTTCAGAGCTTCCATCGGTGAAACCCCATTCAATAGTTAAAGGCATAACTAGTCCTCCAATATTTTTGACGGTTATTTCGTATATGTTTTTACCAGATAATGCTTTGCGAATATTGGGTTCATCTAAACGTGACACAAATTGACCATAAAAAGCATCAGGAGTATCAACCATATTAATAACTTCGGGACCGTTTGAAAAATCCTGTTCTTTGGCATTTGGATTTGTTTCTTCACTTCCTAATTTAACTTGCGATGTATTGGCTTGATCTTCAAGATTCGTTTGGTTTTCATAAACAGTAAACCATTTTACTTCGCTTAGTTCCATATCAACATGATCTGTAGTGAAAAACCAACCTTTAAAAAACCAATCTAAATCGGTTGCAGTTGCATCTTCAAGGGTTCTAAAAAAATCTGCAGGATTGGGATGTTTGTATTTCCATCGATTGGCATATTCTTTAAACGCCTCATCAAACAACTCTTTTCCAATAATAGAGTTTCTTAGCATTTGCAAGCCAACTGTTGGTTTATAATAAAAATTATATCCAAACTGACTGAACAATTCGTTATCAGAAGTCGTCATTATGGGTCTCAAAATATTTTTGTTACCACTCATAAAAGGTACAATCGTTTTTGGAGTAACGCTTGGAGCATCTGGATAACGTTCAGCTATAGTTCTTTGATGTAAAAAAGTATTTAAGCCTTCATCCATCCACATCCATTTACGCTCATCTGAACTTATAATCATGGGAAACCAATTGTGTCCAACTTCATGTACGATCGTACTTATCATTTGTTGTTTGGCTCTTTTTGATATTTTTCCATTTTTTGGACGTCCGCCATTAAAGCTAATCATAGGAAACTCTATACCAACATTGGAAGTGTTTACAGAAATAGCTACAGGGTAGGGGTAGTCAAAGGTTGCTTCAGAATAGACTTCAAGTGCTTGTCTTATGGCTTTCGTAGATTCTTCACTCCAAACTGGCAGACCTTCTTTTGGATAAAAAGACATGGCCAAAACAGTAGTGGTGGCTAACTTTACAGCTTGCGCATCCCATAAAAATTTTCGTGATGAAGCAAAAGAGAAATCACGTACATTTTCGGCTTTATACTTCCAGGTTTTTAGTTTTTTAGACTTTTGTTTTTCATTTTCAATAGCCTCTTCTTTAGTAATAATCATCATAGGTTTGTAAAAGGCTGTTTTAGCTTGATTAAACCTATCGAGTTGAATTTCACTCAAAACGGCAGTACTGTTTTCTAATATTCCTGTTGCTGCTACGACATGATCTGCCGGAACCGTAATTTCTACATGATAATCTCCAAACTCTAAGGCAAACTCACCTAACTTTTGAAATTGCTGGTTTTGCCAACCCTCAGTATCATTATATACAGCCATTCTAGGAAACCAATGCCCCATTAAATAAACTGTATTGTCATCCTCAGGGAAATATTCGTAACCTTCTCTTGATAATTTAAACAAACTTCTATCCGTGATAGGATAAGACCAGGCTATAGAGAGTTCTGTAGATTCTCCTGATTTTAAAGGTTTGTTTAATTTTACTTTCATCATGGTATTATTCACCAGAGTTTTAAGATCTAAGTTTTTTGCATCTTTTACATGTTTAATAGTATATCCAGCAGGGAAATCTAAAGTTCGGGTAAGGAACTGCATTTGCCTTGTATTCATAGAATCTTTCATCTTGTTACTAACAGCACCAAAATCTTCATTTCCCTTTTTATTTACATTTTGTTCAAGTTGAATCCAGAGGTAGCCTAAATCATCTGGAGAATTATTGTAATAAGTTATAATTTCTTCTCCCGAAAGGGTGTTGCTATTTTCGTCTATTGTTGCTTTTATTCTGTAATCGGCACGTTGTTGCCAATATGCTTTGGTTGGGGCACCACTGGCATTTCTATACATACTTGGAGGCGCGATCATATTGTCAATCGGTTCAAATTTACCTTTCCAAGGTTGGGTTTGAGCATTTAAAAATGAATAAAAACATAGTGCTGTGGCTAAAAAAAGAATTCTGCGCATATTTTAATTATTTTGTGTTAGTCATGCACAAGATACTAAATATTGTGAGGTTTTATTGATAAATTCTTATCTCTATTAAGTTAAGTTTATCATTTCGTAAAATCTCATAAAACAGTTGGTTTTAGTTGCTTTAAGGCGATGTGTTCTGTACATTTGCCACCTTAAAATGAATGCATTAAATATCTGTTTATAGCAGGTAAAAAAACAATATATATGAGTAACAGTAAAAAGAAAGGGGTAACATTTGACGTATTAATCGAGATACCAAAGGGAAGTAGAAATAAATATGAGTATGATTTTACATTGCATAAAATTAGATTTGATCGTATGTTGTTTTCATCAATGATGTATCCTGGAGATTACGGTTTTATTCCTGAGACTTTAGCTTTAGACCAAGATCCTTTAGACGTATTGGTTTTGGGTCATCAACCAACTTACCCCATGGTTGTAATGGAAGTTAGACCTATAGGTGTATTCTATATGACTGATGAGAAAGGGCCTGATGAAAAGGTGATTTGTGTACCTGTTTCAGATCCGATTTGGAGCAAGAAAGAAGATATTGCTGATTTAAATCCGCATAGATTGAAAGAAATTGAGCATTTCTTTCAAGTATATAAAGATTTAGAAAGAAAGAAAGTTGATACTGGTGGATGGGGAAATGCTGAAGCTGCCGTTAAAATTTATCATGAATGTGTAAGACGTTATGATGAAAGTGAGCATAAGAAAAAGCGAACGTTTACAATATAAGTAGAATATATTCTTAAAAGCCGTCTTGTGATTATCAAGACGGCTTTTTTTGTTTAAAAAAGAAAATAAAACATAAAAAGAAGGGTTTTAATATGGGTAAATTGTTGACCAACATCTTAAAGAAGAGATTTAACCTATTTCATTAAACTCATGATGTTGCTTTTATTTGTTTAAAAAACAATTTCTTCCACATAAACAAGTAAAAAACTAACATAAATCATAGTATTAAAAATATAATATTTTAACAGCTATTTGAATGTGAAATCTTTAATGAATAGGGGTTTTTTTTATCACATTAATTTCCATACTTTTGAATCCGAAAAAATTAATTGATTTAATAACTAACTGATTTAATATGGAATTAATAGTGAAATTTTTGCCACTTTTTGGTGTTTTAGCTTTAGCGTTTGTATTTATTAAAAGTGCATGGGTTGGTAAGCAAGATGTTGGTGATGAGAAAATGTCGCGCATAGCTAAGAACATTGCCGAAGGAGCGATGTCATTTTTAAAAGCTGAATACAAGGTATTAGCCATTTTTGTGGCTGCAGTAGCGGTCTTATTATATTTTAAAGGTGCTTCAGAAGCTGGATCAAGTGGTATGGTAGCCGTATCATTTATTATTGGCGCAATTTGTTCAGCTTTAGCTGGATTTATTGGTATGAAAGTGGCAACAAAAGCAAATGTAAGAACGACACAAGCAGCAAGAACATCACTAGGCAGAGCATTGGAAGTTGCGTTTGCTGGTGGTGCCGTTATGGGATTAGGTGTTGTTGGTCTAGGAGTGCTAGGTCTTAGTGGTTTATTCATGATTTATCAAGGTGTATGGCCTGGGGCAGATAATTTAACATTAGTGCTAAATGTGCTCTCTGGGTTTTCATTAGGAGCATCTTCAATTGCATTGTTTGCTCGTGTTGGTGGTGGTATTTATACAAAAGCTGCCGATGTTGGTGCAGATTTAGTAGGTAAAGTAGAAGCTGGTATTCCTGAAGATCACCCATTGAACCCTGCAACTATTGCTGATAATGTTGGTGATAATGTTGGTGATGTTGCTGGTATGGGAGCCGATTTATTTGAATCTTATGTAGGTTCAATTATAGGTACTATGGTTTTGGGTGCTTTTATTATAACGCCAGATTTTAATGGATTAGGGGCTGTTTATTTGCCATTGGTTTTAGCGGCAGTTGGTATTTTAATGTCAATATTAGGAACCTTTTTTGTTAAAGTAAAAGATGGTGGAAATCCACAAACCGCTTTAAATATAGGAGAATTTGGTTCTGCAGGGTTAATGGTAGTAGCTTCTTATTTTATTATAGATGTTATGTTAGCTGGAACAACAGGGTTACCAAATGGATCTTTAGGTGTTTTTATAGCTGTAATTGCTGGTTTAGTAGCTGGTTTAGCAGTGGGTAAAATAACAGAGTATTATACGGCTACTGGTAAGAAACCTGTAAATTCTATTGTAGCACAATCTGAAACGGGCTCTGCTACAAATATTATTGCCGGATTAGGTGTTGGTATGATGTCAACAGCTATTCCAATTATTTTAATAGCAGCTGCTATTATCGTATCTCATCATTATGCTGGTTTATATGGTATCGCCATTGCTGCGGTAGGTATGTTAGCAAATACAGGTATTCAATTGGCGGTTGATGCTTATGGACCTATCTGTGATAATGCTGGTGGAATTGCTGAAATGGCAGAATTACCAAGTGAAGTTCGTGAACGTACAGATAAATTAGATGCTGTTGGTAATACAACTGCAGCTGTTGGTAAAGGATTTGCTATTGCATCTGCAGCGTTAACAGCATTAGCCTTATTTGCGGCGTTTATGAAAACAGCTAATGTTACTGCTATTGATGTATCTCAGCCAAAAATTATGGCAGGATTATTAATAGGAGGTATGTTGCCATTTGTTTTTTCTGCATTATCTATGAATGCTGTTGGTAGAGCAGCTATGGCCATGATAGAAGAGGTGCGTCGTCAATTTAGAGATATACCTCAATTAAAAGCAGCTTTAGAAGTTATGAGAGCTGTAGATTCAGATATGACAAAAGCTACTAAAGAGCAGCGTGCGATTTTTGATGCTGCTGATGGCGTAGCTGAATATGATAAATGTGTTGACATTTCAACAAAAGCATCTATTAAAGAAATGGTGTTACCAGGATTATTAGCAATTGCAGTTCCTGTAGCTGTTGGCTTTGTTGGTGGTGCTGAAATGTTAGGGGGGCTTTTAGCAGGTGTTACTACTTGTGGTGTTCTTATGGCAATCTTCCAGTCTAATGCTGGTGGTGCATGGGATAATGCTAAGAAAACTATTGAAGAGCAAGGTAGAAAAGGAACAGAAGCTCACAAAGCTGCTGTTGTTGGAGATACTGTTGGAGATCCGTTTAAAGATACTTCAGGGCCTTCATTAAATATACTTTTAAAGTTAATGTCTGTTGTGGCATTGGTGATTGCTCCAAGTATTGCTTTGACTTCTGAGGTCGTTACGGCTTATGTTTCTGAAGGAGATAAAATAGAACAAGTTGAAGTTACTAAAGAAGTGAAGGTTGAAATGACAAATAATGAAGATGGAACTGTAAAAGCAGTTAAAACTACTATTACAACTGAAAACGGGAATACTTCAACAAACTATGAAACTTTTAACGGTACTGAGGCAGAGGTAAAAGCTAAGATTGAAGCTTCAGAAAAGGTTTCTAAATCTTTTAAAGTATCTTTTAAAAAGATAGCAGACGATTGCTAGTTCGACAAGACTAAGTTTTATATAGAAAAAACCACACCAAAAGGTGTGGTTTTTTTGTATTTTTAATTCAACTAAATTCAACTGATGTTTAAAAAAGATCCACTTCAAATTATTGCCTTTCAAACCTATGGAACAGTAAAACATGTTTATTTGAGAGGTCGTGCTTTAGAGGATGAAAATATTAACTTGGAAAAAAAAGGAGCATTTAATTTGCTTTTCAATACTTGGAAGCGATTTGCTACTGATGAAATTAGAAATACGAAACTTAAGGTGAAACTTGGTAAAGACAAAGTGTTTTATACTAGTACGAATATGGATGGTTATTTTATTATTGATGAACCTGTTGACGATATTAGTGCGTATGTAGATAAAGAAGGTTGGGTTAAATTAGAATTTTCGTATGATGACAAATATATTACCCGCGCTATACAAATGGATAATAGATTCCCTGCGGAAATGCTCGTACCCTCATCAAGTGCATCATTTGGAGTAATTAGTGATATTGACGATACTATTTTGCATACTGGTTTGGTCTCTGTACTGAAATGGCGGGTTATCATTAATACCTTATTAACTTCTGTGGGAAAACGAATTCCGTTAGAAGGTGCACCAGAATTTTACCAATTATTACATAAGGGAAAAAAGGGAAATGAAGCTAACCCTATTTTTTATGTAAGCCACAGTCCTTGGAACTTATATCGTTATTTGGAATATTTTTTAAATAAGAATAAGTTTCCAAAAGGGCCTGTTATTCTGCGAAGTTTTCCAAAGCTTTTTTACAAAAGAAACAAAGAAAGCAAACCAAGAAAGCATAAAGAGATTCTTAATTTATTAAGCACGTATCCTCAGTTAAAGTTTATCCTTATCGGTGATATTGGCCAGCATGATCCGAAAATTTATTTTGAGATTGCACAACAATATCCAGGAAGAATAGCTGCCATTTATTTACGCAGTGTTTTTCATAAAGAAAAGTTAAAAAGTGTAAAAGCAATGTATTCAAATTTTAAAAGCATTCCAATGCTTTTAGTTGAAGATAACTCGCAAGCTTTAGAGCATGCAAAATCACATGGATTTATAAATTAGTTTTAAAGGCCTACATAATATAATCAGTAAGCTTATGCAGTTTATTAAAATATTTAAGGATGGAAACGACCTAAAATAGCCCGTTAATTTCGGCATCAATTTTATTAATAACATGGCCTAAGTCCTCAGGGCTATCAACAAAATTTAACTTATCAACGTCAATAATAAGTAGCTTTCCTTTGTCATAACCATGAATCCATGCCTCGTAACGTTCATTCAACCTACTCAAGTAATCAATGCTAATTGAGTTTTCGTAATCACGTCCGCGATTGTGTATTTGAGAAACCAAATTTGGAATAGAACTTCTTAAATAAATTAAAACATCGGGTCCTTGCACTAGAGATTCCATTAAATTAAACAGTGATTTATAGTTTTCAAAATCACGATTTGTCATTAGCCCCATGGCATGTAAGTTAGGAGCAAATATATTCGCATCTTCATAGATTGTTCTATCTTGAATAATATCTTTTCCGCTTTGACGAATCTGTAAAACTTGACGAAACCTACTATTTAAAAAGTATACTTGTAGATTAAAACTCCAACGTGCCATTTGGTTATAGAAGTCATCTAGATAAGGGTTATCTACAACATCTTCTAACTGTGCTTCCCATTTATAATGTTTTGCTAGTAATTTGGTAAGAGTGGTTTTTCCAGCGCCAATATTTCCGGCAACAGCAATATGCATAGTCTATTTTATTTTTAATTGGAATTGTTGTAAGGTTTCATCGTTGTAAATATACAAGGTTTCATTGGTTACAAAAAACCCATTTATCAATAAATTTGGTGTTTCTATTTTATTGATGATATCGCTATTTCTTTGCAAATAGAATAAAGAATTGTCTTTTTTTAAAATGAGGTTTTCATTATTTTGACCGATACAAGTGTATCCTGAATTCCCAATTTTTCTAATTAAACGTCCAAAATAATTATAGGTATATATGTACTTTTCGGTAAGTAGCCAGCAATAATTAAAATCACTCTTTAAATCTAAAACTTTGCTTTGAATAGGAACCGTTTGCGCTCTCGAACTTCTTGTTTTATAATCAAAAAGCTCAAGCCTTTGAAGGTCTTGATTAAAAATCCAGATTGTATTATCATGCCCAGTCGATATAAATGATACATTTAAATATGGCGTAGTAGTATTGAAATCTATTTTGTAAATTTCAGCTAGCCTGTTATCAAGAATAACAGCAGTATTAAAATCCTTATAAAATAAATTTATTTTTAAAGGATTGAATGTGTCTACCGAACTTAATTCTCCTAGTTGCAAATTATTGTAAGTTAAATTACCAGAAACATTATTAGTGTAGAAAACATTATCTTTTTTAAAGTATGGAGCTCTAAAATTATCGAATGCAATAATGGTTTCACCTTTTAATTTTACGGTTTTAACAAATATGGCTTGTACTGCTTCTTGAGCCTGTAACAGTGCGCCTGATAAAAAGACAATATAGAGTAGGTATTTCATTATAGTTGGAAAAGTACAAAATTCAATTTATAATTTTTGTGTTTTAAAACTTCAAAAGGTTTAATCTTAATTGAAGAACCTATAGGTTATATTAACGATATAATTTTTTATTAAATTTTGTTTAATTATTTGTTATATTTGTTAAACAATTTAATAAAACTAAGCAAATGAAATTCTTTTTTAAATATTTTATAATCATTGTAGGAGTTCTTTTTTTCTTGCCAAACGCACTATTTGCTCAGGATTTTCAAGGAAAAGCCTACTACTTTTCTAAAACACCTATGGACCTAGGTCGTTGGGGGGCTAAAATGAGTGAACAGCGAAAGAAAGAAGTTGCTACTCGTTTAAAGAACAGATTAGAAAAGACCTATATACTAACGTTTAATAAAGAAGAGTCGACATATAAAGAAGATGAAATGTTGGATGCTATTTCTGGAGCAACAGATTCTTGGGGCAAAAATTTCACTCCAGGTAATCAATACAAGAATATTAAGACCAATGAGTTTCTTCAGATTCAAGAATTTTATGGGAAGGTGTTTTTAGTCAAAGATACTCTTAAGCCTATAGAATGGACTATGGGTAAAGAGACAAAACAAATTGGAAATTATACTTGCTTTAAAGCCACGTGTAAAAGATCAACCTTTGATTTGTCATGGTACAATTTTTCATGGAGCGAGTTAAGGCGTAATGAGAAAAATCAAAATGATACGATAAGCAAGGACGGGATTGAAGCGGATGATATGGTAGAGGTTGTTGCTTGGTATACACCAATGATTCCTGTAAGTCAAGGACCAATTGATTATCAAGGATTGCCTGGTTTAATATTAGAAGTCAATGCAGGAAATACAACACTTTTATGTAATAAGATTATATTAAACCCTGATGAAAGAGAAGTTATTAAAATTCCCAAAAAGGGTAAAGTGGTTTCCAAAAAAGAGTACAAAAGTATTATTACAAATAAAATGCAAGAGTTTAGGAGTAATGGCAGATAATTATGATTTTTTGGATTTTTGAAATGAAAATGTAATTATTTTGAGTGAACAAAAATAACTGAATATAGTTCAATTTTTTTAACATAATTTTAAGAGAGCCACATTAAACTTACCTGTGCTATTGGAGTCTAAAAAGTGTTTCACGATGAATTAATCAAAACACATTATTAGATAAAACCAACGCATTATGAAAGTAACTATTTTAAAACCTTTTCTTATAACTTTTATCTTTTTCTCTTCTATTTATATCCATTCTCAAGATTTTCAGGGGCGCGCATTTTATATGTCTAAAACTGATGTTGATATGAGTAATTTTGGCAGGCCAGATATGTCTGAAGACCAAAAAAAACGTATGCAAGAGCGATTGAAAAGTATGTTTGAAAAAAACTTTGTACTCACCTTTAATAGGACAGAATCCTTATATAAAGTTGTGGAACAATTAGAATCTCCCAATCAAGGTCAAGGTGGAGGAAGGTTTGGAGCCATAATGTCTGGAGCCATTGATGGTATTAAATACAAAAACATAAAAACCAATTTGTTATTAAGTGAACATGAACTTTTTGGAAAACTATTTTTAATAAAAGGTGAATTGCCAAAACTAGATTGGAAAATGACGGGAGAGACTAAACAGATTGGATCTTATACTTGTTTTAAAGCAACAGCAACTAAAACGTGGGTAGATTTTGATATGAGTAGTATAAGAAGGCCATCACGAAATGATGAAAATAATGGTGAAAAACCAGAAGAAGACGTTGAAAAATCAAAAGATATTGAAGTTGAAGCTTGGTACACCATGCAGATTCCTATAAACCAAGGTCCTGGCGACTATTCTGGCCTACCAGGTCTGATATTGGAAATAAATACGGATAAAACGACTATTTTATGTTCTAAAATTGTGCTTAATCCTGATGATAAATCAACTATTAAGCAGCCTTCAAAAGGAAAAGAAGTCACCAAAGAAGAGTATTTGGAAATAGCTACCAAAAAATATCAAGAAATGAGAGAGAATTTCAGGAATCGAGGTGGTAGACAGGGAGGCGGAAGAGGTTAGTAATTAGTCAATTTATACGTTATGAAATTAAAACTAGCCTTAGTATTATTCACTCTAATCTCAACTTTTGGCTTCTCTCAAATCAAGTTAGAAGGTATTGTTAAAGATAGTATTGGTAATTCACTTGAATTGGCCAATGTGGTAGCTATTAATCAAGAAACCCAAGTTCTGGATTCTTATGGTATAACTACTATTGATGGACGGTACAAATTAAGTTTAAGTAAAAATTCTTCTTATAAAATACAAGTAAGCTACATAGGCATGAAAACTTTTGAAGAAGTTATTACAACGGCTACTGAAGCGATTAATAAAGATATTATTCTAGTTAGTTATAATGCTTTAGATGCCGTAGAATTAACCTATGAAATGCCCGTTACTATTAAAGGAGATACTTTAATTTATAATGCCGATTCGTTTAAAAATGGCACAGAACGAAAGTTGGAAGATATACTTGAAAAGTTACCTGGAGTCGAAATTAATGATGATGGCCAAATTGAAGTTGAAGGACAGCGGGTTAATAAACTAATGGTAGATGGAAAAGATTTTTTTGATGGAGATACCAAACTTGCCGTTAAAAATATTCCATCCAATGCGGTAGATAAAGTTCAAGTCTTAAAGAATTATACAGAGGTTGCTCAATTAAGTAGTGTAAGTAATAATCAAGATAATTATGCCATAAATATTAAACTGAAAGAAGGTAAAAAGAATTTTTGGTTTGGGAATGTAACAGCTGGTGGAGGAAGTGCTCCCGATGATCCACTTTATATTGTACAACCTAAGCTGTTTTACTATAGCCCTAAGTATAGTATTAATGTATTGGGAGATTTAAATAATTTAGGAGAGCCAGCTTTATCTAGACAAGATTTAAGAGGTTTTGGAGGCGGTTTTAGAGCACCAAGTTCATCAAGTGGAACAAGTTTAAATCTTGGCGATAACAGCTTGGGGTTTTTGGCAACTCAAAACAATCGCGCTCAAGAAATAGTTAATAAAATGGCCGCAAGTAACTTTAGTTACTCCCCGAATAAAGCTATTGATATTAGTGGGTTTGGAATTTATAATAGTAATAGAATTGATATGGTTGAACTGAGCTCGGTTCAATATACAGACCCCGAATTGGGAATTCCAGATGAAGAAACTATCGAATCCACGCGTCAACGTTCAGATATTGGTTTGTTAAAACTAAGCGCTGCTTATAAACCAAATGCCGATAACCAGCTTGAATATGATATTTTAGGTAAAATGACTAAGGAGTCTCAAGACAGAAATCTTGTGTCTTCTGTGATTGGAAGGACAACGCAATATGAAGATAATTCACCCTATAGTATCAATCAAAACATGAAGTATTATTATACGGTTAATGAGAAAAATATATTTGCTTTTGAGGCCCTTCACTTAATACAAGATGAGGATCCTTTTTATAACGCATTTTTAGAGGATAAGATGGCCTATATGAATACGGCAGATCGTTTAGGCTTGGATTCTGATCAAACAGGGTACGATATAAGTCAAGAGCGCCGTGTTAAAACAAACCAACTAGATGCTAAATTAGATTACTGGAATATATTAAATGGAAAAAGTAATTTGAACTTTACGTTCGGAACTATTTTAAGCCGACAAGATTTTGATTCGAATATATTTCAAACACTGGATGATGATTCTGTGTTTATTCCTACGCCAACAATTAACGAAGGCTTAGGTGAAAATGATGTGCAGTACAATTTTAGTGATATATATTTAGGCTTACATTATAGGTTACGGTTGGGTAAATTTACTTTTACGCCTGGGCTTTCAGGTCATGCTTATGGTAACAGTAACAATCAATTTGGAGAAACGTATTCTGATAATTTTTTTAGATTATTACCCGATTTTGAAACACGGATTCAGTTTAAAAAGAGTGAGAGCTTGACTTTTAGGTACAATATGCGCAATCAATTCACCGATGTTACAAAGTTGGCAAGAGGTATTGTGTTGAATAGTTATAATAGTATACAGATAGGTAACCCGCAATTAGAAAATGCATTAACAAATAACCTCAGTTTATTCTACAGAAGTTTTAATATGTTTAATTACACGAACGTTTATGCTCGAGTAAATTATACAAATGCTATAGGGCAAATCCGGTCATTATCTAATTTTGATAGTGTTATAAGAACTAATACTTTTTTTAACTCAGAATTTGCCGATGAAACTTTTAGTTCGTTTGGTAGAATTCAACGTACTTTTGGAAAAATCCGTGGTAGTTTAAGAGCTAGTTTTAATTACAGTAAGTTCAATCAAATTGTTCAGGGTACGCGGTCAATAAATGAAAATTTTAGGCAGTCATATACTCCAGGAATACGATCTAATTTCAGAGAAGCTCCAAATTTTAGAGTGTCGTATACTTATAGTATAAATGATAATAAACAAGGTGGTAGAACAACTCAGTTTATTACCCATGCACCACAATTTCGTTTCGATGCTTATATTTGGAAATCCTTTACTTTTCTGACCAATTTCGCATATAACAGTCAGAGTGATCCTAATGGTGGTTCGCCTCAAGTTTTTAAAATATGGGATGCATCATTGTCATATAGAAAAAGTAAAGATTCTAAATGGGAGTATCAAATTAAAGGAACAAATCTGCTAGATACCAATTCTCAAATACGTAATGGCAGTAACAACGTTTCTGTATTTTCTACGGAGTATTTAATTCAACCAAGGTTTCTTACATTAAGGATTCGTTATGAGCTATAATTTGTAAAAAATAATTTTGTAGACTAATTGAACTATAATATATTTGCCACCGGTTTTGGGGAGATACTCAAGCGGCCAACGAGGGCAGACTGTAAATCTGCTGACTACGTCTTCGCAGGTTCGAATCCTGCTCTCCCCACTATAAAAAACAAAAAAGTCTGCATTTGCAGACTTTTTTGTTTTTTATTAATCTATGTTAAACTACATCGTATAGAAAAACTGTTCGTTTACAATTTTTCCATCATTTACTTCAAAAATACATAATTCTTCCATTTGTTGTCTGCCCCGATCTTTGAAAGTTACATCAAAGCTCATTTTACTCGTAAAGTGGTTATCAGCAATTATAGGATCACTTATATCACCACTATGAAATTCAACAACGTTATCTAACCATTGCTTACTTTTTTCTAAAACACTTTGTTTTCCCGTAACTAATTCTCCGTAAGGTACTCCTGGCATTTCTTTACTGGTAACGTTTTCTCCATAAAGCGCTTCAATACATTCGATGTTTTTCCCTTCCCGACACATTTGTGCCCACTGATCTGCGACTTCTTTTGTACTCATTTTTTTAGTTTTTTGATGAGTTTAAAATTAGGGAATTTAGGAATACTATAATCTTAATAAAATGTTATGATTACGAATTCAACGCTTCTTTGTAAACTTTTAAACAACGTTCTCGAGCAAATTTATGTTCTACAATAGGGGTAGAATAGGTTAATTCTTGAAACTCTGGAATCCAGGTTTTAATATATTCTAGGTTTTTGTCAAATTTTTGTACTTGTGTTGTAGGGTTGAAAATTCTAAAGTAAGGAGCAGCATCAACTCCACAACCTGCTACCCATTGCCAGTTACCCACATTACTGGCCATATCATAATCGTGAAGCTTTTCGGCAAAGTAAGCTTCTCCCCAACGCCAATCGATAAGAAGATGTTTGCAAAGAAAACTACCTACTAGCATGCGTACTCTATTATGCATAAACCCCGTTTTGTTTAGTTGCCTCATTCCGGCATCGACTAAAGGGTAGCCTGTTTTGCCTTCACACCAAGCCTTAAATTCAGTTTCATTATTTCGCCATACAATGCGATCGTATTGCGGTTTAAAGCTTTGAGTTTGAGTTTGAGGAAAGTGCCACAATATTTGCATAAAATATTCTCGCCAAATTAATTCTTGCCAGAATATTTCATTTGGTTCGGCAATAGCTTTGTTCACGATAGACCGAACACTTACAGTTCCAAATCTTAAGTAAGGACCTAGTTTTGATGTACTGTCTTTGGCTGGAAAATTTCTTAAAACTTCATAGTTTTTAATTAGGTTTGGAGAAACTTGATAGGCTTCTATGTGTTGATTGGAACCCTCAAACCCTATATCAGATAGTCTTAAATTTGTTCTTTCCTTAACTGCAATCAAATTATTTAAAAGAGTTTCAGAGGCATAGGTTTTTAAGGTGTTTTTTCTAAAAGTCTCTTTCCAACGTTTCATATATGGTGTATAAACCAAATATGGGGTCCCGTCTTTTTTAACAATATCTTCTTTTTCGAATATAACTTGATCTTTATAGGTTTTAAAGCTAATTTCTTGTGCTTTCGTTAATTCATAAACCTCTAAGTCTCTTTTTCTAGCGTATGGTTCGTAATCATGATTTGCGTAAACCACTTGAATATGATGCTTTTTAAGAAGTTGTTTTAATATGTCTATAGGTTTGCCGTAGTAAAATGAAATAGCAGTGTTGTGTTCTGTTTTAAGTCTGTTATTAAGTTTCTGTAACGAACGATATATAAAAGTGACCCGCGCATCATTTTTTGGCAAGTTTTCTAATATATCAGAATCAAAAATAAAAATAGGAAGAACTTTATTATTCCCATTTAATGCTTCAAAAAGGCCATGATTATCTTCTAGTCTTAAGTCACGGCGAAACCAGAAAATATTTAAAGGTTCTTTCATTTAATATTTGCCAAAGAGTTCTTCTAGTTTCGTAGTTCTGTAACTGAAAATTTCTTCTAGTTTAGGTTTAACTAATATAGGGTGTACTAATTGCCCAAGTATTCCAAATGGAACTTTGTAATCAATAATATCTTCCATCTCAACCCCACCTTTAATTTCTTTAATAAAGTGTTTGTGGTGCCAAAGTGCATAAGGGCCAAAACGCTGTTCGTCTACAAAATAACGTTTGTCTATCGCATGAGTTATTTCGGTCACCCACTTCGTTTTTATCCCCAAAACAGGTGTAACGATGTACTGAATAATCTGTCCAGCAAACATAGGTCTGTCTGCACCCGATAAGATATTAAACCCCATATAATCTGGTGTAATGGTCTTTAAATTTTTCGGGTTTGAAAGAAAATCCCAAGCTTGTTCTAGAGTGATAGGTAAATTTTGCTTTTTATGTAGGCGGTAAATTTTCATTTAATTATGAATTAAAATATACATATTTAATGAGGTTGCAATGCACAACCAAATAAAATAAGGGAGAATTAAAAGTGTTTTTAGTTTTAAAATATTTCTGAAGTCATAGAGAAAAATTGAGACGACAGTGGTCAATAACAGAATACAAAGTAAACCAAGCCCGATAAGGTGCTGATTAAAAAATATATAGTTCCAAATCACGTTCAAAACGAATTGGATGGAAAATAACCCAATAACTTTTGGAGTTGATAATATTGAAGAAAGCAAAGCCATATAAATGGAAAAGCACACCATAATAGTTGTCCACGCCGCACCAAATACCCATCCTGGAGGTGTCCATGGTGCTTTGTTTAAGCTTATATACCATGCCGTTTGTGGCCCATTAGCCATGAGTAAGGTGCCGATTGCCAGAGCACCAAAGTTTATAACTAAAAAAATAAGAATTAATTTAAGCAGCCTCATTATTTAGATCATTAAGTATTTTAGCGATGTCTTGGGCTTCAGCAAATTTCTTATCGCTTGCCGATCGATTAATACTTGAAAGCTCATGCCATTCTTGCATTAGTTTTTTAAACTTTTCTTCTAGTTTTTCTTTTTGTGATTTTTTTTTAAATAATCCGAACATAGCATTTATTTTAAGTGTTTTGTTATTTTGGGATTTAATGGGTTTGTCGTTGAAAAGTAATAGTCTATAAGATGCCCTTGTTTATCAATTAGATATTTTTGAAAATTCCATTTAACCGATGAACTTTTCACTCTATTTTTTGACCTTTGAGTGAGCCAAACATATAAGGGGTGCTGATTTTTTCCTTTAACATCAATCTTTTCAGTAATTAAAAAGCTAACTCCATAGTTTATTTTACAGAAAGAATCAATAGTACCTGCGTTTTCTGGTTCTTGACTTCCAAACTGGTTACAGGGCACGCCTATGACTTGCAGTTGTGATTTATATTTTTCGTGTAGTTCCTGTAATTGGGTATACTGAGGTGTAAAACCACATTTTGAAGCTACATTGACTAAGAGTATATATTTCCCTCGAAATTGTGATAAATCAATAGGTTTATTACTGAGCGTTTTTATTTCAATATCATAAATGGAATCAGCATTTATTTTTTCTAGGTCTTGTTCTATGGTACCAACGGTAGCAAAAAAAGCTTTTACTGTATTCATATTTTTAAATTTTAAAACTTACGATACCGCAGTCCATTTCAAAAATTTGACCGGAGATAGATGAAGCACTATTTGATAATAAAAATTGTGCCATTTCTGCAACTTCCTCAGGCGACAAAAACTTTTTAAGAGGATGTCGTTCCGTGATATTTTTAATCATCTTGTCATTACGCAGTAGTTTTGATGCTAAGTTGGTATCTGTTACCGTAGGGGCAATGGCATTTACTCTTATAGTTGGGGCTAACTCTGCTCCTAAGGATTTTACTAAACCTTCAACCCCAGCTTTAGCAGCAGCAATACTGGCATGAAAAGGCATACCTAATTTGACTGCTACGGTACTAAATAATAAAATGGATGATGAGGAACTATTCTTTAGAAGAGGTAGGAAATGCTGGATAGCTTTTACGGCTCCAATAACATTGATTTCGAAATCATTTTTAAAATCTTGAATACTTAACCTGTTAATCGGTTTTAAATTGATGCTTCCAGGACAATATACCAAATCATCTGCCGAATCTATTTTTGGTAATTCGTCTTGCGTAATGTCGCAGCGATAGTGAGTTAGATTAGCATGACTGGTCTCAGGTGATGTCCGGCTAATATTTATAACTTTATTAGTACTAACTAATTTTTGAAGAATGGCATTTCCTATGCCCTTACTACCACCTATTACAACTACTGTTTTCATATGGTTTCAGGGCATGGTTTTATTTATGGCCTGCCCTTTAGCCTTTTTTCTATTTTTTGTTTAATCACCGTTAAACGTTTCATGAGATCCATAATTTCAGGATCTTTATTTTCCTTATATACGGTATTTAAACTTAATATTAAGTCTTTTACTTCTCTAGAAGATTCAATACGCTCACTAGTTGTTTTAAACGTGTGTCTGCGCTGTTCGAATTCTAAAGCTCTATCAATAATTTCCATAGTGTTTTTTAATCTTTATTCTATTTTATTGTGTTGTGAAATATTACAATACTTTTCACAATTTGCCAATATAATAAAATCTATGACATTATTGATTTTTATAGAGAATAATTACCTAAATTTTAATATATAGATTTATTTCTCAATGTTTTTTGCTGAATTGCAATAAATTAAGCCAAAACTGGAGCTTTTAATCTTTTTTCTACTTTTCTTTTAATTACAGTTAAGCGCTTCATGATATCCATGATTTTTTCATCTTTCTTTACCTTATAAATTTGATTAAGGTCTAAGATTAAGGCCTTGGCTTCTCTACCAATTTTTACACGATCACTCGTTGATAACGATCTCATTTTTCTTTGCTCAAATTCTAAAGCTCTGTTTATTAAATCCATAATATTAATTATTTATATAGTTTTGTAATTCTGTTATTTTTTCTGAATTCTTAAATAGCCCACCATAGTAGGCTGTAACTGTTGCTGAAGTATCATCTTTTATGCCTCTGGAAGATACACAGAGATGTTTAGCATCTATTATGACTGCAATATCTTCAGTATCCAATATTTTTTTTAATTCATTAGCTATTTGGTTTGTTAACCGTTCTTGTACCTGTGGTCTTTTGGCATAATACTGTACAATTCTGTTTAATTTAGATAAACCAATTACTTTACCTGATGAGACATAGGCTATATGCGTTTTACCTATAATGGGAACAAAATGGTGTTCGCAATTAGAGTAGAATGAAATGTTTTTTTCAACCAGCATTTGATTATATTGATATTTATTATCAAACAAGGCTACTTGCGGTTTGTTTTTAGGGTTTAAACCTGAGAATATTTCATCTATATACATTTTGGCTACACGGTTTGGAGTACCTTTTAAAGAGTCATCTGTTAAATCAAGCCCCATAACATCCATTATTTCTTCAAATAAGATGGCTATGCATTCTTTTTTTTGCGCATCACTAAGTTTAAAGGCATCCTCCTTTAATGGCGTTTCAAGTCCTGTAAACATATGGTCATCTCCTATATCTTCTATAGAAAAACCGTTTAATTTATATCCATTATGCTTTTTTTCTAGTGTGTCAATTTTCATAGTTTCTTTTTTTGTGCTGTTTTAAGGTTTAGCCTTAATCAAAGCACGTTAACGTTTTGATATTTTACTATGCGTTATTTGTTTTTGTCTTGAACATTTAAATCTTCCTGAGTAAAATGATCTTAATTTTTCATGTTTTGTTTTTCTACCTTTAACTCTTTTTCTCCAAAGTTTAAAACTACTCTGTTTTAATTCCAGTCTCATTAAGTTAATTACTTCTTGCTCTTTGAGACCAAATTGAAATTTTATAGCATCAAAAGTTGTTCGGTCTTCCCAGGCCATTTCAATAATTCTGTCATTATTTTGATGTGTTTCCCTCATACTCTTTGAAAGTTGTAAGCCAAATCATATTTTATTTTTTGATCCATCATTTTGTTAAAAAAGCTTTTATTCTCTTTAAAAGTTATGTTGTTAAGGAAGTGTATGAATTTACCTTGTGCATGAATACTTGATCCATTTGTTTTATAGACAACAAGTTGATAATAAGGTATAGCCCAGGTAAAACTTTCTAAACCCTTATTAATATATATGAGTATGCCTTTTATGCGAAGCTCAATGTTGGCGTAATTAACATCTGCTACGCCGTTCATGTATGACATTAAATTCGGACTAACATCGTTAATCACCATTCTTTTCGAGCCAATACCTTTCATTTTTAAGGATTCTAAAAATGAAAAAGGCTTTCCAACCAAATCTTCTAAAATCTCGCGATGCTCTTTATTAGTATATGTGGAATTTAAAACCATAATGTTTATGCTATTCCAAATATACAAAATGTTTAACTTATTTATTAAATAGTTAAACAAAATTATTTATAGAGCTATAAGATTGATTTATTAGTCTTTGGAGAGTTTATTAATCATACCAGAAAAGATAAATCCATGAAAAGGGAGAACAGTATACCAATACAAACGTCCCCAAATGCCACGCGGTCTGAATGTAGCTGTTTGTTTCAAATAATTATTCTCTATTTTAAATTCTAGCCATGCCTCGCCAGGTAAACGCATTTCGGCATAAAGCAATAGCTTTTGCTGATCTTTATCGGCAAAAATAACCCGCCAGAAATCTAAGGCATCACCAGCATCTAATTCAGTAGGACTTGTTCTACCTCGCCTTAATCCAATACCGCCAAAAATTTTATCGATATAACCTCTAATTCGCCATAAAATAGTTCCATAAAACCAACCATTTTTCCCACCAATACTCCAAATTTTGTCAATAGTTTCTTTTGAATTTGAAACATGACGTTGCTTGTAGTCTTTAAAACAACCAAATTTTGGTACGTTGATATATTTATGCAGATTGTTTTTAAGCCTCCCACTACTAATCATAGAATCTTTCCAGCTTGAAACGATGCTATTTTGTTCTATTTTTTCAAAAGCTAAGGCCACAGCATCTTTATACGTAAGCGGATTAACATTTAGAATACTATTAATTCTAGAACGTTTGCCTATGATTTGAATTCCCATGCTATCTACCAAGGAGGTCGCTAATTTATATGATGTTGAGGTAACGAAATACAGCCAGTATGATGACAATTTGGGTGTCATTACCGGCACCGTAATTATGTGTCGTTTTAAATTTCGTACTTCTGCAAATTGCAAAAGCATTTCTTTGTATGTAATTACTTCTGGACCAAAAACGTCATAAGATTTATTATATAAAAGTTCATTACCGGCAGAACGATATAGAAAGGCTAAAACGTCCCTTACAGCCAAAGGTTGTGTTTTTGTGTTAAGCCATTTTGGAGCAATCATAAAAGGTAACTTCTCAACTAAATCCCTAATTATTTCAAATGACGAGCTGCCAGATCCAACTATTATGCCTGCTTTAAATGTGGTTAGTGCGTATTTTTTCGATTTTAACGTGGTTTCAACTTGTTTTCTGGAGCTTAAATGTTTTGAAAGTTTTTCTTCGTTTGTAATACCACTTAAATATATAACTTGCTTTGCTTTTGAAGTTTCTACATAAGATTTGAAATTAATTGCGCATTGTTTTTCAAGTGATTTAAAATCTTTTGAAGAATTTGACATAGAGTGAATTAGATAATAAGCCACATCAATATCTATTGGTATATTATTAAGTGTTTTAGGTTTTAAAAAGTCAGCTTCAATAACAAATACTTTAGGATCTTCAGCATAACTTTTATCTGCTCTTAATCGATCTCTAACAACACATATCACCTTGTGCCCTTCGTTTAATAAAAAAGGGATTAAGCGCTTACCTATATAGCCAGTTGCTCCTGTTACAAGTATAGTCATTGCTCATTTATTAATTGTTTTGGTCTTTGGTAGCCAAAACGTACTTTGGTTTTAGGTATCACATATCCATCTAAGCCATTGATAGCTGCAACTTCAGCCTTCGGAAGATTTATAAGGCCATCTTCTTCAATGAGTTCATTATTAACATATAAACCTATTATTTTACCTACCACTAAGGTAGTATTGTTAGCTTTTATGTTATATTCTTCAACGTATTGCATAGCCAGTTGTATCGGACACCCGTTTACAAATGGTGCGTAAAAATCATTTTTATATTCTGATTGTAAACCCGTTACGTTAAATTCTGATATGTGGGAAGCATATTTAGCAGAAGTATGATGAGCATCTTGTCTAATACCTTTGTGAATATGATTTATAGTGTAAACACCTGATGATTTTAAATTCTCGTAGGTGTTTCTAACTACTGTGGTTGGTCTTAAAAAGAAACCGAGCATAGCTGGACTTGAACCAATGTGTACTACAGAACTAAATACGGCAACGTTTTCAATCCCCACTTTGGATTTACTTCCTATTAGGTTAGCTGATTTATACCCTGAACAGCTATTTATTAAGTTGATTTTATAAAGATGATCAAGATTCTGAATATCGGTTTCATTAAAGTGCTTCATGACAATCCTAAATAGTTATTTATTTTGATGTTTTGAGCTTTTAAATCGAACATTAAATTGTATAGACCAAAGAAGGTTCTATTCATATAGATAAAATGCTTCGATCCTCTATTACCATTCATTTTTTTTAGGTCTGTACTTTTAGAGTAACGTTCTCCTAATTCCGCTATTTGACCAAAAAAATTAGCATCTGAAAAATCAAATGTTTCATCATGAAATGGCTTTGAAAATAGGCTTAACATATCATGAAACATTTTGGTGAAAAAAATTATTTCAGCTTCAGTGTCATCTGTTCTTAAAATTTTTAATTCATATAGTTTGTCAATGAAGTAGGCTTCATTATTTAAGTTTTCTTTTTTTGCTAACATGAAATAGGGTGTGTAAAAATCTAAAGGGATAGTTTTCATACACCCAAAATCAAGGGCTATTAATTCTCCTTTTTCTGATACTAAAAAATTTCCTGGGTGAGGGTCGGCATGCACTTTTTTAAGATTGTGTATTTGGAACATATAAAAATCCCAAAGTGCCTGACCTATTTTATTTGATTCTATTTGGTTTTTATTATGTGCGGTGAACTCTGAAAGATGTTCTCCTTTCATGTAGTCCATTGTTAAAATGCGCTCTGATGAGTAGTCTTCATAATACTCTGGAAATAGTATGTTGGAAATGTGAGAGCAAGCCATAGTAATCTCTTTACTTTGCTTCATTTCCAACACATAATTCGTTTCTTCAATAAGTTTGTTTTCAACTTCTTTAAAATACTTATCGGAATCTTTACCTTTTATGTTGAACATACTCATAGCTATTGGTTTTACCATGGCTAGGTCTGATGTGATACTTTCTGCAACTCCTGGATATTGGATTTTCACAGCAAGTTGTTTCCCATTCTTTACAGCAATATGCACCTGACCGATGCTTGCAGCGTTCACAGAAGTTGCATTAAAAGTATCAAATATATGATCTGGTGTTTTACCAAAATATTTTTTAAATGTTTTTATAACCAATGGTGGGGACAATGGTGGTACTGAAAACTGAGCTAAAGAAAATTTCTCAACATAGGCCTGTGGTAAGATGCTTTTATCCATACTGAGCATTTGTGCTATTTTAAGGGCACTACCTTTAAGTTGCTTTAACCCATCGTAAATATCTTCGGCATTGTTTTTATTTAATCTGTTTTTGGCTTCTTCCTCAGAATTCACCATTTTTTCACCATAGTACTTAATGTAATTCACACCAACCTTGGCTCCGGTTGAAACCAATTTAGTAGCGCGTTGTATTTTTGATGTTGGTATGTTATCTATGGTCTTCATATTTTTACAAATTCATTTGAAATTTTTCTTTGAACAAGAATTTGCCCAAATCGAGAACACTTTTTAAGGGAGCAATATTCAAAACATCAAAGGTTGTATTGACCGATTTTTCAATAAAAATATCTGTTTTTTCAAATGAAGCAGAGGTGTCTTCTAACCAAAATTTTGTAGTTAATAACAATTGGAACCACGCAGATTCTTTTAGGGCGCTTTCTTGAATTTTTTCAAATTGCTCCTGCTTAATATTTAACATTTGTATCCCCAGCGTACTTACGTAATTCGTAAAATGATGTTTTAAACCAGATAAAACTTTAAGACCACTAAAGTCATTTTTATATTTATCTAAAACATACTTAACATAACTTCTGTTAGCTGTTAAGTTTTCAAAAAAGGTGTAATAGAAGCTAAGTAGTTTGTTACGGGCATCAAATATGTTATAGTCCTCGCTTTTATTGAGGGCTTTTAAGGAATTAGTAAGGAAAGCTTCAAAAATGCCTTTCTCTATAGCTTCAAAAGAAGCGAAGTATTGATAAAAATCTACTTCTTCAAAGTTATTAGCTTTACTAAAAGTATAAATAGAATTTGGATGCTGATTATGCTCCAGAACATACTCCATGTAGGAGGATATAATACTTTCTTGTGAGATTGCTTTTTTCTTCGCCATAACGGTTATATTTATGGTAAAGATACAAAATGTTTAATAAATAATTAAAAAAGTTAAACAAAATAAATATTTACTGCTTTATCTGTGCTAACAACAGTTATCATCTTTTACAAGTTTACAGCTAGAAACGCCAGTAATGGCCCCTAAAATGGGTGCTGTAATGTAGATCCATAAATATTGAAAGTTTCCAGTAAATAGGGCAGGAGCTATGGACCGAATAGGATTCATAGATGCTTTGGTCATCGGGCCTGCAAACATGGCTTCTAAAAGTATTACGCCTCCAACAGCAATTGCAGCCATGGTTCCTATTTCTTTACTTCCCGTAGAAACATTAATAATAACGATCATTAAAAAGAAGGTTAAAATAAATTCTAAAATGGCAGCTTTATATGAAGGAAATCCTTCTGCTGGTGTAGTTTCTCCCAAAAACTGACTTTCAGGAAACAGAAACCATAACATAAAAGCAGCAAGAATACCTCCTAGGGCTTGAGCAAGAATATATTTAGGAACTTTATTCCAAGAAAATTTTTTAGCAAAAGCAAAACCAATGGTTACAGCAGGATTAAAATGTGCACCAGAAATTTCACCAAAGGCATAGATCATGGCCATAACTATGAGCCCCCAAGTAGCAGCAACTCCAACATGCGATATGCCATTGTTAGTTATTTCGTTTATGGTCATGGCTCCACAACCACAAAATATCATGGCAAACGTTCCTATGGCTTCTGAAATGTATTGTTTCATTTTAAAATCTAAATTATTTACGTTAGGGATTGAAACGGTATCCTTTTGTTTTTATCAAAAGTATAGTGTAACAACCGACCTTTTGGTAACGTCCATCTTATTAAAGGCCAAATATACAATGTCTTATTTTAAGCTTTTGTTAACATTAATAGGAATTGTGTTATGTAAATTTATGCCAAATTTAATTTAACTATTACGAAATGAAAAAATTACTATTACTTTTTATGGCTTGTGCTACTGTATATTCAGTTAATGCACAGGTAACTACACCACAACCGAGTCCAGCATCTAAATTGGAGCAAAAGGTAGGATTGACTGATGTAACTATAGAATATTCTAGACCAGCGGTAAGAGAACGTGAAATTTTTGGAAACTTAGTACCATTTGATAAATTATGGAGAACAGGGGCTAATAAAAACACGGTAATTACTTTTAGTACAGATGCCACAGTTTTTGGCTCAAAATTGAAAGCCGGTTCTTATGCCATTTTCACGAAGCCTGGAAAAAGCAATTGGGAGGTTTACTTTTATGCAGACACAGAAAACTGGGGTACTCCTAAAGAATGGGATGATAGTAAGGTAATGGCAATGGGTGAAGTACCTGTTCATCCAGTTCCTTTTAGTATTGAAAACTTTACATTAGATATTAATAGTATCAAGAACGGTTCTGCTATTATAGATGTAATTTGGGAAAAAACCTATGTAGGTATTCCATTTACGGTACCAACAGATGATGCTGTTTTAGCTAGTATAAATGATGTTTTGGGAGGTACACCAACTGAGAATGATTATTTCTCTTCAGCGGTTTACTATTTACAAGAAGGCAAAGATATCAAACAAGCGCAAGAGTGGATTGATAAAGCGGTTGATATGACTAAGGATAAGCCACGTTTTTGGTTTTTAAGACAACAGTCTTTAATTCATGCTAAAGCAGGGGATACTGCAGGAGCAATTGCGGCAGCAAAAGCATCATTAGCAGGAGCAGAAGAAGCTGGAAATGCTGATTATGTAAAAATGAATACAGACTCTTTAAAAGAGTGGGAAGGACAGTAATTTAGTTATTATAAGTCTACTAGTTTACAAGAAATTTAAAGCGTAATCGTTAATGGTTACGCTTTTTTATTTTGTGCATTTTAACTCGCTTTCGCTGTTTCTTTTTATGTTCTTAATTTGTTTCAGTTTTTTAAGAGAAAACAAGTTATTTAGTTTTATCTAAATACGAGCAAACTAGGTGAAAAGGGTGCTGTTGCAGTCCTTAACGCCGCGCATATCCATTCTAATTCATAATATTAATAAACTAGATTAATCTGTTTTCTAACCAGATCTAAGGTTCGAATAAGTTGCTTGCTAAAGGCAAACGTCATGATGTTGCTTTCTGTTTTTCCCTCGCGCAGTAAACTATTAAAGTGAATAATTTCGTAGTTATATCCTATGGTTTTGTAGTTGAAATCTATCGTTTCTTCTTTTTTATCTTGAATGATACTCACTGTTGTTGGGGCATGAAAACCACTGTTAATTTTTATTAGTCCTTTTTCAAAGTAAAAAATAGCTTCACCTGGAGTGTCCTCAAGTAAGGTGCTTTTTAAATGGGCTTTCGCCTTATTATATTCAAAAACCATATCACAGGATGAGTCTGCTCCATTTTCAAAATAAGTGGCATTTGCTTCAATTTTACTAGGTATACCAAGAGAGGATAGGGCTGCAAAAATTGGATATATACCTATGTCCAGTAAGCTTCCACCACCTAGAGATTTATTGAATAATCTTGAGTCATTATCAAAAGCCCTGTAAAAACCAAAATCGGCTTCTAGTTTTTTTAAGCTCCCGAGGGTTTTGTCTTCAATAGCATTCAAAACATATTGATAATGCGGTAAGAAATAGGTCCAAAGGGCTTCCATAAGTAGAATATTTTTTTCTTTGGCTTTTGTAACCATTTGTTCAACTTCTTTCGCATTCATTGCAAATGGTTTTTCGCATAGCACTGCAATACCATGTTCTAAACACAGTAATGTATGTTCCTTATGCAACGCATGTGGCGTAGCGATATAAATGGCATCAATATTCTTATCTTCAACAAGAGCCTTATAACTGTGGTAAGCTTTATTGGCGTTGTACTTATTAGAAAACTGGTCTGCTTTGTTTTGAGACCTTGATGCTACAGCGTATAAGTTAGCGTTTTCAATAGTTAGTAAATCTGTTGCAAATTTATGGGCAATGTTACCCAGTCCTAAAATACCCCAGTTTATAGTTTTATACTTTGATTTTTTTATCATTTGGATGTATAATTTGAATAAGGCATGCAATGCTAATAACGATAATGCAGCCTACAAAATTTAACCACAGAAAAGGTAAATTAATAAGCTCATACTCGTTAAGTAAAAAAAGTGAAATCACTAAAACTTGGGTGATTAAGGCGGCAATAAAAACGGCGTTACCTTTAACAAACTTAAAAAAGAAAGCGAGTAAAAATATACCCAAAACATTACCATAGAATATGGAACCTATGATATTAACAAGTTGAATTAAATTTTCAGCAAGATTTGCTACACAGGCCACTCCAATGGCTATAAGTCCCCATGCAAAAGTAAACCAGCGAGATGCTTTTACCATCTCTTCTTCGGTCTTTTCACTAGTATTTCGTTTATATAAGTCAATTGTTGTTGTAGAGCCTAAAGCATTTAATTCACTTGCCGTACTAGACATAGCCGCACTTAAAATTACAGCTAATAAAAGACCAATTAACCCACGAGGTAAATTGTTTAAAATGAAATGAATAAAAACATAGTCTTTATCGTTACTCTCAATCTTGATGTCTTGACTTTTAGAAGCTTTATCAATTAAGATTCTAGCCTCACTTCTTATTTCTTCATTTGCTTGGTTGGCTATAGAAATGTATTGGGCCGCGTGGTTTGTTTCTGAGGAAACATAGGCTTCGATAATTTTTTGCTTATCATTAAAAATAGCGTGCTGTTCTTTTTGAAGGGCTTTGTAATCCTGAGCATATTCAGAATTTAAAACCACCTCAGTAGCAGTAGGATTGAAATTAACCGGAGCTTCGTTAAATTGATAAAAAACAAATACCATGACCCCAACAAGCAATATAAAAAATTGCATAGGGACTTTTAAAATGCCATTAAATATTAAGCCTAATTGCATTTCTTTTACTGATTTTCCTGATAAATATCTTTGAACCTGACTTTGATCTGTTCCAAAATAGGATAACATTAAAAATGTACCCCCGATAATACCACTCCAAAATGTATAACGATTATTTAAATCAAATGAAAAATCTAGGACTTCCATTTTGCCACTAGCACCTGCTATTTCAAGAGCTTTGGTAAATGTAATGTCTTGAGGGAGTTTATCTACTATTAAAAAGAAGGCTACCAGCATGCCAATAAAAATCACCACCATTTGATGTTTTTGAGTGACATTAACGGCTCGTGTTCCCCCAGAAACAGTATAAACTATTACTAAAAATCCAATAACTATATTTAGTGTCAACAAATCCCAACCTAAAACAACAGATAAAATAATAGCAGGAGCAAAAATGGTAATGCCAGCTGCTAACCCCCGCTGAATTAGAAATAGTATGGCGGCTAAAGTTCTCGTTTTTAAATCAAAACGATTTTCTAAAAATTCATACGCAGTATATACTTTTAGGCGGTAGTATAAAGGAATAAAAACCATGCATATGACTACCATGGCTATGGGAAGCCCAAAGTAAAATTGTACAAAGCCCATACCATCATTAAAGGCTTGACCCGGGGTTGACAAAAAGGTAATAGCGCTAGCTTGAGTAGCCATTACAGATAAACCAATAGTCCACCATTTTGAATTATTTCCGCCTCGTAAATAGTCTTTTACATTTTTACTACCTCTGGTTTGCAGTGTGCCGTAAGTAACAATAGCAATGAGTGTAAAGCATAAAACCGTCCAGTCAATCCAACTTAAAACTTGCATATTTAAAACGATTTTGTAATCAGATAAAATGCTATAAAGTAAATAGCATTGGCTATTAAAACAACTGAATATAGCTTAAGCCAAGTTTGTTTTGGTTCTTCTTTTTTCATAGTTAATCGTTTAGTTTAGCTTCTAACTCGATATTTTCTTTACCAATCGATAACATATTTGCAAATAACCTATATGCTCCTGATACTCCAGCTGGAAATTCTCTAAAAAAGCTTAACCCTGTATATATAAAGTAACCTTTACCGTACTTGGCAACAAGTAAACTGCCCTCTTTTGCTGTTTCACCTTTATCATTCATAGATAAAATTGGCGTAAACTCACTGGACCATGAATTTGGAAAATATAATCCACGTTCTTGGGTCCAGCCTTCAAAATCCTTTTGAGTAATTTTATTTGGAGTATTAAGGATTTCATGCTTGGGCGCAAGGAAACGAACTTCAGCATTTTCATCTGTAACACGGTCTCTTGAGAGATTTAACTCATATGGAGTCAATTTTTCAGCTTTTAAACGATAGTTCGTGTTGTATTGCATTATCATATTTCCTCCTTGGGCTACAAAATCAAAAAGTTGTTTTTGTTTAAACTGTAGCTCATCAATGGTATTAAAAGCTCTTATGCCAACCACAACAGCGTCAAATCTGTTTAATGTTTCGGGGTTTATATCATCAAGCTTAAGTATTCTAACATTATATCCAATTTGCTCTAAGCTTTCCGGAACCACATCACCTGCACCTTGAATATACCCAATGTTTTCCCCTGTCTTTTTGATATCTAAGCGAACCACTTTGCTTTCACTTGGTAATAAAACCGTTTGAAAGGGAATATGGTCATAATCAATTTCAATGAGTTCTTTAGTGTATGTTTTATCATCTACGTGAACAATGGGGCCTATGAAACCTTCACTTCCTGTTTTTGGCGGGATAACGGTGAAAACTATATTTTGTTCTTCTCCTTTATGTGCTATAGACACTCTTTGAGATTTTGGAAAAACATTCCAATTCTTGGGGTGGCATAGTTCAATACTACCTTCAAGATTATCATGACCAGATTTAACAATTACATGGACTTCATGTTGTTCATCAGTATCAAAAATAATGACTTGTTCTGTAATTTTTGCTGAAACTTCAGGAATAATTTCAAATGGTCTGTATAATTCACCTTTGTCTGGTTTTGAGAAACGATGTACGATATTTTTTGTAAATGTAAATGGAACATTATCAATTAAAACATTAAAGTCTATTTTATAAACAGGTGGGGTTTCTGGAAGCCCAATGAGTTTGGAGTCCTCCACTACATACATACCTAAAGTACCTTTTTTGTTTAACCAATAAGGGGTAGTAGGCTGCTGGCTACTTTTAATTTTTAAATTCTCCTCAAAGAGAAACCTTGTGTTGTTTTTTAGCTCAATATTTTTTGGGATATTTACTCCACTAGAATTTGTAATACTTAATAAGGTAATTGGAGTAGTGCTTCTGTTTAGAACCTCTAAATCAAGTTTGATAGACTCATTTGCTGTAGACCAATTAGATTCGGCAGAGGCTTCTAAATACAAACCAGCACACATTTCTATAATTTCTTTAAGCTCTTTAGTTTTTCTAGTTTTCCAATGGTCATCTTCAATGTTTTGAAGTAATTTATACGCTTTAATTAATTGCGGAATATGAATTGCCGGATTCGAAAAGTTAAAGTTGTCTTCAACATCATATAAAATATCCCCAATGGCTGAACCACCCAATACGCGGTTCCAAGAGGTGTCGATACCTGAAAAAACATTTTCGTTGTCGGTTAATGGAGTACCTTTTAGGAATTCAACGTATTCTTCTTGAGAGCCTCTTTGAGACAAACGTCCGAACCCTTGACATAAATGCTGACTACTTGCCAACGAGGCTACTTCGTTATTAGATAAACCTTTAAGTGGGTAATAAGTACCTATATTGAAACCAATCATGTTGGTTTTATCAGCTTTATCAAAATTTTCTTGACTACCGTAAAACCACCAGCTTGTATTGAAGAACAAACGTTGAGGTTTCCATAGGCTGGTTTGATTTAGTTGGTCTGTATATGCAGATTGATCATTAGCCAAATCAAAAGCTTCAACACTTAGCATAGCAGAACTAGTATGGTGACCATGAGTGGTCCCTGGTGTTCTGTGATCAAATCGGTTTATTATAATGTCTGGTTTAAATTGTCTAATAGCCAAAACCACATCGCTAAGTACTTCGTTTTTATCCCAAATTTCTAGTGTTTCATCAGGATGTTTGGAGTAGCCAAAATCGTTAGCTCTTGTGAAAATTTGCTCGCCACCATCAACTCTTCTTGCAGCGAGTAATTCTTGTGTTCTTATCACCCCTAATAATTCTCGAATTTCTGGACCAATTAAGTTTTGTCCGCCATCTCCTCGTGTTAAAGATAAATATGCTGTTCTAGCTTTAATTTGGTTAGACATATATGAGATAAGGCGTGTGTTTTCATCATCTGGATGAGCAGCTATATACAGAACAGAGCCTAGAAAATTTAATTTTTGAATGGACTCATAAATATTTGAGGCCGAAGGGGTAATAGGTTTTTGGGCAATAGCATGTGACAAAGGAAGTGCTGCTATTAGTAATAAAAGTAGTTTTTTATACATGATTTTTAGTTAACTAAAAACCAAATATAGGAAAGTTATGTACCCTTTAAATGTGTTTTAAAGTTTCTTTAACTAATATGTTTTTTGATTGAAGTCCTTGAGGTTTTAAGGAATTTCATTGTTACTAGTATTTAAGATTTGAGTTCTTTGTAAATAGAAATGAGAACCTTAATCAATTAATGAATTTATAGCGCAAGCATAATTATTAAGTATATGTAATAACATTTATGTTTATTCAATTCACCTAATCTAATTTAACTCGTTCTTCTCTGTTCGCTAATTCCCAAGCTGTGTGAAAAATAAGTTTAGCACGCGTTTCTAAGAATTCATAATTTATTTTATCCGGAGTATCTGAAGGTTTGTGGTAATCAGCATGAGTGCCATTAAAATAAAAAATTACAGGGATATTATTTTTTGCAAAATTATAGTGGTCGGACCTATAATAAAAACGATTTGGGTCATTATCAGCATTATAGGTATAGTCGAATTCTAAGTTGAAATATGTTTTATTAACCTCTTCAGAAAGGTCGTGTAATTCTGTGCTCAATTTATCTGAGCCAATTAAGTACAAATAATTTTTACCATCTTCATGCTTAGGATCAACTCTACCAATCATATCAATATTTAAATTGGCAACTGTATTTTTTAAAGGAAAAATAGGGTCTTCATCTGCGTAATAGCGCGAACCATAAAGTCCTATTTCCTCTCCAGTAACATGTAAAAATAAAATAGAACGCTTTGGGCCATCACCTTTTTTTTCAGCAGCTTTAAAAGCTTCAGCTATTTCTAAAATAGCAACAGTGCCAGAACCATCGTCATCAGCACCGTTATTGATTTCGCCTTCTCCTGAAATACCTATATGATCAAGGTGTGCTGAAATAATAACGATTTCTTCTGGTTTCTCAGAGCCTTTAATATAGGCCAATACATTTTCTGAAGCCTTAATATCTCCTTTAAAATAAGATTCTGGAATTTCTTGAAAATAGTCGCCTTCACTTATTGGAGAAGGAATATTATTAGCAACATAATGTGATTTAATAAATTCAATGGCCTTTTTTTGACCAGGTTCTCCTGTTTTTCGACCTTCAAAATCATCCGAAGCATACGTGTATAACATCTTTTTTAACTCCTTGGAGGTTATTGTTTTAGCGTAAGTTTCTGCCTTAACGTTTTTTTTATTGTTGTTTTGAGAGTTACTACAAGAAATCAATAGGAGAGATGCGACGACAAAAGTAACTAGATTCTTCAAAATTGAAATTTTTAGTAATTGATACGCTATATTACAAAAATATAGGCATATTAGTGCTATTCTGATTTAGCTACTTCAATAGTTTATTATTTTCATCTGTAACCAATCGATTTTCTTGGTTTGCAATTTGCCACGCTGTAGAAAAAATGAGTTTGGTGCGTTTAGCAAGAAGCGGATAGTCTATTTTATCAGGCGTATCAGAGGGTCTATGATAGTCATCATGGACGCCATTAAAATAAAAAATAACAGGAATTCCTTTAAGAGCAAATTGATAATGATCAGAACGTTCAAAATAATGGTTATGGTCGTTTTCAGCATTAAACCTATAGTCAATATTGATATTATAGAATGTGTTATTTACTTTTTCTGAGAGGTAAAGTAATTCTTTGCTCAATCTATCAACGCCAATTAAATAAATATAATTTTCATCATTTTCATGAAATTTGTCTACACGTCCTATCATGTCAATATTTAAATCAACAACCGTATTTTCCAACGGAAATATAGGGTGATTAACGTAAAATACCGCTCCCTGTTCTCCTATTTCTTCGGCTGTTAAATGTAAAAAGAGGATACTGCGCTTAGGGCCATAACCAGCTTGTTTTGCCATATTAAAGGCTTGTGCCATTTCCATTAATGCTACTGTGCCAGAACCATCGTCGTCAGCTCCATTATTGATTTTACCGTCATCAGTTATTCCAAGATGATCTAAGTGAGAAGAAATGATTATGACTTCCTGAGGTGTAGTCGTGCCTTTAATATAGGCCAACACGTTTTCAGTGCTTTTTATATCATTTGAAAAAAAACTCTCAGGAATCATTTGAAAATAATTGTCACCCCCAAATGGTGATTTAATTTGCTGGTCTTGATAGTAAGTTTTTAGAAATTCAGCTGCGAGTTTTTGACCTTTTTCTCCAACCTTTCGTCCTTCATATTTGTCTGACGCAAATTCATATAGATGCACTTTTAATTCAGCTTCAGTAATGGTGTTTGCAAATTTTGATATTAATGTACTGTCCGTAATTTCAATACTGTCTTTTACGTTTTGAATTTTTACTGTGTACTTTGGCGTTGAGCATGTGCCAACTAGCACAGTAAGAGAAAGAATAAATAGAATTTTCATGTGAGGTATAATAGCGATGCTAATATATAAATATTTTGAAGAAATTACTTACCATTGAGTTTCTATTATTTTGAACAACTGATATTTGTCATAGTAAATTTTTAGTGTTTCTGGTAAATTTACTTCGCAATCAATTGTCTTGATCATGAAAAATATATTATTACCAACCGATTTTTCAAAAAACTCCATGAATGCCATTCGTTTTTCTATGGACTTAATGCGAGGGGAGGCTTGTAGGTTTTATTTTTTGAATGTGCAAAAGGCGTCATCATTTATTTCAGATGATATGATGGTAGTTAGCTCTTCTGCAACCATTTACAAAACAATTATTAACGCTGCAAAAAAGTCTATTGATAATATAATTTCTGCTATTAACACAGACTACCCTTGCGAGAACTTCGAGTGTTATTCTATAGTAGATTATGATAATTTTATTGATGCCATAAATCAAATTATTATCAGAGAGCATATTGATCTTATAATTATGGGTACTAAGGGAGCTACTGGTTTAACCAAGACTTTATTTGGAAGCAATACAGTAAGGGTTATTCAGCGCTGCACCGCACCTGTTTTAGTTATACCAGATAATTGTAAGTATACTAATTTGAATAAAATAGTTTTTACGACAAATAACTTGCCTTTATTGAGCCATAATGAGTTAGAGCCTTTAAAAGAGTTTATAGATAATTACAATGCAAAATTAAAAATACTTCATGTGGCAGATGAGCATCATTTAGCACAAAATCAAACCACTAACAAGGTTTTTTTTGAAACACATTTCGTTAATGCAATGCATGATTTTGTGGATTCAAATTCTCAAGATATCTTTCATGCCATTCAAGATTATTTGAAAAATAATGACATTAAATTGTTAGCTATGATGAGTAAAAAACATTCCTTTATAGAACGTTTGTTTACAGAGCACTTGGTTGAAACCTTGGCTTTTCAAATTGATATTCCTTTTTTAGTAATGCATAGTCATTCGCTGTAATGAGTTTCCATTTTCTTTTAGAATTGAGGCCGTGTTTTTGAATGATTTTTAAAGTTAAATATTTACACTTAACTTTAGAGTTTAAACAATCCAACCAAACCCCCTATTTTAAAATGAAATACATCTTCTGTATATTATTTTTAATCTGCACGTTTAATTCTTTTAGTCAAACTTCTAAATTAGATAGTTTGAAAAAAATATTTAGAGAAGCCGCCAATGATTCTGCCAAGGTGGTTGCCCTAAAAAATATTTCATGGGAATATTTAAACAATAGATCGAATGACAGTATTGCGGAATTATATATTGATAGTTTATACCATTTTGCAATAACAAAAGGTTTAAAGGGACGCGAAATTTTGGCCAAATATCAGTACGGTGTTTTAGAAAGACAAAGAGGGAATTATGATAAAGCGCTTGCTTATTTTGAAGAATATATCGCCCATGCTAGAAGTAGGAATGAAAAAAAGGAAGTTGCAAATGGTCTTTACCAGATGGCGATAATTCTTGATGATGTTGGTAAACTGGAGCAAAGCCTTGAGATTTACTACGAAATTGTAAAGGTTTATGACGATATTGGAGATGATTTTGGTAAAGCGACAACGCTTAATGCTATAGGTGAGACCTTAAAAAAGACTGGTAAAGTTGAAGAAGCTTTGAAGTTTTATAATGAGGCTCTATACATTTTTGAACGATTAGGTGACAAAACTGAAATGGCTAACTGCAATTATAATATTGGGGATACTTATTTGAAGTTTAAAGACTATGATGAAGCCTTAAGGTTTTTTAATAGGGCTTTAGAATATGATACCGTTTTGCGCAGTAAATGGGGGATGGCCTACGATTATGAATCTCTTGGGAAAGTGTCTAGTTTTCAAGGAAACTTTAGCAAGGCCTTAACCTATCATTATCAGGCCTTAACGATAAGAGAAAAACTCAATCAGAAGAGTGAATTATCTATGAGTTATTTTGAGATTGGAAAAAATCATTTAAAGCTTGAAGAATATAATAAGGCTGAAAGTTTTTTGCTAAAATCTTTAGTGATTTCTAAAGAAATGGATGATAAAGAAAAAATGAAGGATGTATATAATTTGCTTTCTCAATTATATACAGATAAAAAAGAATATGAAAAGGCTTTAAATTATAGTAATAGACTAATTGCTGTAAAAGATAGTTTGTACAATAAAACAAAGTCTCTGCAAATTCAAGAATTGCAGGAGAGATTTAATTCTGAAAAAAGAGAAAATGAAATTTTAGCTCTTGAAAATGAAGCTCAACTAAAAGAGTTGAAAATCAAAGAAGAAACTACTTTTAGAAACATAATGCTTGCTATTGCGATAGCCACTATAATTGTTTCTTTTTTATTATTCCATAGGTACAAAACGATTCAAAAAATTAAAGTAGCAGATAAAGAAAAAAGCTTACAGATTAGAGAAGAACAAAGAAAAACAGAGCTTGAAAAACAACGTGTTGCCGAACTCGAGAAAATAGATAAGCTTAAAGATGAATTCTTAGCCAACACCTCTCATGAATTGCGAACGCCTTTAAATGGAATTATTGGTCTTTCTGAATCTCTTAAGGATGGGGCTGCTGGAAAGCTTTCGCAGAAAGCAAACGAGAATTTAGATATGATCGTGCATAGCGGAAGGCGTCTGTCTAATTTGGTTAACGATATTTTAGATTTTTCCAAGTTAAAGAATAAAGATCTAAACCTTTCCATTCAGCCTATAGATGTTAAAGGTCTTGTTGATTTAGTTTTAAAAGTATCAGGTGCTTTAGCAAAAGGTAAGAAACTTACGCTATTGAATTCTATACCAAAGAATGTACCTTTAGTGAATGCCGATGAAAATAGGCTTCAGCAGATCTTATATAATCTAATTGGTAACGCCATTAAATTCACCCAAAAAGGAACTGTAGAGATTCGAGCCAAGGAGGTTGATTCGATGTTGTCTGTATCTGTAATAGACACTGGTATTGGTATTGCTAAGAGTAAATTTGATACTATTTTTAAATCTTTTGAACAGATAGATGGCTCTTCTGGTAGAGTATATGGTGGTACAGGTTTGGGCTTGTCTGTAACTAAACAATTAGTGGAACTTCATGGAGGTACAATTAATGTGACCTCTGAGGTTGACATTGGGTCAATTTTTAGCTTCACCTTGCCTGTAAGTAAAATAAATCGGGGTGATATTAATTTGGAAGCAGCTAATGATAATGTTCAAAAGGCACAGAAAGTAACTGGTGATTTAAATGAAGAAGAAGCTTTGACGATTACCCATAGCATATCGGATGTGAAAATTTTAATTGTAGACGATGAACCTATAAACAGACGCGTACTAGAAAATCACTTAACTGTGGCGGGTTATAGTATTGAAGAAGTGAGTAATGGCCCTGAGGCGTTAGAGCGTATTCAACAGAAGCGTTTTGAATTGGTTTTACTTGATATTATGATGCCTAATATGTCGGGGTATGACGTTTGTGAAATTCTTAGAAAAACATATACAGCAAGCGATTTGCCTATTGTGTTGCTTACGGCAAAAAATAGGGTAAGTGATTTGGTCGCAGGATTCAATGTTGGTGCTAATGATTATTTGACCAAACCTTTTTCTAAAAATGAACTACTTAGTAGAATTAAAACACATTTAAATCTCCACGGAATTCATAAAGCTACAAGTAAGTTTGTGCCTTCTGAATTTTTAAAATCTGTTGGTAGAGAAGCTGTTACCGACGTTGTTTTAGGAGACTACAAACAAAAACAGGTTACGGTGTTATTTACAGATATAAGAGATTATACGACGCTTTCAGAGTCTATGACACCAGAGCAAAATTTTAAATTTGTTAATGCCTATGTAGGTCGAATGGGGCCTTTAATTCAGAAGAATGATGGCTTTGTAAATCAATATTTAGGAGACGGTATTATGGCATTATTTCCAGAAAATGCAGGTCATGCATTGCAATCCTGTATAGAAATGCAAAGAGCAATTTCAAAGTATAATATAAAACGAGAAAAGGAAAATTATATACCCATATCGGTTGGAATGGGTATGCATACTGGAGATTTAGTTTTGGGTATTATTGGAGATGCTCATAGAAATGATACAGCCATAATCGCAGATACTGTTAATACGGCTTCTCGAATGGAAGGGGTTACCAAATATTATGGCGCAAACATTATTGTAAGTGAAGATAGTATGAAAACAATCTCAAGTAAGGATAGTTATAGTTTTCGATATTTAGGAAAAGTTATGGCTAAAGGGAAAAACCAGGCCATTGGGATTTACGAATGTTTTGATGGTGATGAAGCTGATGTGATTGACCTAAAAATTAAGACACTGAAAGACTTTGAAAAAGGCTTGCAATTATTTTTTAATAAAGAATTTCCGAGGGCTTCTGCTGCTTTTGATAAAGTTTTAACAAAGAACCCTATAGATGATGTCGCTAAATATTTTATAAAGAAGTCAGCTGAATATACTATTTCTGGTGTACCTGAAGACTGGGGGACTATTAATAGAATGAAAGAGAAGTAGGAGTGAAGTATTTTTTTTGATTCAAGAATAATGGTGGATTCTGAATATACAAATATCTTTTCAAAAGGTAATAGCTATATATTTAAATGGTTACAAGTATAATAACCTTGGGCTTTATTCTATTACTTCTTTTCGAGAGGTTGTCATTTTCTATAGTTTAACTGTTTTTTTAGCTTCTCATTTTGAACCAGCTTGTTTCTGTTTGGTTTAGCTTCATCAGAAGACATAGCCAAATAACGATCAAATCTTAAATTTACTTGTTTTTGAATTTTTTGCACCAGCGTGTTCAATGTGGCTTCGTCTTGATTAAACAATTTCGAAAACCGCTTCTCAGATTTTAGGTAATCTTGAATTTTAATTGATGGCACTTGAGAATCTAATTGAAGAGGATTGCACCCTTGTGAGGTTCGTCTTGGGTCATTTCTATATAAAATCCACTGTCCCGAATTAACAGCTTCTGTGTGATATTTACTGGGGTGTTTCATATCTATACCGTGGCCGTCACTTTGGCTATACGCAATAATAATAGAAGGACCATCAAAGCTTTCAGCGGCGTTAAAAGCTTTTAATGTTTGTTCTTGATTGGCGCCAATAGCTACCGATGCAACATAAACGTTGTCGTAGGTCATGGCTAAGCGTCCAAGGTCTTTTTTCTGTTTTTGTTTTCCATTAAAAGCAAATTTAGCTTGGGCGCCAAATGGTGTTGCTTTTGAAGCTTGCCCTCCAGTATTGTCATAAACTTCATTGTCTAAAACCAAAATGTTAACGTTTTCACCAGAAGCTAATACATGATCGATACCACTATAACCTATATCGTATGCCCAACCATCGCCACCAACAATCCAAACACTTTTTTTAACTAAACTGTCTACACAGTTTAGCAATTCTTTGGCTTCTGATAACTCAGAATGGACTAATTGAGTTTTTAAAAGTTCTATACGAGCAGCTTGTTCGTTTATTTTAACTTCAGTATTTTGTTTTGAGTTTAATATTTTGTTAATCAAGTCTGCATTAAAGTTGGTAGATAGCTTTTCTAAAAGCATCGTAGCTACTTTTGCTTGTTGGTCTAAAGACTTTCTAAACCCTAAACCAAATTCAGCATTATCCTCAAATAAGGAGTTGGACCAAGCAGGACCTTGTCCTTTTTTGTTTTTAGCCCAAGGTGTTGTGGGTAAAGCACCTCCGAAAATTGAACTGGCTCCGGTTGCATTTGCTATTAATAATCTGTCTCCGAATAATTGAGACATCAATTTTAGATAAGGCGCTTCTCCACAACCTTCAACACCACTTGAATATTTAAATAAAGGTTCTTGTAATTGTTGTTGACTTACTTTTGAAACATCAATTTTTGTTCTGTCAAATTCTGGAATAGTTTTAAAGTGGTTCCAGTTTTTATTTTCATCATTTACATCATTTTTGTTAACCAAGGTTAAAGCTTTTACAGAACAAGCATCAACACAATTATTACATCCATTACATTGTTCTGGGTTAATCTGAATCGTGTAATTCATTAAATCAAAATCTTCAGAAATGATGTGTTTAAAAGTTTTTGGAACGTCGTTTAGATAAGCATCGTCATACACTTTAATTCTAAGTGCAGCTTGAGGGCAAGCCATACTACAAGCGCCACATTGTGTGCATAAATCTGTATTCCAATTTGGTAAATAAGTGCTATTTTGAATTGGGTTATATTGCGATGTGTTTGTTGGGTATGTACCATCAACTGGTAACATGCTAACAGAGGCTTTGTTGCCTTTGTTTGCTAGTAATTTACCTAAAAGGCTTTCGTTAAACGTCTTGTCAAATGTTACTGATTCTTTTGTTGCTATGCTTTCAGTAGAAGTATTTACTTGATATATAAATTCATTTAAATTATAGGTTGTTTCATTATAAAATAGATTCTTTTTGATAGCTAAAAAGCAAGCGTGAAATTCAGAGATTTTATTGTCTTTTAAAATCTGATTTGCTTTTAGTTCTTCAATATTTACAACAAATACGTTGATTTGTTTTTCATTGATTAGCTTCTGATTCTTAACCGATAGCGACTGCCAAAATGCTTTGGACGTTTGCGAAGTGTTGATTAAAAGTGTTCCCTTAAATTTTAATTTGTGTAATGCGTTGTCGTTTAAAGTGAAGTTTACATTTTGACAGCCAATAAAATCAGTTTCTTCTATTAAATATGGGGCTTTAATTGGTGTGTTTCCAACTCTTAAATGAGCCGTATTATATGAGTTTGATTTTTTATAATCACATTGTGTGTAGCCTTGAACGAAGGTGTTTTCTTTGTTACCTATAAGTTTTAAAGTATTTGAAAAACTATCACTTTCATTTTTTTCTTGATAGAAAATAGCTTCATACAAGTTATTTTTCATTTTGATGGCTTCTGAAAAATCTAGGCTTAAATTTTTAACATCATCATGAATGCCAATGGTGAAGTTGTTTTTAGGATTGTCTAGCTTTAGGTTTTTGTATATGGCGTTTACCATAGATGGTGTAAACTCTTTGGAAGATAAGCCATAGCGCCCACCAACTATTTTTGGAAGATTTTTTATTTTTTTATTTTGAAAAGCCTCTGAAATAGACTGAACAACATCTAAATATAAGGGCTCGCCTGTGGCTCCTGGTTCTTTGGTTCGGTCTAAAACGGCTATAGATTTTACTGTATTTGGTAAAGTTGCAACAAGGTGTTTTGTACTAAAAGGTCTAAATAATCTTACTTTAATCAGTCCGTGTTTTTCGCCTTGGTTATTTAATGTGTTTATGGTGGTTTCAATAGTTTCTGTTGACGAAGCCATTGAAATGATAAGATGTTCTGCTTTAGGGTGACCCGCATAATCAAAGAGATTGTAGACTCTACCAGTTAGGCTAGCGAATAGATTCATTTTATTTTGCACAATATCAGGGCACTGATCGTAAAATGTATTTACGGCTTCTCTACTTTGAAAAAACACATCAGGTCCTTGAGATGTACCTCGCAATACAGGATTTTTTGGGTTTAAAGCACGGGCTTTATGCTTTTTAATATCGTTTTGATTGATTAATGAATGAATAATACCATCGTTAATAGTTTCTATTTTGTTTGTTTCGTGAGAGGTTCTAAAGCCATCAAAAAAGTGAATAAAGGGAATAGAAGATTCTAAAGAGGCGGCTTGTGAAATGAGTGCAAAATCATGTGCTTCTTGTACGGAGGCACTTCCCAGCATAGCATAACCAGACTGGCGTACAGCCATAATATCACTATGGTCTCCAAATACGGAAAGAGCATGAGTTGCAATACTTCTTGTGGCTACATGAATAACATTTGGGGTAAGCTCTCCGGCAATTTTGTACATATTAGGTAGCATTAATAATAAGCCTTGCGAAGCTGTAAATGTTGATGATAATGATCCTGTTTGAAGGGCTCCATGCATAGCCCCTGCTACACCAGACTCACTTTGCATTTGAAAAACAGTTGGTGTATATCCAAAGCTATTAGGTATGTTTTTTGCTTGCCATTGCTCAACAAGCTCACTCATGTCTGATGCCGGTGTAATGGGATAAATAGGAAAAACTTCATTTGTTTTATAAGCGATATTTGCTACAGCTTGATTGGCCGTTAAGACGCTATATTTTTGTTTTGAAGTTTTCATAATGCACTGGTGTTGAGGTTAGAATGAAATAAAAAAGACTACTCCATCTAGAGCAGTCTTTTTTTTATGAAGTTTTACTCTTTTACTATTTCAATTGAAACAGGAGTAGGGTTTGAAATCATATCAAATACAGGAGAGAATTTTGCTAAGTTTTCAAGTTGTTCAGCTGAGGCATCAGATTTTACTCTAAGCTTGAAGTTGATACCTTCAAAGCCTGGTCTTACTTCAGGGTCTAATCCTAAGAAACCATGTAGGTCACATCCACCTTCTAAAGTTGAAGAGGCACCTTCAATGTCAATACCGTTTGCAGCAGCATGATAGGTCATGGCGGCAGTTAAACAAGATCCTAAAGCATGCAATACGACCTCTGGCGGGGTAGGTGCTTTATCATTTCCTAATAACACATTTGGATGGTCGCATTCCATGGTAAAGGTTTCTTGACGAGACTCGTCTTCAGCGCCCACACCGTAAAAATCTTTAATGCTAGATACGCAATGTCCACCAGTTATCCAGTTGTTTTTTGATCTGAATTGGAATTTTGCTAATTCAGGATTTTGTTGAACTGCTCCAATAGTTTCTACTAATTGGTCTACGTTTACTCCGTTTTTTACATTTGCTGTTGTAATCATTTTTTCTAAAATTTAAATAGTTAAACATTATTGTTTGGTTGGTTTAAAGCTAACGCTGTGCCAAACTATTTAAACAATTGATTATAAGTAAGTTACAATTGTTGTGTAATACGATAAGTGTTACGTAAAATCATTTATTAACGAAATATCGTTAATAAATTTACGAAATATCGTGAGTTTTAAATAGGACGTTCTATTTTCAAAGCTTTAATCTTTGAAGCTAATGTAGTAGCAGGTAGTTGTAATAATTTAGCCGCCCCATTATTGCCGGAAATTTTCCACTTGGTTAACTTTAAAGCTTTTAGGATGTTTTCTTTTTCCAGAGCTATAATTTCTTTAGAGGTTAGAATATTTTCTTGCGGAAGTTTTGCAACTACGGTATCAGCCATGGATGCATTTGGAATTAGAGCTTGCCAATTTGTAGTTCCGTTTTTCGAAACAATTACGGCACGTTCAATCAGATTTTGTAACTCCCTTACATTTCCTGGCCAATTATAGGCGGTAAGTAATGATTTGTCTGTATCGGCTAGGGTTACAACAGGTTTGTTTAGTTTTTTTGAAAACTGATCAATCATTTCTTGGGCAATCAAAAAAAGATCACGGCCTCTATCACGAAGCGCAGGAACCGCAATAGGAAATACGTTTAATCTATAGTATAAATCTTCTCTAAACTTGCCAGTTTTTGAAAATTCAAATAAATCTCGGTGGGTGGCCGCAATAATCCTGACATCAACCTTAATGGTTTCAGAACTCCCTACAGGATCAAATTCACCTTCCTGAATAATTCGTAACAGTTTTGGTTGCAGTTCCAATGGCATCTCGCCAATCTCATCTAAAAAAATAGTGCCTTTATCGGCTAAAAGAAATCGCCCTTTTCTGCTCGTTGTGGCGCCAGTAAAAGCCCCTTTTTCATGACCAAACAACTCACTCTCTATAAGGTTTGTTGGTATGGCACCGCAATTTATACGTATTAAGGGTTTATCGTTTCGGTTACTTTCTTTATGAATGGCTCTGGCCACAAGCTCTTTTCCCGTGCCGGTTTCACCATGTATTAAAACCGTTGCATCAGTTTTGGCAACTTGATGTATTAAGTTTAAAGTATCTTGCATACTTTGGTCCTCGGCAATAATCCCATAGCTACTAGTCAGTTCTTTTATTTCTTCCTCTAAATATTCCGTCTGCTTAGTAAGTAAGTTGATTTGATTTTCGGCAATAATACGTTTATCAATATTTCTTAAAATAAGCGTGTAAAAGGTTTCGGTTCCTGAGCCATAAGTACTAATTGTACCTTCGTTTAGTGACTCTCCATTATTAGAGCCTATAATTTTCACAACATGAGGGAGGTATTTGTTTATGGTTTCGCTATCATTTTCATCGTCAACTAAACCTTCTATTAAGGTTGCACTAATCTCATCAAAAAAGAAAAGCACATTACGTTGTAGGGCGTCATCATTTTCTAATAAGCCATTAGCTGCGGTATTGGTCAGTAAGATTTTAAACTTATTATCAAACATAATAATGGCATCCATGGCTCCATTAATTAATCCACTCATTTTAGAATTCGCCAGCTCTATGGCTTTTTTTGAACTCGCTAAATGTTCCTGAATTGTGTCTAGCTCTCTATGTCGTTTTATCATAACGGATAAAATTCCCTGAGCAAATCCACTATCATGCGTCATTAAATCTAAAAAATGCTGACGCTCAATTTTCAATACCGCTGTCTTTTCAATTGCCGTAATAGATGCAGATCGAGTTTCATTATCGATCAAAGCATATTCGCCAAAGCAATCGCCATGACTTAAGGTGTCATATACATGGCTGTTATCATGTACTTTAACTTTTCCACTTACAATGGCGTACATAGAATTGCCAATATCACCTTTTTTGAAAATGAGTTCATTTTTAATATAAGTCTCTTCCTCTGTATTATCGATAAGATTCCTAAGTGAAGATTTTGAGACTTCCGAGAAAAACGGGATTTCAGAAAGAAAATCAATATAGTTGTCAGATGATGAATCGGTCATAAAGTAAGTATCATTAGCTAAAGATATTAATTATTTGAGAAGTTCTTATAGGTAGATCTATTGAAATACCAGATTTACGGAATAAAAATAATCCTAAAAACTTGTAACATTTTCATTGTATAATCGTCATATAGGTAAATCAATCAAACAATCATCAAAATCATGAAACAAGATAATCAACTTTTAGTCATTACCCATTTAAGTCAACTCATTACATTAGTTATAGGCTTTGGGAGTTTGCTGTTGCCGCTAGTATTGTGGTTAACGCAGAAAGATAAGATATATCAAATGGACATCCACGGTAAAAATATTGTTAATTTTCAACTTAGTTTAATCGTGTATTTTATAATTTGTATACCCTTAATTCTATTATTTGGTCTTGGTCTTTTAGGATTTGCAATATTAGGCATTTTAGCCATAATATTTCCTGTTATTAATGCTATAAGAGCCAGTAGAGGCGAGACCCCATCGTATCCTTTATCTTTTAATTTTATTAGTTAGAATATTTAAAACAAAAGATAAGCTTAAACACTCACTTTTTTAGTGGGTGTTTTAATTTGGGCGTTACCCTGTCGGGTCAGGCTTTATGCTACAAGTCCTCGTTCGTACCTCACTGTGGGCTTTCCACTTCAATCCTTAACGTTGTATTTGCTAGGTTAAGTTTTAAAAGAGAAAGGTGTTATACTTTTGCTAAGTATTCGAAAATAGAACAGTATTTACAGCCAACCTTACTTAGAACTAGTTTTTTATGAATTTATATGAATTACCAGCTATTTTTAAGAAGTAAATACCACTTTTTAAATGTTCAAAAGAGATATAATTATTATTTATAACCCCTGTAGAGACTAGCTGTCCTAAATTATTGTAAATTTTGTAGTTCTTATTAATTAGGTTGTCTGTCGAATTTATATACGCTATATCTTTTACTGGATTCGGGTGTATGGATTTATTTGAGTAAGCATGTTCTTTGTTTGAAAGTACATTACCAAAATACGTGTCTAGATATGTTAATCTATTTGTTAACCAATTTTGAATGTATAGTAAATCGACACTACTAAATGCGTAATTTGAATAGACTATAGATTCTCTTTCATAAATTCTATTTTCTTGCAAAAAATTATAATTTTCAGAAATTAAGTCCGATAAATAGTCGTTACTAAAATTATTGTTTCTATAATCAAACCATTTTTTCGCAATAGTGGCTAATATGGCATTAGGGTCTATGTTCGTTACTCTGGTAAAGAATCCGTTACTCAAAATGTCGTTGGTTATATTTTGATGTTCACCATTCCAGATAGTCCCAAAGCATCCATCTAAATCCCATGGCACATAAAAGTATGGTTCGTCGGTTTTATATTTTGCAAGGTAAATATTTTTTCCTGTATTGTCGGTTGCTCTAATTAAGTTGAGAAATAAAAAATAGTCTATATAATTACCCTGATCAAACCTATCCCAAATACTATTTGTAAAATTGGTTTCAGAGGAATTTATAACAAAATCAGTAAACTGGTATAGGTTTTCCCAATTGGTTATATCGTCTTCTTTAGGATATTTGAATTCATAACCACTCCATATTCTACTTTCATTATCATAATCAGGTAAACTTGAGAAAGTGGAAGCTCCCCACGAAACACCTTTATAAAGCTCCCCTCTAATTTCGTCCTTATAACTCTTAAGTTTTAATTGTTTCTTGTCGACTTGTTCCAAAAGATTATATATGCCATTATAATAACCATTTAAAAACATTTCTACGTACATAACGTTTGCACCAGATTTAGCGTCAGGTTCATCTTCTAGGTAGTATGGGGCATGTATGTCTAGCCATAATTTGTTGGCAATGTAGCTTCGTAATCTTAAGGGTTCGTTATAAAGCGCATCTAATATCCAATCATCATCAGAACGGAGTTCTCCAAATTGTACATTATCTGTATCATCTCCTGTCTCATCATCCCAAAACTCAAGATCATACGTCTTCTTTGGATAAGATTGAGAGCTAGCTCCTCTTAGTTCTATTCCAATATTTGAAATCAACACTTGTTCTGAGTCAGAATAGATGAAATCTGCCAAAACCTTAGGCTCATCAACAATAGTTGTACTAGAATTTATTGAAACAAGGGGCAGTTGAGTAAAATATAATGTATACTAGGTTAAGGTATTTGGGTCAGTAATCAAATAAGAACGTGAATAATCAATACTATTAGGGATGCTGTTAAAATTATAGCCGTGTCCGTTTAAGGTAATAGTTATTTCACTATACACATTAATATTTTCGTAAGTATCAATATTTTCAATTTGGGAAACGATTAATGATTTACTTTCGTCTATTCCAAAATTATTCTCTGGCACATTAATGGTTAATAATTGTGCAGTAGAAACCTCTGTAAGAATTAAACATATTAGCAACAGGTTTATTTTCATTTTTTGGTAATTTAAGGGTATGGAAATAATATAATCCGAATACAATTTCGGTAGAAAAATCTTATATAATAAATTTAAACGAATTTAGCTTGTTTTTCTGATACAGTCAAGTTTAAAGTAAACTGTGCATCTGTTAAATTTTAATTAGGATGCCGATGTAACCGTTAATTATATAAGTTGCTTGTATATGTTTTCAAAAAGAAAGGAAATTTAGTTCTGGCAGGTTTCGCTTAACGTTTTGTATACAGGCAGTAGTGCATTAATACGTGTTTTATTTGCTACTTTATTTAAAAGGCAAAAACGGTTTGGATAAGTACCCAAACCGCTATTACTTTTAGATAGTGAGTTTTACTTAGTTCACGTGTGTGAATATTTTATTTACAATTTTCCAATGGCTCCCCATTTTAGTTAGTGATAAATAATCGTAATAATTATAACCTAACATAGGAACGTGTAATTTTACCATTGCAATTTTTCCAATAATATCAATTCCTATGGTTTTCATTTTGAAATGCTCATTTAAATCTTTGGGGCTTTTTCTATTTTTAACACTCTTGAGGTACTCATTAATATGTTTTGAATAATCAATGCCTTCAATATCTCCATAGATATTAGTGTTTTCATGAAAACAAGTTTCAAGTTTGTTAATGTCTCCATAAAAAATTCCTTCAAAATAGTTAGTTACTAAACTTTCTATTTCTTTCATATTCTCTTTATACATCATTTGTTTTTTAAATAGCGTGACCTATTGTATGACCACCTGCTATGTTTATTGTTTCTCCTGTTACAAAATTTGAGGAAGCTAAGTAATAAGCCCCCTCTGCAATTTCATTTGGTTCACCAATTCTGTTTAACAAGTGTAACCCAGCTAAACTGTCTGCATTTTCAATTCCTATTTTTTCTTGCAATGGACTTCTGATTATTCCTGGGGCAATTGTATTGACTCTAATATTTTGTTTTCCAAATTCTGCTGCTAATTGTCTCGTTAAAGAATGAATAGCACCTTTGCTTGTTAGCGGCGCTGTTGCAGGAAACCCGTCTATAGCGTGCTCTACTAAAACAGTTCCTATATTTATTATAGAACCCTTTTGCCGTTTTATCATGTGAGGTATAACGGCTTGAGAAGTAAAATAAGTTCCTTTTAGGTTTACATTCCAATAAAAATCTAAATCTTTTTCTTTAACATCTAAAAAAGGTTTTGGAGAGAATACCCCCGCGTTATTAATTAAGACATCTATAGAATTAAACTTTTCCAATGCCAAGGAAACAAGTTTTTGACCCGTTTCTCGCTTGCTAATATCTCCAGCTAAGTATGCTGCGTTAGGAGGTGAACCTAATTCCTTATAAGCCTTTTTTAAGTTTTCTTCATTAGAGGAGTTCATCACAATATTACTCTCTCTCGCTATAAAATACTTTGCAATTTCTTTGCCAATTCCTGTTGATGCGCCAGTTATGATTACGGTTTTGTTTTTCATTTCCTTTGGTTTTTAGTTCCTAAAAATTGTTTTCCTTCCACGCCCCAATTTTCAATAGGGACTTCATCAATAACGACATGAGTGGTTTTTGGGTTCTTGTTAAGGACTTCAACGACTAGTTGTGTAACACCTTCTATTAATAGTTTTTTTTGTGCTTTCGTTACTTGTTCGTCAGTAACTCTAATGTTAATGTATGGCATAATTTTTTATTGAATTAATTATGAAACAAAGTTGCTGATAACTCAATATTTTAGGAAGGAGGTTTGTCACTTCTTTGAAGTGATGTAGATCACATTAAGTGGTATTGAAAAATGAAGTTACTGATTAAGCCTACTCAGTGTTTCTCTTGAAACACCTAAATAAGCTGCAATCATTTTTTTAGGGACGCGTTGGAAGAGTTTCGGATATTGCTCGAGAAGCAAGTCGTATTTTTCTTTAGTTGAATTTTTCAATAATGATAAAATCCTATTTTGAAGTGCAATACGACCTATTTTACTTTTTTTTGCCCAAAAGCGTTCCATTTTGTGCATTTGTGAGGTAAGTTTATCTCTGTTTTCAAATGAGATGTATAGTAATTCACTATCTTCTATACAATCGATAAAAGTTTTTGACTTGGTTTGTTTAACAAAAGACTCGTAATCTGTAATCCACCAGTTTTCCATGCCAAATTGAAGGATATGTTCTTTTCCTGTATGGTCAATAAAGTAACTTTTTAAACAACCTTTTACTATCCAATATTCTTTATTAACGATGTCTCCTTCTTGAACAATATATTGATGTTTTCGTTTTTTGATGTGTTCAAAATGACTCAAAACAAAATTAAATTCCTCATCTGTAAGGCTAATGATTTCCTCTATATGTTGGCGTAATGGATGCGTCATCTTGGATGTAAAACATTTTAAGACTAAAACAACAAGTTCAGTCGCATTAAAGCCCTTAGTCGAACGAATTTAATTCATTTTTATGTTAATATCAAGCATAAAAAAAGCAGTAACCTAAAAACGGTTACTGCTTTTATATTATCAGATTCCTTTGTTTAAAGTCATGTGAGTCTAGCTGTTTAGCATCACAGGCATAACAAGCATGGTTACTTGTTCGCCTTCATCTAAGCCATCAATGGGTGTTAAAATACCAGCTCTATTTGGCATACTCATTTCAAGCTGTACATCATCAGAACTTAAATTGTTTAGCATTTCGGTTAAAAAACGCGAGTTAAAACCAATTTGCATGTCGTCACCTTGGTAATCACAAGTTAAACGCTCCTCTGCCTTGTTGCTGTAATCTACATCTTCAGCAGATATATTAAGTTCGGCACCAGCAATTTTTAAGCGTATTTGATGCGTGGTTTTGTTAGAGAATATACTAACTCGACGCACAGAATTTAAAAACTGATTTCTGCTAATCACTAATTTATTAGGATTTTCCTTTGGTATTACAGCCTCGTAATTGGGGTATTTACCATCAATTAATCGACAAATTAATACAGAATTTTCAAAAGTAAATTTTGCGTTACTCTCGTTATATTCAATTGTTACGTCATCCTCACTAGCAGCCAAAATCCCCTTTAAAAGATTCAAAGGTTTTTTGGGCATGATAAACTCAGCCACTTGATTAGCTTTAACATCCTCCCGTGTGTATTTTACTAATTTATGAGCATCAGTAGCTACAAAGGTTAGTCCTTCTGTCGAGAACTGAAAAAAGACACCGCTCATTACAGGTCGTAAATCATCATTACCAGCTGCAAAAATAGTTTTACTTATGGCGGTTGCTAGAATGTCTCCTGTCACTATGGTCTTACTTGGGTCTTCCAGTGCTACAGCTTTTGGGAACTCATTTCCATCAGCATAGGCTAAAGCATATTTACCATGATTTGAACTAATTTCAACAGTATTATTATCTTCTATAACAAAGGTTAAAGGTTGTTCTGGAAATGTTTTTAAAGTATCTAATAGTAATCGTGCAGGAATGGCAACACTACCTTCGCTATCACTTTCAACATCTAAAGTAGAAGCCATTGTAGTTTCTAAATCACTTGCCGAAACAGTAAGTTTAGTGTGGTCTAATTCAAATAAGAAGTTATCTAAAATAGGAAGGGTATTCGAACTATTAATTACACCACCTAAAACCTGTAATTGTTTTAATAAATACGTACTTGATACTATAAATTTCATGCGTTGGAATATGTTTTTTAAAAAGTTAACTGTTCATTAAGGATGAAATGTTTCAGCCTATTAACTTCGTTAAAGTAGCCTTTCTGTTACTTACAAATATATTCTAAAGAGTCCGTTTTCGGAAACAAACTTATTAACATTTAAGCCGTGTATTTTTTCTTTCTCAGGTAGTTAAATATAAAACCAAAAATACTTAGTAATACTAGTGGCAATAGTATGTTAGTGAGTTGCCACTTGGTTTTATTGACAGCTATTTTTCGCTGATTTAAGAAGGCAACCGCAATTTCTTTTGATCGAATGTTTATAAGTCCATTATCATCTAATAAGTAATTAACAGCATTAAGCAAAAATTCCTTGTTTCCGTAAGTTTGCCCCGTCCATTTATCAAAACCTAATTCTTGAGGAGCGTTTCTCAGCACATCATTTTTAATTAAATCACCATCTGCGATAATAATCATTTTAGTAGGATTGCTTATATCCTTTGCCTTTTCTAAATAAAATGGCTTGACGCGGTTGCTGTAAACGGAATTAAACTCACCTTCAAGGAGTACAGCAAGAGTTTGATTGCCTTTATTAAACAGTTTAGGATCTTCCTCCTTAGTAACAGCATCTAAGCTTACTTCTCGGGGTGTACCTTCTAATTTGGTTAAAGGTGCGGACTCTAATAAAACTGTTTTTTTAATATTGTTTTTAAGTGTATCAATTTGATTGGCGAAATCAAACTTCACAAGGTTTAAATTATTAACTATAGGATGATTGCTACTTGATCCAGCTAAGGGCGAATAGGTCCATCGTAAATGCTGAAATTGAGATTGACTGCCTTCTCCCATGGCTAAAGTAATGGGGGCAGAGTATAAGGTGCTAACCATAACCGGGTTAACACGTACACCATATTTAAAAAAGAAATCGGTAAGGTTTAGATCTCTAGGAATGGCAACGTTAAGTCCTCTGTCGTTGTATAAGCTATCTTTTTCTATGGCCACAGCATCAATAAGCCATAAGCTTTTACCGCCATTCATGGTGTATTGATCTAAAACTAGTTTTTCTGATTCGCTAAAGGATTCGGTAGGTTTAGCAGAAATAATTAAATCAAATTTAGAAATGGCCTCTAGAGTCTGTTTTGGGCTGCTAGAAACGCTATCTAGCGTAAACGGAGCGATAAAATAGTAATCTCCTAACTGTTTAACAAAATCAGCAATATATTTATCTTCCAGTTGGGCATTACCTTTTAAAATGGCAATCTTTCTTCGTTTAGGTTTTATGAGTTTGCTAAAACCATCAGCGAAAGCGTATTCCAAATGCTGTACAGAGTTACTAACCAATTCTTGCTGTGAAGCTCCTATCTTATTTTTAACCAGCGGTATAATTACCGTTTGGTCATTATAACTTGCTAAAGCCCAAGGGAAAATCATAGCTTTTGAAGATTTACCACTTTCAGTAACACTTAATTGCATGGGTTTTAATCCGCGCTGTGTAAGCTGTTGGATGTTACGTTCGCGTGTGGCGTCCTCTTCAATAGGGTTAATAAAATTGAATACAATGTTTTTATTTTCGGCGGCGAACTCTTCTAAGAGCTGCCTTGTTTCATTTTGTAAACGTCTAAACTCCGAAGGGAAATGTTCGCCTTCCAAAAAAACATCCACCAAAATGGGCGATTCTAACTCTTTTATAATGTCGACAGCAGATTCACTTAGTGTATAACGTTTATCTGCAGTTAAATCAAAGCGTTGATAGAAGTTACTGCTCACAAAGTTTATGGCAATAAGTCCAACTATCAATAATAGAATATGTTTTATACGATTATTCAAAAGTTTTTTCTAATTGATAAGTTCTTAAAGCGATTACGGTATTGTTTTTAAATTCCAATTCAATACACTCTTGCATATTATTTAATGCCCCAGGTTTAAAGCCTAAATTATAATTCCATTTGTCTGGCGAATTCGCTTTAAGGCTATCATCCCAACCAAACCATTCGGCTTCGCCTAAAAGGGGTTTAACCTCTTCTTTTTGCTTCCCTATAAACACGCTATCATTAACAATAGAATTCAACATTTCAAAACGTAATTCGGGATTCTCTATCCAGGCTTCACTTTTAAAGTATTTTTCATGATGATAGCTGCTAAATATATTTATCATGGGGTATACCACATAAAAATAGGCAATTGGGGTGAGTGCTAAACTAACCAATAGGGTTAACCATTTGCGCTTATCAATGGTTTTAACAAATAACCAAACTAGTATAAAAACAATACTAATTAAAACGATAAAGGTTGGTGTTAAAATCATTTGTTTGCGGTAGTCAAATTTAATTTAGTAAGCATTAAAAAGAAAACGGTTACCGATAAAAAGTAGATCACATCTCGAGTATCTAAAACACCACGACCCATACTTTTAAAGTGCGCACTCATGCCTAATTGTTCTATAAAATTACTTGAAGTAAAGTCTGCAACACCCTCAAAACCAATATAAAAGAGGAAGCATATAAAAACAGCAATGATAAAAGCAACAATCTGATTATCAGATAAGGTAGAAGCAAATACACCAATAGCCGTATAGGCCGCTATTAAAAAAAGCAGTCCAAAATAGGAGCCGGTTGTACTTGCCATATCTAAATTACCCACAGGATTTCCTAATTGATAAACGGTGTATACATAAAGTAAGGTAGGTATAAGGGCAATTAGTATTAATATAAAAGCCCCAAAGTATTTACCTAAAACAATTTTAAAATGTGAAATAGGTTTGGTTAATAGTAATTCTAAAGTGCCTTGTTTTTTCTCATCAGAAAAACTGCGCATGGTTACTGCAGGAATTAAAAAAATAAGAATCCATGGCGCTAATAAAAAGAAGGGCGATAAATCGGCAAAGCCGTAATCTAAAATATTGAATTCGCCCTTAAAAAGCCATAAGAATAGCCCATTTAAAACTAAAAAAATCCCAATAACTAAATAGCCTATTGGAGATGCAAAAAACGAATTTATTTCTTTTCTTAAAATGGCAAGCATTTAGTTGTTCTTTCTGTTTGGGCTAAGGTAAAATTTTTATCCTTATTATTTTTATAAAGATGCATGGATGGTATTAAAATTTTCAACTTTAATTTGGCCTTTGGTTGCAATCATGTTCTGCCACACCCAATTATAATGGTCAATAACTTGTTTTGCGCTTAAATTTGGTCGTTCACCAGTGGTATGTCCATCTTTTACAACCGTAATATTAAAATCTTTGCCTAAAGCAGACTGTATGGTTGCTTCCACACAAAAATCGGTGGCGCAGCCTGTAATGTATAATTCGTCAATCTCCAAAGCGTTCAATGTAAGCAGTAGCTCAGAATTATAAAATACATCATTTGCGTACTTATCTATAAAAACATCATCAGCTTTAGTATGCAAATCATCAAGTATTTCCCAGGGTTCTGTTTTCGGTAAAAATTCATGGTCTCTAGTTCCGTCGTGCTGAATAAAAATAACAGGATGTTTTAGAGCTCTAAATGTGTTTGCTAAGGAGTTGATTCCTTCTACTATAGCTGCGGTATTAAAACGTGGCGTTTTAGCTGTAAACGACCCTTTTTGCATATCAATAACAAGAAGCGCTTTTTTAGTCATTAGCCATTATTTTAAAGATTCTAAAGTATCTACACTCCACGCTTCAGGAGGTCTGTTAAAAAGCGGTTTGGTTTTAGCCCAAACGCTTTTAAACAAATCAGAATGCCTGTATGCTTCTAAATGTTCTTCAGAATGCCAATAGCTATAGGTAAAAAATAGAGTAGGGTTGGTTTTATCGCGGTATAGTTCTAAAAACTGGCAGCCCTCAAAAGCTCTAATTTTATGTTTATTGGCATCAAAATGGGCTAAAAAAGTGTCAATATGTTCTTCATGAAAACCCATTTTCACGATTCTAACAAACATTTCGGGAGAAGTGGTTTTATTCAAAGTCAGATACTTTATGTACATTACTAGGCACTTCAATACCCTGAGGCATCACAGGTTTAGGAATAAATTTAATGCTCACTGCATCCATAACTCCAAGCCCCAAAAGGGTAGAGGCACTACCCACGGTAGCACTATTGCTTTTATAAACGGCAATTTCTAAAAAATTTCCGGAGTTAAAAACGACCAGCTTTCTACCCTCGTCGTTTCGTTTACTTTCAGGTATATCGAAGTTTACAATATCACTATATTTTTCATGTATTTTCTTGAACGTATAGTTACGTGCCGATATCTCAAAAGGACGCCCTTTTTGAATGGTTTCAAAAAAGCTCTGTTTAATGTTGGTCACTACATTACCATAGTTATCAATATAAATTACGCTACCAATAATTTGGGTTTTATCCTCATTAACATAAGGCGCAATATTCTTGATAGGTTTAATTTCTGTAATATTCTTTCCAATAACTTCTAGAGTGCCTCCGCGCGCAATATGGCAAGCTACTTTTACAAATACATCCAAAACCGGGAAACTGGTTTGAATTTTATCATGTATATTAATTTCAACAATTTTCTCTGGTGCAATTTCAGAGCAAATCATACTCATTATCCCATTATTGGCGCAAATAAAATAATGATCGTCTAGCTTTATAGCAATATGTTTATTCTCAGGATTTATCTCTGCATCAATGCCAATAATATGTATAGTCCCTTTAGGAAAACTATTATAGGCATTCTGGATAATGTAAGCGGCTTCAGGAATATTAAATGGTGATACAGAATGAGAGATATCAACAATTTTAACATCTGGAAGTTCACTGTAAATAGCGCCTTTTGTAGCACCAGCAAAGTGGTCTTTCTCCCCAAAATCTGTTGTTAAAGTTATGATTGCCATGGGCAAAATTGTTGATATGTTTTTAAGGTTTGGTCATCCAATTTTACGTATTTTTGAGAATCACCGGATGTGATACAAAACTAATTAAATCATTTGGTCTGACGAAGTTTAAATTTTAATTAAATCAGATGACAACCCTAAAACAAAACAAAAGCCTTTGAACGAACTTGTACTCGAACTTGAAGAAATCTCTCCAAAAGAGTTTTTTGGAGCCCAAAACACAAATATTGAACTTCTTAAAAAATACTTCCCTAAACTCAAAATTGTAGCCCGCGGAAATAAAATTAAAGCCTTTGGCGATGAAGAGTTGCTGGAGGAATTCGATAGGCGTATTACCATGCTGCTCAAGCATTTTGGCAAGTATAACAAGTTAGACGAGAATGTTATTGAGCGTGTACTTACCAGCCAGAGTAGCGACGATTATACCACCTCGAAAGCAAGTGGCGAGGTTATTGTACACGGTGTGGGCGGTAAACTTATAAAAGCACAAACAGCCAACCAACGTAAAATGGTGGAGCTTATGCGTAAAAACGATATGGTTTTTGCCATTGGTCCGGCAGGAACAGGAAAAACCTATACGGGTGTTGCTTTAGCCGTTCAGGCCTTAAAAAATAAGGAAGTTAAGCGCATTATATTAACACGTCCGGCCGTAGAAGCTGGCGAAAACTTAGGGTTTTTACCAGGGGATTTAAAAGAAAAACTCGATCCCTACATGCAACCTCTTTATGATGCATTGCGCGATATGATAGCACCAGAAAAACTGGCTAGTTATATTGAGAAGGGTACCATACAAATTGCACCATTGGCATTTATGCGTGGGCGTACCTTGGATAACGCTTTTGTAATTCTCGACGAAGGTCAAAACACCACACACGCCCAAATGAAAATGTTTTTAACCCGTATGGGTAAAAACGCTAAGTTTTTATTAACTGGCGATCCGGGTCAAATCGATTTACCACGTCGTACCATTTCTGGACTAAAAGAAGCCTTACTTATTTTAAAGAATGTTGAGGGTGTGGGCATGATATTTTTAGACGATAAAGATGTGATACGCCACAAACTGGTTAAAAAGGTCATTGCCGCTTACAAAAGCATCGAAAATATCGATTAATTTTTTTTGAAGCTTAATCCCGCTTTCCGCTATATCTTTTTATGTTAGTTTAAGTTGTATTCCATAAGGATGCTGTATCGAGAACATAAAAAGGATGCCGCATCAATCGGGGCTAAATATAAGTGCTAGGGGTATTAAGAAACGTGATGGCTAGGGAAGAATAACTCTAGCCATTTCTTGAATAGGAGATGGCTTTATGAGTTTTTCTGGTAACAAAAAAACACCTCACGACATGGTAAGAACCACTAAAAAGAAGTAATTTTGTCTCCTCACAGAAATCACAAGAGCACAAAGCAAAAAAACAAATCAACTCATAAAACAGTATCAAAAAAATGAGTAATACAATCACAGAGACCAATTTTAATTTCCCAGGGCAAAAAAGCCTATATAAAGGAAAAGTAAGAGCCGTATATAATATCAATGATGAAGAATTGGTTATGGTGGCTACCGATAGGCTTTCGGCCTTCGATGTGGTGATGCCAAAAGGGATACCTTACAAAGGGCAAATACTAAACCAAATTGCTACTAAAATGATGGAAGCTACCCAAGATTTGGTACCCAATTGGTTAACAGCCACACCAGACCCTAACGTAGCCGTAGGACATTTATGCGAACCTTTTAAAGTAGAAATGGTGATACGTGGTTATATGTCTGGGCATGCCGCACGCGAGTATAGAGCCGGAAAACGTATGCTTTGTGGTGTACCCATGCCAGAAGGGATGAAAGAGAACGATAAGTTCCCAGAGCCTATTATTACACCTGCTACCAAAGCCGAAATGGGCGACCATGACGAGGATATTTCTCGAGAAGATATTTTAGCTAAAGGCATTGTAAGCGAAGCCGATTATGTGGTTTTAGAAGATTATACTCGTAAATTATTTCAACGTGGTTCTGAAATAGCAGCCTCAAGAGGTTTAATTTTAGTCGATACCAAATACGAATTTGGAAAAACTAAAGACGGACAAATCGTTTTAATTGACGAAATACATACGCCCGATTCCTCACGTTATTTTTATGCCGAGGGTTACGAGGAGCGTCAGGCTAAAGGCGAAGCCCAAAAACAGCTCTCAAAAGAGTTTGTACGCCAATGGCTTATTTCTAATGGCTTTCAAGGCTTAGAAGGGCAAACCGTGCCAGAAATGACGGACGAATATGTAGAAAGCGTTTCAGAACGTTATATTGAACTCTATGAAAATATTACGGGCGAAACCTTTGTAAAGGCCGATGTAAGTAATATCGATGCGCGTATTGAAGCTAATGTGTTGGCGTATTTGAAGTAGATTTTAAAGACTAGATCAAAAAAAAAAAGACCTTGAGGGAATCAAGGTCTTTTTTTGTGTGGATTATCTGAGTTACGCTTATCGTGTTTGTGTATGGTTAGTTGCGTTGGCAAGAACTAAGTTAGCAAAAGAAAACGAACCAGAGGAAATTCCGTAGGAATTTCCGAGTACACACAGAACCAGCAATTAAATATACACGTTATTACCAAACGTTATTTTAAATTTTCATCAATAGCAATTAACATCAATCCTTCGAGAGTGTATCTTCTATAAAATTTCATAAATGCCATAAAAAAGATATAGGAAATTCCGCCAACAATAATTAATGGAAGAAATACAGCAGCTTTTTTAATTTCCGCAAAATTTATAATTAAAATATACCAGAATGATATTATTGAAATTAAAGTTAAGGTTCTTAAGAAACCATATAAAATTACATAATTAACCATTCGAAATTGATGACTCTTTGTGTGTTCAAAAGTATAATGTGAAATTATTCTATTAAAATCATACACGCGAACGTTATCATTATGAAATTCAACTAGTTGACCTACGGCTAACTTGTTTATCAATTTTTTGCCTTTAAACTTTATCAATGCAATTAAAAATTTATCGAGTTTCCGAGTATAGAAGTTTTTAAAACCAAAAACTTCTCCAAGTACTAAATCTAATATAGTCACTGGGAATATAAGTATTAACAATAAAATTCTCCATAGTATTCCGCTTCGAGTTTCCGCTTTCCAAAATCCGCGTATTTCAAATCCGAGTAAATATTTTGAAGGATAGTTATACTTCCAATTTGCATATCGTTCTATTGTTATAGATGAAATAAAGTTTAACAAATGACCAATTGCATAACTTGCAATTACAAAAAACAAAAATTTGTCAAGTTGAAAATTTGAGTTGTCTGCAACAAAAGTCTTTAATTCAAATTTTGATTCTAAATTTTCTAAATATTCAATAAAAAGAAATAGATATATCATTAATCCGCCTGGAATAAAATATCCAAGAAAATCATAAAGAGAAAATGGATTTTGTTTAATCATCTTGTTTTTCTAATGTTTGGCAATGGTTTAGTATAACCGTCAGTTACGGGTTAAATTAGGGATTATTTTCGGTTTGGCACTGACGTTAGCAATTCCGAGTGGATTCGGACGTAGTCGAATCCGCCGTAATTGGGTTATACATTGTTGCCCACAGTGTTTTATTTCTTACTCTCCTCAATTACTCCGATACTCTTTCTAAATTCATTTTCCAATTTTGACATTAATTTAGGAATTTCATCTTTAACTTTCTCGTTGGCTTTTATTGCCATATCGTGAGTCATTTCAGAATGTGGTAATCCCCACAAATGCTTAAAAGAATAATCCGAATGACTTTCCCTTAATCCATTTTGGATTTCTTCGATAAGCTCACAAATATTAGCAGTAAAAAATATTTTATTAGTTTGGTAATAATTGAAAAAATCATTCCCTAATTCTCCAGTTTTAGTGATTCTTTCTAATTCTTCCTTTTGAATTGTTGCTTGGTCTTTTCCAGTAACATTTCGCATTCTGGCAGTCATATCGAGCATTGAATTATGAAGAGAAACTAACTTTTGGTATAATTCTAAAATAATTTCACTTCTTTTTTCGTGAAGTAAAGATTGCCTTGAACTCAAAAGATTTAAGTCAGATTTATAGCTTTCCATTTCTTTGTCAAAATTCAATTTAGCAATTTGATTTTGTGCTTCCAATTCCGTTTTAAATTTTTCTAAATCTTTATTTAGAATTTGTTCAATAATTCTTTTGGTCAAATACCCAATCATACCTGCAATGGCTACAGTAGCAGTTGAATAAAGTCCAATATATTTTATAAAATTTTCCATTAAGATGATTTTTTAGACATTGTGGGCAACTTTAATGATATGCGTCCGTTTTAATGACTTATATCAGTCGATAAGCGAAGTTATATTTTTAAACATAAATGTAGCCTTTTTACCACTATAAGTTGTTGAAAAGTTTTCAACAAACTAAGCGCAGGTAGTAACTATTAAAACAAAAAAACCGCTCGGCCTTTTAAGATGACGGAGCGGTTTTCAAACTAACCAAACTAACCATATGAAAAACTTACTATTATGCTTGTTTTATCGAGTTAAGCCTCTCTTTTAAACTAACTATTTGTTTTTATTTCTATTCAAATATACGTCGGGTTACTTTGTAGTTTTGTGTGAAATAGAGTGAAGCGTCCTAAATGCGTATTGAAACAACTTATTTGTAAACTTAACGATTAGTTGATATTATGGAATAAAAAAGACCTTGAGGGGGCAAGGTTTTTCTGTTTTAGCAATGGGCTATACAGACGGTTCGTTATAGTGCGTTGTTTTCAAGTTTATTAGGCCTTAAACTACTTAAGAAGTTGTGAAATTCTTGTTCGCCAATTTTAGATCAGTAACTAGCAAGGTTGTTTTTATTAATTTCAACAAAATCATCTAAATTACAAACCGAACTGAAATGGAGTCTACTTTAAATACCACGCTTCTTATTTATTTGCATTCCCTTTTCTCCTTCTGAATCAGGAAATGTTATTTGAGTCGTGTCTGCGCTGGTTGTAACTGTGAGATGAGATAGTTTTTGATTTGGATCTGTAACACTAAGGCTATCACCAAATACATGCAAAATACATGGTTCGCTCACAGAAACAAGGCCATAATCACTGGTTTCTAACTTCGCTGATGAATAAAATACAGCATAAACTCCGGTAGAGTTTTCAATAGCTTGAACATTGTTTGTGTTGCTTATTATTTTTGTATGCGCATGAGTTACCTTATTTTTCATCTCCTCTGCAGATACATTTGGAAAAATCGTATAAGCATAAGACTGGTTAACCGGTGACTTACCATGATTTATCCATAAACTAAAGACATTCCCTTTTACGGGGCGATCTTCATAGGTTGGTAATATTTCAAGCCAGTTACTATGCACTTCTTTTACATTTAATACCGTTTTGTCAAGCAGAGCATATCCTGTATTTCCATGGTGAACCCAATTATTGGCGTCAATGATATGTGTTCCACTTTCTAAAACACCATGGCTTGTTACTATGTTTTCGCCCTTGTGCCATTTTTGCTCAACCGAGGTGAATACTTCGCCAACCGTATTTCCTGAAATATTAGATCCTAAGCAAATTACTGCATCCTCCTGAAAAAACCATGCTTTACGGGCTGTTAATTGTTTACGCTTATATGCCATTGCAGCTATGCCTTTTGTATTCCCCAAAACTCCCGCAAATTTACCTTCACCATTTTTAAGATTGGGGCGTAAACTATCCGTTTTTTGATCACAGGTTGTTCCTGGTAATCTATTCCAGTCCCAAAGCGCCTGAATATTTTCATACTCATCCCCATTAATATAATGCAGCAAAACGCCATCGGACTGGTGAATTCCCTTCATGTTTTCCAGGTTACAGTCTTCAGAAGTTTTTACCCGATTAGAGGACATCTTAACAGATGCATACCAATCAGATGTGCGCATTATTGCAAAATCTGATCGCCAAAAAGGTTTAAACCCTATATGCTCATTTTGCAAAATATTTGTCCTTTTAGCATACTCCTTTTCAAAGTTTTGATCCACTTGCTGCATACCCGACAAAACATTCAAGACATTTGTGCCATGTTTAATTTGACAATCTTTCATTATCTGTCTTCCAATAGCGTTTAAGTCCATTCTGTTTTTCCAGATTGTCCATGACATTCCATCTAGTAAAAAGTTCCTGATAATTTCCAGCTTTTCACCTTCTAAGGCATAGGAAGTTCCTCTTAAAATATTGCCCCAATGCATAATACTACCTGAAAAGCTCATACCATAATTTCCCATTTGTAATAGAGGACCATGCTGGTGATAACTCCAATCGAGTTGAACACCTTCATCATCACTTATACAGATTTCATCCCATATCTCAAAGGCCGCATTTTTAAGCGAAGCAGAGTCGCCATATAGTAAAGATCGCATTAAAGCAACTTCGTTGATCCATACTCTGTTTTGTCCAGTCATTTTAGATGTTGAGCGATCGAGTATGGGGCGGCATTTTTGTAATAAAGTATCGGGTAAATTTGCATCTAATAGCAGCAAAGCCTTAGACATTTTTTTCGGAATCGCAATTTGTGCATTGTACCAATTCGGATTTTTATAATCATAGTCGGCCCAATGATTTAGGCTTTTTTGTATGGCGCTATATACTTTGTTGGAATGATAAAACTTTGATTTATTTGAAACATAAGCCGTAGCTAATAAAACACTTCGATCTAAATGGTTCCTTACGGGCCAAGCGCTCATTCGTTGGTCACTATAGTCTATGTTCGGCCAAGTTCCATCTGCTGTCATACTATCTAATAAACTTTGAACCTGCAATACATCTATTTCAGAATTAGCATAGTATTCAATAAATCGTTCATGAATGATTTCAAACTCACTTTGCTTTGAATTGCTACAAGAAATCAATAAAATGAGAATAATAAAACTATAGAGGCATTTTAGGCAAAGAGATTCTTTAAATTTTATCATTACAATGTGCTTTTATTATTTACTTGACATTTTCAGAATTTCCGTTCCTGCTAAAAGGAAAGCTCCAACACCATAAACTTCAGTCATATGTTGTTCTGTTTGCTTCGGATCGGCACCAATGGGTTGTACCCAACCTAATTTACCATCAGGATATACAGCATCTACCAATGCCTTCCATCCCTTTTTAACAGCAGGCATGTATTTTTTTTGGCTTAAATAGCCATTGTTAATCCCCCAGGCTAGGGCATAGGTGTAAAAACCGGTACAGCTACTTTCTGGATTTGGGTAAGATTCTGGATCGAGTAAACTTGCTCTCCAGTATCCATTCGCTCCCTGAATTGACGCGATTTTCTCTGCCATTTCAACAAATAAAGTTTCGTAAAACTTTTTTCCTTCCCACTCTGTGGGTACTTCTTCTAGTATTGTTGGTAAGCCCGCTATTACCCATCCATTTCCACGACCCCAAAAAACAGGTTTTCCATTTTCTTCTTTCATGTCGAAATATCGACTATCTCTATAAAACAAATGTTCTTCTTTGTTATACAAATAGTCATAGGTGGCATGGTATTCCTGGTCCATAAAATTTAGGTAGTCCTTGCGGTCTAGCTCCTTTGCCAATTTGGCCCAAACAGTTGGTGCCATAAACAAGGCATCGCACCAGCTCCATCTTTCAATGGGCCAGTTTTTCCCCTCATTTACAAATTCTAATGAACGGGTAGATGGGTATTGTAACATAAAATCGAAAAGGCGCTCCAGAGGCTTAATCATTTTATCATTGTCATAAATTCTATGCATCTCAACAAACATTTGGCCAGTCGCATAGTCGTCGCCATGGTATCTTCGCCAAGGGTTGGCATCTATTAATTGAGCCCATCCTATCTCATTTCCTCTTTGCATAAGGTATTCGAAATAAACACTGTCATTTGCAACTTTAGCCCACTCAACCATTCCTGCAAATAAGGCTCCTGCAGTCCAATCGCCAAGCTTATGAACCAAGGGTTCATTTATTTGCCAATTAGCAACACGGCTCATAGCAATGTGTACATCTTCCTTCTTAAAATCGGCAGATAGTTTATCTTTTTCACTATCGATATACAAAGATGCTTTGTAATTGGTATGGTGAGAATAATATTCATTCTGCATCCAAATGATTTGTGCTTTAGAAGTCTCTTCTGCATTGCGAATTGCAAAAGGCCGAACATTGTCTTTTTTCGAGTTATCAGTTATACTGGTTTCTTTCCAGGTAACTCCATCTTCGTTCAATTCTGCTTTAAATATCTCAAAAACATCGTTAACGGGCTTCGAATAATAAACGGTATTCGTGTTTTCATGATCGAGATGAACACCTCCCGAATAATAAGGCTCACGTTCTCTATCTTCTTTTTTTCTTTCAACCCTTGGGAAAGCAGAACCAGCATCGGCTATTTTACTCTCTGCCCATTTTTTACCATTCCATTTTGCATAGTAATATTGGTGTTTTGTTTCTTCTGGTAAACGAGAATAAACGACAATAGGTTTACCATCTTTAGCAACAGCTATATCCCAAATCCAGGCACGAACTCCAAAATGAGTATTCTCGTAATGTTTTTTTCCATTAAAAATCATTTCACATTCGTTATACTCCATAGGAAGGTTTTTCAGGCTTCCAATTTTGCTACCATCTGCAGTGAAGAATTTACCTTTTTTGTACTTCAGATAATAAATACTATTTAGCGGCTCGTTACGTGGGTGACCATCAGTGAAAGCAAAATGTATTTCATCGGTACCATTACTTGCAATTTTTACATAAGGTTTTTTTTGAGTATCAGGTGATGATTTAACCAATGTGAATAGTGGTGACCATGTTTTACCCTGATTGTCTGAATAACAAAAAACAGACTTAAAATCGCCGCCTCTCCAAAACAAAAAGATTCGGTTATTCTCTTCTGAAAGCATTACTGGATTTGTGTAGCAATAGCCCTTTGATACTTCTGTACTTTGTGTAATGTTAGACTGAAATTCCCATTTACTAATATCTTCCGGCTTTTGGCTTATTGCATAATTTATACCTTTTAGTGAATCATTTTTCGCTATGTTATAAGAGCTAAAAAAAACCATTATCCTGTTGTCGGGAAGAATTAATAGCGATGGATTAGAATGGTCGTTTTTATTAAACTTGGGAGAAATATTAACCTCTTTTATGTTACCACTTTTTGTATTATAGCTTCCTACCATAATACTACCATTAGATGTAACCCATCCAGAATAAATAACATCATTTAATAAAATTGCACGAGGGTCTGAAAACCAGTGCCATGCGCCATCAGTGCTTATTGTTTTATAGCCTAAAGTATTTTTAACTTCCTCGGTGTTTTGAGCTTGTGTATTTAATACTAGGGTAATACATAAGAACACTAGCGTTATTGTATTTTTCATTATTAAACTGTTTTTATTATTATATATGTTTTTATCAATACTTCCATTTATGTTCTTTATTATACCATTTGTTTATTATTAAACACCTTTCAACCAACAAGCAATACTGCTATTCTCATAGCCTTCTCGTATAAGCGACATCATATATTCTAAAAGCCACTTTATCATTTCCCTAGGAAAAATTATCTTGTCCTTCAGGTACAAAACGCGCGTCACAATTTATTTCATTCTTAGTATTCTCCAGCACTTTATCAATGGGTTGACTGGCGCTAGAATCCATACGTGTTAGAAAGACTAAAATTGATATGCTTTGCATAGCTCTGCTATTTTAGTTCCTTTACTTTTACATGATCCATATCTGTATAATCCAGATTTTCTCCACCCATTCCCCAAATAAAAGAATAGTTAGAAGTCCCTACACCTGAATGAATTCCCCATTCTGGAGAAAAAACGGCTTGCTCGTTATGCATAAACAAATGCCTGGTTTCTTGTGGTTCACCCATTAAATGACATATAGCATCACTTTCCGGTAAGTTAAAATAAAAATAAGCCTCCATGCGTCTGTCGTGGGTATGACTTGGCATAGTATTCCATACACTTCCTTTTTTTAGTTCGGTAACGCCCATTACCAGCTGACAACTATCTACAATACCTGGTACTATGAGTTGGTAAATTGTTCGTTCATTACAGCCCTCGGGAGTACCTAAATTCAGAACATTAGCCTTAGCAAAATTCACTAGTGTTGTAGGGTATTCTTTATGTGCAGGAGTTGAACTAAAATAAAACTTTGCTGGATTATTAGCATCCACACTTTTGAAAATGATTTCCTTACTCCCTTTTCCAACATACAATGCTTCTTTACATTTAAGTAAGTATTCCTCACCATCAACCAATACAATCCCATCACCAGCAATATTTACGATGCCTAGTTCCCGGCGTTCGCAAAAAAAATCAGCTTTAATGCACTCTATGGTATCAAGTCTGAGCGTACTCGTACACGGAAATGCACCTCCTAAAAGATAGCGTTCATATTGCGAATAAGACATGTTTATCTCATCCTTTGTAAATACAGTATCAACCAGAAATTCAGATCTTAGTCTTTCTGTATCGTAATTCTTAGCATCTACAGGATTACAGGCTCTACGTAAGTCAAAATTAATCTTTGTCATATCTATATATTTTAAATTGAATAATGTTCTTCATGGCATTATCTAAAAATGTTGCTTTTAAACACTTTCAAATGTACTCTAAGAATTAAAGAGAAGCCTTCAATATTATACTTTGCGAATCTATAAAATAACACTTTGGTTGATATTCAGAAGTTTACAAAGCCGTTACGGCTTAAAATATTTAATTTAAAACCGAAATCTATATTGATGAATGACTTTAAACAGTACTAAATATCGCAACTTAGATTTGTTTCTGATACTCTAAAGGACTCAGGTTTGTTTGTTTTTTAAACACAGTACTGAAATAATTTGGGGTATTGTAACCTACCAAATAAGCTGTTTCGGAAACTGATTTATGTGATAGTAATTTTTTAGCACTTTCAATGCGTAAGCTCGTTTGATATTGGTTAAAGGTTTGTCCCGTCTTCTTTTTAAATTCACGCATAAAATGAGTTCTACTTAAACCAACCTTATGAGCTACTTGCTCTACACTTAAGTCTTCGGTAAAATTGTTTTTTAAATGTTGAAGGGCCTGATTTATAAGTCTATCATTGTTTTTCACTGTAGTTTCAGATAAAATTTTAGAAAGTACTTTAGCCTCGCTAGTAATAATTTTGCGTATCTCTTTAGGGTCCGAACTCTCCTGAATAGCAATGTCACGTTTGGAATTTCTAGAAATTAATGAATTGGTATCTCCACCAGCCTCTATGGAAACATTCGTAAGCATATTTAGTATATCGCGAATACGCAATTTGTAAACGTCTAAATTCCCGAACGATAATTCTTCTAAATTATTAAGGAGCTTATCAATTTCAGAAACATCCTCGCTCAAGTCTGACATTACCAATAATTGTAACTCTTCTCTTATAATATTCACCTTTCCTTTCATCTCCTGAATATCTCTGAAAACAGCCCAAATCCAGAAAAATCCACTGATAATGGATCCCACGTAATATAAACCAAACTTGCGTGGTGTTGAACCCAATCCAATGGCAAAGGCTAAACCAAAAATAAGTGTACCGCACAAAAATGCTAATTGTTTGTTCTTTCTGCTGGTACTAATTTCTTTTATAATTAGTAGTGTACATGGAATAACCAATAACAGTAGTGCTCCAAAAACCTGTATTCGATGTGCCCATAAACGCGGTTGGTTTAGCTCGAGCCACGACAAATCGGACTGTGGATATAAAGCACCTTTTCTATGGGAAAGCATGAATAAGATGTAGCTTATTGAAATAAGAATACCTAAGATATAGGGGGTAATTAGAATGGTTTTGTTTTTTTTTATTTTAGATTGTTTAACAGAAGCTACTAATAAAGAAGGAATACCAATACTGAATAGTAAAGTCATTCGGGTAAGTAGTAAATATGTGATTTCAAATTCATTTAAAAAAATCTCTGCAACGCGTCCGCCTATAAATATAATGAAGGTTATCAGAAAATAGATGTATAATTTATAATCGGAAGCTATCCTGCGTCGAACAATGATAAAATAAATAAGAATAGTTACAAATAGTTGCACCGACACTATGGGTGCAATTAAAAATTCAAGCAATTGTTTTTGATTTTCAAAAATTGCCTCAGGTATTCTCATAACTAGATTTAAAGATTAGTTTTGCTACTCGAATCACGAAAATAGCGTTTTTTTTTTTTCAAAAACCATGGGTAGATAAAACACTTTTTAATTAATTGTAAGTGCAATTTGTGTTTCATAGCATTTTTTTTGCAAACTTTACAGCCATAGATTGACAAGTATAGATTGTAGTATTGCATTTATAATTGTATATAATTTATACTATAAAGTATTGTTCTAATTATCAAATTACTTGAATAATGAATATAAAGTATCTGTTGTTTAGTATTGCAATGTTTTTATCGCTAGCACATCTTTGGAGTCAAGATGAAACTTTAGAATTTTCTCCTTCTTTTAGATATTGTCCTGATCGTGATTATGACCTCGCCTGGGAAAATGATTTGGTTGCTTTCAGATTATACGGATTTCAACCCAATGAAAATGATGGTTTAAGCGGTATTGACGCATGGCACAAAAGCGTTAGTTACCCAATTTTAGACAAATGGTACAACTTAAATAAAGAAGGTAAAAGCTATCACCAAGATTATGGCGAAGGGTGCGATCAATACCATGTTGGAAAAACTCGCGGTGTAGGTGGTATTGGGCTATGGATAAATGATAAAATAGTACGATCTGGCCTTTATGAAGACTGGGAGGTCATTTCTCTTACACAAACAAAACTAAGTTTTAGGTTGCAATATAGTTGGACCATAAGTGGAGAACAAATTATAGAAAATAGGGTTATTACCATTGAGAATGGAAGTCAATTGTATAGTGCGGAGAGTAGCTTTACAAAAAACGGTAAGGCTATAATTGACCTAGAAATTGCTATTGGTTTATCAACTCAAAATGGTATTGCAAAAGTGCATCTCAATGAAAATGAAGGATGGATGACCGCTTGGCATGAACTAAATAACAGTGCAGGAATGATGGGGACAGGTACAATTGTTGAAACAAATCAGTTAATAAAAATGCTTGAGCAAAAATCGGAACAGAAAGATGCCTCGCATATTATAGCTGTAATGAAAACAAATTCGAATGGCACAATTAATTGGAAGGCTGGTTTTGCATGGGAGAAAGCAGGAGTTATAACCACGCAAACACAATGGGAAGCTTACATTAGTAATTATTGATTTTGGGAAATTTTCGCACGAACTATACCTGACTTGGATAATATACGTCCGTTTTAATGACTTATATTAGTCGATAAGCGAAGTTAAAGGTTGTCAAATAAATATAGTCTTTTACGTTGTAGAGTTGTTGAAAAGTTATTAACTAAAAAAACCGCTCAGCCTTTTGAGATTACTGAGCGGTTTTTAAACTAACCAAACTAACCATATGAAAAACTTACTATTATCTTATATTTTATGAGCTAAGCCCTCGAAATATTATTTGTAAACTAACTATTTGTTTTTATTTCTATTCAAAGATACGTCGGTTACTTTGTAGTTTTGTGTGAAATAGAGTGAAGCGTCCAAAATGCGTATTGAAACAGCTTAATAGTAAATTGAACGATTCATTGAAGTTATAAGGATAAAAAAGATCTTGAGGGGGCAAAGTCTTTTAGTGTGTGGATTATTTGAGTTACGTTTATCAGTTTCAGCTATGACTGGTTGTGTGGGTTAGCTCTTAACTTGGCAATTAAATACTAAGCTGAAAATCCGCGAGGATTTTCAGAAGTAGGCGAGAACAAGCAACCCGCTAGAACGATTCTGTCAGATTGCTGCTTATAGCTATGGCTAGCCTTTATTTATTTTATTATAATCAGACAAGTTCCAGATGGCCTGTGTTAACATTTATTATTAAAATTATACCATAAATCTTATTCTTCTTTAATATATGTGGCATTTCCGCTAATGCCATCACTTATATATAACTCACCAAATTTAGGCTTGTTAAATTGAATATAAGATGAACAGTTAAATTGAGAACTATATATAACAAAAATAAATCCTCTGTGATATATTAATTTGTCATCCCGATATTTATCTATCAAGCGGAGTTCGTTTGCATCATTGGTTATTTTTATATTTTCAGCCCATTCAGAACCGGTGCTGCCTTTTAGTTTATAATGACCAACTATGCTATTTAAAAAGGATGCGTTTTTAGATTTAGAGGCTAATATTTCGGGAATAGAATCAGTACTTTTTAAGAGTTTTGCAATTTTGTAATATGTTTCCGTTGCTACATGGCAATAAAGTTGGCTCTCATTAAAAATATTCTCCCTATCATTCATGTATAAAGCAACCATATTTTTATACTTAGAATTATTGAGATAATAATTAATGGCTTCATCAGATGTTATGCCCCTTAATGCATCTAAATTCCAATCATTTGTGCTAAATAAATAATCAATGTTTTTATAAACCGTTTCCCTTATCCTTACATTATAAACGTTAATATTAGATGTTTTTACAACATAGAGATACTTTAAATCATTAATTATGGGTTGATATTTTTCAGGAACATTATCTATGTTTCGCATTAAATTATCATATCCAATAGTGTTAATAACAAAATCATCATAATTGGTGCCCAACGTTTCTGCTTTTCCTGATTTGAAATCATTAAAAGTATACCTGTTATTGAGTATTAAGTTTTGAATTGAATCATCCATAATAAATTTATCGAAAACAATTTTGGACTTACGTACATCGCTAACTATATCTTGTTGAATTTCTTTAAGGATATTCGTGATTTTAGCTTCGCTAATTTTTTGCTGGTTTCTATTATTAATATTAAGAGCTAGAAGAATTCCTATGACGACAAGAATTATTTCACCAACAGCATAAAGCAGATATTTACTGATTTTGTTTTCAGATAATAATTGTTGTCGAATTTTTCGAAAGAATTTTATCATTGATTTTCTTTAGTTCTAATGAAGTCTAACTTTATAACATACGTCTGTTTTAATTGTCTATATCAGACGATATAGCGAAGTTATACTTAATAGAATAAGCATACTCTTTTGCGTCGTAAAGTTGTTGAAAAGTTATTAACCAAAAACCGCTCAGCTTTTGAGATCACTGAGCGGTTTCAAACTAACCAAGCTAACTATATGAAAAACTTACTATTCTTGTCTTATATTAATAACTGGGATCAAAACTTATAAAACCCCTATTTTTTAATTTTTTATTTCTGTCCAAATATACATAGCGCAAAGGTCGTGTTGGCTAAAAAAGCATAAATTGTCTTAATTTGGAGGTGAATTCATCTTAAAGCCCACTGAACCAAATTTAAAGGTATTAAGTACAAAAAACCGCTCAAGTCTTAGTGACCGAACGGTTTTAAATTAACCAGATTTATACTTCGAAATTTTCTTTTTCATGAGTTTATAAAAGCACCTAAATCCATTTTATCTTGCCTATAGCTTTTATAAACCTTAAGTAGTAGCAAACCACTTAGCGTTTTCTTTCCCATACATCTGATTCTGATTCTACAGGGCTGTGATAATTACCACGACGCTTACGTTTCATTTCACAAATTAATCTTTCGAAAACATAAGCTCCAAATCCAACACCCAGTAAAAGAGTTATTATAAAACCCATTGCATCTTAATTTTAATAGCAGAGCATGACGCTTTCTACTATATGTTCTATATAAAGGTATGCCCGAATAAACTTTGAAATAGGGCTTTTTTGGGTGAAGCCTCTAAAATGCCATTTGAACCGACTGGATTATATATTGAATGAATTTATAGGGTTATATGGTTACGAAATCAGGCATAACCCATTTTTATAACGTACTTTAGAAAAGTTTATGTCTACGGTTTGGGCTTTTAGGTTTAATGCTAAACATAGTAATGTAATGGTCAATAAGTATTTTATTTTAAACTTTCTTTGAACTAAAGACGATTAAATTTTAATACCGTTGCAATTTTGTTTTATAATGAGCTTAAAGCAAGATGGAATTTTGACGAAAAGTACTCAGCGATTTTAAACAATAAGCGCAAACCTTGAAGTTTTAAATTATTCTAAAGTTTATATCTTTTATACTACGTAAAACGTGAATTTGAATATTAGTTGAAATATGGCTTTAGCAATCAATTAGTAATCAAAGAGCTTTGTCTAATTATAGGTTTGCTACCTAATTTTTAAATACAGGGAACTCTGTAATCCGCAAATAAGTTGCGCCCATGGGCTCAAGTATTAACATCTGATTAGGCTCGTCCTTTAGTTCCACATTCTCCGGAATTTTAGATAAAGACACATTATTTTTAAGTTTCCAATTGGAAATAGATCGAGCATTAACTTTCAATTTAATAGGAGAGTTTCCGTAATCCCAAGGATACCCCTCAGTTTTTTCTTTAACAACTTGGATTTCATTTTCTGAGATAGATTCAGGCAGCGCAAAAGCCCAGTTTAAGTGTTTTTTAGGAAACAACTGATAAGCTGGAAATTCATTGCTAGATTTACGCCCTGTGTCACTTGTAGTTGTGCTTTTTCTTGCTTCGATTGGATAGGAAAAAACTAATGGTCCATAATTTATTGCAATACCTTTTCTTTTATCAATTTTTGGAGTGGTATTAAACTTAATCTTAATTTTATCACCTTGTTTGAATTTCCTTGTGATGATTTCAAAAAAGTTGTTTTTATTACCTTGTTTAAATATCTTACCATTAAGGGTTATTGAATAACTATCTACCCAACTTGGAATTCTAAGACTCAGAGGGATTTTTTTATTTGGTGCGCTTTTTACGTCCAATGAAATAAAATGTTCGAAAGGGTAGTTTGTTACTTGTTTTATTTTTAAAATGTCTTTGCCTATGGGAATTGAAAATGTCCCGGGTATATAAAAAACGATTTTGGCTTCATGCTCATTAGATAAACACGATCTGTTTAAAAAAGTAGGAAACATACGATGAATATTCCCTGTACAGCACTCGGTATCATGTCCTGGTTTATAACATAATCGGCCTTTGCCATTAAAACCCCAGTTTGTTTTATCGTTATAAAAGCTTGACATGTCTGAAGAAATTGGCATGTTAGGGGCGCTATAGTATTGATGCGCTTTGAAATTGGATGTGATACTACAAAACCCAGCATTGTATAATACTTTTTCCATTTTATCGGCAAAACTGGCATCACCTGTGGCAAGTAAAGCCCATCCTGTTGTCCAGTTAAAATCAGGAATATTACATACTTCGTGCGCCATGTCTGTGTTGTTGCCATGAAGTTCTTCAACACCACTAGATAGTCCGTCAGCCAAAAGGTGGTGTTTTTCTAGTTGGTTATATGCCGTATAGATGGCTTTCTTATATTTTTCTTTACCTGTATGATAATACAAAATGGATGGGATTTTAAGGAATTCGTGATAGGTAACAGCATGACCAGAAGGTTTTAATCCTTGTTCCATTCCCGAAGCTGTTAGCATTGTTGCACCATTTGGATTTTCAAATTGGTTATTCTCAAATATATTGTATAATTTCTCAGCTACTTCTAAATACCAAGTATTACCTGTTATTCCATATAAGCTTGTTAAATGTTCAATATGTAAGACGGAACGAACTTTAAAACCTCCGTTTTTGGGAACTTTATAACTTTCCTCTTTCTTATAAGTAGATTGGTAGTGGTTTTCTAAGGCTTGAAGTAATACGTCATCGTTTGTGTTTTTATATTCTTCTACTAACATGCGTATAAAAACTACAAGGGGCCACCAATCATCATCTATATGACCTGCATGAAGAATACCTTCGCTGTCTGCATGGGATAAAACATAATTAATATTGTTTAAAACACGTTGTTTAAGGTTTTTCGATTTGTTCATATACCCGCAACGTAAGGCTCCATCTAGGTAATACGCGGTTTGCTCAAATGGCCACCAAGGACTGCCGCCATCGAACTCTCTATTTTTAAAATCCATATCCTCGGTCCACATTCCTGTATTAAAAGGGAACCCGCTTTCTTCAGGATGGCCAGTTAAACCATTTTCTTGGCGTATTAAAAAATCTTTAACCCAACCGTCTGGTTCTATATGCTTACTAGGTAAATCGTTTAATCCAATTTGTTGCGAATATATATTGGTGTAAAGTAAGAGTAGATATATTAGTGCACTTTTTTTTATCATAACACGTTTTTTTAGTTTAACCGCATGCGGCTATAACTATAGGGGAAATGAAATTGTTTTGATTTTTAAATCTGCTGACATACGAAGTTAATTTTTTTGAAGTTTAAATGATAATAATTGTTATAGTTTTCTAAAGAAATAGTATGCTTTTTAAACTTAGTAGTTTATAAAATTAACTAAGTATAAGATGTTATTAAAAATAAGGATATAAAAAAACCGCTCAGCTTTTTGAGATTGCTGAGCGGTTTTTAAACTAACCAAACTAACCATATGAAAAACTTACTATTATCTTATATTTTACGAGCTAAGCCCTCGAAATGTTATTTGTAACTAACTATTTGTTTTTATTTCTATTCAAATATACAGCCTACCTCAAAGTTAATTTTGAGGGATGGTGGTGAAGTGGCTATAATTAAACCTGAAATGTCTTTTACCATTAGTGGACTTTATAAAGAACCTTGAAATAATAGAAAAACTATAAGAGTGTATGCTTTAATTTAATTTAATTAACTTTAGTTCATACTAATATTAAAATCAAGTTATTATGAAATTGTTTATGTGCCATATGTATGTTTTTATTTTATTTTCAATGTCCATAACGTTCGGAGGTTTTGCTCAAGAAAATAAAACAGACCAAAAAGCTGTTTTGGTAACTGGAGCCAGTAGCGGTATAGGTTTAAAGATTACCGAAGAGCTGTCATCAAAAGGTTATTTTGTATATGCTGGAGCTAGAAAACAAGCCGATTTGGATAGGTTAAATGCCATGGATAATGTGCAATCTATTAAACTTGATGTGAATAAGTGGGATGAAATTAATGCAGCTGTAGAAACCGTTAAAAAAGAAGGACGGGGCCTTTACGGACTTGTAAACAATGCGGGTGTTGCTATATTGAATCCTTTAATTGAAGTTGAAGAAGCCGATTTGGAATTTATTTTTAATGTTAATATTTATGGACCCTATAGAATCACTAAAGCCTTTGCACCATTAATTATTGAATCTAAAGGGCGTATTGCTACCATAAGTTCTATTTCTGGAATTTTATCTCATAGTTTTTTTGGACCTTATAGTATGAGTAAACATGCGATGGAAGCCTTTACAGATGCCCTTTCAGCTGAAATGAAAAAGTTTGATGTTCATGTAAGTGCCATTGAACCTGGTAATTATAATTCTAAAATAATCGAATCTTTGATTAAAAGAATGGAATCAAATGACATTAGTTTTAAAAACTCCTTATATAAGGAAGAATTTGAAAAACTAATATCTGCATATGGAGCCGATAGAAGTCGTTTTAAAGACCCAAAAGAAGTATCAGACGCTGTCGAAAAAGCTCTCTTTTCAGATAACCCAAAACCCCGATATATGGTTGTGCCTAATGAGATGGAAGCCAACTGGACTATTACACAAATTTTGCGAGAAATGGTACAGCTTAATGAAAATCAATCCTATAAGTATGATAGAGAAGCCTTAATTGAGATACTTGATAAGGTATTAGCAGAAACTGAATAGTTGTTAATATAAGGAAGTATGTTAGTGTGCATATTCAAAAAAAAGCCGCTCCGTATTTAGAGATGACGGATCGGCTTCAAACTAACCAAACTAACCATATGAAAAACTTACTATTATCTTGTATTTTACGAGTTAAGATCCTCGAAACGTTATATATAAACTAATGACTTGTTTTTATTTCTATTCAAATATACTTCAGTTAGGTTTTCTTAATCAAGCTAATTGAGCTGAAACGACCTAAAAGATGAGTGAAATAGCCTAACATTAAACTAAAATATTTGTAGGTGTTTTATTCTTTTTTTTGTCTTTACTTAGTATATTTATCAAAATTAATTTAAATCCATAATAATGAAAAAATCACTTTTACTTATTGCTTTCCTTTTTGTAGGGATGACCAACTTTGCACAATCAAATGAATATATAGAAATGGTACGTGCTGTTTTAGAAACAGATACAAAAGAAGCCATTGCTGATGTTATGGAATTGAACGATGCTCAGAGTGCTGACTTTTGGGCCTTGTATGATGAGTATGAAGCACTTAGTTATTTTGTTAAAGACAAAAGAATTGCTATAATTAAAGATTATGCTAATAACTTTGACAAGATGACGGATGAAAAAGCAGATGAATTAGTAACTAGGTTTTTTGCTTTTAAAAAGGAGGATTCGAAGTTATTGCAGAAATATTATAAAAAAATGAAGAAAGTTATTCCTGCTACTGAGGCAGCAAAATTTCTTCAAGCTATAAATAAAATTGATGACTTAGTAAATGCAAAATTGGCATTGGAAATTCCATTAATTGAGTCATAAATAAGACTATAATTTCAATATTAAAAAAGCCCTTCAAATTTGAAGGGCTTTTTTAATATTATCTAAAAATAAAACCGCTCAGCCTTTGGGGGAACCGAGCGATTTTTACTAACCAAACTAAATTTTATGTATAACGATTTAATCTCTTATGTTTTAGACACCAAGTTTTTTAGAAAGTCACATTTATTTTAAAAATATTTTTTAAGACTAGTTAGATCCTTTAAAATTAGACTTGAGATGTTAATAAAAAAAACCGCTCAGTCTTTTGAGAGTACTGAGCGGTTTTCAACTAACCAAACTAACCATATGTAAAATGTATTATTAAATCCTTATTTTTAAGAGTTAAGCATCTCTTTTAAAACTATTAACACGGACTATGTGTTTTTATTTATATTCAAATATACATCGGGATGCACTTGATTTTAGAAGAAAAGAAGTGAAGTGTCCGGATTTCTATGTGAATCAGATAGTATTGAAACTGAACAGATTTACGACTCAGGTAAATCGGTTAGTTTTATAAATGGTTCTCGTTTTTAAAAGTAAATACTATTTAATAATAATCTTATGAGATAGCGTTGTGTTATTCGAAAGTGCAGCTTTTAAAAAGTATGTGCCAGCAGATAATTGAGAAACATCTATGCGATTGGATAAGGATAAACCTTTTGTAAAACGCTTTACAACAACTCCTAAACTATTAATAATACTTAACTGGTTTGGCTTGTAGTTAGATTCTATGTACAGATAACCTTCTTGTTTTACAGGATTAGGAAATACCCTTATAACTGAATGGTTTGTATTTTTAGATATATCTTCTACATCCAAAGTCCCTTCTGGCATATTCTCATCTAACCATTCCAATCGAACATTTATCCAGTTTTTGAATTTATTAACCACGCCTGCGTAGGTGCTTGGTTGTGGTTCGTTACCTTCTGGTGTCCCTACATTTATACCTAGTATAGGCCATCGTTGATAGTGTCTTTCCTGAGCTTGATCCAATAATTGGTGCTCACGATCTATAAAACTATCGATACTGGTATTACTCATTATGGTAGCTCTTAGTGCCGCATACCTATTTCCTAATTGGTTTACAAACCACGGATCCTTCATTAAACGTTCTATCCAACCATTAGGTGTTGGGGTCATCCAAGCGAATGTGGTATGGGCAAATCCACTGCCATCAGTACCACCTCCGTTAATATTCTTATAGCCCCAGTCGTAATCCCAAACGGGACCAGAGATAATCAAACCTCCTTTACTGTCTTTATCTTTGTGATAATATTTACTTTTTTTATAAGCATCGGGATTTCTTGAGAGTTCGGATATGATTAAATAGTCTATAAAAGAGAGTACATCAATGTAGGCGCGATACCCCATGTTTTCGTCAGTAAAGTTATCACCAAATAAAACGGTCTCAAAACCCGATATGTAGTCTTTTATGTACTCCTTTTGAGTTGAAGAAATGTCTTTAGCCTTAGGGTCGTGATATACATAACGCACATCGTTAAAAGGAACATTTTCTGGAGAGAAATCTCCTAACCAACTATCACTTCCATCTTGTTCAAAATAGTCAACTTTAAATATGTAGCCACCAGTTAAATCATCACCAGAATTCTCATCAGGTTTTAGGTTTGATACATTAACACGATTTTTATCCTGTTTTATCTTTTCAGTGAGAATATAGATGCCATCATAACTTCCATTAAGAATCACTTCACAATGTTTGGTTCGAGGCGCATAATGCCCCATTTCTCTAGATAAATGAAAGGTTAAAGAATTTCTCATCATAACCTTATCGTTATAATTGGCTAAAAGAATCCAATCGTTTTCTTTGGGCATATGAAATAAAGGAATATTTAGGTTTTCACCCAGTTCATCTCTAGTTTCAAATCCATAAGGTTTTTGAGGTAATGTAGCAGAAAAATTTCCTCTAATTTCGATACCAATATGTCCATTATAAACAGTTGCAGGATCTGTTACTTTATTATCAACGCTTGTACCATTATCTATAATTGATAAATTCGCGTTTATTTTTGGTTCATCAACCACAGGCGCATTATTTTCAGTATCTATTATAAATATAGGAAGATTAGACTCTTCTAAAACTATATCTGGAGTTTGAGAAATAACCTTAAAAGATACTAATACAAATAAGCCTAAAAAGATGTGTTTAATCATGTCTCAATAAAATGTTTAAGAAAATAAGTACCTAATGTAGTTAATATTTCCTAGAACCTTTATTTATGTTATTGAAACTTGGTAAATGTAAAAAATCACCGACAAAGTGTTCGATTTTATGCTGTGGAAGCTTCTTATAATGCCGTTGTAATAAAGTTTAATTGTTTGAATTATAGGAATGAACAGCCTATTTCGGTTGCTATTGCATAATGCGAATTGAGTAAAAGAGTAATTTGATTGTTTATTAGTCTACTTTTAGTTTGAGTGATTCAAAAGCATCTGTAAGAATACCAATTAATCCGTGTTTGGTTTCGCCTTTTTTAATCGTTGCGCCATGAATATTGTAATCAAATAGCTCCGACTGAAATTTTTTGTTAGCTGAACCTGCAGCTATCATATTTCCACCGGCTAAGGCAGGCCCTAAAACTAATCCAATAGGTGTAGAGCTTGTGGTTTCTGTTACTCCATATGCATTTGTTTCATGGGTATAAAAGTTAACTGGAGTTAGTAGTAAATAGAACAGGTAAGTAGCCGGACTTTGTTTTAAGATCTTAAAGACTTTTTCGTTTTCCATAACGTATATTTCAGATCCGTTAGCATAGGTTAGTTTGACATCTCGACCAAAAACAATGTCGTTTTCTGAATTGTTGGTGACTTTAATAGCAACCAATTTAACCCCCTTTTTTATTTCCTTTTTTTCGTACTTTTTATCTAATAGGTCGTATTTATATTCCAACTTAATACTATCAACCTCTGAGGAAGAAATAAAGTTAATAGATTTTGGCTCAATCAATTTGTAGCCAGAAGCACAACAGGTTAGCATAATTGTAAAAAGAGCAAGTAATACTGTGCAAAATATTCTCATAAATTTAGTTTAGGTTATAAAAGAGAAATAATTAAACCTGGTTTGTAAACATATATAATTGTAAGAAAGGATAATGTTTTAATAGTTGTATTTTACTATACGACCGTTAAGTGGTTGTTCGTTTCTATAGTTATTTACAGGCATGTTACTTTTTAAAGTTAATACCTCTTCAACAGATAGGATGAAAGGTTCTTTAAAGACTACCCAGTCCACACTTTCCGTGCAGGGTGGCGTCGTTAAAGACCCTTTATAAGTATAGTAGCTTTTCTTGTCTAATTTTAAATATGATAAGTCAATTTGTTCGTCAATATCTTTGACTTCGCCATTTTCAAGAGGTAAGAAGCTTTGAAAAAATTCGAATAAATCACTTTCAGCGCCTTCTTCACCCAAAATACCTAAAACAGTGTATTCTCCACTTTTACTTTGGTGTACTAAGTGCATTTCAATAGGATATATAAGACCATTAATTTTATGCTCTGCAGGCTCATGAAAATGTATTTGTTTTAAATAATAAATATCCTTTTTATAACGTATAGAATCTATAGATTTAAATGCAAACTTTATGGAATGGCCATCGTTTTGAACCTCACTTAGAAATGTATTTGGTGTGTAAAACATTTCGAATTTATTACTAATCTTAATAGAATCGGCACTTCTATGTATGATGTTGATAGGCGATTGTAGTTCGCCATCGCAGTCCGAGTTTTTTTCTATTTCAGCCCAATGCCGTGGAGATGTTTCTCCAGAATAGCCCCAATGCTTTTCATCTGTAGCATGTATTTCAGTTTTTTCAATGTTTTTTTTTTGAGAATTAGGTGCCTGAATACAAGCGCTCAATAATATAAGTAAAATACTAGGCAATAGCATAGTTTTCATTGTCATGATACCTCGGCTTCTTATGGTTTGTAGGGACAAATTTAAATAGACTAAAGTATTAAAAAGCTTACTTTTGTCAGCTTTTTAATTGCAATAGACTAATTTATCGTCTTCTACCAGAAAACTCCATGGCTTCACCTTTGCCAAAACCGTAGCTTACACCAAAAGAAACGAATCGCCCGCGTTGGCGCCTATTATAAACAAAAAAATCTGGTTGTATGGTTGTATTTTCAGAAACTCGAGACGCAAAGACATCGCGTACACTCATGTTTAGAATGATTTTTCCTTTGAATACTTTTTTTCTCAAGCCAAGATCTGCAAAATAAATATCGTCAACTTCACCTTGTACGGTAAGGTATTTTGACCTGTAGTCGCCTGACACTTCTAAATCAAACTCAGCAGGTAGTTTAAATTTTGAAGTTATTCTAGTAGACCATCTATTACCTTTAAAATCAAAGGAAGTCATTTCAAAATCACCATCCCTATTAAAGTAATTCAAATTAAAATCACCATTTATTGAGAACCAATTTAGGGGAGAATATTTTCCATTTAACTCAATACCCGTAGTGGTATTACTTCCAACATTTTCAGGCCTAGAGACACTAATGTTGTCTTCAAAATAAGTGATACGCTCAATAACATCAACGGTGTAACGGTTGTATAAACTCCAATTTAAAGAGGCCTTGCCAAATTTATGAATACTAGTGATTTCAAATGAATCTGTATATTCAGGTTGTAAATTGGGGTTACCGGTAGAAATACTATAGTTATTTCGAATGTTTGAAAATGGATTTAGTTCTCTTAATCTAGGTCTTCTTATTCTTCTAGAGTAGCCGGCTTGCAAAGAAAATTTGTCACTTACTTTATAAGAGGTATGTCCGCTCGGGAAAAAATCTGTGTAATTTTTTTTATTTATTTCATTGGTATTCTCCAAGAGGGTTTTTAAATCGGTGTTTTCAGCTCTCAGTCCTAATTTTATACCCCATTTTTCACCTTCAAAAGCGACTGTAGAATACAGGGCCAGAACATTCTGATCTAAGTCAAAAATATTCGTCAAATTCGGATTGTTTACCCATTCGCCATTTTCAAACTCACTTACCGCAAAATCATTAGTAACGCCATTTAATACATATTGAGATCCTGTTTCTAAGGTATATTTGTCTAAAAATGGATGAACATAATCTAATTTGAAAGTATAGTCTTCTAAGGAATAGTCTGTTCGCGTTTTTTGTTGAAAATCTTCAATATCTCCAAAAGTTGTCATGTTCTGAAAAGACGAAGACTGATCTTTACTGAAGGAACTCCCCAAGGCACTAAACAATAAACTTTGCTCTTTATGTCTTTTGAAATCTTTCTTGTATTGTAGTTCATAACGCAACTTAGGATTAGTAGCCTCGGTAACCTCGATTCTTGTCCAGCGATCTGTTATGGTGTTAGACGCATCACTTTGATTGAAATAAGCCAGTGCATTTTGATCTTCAACTTCATAAGCTATAGCTGCTGAAAGTGTTATAATATTATTATCGTTTAAATGATAATCAGTACCAATGAGTAGGTTTCCAAATTTTTCATCAAACTCACCCTCTCCCGTACTTCTTATGGTAATATTATTTACTAAATCTTTATTGATATACTCCGATTCTGATGGGTAGGTCCGTATGCCAAATCCCATTTGGCTAAATAAATTAAACTTTTCTGTGCGCTTATTTAAACTTAAACCAAAACTATTACTATTGGGTGAGCCAACATTTAAAGTTGCTGAACCATTTAAGCCTTTTTTTTCAGACTTTTTTATTATGATATTTATAATTCCTGTTGAACCTTCGGCATCATATTTGGCTGAAGGATTTGTAATGACCTCAATTTTTTCAATCATATCAGCCGTTATTGTACCTAATGCATTTCCATCAGCATTGGCTAGAATAGAAGGTTTCCCATTAATCAATATTTGAACACCTTGGCTGCCTCTCAAGCTTATTTCACCTTCTATATTAACATTAACTGATGGTACATTATTTAATACTTCATAAGCACTAGCACCTGTAGAACTTAAATCAGCCCCTACATTAAACACGCGTTTGTCTAGCTTAAATTCAAGTTGAGATTTTTCTGCCCGAATGACAACTTCATCCAGTGCTTCATTATCTTCATTAAGAATAATAGTTTTTAAATCAACCGTATTATTAATTATTTTGAAATCTTTAAAAGATCTTGTTTTAAATCCAATAAAACTAACATCAATATAGAAATTAGATGCATTTGTACTAATTGAAAAAGAACCGTCCTCATTACTTATCGTTCCTGTGATAGGTTCTTTAGAATCCGAATTTAGGATGGATATAGTGGCGTATTCGATAGCTAAGTTGTTGTTATTTTCTATAACCTTTCCTTTAATTTCAATGTCTTGATTCTGAGAAGAAACATAGTTTATATTGAAAAGTATTATAATAAATAGTAATGGTTGACGCATATAGGATTCTGATTAATCGAACTCCGTAAAATTAAGTAAAATTAAGCCTGACCTATTTACGCTATTTATTAAAGTATTCTTAATTTTTCTTTCTACTGGCCTTAGTTAAAGGGTTAAATGCTGTGCACAAATCTAGCCAGTAGGATAGGACTTTTTCGGTGTCAAAACCTTCGGGAGTTATAAAAATATAGCCTTTCATTGGACGGTCTCTAAATATAAAATTATTGCTTTTTATTAACTAAGTTAATGTAGCCCTCAAACTAAAATAATTTGGAAGTTATAATATGTTAAAAATTAATAAGCTCCACGAACATTTTTGTGAATCTCATCGTAATAAAGCTTCGATAAATCATGATGTATTTCTTTAGTTAGTTTGCTTAGTTTAGAGGCTTGAGTATTAGAAATGACTTGTTTTGGAGAGCTTGCACCTGGAATAATAGTGCTTACTGCTTTGTGATCTAAAATCCAACGTAATGCAAATTGAACCATAGCTAAATTGTTAGGGAGCATGTTGTTTTCTATAGTATTTACTATGTCAATGCCTTTTTCAAAGGGTACACCAGCGAAGGTTTCTCCAACATTAAAGAGTTCTCCATTTTTGTTATAATTTCTATGATCATTCTCTGCAAACGTGGTGTTTTTTGAAAACTTTCCAGAAAGTAAACCACTTGCTAAAGGTAATCTTACAACAATGCCAACACCTTTATCTTCAGCTTGAGGTAATAATTCTTTTACCAACTTTTGCCTAAAAATATTAAATATGACTTGTAAGGATGTTATTCCTTCTTGCTCTATGCAGAATAAACCTTCTTCCACCGTTTCTATGCTAGCACCAAAATGGTTTATAAGACCTTCTTGTTGCATTTCGCGCAGCCATTCAAAAATATCGCCTTGTTTCAAAATATCAAAAGGAACACAATGTAACTGCAATAAATCTATGCTATCAACCCCAAGACGCTGCAATGAACCTTCAATAGATTGCCTTAATTTATCTTTAGAATATTTATCTGGGTAAACGTTTCCATTTCTCCCAAACTTAGTAGCTATTTTTATAGGCGTGCTATGTTGTTTTATAAAATCACCTATTAATGACTCACTTTTTCCATCTCCATAAACATCCGCTGTATCAAAAAATGTAACTCCATTTTTAATGGCTTCGTTTAAAATATTGAAGCTTTCATCCTTAGATAGGTTTTTACCCCAATCTGCTCCCAATTGCCAGCAGCCCAATCCTATCTCACTTACTTCAAATCCATGGTTTCCTAATTGTCTGTAATTCATTTTTAATTATTTTTTTCCTGTAGCTTAATAAACTACATCATTATTTTTTCTTTTTACTTGCTTTGGCCAAAGGGTTAAAAGCGATGCACAGATCTAACCAATAAGAAAGATCTTTTTCAGAATCAAAACCATCTGGTGTTACAAAAATATACCCTTTCATTGGGCGTCCTGTAAAATCCATTGGGAGGCATTCGGGTTTTTCTAGCTCAGAGAGGTAGACGGTTTCACCAATACGAGCCATGAGTAAACTGTCGCCATATTTTTTATCAATATGAATACCACAAAGCATTTTATTATCAACCTTAAAACACAAACCTCCCATCATTTTTAATTCGCTATAAAATATTTTCTTTTCATGTAGTTGACGGCGGATTCTATCTGCTAAATATTCATCGTAGGCCATAAAACTAGTTTTTAATTTTGTCGATTAGTTTTCTAATTAAATTATATATAAAAGTATTGGTTTTAGCATAATGGAACGAAATAAAACAAGCAACTATCATAAATAGAAGCGCTCCAACAATGGCCTCATAAGGTTCTAAGGATTTGTTTAGGAAACGCTTTAATCCATAACCAGTAAAACTTCCATAGAGCAATATAAAATGAATCACGTAAATGGACAAGGTTTTTTCTCCAATACGTCCTATGATTGACCGTTTTAGATAACGCTCTAAGGCATAAAATAGTCCAAATAGTATAAGCACATTACCAAGTCTAGTAAATAAGTAATTATAATCTGCACTTTGCTGCAATAATTCAATACCTATCAGTGTGGATAGCTCAATTAATAACCATGAAGAACAATAAATTAAAAAACTACCAACTGCAAAAAATGTAATAACTGTAATAGGTTTAAACCGGTTTTTATGGACGTGCCTGAAAAACACTGTGGATATAAAAGCACCAAAAGCAGAGTAACCAAACCACGGTAGGATGGTAAAGACAGAACCATTACTTTTAGTCATATAATTTGCAATAACCAGAGGAACATGCTCTAATGTTATTGTTCTATATAAAGGTTCGGTTACAAAGCAAACACAACCTATTATAAAAAGTAGAATTGAAAAAATATAACTATGCCTTTTTAAAACAACATGTAGGCCTACCAGAAAAATAAGAGACAACCCAATGCATTGTAAAACATCAATAACTAAAAAATATGGGTTAAAATACCCCGTTAACCATCCAAAAATATTAATGCGTAAACTATAGCCGATTCCAATCAGTAAGAGCCCTCTAAATACCCCCTTTTTTATTCTTCCCTTATCATCGCCTTTTGCAAAAGCTCGCAATAGTAAATAAGTAAACACGAGTCCAGATATAGTGAAAAATACGGGAGCAGTTATACCTCTAAAATAAGACCATAAATTATAGATGGTGTTGGTGTTATCTCTATATGATGGAGCTAAAAGAGTATCTATGAAATGCCCTTGTAGCATCATTAAAATAGCAAATGCTCTAACGGCATCGATAAAGTATAAGCGATTAGATTGCTGCATAGTTTAGTTTGGTAGCTATAAATATACTTTTAATTAAATTAAAGAGAATGTTTGTAAAGTGATATATTTATGAAATCATAAGAGTTTAAATGGCTGAATTTATTAAATCATTTTCAAATTATGCTTGGGGATTTCCCCTTGTCGTTTTGCTTATTGGAGGTGGTTTCTATCTTTTAATTTTATCTAAATTTTCACCATTTCGATTTTTAGGACATGCTATTCAAGTACTTAAAGGAACATACGATGATCCTAATGATCCCGGGCAAATATCTCATTTTAAAGCTTTAACAACAGCATTGTCGTCAACCATTGGAATGGGGAATATAGCAGGCGTCGCCGTTGCTATTTCTGTTGGTGGCCCTGGAGCTATGTTTTGGATGTGGGTGAGTGCTCTTGTTGGGATGTCAACCAAGTTTTTTACATCTACATTAGCCATTATGTACAGAGGAAAAGATAGTGCAGGCGAATTGCAAGGTGGCCCCATGTATTTTATTCGAGAAGGTTTAGGGACATCCTGGAGACCTTTGGCAATTATGTTTTGTTTAGTTGGTATGATAGGCGCTTTGCCCGTAGTGAATGTTAATCAGCTTATACAGGCAATAAATGACATTATTCTAATTCCTAATGGCGTAGAGGTAGGGTTTAAAAGTAATTTAATATTAGGACTAATACTTGTGGCTGTAACTTCGGTTATAATTCTAGGAGGACTAAAGCGTATTAGTGACGCAGCATCTAAAATGGTTCCCACGATGGTGTTGCTTTATTTTGCTCTGGTGTTGTTTATTTTGATTAGTAATTATGAGGCTGTACCGAAATATTTTATAATGATTTTTACCGATGCCTTTTCTGCAAGCTTTTATAGTGGAGATGATTTTATGGGAGGTGTTTTAGGAGCGCTAATTCTTTTAGGGGTTCGTCGTGGCGCTTTTTCAAATGAAGCCGGTATTGGTACTGCACCCATGGCACACGGGGCAGCTAAAACCCATGAGCCAGTAAGAGAAGGCTTAGTGGCTATGTTGGGACCCGTTATTGATACACTTATTGTTTGTACTCTAACAGCTTTGGCTATTTTAGTAACGGGCGTTTGGGAATCGACATCAGATAATGGGGTGAGCTTAACTGCGGCTGCTTTTAGTCATGCAATGCCTAAATATGGAAGTTATTTGCTTATGGTTTGTGTGCTCATTTTTAGCATCTCATCTTTGTTTACTTATGCCTATTATGGCGGAAAATGTTTGTCGTTTTTAATAGGGGCGGATAAAAAACACTATTATAACTATATTTATATACTAAGTATTATTTTGGCTGCTACCACACCATTTAGCATGATGCTTAATTTGATTGATGGTGTATTTGCTTTAATGGCTATACCAACCATGCTATCAACTATTATTTTAGCACCAAAAGTGATTCAGGAAATAAAAGTGTATATAAATAGACTAAACTAAACCAAAATATTATGAAAAAAAGTAATGCCAAGACCTATTGGAAGGAAAATATAAGATACGTTCTGCTGCTTTTAGCAATTTGGTTTCTGGTATCCTTTGGTGCAGGGATTTTATTCAAAGATACTTTAAATAATTTTAAAATAGGTGGCTTTAAATTAGGCTTTTGGTTCGCACAACAGGGGTCTATGTATGTATTTGTTGTGCTCATATTCGTGTATGTACGTTTAATGAATAAACTCGATAAAAAACATGGTTATGATGTATAGTTTGTTTGTTGAAGGTATAGGTGTTCAAAACTGGACTTACATTTTGGTGGGCATTACTTTTGCTTTGTATATAGGTATAGCTATTTGGTCCAGAGCTGGGTCTACGAAAGAGTTTTATGTGGCTGGAGGAGGTGTTTCTCCTTTAGCTAATGGCATGGCTACTGCAGCAGATTGGATGAGTGCCGCTTCTTTTATATCGATGGCCGGTATTATTTCATTTGCAGGCTATGATGGCGCCGTTTATTTAATGGGTTGGACCGGTGGTTATGTATTATTAGCTTTATTGTTAGCTCCATATTTACGAAAGTTTGGAAAATTTACGGTTCCAGATTTTATAGGAGATCGGTATTATTCAAAAACAGCTAGAATTGTGGCTGTTTTTTGCGCATTACTTGTGTCGTTTACCTATGTGGCAGGTCAAATGCGAGGTGTTGGCATTGTATTTTCAAGGTTCTTAGAGGTTAATATAAACTCGGGTGTCATCATTGGAATGTTAATCGTTTTATTTTATGCTGTATTAGGGGGGATGAAAGGCATAACATATACACAAGTAGCACAGTATTGTGTGCTCATTTTTGCTTTTATGGTTCCTGCTATTTTTATATCCATTCAAATGACAGGAAATCCAATTCCACAATTGGGTTTTGGAGGTGAATTAGCAGACGGTTCTGGGGTCTATTTACTAGATAAGCTAGATGGATTAAGTACCGAGTTAGGATTTGCAGAGTATACGGAAGGCTCAAAATCTATGATTGATGTGTTTGCTATTACTTTAGCATTAATGGTGGGTACGGCAGGACTTCCTCATGTGATCGTAAGATTCTTTACAGTAAAACGAGTAAAAGATGCCCGAAAATCTGCAGGAATAGCCTTATTACTAATTGTGTTATTGTACTCTACAGCACCAGCAGTAGCTGTTTTTGCTAGAACTAATATGATAGAAACAGTTTCCAATCAACCCTATGATGCCGTTCCGGAATGGTTCAAAAAATGGGAAACTACAGGTTTAATTGGGTTTACTGATAAGAATGAAGATGGTGTTATTCAATATGTCGCAGATAAAAGCAAGAATGAATTGGTTGTTGATAGAGATATTATGGTTTTGGCAAACCCTGAGATTGCTAGTTTACCAGATTGGGTCATTGCTTTGGTAGCTGCAGGAGGTTTAGCTGCAGCATTATCTACTGCGGCAGGTTTGTTATTGGTGATTTCAGCTTCTGTTTCTCACGATTTAATTAAAAAAATAATTAACCCAAAAATTTCTGAAAAAGGGGAGTTGATTGCAGCGCGTTTGTCAGCTGTCGGAGCTGTTTGTGTTGCGGGGTATTTTGGAATTAACCCTCCTGGATTTGTTGCTGCTGTGGTCGCTTTAGCATTTGGTTTGGCCGCAGCGTCGTTTTTCCCTGCCATTATTCTTGGCATTTTTTATAAACGTATGAATAAAGAAGGTGCTATTGCGGGAATGGTTGTAGGTATTACGTCAATGTTGTTATATATGATTAAGTATAAATTGGGTTGGTTTGATGAGGTAGTACCTCATCAAAATGAATGGTGGTTTGGGATATCTCCGGAAGGGTTTGGTTCTATAGCTATGATTCTTAATTTCTTAGTATCCGTAGTCGTTATGAAACTTACACCAGTACCACCAGATGAAGTTCAAGATATAGTTGAGAATATAAGAATTCCAAGTGGAGCCGAAGAAGCGACACATTAATTAATTTATTTGCATTTCAAAAAATGAGAAACAGAAGCGTATTTAGCCTTGTCGTTTTATTTTTAACAGCTACAATTCAGTGTATATATGCTGAAATTAAACTACCAGCAGTAGTATCGTCAAATATGGTATTGCAACGAGATACGACTGTGAAATTATGGGGTTGGGCAGACCCTAACGAAGCAATAAGTATTACAGTTTCATGGTCTAAAGACGTTCTTTTGCTAAAAGCTGATTCAGGAGGTAATTGGTTAGTTGAAACGAAAACGACGAATAGTAAAAAAGCTCAAAATATTTTAATAAAAGGAGAAAACTCTAAAATTGAATTGAAAAATATACTGTTTGGAGAAGTTTGGTTGTGTTCTGGACAATCGAACATGCAACAACCTGTGAAAGGATATTCAGGACAACCTTCTTATGGTTCTTTAATGGCGATAGCCAAGTCTGCTAATTCTAATTTACGATTGTTTAATGTTGATAGAGTGCCCTCAAAAGTACCCTTAATGGATATTGAAAAATATTCGGGTTGGATAGAAGCGTCTCCAGAAAGTGTTCCAGATTTTAGTGCTGTCGCCTATTATTATGGGAAACAATTGCAAGAAATATTGGATGTTCCAGTTGGATTAATAGTAACTTCTTGGGGAGGTAGTACCGTTCAAGCTTGGATAAGTGATGAAGTGCTAAGTAAGTATCAAGAGGTTAATTTAGAAAAAGTTGATCTTAAGAAAAGCCCGCAAAGAACGCCCACCGTATTATTTAATGCAATGATTAGCCCTTTAATCTCATATACTATTAAAGGGGTGTTATGGTATCAAGGTGAATCGAATCTTAAAGAACCAGATTATTATAAAAAGTTATTTCCGGCTATGGTAAAGGATTGGAGAAATAGATGGGGTATCGGTGATTTTCCATTTTACTATGTACAGATAGCCCCTTTCAATTATGGCAATAAAAAAGCGTTCCAAAGCACAGACAATTCGGCCTTTATTAGAGAAGCACAATTGGCATGTTTAGAATTAATTTCAAATTCAGGTATTGCAATCACAATGGATATAGGAGAGGATAAATCTGTTCACCCTCCAAAGAAGAAAGAAGTTGCAGAAAGACTCTTGTTTAACGCTTTAAATCAGACCTATGGATATAAAACTTTAGATTACGCATCACCTATATATGAGTCTATAGAGCATAAGGATTCAGGTTTAGTTTTATCCTTTAAAAATGCAGAAAATGGACTTTATACTTTTGATAAGTTAGAAGGTTTCGAAATAGCTGGTGCAGATAAGGTTTTTTATCCCGCAGAAGCAAAAATCACGAATAGGGGTAATCATGTTTTTGTGAAAAGCGCAAAGGTTGTAAAACCAGTTGCGGTAAGGTATGCATGGCGGAACTGGATAGTAGGAACACTATTTGATGCAAATCTTTTACCAGCATCATCATTTAGAACGGATAACTGGAGTGATGCCACCCATTAGAGGGTTTTTTGTTTGTTTTGTAGATCGTTTTATGTTGTTAAGAGAAAAAGTTTAACCCTTTTTAAATATTTCATTATTTTAGAACGCACATAAAAACTAAACCTTATTACCAAGATTTTAAACTAAAACTATGAGTAACTATCATATAAAACACCTAGAAGAATATTATCAAGTTTATAGAAAATCGGTTAGAGAACCTGAAAATTTTTGGGAAGAAATAGCCGAAGAACATTTTTCTTGGCAAAAAAAATGGGATAATGTTTTAAGTTGGGATTTTTCAAAACCAGAAGTTAAATGGTTTGAAGGGGCACAGTTAAATATTACAGAAAATTGTATTGACAGACATCTATCTACACGCGGAAATAAAACGGCTATTCTTTTTGAACCCAATAGTCCTAGTGAGGAGGCAGAGCATATTACATATAAGCAATTGCATCAACGTGTCTGTAAATTTGCAAATGTTTTAAAATCGGAAGGTGTAAAAAAGGGAGATCGTATATGTATTTATTTGCCCATGATTCCAGAACTTGCTATTTCGGTTTTGGCTTGCGCTAGAATTGGAGCTGTTCATTCTGTGGTTTTTGCTGGATTTTCGTCAACGGCATTGTCAACGCGAATTAATGATAGCGATTGTAAAATGGTAATTACCAGTGATGGGTCTTATCGTGGTGCGAAAACAATTGATTTAAAGGGTATTGTTGATGAAGCTTTAAGGGATTGCCCTTGTGTTAAAACAGTTTTAGTTGTTAACCGAATCAATTTAGATATTCAAATGGAGTCTGGTCGCGATAAATGGGTACAACCTTTACTGGACGAGGCTTATAATGACTGCGTTCCGGAAATAATGAATGCCGAAGACCCTTTATTCATTTTATATACTTCAGGTTCAACAGGCATGCCAAAAGGTATGGTACACACTACCGCAGGATATATGGTACACACAGCTTATACGTTTAAAAATGTATTTCAATATAGAGAAGATGACGTGTATTGGTGTACTGCAGATATAGGATGGATTACGGGGCATAGTTATATTGTTTATGGTCCTCTAGCAAATGGAGCAACATCAATAATGTTTGAAGGTGTTCCTAGTTATCCAGATTTTGGTCGGTTTTGGGAGATTGTTGAAAAACATAAAGTAAATCAGTTTTATACCGCCCCTACAGCTATTAGAGCACTCGCAAAACAAGGTGTAGAGCTTGTTGAAAAATACGACTTATCATCACTAAAAGTATTAGGTTCTGTAGGCGAACCAATAAATGAAGAGGCATGGCATTGGTATAACGACAATATTGGAAAAAAGAAAAGTCCCATTGTAGATACTTGGTGGCAAACCGAAACAGGTGGTATAATGATAACACCAATTCCATTTGTAACACCAACTAAACCTACATACGCCACATTGCCCTTTATTGGAATTCAACCTGCTCTAATGGATGAGAAAGGTAAAGAACTTAAAGGGAATCAGGTAGAGGGACGACTATGTATAAAATTTCCTTGGCCTAGTATGGCAAGAACCATTTGGGGAAATCATGAACGATATAAAGACACGTATTTCTCCGCCTATGAAAACAAATATTTCACTGGAGATGGAGCTTTACGGGATGAAGTGGGCTATTATAGGATTACGGGTAGAGTAGATGATGTTATTATAGTTTCGGGGCATAACCTTGGAACGGCCCCTATAGAAGATGCGGTGAATGAACATCCAGCGGTGGCAGAATCTGCAATTGTAGGTTTTCCGCATGATGTTAAAGGGAGTGCTTTATATGGTTATGTAACTTTAAAAGATACAGGTGAAAGCAGGGATCAGAATAATTTACGTAAAGAAATCAATCAAATTATAACGGAGCATATTGGACCAATAGCTAAACTTGATAAAATTCAGTTCACAAACGGATTGCCCAAAACTCGATCGGGAAAAATTATGAGACGTATTTTGCGCAAAATTGCACATAAAGATACCAATAACCTAGGGGATACAAGTACTCTTTTAAACCCAGAAGTCGTTCAAGATATTATGGATAATGTCCTTTAAGAGTCCAGTGTTTCTTTTTTTTGTAATCAAATGTTGTGCTAATCAATATCATATGTTACAGAAAATGTTGATGTGTTTTCAAGCAGTAAAGAAATTACTTATGTTACACTTGTGGGTACAAATAATATTCCTGGGGCTGTAACTAAGCAGATAGCTGGTCTAGCTTCAGGAGAAGCTTTTCCTGTAGTTTTGATGTGGTTTTAACTCAAGATGTGCCTTCTTAATCCATGCCATATTTTATTAATGTTAATCCTACACCAGATGGTAAAACATGGAGTAAGGTTGATGGTTTGTCAGATGAGTTCGATGGCACTAGCCTTAACGAAACAAAATGGACAAATACAGACCCTAACAGATGGATAGGTAGAGCACCTGGAATTTTTAAGGCAAATACAGTATCTATGGATAATGGTAATTTACAGCTTACTGCTTATGAATTAGATACACCTGAAATAGTTAAGGGCAATACATTTACACATGCAGGATCTAATATTTATTCTAAAAATGCAGCTCAAGTAGGGTATTATTCTGAATGTAGAATGAAAGCGAATAAAACATTTATGTTGTCTACATTTTGGTTAATAAATAATAGGAATGAGGGAAGTGGTTGTGATAGAAGAGTTACAGAATTGGATATTCAGGAATGTGTTGGTCAAGTAACTGGAACTCAGAAATTTGATTCAACAATACATTCAAATACGCATAGTAGACAGGCAGATTGTGCCGAAATTGGGGAAGGCTCTGCAGGTAATAATGCACATATTGGTGGAAAAGTCCAACGGGAATTGAATTTTACTTAGATGGTGAAAAGGTATATACGGTTACTCCAAAAGAAGATTTTGATTTACCCATGTACTTAAGAATGATTGTTGAAACTTATGACTGGAACCCTGTACCAGTTGATGGAGGCATGACGGGTACAGAGAAAGATAGAACAACTTACTATGATTGGGTAAGAACATGGGAATTAAGATAACGTTTTAAGCATGGTTGTTTTTTTATGGTGTTATTTGTTGCTAACATTATGTTCGCAATAAATAACTCCATTTTAGATTTTTTCGTTTGTCTAAACGCGAAAGTGTTTTCAAGAATACGATAGCGGTAATAAGTGCATCTCCACTGGCGGTATGTCTATCTACTTTCGGAACATTAAGCTCAAGACATAAATCATCTAAAGAATAGTGTTTCTTTAAATTTTCTTTATAGATAATATGTTTTGATTTATTAAATAGTGTACCCGTATCAATGAATCTGTTTTTAAGATGACCAAGCCCGTGTCGAGATAATATTTCATTTATCATGGTTCTATCAAAATTGGCATGATGTGCTATTAAAACAGAACTTTTAATATAATCTAAAAATATTTTGATGGCTTCTAATTCAGAAATCCGTTCTACCGGACTACTTTTTATTAATTCATGTATTTCAACCGTTTCTGGATTAAAAACATCTTGTTCTAAATATAACTCTAAACTTTTATTAACAGGTATTGACTTTCCTGTAAACGCAACAGCTCCAACGGAGAGTACGCGATCTTTTTTTCTATCAAAGCCTGTTGTTTCAGTATCGAAAGCGACAAATCGCGTTTCATGAATAGGTGTTTTGTAAAAGTTTTCAAAATGCTCAAGGTAGTCTATCCAGAAATCAGGATAGTCTTTTTTACTTCTATTGAACCACTTAAAAACCATTTACATGAAGTTTTTTAGGTCAAACCTAATTTTAAGGACTTCTTGAATCTCTTGTATAGGTTTAAAACAGCGTCTTAATTTAAGCTTTTCTTCTTTCATTAAGGTTTCCAAATTAATCAGTTTTCCGGAGTTGTTGTTTAATAAACCTTGCTTAGTTTTAAATTTTGTTAGGGCTTTAAAAGCGTAAGAGCAGGATTCATAAAGTTCTCTGTTCTGAGGTTCTAGGTGTGCTAATTTTTCAAAACGCTCAGAGGTATTGTTTACATCTCTGATTTGTTTACTTAAAATAAGTAACCTTGCAGCGTCTACTAGCGGCATAATAGCTCGACTTTTTATATTAAAAAGCTCCTTGTGTTCGCCATCTTGTTCTATTAAAAACTGTCTGAAAAAGCCAAGAGGAGAAGGGCTTTTTATGGCATCACTTCCTAAAAATTTATAAAATAATGTCGTTTCTCCTAATGTTTTATATATAGTATCCGTTAATTTGTTAATAAGCTCCCTGTTCCCATAAACAAAGCTGTAATCAAAAAATATAGAAGATAATAGTACGGCTTTTTCGTCAGGTTTTAAAATCCAATCTTTAAATTGGTTTTGCCACTCAGATAAAGATTTGCACCATTCTGGGTTACTGGCCATCATATCAGCTTCGCAATATTCAAAGCCTATTTTGTTTAATGTTTTTGTAACTAGTCTTGCTAGTTCTAAAAAGTACTTTTGAGTGTCTTCATATTGATTTTCAGGAACATTGTCAAAAACAAGAGCATTATCTTGATCTGTAAATAATAACTGCTCTTTTCGCCCTTGACTACCTAGAGCTAACCAAGAAAAAGAAACTGGTGGGGGCGATGGCATTTTATTTATAGCCAAATCAATAGCTCTTATGCTAACAGCATCGTTTATTTGCGAAACCACATTTATTATATGAGAAATGGGAATGTTTTGTTCCAAATATCGTTTTAATAAACTGTTTGCTTTTAAGCGTGCACCTCGTAATTTTTTAGTGCGCTTTGCACGTTTAATTTCTTTTAAAATTACCGTCGGACTATTTCCTAAGGTAGCTAGAACATCATGATGCGTAAGAACACCAACTAACTTGGAGTTAACCGTACCATCTTTAGTAATGCATAAATGCCCAATATTGTTTTTAATCATTTGTAATTGACCATCGGCAACGGTTAGCCCTTTTTTTCCTGTAATTACAGGTGAAGACATGATGTTTTTAACAGAAGTTTCTATTGGAAATAAACCGGTAGCAATTTTGTTTTTTATATCACTATTTGTAATAATTCCAACAGGCTTATTATCCGAATCAACAACAATAATACACCCAATTTTATGGGTGCACATTTTTTTTGCTGCGGTTTTTAAAGTAGACCGCTCTCCGCATGTTATTGGATTTTTAGTGTAATTGGCGGTTTGAAAATTTACAATATCCTCTGACCGGTTAGGTAGATAATCAACAAAAATTTTATCTGCAACTTCAGAAGTATATGGCGCATAAATATTTGAAGCAAAGGCTGTAATTAGGTACTTTTGAATTTTTGCACTATGGTCAGTGGCAGATTGAAAAGGCGCTACAGGAATGGCGTATACAATCGATTCTTCATTTGCCGTTGCTGTCAATTGATAAGGGTCGTTTGAAATTAGAGGTTGTAATCCAAATACATCACCTTTATCATGAATATTCATAATTTCATGTACCTCGCCTTTTTCATAATGCAAACCAATGGCACCGTCTCTTACAACATAAATGCAATTATGACTTGCCTCTTCTTTTTTAAAAATGGTGTCTCCTTTTTCCAAATAGATAATTGTAACCTCCGTAGCAATAACTATCAAGTTTTTAGGCTTAATCAAGCTAAAAGGCGGATAACGCTTTAAAAAGTCGCCCACGCGTTCTGCAATCGAGTTTTTCATAAACAGGAGAAAAGAGTTCTATTTGCGGCTATTAAATAAGCTTAAAGTCTAACAGAAGTTTGCCTTCTACTGAGGCTTGCAAATGGTCTCCCTTTACATTTAATCCAGCACCACTTGCAGGAGTTCCAGTAAAAATCAAATCACCAGGCTCTAAAGTCATGTATTTCGAAACAAAAGCTATAATTTCACTAAAATTGTAAATCATATCAGAAGTATTACCCACTTGAATTTTTTTGCCATTAATATCTAAATCAAAATTAATATTATTTAAATCAGGGAAATTAGAAACAGCTTGAAAACCTGCTACAGGCGAAGCTCCATCAAAGCCTTTTGCTAACGCCCAAGGTCCTTTAGTTTCTCTACTTTTGGTAAGTACATCTTTAGCAGTGTAATCAATACCAATACCAATTTCACTTATATAAGAAGTTGCCTCATTTTCCGAGATGTTTTTACCCGTTTTACCAATTTTAGCAACTAACTCTACCTCATAAACCAATTCATTAGTAATTGCAGGAAAAGGGATATCCTTGTTGTCTGTGACTAAAGTACTTTCAGCTTTTAAAAATATGAGTTGATGACCTGTTTTTAAGGCTTCAATTTCACTTTTATCATTTACATAATTTTTACCAATACCTATTATTTTCATTACTTTATATTGTTTGAATTGTTATTTTTTTTGAATGCTAAAAGTAAGGAATAAAGCAAATGCTTTAAGTGTTTTTTTATAATTTTTAATGTTGCCACTCTTTGTTGCATTGGTATTTTAAACTGTTTTTTTTTTTTAAAGGTTATAGGATGGTCAAAGGCTTTATAATTACTACTTTTTTTTCTTTTTTAGTAATAGAAACTTTTAAATGTTAAAAATAAGGTGACTACAGTTACTATTATATGTTACAATTAACAATTTCATAGTTTTTTAAGACTATAAATTTTTATGAAAAACATTACCTTTCTAAATTCAAAAAATAGTGCATGCAACATTTAAAGGAAACTTCAAAAAAGAAAGGCAAAACCAAATCCAAAGTAACGATTACGCAAGCCTTTAAAACCATTATTTGGCCAAGGCGAAATTTGGTGTTTATGGGGTTAGTATTAATAGTTATTCGGAGTTTAGCTGGGTTAATTTTACCGTGGCAAAGTAAAGTACTTTTAGATGAGGTTGTACCTAGTAAAGACACATCGCAGTTGTATAATTTGATAGCAATTGTTTTAACAGCCATTTTAATACAAGCTGTTACCTCGTTTGCTTTAACACGAATTTTGAGTGTACAAGCACAGTATTTAATTAGTGAATTACGTGCTCAAGTCCAGAAAAAGGTGTTGTCGCTTCCTATTAGTTTTTTTGATAATACGAAGTCTGGTGCTTTAGTGTCTCGAATTATGAGTGATGTTGAAGGGGTTAGGAACCTTATTGGAACAGGTTTGGTGCAATTGGTTGGTGGAACTTTTACCGCGATTGTATCGTTAATTATACTTATCAAGCTAAACCCATGGATGACACTTTTTGTGTTTGTTCCGCTATCGGTTTTCGGGTATATAGCTCTAAGGGCATTCAAATATATTCGCCCCATTTTTAGAGTACGGGGCAAAATTAACGCTGAGGTGAAAGGAAGGTTAACTGAAACTTTGGCGGGCGTTCGTGTTATTAAAGCGTTTAATGCTGAAGAGCAGGAAAATCATATTTTTGAGAAAGGTGTAGATAAACTGTTTCAAAATGTAAAAAAGAGTTTAACTGCCACAGCATTAATGACAAGCTCTTCTACGTTTTTAATTGGAGTTGCTACTACTGGTATAATGGCCATTGGTGGCTACTATATGATTCAAAGTGAAATGACTTCCGGAGATTTTTTGTTTTTCACACTGGTACTTGGTTTTATGATTGCTCCAATTGTTCAAATGAGCAATATTGGGAGCCAGTTAACCGAGGCTTTGGCAGGTTTAGATAGAACCGAAGAGCTTATGAATATGACTGCAGAGGAAGACAATAAGGAGCGAACCATTCAGTTAGAAAAGTTGAATGGTGATATTGAATTTGATAATGTGTCGTTTTCATATGAAGAAGATAAAGAAGTACTTCATAATATAAATTTTAAAGCACCTGCAGGTTCTGTTACCGCATTGGTTGGAAGTTCAGGGTCAGGAAAATCAACTATAGCTGGTTTATCTGCTACTTTTTTAAATCCAAAATCGGGTAGGGTTACTATCGATAATCAAGATTTATCAAAGGTTAAACTAAGTAGTTATCGAAAGTACTTGGGGGTCGTATTGCAAGATGAATTTTTGTTTGAAGGAACCATTAGAGAAAATATTATGTTTCCAAGACCTAATGCCACGGAAGATGAATTGCAAAGCGCTGTTAAAGCGGCATATGTATCAGAGTTTACAGATCGGTTTGATGAAGGTTTAGAGACTTTAATTGGAGAACGAGGAGTGAAATTATCTGGTGGTCAGCGGCAACGTCTGGCTATTGCACGAGCTATTTTGGCAGACCCTAAAATTATTATTTTAGATGAAGCAACGTCCAATTTAGATACTGAAAGTGAAGCTCTTATTCAGAAGAGTTTGGGCGAGCTGGTAAAAGATAGAACGACCATCGTAATTGCCCATAGGTTAAGTACCATTAGAAAGGCAGATCAAATTTTAGTTATTGAATCTGGTAAAATTGTGGAACGTGGTACGCATGACGATCTTATTACCCAAGGAGGTAGATATTATGATTTATATACTTATCAAGCAAAAATATAATAATGACTGTTACAGACTTAAATACATCAGAATACCATGCGTTTTACGAAACCTATATTAGCAAAGTACCAAAGGATATCGATTTGATAGAAGGTTTTAAAATAGGAGGAGAACAGTTGATTTCGTTTTTTAATCAGATTCCTATAGATAAACTAGAGTACAGGTACGAATTAGGCAAATGGAGCATTAAAGAAGTGCTTCAACATATTATTGATACGGAACGTATTTTTATATATCGATGTTTTAGAATTGCTAGACATGACAAAACAAAATTAACAGGCTTCGAACAAGACGACTACATAGAACCTTCGAGAGCCCATTCAAAATCCATTGAATCTTTGCTAGAGGAATATCAAGTAGTCCGTCAAAACTCCATAGTACTTTTAAAAAGCTTAAGTGAGGCCAATTTAAAATACTTGGGAAACGCAAGTAATACTATGCTCTCTGCTAGAGCAGCTGCTTTTATGACCTTGGGACATGAAATACACCATAGGCATATAGTAAAGGAGAGGTATTTGGTTTAAACGATGTAGCACATCTTAAAACTTATCTTATTTAGCTAAAGCTTATCTTATATAGTACTTTTTACATTCCTTATCAGTGTTTTAGCCAGTGTCTTAGTTTTTTTTGAGCTGGAATTTCAACATGCTTATAGGTCAAATATGATGAGCCGATTATTAATATCAATAGTATAAATAGCCAAAGAATTTTATCCGATAAACCAGGTGTCAAATTAGGGTTTGCTGGTATAAAATATAAATCTAACCACATTAACCAAAGGTATATCCAAAATAGATGGATTAAATAAGTTGAGTAAGAAATATTACCTAAGAAAATCAATGGCTTTGAATTAAGCCATTTATATGGTCTCCCATTGTTCAGCGCAGCACAAAGAATAAAAGCTCCAAAAAATGGAATGACTATAACATCATAAAGGTTAAAATGCAGAACTGATAAAGACCCTAAAAGCATTATATAGAACATCCAATCTTTACTCCAGATTGATTGCTTATGAACCAAAATTGAGTATACCTGATACACAACAATACCTATTGTAAAACCAAAAATACAGCGAAGCGTACCTAATCCATAAAATTCGTCAAGTTTAAATTCTGGGTTCTGATATGCTATAAAAACGAAGCCAAAGAAGGCTAATATTCCAGAGACGATATTCAAATGTTTATGGCCCTTGTTTAATAAAGGAATTAGTCCAATTGCAAGAATGTATGTCCACCATTCTGCAGCAATGGACCACGATCCAACATTCCAAACTGGGCGGTCAATTATTCCTGTAGTTTGCAAAAAAAACAAATGAATAAAGAAATCAGGAATAGATCTACACCATTTCCATTTCTCAGTGGCATAATCCGGGAATAACTGAAACAATACTATAGTTTGCAATACAAAAAGCAGCATAATGAAAACATGTAATGGGTAAAGCCGCGTGAACCGCGCCCATAAATATTTTTTTATAACTTTTCTAGTTCGGTTTTCTAATTTCTTACCATATACATGACAAATTACAAAGCCACTCAGTATAAAAAAAAAGTCGACCCATACATATCCATTAGTTATAATAGATGAATACTTTGTATCAATCAACCGAGGAAACCCTCGTAACATTAACCAAATGTCGTAATGGAATAGTATAACCAATAAAGCTGCTAGTCCTCTTAAAGGAGTAAGAGAGTAAATGTAATTAACAGATTTAGGTTTCATAGTTTGGTTGTTAACTTATTTATCATATCTGTTTACAATTTTACACAAAGTAAAATACTTGAATAAAATTGATAAAAAAGTTGAACTTGTTCAACTAGAAAATTATTTTTCGTTTTTTAAATGGTAATTAAAAATGCGTAGTTAAATTTTGTTTTATGGATGTTAGTTGGTTTGAGAATTTGAGTTAAAAAAATCTGAATAACGTTTGATTATATATCATTTAAACGTATAAATAAGTCAAATCTTGGAAGTTTTCACCCAGAAAGACATAATGTGGGTGTCTTTTAGGTTGTAAAAATGTTAAAATTCTATATTCATTTAAAAGGTTTAATAAACCGATTTAAATCTTTTGAAAAGCGATAATGATTGTATATTCTCTTCTTGAGTAATCCGCTTTATAATTCTCCGGTATGAAAGGGGTCATTCGAATATAATTAAAAACCGGTATTTGTATTAAAGTTGATTGTGTCTATATTATTTTAAAGTTGAGTGTGTCATTATACTGAATTGCTTTTAAAATAATTTCAAATTATGATGTGGCTTATAAAAGTTTAAAATGGAAAAAAGAATAATGAAAACTTTTAATTAATTAGAAATTTTCAACTACCATTCATAAAAATATAGGCGTTAAATTTTTATAAACTTTTTTCTAACTATTTTAGTGTTTATAAGGACGTCTATAAAGTATAAACCACTTGGTAAATTTGAAATATTTATACGCGAATTAATTGTGTTTTTAATAAGACTCCCATTAATACTATATATTTTGACTTCTTTTATAGGTTCTCGGCTATCTATATGAATAAAGTTTTGTGCAGGATTTGGGTATATTTTTGTGGTTACAATTGAGTTGCTCTTTGTATGTAGTGCAATAGGCGTGAATTCCCAGATATCATGATAAACTTCAAAAGGACTAGTACGCCAGCCAGCCCCAACATAGCCTTTTCCGTTAAGCGTAAATGAAAAAGACGCTTTTGCTGAATATTTACAGTCAGGAATCGCAGACCAGATATCGTTTGAAGGGGAATAGCTATAAAACTGTGAGTCATATTCAAACCCATTGTTATTAGAATACGTTCCTAAACCGGTATATCCTATTTCATTTATTACAAAGCTTATCATAGAAGAAGGGGCGCGTGAATATGGGTAATTAGCTATTTGTTCCCAGGAATTATTTTCTGGATTATATTTAAAAAAGTTAGAAGAACTTTCAAGAGCTGAGTTTGTCCCAGAACCAACATAGAACTTATTATTAATGGAAAAATGCGCAGTGTTAAAATAATAAGAACCTCCTGGATAACGGGACTCTTTATCTGTCCAAATAGTTGTATTTGGATCATATGAATACATTTTGCCTAATAATAAGAAATACCCTACGTTATTAAAAGAAAAATTTGGAATAGGAACTGAGCTATGAAATATAAAACTCGGTAAATCAGCTAATTGTGTCCAGGTTTCCGTATTAGGGTTAAATTCGTAAAATACTTTAGAACTTTCATTAGGATCTGAAGGCAAGCCTGGTGCAACAAACGCTCTATCACCTATGGGTAATGCAAATCCATCTTGGTACCCTTTATCTCTCATCCACTCAATAGTCGTAAAGTTCCATGTGTCTGTGTCGGTTTGGTATTTATATAATTTAGCATCAAATGTATCAATAACATAGGCTTTATTATCTATTGTAAATGAGAGGAGATTTATTGAACCAGAAGCAGCGAAATCGTTTTTCTTGTTCCATTCTTGAGCGAAATTTAAGCAAGTACAGAAGAAACAAACTAAAAAAAACTTTCTTTTCATGTCGTATACATTTTGATCAAGTCTAAATATTGTAGGATACAAGTATAATCTTTAATTTTTGCTTTGTATTGAAAATGAGGATGAATATACATATCATCTTTATAAATAGAAAATAAAGCCTATGTTATTGACTAAAATTATCCAAAAGTGTTAAGGGTAATGAAATGTAAAACTAACTGTTAATTAATTGCAGTTTTCTTTTCATAATAAAAAAAACAAGAACAGAGAGAACACCAAAAAACGAAAAACCTATAAATAAGGGTAGAACAGAATCTGTAACAAAACCTCCAATATAGTTAGCTATAGGCACAGCCATTACAGTTGATACGAATCCATTAATTGCTGCACCAATTCCAGCAATATGCCCTAAAGGTTGCATAGCAATAGCTCTTAAATTTCCAAATAGAAAGCCCACTGAAAAAAACTGTGCTGCGAAAAAGCTTAAAAGAATATATATGTTTGGATTATTACCAGACCAATATAAAACGACATAGATAATTGATATCAGTGCGTAGGCGACGGCAGCCACATAGGCAATGTTCCACATGCCATATTTTGTAACTAGTTTACTATTCATAAAGGTTGCTAAGCCTACTGATATGGCTAAACTAGCGAAAATGTAAGGGAACATGTCAGATAACTGATATTGCTCCTGAAATATTTGCTGTGCGGTACTTAAATATACCATAAACGACCCTGTTATAAAACCAGAAACTAATGTAAAAGCAACGGCTTCTTTATACTTAAAAAACTCTTTAGTACCATCTATAAATAAGTGCGATGAAAAGGTAATTCGTTTTTTTACTGGCAAAGTTTCTGGTTGCCGTTGCCAAAACCAAACCATAACGGCTACGCCAAAAATAAGGTTCACATAGAATATGGATTCCCAATTAAAATAAGTAATTAAAAATTGACCAAGTGTGGGAGCCACAACAGGAACTAAAATAAAAAACATAACAACTATAGATACGATTTTCGCCATATAATCACCATTGTAAGAATCTCGAATCATAGACAAGGCTATGCTTCGAGGTGACGATAACCCAATACCTTGCAGAACGCGTCCTAAAATCATCATATTAAAACTCTTGGTACTCACACAAATAACACTTCCAATAATAAAAACAATAAACCCTAAGTAAACAATGGGTTTTCTTCCAAAACTATCGGATAGAGGACCAAATATTAATTGACCAAACCCTAAACCTAAGAAAATCATCGTGATTAGCAATTGGTTGTCTGTGCTGTTCATTACATTCAAATGGTTGCCAATTTCTGGTATAGCTGGTAGTAAAGCATCAATTGATAAGGCTACAATAGACATTAAAGAAGCCATTAAAGCGACAAATTCATACTTAAAGCTCTGAGGTTTTTCCATGCCACAAATTTAAATGAATTAATTCGTGCAAAAACTCTACAGCGATTAATTAATACAATCTTATTATTGCTAAATTTGATGTATAAAACTAATGTATGTATACAAATACTTTAATTAAGATATTTACGAGAGATCTTAATAAGCTAAAGGAAGAAATAGAATTATATAACAAGGAAAGCAATCTATGGGTTTTAGATAAATCTATAACAAATTGTGCAGGTAATTTATGTCTTCACCTAATAGGTAATTTAAATTATTTTATTGGTTCTATTCTTGGCAATACGGGCTATGTAAGACAGAGAGAGCTTGAATTTTCATTAAAGAATGAGCCTAGGGCACGAATGTTAAAAGAAATTGATGATACCATTTTAGTAGTTGAAAAAACTTTATCAAAACTGGGAAGTGATGACCTAGACGCTTTGTATCCTATTGAAGTTTTTAAAGAACCTATGATTACCGAGTATTTTTTGACACATTTGGTGCATCATTTATCCTATCATTTAGGTCAGATTAACTATCACAGACGTTTACTGGATGTCTGAAATGAATCAAGATAACATACAACCCTTACTTGAGTATATTAAAAACTATGTTAGTCTAACAACTCAGGAAGAAGCCTTCTTGTTATCTAAGGTTAGTTATAGAAAATATCTTCGGGGCCAGTATATAGTTCAGCAAGGAGATATCTGTAAACATGAATGTTTTGTTATAAGCGGTTGTACAAAAATGTTTCATGTTGATGAAACAGGGCAGGAGCATATCCTTATGTTTTCCATAGAAGATTGGTGGACCTCAGATATGGGAAGTTTTATAACTCAAACTCCGGCAGATTTTAATGTAATGTGTTTAGAGCCTACAGAACTTGTAATGTTTTCTTATGATATAATTGAAGAATTATATTTAGAAATCCCTAAGTTAGAACGTTTTTTTAGGCAAATAATAGAGAAAGCTTTTGTAGCATCTCAAAAACGTATTGTTAGAAATTTTAGCCTGTCAGCTAAAGACAGGTACGTATATTTTAAAACGCAATATCCCTTAATAGAAAAGCGCATTCCACAATATATGGTGGCTTCTTATCTGGGAATTACAAAAGAGTTCCTTAGTAAGATTAAAAAACACTTGCTGCTAGAAGATTAAAAAGTTAATCTAGTTTAACATTTTTTTGTAATCTATTTTATTTTATTCCGACAGCTTCTTATAGATCTTTGTGGTATAATATTTAAAAGGAAATTTAAAATCAATTAAAAATGAAAAACACATTAAAAAATTCAGTAATTATCGCCCTTTTAGCTTTTTTTACATTATCATTTACAGCTATAGGTGGTGATAAAAAAGAAGTGAAGACAGATAAAAGTAAAGTAGTTTGGAAAGGTTATAAAGTAACAGGTTCTCATGAAGGAACCATCGCAATTAAATCAGGAAACTTGATTTTTGATAATGATAAATTAACTGGAGGTGAGTTTGTTATTGATATGACAACAATTAATGCCACAGATTTAGATGGTGAGTATAAAGGGAAATTAGATGGACATTTAAAGTCTGATGATTTTTTTGGAGTAGAAAAACATCCTACAGCTACTTTAGTATTTACGAAAGTAAAAGCGTCTGGGAAAAATGCTTATCATGTTACGGGAGATATGATTATTAAAGGTAAAACAAATCCTGTTGCTTTCACGATTTCAGTTTATGGTAGTAAAGCTACAGCATCCTTAAAAATAGATAGAACAAAATATGATGTGCGTTACGGATCTACAAGCTTTTTCGATGATTTAAAAGATAAAGCTATTTACGATGAATTTGATTTGGTTGCAGATTTAGAGTTTTAAACGTTAACAAATAAAATTATTAAAAAAAGAGGCTTCTGTTGGGAGGCCTCTTTTTTATTAGAGCTTGATTTTAATTACATTTAAGGCTAATAAAAAAATTAATTTAAAAAAAATATAAAATCTACCACATTTTAAATAAATATTGTTTACAATTTCTAGTCATGTTTTTTTGCGTTTCAATCTTTGGACAAGACTTTACAAGGTTTGTTGATTCTGCAGATGCAAATATTGATTATAGCTCGAAAAAAGCATTAAAGTTTCTAGATTCTGTGCCATCTCCTTTGGAAAAATCTATCAAAGGAAGAATTGCAGATTATTACGCTTTGAAGTCGATTATTTATGATGAATTCGAGGACTATCCTACTTCTTATCAATATAATATACTTGCGTTTGAATATGCTGAAAAAGAATTGAATTATGAAACTGCCGGAGCATCGGCTTTAGAATTATTTAGGAACATATACTTTACGAAAAAGGATACTATTGCTTTTAAATACCTTGAAAAGGCAAGGCAGTATTATAGTCTTGCTGACTACATGTATGGAGAACTTGAAGTTTGGCAAACTGAGGCATATGTTAAGTATGTGAATGGAGATTATCGAACTTGCTGTAGCATGCTAATTGATAAGCTTAATGATTATAAAGGAGCCAAAGAAGATGGTTATTATCATATGTTTGCATTGTATCTAATTACTTCAAGTTATATTCATCTTGCAGATTTTAAGAACGCCCATTTGTATGTTAATAGTTTTCAAGAGTTATTAAATAATCCAACTGTGGTGCCATATAATTATTACTCCTTTAAATCGTCTTTGGATCTTTGTTTTGTTGAAGCTTATTTTAAGAAGAATAAGTTAGACTCGGTTCAGAAATACTTACATAAATCCGGAGCACTAACCAATTATATGGGTAAGGATACAAAGCGAGATTTTTATGAATTGAGCTCTGAATATTATTTAAGCATTGACGATTTACCAAAATCAAAAACTTTTTTGGATTCTCTGAAAATGTTTGAGGATAAAATGTTTAACAATGTTATTGAATCGGGTTTTGATATTAATCATAGGTTACTGCATGCCAAAGAGAAGCTTGAAGTAACGAGTAATGAGAATCATGCTAAAACAATTTGGGTGACACTGCTTGTAGGAGTTTTAATTATTCTTTTCGTTTTAGGAATATTTTATTTTAAAAGGCAAAAACGTAAGATTTTAGATTATAATAATCAAAAAACCAGTTTAAAATACCTTAAAAGTAATCATGAAAAATTGCAGGTTAAGGTGAAAGGTTTAGAGGACTATATTGGAGAGGTAAAGCGAGAAGTTAAAGCTATTAGTGTTGTTGATGAGGTAAATGAACAACGTAGTAAAATAAAGGAGCTCTATAAGAATGTACGTTTAGATTCGTCGACAGTGTTATCAAAAAAGGAAAATCATTTAGAGCTTATAAATGATTTAAATGTTGCTTTTTTTAGTAAACTATCAGAACGATTCCCGCAACTTTCAGATTCTGAGATAATTATATGTTATTATTTATACACCGAGTTTAAAAGTAAAGAAATAGCTGTTTTTTTAGGAACTTCAACACGGGCTATTGAAAGCAAACGCTATAGAATTAGAAAGAAGCTGAATATTCAAAAACGGGAAATGGGTATGTTTGAATTTTTGAGTGAAGCTTTAAAAGGTGATATTTAAGATAAATAGGGCATAAGGCCAATGTGCGTAGTTAGTGAGTATGCGTATAATTCATATTACAATAAAAAATGTTCATCTTTGTTAAAGCTATTAATTCTTTATATAATACCTGGTTTTTTTGCTATTAAAACTAGGGTTTGTTTGATACATTTTATAAGGAGTGACAAACTATGTTAGTTTTTATACGTTGTCACAAAATGGTATTATCAAATAATTTAATTGAGGGTAAAAGGAAGTTCTTAAAGAGCTTCCTTTTCTTTTTCTACAATGGAATGTTACCATGTTTGCGTTTAGGGCTGTCCACTTTTTTGTTTTCTAACATTGAAAATGCTTTAAGTAATTTGCGTCTTGTGTTTTGAGGAAGTATAACTTCATCTATAAAACCGCGCTTTGCTGCCGCATACGGATTAGCAAATTTTTCCGCATATTCTTTTTCTTTTTCGGCTAATTTACTTGCTGGGTCGTCTGCATCTGAAATTTCTTTTTTGAAGATAATCTCACTAGCCCCTTTAGCACCCATTACTGCTATTTCTGCTCCTGGCCATGCAAAATTCATGTCTGCACCAATATGTTTAGAGTTCATAACATCATAAGCACCTCCGTACGCCTTTCTGGTAATTACCGTCACTCTGGGTACGGTAGCCTCGCTCAAAGCATATAATAGTTTTGCGCCGTGTACAATAATACCATTCCACTCTTGATCGGTCCCTGGTAAAAACCCAGGAACATCAACTAAAACTAATATAGGAATGTTAAAGCAGTCGCAAAAACGAGTAAAACGTGCGGCTTTTCTTGAACTGTTAACACCTAAGACTCCCGCAAATGCCATAGGTTGATTTGCGATTATACCAATACTTCTACCTCCTAATCTGGCAAATCCTACGATAATGCTTTCAGCATAATTTTTATGGATTTCATAAAACGATTCATCGTCAATAACACCTGAAATGACGGCATGCATGTCATAAGGTTTATTGGGATTGTTAGGAACAATATCAGATAAAACTTCTCTCACCTCACCCTTTAAATTCACATCCAATGACTGAGGCGTTTGCGAATTATTTTGGGGTAAGTAACTTAGTAAAGTCTTTACATCTTCTAAACATTGAATATCATTTAATGATGTTTTATGCGCAACACCCGATTTTGAGGCATGGGTATTTGCTCCTCCAAGTTCCTCACTCGTTACTTCTTCATTGGTAACAGTTTTTACAACATTAGGACCTGTTACAAACATATAGCTGGTGTTTTCAACCATTATTGTAAAATCGGTTAATGCTGGAGAATAAACAGCGCCACCTGCACAGGGTCCCATGATAGCCGAAATTTGAGGAATAACTCCAGACGCTTTAACGTTTCTATGGAAGATCTCTGCATATCCACCAAGTGAGCGCACACCTTCCTGAATTCTTGCACCACCAGAATCATTTAACCCAATAATTGGAGCGCCAGTTTTCATAGCCATATCCATGATTTTACAAATTTTTTCGGCATGAGTTTCAGAGAGTGCACCACCAAAAACGGTAAAATCCTGGGCGTAAATATAAACCGGCCTACCGTGAATTGTGCCATAACCCGTAATAACTCCATCTCCATAAAATACTTGATCCGCCATTCCAAAATCAGTAGTTCTGTGTGTTACTAAAGCACCAACCTCTTCAAAAGATCCTTCATCCATTAAATATTCAACACGTTCTCTGGCTGTTAGCTTTTTCTTTTGATGTTGCTTATCAATTCGAGCTTGTCCACCACCTAAATATGCTTGGGCTAGTTTTTCGTTTAACTTATCAATTTTAGAATCCATAGGTTTTAATTAGGTAGTCTTAGTAATTTTTGATCTTCAATATATTGTTTCAGGGCAACTAAAGCTGCTAGTTTAGCTTCCTCTTGCATTTCTTTTTCTAGAGCTTTTGGAGAATAGTATTTTTTAACGAAATGTGTATCAAACTTTCCAGATCGAAAGGCTTCATGTTCACATACAAATTTACCAAATGGCAACGTGGTTTGTACACCTTTAACATGATAATTAGCAATGGCTTTAAGCATGAGTTGAATAGCTTCTTCTCTAGTTTTCCCATATGTAATTAGTTTAGCTAGCATGGGGTCGTAATAAATTGGAATATCCATTCCTTCTTCAAAGCCATCATCTACACGAATGCCAGTTCCTTTAGGTATTTGATATACATCTAAATGTCCAACGCTTGGTAAAAAATCATTCATCGGATCTTCTGCATACACTCTCAATTCTAAGGCATGACCATTAATAGTGAGGTCTTCTTGTTTTATGTTTAACTTTTCTCCTCGCGCGACTTTAATTTGAAGTTCTACCAAATCTACTCCAGAAATTAATTCAGAAACGGGGTGCTCAACTTGTAATCGTGTATTCATTTCTAAAAAATAGAAATTATAATCAGCATCTAATAAAAATTCTACGGTTCCAGCTCCTAAATAATCACATGCTTTAGCCACCTTAATAGCTGCATCTCCCATTTCCTGTCTTAATTTAGAAGACAAAACACAGGAAGGTGCCTCCTCAATCACTTTTTGATGTCTACGTTGAATGCTACATTCTCTTTCAAAAAAGTGTAAAATAGTACCATGATTATCAGCCATAACTTGAATTTCTATATGACGAGGAGATGTGACATACTTTTCAATAAAAACGGAGCCATCACCAAAGGCTGAAGTGGCTTCACTTATGGCACGTTTCATTTGTGATTCTAAATCACTTTCTTTCTCAACGATGCGCATTCCTTTACCTCCACCACCAGCAGAGGCCTTTATAAGAATAGGGAATCCAATATTTCTGGCTATTGCCTTTGCTTTGTCAACATTTGTTATCGCTTCGTCAATACCAGGGACCATAGGGATGTTATAGGCTTTAACAGCCTCTTTTGCGGCTAATTTACTCCCCATAACTTTTATAGCTTTAGAACGAGGGCCAATAAAAACTATATTGTTTTTTTCACACAACTCTGCAAATTCGGCATTTTCGCTTAAAAAGCCGTACCCAGGATGAATAGCATCAACATCTAGCCTTTTTGCTACTTCAATTATCTTATCTCCTCTTAAATATGATTGATTTGAAGCGGGTTCGCCAATGCAAACCGCTTGATCTGCAAACTTAACATGAGGTGCATTCCTGTCTGCACTAGAGAACACAGCAACAGTTTGTATTCCCATTTTTTGAGCAGTTTTCATTATTCTTAAAGCAATTTCTCCACGGTTTGCAACAAGTATTTTATTCATGTTTTATTCGAATTCAATTAATAACTGGCTTTTTTCAACCGCTTCACCTTGTTTTACTTTTAAAGATTTTATAATACCATCCCTTGGTGAAGTAATCATGTTTTCCATCTTCATAGCTTCTAAAATAAGTAGCGCATCATTCTCCTTTACTTTTTGCCCCACTTTAACGTTGATGTCTAAAATTAAACCTGGCATAGGTGCTTTAATGGCACTTATTTGTTTAACAGAACCCGAGGCAAATCCCATAACCTCTATAAGTTGATCGAGTTGATTCTGGATGTTTACAGAATAAAGGTTGTTGTTGATTTTAATCTGATAAGATTTATTTTGAAAATCGCGATTTACAAATTCAATAGAGTAGGACCTATCATTATTTAAAACATGTGACTTTGTTGAACTAACGGGTATTATATCCAACGATTTAAGATCCGTTTCTTTAACAGTATAGTCGAAGCTATTATTTACTTTAACCTTAAAATGTGAATTCATAGTGGTGTGAGTTGTTCAATAAATATACATAATATATAAGGGTTATTCAAAATTTAAAATGTATTGCCCAAACCTTTATTTAAATCTAGTTTTAACAAAAAAGAATACAAAATATTTGATTGTTTAAGCGAATAAAAAATGAGTTTGTAAAGTGTAGAAGGTCTCAATAATATAATGTTTAATTTTTAATAAAATTACGAATATGATAAAAATAGATAAAAAAAATGTAATATTTTACGAAAAATACATTTTAAATATGATATATGTCATTTTTCTTCAATACAAGAAGATTGAAATTTGCTAAATAAAATATTTAAATATAATGTCATGAATACACAAAAAAATGTTTTCAGAAAATTAATTATCTGCATTACTGCAATCGGTTTTGTATTTAATTTATCGCAAGCACAAATTTTACAATTAGAAAATGACCAATCTTCTTTAACTGTTTTTGGTTCTTCAAATCTTCATGGTTGGAAAGTGGATGCCCAAACTCAAAATGGGGCCATTAGTTTTAAAAGTCTTGACTCTTGTCAACTAGAACATTTATCTCTAGCTGTTCTTACCGAGAGTTTAAAAGGTGTAGAACCGGGCATGGCAAATACAGCTTTTAAAGCTTTGAAATCAGATAAATATAAATCCATACTGTTCACGCTTGTTGAAGTTAAAAAAGTGACTGATAAAGGAAACGGCGTTTTTGAATTGCATACTTTAGGGGATTTAGTTATTGCAGGTACAAAGAAAACAGTCCCCTTAAATTTTGATGTTACGATTGTGGATAATAAGGTGAAGCTGGAAGGCAATACAAAATTAAAGATGACAGAGTTTAATATAATACCTCCTACAGGTTTATATGGCGCCGTAAAAGCAAAAGATGACATTATCTTAAGATTCGAAACTAGTTTTATATAAACTCAATTATTTAAAGGTTTAAATATCCTCTCTACTAAAGGCGTTCAGTATGGATTATTTTGTGGAGAGGTTTTTATTTGAAGAAAATCGGAAAACCGATATTTTAAAGCTCTATCTATAAAAATGACTTTAGTACTAATAGGATTTACTAATAAGTTAGTATAACTAAGAAATCATTTAACTAGTCAAGTTTCCAAGTTCTAACCCATTCATATTGCGTTGTGCGTTCACTCCAAGTACCACTTTCAATAAGTCCACCATCATCTGGAATTGGATTCCAGTCGTAAGTTTCTATGGCCATATGTATATAAGCTGGTAAGTCCCATTCAACGGTAGGGTACAATGTATAAACGTATGTCCCATTTAAAAAACACACAATTTCTTTAGAAGATTTCCACCAAGCGCCATAAATGTAAAATTTTTCATGATTTTTTGTTTCGGTAATAACAAAATTTTGATCTCGTTCAGAAACGGGGTGACATTTGGTTTTCCTATGAATGGCATTAGAGTGAAAAATTTGATCCCATTCCTTCGCCCATTCTTCAGTTTTTGTAGTTACTCTTCCCACACATTCTTGTATATCCAATTCTTGTTTTTTCTCGCAATGGTATTTACTCATTAACCAAAAAGTGGAAGACATAACCGTGCTGTTTGCCTTCATTTTACATTCAAAATACCAACCTACATTTCCTGGGTTAATTGCTCTAACAATACCTCCTTGGTGTGTATAAATATCTCCGTGTTTTCGTAAGGGTGCATCTAATTTGCTAACGGTTACATTTAGTTTACCATGTTTTACTTTTACATTATCGGCTTTAAAAAGTCCTGGTGGTCGTCCGTCCCAAATCCAACCATTTCCAATAGGTTCTTTTTGCCATTTTGATACATTTAATGATTTACCATCAAATTCATCTGAAAGGCTTTCTACTTTTACCCAAACATTACCATTTGGTTTGGGATCTTCTGTAGGTTTAAAATAAGGAGATTGCCCATACAATTGAATTGACAAAAGGTTTAGTAAAACGAATAAAAGGATTTGTTTCATTATGAGTTAAGTTTTAGTATTTCTTGATAAATAAGTTGATAATAGTTCTTATTTGCAGCTACAAAATGATTGTTGTTATTTTCTATATGATTAATAAGACATTTGAATTCTGCCAAGGAAACTAATTTTAAAGCTTCCACTTCTTCCTCCTGAGGCGTTAATTCGTTAAGAGGTACTTTCAATTCACATATAAAAGTATTATGAAATTCATTATCTATGATACCATTGTCATATGATTGAAAACATTCAAAAACACCAATCTTTTGCAAGTCTTCTAACGAGATTTTTAACCCAATTTCCTCATGTATTTCTCTAATGCCACCTTCTTCGGGAGTTTCACCCGCATCAATATGACCAGCTACTGACACATCCCACATTAGTGGGCAAATTGTTTTATTTGCAGAACGTTGAGAGAGTAATATGTCTCCTTGTTTTGTATAAAACCAAATATGAGTCGTATGGTGGTATAATCCTTTCTTATGAATAACAGATTTTAACGCTGTTTCACCCAAAAGATTACCGTCCTGGTCTGCAATATCAATAAATTCATCCATTAATTCAGGTTTAAAACGTTCTCTATTGATTTTAAAAGTATATCAAAGTCATGTGTAGTACTAAATAAATGACAAGATATTCTAATGTATGTGCCTCTATTTGCTATAAAAACTTGGTTCTTTTCAAATTCTTGTTTTAGTTTATCTAAATTTATTCCGTCTGGAAGTTTAATTCCAAATAGATGTTTTGCACGATATTCATTTTTCTCAATTATACAGCCCAGTGTTTTCAATGGTTCAATAACATGCTTTGAAATGGAATGGCAATAGTCTTGAATGTTTTTTGGTTGCCATTCCAAAAGCTGACTTATTGAATCTAAAAGCATAGGGACGGCGATAAAATTGGCGTTTTCCCCCATGTTATATCTACCAGAAAAAGGTTTGTATGTTTCTTCGTAATTGGTAAGTCCTGCAAAGTTTTCGCTGTTCAGTCTGTTCGACCAGTTTTCTTCAATTGGGATACCATTATCAAAGTATGGACCATAATATGCTAAGCCAAAAGAATAAGGGCCTAGTAACCATTTATAACCAGCACAAATAACCGCATCTGGTTCAAGTTCCTTCACTGAAAAGGGTAAGGCGCCAATAGATTGGGAACCATCAATTATTAACAAAGCATTCAATGATTTTACTTTGGCATTAATAGTTTTTAAATTGAATATCGTACCATCTGCCCAGTGAATGTTTCCCATGGTAACCACAGCTGTTTTTTCAGTTATTGCATCTAGGATATGATCGTTCCATGTTTTTCCGCAATTTTCACTTTCATCAGGTTTATGTACTGTTTTAATAGTAGCCTTAAAGTCTGCAGCTAGTCGTTTCCATGCATATACATTACTTGGAAATTGTTCTCCAATTATAAGAATTTCATCCTCTGGTTTTAGTTTAATGTTTTTTGTAACTGTTGATATACCATATGAAACCGAAGGAATAGCAACAATACGTTGAGGCTCCTCAACCTCAATTAGCTGCGCATACATTTTTTTTAGATTGTCAAGCGGTTCAAAAAAATCATTACTTTTAATAGTAAAGGGATTCGTTTTTTGATCAATAGCAGCTTTTCCAGCCAAGTTTGTGCTTTTTAAAAGCGGAGACATATTAGCGGCATTTAGGTATGCCACATCTTCCGGTATATCAAAGAGGTGTTTTTTACTTGTCATAATAACTCAAAAAAAAACCCGCTCTTGGCGGGATTATATAGTTTATTTAAAAATAACTAAATGTTTCGCCGTCTTCAATGTTTAGAAGCGTTTCATAAATTAATTTAATCACATTTTCAACATCTTCTTTATGTACCATTTCTACAGTAGTGTGCATGTATCTTAATGGTAAAGATATCAACGCAGAAGCTACACCACCATTACTATAAGCGAAAGCATCTGTATCTGTTCCAGTGGCTCTCGATAAAGCAGAACGTTGAAACGGAATTTTTTTGGTTTCAGCAGTTTCTGTAATTAAATCACGAAGTTTTTGTTGTACCGCAGGCGCATAGGCCACTACAGGTCCTTTGCCCATTTCTAAACTACCTTCTTTCTTTTGCTCAATCATTGGGGTAGTCGTATCGTGGGTTACATCGGTAACAATAGCGACATTGGGTTTAATGGTTTGCGTAATCATTTCAGCACCGCGTAAGCCTATTTCTTCTTGAACGGCATTGGTAATGTATAAACCAAAAGGTAATTCTTTTTTATTTTCTTTAAGTAGTCGTGCCACTTCGGCAATCATAAAACCACCCATGCGGTTATCAATAGCGCGACAAACAAATTTATCATCATTTAAAATGTGAAACTCGTCAGGATAGGTAATAACACAACCTACGTGAACTCCCAATTTTTCAACTTCTTCTTTATTTGCACATCCTACATCAATAAAGATGTTGTCTGGTTTTGGCGCTTCTTCTTTTGCTCTATTTCTTGTGTGAATGGCCGGCCATCCAAAAACACCTTTCACAATACCATTTTTGGTATGAATATTTACCACCTTACTTGGGGCTATTTGATGGTCGCTACCACCATTTCTAATCACATAAATTAATCCTTTGTCAGATATAAAATTTACATACCACGATATTTCGTCAGCATGTCCTTCAATAACTACTTTGTATTTTGCTTTTGGGTTTATAACACCAACAGCAGTTCCGTAGGTGTCTGTTATAAACTCATCAACATAAGGTTTTAAATAATCCATCCATATCTTCTGACCTTCCCATTCGTATCCTGTAGGAGCTGCATTATTTAAATATTTTTCTAAAAAGTCCATCGACTTTTTTTTAAGAATGCTCTGTTTTGCCATTTATAAAAGTTTTGCACTAAAATAATAATATAAATAGAAATCAACATGCATAACCCCTTGTAAATTCTTAATTTTGACATGTTATATGCTCCAGTCTTTTTAAGATGAAATTTTTTAAATACATATTTGTTCTTTTTCCTGTTTTAACCTTTTCTCAAGTTCATGAAATTGAGCAGGATACAACCTCTATTGAATACCTTATCATTGAAGGCGATTCTATACCTCGTAGATCTATTGATTTAGATGAGGTTATGCTATTGCATAAATTGGAATTTGGTAGTAGAGAAGAACGTATTCGGTATTTAATACTTAGGCGAAAAACCATTAAAGTGTACCCCTATGCTAAAATGGCTGCGGAGCGATTAGACTCCATGAATACGCACTTAAAGACATTAACCAAGAATCGCCAAAAGAAACGGTACACAAAAAAAATTCAAAAATATGTTGAAGGTGAGTTTTCGGTAGAATTAAAGAAGTTAACACGTACGGAAGGTCAAATATTAGTAAAGCTTATCCATAGACAAACAGGTAAAACGGCTTTTGATTTGGTTAAGGAATTACGAAGTGGGTGGCGAGCATTTTGGTATAACACTACGGCGAGCATGTTTGATATTTCTCTTAAGCGCGAGTTTGACCCTATTGATGTTAAAGAAGATTATCTCATTGAAGATATTCTACAACGTAGTTTTCAGGGCGGGCGTTTAGAACGACAAAAACCAAAAGTTGAATTCGATTTTTATGATTTAACGGATAAATGGATTCATCAAAAAACACCAGATTGACATGCGTTTGCAAACGCCTTTTGAAGAAAGACTAAATGCCATATCTCATGGTGTTGGTGCTTTATTGGGTATTGTAGCATTGGTTTTACTAATCAAAAATAATTCAGATAAAACAACATATAGTCTATTTAGTGTTATTATTTATGGGGTTTCCATAATTCTTTTATTCACGGCATCAACCCTTTATCATGCTATTAATAATGAAACCTATAAGCACTACTTTAGGATTTTAGATCATATTAGTATTTATGTTTTAATAGCAGGGACTTATACACCTGTTACTTTAATTGTGTTAGAACAAAGCCATGGTTGGCAACTGTTTTATGCCGTTTGGGGCATAGCTGTGTTCGGCACATTATTGAAATTGTTTTTCACAGGGAAGTTTGAAATCTTCTCTACACTATTATATTTAGTTATGGGGTGGCTTATCGTTTTCGACTTTTCCAATTTATCTCATGCTATTGGAAGCGATGGTATATTATTCTTGTTTGCAGGAGGTTTAGCTTATACTGCAGGGATTATATTTTATGCCATTGGTCGCATACCGTTTAATCACGTTATTTGGCATTTGTTTGTATTGGCAGGGGCAATTTGTCATTTTTTTATGATATTTTTTTACGTTATTTAAGGAACGTAACTTGTGTTTCAATTTAAATATATGATACATATTCTACCAGCTACCTCTTTAGCACATTTCGAAACCATATCGCGTTTGGCGCATGAAATATGGCATGAACACTACATAAAAATTATAAGTGTAGAGCAAATAGAGTACATGCTTGAAAAGTATAACTCGGTGTCACATATTACAGAACGCGCAAATAATGGCGCTTTGTTTTTTTATATGACTTATAACGATAAGCCTGTAGGTTATCTAGCCATGGAGAAACATCTTGACTATTTGTACATTAGTAAGCTATATGTTATGAAGGAAAGTAGAGGAAAAGGTATTGCAAAAACAGTAATTGATTTTGTGGTATCTATGGCTCAAGATAAAGGTAAGCCCATGGTTAAACTTCACGTAAATAAATACAATTATGGTGCTATTGGGTTTTACGGAAACATGGGCTTTGTTAATACGGAATCGGTGATTACGGATATAGGAAATGGGTTTATCATGGACGATTATTTGATGGTGAAACACCTTAAGTTAAAGGGAATATAATTATCCGTCAATCACATCTTTATACTCCTCAAAAAAAGCTTCAAATAAGCTCATGTTTGTATTGAAGAATTCCATAACCTCTCGCCAAGTGTTTTTGTTATGTATGGATACTTTTTGTTCTAAGGGGATATAAATTCGTGATATTTCTTTATGGTTATCGAGAAAAAATTCTTCTTCGTAAATCGCTTCAGGAAGATAGTCGTCTAAAAGAATAGATTTTAAAGCGAGTAGTTTCTGCCAATGTTTAATACGGTTTTCAAGATCGTCTTCCAAATCTAAAGCAATGAGCGCTTTCTTATTATCAAAGTGAAATTTAAATGATAAGCCCTTTAGTTTAGTATCATACAAAACCCATTTTCGCGGAAAAGATTTCCCAAAACTTGTCCAAAACTCTTGTCTTAATATTCTAGATTCTTCTTTGCTAAACATTAGTTTTAGTTAAAAGTTAAAAGTTAAAAGTTAAAAGTTAAAAGTTAAAAGTTAAAAGTTAAAAGTTAAAAGTGTGTCACTCTTGCCATTTTGAATATTATTTACCATCAATCATCAATCATCAATCATCAACCATCAACCATCAGCTAAATAAAATAAGCTATACCAACCCCAAGAATGATAGATATAAACTTCGACAAATTAAATTTATGGCCCTCGCCACTTTCAAATAAAATGGTTGTAGATATATGGAAAAATATACCAATCACTACAGCATTAATACTATGCGCTAGCTGCATACTTAAATCGGCGGTATTCGAAATATAGGTTCCTAAAGGCGTCATGGTAGTAAAAATCAATAAAAACGTTATAATTTGAAACTTACTAAACTTCGACTGAAATAAAAACAGACTTACAATTGTAGCAATAGGAATTTTATGAATTAAAACGCCATAAACCATATCGTTATGTTGGTGTATTGGAAACCCTTCCAAAAAACTATGGATACACAAACTTATAAACAATAGCCAAGGGAAAGCGGTTTCAGTTTTATGAATATGCACATGCCCATGTTCGGCACCTTTAGAGAACAATTCCAAAATAATTTGCAGTAAGATACCGCCCATAATAAATAGTCCGGTACGTTTCGTATCTAAATGTTCGTATACTTCAGGCAGTAATTCAAAAAGTGTTAGTGCTAGTAAAAAAGCACCACTAAAAGAGAGCAGAAGTTTCGTGTTCCACTTTTTTTTATCTTTAGATAGTTTTGCAATAATAACACCTAAAATAACAGCATATATAGGAAAAAGAAATTTATTCATTCAAAATACAAGTCAATTTTAAAATCAAATAATCCATAGTGCAAGCAACAAAATATTCAACTTGCCCGCTTGCAATAAAAAACATTATTGGCTTATTTAAAAATCATTACTAAGCGCTCAGACGTTTTTGCATTATATTTATGTAACTTATAATCACCAAAAACCTCTAATAAATGCACACCAGCTTGTTCAAAAAGCAATTTAAAATCAGCTAAAGTAAACCAGCGCACACGCTCCTGAAAATTATATATTTTGTTATCGGCAGTAAAAGTAATATCTTTTATAATATATCCGTCTTCAACATAACGTTTTAAATGGAATTCAATATCATCAACCGTTTTAACCTCTTGGGGTACCAAATTGTCAATAACAAACTCACTATTCATAAAATCAATGACTCCAAAACCAAACTCGTTAAGTTCCTCCTTAATAGCCATTATGGTTTTTAAGTTATCCCCATCATCATCAAAATACCCAAAACTGGTAAACAAATTAAAAACGGCGTCAAACTGTTTATGGTAGGGTTTGCACATGTTATGCACATTAAAATGCAAGCGGTGATTTTCAAACTGTTTAGCAAAAGCAATACTGTTAGCACTTAAATCTACACCCGTAACATCATATCCAATTTTGTTCAAGTAACGTGCATGGCGCCCTTTACCACAAGCCAAATCTAAAATGGTACCGTGCTCTGGTATATTTAAGTAATTCGTTAAGGTGTCCATAAATAGATGCGCTTCGGTATCGTCTCTATCCTTGTATAAAATGTGGTAAAATGGCGTGTCAAACCAAGAAGTAAACCAAGTACTAGTATTGTTTGTCATATACTTTTTTTGGGGTTACCCCCGAGAAATTTTCGGGGGTCAGGCTTTACGCTATATCTTTTTAAAAAGTTTAAAGTTCGTTATCATGAGGCCAGAAATGGCATGATAATCTTTTCCTCGATTAGCAAATGGCCACGGCAAAAAATGCCTCGTAATAACGTTTCTATGTTTTTAAAAAGGATGCCGCTGCAATCCTTAACCCGAATTATCAATAAACATTACGTTTGCCGCAAAATTACATTATTTTTGCAATCTATTGGACGTAAAAATCTATCAGACGAAAAAAATGGGAGAAAATTTCAACATGGTGGCCAAAACCTTATTTGGCTTTGAAGATTTATTAGAAAAAGAACTAACACAACTTGGCGCTATGTACGTTAAAAAAGGCGTTCGTAATGTGGCTTTTTCGGGCGATAAAGGGTTTATGTATAAAGCTAATTTAGCTTTACGTACTGCTGTTAAAATTTTGAAACCTATTCATTCGTTTAACGTTAATAACGAGCAAGATTTATACAATAAAATCTATGCTATGGATTGGTCTAAATACCTAAAACCTACAGGCTCTTTAGCGATCGATGCCACCATCCATTCAGATTTGTTTTCGCACTCCTTATACATCGCACAAAAAACAAAAGATGCCATTGTCGATAAGTTTCGCGATACCGATGGACAGCGACCAAATGTAGATTTAAAATTCCCAGACCTTAAAATAAATGTACATATCGATAGACGAAAATGCACCATTTCTCTGGATTCTTCTGGCGATTCCCTGCACAAGCGAGGTTATAAAACTGCAACCAATATCGCGCCCATAAACGAGGTACTGGCAGCAGGCCTTATTATGTTATCGGGTTGGGACGGACAGACCGATTTTATGGATCCCATGTGTGGTTCGGGCACTATGCTTATTGAGGCGGCCATGATAGCCTGTAATATACCACCTAACCTTATGCGTAAAGAGTTTGCTTTCGAGCGTTGGGAAGATTGGGATGTAGAATTGTTCGAGAAAATTGAAGAATCCCTTTTAGGAAAAACACGCGATTTTCATCATAAAATTATAGGGTACGATAAAGCACCAAGTGCTGTAGCAAAAGCCAAAGAAAATGTAAAAAACGCACAGCTTGAAGATTTTATTGAAGTGAAGCACGAAGATTTCTTTAAAACTCAAAAAGGCGGCGATAATAAATTACACATGGTATTTAACCCGCCGTATGGTGAGCGTTTAAATATTGATATGGAAGAATTTTATGCCAACATAGGCGATACCTTAAAGCAAAACTACCCAGGTACAGATGCGTGGTTTATTACCTCAAACCTAGATGCGCTTAAGTACGTTGGTTTACGCCCTTCGCGAAAAATACAATTGTTTAATGCCAAACTAGAATCGCGTTTGGTGAAATATGTCATGTATGAAGGCAGTAAGAAAGGGAAATATATGAAGTGATTTTTTAGTTGCGCTTATCGTGTTCGGCTATTCGTAGTTACGTGAATTTACTAATAAGTTTCGCTAGTACAAACTGACGGCGGAAATTCAGTAGGGATTTCCAAAGTAGTAAATAGTAAGCCATTACATATGGCCATTGTTGTACACAGTTTTATCATTTTTTGAACTGTTTAAGCTCTTTAACTAAACAATATGTCGTATGACCTTTTGGGTAATCAGGTAATTCTCCAAAAACTCTATATCCAAGTTTTTCATAAAATGGACGAGCTTGAAAGCTTAACGTTTCAGTTCTCACATAGTTAAATCCTTTTTCTAAAGCGAATTCTTCAGTTGCCTTTATTAATTTTTTACCTATTCCTAATCCTCGAGTTTTTTCAGAAAGCCATAGAAGTTCAATGATACAGTAATTCCAAAATGCACAAGCTCTTATACCGCCTACAACTTTTCCATTATCATCTTTTGCAAAAACTGTAAATTTTGTGTCTTTTTCAAAAACCACCTCATCAGGAATGTAATATTGATTATAATTTTGGATACCTTCACTAATAGTTTTTAAGTCTTCTTTTTCCGGATTAGAGGTTATTTCAATATTCATTTTTAGTGTTTAAAATGCTGTAAAACAATTTATAATATTAGTTGAATTGATTCTTTTTCGTAATTGCACACAACGTGTTTGCATCTGGAAATTTGCCTGTCTTTGTGCAAGGATTTTCCGAAGGAAAATCATAAACAAGCAAACTAGCATTAACTTTTGGTTTAGGAATAAACTTATGCCTATTTTTATACAATGCTGTAAGTCGTTTTTAAATTTTATTGATTTCTGATGCGATTTCTTCTATCCAACTATTATTTGCTTCCACTAATAATCCGTGATTAGTCTCTTTGTCATATTTTTTTTGAATATTCCGACATTCGGTCCATATGCTTTTGTAAACGCTCATGTAAGAATCGAAATCTGCAATTTTATTCTTTTTTAATTTATCAAATTCAATCATCATTTTACGAGCGTATAATCCAGCTATGTCAAAATGTAATTGTTCATGTTTGAGTAAATAATCATCTTTTTTAAACACCCAAGAGTGATTAGTGTAAAAATTGGCCACAACACTAAGAGATTGATAATTTTGAATATTATTATTTTCATCTACAGCAACATCAGAAGGCTGAATTTCTATTTTGTAAGACGTTTGAGCATAGCCAATAATATCAGTGTTTGGAGGAGCTTTAAAATCGGACCATTCCAGTTTGGTTGTTTTAGACCAGGGAATAATAGATTGAGCATTTAAACAGGAAATTGAACTATATACTAACGTGTAAAGTGAAATTAGGACAATTGCTTTTATCATTCAGTTCATATATTTGAAGCGGATGGTTTAATTACTTACAGCTTTAATGATATACGTTTGTTTTAATGACTTATATCCGTCGATAAGCGAAGTTAGAATATTCTTGCTAAATAGTTAATGCTTAGTTATGCGTAATTGTTAACAATTTCAGTGCATGTCATGAATAAATGCAATTAGAAAGGCAAGTCTATAAAGTAGGTGAGCAGGGCGCCGTTACTTAAAGCTATTGTTGGTGTCAATTGTTTTTTTATATATCGTTTGACCTTCTTTTATAGTTTCAAGAACGGTAATTTCCTTTATCAGATCTGTTTCTATTTTCAAGGGGTTTTTATCTATTATTACAAAATCAGCTAATAAACCTACTTTAATCATGCCTTTTCTATTTTCTTCGAAAACTTGATAGGCACCTCCTGTAGTTAAGGCTTGAAGACCCTCATAAGCATTTAGTCTTTCATTTTGATCGAGTTGAACACCAGACCTCGTTTCTCTTGTCATTGATGTCCATAAAATGAAAAATGGATTTAGTGGAGTCACATTGAAGTCCGAATGATTTGAAACAATTAAACCAGCCTCCATAGCGGATTTCATTGGGCTGATAGCTTTCCCCCGTTCTTCACCTTGATTTCTAATATGGTCGTCTCCCCAATAAAAACAGTGATTTGTAAAATAGCTCGGGCTGATGCCAAGCTCAGCAAACTTTTTAATTTGATCTGTTCGTTGAAATTGAGTGTGAATCGTCACTGTTCTTTTATCTTGCTCCGTAGTTGCTCCAACGGTTTCCAAGGCATGAATTAGGTCATCACTTGCCGCATCTCCATTAACGTGTACAAAAATTTGTAATCCCTCATTCCAAACTTTGGTAAAAAGTGCGGTGAATTGTTCTCTTGTGAGTGTAGGTTCACCATACCAATCGGTCTCACCCGCTGGTCCTCCTGTTAGATAAGGTTGGGTCATGTAAGCCGTTTTTCCTTGGGGAGAGCCGTCTTGGACAATTTTCACACCCTGAATTTTAAGTCCATTTTTATAGGCTTTGGTGAAGTTAAGGTCTGGGTGATTCATCCATTGGTCCATTTCAGCAAATATCATGAGCGCAGCTACATCAATCTTTAGTTTCCCCTCGGCGGCAGCATTTTTCAAGAATAGAGCTTCATTGGTAAAGGTTGCTCCGTCTTGGGCATGGGTGTAACCATTAGCAGCATATTGCATGACAACGTTATCTATATCTTTCATTAATTGTGCCTCATTAGATTTAGGCTTATTCGCTTTCACTGGAAGCCATGCTGTTTCGAAAATCATGCCTGCCGGATCCATGCTGCCTTCCATTCTTGCAATAACACCACCTGATGGTTGCGCGGTATCCGAATTTATATTGGCCCATTCTAATGCTTTTGAGTTAAGCACAGCCCCGTGATTTGAAATGTGTACTAGCATAACTTTGTGATTTGGCAATACTTCATCTAATTCAACTTTAGTGATGTCTCTGTTTTCTTCCAACTGGAATGGATCATATCCCCAGCCAATTACCCATTCGCCTTCGGGGATGTTACGAGCGTCCTTTAATGCAACTAAAGCCTTTTGGATGTCATTAAAATTTTTGATTTCGCCCATGGGCGGACTGCATAAATTTGCCTGATTCACAAGGCCTAGAGCAATGCTAAAATGACTGTGTGCGTCTATAAAGCCAGGAAGCATTGTTTTACCTTGAAGGTCTATTTTTCGTGCAGCTGAAAATTTGGTCTGAGCATGGTCTAAGGTTCCAACATAGACAATTTTCCCTAAGTCCTCAACAATAGCTTCTGCATATTCAGGATGCTGGCCTTCCATCGTTATGATATCACCATTAAAATAGATTTTGGTGCTGTTGACTTGTGCAGGATGTTCTTTTTTATTTTGGTTGCAAGATGTTACAATCAATGTAACAATAGCGGTTAGTAGAAGAAATAACTTTTTCATTATGGTTTCTAATTAATTGATGTTAACGACCATTTAATCGCAGGTGAGCTATTGGAACAAAGGTACAAAAAGAGGGATATAAAAAACGGTTATGGAATCTGTTAGCACATATTATTTGAATCCAACTAGACGTTTATTCCTATTATTTTTTGATACTTCTGATGATAATTCTTCAATCAATTGTATAATCAATACCCAATTTACAACATCTAATTTGTTTTCTAAATAAAAAGATTTATTGATAACAGATGGTGACGTGTTAATTCCTGAGAACGCCGAAACATGTTCTTGGTAAGAAATAACTTCTTGATTTTTGTAGTTAACACGGTGTTTTATATCTACTTTTCCAATACCAATATTTACGGCGTAATCATAACTATAAGGTTTTTGAAAATAGGCTACTTCTGATTGGTAGGAAACGCCGAGGCCTTTCAGTTTTTCTGTAAGTTTAACCAGCCCTCTTAATTGGTCTTTATTCCTCAAATGAATTTCATACCCCTTATTCGTAATTATGGGAACCAGAACATAAATTAATTCTTTTTCTAAGTTAAATAGTCTTACGGACTTAACAGGACCACTTTTATTTTCAAATCTGTCATAGTGAGCAATAATATTATTCTCAGCATCTAAAACATTCATGAATGAATTTTCATCAAACGCAACATGTCTAGTCTTATAGAAACAGAATCAGTTAATGCTTCTTCTATCTTGGTTTCTTGCGCTAAGGATACTTGATTGATAACCATTATAAAAAGAGCAAATAAAATCGATTTCATTATTTTGTGTTTAAGATTTGATATGTCAATATTGCTCAAACTTTATGCCAAGCTATACTTAGTAAAATGATACCTATAAGTTTCAATGACTAATACCAAGTGATAATTGAAATTTCTTGGAAAAAACAGACCTGGGTAGTTAAAGGTCATTAATTCGAAGTTTTACGATAAAACTACAAGAAGGCTCTAGTACTTAAATTTAGGGCTATATACAGCAAGCAATTTGTCAATTTTATAAAAATAATAATTGTATTCGTTCGTTTTTAATGGTTTAAATAAGTGGATAAGCACCGTTATGTTGTCTTGTTATAAAGCATATATAATAATTCGTAATTATTAACAATTATAGCGCTTGCGCTGCTAGACACCATATGCCGTATTATCCCTTGAGGCTAAATACCCTTTTGTAGTTCGTTTGTAGACTTTATGAAGGGTTCGCCTAGTTTCCTTCAGGCTTATTTTGGCAAGAAATGGCAATTGACCTCAGGACACTTTTTGGTTATAATAAGTGAACTTTTACCAACTTATTTTAAACACTGTAAATGTGGACCCTTGTTAAATAAATTCTATCTTTATACCCGATTTTATTCAATCTGTTCTTAAAACAATTATAATATATGGCATTTTCAAAAATTATAAACATGTTCAAAGCTATGATTCCTAGTTTTGTGTATTTCTTTATTACGTTTCAACTTCTAGCCATAACAAAAGCATTAATATTAAGGGAATATAGTATAGATGTGGTTAGCTTTAGCAACGCTACTATTATGGCTCTAATCTTAGCAAAAGTGGTGCTTATTGTAGATGAAATTGAATATGTAAAGTTTTCGAATACCAAGCCCTTAATATATGAGGTCTTATGGAAGACGTTTATTTATATATTAGTGACTTTGCTGTTTAGCTATATCGAACACCTAATTCATTTTTGGAAATCGCCACATAGTTTTTCTGAGGCCAATACTTTGATGTTCGATGAAATTAATTTAGCCCATTATATGGCTACACAATTATGGCTAATAGCTTCCATATTTTTATTTTGCAGTTTGCGTGCCTTAATTAACCACTTTGGTAAACAAGAGGTTAAGCAAGTGTTTTTTAAATTTAGGAACTAGCAGTATTATCTACTTAAGGTTTTCTTTAAAAAAAGTAATGGTGCGTTCCCAGGCTAGAGCAGCCGCCTTTTCATCATAACGAGGTGTGGTGTTATTATGAAACCCATGATTTACATCGGGATAGATATGTGCTTTGTAGGTCACATGATTTGCTTTTAAAGCTGCTTCATAATCTGGCCATCCTGCATTAACTCTAGTATCTAATCCTGCAAATTGTAATAACAAAGGCGCTTTAATTTTTGCAGCATCTTCATTAGAAGGCTGCCCACCGTAGAATGGAACCGCTGCCGATAAGTTTGGTACTTCAACAGCCATCATATTAGCAATCCAACCTCCAAAACAAAAACCTACCACGCCTATTTTGCCATTGCAGTTTTCATGATTTAATAAATAGTCATAAGCCGCAATAAAATCTTCTAGCATTTCATTACGGTTCCTTTTCTTTTGCATCGCCCTGCCATCATCGTCATTTCCTGGGTAACCTCCTAGTGGCGTTAAGGCATCAGGTGCCAATGAAATAAAACCATCAAGGGCTGTACGCCTGCCAACATCTTCAATATATGGGTTTAATCCGCGATTTTCATGAACCACAATCACACCGGGTAGTTTTCCTGTGGTCTTATCTGGTAAAGATAATAAGCCTTTTATAGTACCACCGCCTTTTGGGGAATTATAAGTAATATAATCGGAATCTAGTCGGCAATCATCAGGTTCTACTACTAAGTTATCCACGTAATTTGGTGTTATAAAACTTAATAAAGAAGAAACGGTAAGCCCACCAATAGCATAAAGTGATAGTTTTTCAACAAATTGCCGTCTCCCAATTTTATTATGCGCATAGTCATCATATAAATCAAAAACCTCTTGATTAATATCTTCTTTTTTTAATTTTTTCATTGTGATATGTTTTAAGAACCTGATTTAATAAAGATAATAAAATTTGATGTTGTTGAAAACACCTTACTTAACCCATATCTAGAACAACTATACTGCAATAATATTAGTAACTTTCAATAGTTACATAGCTGAACAAATATTAAAACCATGATGTTTGAGTAACATTAATGGTAAATGGTAAGCGGGCTTGGAAATAGTCTTATTTACTTTTCTTAAAGAAAGGAATGCGGTAAGACAGCGTATAGCTGTAACCCACACCAATAGGACTGCTATCGTAATTTTTATGGTACCCAGGAATATATACATTACCAAAATTTTCTGGATCAGTTTCAGAAGCTAAAATTTTAAGTTGTACGTTCAATCCCATATATAAGTTATTGAATATTTCGGCTTTAATGCCCAATAGAATTTCAGCCCAAAATGCGGTTAAACCACTAAATTCTAGTTTTTCTGTTGAAGTTAATTGAGGTGACCAATATTGATTTGTGGTATAAACAGTAGCACTATTTAAATCATGACTAAAAGTACTGGCGCCCACTCTAAAACCCGCAAAAATCATGTTATCCATGTTTAACCAGTTGTCGTACATATTATAGTCAATACCTGCTTTCAAATAACTTCCTGAGGTCTTGATATCCATATATTCGGTAATTGTACTTTTTTCTTCTACACCAATCTCACCTGCTACGTATAATTTTTGTGTGAGTCTAAAATCTCCAATAATTTCAAAACCAGTATACTCCTCATCTAAAAAAGAACGTCCTATTTTCCCAATATCGACCCCTAAGCGTAGTCCATATTTTTGATCAATGCCTACGGAGTCTTTTACCGTGTTTGGAATACTATCATTTTGCGCACCTAAGGTTGCACAAAACAACAGTATAAAAAGTAGGCGGTTAGTGCGTAACATTAAAGTGGGTTTCAAATTCATTTTCTACAGATTGATTATCACTTAAGGGTTGTCTAGATTTCATCCAATTATCATCATCTGGTTCGATAGTTAAGGTCACATCCTTATAAATTGTTTTGTAACCACAAGCTCTTGAAACATAAACGAGCTCCCTACTATAATTAATAGTGATGGTATCTCGATTTCCTTTTGGCGGGGTTGTGTCATCTACAAATTCGTATTCTTTAATAAGCACAAATTGAGTTGTGTTTGCATCTGTTTTTAAGGGAAGGAGGGCGTTATTAAAATTTGATGCACCATCATAGGCTATTTCATTTCCACTTAAATCTTTTCCGTCTAAATAGGTCGTGTTTCCAATGCCTTCAATGCGTAAGTCAAAAACGTTTTTCAGGTTTTCTTGATTGTTAGCATCATAAAAATCAATAATAAGCCTTGGAGTGGTAGAGGTGGATTCTGGACAAATATCATCGGGCTCACAAGCCAACGAAAAACAGATAACTGTTATTAGAGGAATTATAAGAAACTTAAAGAATTTTACTTTCATATGATTAGCCGATTATCGACGTTCCAAAAGTACAACATTTTCCACATGAAATGTTTGCGGGAACATATCGACAGCTTGGGTTTTAATTACTTTATATTGGGCATCCATTAATGCTAAATCTCTTGCCTGAGTAGCACTATTACAACTTACATATACTACTTTTTTGGGAGCAATATTCAAAATTTGCTGTACCACATCTTTATGCATACCATCTCTTGGCGGATCGGTAATAATAACATCGGGTTCACCATGAGTTTCTATAAAGGTAGCATTAAATACGTTTTTCATGTCTCCAACAAAGAATTCAACGTTATTAATGTTATTTAATTGTGCATTTTCTTTAGCCGCAATTATGGCGTCTGGTACAGATTCTACCCCAATAACTTTACTCGCCTGCTTTGATACAAACTGAGCAATGGTTCCAGTACCCGTATATAAATCATAAACGAGCTCACCACCAGTTAAACCAGCAAAGTCTCGCGTGATTTTGTAAAGTTCATAGGCTTGATTAGAATTGGTTTGATAAAAGGATTTGGCATTTATTTTAAATTTTAACCCTTCCATTTCTTCAAAGATATGATCGGCACCTTTATAACAAATGACTTCTTGATCGTAAATAGTATCGTTAGCTTTCTCGTTAATTACATATTGTAAAGATGTAATCTTTGAAAAGCTTTCGGCTATAAAATCTAAAAGTAACTCACGTTTTACTTTGTCGTCTTTAAAAAACTGAATCATCACCATAATATCACCTGTGCTAGAGGTTCTTATCATCATGGTACGTAACAAACCAGTTTGATTACGGGTATTGAAAAACTCTAAGTTGTTTTCAATAGCAAATGCCTTTACTGCATTTCTTATTTCATTTGATGGATTGGCTTGTAGGTGGCATTTGTTTAAATCTAAAATTTTATCCCACATACCCGGAATATGAAAACCTAAAGCGTTCTTATCACCTAAGTCTTCATCCGACTGAATTTCTTCCAAGGTTAACCAACGACTATCACTAAAAGAAAATTCCATCTTATTTCTATAAAAGTATTGCTCTTTGGACCCAAGGATTGGAGTGACCTCAGGCAGTTCTATATGACCAATCCGGGTTAAGTTATTGGTAACTTCTTTCTGTTTGTAATAGAGTTGATGTTTGTAACCCATATCTTGCCATTTGCAGCCACCACAAGTTCCAAAATGCTCGCAGACAGGGTCCGTTCGTTTATCAGAAAGTTTATGAAAAGTAGTTGCTTTCCCTTCGTAATAGGCTTTTCGTTTTTTAAATGTTTGTACATCTACAACATCACCAGGTACGGCATTAGGTAAAAAAATCACTTTGCCATCGGGTGCTTTAGCAACAGTTTTACCTTTTGCTCCGGCATCTATGACCTCAATATTTTCAAAAACTTTTTTTCTCTGTTTACTTCTTCTAGACATGCTGCAAAAATAATAATAGCAACAAATAAATATGACTTTATTTCTATTAACTTTAAAGGAATTTAATATTATTCAAAAAATAAATGAACCTTTTTATTCTTTGGTCGTCTTTAGTATAGTATGCAAGTTATAAATATACATAAGCGAATTATTAATCAACCCAAAACGAAGGTTTCTAGTTTAATGAAAACCTTAGCAACTAGAGAAGATAGGATGTGGCCAAAAGATAATTGGCCAGCTATGAAGTTTAAAAAAGGGTTGGAAGTAGGTGAGCAAGGCGGACATGGTATGATTAGGTATTCCATTAAAGGCTATAAAGAAGGAGAGTATATTACCTTCGAATTCTTGAAGCCAAAAAGGTTTAATGGTATTCATAAGTTTGAAATTAGAGCATTAAATGAGGATATTACAGAAGTTAAGCATAGCATAAAGATGAAAACTGATGGTCTAATAGCTACTTTTAAGTGGATTTTGGTTATAAGATGGTTGCATGGTGCCTTAATTGAAAATGCCTTTGATACCATTGAAAACAATTTTGTAGCGACTAAAAAATTTACGACATGGAGTTCTTGGGTATGTTTATGGCGATTTTTACTAAGACCAAGTAAGTGAAAAAAGAAAGGGAAATCGATAGTATTTTAGTTCAGCAATTTCAATCTGGTAAAAAAGATGCACTTGCTATATTGGTAAAACGATGGCATAAAACGTTTTGTGAAAAAGCCTATTGGCTTGTGAAAGATACTGATGTTGCCAAAGACATTGCACAAGATTCTTGGAGTGTGATAATTAGTAAAATAGATAGTTTAAAAAAACCAGATAGCTTTGGGAGTTGGGCGCTACGTATTGTTTATACAAAGTCGTTGGATTGGATTAAGGCGAATAAGAAGTTTAAAAATAACCTTGACGATTATAAGTATAATAGCACTGGTGTTGAGGATGATGAGAGTACGAATGTGGCTATAAAATTAAAACTAATTTCAGCTATAAATACACTACCTGCACATCAGAAAATGGTTATTAGGTTATTTTATACCCAAGAGTACTCGTTAATAGAAATTAGTTCTTTGCTTGATATATCGGTAGGTACTGTAAAATCAAGATTATTCCATGCTAGAGAACGATTAAAACAAATTTTAAAAACATAATTATCTAATATATAAAAATAAAAGACATGAAAACATATAATGAAGACATAGATAAATTGATAAAAGAAACGTTAACTGAAGAAGAAGCTAAATTTTATGATGATTTAGATGAGCAAAATGTGTTCCAGATGGTATGGGGTTTATTTAAAGGAAAAAACAAGTGGATCATGTATCTTATGAATTTTATGACTCTAGTGTTTTTTGGTTTATTCATCTATTGCCTAGTACAATTTTTTAATTCTGAAATAACTTTTGATCTAATTAAGTGGGCAACAGGAAGTCTTGTTTTTCTGATAGGCGTTAGTATGCTGAAAATTTTTGCCTGGATGCAAATGGATAAAAATGCCTTATTAAGAGAAATTAAACGATTAGAATTGCAGGTATCTTCACTCTCAGGAAGAATGTCTGACTAAGGTTTTTAGAAATAATTAAAATTTGTTAATTTTGGCGTTCCTAGGGATGATTTCTTTCCCACGCTGAATTTTCGACTCTTTCGAAAGGATAAAGGTAGATAAGGAATAGTTATTTTACTCGATAAGCGAGATTTAATTATTAATGTTTGCACCAATAAATGGTGTCAAACGGTGTCTTTTGTAAAGACATTAAACCTTAAATTATTTTTAAAAATGGCTGTTTTAGACCAATTAACTTCGCAACAAGCGATCGATTTAGAAAACAAGTATGGTGCACATAATTATCATCCGTTGCCTGTAGTGTTGAATAGGGGAGAAGGTGTGTATGTGTGGGATGTTGAGGGTGCAAAGTATTATGACTTTCTATCGGCATATTCTGCTGTAAACCAAGGGCATTGTCATCCAAAAATTGTTAATGCTATGGTACAACAGGCGCAAACATTAACACTAACTTCAAGAGCATTTTACAATGATATGCTTGGTCAATTTGAAAAATTCGCTTGTGAGTTTTTTAAATTCGATAAGCTTTTACCTATGAATACAGGTGCTGAGGCTGTAGAAACCGCACTAAAGCTATGCAGGAAATGGGCCTATGAGGTAAAAGGTATTGATGAAAATAGAGCTGAAATTATTGTTTGTGAGAATAATTTCCATGGTAGGACCACAACAATTATTTCGTTTTCTAACGACTCTGTAGCACGCAAAAATTTTGGACCTTATACAAATGGATTCATAAAGATTGAATATGATAATTTAGACGCTCTAGAAGAGGTTTTAAAGAGTAATTCTAATGTTGCTGGATTTTTAGTGGAGCCTATACAAGGTGAAGCTGGTGTTTACGTACCTGATGCTGGATATTTAGCTAAGGCAAAGGCTTTATGTGAGAAGTATAATGTGTTATTTATAGCAGATGAGGTTCAAACAGGTATTGCTCGTACAGGAAAAATACTTGCTGTAGACCATGAAAACGTAAAACCAGATGTTCTTATTTTAGGTAAAGCTATTAGTGGTGGTGTTTACCCTGTATCTGCAGTATTAGCTAATAATAGTATTATGAATGTGATTAAGCCTGGAAATCACGGTAGTACTTTTGGCGGAAATCCGGTAGCAGCAGCGGTGGCTATGGCGGCTTTAGAAGTGGTTAGGGATGAAAGATTGGCTGAAAATGCATTTACTTTAGGTGAATTATTTAGAAAGGAGTTAAATAAATATATTCAAACTAGTGGAGTCGTAAAATTAGTAAGAGGAAAAGGACTACTTAATGCTATTGTCATAAATGATGATGAAGGAAGTAATAAAGCATGGGATATATGTTTGGCGTTGAAAGATAATGGTTTACTAGCAAAACCAACACATGGTAATATTATTCGGTTTGCCCCACCATTGGTGATGACCGAAGAACAGTTATTAGATTGTGTATCAATTATAATTAACACACTAAAGTCATTTGAAGATTAAAGAGAAGCAAGGTATTTATAAATAAAAAAGCGACCATAGGTCGCTTTTTTATACTCGTGGATAAAATAACTGTTATCCCATCATATCTTGTAATTGTTCTTGAAGCAACTCTTGATCTTGTAATGTTTCCCAACCAAACATAGAAATCATAATTACGCAGAAAATTATATAAAGTACAGCTAATATAATTCCAATAATACCTAAAATTTTTCCAGTCTTTACATTTTGAAAACCCGTATAAGTATCTGGATTCTCTGCATATAGCTTTGCTGCTTTATTAGCCAAAACGATAGTTACAATGCCGAGAATTAAACCAATAATACCATAGCAACAGCATGTTGGGATTGATAAGATTCCTAATACTAAAATAAGTGTTGAATTGGGAAGTTTTTGTTGTTCCATTTTTAAGGTTTTAGTTGATTATAAAATTTTTAATTAAAAAACTTGATACAATTATTACGGCATTTAATATAGCCAAAATAGTAATTATTTTGGTACCTAACTTGAAATTTTGAAAAGCATTAATAATTATTAACCCCAAAAGAAGCATTAAAGTATAAATAGCAGGATACATATAAAAAGCTTCCAAAAGCTCGCCTTTTAGAATTAATGCTACCGAACGTTGAATACCGCACCCAAAACACTCAAACCCCAAAAGTTTTTTGTTTAAACAAGGTAACATGTATTCTTCCATAAATACTAAAAGGATTAGGTTTAAAGGCTAAAATAATAAAAGTAAATGGATTTTAAATCGCTTCATTTATATGGGAAGTTTCTTTTTTTTTTAACTAATTAAACGAGTGATTTCTGATTTTTGGCGTAATTTGCATGCAAAAGGTTATTAAAAATTGTATGAAGTATTTAAACTATATTCTTATTATAATCGGAGCATTTACGGCCATGTATGCCAAGGTTGGTGAACACGAAAATCAATTAATGTTGATGGGGGGCATTGTTTTGTTAATGATTGGAGTTTACAGAATCTCTAGGACTATTCCCAGTAGAAATGCGAATGAGAATAAAGAAGATCGCGAAAATTAATTATTATGAGTTTTGAAGTTGGTGATTACGTATTGGTGCTAGATGAAGACATGGCAGGTATTGTAAAGCATGTAAATAATCAAACAATTACTATTGAAACAGAAGAAGGATTTCTGATGAAATTTCAGGCTAATGAGTTAGTGAAACATGAAAAAAACCAAAGTTTAAAAACAGCTTTGTTTTCTGAAACATCTGTTAATGCTGTTGTGGCCGAAAAAGAACAACCAAAACGAAAACAACAAATTAAGAAAAGAGCTAAAGATCGTTATGAACCCACTCTAGAAGTAGATTTGCATATTCATCAATTAGTGAAATCGTCAAAAGGAATGGCAAAACATGATATGTTAACGCTTCAATTAGATACGGCTAAAAGGCAATTAGATTTTGCAATTTCAAAGCGTATTCAAAAAGTCGTTTTTATTCATGGTGTGGGTCAGGGAGTATTAAAATTAGAACTTGAGTACTTATTTGGACGTTACAATAATGTAAAGTATTACGAGGCTAATTATCAAAAGTATGGTTTAGGCGCCACAGAAGTTTATATTTGTCAGAACGCATCATCTAATTAATTAGTAAATTCAGGAGTTACTTTTCTTGTTTTTGATAATGCACTATTTACAAGTTTTCCAAAGTCATAGAAATCGGCCGAGATTATTTGAATATCAATATCTCTTAAAATTAAGGTGACTTCATATGTCTGACCAATGCTATGCTCTCTATATGCTGTGGCCTCAACTGTTGTAGATATTTTATCGTTTAAATAGTCTGCAATTAACCGCTCTACACCCGTAATAGGATCTATTACTGAGCCACTTTGATCATTAGCAGGATTGTTGTCTTGAGAGTCATTTTCTTCATCTCTCGTTTTAACTCCATCGTTATCATCGTCATCGTCTAAATAGTCAGGAATTGAATCTCCATCCGTATCTTGAGCATCACTTAGGTCTCCATCTCCGTTAGGGTCCGGGTTCTCATCTTTAGTTAAGATATTATCTCCGTCATCATCAGCATCAATAAAATTAGGGATACCATCTCCGTCGGTATCATTGTTTTTTTCTTCATCAATATCTAAAAGGGCTGGTACACCATCGTTATCATCTTCTGTAAGAACTGTTTTTAAGATGGCCACACCGCTAGTACTTTCAATATCTTGTGTAATTATAACTTCTGAATTTGGAACATCATTGCAAAATAAATTACTAGGTAGATTTGTATTACTATACGTTCTATAATTAAAAGGGTTTGAAGTATTGATTGAGTAAGCTTTTTCAAAAATACCATCCTCATCAACTTCAAGTATGTCATCTAAGGTAACCCCATTTAAAAACAAGGATAAAGATTCAGATGGATCTTCTTTGGTTTTATATAGCGTAAGATTGGTGCTACCACAAGACTCAAAAGTATCTTCAAAATCGAGTTCTACCGTAATAATATCACCATCGTTACATGAGTAAAATAGTATAAGTAGTAGAGTGATTAAAGTAAAAACTAACTTTCGCATGCTATTTGTTTTTGGCAAAAATAAAGGAATTGACAATTATAACGTATCATAATGATAATAATTTTATTTCAAGTATTTTTGAGGCGTATTTATAGATTTTAAATAAACGAAACTATAGTCGAATACAATGAATAAAATGAAACGTGTTTACTTTGATAATGCTGCTACCACGCCTGTAAGAGAAGAGGTTGCAGAGGCTGTTTTTGAGGTTATGAAGACTAATTTTGGGAATCCATCTTCATCTCATAGTTATGGAAGATCTTCAAAGGTTTTGGTAGAACATTCGCGTAAAGTAATAGGGAAACACTTAAACGTATCGGCAGGGGAAATTATATTTACTTCTGGAGGTACCGAGGCAGATAATTTAGTCCTAAAAAGTGCTGTGAAAGATTTGAGTGTTACTCATATTGTAACGTCAAAAATAGAACATCATGCAGTTTTACATACTGTTGAGGCTCTAAAAAAAGACTATAATATAAAGGTGAGCTACATTAATTTAGATAATAGTGGCTTTATAGATATAAATCATTTGGAAGCCTTATTACAGACAGAAGAGAAAACACTCGTGAGTTTAATGCATGTAAATAACGAGGTTGGAAACATTTTAGATATTAAGAAAGTATCTGAACTTTGTAAAACCTACAAGGCTTTGTTTCATACCGATGCCGTACAGTCTATAGGACATTATAATATGAATATGCAAGATATTAATATTGATTTTCTTGCTGCATCAGCTCATAAATTTCACGGTCCTAAGGGTGTAGGCTTTGCGTTTATTAGAAAGAATTCAGGTTTAGGACCACTGATTATTGGAGGTGAACAGGAAAGAGGTTTGCGAGCAGGAACAGAGAGCCTTCACAATATTGTAGGTATGGAAATGGCTTTAAACTTAGCTTATAATGATTTAGATAAAGACAAAGATTATATAAGTGCTTTAAAGCAATATTTTATTGATCAAATTTCAAAGGAAATCCCAAATGCTAGATTTAATGCCGGTTCTGCTGATTTTGAAAAAAGCAGCTATACTATGGTAAACGTAAGACTACCTATTCCACCAGAAAAAGCATCTATGCTATTGTTCCAGTTGGATTTGAAAGGTATTGCTTGTTCTAAAGGAAGTGCTTGCCAAAGTGGCAGCATACAAAAGTCTCATGTGTTAACTGAAATACTAAAAGAAGAAGAATTGAGTAAACCATCTTTACGCTTTTCATTTAGTATTTATAATACAAAAGAGGAAGTTGATTATGTAGTAAGCGTTTTAAAAACTTTTATTTCAGAGCCCTAAAACTTCATGGTTGTTCTAACATTAAATACCCTTGGTGTTAAGTAATTTGGAATAGCAATTTGCCTTTTATTGCTTACATCTCTCACCCACGTATTGGTTATTGAATTTTGAGCATCAAACATATTGTAGATCTCAAAACCAAATGAGAGTGCTTTAAATGGTTTTTTCCAACCACGACTAAATTGTTTATTAGCATCAACAAGAACATACTGCAGACCTAAGTCTGCACGTTTATAATCAGGAAGCCTGTTTTGATATTCATAAGGGTCAGCATAACTTGGTGATCCTCCCGGCAATCCTGTATTATAAACTAGATTTAAATATACTTTAAGATTTGGCATGTTTGGAACGTAGTCCTGAAAAAGAGCAGCAAATTTTAAACGTTGATCTGTAGGTCTGGAAATAAACCCTCTATTATCTATATTTTCCTCTGTTTTTAAATAACCAAAACTAAACCAAGATTCAGTTCCAGGAACAAATTCACCGTTTAATCTTAAGTCCAAACCATAGGCATAAGCAGTTGCATTGTTTTTAGCCCGGTATCGAATACGCACATTTTCGAGTGTATATGGGTTAACATCCCAAAGGTTTTTATAAAAAATCTCTGATGTTAATTTAAAAGGCCTATTCCACATTTCGAAGCTATAATCATTACCTAAAACAACATGAAAGGATTTTTGAGCCTTTACGTTAGGCTGGACCACACCACTTGAATCTCTTAACTCTCTGTAGAATGGTGGCTGATAATAAAGTCCCGCAGCAGCTCTAAAAAGCATATCTTTTTTCCAATCTGGTTTTATGGCAAACTGACCTCTTGGTGTAACAACTGTACTGTTTGAGCTTTTAATACCATCACCTTTTACAGACCAGTTATGCATTCTCAAACCAAAATTATACCAAACATTACTATTCCCTAGAGTACTTCGTTTACTCCATTGTCCATATGCCTGAATCCTATTGATTTGCGTGTTGTTTTTTGCTCGAACATTCTGAAAAGGTTCAAGTGGACCTGCGAAAGGCTGATACGGTTGCTCGTTTGGTGGGAAGCTAGGCGGTCTGATAGAAAACCCTGCAGAATCTATAACTTCCCATTCTACTAAACGGTCGCGAATATTTTCGTTTGTATATTTTACAGACCACTCAATTCGGTTTTCTTCAATTTTGAAATCTCCCTTGTGCTCAATATTTGTAATTAATGCATCCAGGTCGTTTCTGCCATGGGTAAGTTGACTTCCAATACCCTGTGAAAATTCAACCTCACCAAAATTTTCATCACCAATATTAGCGTTTACTTCTCCTAATCTATATTGTGCAAAAATATCGTAGTATTCTTCTTCTCTTGTATGATATGTTGAAGCAACAAGGTGTAGGTTTAAATCATCATTTGCAAAGTAAGATCCTTTAAATGCTCCAAATAAGGTTTGGTATCTGTCTTTTTCTTGCCCCTCATAAAAGATTAAAAGGGCAATGGGGTCGGTAAGTGTTCCAAAGTTTGTTTGCCGAGTAAAAGGTTCATAATTATAAGTGTTTATGGATGCGTTTCCTAAAAAACTTAAATGAAACTTATTTGAAAATCGATATGTGAAAAAACCTTGTAAATCGGCAAATGTGGGATTGAAGTTTGTTTCGGTTTCTCTGGCATTTACCAATAAGCTATTATCTCGATATCTTCCACCAACAATTCCTGTAAACTTCGAATCTTTGCTTATGTTTTCAACAGATAAACTACCACCTAATAAACTTAAATCTGCGTTAACCTCAAACTGATAAGGGTTTTTATAGGTAATATCGAGAACTGAAGATAGTTTGTCTCCATATTTAGCTTGAAAACCACCCGCCGAAAAATCAACATTCTGAACCAAATCAGTATTCACAAAGCTTAATCCTTCTTGTTGACCAGAACGAATTAAGAATGGACGATAAACTTCAATACCATTAACGTAAACCAGATTTTCATCAAAATTACCACCGCGAACCGAATATTGCGTACTCAGTTCATTATTATTGCTTACTCCTGGCAACGTTAATAGTAAGTTTTCTACTCCGGCACTGGCTCCAGGAATTTTTCTAATAGTTTCAGGATTCAAAGTGACAACGCCTTCAACTTCTTTTCGCCTATTACTATTTATAACTACAGGCGCAATTTGCTCTACTGAAGCACTCATTACAGGGTTGAATTCGTATTCCTCACCATTTTTCAAATTAAAAACACTAACGACCTTTTTTAACGAAAGGTGTGTGAACTCAACCGAAATATCTTGATTTGACGGAATAGTAATGGAGTAAAAACCGTTAGCGTTGGTTTCTGTACCTCCATTTTCTGTTTTAACACTTACTTTTTCAACAGGCTGATTGTTTTTATTTAAAATAACACCTTTCAAGGTTGCTGTTTGAGCAATACCTATAGTAGTAATTAAAAAAAGAAGGGTGGTGGTTAGTACAAATTTTGATTTCAAAAGCAAAAAAGTTTATTTTCTGTAAAATAACGTTTCAAATGTAGAATTATTTCCAACATTATCAGTAACAATTACCTTTAAATTATTCTTGGTAGCTATAACCACATTATCGTTAAAATCGTAGGTTAGTATTTTCGTTTTATAATCATACTCCATTAATATCCATTTTCCGTTTATCGTGGCCCTAAATTTTGAGATTCCTGAACCTGCATCATCAATTTTTAGTTTTAAGAAACGATATTTACTAAGCCATTGTTCTTTTTTAAAATTAATGGGTTTAATTGATGGTTTAATGGTATCCGTCATTAAAGTGTAAGTGCCTAGTTTTTTGGAAGTAGCAATTAATAAATCACCCTTTCTTTTTGTGGACGTGTAAGCGGGATATTTTTTCTGCCCAATCAATCGTGCAATATAAAGTTTGCTTTTATCTTCATTCGAGTAATTACCAACATTGAACGAAATTGAAAAATTTTTCTTGGCAGCTTTAATGTCCTCATGAAGAAATAGGGTGTCATTCCTTGCTTCAAAATCAATATAGAAATCCTCGTAGAAAGTATTTTTATAGAAATCAACAGATACTTTGCCTTCCGTTAAGTTTACATTTTGGGTTGTTTTAATAAAGTAAGGTGTTGTTTTTTGAGCTTTTGGTGTTGTACGGCTTGCTTTGGTACCATTGATTTGAACCGTTACCCAAGATTCGTTGTTTTTGAAATCAACTACTCTTATTTTATAGACTGAGTTTGTACTATCTTCAATGGAGATGTAACCGTTTCTCACGACCGATTTAATAATGCTTAATTCATTGTTTTTTTTGTATAATTTTTGAATACGAGATTTCTTTTTTATGTAATGTTCATAGTCAATAAGCTGATTGATGTTTTTGGTTTCATCAAACGAAAAACGTGTAAAATCTAATTCAAAATTTCTGTTTCCATTTAAAAAGGTTTGAATATTGTAAACACCGTTTGAGTTAGCAGCTAAGTCCTGCCTGTCCATAGTTTCAATGGCGAAGCCAATATTACCAATAGCTTCAATATTTTCCGTATAATAATCTCCATTATGAACAGGAATTAATCTAACTTTTTGTTTTGAATTACTTTTGTTGACAAATGATTTATCATCTAAAGGGTAGACATATAACGATTTAACTAGAGGTGTAACATGATCTTTTATATCAATCCCAAATAGCATGGGGTTTATAGGGCGTTCTGCTTTATCCCGTATTTCGAAGTGTAAATGCGGACCACCAGAGCCACCTGAATTCCCACTGTATGCAATTAAGCTATCTTTTAAAACAACCAACTCTTCAGCTTTTGGAAAAAGTTCTATTTCATAAGACTCTTTTTGGTACTGCATTTTTTTTACAAAGGCTTCAATATTTGGTGAAAACTTTTGTAAGTGAGCATAAACCGTCGTGTAGCCATTCGGGTGGGTTATATAGAGTGCCTTACCATAGCCAAAATGCGATACTTTAATTCTACTCACAAATCCATTTGCAGCCGATTTTACTTTCAACCCTGTACGTTGTTGTGTTTTAATATCTAATCCAGCGTGAAAATGATTAGATCTTAATTCCGCAAACGTGCCTGATAAAATTAAAGGTATTTCCAGTGGTTCGCTAAAATAATCTTGAGGGTAGTTATTTTGAGCTTGACCAAAAAGTGATAAAATAAAAATAAAGGAAAGTAGGAATCGCATAGCTATTAATGAGAGGCTAAATTATTAATAAGAAGTCAAAACACAAAGAATAAAGCAAAAATCAAGCCAGTGATTTTAAGATTGTGTTTAAGCATTGCTTTACAAAATTTTATGAAAAAACAATTGTTATTTCAGATAGGTATGTTAACTTTGTGATATAAGTATTGAAATTTGTAAATGAGTAATATTGAAGATATTGTAGATTCTTTAGAAAACAAGATTAGCAAATTATTACACAAACTAGAGCTTTTAAAGCATGCTAATTTGAAATTAAATGAAGAGTTAGAAGTTTCAAAGCGATTTAATTCAGCCCAAAAAAATGAAATTTCATCTTGGGAAGAAAAGTACGAAGCTCTTAAAATGGCAAATACAATACTTGGTAGTGACGATAATAAAAGAGAAACTAAGCTTAAAATAAATGCCTTAATTCGGGATATTGATCATTGTATTGCTCAACTCTCAGATTAATGTTTTGAAAATGCAATGTCAGAAAAGCTTAAAATAAAGCTGTCTATAGCTAACAGAGTGTACCCTTTAACTATTGATGCAAGTCAAGAAGAAGGATTACGTAAAGCTGCTAAGAATATAGAGGTTATGATTAAGCAGTTTGAGCAAAGTTATTCTGTTAGAGATAAACAAGATGTATTAGCCATGTGTGCTTTACAATTTGCATCTCAAGTTGAACAGAAGTCTATTGATAAAGCAAATGTTAATGAACATGTAGAAGAAAAGCTAAATGCTTTAAACATGTTGTTGCAAAAACATATTTAGTCTCTTAAACGTTCTTTAAAATAAATAAAAGTTACTGCCTGCATTGGTTATTTTTTTTGATAAACTCAACGTTAATTCTTTAAAAAGGGTGAGTTTAAGTTGTAAAAGCATGCTGCCTTAGTCGCAGACCCTTGATCAGCTTGTTAGCCCTAAACTTGTTTTTAAGGAGTTTATACAAAACTTTATACTGGTGTAGGCTTTTTTTATATATATAAACCACTAAATTAACGATGGATAACTCAATTATATTTGCAGTAGGGGGTGCTATATTAGGCCTAATAATAGGCTTTATTATATCAAAAACACTAGAAAAAAACAATGCTTCCAAGCTTGTGAAAGAAGCTAAGAAAAGTGCAGCTTTAGTGCTTAAAGAGGCAAAAAGTGAAGGGGAGAACCTTAAAAAAGATAAAATACTTCAAGCCAAAGAAAAGTTTATAGAACTTAAGGCAGAGCATGAAAAGGTAATTCTTTCTCGTGACAAGAAAATGGCAGAAGCGGAAAAACGTACCCGAGACAAGGAGTCTCAGATATCTAATGAATTATCAAAAAGCAAAAAGTTAAATGATAGTTTAGAAGGAAAAGTTAAGGACTATAACCATAGGTTAGATGTTATAGAGAAAAAACAAGTAGAGCTAGACAGATTACATAAAAGCCAAGTGCAGCAGCTGGAAGTTATCTCAAGTTTATCTGCAGAAGAGGCTAAAGAACAATTGGTTGAGTCTTTAAAAGGTGAAGCTAAGAATGATGCTATGGCATTTGTTCAAAGTTCGTTAGAAGAAGCTAAATTGACGGCTGAACAGGATGCTAAAAAAATTATAATAAATACCATACAGCGTATAGGGACTGAAGAAGCGGTAGATAATTGCGTGTCTGTATTTAATATTGAATCTGATGATGTAAAAGGACGTATTATTGGTCGTGAAGGGCGCAATATTCGTGCTATTGAAGCTGCAACTGGGGTTGAAATTATTGTTGATGATACTCCTGAAGCTATTATTTTATCATGTTTTGATTCAGTGAGAAGAGAGGTAGCTCGATTATCACTTCATAAATTAGTTACCGACGGTAGAATACACCCGGCTCGTATTGAAGAAATTGTAAAGAAAACTCAAAAACAAATTGAACAGGAGATTATAGAAGTAGGTAAACGTACGGTGATTGACCTGGGAATTCATAATTTACACCCTGAGTTGATTAAAATGGTTGGTAGAATGAAGTATCGTTCATCTTACGGACAAAACCTGTTACAACACTCTAGGGAGGTAGCGAAACTTTGTGGAGTGATGGCAGCAGAATTAGGGTTAAATCCTAAGTTGGCAAAACGAGCAGGTTTATTACATGATATTGGTAAAGTTCCAGACGCTGAAGCAGACATGGAAACTCCGCATGCGATTTTAGGTATGCAATGGGCAGAGAAGTTTAATGAGAAAGGGGATGTTTGTAACGCTATTGGAGCGCATCATGATGAAGTGGAAATGAAATCATTGTTAGCACCTATTGTTCAAGTATGTGATGCGATTTCGGGAGCAAGACCAGGAGCAAGAAGACAAGTGCTAGATAGTTATATTCAACGTTTAAAAGATTTAGAAGATATTGCCTTTGGATTTACAGGTGTTAAAAAAGCTTATGCAATTCAAGCAGGTAGGGAGTTAAGAGTTATTGTTGAAAGTGAAAAAGTTGATGATCAAAAAGCAGCAGATTTATCTTTTAGCATTTCTCAAAAGGTTCAAACAGATATGACTTACCCTGGACAAGTAAAAGTAACGGTTATTAGAGAAACAAGAGCCGTTAATATTGCAAAATAGTAGAAGGCGTTGAAAGCTTTTTGAATAATAAAAACCTGGCATCTGCTGGGTTTTTTGTTTCCAAAAAGGCTAAAAATCAATGGCTATTTTTATTTTCTTGGATGATATTTTTCAACAACTTTAGTTAAGTGGCTTTTATCAAGATGCACATAGATTTCTGTAGTCGTTATGCTTTCATGACCAAGCATTAATTGAATTGATCTTAAGTCTGCATCATTTTTTAATAGGTGTGTGGCAAAGGAATGTCTGAAGGTGTGTGGAGATACTTTCTTTTTAAGTCCAATCTTCTCAACAAGTTGTTTAATTATAGTAAATATCATGGCTCTTGTTAGTTGTTTGCCACGTCTATTAAGAAATAGTGTATCTTCAAATCCAGCCTGAATATTAAGGTGGTTTCTAATGTCTCTTCTATAAATGTTGATGTATTTCTGGGTAACATCTACAATAGGCACGAAACGTTGTTTGTCACCTTTACCCGTAACTTTAATAAAACCTTCATCAAAAAATAAATCTGAAATTTTAAGGTTAATAAGTTCACTCACACGTAAACCACAGCCGTATAAGGTTTCTAGTATTGCTCTATTGCGTTCTCCTTCTGGTTTACTTAAATCAATAGCTTTTATGATACTATCAATTTCATCTTCAGAAAGTGTATCCGGAAGCTTTCTACCTATTTTAGGAGACTCAATTAACTCCAGAGGGTTTGATGTTCTGTAGTCCTCAAATATCAGATAGTTAAAGAAACTTCTTAGCCCTGAAATGATTCTGGATTGCGATCTCGCATTTACAACTTTTGCAATCTCGTATATAAATTGCTGTATAGTTTGCGATTCAATTGTGATTGGAGAGGACGTCATACTATTTGCCTCTAGATATGCAATGAGTTTTGTAACATCAAGCACATAATTGTCAATTGAGTTTTTAGATAACCCACGTTCTATCTTTAAGTAGAGTTGATAATCTTTAAGTGCTTGTTGCCATTTCATGTTGGGTAAAAATAAAGGACAAATGGTAATTTTTAAAATTAAATAACAGAAAATTAAATATCTTTACCTCATGAAAAAAATAATCATCATCAACGGACCAAATTTAAATTTATTAGGAAAAAGAGAACCTAATATTTATGGTAGTTTAACCTTTACTGAATTTTTTGATGAAATAAAGGAAAAGTACCCTCAAGTTGAGTTGAGTTACTATCAGTCAAATATAGAAGGTGAAATTATTGATAAGTTGCATGAGGTAGGTTTTAGTTATGATGGTGCTGTACTTAATGCAGGGGCTTATACGCATACAAGTATTGGTATTGGGGATGCCATTAAGGGTATTGAAACACCTGTGATTGAAGTTCATATTTCTAATACGTTTGGTAGAGAAGAGTTTCGCCATCAGTCTTATATATCACCTAATGCAAAAGGTGTTATTCTTGGTTTTGGCTTGCAGAGTTATGAGCTGGCCATTCAGAGTTTTTTATAAATAGAAGTTTCAGGATATTATAAAAAAAGCGATTCAAATTTTGAATCGCTTTTTTTATCTTTATTAAAGTTGCTTTCTAAAGATGAATCACTTCATCGTAAGCGTCTGCAACAGCTTCCATTACCGCTTCACTCATAGTTGGGTGAGGGTGAATTGTTTTTAATACTTCGTGGCCTGTAGTTTCTAATTTTCTTCCTAAAACAGCTTCAGCAATCATATCAGTTACGCCAGCACCAATCATGTGGCATCCTAACCATTCACCATACTTAGCATCAAAAATAACCTTTACAAAACCTTCTTTAGTTCCAGCAGCGGTAGCTTTCCCTGAAGCGCTAAATGGGAATTTCCCAACCTTAATATCATAACCAGCTTCAATAGCTTTAGCTTCAGTTAATCCTACAGACGCAATTTCCGGAGAGGCATACGTACATCCAGGAACGTTTCCGTAATCAATAGCTTCAGTATGTAATCCTGCTAATTTTTCAACACAAGTAATACCTTCAGCAGATGCAACGTGGGCTAAAGCTTGTCCAGGAACAACATCTCCAATAGCATAGTAACCAGGAATATTAGTTTGGTAGAAGTCGTTAACTAAAATTTTATCTCTATCAACTACAATTCCAACATCTTCTAAACCTATGTTTTCTATATTTGATTTAATACCAATTGCAGATAATAAAATATCAGCTTCTAAAGTTTCTTCTCCTTTTTTTGTTTTAACAGTAGCAACAACTCCAGAACCCGACGTGTCAACAGACTCAACAGAAGAGCTTGTCATAACCTTAATGCCAGATTTTTTTAATGAACTAGCGAACGCTTTCGAAATATCTGCATCTTCAACAGGAACAACATTTGGCATGAATTCCACAATAGTTACATCAGTACCCATCGAGTTATAAAAATGCGCAAATTCAACTCCAATAGCTCCAGAACCAACAACAATCATTTTCTTTGGTTGCTTTGTTAAAGACATAGCTTGACGGTAACCTATTACTTTTTTACCATCTTGAGGTAAATTAGGTAATTCTCGAGAACGTGCTCCCGTAGCAATAATGATATTTTCAGCACTATATTCAGTTATGGTACCATCTTCAGCAGTAACATCAACTTTCTTTCCTGTTTTAATTTTACCAAAACCTTTAAGAATGTCTATTTTATTCTTCTTCATTAAAAACTGAACACCTTTACTCATGCCTTCAGCAACACCACGACTACGTTTTATAACAGCATCGAAATCTTTATCGATAGCTTCAGCTTTTAAACCATAGTCATCAACGTGTTTTAAATAATCATAAACTTGAGCAGATTTTAATAACGCTTTTGTTGGAATACATCCCCAATTTAAACAAATCCCTCCAAGATTTTCTTTTTCAACAATCGCTACTTTAAAACCAAGTTGCGATGCTCTTATTCCTGTTACATAACCTCCAGGACCACTTCCAATAATGATGATATCGTATTTACCCATGTGTAATTTTTTAGGGTACGAATTTACAAAATCGAATTAGAATAAAGAATATAGAAGGCTTTAAATTTATGTCTTAAATACTACCTTTGTCAAACAAGTTTTAATATATGAACATCCCTAGAACGAGTTACCCTAGAATTGTTATTATTGGAGGTGGTTTTGCTGGAGTAGCCTTAGCTAAAAAACTATCGAAACAAGAGGTGCAAGTGGTGCTTTTAGATAAACATAACTATCACACCTTCCAACCTTTATTATATCAAGTTTCTACTGGTGGCTTAGAACCAGATTCTATTGCGTATCCTATTAGAAAAATACTTAAAGATTTCCCTAATTTCTTTTTTAGGTTGGCCAATGTTGATGAAATAGATACCAAAAAGAATAAGGTTAAAACTAATATTGGAAATATTAAGTTTGATTATTTAGTTGTAGCGTCAGGTTCAAAAACGAATTATTTCGGAAATTCTGAAATTGAAAAGCATAGTATGGCTATGAAAACCATACCGCAATCTTTGAATTTAAGAAGTCTAATTCTTGAAAATTTTGAAGAAGCCTTATTGACTTCAGATTTAAATGAAAGGAATGCCTTGATGAATTTTGTTATAGTAGGAGGTGGGCCAACAGGTGTTGAGTTGGCCGGAGCTTTAGCAGAAATTAAAAAAGGAATCTTGCCTAAAGACTATCCGGATTTGGACACGCGAATGGCCCAAATACATATTATCCAATCTGGCGACTGTATTCTAAAGGGAATGAGTGCAAAGGCATCAGAAAAGGCTGAGGATTTTCTAGAAAAATTAGGCGTTAATATTTGGAAAAACGTGAGGGTTACTAATTATGATGGAAATATAGTAACGACCAACACAGATTTAACTTTTGAAACTGCTACTGTAGTTTGGGCTGCTGGGGTAAAAGGCGCCACCATAAAAGGTTTAGACGCTGAGGAGTTTGTGACTAGGGGAAATAGAATTTTAGTAAATACCTTTAATCAAGTAAAAGGGTTTTCTAGTATTTTTGCCATTGGGGATATCGCTTGTATGGTTACTGATGATACCCCGCAAGGCTTTCCAATGATGGCACAACCTGCGATACAACAGGGGGATCAACTGGGTGATAATATATTGAACTTAATTGAAGAAAAGCCTATGAAACCTTTTGAATATAAAGACAAAGGAGCTATGGCAACCATTGGTAGAAATAAAGCTGTAGTAGATTTAAAAAGATTTAACTTTCAAGGTGTATTTGCATGGTATGTTTGGATGTTCGTGCATTTATTCTTTCTAATTGGTTTTAGAAACAGGATGGTCGTGTTTGTGAATTGGGTGTATAATTACGTTAGGTTTGATAGAGAAGCTCGTTTGATTATTCGTCCTTTTAAAAATCAAATTAAAAATTAGCTTTAATGGTCTTCAGTGAAGTGCTTACTCTGCTGGCCTGTTTTGAACTTATCATGATTATATTTTATAAGTCTCCTTTTGGGGAGGAAAGCGAATGCCAATTACCGAAATGCTATTTGAAGGCGAATTGTTTTGCCTACGTATATCCTCAAAAGACAATAGTAAAAAAGTTTTATCTCCAAAACTTTCATAATATTCAAACTGTTTAGCAACACTGTTTAGGTAGTTGCCTATAATATAAAAATGGGCCTTTATTCTTGCGGAATAAATTTTAGAGCGACCCCATTAATACAATGCCTTTTACCCGTAGTTTTTCGTGGCCCATCGTTGAAAACATGACCTAAATGACTACCGCACGTTGCGCAATGCTCTTCTGTGCGAGCATATCCCAAATTGTAATCAGTAGAAAAGGCAACATTATTTTTTATTTCTCTATCAAAACTTGGCCAGCCGCTACCTGAGTCATATTTGTTTTCACTTTTAAAAAGAGGTGTTTCGCAGGCTTTACAAACATAAATTCCTTTGCTGTAATTCTTGTTTAATGGACTGGAAAATGAACGTTCTGTTCCAGATTTTCGAAGAACATAAAACTCCATTTCAGATAATTCTGTTTTCCATTCGCTTTCAGTTTTTGAGACAGGATACTCTTTTTTAGTAGTGTCTTGCGAATTCCCTTTACAACTTATAAAAAGAAATATTATAGCTAAAATGAGTATGTTTTTCATAATTTTTTTTTTAATAGTCGATATTAAAAACGAAACATGACGTTAAAATATCATTATATTTTTATCTTTATTGTGACTAATAATTTAAAACAGTGTCTTAATAAATAGACTTGGTTTTACATTTTCTAATGCAAATTAAATATTTAGTAATGAAACTTAAACAGACAATAATACTTTTTGGAGCAGCGCTGTTGGTTGTGTCTTGTGCTACCAACCCGTTTACGGGAAAAAAGACAATGGCTTTGGTACCAAACTCTCAATTATTTCCAACGGCCTTTGCACAGTATGATCAGTTTTTGACAGAAAACAAGGTAGTTACTGGAACGAAAGATGCACAAATGATAACAAGGGTAGGACAACGAATAGCTACAGCTGCCGAACGATGGTTAACAGCGAATGGGCATCATAGTTATTTAAATGACTACAAATGGGAATATAATTTAGTGGATGATGAAACAGTGAACGCTTGGTGTATGCCAGGAGGTAAAATTGTTTTTTATACAGGTATTTTACCAGTTGCTAAAAGCGAAACAGGTGTTGCAGCAATAATGGGGCATGAAGTGGCACATGCATTGGCTAATCACGGTCAACAAAGAATGAGTGCTGGGATGTTGCAACAGGTAGGAGCGGTAGCTGGAAATATTGCTCTAAACGATCCAAGGGCAAGAGATGCTTTTAATCAGTATTATGGGGTGGGGTCACAATTAGGTGTTATGTTACCATTTAGTAGAAGTCATGAAACCGAAGCCGATAAGATAGGTTTGTATTTAATGGCTATAGCAGGTTACAATCCTACAGAAGCCGCTGAACTTTGGAAACGTATGAAGGCTAATAGTGGAAGTGGGCAAGCACCACCTGAAATATTAAGTACACACCCATCAAATGATTCTCGTATTGCGAACTTAACAGCACTAGCCCCTGCAGCTGTGGCTGAAGCACAGAAATTTGGAGTTTCAAAATTTAGAGAATAGATATGTAATGTTCAAATAAAAATATTTGATTACTTTAGAAGCTGCTTATAAAAAAGCAGCTTTTTTTATGGAAGGACTTAAAAAGGGAAGTAAAAAACTGCTCAATGCATGGGCGTTTTACGATTGGGCAAATTCAGTTTATACGCTTACTATAGCTTCATCAATTTTTCCAATTTTTTATTCTGCATTATTTCTTACAGAAATAAAAACGGTTCAAGCTTTTGGAATGGAATTCAAAAGTACTGCACTCATTACCTTTATAACGGCTTTTACTTTTTTGGTAGTTGCTTTTACTTCGCCTATACTTTCTGGTATTGCCGATTATGTTGGTAATAAAAAGACTTTTATGAAGTTTTTCTGTTATTTAGGAAGTGCTGGATGTATTGGTTTGTATTGGTTTAGTTTGGATCGAATTCATTTAAGTTTGCTGTTTTATTTTATGGGGCTTATAGGGTATTGGGGGAGTTTGGTGTTTTATAATTCCTATTTACCCGATATAGCTTTTGAAGAACAACAAGATAGTATTAGTGCTAAAGGGTTTTCCTGGGGTTATGTGGGTAGTGTTTTACTACTAGTCTTAAATTTGGCCATGGTAATGATGCCTCAATTTTTTGGCTTCGATATTAGTATTCCAGAATCATTGAGAGAAACAGGAACTGAAGCCGAAATTAGTGCTGCATTAAAAACAGTAAAGGATGCAGCTTCCTTTGAGGCTATGAAAATATCTTTTATCACTGTTGGCGTATGGTGGGCTCTGTTTAGTCAATATTCATTTTATTTTTTACCTAAGGGGGTTTCCTCAGGTCATAAAGTCACTAAGGATGTTGTTTTTAATGGTTTAAGAGAATTAAGAGCGGTTTGGGGGCAATTAAAGGAAAACTTAAGATTGAAACGTTATTTATATGCCTTTTTTGTTTTTAGTATGGCTGTACAAACCATTATGCTTGTGGCTGTATATTTTGGAGAAGAAGAAATTGATTGGGGCACTGATTCTGATAAAACAATCGGATTGATTGGTAGTATTTTAATTATTCAACTCATAGCTGTTTTGGGCGCATTTTTAACATCAAAAGCTTCTGCTAAGTTTGGTAATATAAAAACACTTGTTTTTATAAATATAATATGGATGTGTCTGTGTTTTTATGCTTACTTCATGTACACACCAATTCAGTTTTATATTGCAGCTGCAAGTGTTGGTTTTGTTATGGGAGGGATACAATCATTAGCCAGATCGACGTATTCAAAATTTTTACCGGAGACTGAAGATACAACCTCTTATTTTAGTTTTTATGATGTAGCCGAAAAAATAGGTATTGTAATTGGTATGGTTATTTTCGCCAGTATAGATCAAATTACTGGAACTATGCGTAATGCTATTCTGTTTTTATTTGTATTCTTCTTATTAGGAATTATTCTTCTAATTAGAGTTCCCAAGACTAATGATAATTAAATCATATTAAACTAAAAAAGACCATGTTATTAGCATGGTCTTTTGATTAAAGTTTGATTGATGATAATTATTATGTTAATTACTTATGCTTCCTGATCCAGCAACTTTAGTGTCTTCTTTTTCAGGGTTTCCACGATAGGCAATATCTCCCGATCCCGCAACTCTTGCTTTAAGCATTTTATTACTTACTACTTTGGCATCTCCCGATCCGGCAACATAAACTTCAGTATTGTTTGCTTGTAGATTAAAGCCATGGAAATCTCCCGATCCAGAAACTTTTGCTTCTAAATTGTTAGTTGTTCCTTTTAAGGTAATATCTCCCGATCCAGACAAAGCGCTTTCTACTGATTCTGTTTCAATGTCAAGTACTACATCTCCAGATCCAGATAGCGCAATATCTAGAGTTGGTGTTTTAATAAGGTCTTTATTATATAAGTCTCCCGAACCTGAAAGTGATACTTCGCTAACATCTTCAAATGGTATTGTGATTTTTATGGTGCTGTTATAACTTGTTTTTAAGTTAACCCCATCTTTTACTTTCACTTTTAATACACCTGATTTAGCGTCTGTGATTATATATTCTAAAAGGTTTTCCTCTCCTTCAATGGTAATTTGTCCTTCTGTACCCTTTACTAGGATAAAATCCATTGAACCAGCGCATCTAATAGCATTGTAATCTGATGTTGTTCGAGTCACGGTTGTTTTATTTCCATTTCCTTTTACTTTTTTCCACTGTGCGTGAGACGATGAAATAAATAAACAACTTAAAAATACTAAAGCTAATTGTGTTTTAATTAAAATTTTCATGAGTTCGTTTTTTGATTGATGAATTAATTTTGTTTTAATGAAACACTTCCATAGTCAGATTCTATTGAAATAGTGTTTCCCGACGTTTGATTACCTCTGTAACCATTATAATATTTATCTGTTGATTCGATTCTTTTTTTAATAAAAACTAAGCCCTCACCATCTCTTAATGATCCATAGTCTAGTTTAATGTCGAAGTTAAAGTTATAGTCATTTGCATAGCCAATGTTAATACCAACGTAATCAGATTTAATGTTGATATTTCCTGCATTTTCAGTTAACTGTTTTATTTTAATAGAACCATAGTCTGCATTTAATGTAACATCATTGTATACATCGCCTATTACTGTTGTTAAATAATCACCTCTACCGTTAATATTATTAGCCGCATCAATTCTCATATTACCATAGTCACAATTAAAGGTAACGTTTTCAGCTAGCTCCACTTTAGAGTTTGTGTAGTCGGCAGAGATATTTACATCTTTGGTTTTTGCTATGGTAAAGTCGCTGTAATCGGCATTAATTTTACCACTATTAATATATTCAAAGTAACACCCTTTAGTATAATCGAAATTTAATTGATTATTAACTGCCATTAATTCTTTTGTTGTTATTTTACCATAATCACAATTAATCTCCGCTCTACCTTTCAGTTTATCTAAATTAATATTGCCATAGTCATTATCTAAATCAACCGTATTCGTAATGGGTATTTTTATCTTATAATTAATTTTCATTTTTATTTTATTATTGCTTCCCCAATTCCACCACGAGCCGGACTTTTGAGACCCAAATTTAGTTACCGCCGAAACTAATTCTGGTGATCCAGAAAACTTTATATTAATATCGTTTAATCGATCTTGTGTTTTTTCTTCATTATTTCCTGAAGTGGTAATTGTTACTTCAAATACTATACGATTTTCATCCCAGGTCACAATATCTATGTTGCCATAACTATTATCTACTTTTAGAGTAGCACTTTTGTTTACGGCAAACTCTTTTTTAATAGTTTTAGATTTTGTATGTCTGTATTCTATGGTGTTTGAAGCCAACAGAGCGAAAGGTAGTACGAAAAAAACCAGTGCTATTTTTAATTTTATTACTTGTTTCATTTGTTCGTTTTTTAATTGTTGTGAATTACTTTATCCGTTGTATTTTAATTAAATAGTTGATTCGGATATTTCATTTGATGTATTTTTTAATTGTTTTACTATATTAACTTGCTCTAGAGTATTCTGTAAGATGTCTATCCTGTTTTGGAAATTTGAAATCATCGCGTATATTACACGATTATCTTCACCACTATTTTTTAAATCTACTTTTAAAGTTTCGTAATCTTTTTCTAAAAGTTTAATACGTTTTAAAGCATCTTGAATAAGAACTTGTACTTCTGGAGAAGATTCCTTTTTAAGCTTTTTTAATTCCTCGTCAATAGAAGTTGTAAAAAAATCTTGGGTTTCTGCCATTTCAGGTGATACGTTTGCCAAGTCCATAACATTTTCATGTTGGTTAAACCCAATAAAAACGGAGATTAATAGTGCAATTGAGGCTGCAATACCAATAAGCGGTTTCCAAGGTGTTCTTTTTAGTTTTACAACTTTAGCAAGCTCATTATTTTGATTATTTAATTTGTCAAGAAAGCGTGCTTCGTGCCCATTATTAGGAACTTCAATGTCAAAGTTGTTTTCTAAACTTTTAAATATGTTATCTAAATTGTCTTTACTCATAATCTTTGTTTTAATATTCTGAAACCTTCTCAAGTTTTTGTCTTAAACTTGTTTTAGCTCGAGAAATCATGGTTCTGCTATTTTGATTTGAGATATTCATGATTTTACTAATTTCCTCATAATCATAGCCTTCAATTAGGTTTAATGTCAAAGCAATTCTGTAATTGTCTTTTAAAGTTTTCATAATGTCTAAAATCTGATTAGCTTTTAGACTTGTAAACTCATAATCGCTTTCTATGCCGTCTAAATCATCTTCAATTTTGTACAACATGTCATCAATAGGAGTTTCATTTCTTTTTATCTGTTTCCTATAATGATGAATACTGTTGTTTATTACAATTCGTTTTAACCAAGCTCCAAAAATCTTGATATCTTTTAAAGTATCTAGCTTAGTGAAAGCTTGTAAAAAAGAATCTTGCATGATATCTTCTGCTTCAAAATTATTTTTTACAATCCTATAAGCTGTATTATACATAGCCTTATAGTACCTATTGTAAACCTCTAATTGGGCCGACTGGTTTTTGCTTTTACAAAGCTCAACGAGCTCTTCTGTATTTAAGTTGGTTAGTGTCACAAAAAAACAAATTGTTATAATATAGATTGCACTATATTTTATTTGTTACAGTTTTGGTAAAAAAAAATCCTACTTTCAGAAAGAATGTAGGATTTTAAATTATAAAAATCAACAATGAATCAAGACTCTGCGGGCTTTTCAGCCTTTTCAATAGATATTTTTAATTCATCAGTTTTACTGTCTAAATCTATTTTAATATTATCACCTTCTTGTAAATTAGATGCAACAATTTCTTCTGCCAGAGCATCTTCTACGTACTTTTGTATAGCACGTTTTAGAGGTCTAGCTCCATATTGCTTGTCAAAACCTTTTTCAGCGATATAATCTTTAGCACTTTCGGTAAGTGTTAAGTTATATCCTAGGTTTTTAATTCTAGCTAAAAGTTTTTCTAATTCGATATCAATAATTTTGTTGATGTCTTCTTTTTCTAGAGCGTTGAAAACTACCACGTCATCAATTCTATTTAAAAACTCTGGAGCAAATGATTTTTTAAGCGCATTTTCAATAACGCTTCTTGCATTGGCATCTTCCTGTGCTTTTTGAGAAGCAGTTCCAAAACCAATACCAGTTCCAAAATCTTTAAGTTTACGAGCACCTATATTAGATGTCATAATGATTATGGTATTTCTAAAATCAATTTTTCGCCCTAAACTATCAGTTAAATAACCGTCATCAAGAACTTGAAGCAGCATATTAAATACATCAGGGTGCGCTTTTTCAATTTCATCTAATAATATAACGGCATAAGGCTTGCGTCTTACCTTTTCTGTAAGTTGTCCACCTTCTTCATAACCTACATAACCTGGAGGCGCTCCAATTAATCTAGAAATTGCAAATTTCTCCATGTATTCACTCATGTCTATTCTAACAAGTGAATCTTCGCTATCAAATAGTTCTCTTGATAATACCTTAGCTAATTGGGTTTTTCCAACGCCAGTTTGACCTAGAAATATAAAAGAACCAATAGGTTTGTTAGGGTCTTTAAGACCAGCTCTGTTTCGCTGAATAGCTTTAACCACTTTTGCAACAGCATTATCTTGGCCAATGACTTTACCTTTAATTAAGTTAGGTAATTCAGCAAGTTTATTAATCTCAGTTTGGGCAATTCGATTTACTGGAACACCGGTCATCATAGAAACGACATCAGCAACATTATCTTCAGTCACCACTTCGCGGTGTTGTTTAGTATCTTCTTCCCATTTCTCTTGAGCGGTAGCTAATTCTTTTTCAATGCGTTTTTCATCATCTCTAAGCTTAGCAGCTTCTTCATATTTTTGCTTTCTAACTACAGCATTCTTGGTTTCTTTGATACCTTCTAATTGCTTTTCAAGCTCTATAATTTGTTTAGGCACATCAATATTGGTGATATGCACTCGAGAACCAGCTTCATCTAATGCATCAATAGCTTTATCTGGTAAGAAGCGCTCAGTCATATATCTATTTGTTAATTTCACACAGGCTTGAATGGCTTCAGGTGTATAATCAACATTATGATGCTCTTCGTATTTTCCTTTTATGTTGTTAAGGATTTCTATAGTTTCCTCCACAGATGTAGGTTCAACAATTACTTTTTGAAAACGACGTTCTAAAGCGCCATCTTTTTCAATATATTGTCTGTATTCATCTAAAGTGGTTGCTCCAATACATTGAATTTCTCCTCTGGCTAATGCCGGTTTAAACATGTTGGAAGCATCTAGGCTTCCAGTGGCTCCACCAGCGCCAACGATAGTATGAATTTCGTCAATAAACAAAATAACATCATCGTTCTTTTCAAGTTCATTCATAACAGCCTTCATGCGCTCTTCAAATTGCCCTCTGTATTTTGTTCCGGCAACCAAACTTGCTAAATCAAGCGTTACAACACGCTTGTTGAATAAGATGCGAGACACTTTTCGCTTAACGATTCTTAACGCTAGACCCTCCGCTATGGCCGATTTACCTACACCTGGTTCCCCAATTAAAAGAGGGTTGTTTTTTTTTCTTCTACTTAAAACTTGAGAAACACGCTGTATTTCTTTTTCTCTGCCTACAACAGGGTCAAGTTTACCTTCTTCGGCTAAAGCGGTTAAATCACGTCCAAAATTATCTAAAACAGGTGTTTTAGACTTCTTGTTTGACTTGCCAGCTGGCGAGTTGAAAATATTGTCTTTTGCAGAATCATCGCTTGACGTCGTATCGTCATCTTGAAATTCTGATTTAGGTTCTATATAGTTATCGTCGTTTGTAATCATAATTTTAAATTGTTCTTTAACATTATCGTAGTCAACTTTTAATTTATTTAAAAGCTTGGTAGTGGGGTCATTCTCATTTCTTAAAATACAAAGTAGGAGGTGAGCGGTATTGATAGATGAGCTCTGAAATAATTTTGCCTCCAAAAAAGTTGTTTTTAGGGCTCGTTCTGCCTGTCTTGTAAGATGTAGGTTCTTTTTTTGATTAGAAGCTACAGCTATATTTGGATTTGCTGGACTTAAAATTTCTACTTTACGTCTTAAATGGTTGAGGTCAATATCTAAGGCATTTAAGATGTTTATGGCTTTACCGCTGCCATCACGCAGTAAACCAAGCATCAAATGTTCGGTCCCAATAAAGTCATGACCTAAACGCAGGGCTTCTTCCTTGCTATAAGCAATAACATCTTTAACTCTTGGTGAAAAATTATCATCCATAATTGTGTCCTTTCTGCATTAAAAATAATAAAACATTTTACTAAAGGCAAAAACTATACCTTAATTCGACTGTAAAACGCTAATTGACGAAAAAATGTTTATAAAATCAAAATTTTAACGCGCATACTTATTAACTATAAAAGCCGTTAAAATTGTTAATAAATTACACGAAAAATCATCCTTGATAGTCTTACTATGACTGCTGAAATACTTATATTAGCATGTTTTGAAAAACACTTAAAATTAAATTAAATTATATATGGCAGAAGGAGAAAAATTGATCCCTATTAATATTGAGGATGAGATGAAATCGGCTTACATTGATTATTCAATGTCGGTCATTGTGTCACGTGCTTTACCAGATGTAAGAGATGGTTTAAAACCTGTTCATAGGCGTGTGCTTTATGGTATGCACGAATTGGGTGTTAGAGCTAATTCGGCACATAAAAAGTCCGCAAGAATAGTTGGAGAAGTTTTAGGTAAGTACCACCCGCATGGTGATACGTCGGTTTATGATGCTATGGTGCGTATGGCCCAGGAGTGGAGTTTGCGCTATATGCTCGTAGATGGGCAAGGGAATTTCGGTTCAATTGATGGTGATAGTCCTGCAGCAATGCGTTATACGGAGGCACGTATGCGCAAGATTTCTGAGGATATGTTGGCAGATATTGAGAAAGAAACTGTTGATCATAAATTGAATTTTGATGACACACTACAAGAACCAACAGTTTTGCCAACCCGTATTCCTGGGCTTCTGGTAAATGGAGCTTCTGGTATTGCAGTGGGTATGGCTACAAATATGCCGCCTCATAATTTAGGGGAGGTTGTAGATGGTACAGTAGCGTATATTGAGAACAATGACATTGAAATCGATGAATTAATCAAGTACGTTAAAGCGCCAGATTTTCCAACTGGAGGAACTATATATGGTTATGATGGTGTAAAAGAGGCTTTCCAAACAGGTAGAGGGCGTATTGTGATGCGTGGAAAGGCGAATATCGAGGAAGTGCAAGGTAGAGAATGTATTATAGTTGATGAGATTCCTTATCAGGTAAATAAGGCAGATATGATTAAGAAAACTGCCGACTTGATAAACGATAAAAAATTAGAGGGTATTTCTACAATTAGAGATGAATCTGATAGAAATGGAATGCGTATTGTTTATGTTTTAAAGCGTGACGCTATTCCAAACATTGTATTAAATAAATTATTTAAATATACGGCTCTACAATCCTCATTTAGTGTTAATAACATTGCACTTGTTAATGGAAGGCCACAACTATTAAATCTGAAAGAATTAATACGTTATTTTGTTGATCACAGGCATGAGGTTGTTGTTCGTCGAACAAAATATGAGCTTCGTAAAGCAGAGGAACGAGCACATATTCTTGAAGGACTGATAATTGCATCAGATAATATTGATGAGGTTATCGCGTTGATTAGAGCATCAGCTAATGCAGATGAAGCTAGAGCGAAGTTAATTGAGCGATTCAAACTGTCTGAAATTCAAGCTAAAGCTATTGTTGAAATGAGACTACGTCAGTTGACTGGTTTAGAGCAAGATAAGCTTCGTTCGGAATATGATGATTTAATGCTGACTATTGATGATTTGAAAGATATTCTAGAAAAGAAAGAGCGTCGAATGAATATCATTAAGGAGGAGCTTGTTGTAGTTAAAGAAAAGTATGGTGATGAACGTAGATCTGTTATCGAATATGCTGGTGGAGATTTAAGTATTGAAGATATGATACCTGATGAAAAAGTGGTTATCACTATTTCTCATGCCGGATATATTAAAAGAACATCACTATCAGAATACAAAACACAAAATAGAGGTGGGGTTGGTCAAAAGGCATCAACTACTAGAAATGAAGACTTTTTAGAACATTTATTTGTTGGTACAAATCACCAGTATATGTTGTTCTTTACTCAGAAAGGAAAGTGTTTTTGGATGCGTGTTTATGAAATTCCTGAAGGAAGCAAAACATCAAAAGGTAGAGCTATTCAAAATCTAATAAATATTGAGCAAGACGATAAGGTGATGGCTTTTATATGTACTCAAGATTTGAAGGATGAGGCATATATAAATAGTCATTATGTAATCATGGCCACAAAAAAGGGTCAGGTTAAGAAAACGTCTTTAGAACAATATTCACGTCCGCGAACGAATGGTATTAATGCTATTACAATTAAGGATAATGATGAGTTATTAGAAGCAAAATTAACCACGGGTAATAGTCAGGTAATGTTAGCACTTAAATCTGGTAAAGCTATTCGTTTTGAAGAAGCTAAAACTAGGCCAATGGGAAGAGGTGCCTCTGGAGTAAGAGGTATTACTTTAGCGAATGAGAAAGATGCTGTTATAGGTATGGTGACTATCGAAAATCCTAAAGAGGAGTCTGTGTTAGTAGTTTCTGAAAATGGTTATGGTAAGCGAACATATATTGATGATCCTGAAGATGGAGAACCTGTTTATCGAATAACAAATAGAGGAGGTAAGGGTGTTAAAACAATTTCCATTACAGAAAAAACAGGTAGCTTGGTTGCTATAAAAAGCGTTACAGATAATGATGATTTAATGATTATCAATAAATCTGGAATTGCAATTAGAATGGTAATTGAGAATTTAAGAGTGATGGGAAGAGCTACACAAGGTGTTAAGTTAATAAACTTAAAAGGGGGTGATTCTATTGCTGCGGTCGCAAAAGTAATGCATGATGAAGATGAGGTAGATGATGCTGAATCTATTGAAAACATTGATGGTACAGATGATGGCATAACTCTTGATAATAATTTAGAATAACAATAACACTGAATATTAAATTAAATATTATTAAAAATGAAAAAACAATTAGTAATAGCTTTAGCGTTTTCAATAAGTGCATTTTCATTTGCGCAAAAAAAGGAATTAAAAACGGCAGAGAAGGCTATTAAATCTAGCAATTATGCTGAAGCAAAAACGGCTATATCCTCAGCTGAAAGTATGTTATCTGCAATGGATGAAAAAACTAAGGCAAAATTTTATTATCTAAAAGCACAAGCCTTATATGCAAATGGAAAAGCTTCTATTGAAGATGTTGATGCGGCTATTGAGAGCTTAGATAATGTGAAAGGAGCTTATGGAGCAGAGAGTACAGCCTTGAAACAAACGATGTCTAATGGTTTGTTGACGTCTGGAAATGCAGCTTACGAAAAGAAAGACTTTTTAGGAGCTTCGAAGTATTTTGAAAAAGCATACAGAGTTAACGAAAAAGATACTTTATTTCTTTATTATGCGGCCGCTACTGCTGTAAACATTAAGGATTACGATAGAGCCCTTAATATCTATGAAGAACTTAAAGAATTGGGATATACAGGTATTGAAGAACAGTATATTGCAACTGACAAAAGCACAGGTGAGATTGAAGTTTTTCAAAGTACAGATATGAGAGATATTTCGGTAAAAACAGGCACTCATATTAAACCAGGAGTTCGTAAAACGGACTCTAAAAAAGGTGAAATTGTAAAAAATGTAGCGCTTATTTATGTTAGTAATGGTGATAATGAAAAAGCGATTGAAGCTATGCAAGATGCCAGAGCAGAAAGTCCTGATGATGTGAATTTAGTGTTGTCTGAAGCTAATGTACACTTCAAAATGGGTAATAAGGAAGAGTTTCAAAAGCTTCTTGAAAAGGCTACAGAAATGGATCCTAAAAACGCAGAATTGCAATATAATTTAGGTGTAATATCAGCTGAAGCTGACCATCCGGAAGAAGCTAAAGCGCATTACGAAAAGGCCATCGAGTTAGATCCAGAATATATTAATGCCTATATTAATTTATCAGCTTTAATTTTGGCAGGTGAACAGCCTTTAATTGAAGAAATGAATGGTCTTGGGACTTCATCAGCCGATAATAAGCGTTATGATGAATTAAGAGAACAGCGTCAAGGACTTTATAAAAATGCGATACCTTATTTGACTAAAGCCATTGAAATTGCACCAGGTAATATCAATGCAACTAAAACGCTAATGAATATTTATAGTATTCTAGGGGAGACTGATAAGTATAAGGAGATGAAAGAGAAAGTAGAAACTCTTGAAAGTGCTGAATAAAAAAACTTTATTAAGGTTAAAAAAAAAGAGTCGCTTTTTAAGTGACTCTTTTTTTATATAATTTTTTTAATAACGCGAAGTTTGTGAGTATGTGTATTTGTGTCCATATTATAAATTCCAGAATGGTCTAACCTGTCAATTCTTACCTTACCATGTGCGTGTATGATATAATTATCCTTCATTATAATACCAACATGAATAATGACTCCTTCAGTATTGTCAAAGAAGGCTAAATCACCAGGCTCACTTTCTTCAATAAAACTTAAGGCTTCACCTTGAGTAGCTTGCTGAGAAGCATCACGCAATAACTCATAACCATTTAGTTTATAAACCATCTGAGAAAATCCCGAACAGTCAATTCCAAAAGGTGTTTTTCCTCCCCACAAGTATGGTGAGTTTAGGTACAAAAAAGCGGTTTTTACGATGTTAGATTTGGAATTTATGCTCTTTATCGAATTCCCATCATATTTATGATTTAATAAGTTAAGACCGTTCAAGGTTACACCAATTGGAATAGGGAATAACGCTTTATTTTTATCTTCAATAAATTCGACCAGGTCTATAGATAATATGGGAACTTCGCTGTTTAATTTCTTATATTCACTTTCAGAAATTTGCAGATATTGTTTGTTGTCTATCCACCCTTCGTAATTGTCAAAGGCAAGTCGGATTTTACTCCACTTTTTTCGTTGTTCTAAAACTTTAAAAATTTCTCCATATAAAATTTGTGAAACCAGCTCACTAGTATCGGTAGGTTCATTTCTAAGAGGAACAATGCTTAAATTACAAATTCCGTATTGCATCAAATTGCCTTAATAACGTTCTATAATAATTGCTGATGCACCTCCACCGCCATTACAAATTGCAGCAGCTCCAATTTTGGCATCTTTTTGTTGTAAAACATTTAACAAAGTGATTATAATTCGGACCCCAGAACAGCCAAGAGGGTGTCCTAAAGAAACAGCTCCTCCATTCACATTTACATTTTTGTCATCTAACCCTAATATTTTCATATTAGCTAAGCCCACTACAGCAAAAGCTTCATTAAATTCAAAATAGTCCACATTATTAATGGTAATTCCAGCTTTCTTAAGAGCTTTTGGCAATGCTTTAGCTGGAGCTGTGGTAAACCATTCGGGTTCATGAGCTGCATCAGCATAACTTTTAATAGTAGATATAGGAGATAAACCTAATTCATCAGCTTTACTTTTACTCATTAAAATTATTGCACCAGCTCCATCGTTAATGGTGGAAGCATTTGCTGCTGTTACAGTTCCTTCTTTAGTGAAAGCCGGCCTTAGCTTCGGAATTTTCTCTATTCTTACATTCGTATATTCTTCATCCTTGGAAATAGTAATAGGTTCTCCTTTGCGCTGTGGCACTAAAACGGGAGTAACTTCATTATTAAACTTTCCACTCTCCCAAGCGTTTTTTGATCTCTTATAAGACTGAATGGCATAAGCGTCCTGATCTTCTCTTGAAAACTCATATTCAGCAGCACAAGCATCAGCACATACCCCCATTGCGTTTTGGTCATATGCATCTACTAAACCATCTTTCTGCATACCATCAATCAAGGTGGTAGGTCCAAATTTGGTTCCCGAACGAGCATTTAAATAATGCGGAATAAGACTCATGTTTTCCATGCCACCGGCAACTACAATATCTGCATCCCCTAGAGCTATTGATTGAGCGGCTTGCATAACAGCTTTCATGCCTGAGGCGCAAACTTTATTAACAGTGGTGCAAGGAACAGCGTTTGGAATACCAGCATAAATAGCTGCTTGTCTAGCAGGTGCTTGACCTATACCAGCTTGAACTACATTACCCATAATAACTTCTTGAACCATTTCTGGTTTAAGATTTATTTTTTCTAATGCTGCTTTTATGGCTATTGCTCCTAATTTGGGAGCCGGAATTGTTGATAATCCACCCATAAAACTGCCAATTGGTGTTCTTGCCGCAGAAACTATAACCACTTCTCTACTCATCAATCAAACAATTTAGTTTAGTACTTGCGAAAATAACGATTTTTAGTAGATAAATGAATCATTCCTTCAATATAAAATAATGCGAAAAGCTGATAATTTTATTACATTTGGTTTCTAAATGAAACATTCATAATTTAACATTTGATGGCAAATAAAACTATGAATGCTATTATATATTACTATTTTTAAGGAGTGATTATCTACTTATGAAGGATTTCATTAATAAATTATACAGAAACCATTCCTTAATATATAAAGGGTTGCTGTTTGTATTTACGACATTTTTAATTGTTTATTTATTTCCGAAGAGCGGAAAATTTAAGTACAATTTTGAAAGAGGAAAGCCTTGGCAGTCTGAGAATTTATACGCTCCATTTGATTTTGCTATAAAAAAAACGAAGTCTGAAATATCTTCAGAAAGAGAAGCTGTAATTGCTAATTCAATTCTTTACTTTGATTTAGATAGCCGTATTCAGCCTAAGGTTAATGAAGACTTTGGTATCCATTTTATGGAACGATTTTCTGATTCAATACCCGTTTCAAAGTATCAAAAATTACAAGAGGCAGGTGAGGATATTGTTTCTAAGTTATATTCATTTGGGGTTTTGTCTAAAAATTATAATTATGCGGAAGATAGAAGTATAGTTATTCTGGATGGTAGAGAAAAAAAACAAGAAGGTGCTTTTAATGATTTAGTTGCTCAAGGCCAATTAACTACAATTATCGAAAATGTCCTAGACGATTATGATTTATCTGAGTTTAAAACAGATTTCGCAGCATTGTTTTTTGATTTGATTGAGCCAAACTTGGAATATAATAAGGATTTTTCAGAAAAATTATTGAAAGATCAGTTTAGTGAAATTGCTTTTACCAGGGGCAGTGTTGCAAGGGAAACCCTCATTGTTTCAAAGGGAGAAGTTGTTGAGGGGGATAAATATCAAATTTTGAAGTCATTACAGTCAGAGTATGAATCTCAAGTTTGGAGTGAATCAAACTATTATTGGGTCCTGTTTGCATATACATTATTGGTGGCATTGGCTTTACTTATGTTGCTTCTTTTTTTAAGAAAATATAGAGTCAAAGTATTTGAGAATAATACAAAGGTGACTTTCATTTTTTTTAATATTTCATTACTAATATTTATAACAACGCTGGTTATTAATTATAATTCAAAGTACATTTATGTCGTACCGATTTGTATTTTGCCATTAGTTTTTAAAGCCTTTTTCGATGCGAGGTTAGGTTTATTTGCTCATGTACTTACGGTGCTACTACTGGGTTTTATTGTGCCAAATAGTTATGAGTATATGTTTTTGCAAATTATTGCTGGGATAGTTACCATTCTTACAGTTTCTGAATTGTATAAACGTGCCAATTTGTTTATTTCGGTTGGTCAAATTACACTGATATATATTGTTGCTTATTTTGCTTTTTTTGTTATTCATGAAGGTAGTGTTGAAAGTTTGCAATGGGAAACTTTTATTTGGTTTATTTTATGTGGTTTGGCAACATTATTTGTTCAACCTTTAATCTACGCTTATGAAAAACTTTTTGGTTTAGTTTCAGACGTTTCGCTTCTAGAGCTATCTGATACAAATACGAAATTACTAAAGGAGCTAGCTAATAAGGCGCCTGGGACTTTTCATCATTCACTTAATGTGGCAAATTTAGCAGAGGCTGCTGCAAATGAAATAGGAGCAAACGCGATGTTAGTTAGGGTAGGAGCATTGTATCATGATATTGGTAAAATGAAAAACCCAACATATTACACCGAAAATCAATCCACAGGGCTTAACCCGCATGATGAGTTGTCTTCAAAAGAAAGTGCTCGGATAATAACGGACCATGTCATAAATGGTATTGAGATTGCTAGAAAGAATAATTTACCAGACCGAGTTATTGATTTTATAAGAACGCATCATGGTACAAGTGTGGTTTATTATTTCTATATGCAAGAAAAGAAAACTTATCCTAATGAGGAAGTGGATAAATTAGAGTTTAGCTACCCAGGACCTAAGCCATTCAGTAAGGAAACAGCTATATTAATGATGTGCGATAGTATTGAAGCAGCTTCCAAGAGTTTAAAAGAGCCTACATCGACCAAAATTGAAGCTTTTGTTGAAAATATTATTAATAAGCAGATTGAAGAAGAACAATTTTTGAATGCTAACATTACTTTTAAGGAAATTCAATCCATAAAAAAAGTACTAAAACACAAGCTTGCAAATATTTATCATTTAAGAATTGAATATCCAGAATAAAATCAAAAAAAATCAAAAAAAATACTTGTGTTCTTTAAGATGAAAAGCTACATTTGCATCCGCATTTAAATGTGTAGTTCATAACAATTAATGGAGAGGTGCCTGAGTGGCCGAAAGGAGCGGTTTGCTAAATCGTCGTACCTAGAAATAGGTACCCAGGGTTCGAATCCCTGTCTCTCCGCAAATTTATTTTTGTAAATTTTAGATAACCATTATTCGGGGTGTAGCGTAGCCCGGTTATCGCGCCGCGTTTGGGACGCGGAGGTCGCAGGTTCGAATCCTGCCACCCCGACGAACCTAGTAATAGGTTATATCAAAACACTGTTAATCTTATGATTATCAGTGTTTTTTGTTTTTACACATTTTATTTGATATCAAATGAAAGCATCTAATCTCATTAAAAAGGTGTGCAAATCGGTGTGCAATTGTTCACTAAAAATGTAGTAACTTTAAAAGAGCTTTAAGACATAATTTGACTTTCGTCTTTACAAATTATTGTTTAACAAAAAGTCATTTAAAATGAAAACAAAAAGCACCTTCACAATTATTTTCTTTACAAGAAAATCAAGAAGCAATTCCAAACGGCTTTCCATCTATGCCCGTATTACCGTAAACGGTAAACGCTCAGAAATGAGTTTAAAGCGAAGTATTGACCAAAATCAATGGGAAAGTACTAAAAATAGAGTACGAGGTAATTTAGAAACTGCTAGAATTCTAAATGCTTATTTAGATGGGGTTTATAACAAACTGCTTCAATGTCATAAAGAACTGATAGAAGAAGATAAGGTGTTGTCCTCTGACTCCATCAAATCTCGATATTTGGGAGAAGATGACCATAGCAAAACCTTGAAAGAGCTAATTGATTACCACAATGGCAATATGATTCACGTACTTAAAGCAGGAACGATGAAGAATTATTAAACCACAGAACGCTACTTACAGAAGTTCTTAAAAAAGAAGAAAAGACTAAAAGACATCTATTTAAGACAATTAAATTTTAGATTTATCACGGACTTTGAGAACTACCTCAGAACCTATAAAAACTCTAAAAAGGAATTGGTGTTATCGAATAATGGTGTGATGAAACATTTGGAGCGTTTCAAAAAAATGATAAACCTTGCTATAAAACTAGAATGGATGCATAAAAACCCATTTAGTCAATTTCAATTAAAATATGATAAATATGATAGAGCGTATTTAAACGAAAGAGAATTGGAATTAATAGAAAATACAGAATTTAAAAGTGATCGCTTGCAAAAAATAAAAGATTGCTTTGTGTTTTCGTGCTATACAGGGCTATCCTATATAGATGTTAAAGAGCTCACAGGAAATAATATTGTAAAGGGTATAGATAATAACAATTGGATATATACGAAACGAGAAAAAACGGATGAACAGGTCAAAGTACCCATACTTCCAAAAGCATGGGCAATATTAGAAAAGTATAGAGCCATTCAAGAGAAAGACTTTACAACGAATAATGTTTTACCAATAAATTCGAACCAAAAAAGCAATGCTTATTTAAAGGAAATTACAAAAGCCTGTGGTATCCGCAAAAATATTTCTTTTCATGTAGCCAGACATACGTTTGCAACAACAGTAATGCTATCTAATGGAGTATCTATAGAAACGGTGTCTAAATTGTTGGGGCATGCTAAACTATCGACAACACAAATTTACGCTAGGGTAGTAGAAACCAAAATTAGTGAGGATATTCAAAACCTACTCAAGCGTTTTGAAAGTAAAAAGCAAAAACAACTCAAAGCTGTTCAATAATAACAATAATGTTTAAATGGAGTAAATTTCAAGATGTGTGCCTGTGGACACAATCTCGTTTACTCCCCTTGGTCGCAAAGAAAAAAGAGATGTTTAAGGGTAAAAGAAAACAGCCGTTTTAAAATTTATGGATTTAGGGGCTGGGTGTCGAAGATATCATTAAGCAAGGAGAATCCATAAGTTTAAAAATGAACCAAGCTCGCCCAAAGCGAGCGCGGTAGTCTTCCATATTTTTGTGAAGTAATTTCCCGTTTTCAAAAAAAGGGCAAATGGTATCAAATTTTAAGATTTTAGTAATTTTTACTTGAAAAAATCATTGATTTTACTGGGCTGTCAAGCTTTTTCAAGTAAAAATTACTAAAAAATGAAACGCACATATTTTCAATATATTGATATTCATATGGTTAAAATTGTAACATCGCTTTAGCGTATTACCCTCTTGCTTCTCCCCTTAGGTTTACAAATGTACATTATATAGAATCATCCTAATAAGATTATTACTCATTTTAATGGATAGTTGTATTTAATTCGGGATAAGCCTCCGTAATTGTAAGTAACAACCAACCGATAAAGAAGAGTTAGGTACTAATAAAGTTTTATGGACTTATGCCAGTAAAATCCTTTATAGGTTTTCTCTGAATCGTATCAAATGGAAATGCAGTAGCAGTTAATTATACATCTCTTTGTTAAATTTTTTTTTGCAAAAAAGTTTTTTTTGAATAAAAACACAAGTATTAGTTAGTCTTAGCAATTTGCTTACCTTTACCCGAGGATTACTAATCTTTTAGTATCAATCATTCACTATCAATTTTGTTGATGACGTTTTTGAAGCAAAATCATCACATTAGCGAACTTCATACTTATAGTTGAATTATTAGGAAACTAGTCCAACATCAGAGTGCTAATAATTAGCGCGCTAGATGCTTTAACGCATGTTTAGTTTTTGGTGTCATTAATGCATTTTTTATGAATAATGATTCAGTTAATGATTGTGGTCAAAATCGAATAACCACAGCATTACTTCTTGCGGCTGGTACTGGAAGCCGCCTTTTTCCGTTAACGGAAAATTCCCCAAAGTGCCTTACGTTAGTAAGTGACAAATCGATTCTTAATAGACTTTTAAAGAATTTAAAAAGCCAAGGATTTAAGCGACTAGTAATTGTAACAGGCCACTTAAAAGAATGTATTGTGGATAATCTTGGCGAAAGATCAGGAGACATTTCTATTGAATATATTCACAGCCCTTTATATAAGACTACCAATAATATTTATTCGCTTTGGATGGCTCGTCATATTATAAATGAACCATTTGTACTTTTTGAAAGTGATTTAGTGTTGAACACTACGTTACTAGATAATATGGTTTATCCAGATAGAATAGCTGTTGCACTTATGAAGCCTTGGCTTAACGGTACCACGGTTTCTATAGATAAAGCAAATAAGGTAATCAAGTTTCAAGAAGGAACTACTGAGGCCTATTCTGATATCCGATATAAAACAGTAAATATTTACAGTTTTTCACTTTTATCATGGAGATCCATTATTAAAAGACTGAATCTATATATTTCAGAAGGAAATGTAAATTGTTATTATGAGAGCGTTTTTGCAGAAATGACTCACAATAAGAGTTTGGTTTTAGAGTCGGTTTCATTTGATCATCAACCATGGTATGAAATAGATACTCTTAAAGACTTGGCCAAAGCCGAATTGTTGTTCCCTAAGGAATTGATAGAAGTAGAGGTGCTGGAAAACACTTTGGCATAATTGTTTTAAGCGATGGAGCAGAAATAATTTAATTAAGAATGAAATGATGATGACAAATAAATATACAACACAAGAAGAAAAATATGAATACATATCAAAACAGCATGGAGGTTACTATAGACATCATTTTACAGACCATGCTTATTTGTATAACTTGTACTTTCCACCCAAGCCCTTATTTAGTCATTTAAAAGCTAACATCAACAATTTGGTTTTAAATTACCCAATGGCACAAAATGCATTGGCAGAACTTGTTGGTAAAATTATTAATCAACCTCCAGAAAGAATTGTAGTAGGTAACGGAGGTGCAGAGATCATAAAAATACTATCTGGGAGTTTAGCTAAAAAACTAATTATACCAGTACCTTCTTTTAATGAATATGCTAATGCAGCACCAGAAGGACGTGTTGTAGAGTTTCCACTTGATTTCCCTTCATTTCAATTAGATGTAGATAAATTTGCAGATGAAGCCATAAAAGTTGGTGCAGATATGGCAGTTGTGGTGACGCCAAATAATCCTACATCATTGTTGGTTCCCAAAGCAGATTTAATTCGATTATCTGAAAAACTTAAGCCGAGTAAATGTATGCTTATTATCGATGAATCTTTTCTTGATTTTGCTGATGACAATGAGCAAATTAGTTTGGAGAAAGAGATTACTAAATATCCAAATATGGCGATACTTAAAAGCATGAGTAAAGCCTACGGAATTTGTGGTCTTAGAATTGGTTATTTATTAACGAATAATGCAAATTTGGCGGCGTCTGTTCGCAATGGTGTCCATATTTGGAATATTAATGGTTTTGCTGAAGAGTTTCTTAGAATATTACCCAAATACAGGCAAGAATTTAAAAATAGTTGTGAAGTAGTTAAGGCAGATAGAGATGTTTTTTATAAAAAACTATGTACTATAGAAGGAATGAAGGTATTTAAACCAGATGCAAACTATATTTATTGTCGCTTACCCGTTGAAGCTTTAAGTGGGCCAGAAGTCACAAAACGCCTTTTTATTAAATATAATATTTATATAAAACATAATGCAGGAAAAACCCAGCCAGATGCAGATAGGTATATTAGAATTGCAAGTCGTACTAATGAAGAGAATGCGATACTTATTGATGCGTTGAAAGATGTAATGTACTTAATAAAGTAAAATGAATAAAAATAAACCAGCAGACATGTTAAGTTTTGCTAAAGACCTACCTAATATTTGTTCTTTAGTAGGCTTGTTTTGCACAGTGCTATCCATTTATTTTGCGATTGTAGGGCAGTTCTCAGCATCAGTTATAGCTATATTGTGGTCTGTGTTATTTGATTGGTATGATGGTATTATAGCACGTAAAATGAAAGGTAGAACTAAAGAGCAAGGTGAATTTGGAATACAGTTTGATTCTATTATAGATATTGTGAGTTTTGGTGTTTACCCAGCTATATTACTTTTAAGCTATGGAAATTATGAAATTTGGTTTATACCAGGTGGATTTGTAATTATTGCAGCCTGTGCAATACGTTTGAGTTATTTTAATATTTATGGGCTTATTGACAGTAAAACTTATAGAGGTCTTTCAGTTGATAATAATGTTCTAATTTTGGCATTTGTTTTTTTATTTGAAGAGTTCATAGACCATACTGTTTTTTCAATATTGATGTATGCAGTATTGCTAATTTTAGCCACTTTTAATCTGTCATCAATTCCAATACCTAAATTTTCAGGAAAATGGGTCTATGTTTTAATTATATATGTATTGGTTTTAACATTAATTTTTGGAAAGGGTATTTATAACCAAATATTAACCTAAAAGAAACGGCTAATTAATATTAAGTTTTTAACATGAAACTTAATGTTAATTATGAAATGCAGATTGTGAAAAGACGCCTATGGGGTTAAAAAAAAGTAATAAATGGAGTTGAAAAGAATAAACCTTAAAGACATAATTGTATAAATTACTATTTATGGGACGATACTTGGTACTTTTTAATATTCTGGCTATGCATATCTAAATAGTGATATTTTTCAGTTTCATTTTTAATAATATAGGTAACAACATTTCTAATTTTGTTATTAATTTTTGGTACTTTTTTTAGAAAAATAGTTAATGTTTTCATTTTTATTGTTGTTTAAGTTTAGCAAAAGTTACTAGTTCTAATTACAATTATCTAAAGGTGATCTTTTTAATTGGAATAAGCATCATTATTAACAATCAATTTAAACCAGCAAAAGTTCTATTATTTTTTAGAATGACATCTCATTTTTAAAAGTGTCGTTTTATTATTATACCACTAATATTCATTCTCAATAAGACAATAACAAATAATGGGCTATATGGTAAGTTTAATATAAGTTTATGTTAACGCGGTTTCGAAAACTAGATTCTTATTATACAAATATTTAACTTGCGATGACTAATATAAGTTGGCCCTTAGAATTTTAAACTACTTTATAATTGATTGCCTCCCCCAATCTGTTATGAATCAATTTAGAACCTTCTTATTCTTTTTTTAATAAAGAAGGATAACTACATATTATCCCAATTATAAGACGTTTCTTTACAAAAGTGTCCAAAATTATTATTTAATAAGGATTTTTCTATTGCACCTTATTTTGACTATGCTTTTTGTTTGGCTAACCGATACTTTTTGTAACCAAGAACTCCTTAGAAAGAATGAAACCTCATTATTATTTGGATGATTCAATAAAACTTTAGTTTGAATGAGACCACTCCAAATAATTAAGCAAGTTACAATTAGAGATGACTTATCGTTAAATAAATATTTGAGTGATATTAACAAAATAAATTTAATATCATTAGAACGGGAGGTTGAATTGGCTATACTAATAAAAGAAGGCAATCAGCTTGCTTTGAATGAACTAACAAATGCCAATCTTAGATTTGTTGTATCTGTAGCTAAACAACATCAAAACAAAGGCTTATCACTTCCTGATTTAATTAATGAAGGAAATTTAGGGTTATTAAAAGCGGCAAAACGTTTTGATGAAACTCGTGGATTCAAATTTATTTCTTATGCCGTATGGTGGATTAGACAAAGCATAGTACAATCTTTATCTGAAAATTCAAGAACAGTAAGACTGCCTCTCAATAAGATAGGCGCAATAAATAAAATAAAAAAGGCAATAACTTTTTTTGAACAAAAGAATAACCGCGAGCCTAGTATTTATGAAATCTCTGAGATTATAGACGTACCTGTTTTAGAGGTTGAACTTTGTATTAAGAGTTCTGGATATAATGTTTCTATGGATGCACCATTGTCTAAAGATACAGAGCTTAATATGCATAACGTTATTGTTACCGATATGTATCCACAGCCAGATGGTGTTTTATTATTAGACTCACTCCGTACAGATTTAGAAGCTGTATTGAATTCTCTTTCAGAAAGAGAGGCAGAAATAATTAAACTTCATTATGGTATAGGCTTAGAATCTTCAATGCCTTTGTTGGAAATAGCGCAATTATTTGGAATAACACGAGAACGTGTAAGACAAATAAAAGAGTCTGCGATTTTAAGAATAAAAAACTCAAACAAGTCTCACCTTTTAATAAAGTATTTGGGGTAAGAAACGATTATTAATTGTAAAAAAAAATAATTATAAACTAATATTAACGGTGTTACCCAACGTTTTTTCTTTCAGCCAACTTTCTATACATAATGACTTATATAGTTTATCTTTAACTAAATAAGAAACGCATTTTAATTCCTAAAAATTAATGAAGCTTTATATTAAATATATGGTAAGCTTAAGATGCAAGCTTTTCGTTAAAAATGAGCTAGAAAAACTGGGTTTACACTATATAAGTGTAGAGCTTGGAATGATTGAAATAAAAGAAGATGTTTCCAAATCTCAAAAACAAGAATTCAAATCAAATTTAGCGATATCAGGGTTAGAATTAATAGATGATAATAGAAGTATTCTTATAGATAAAATAAAAAACGTGATTATAGAAATGATTCATTATTCTGATAAAGTTCCAAAAGTTAATTATTCAGATTACATAGCACAAAAATTGAATTATGACTATACGTATCTATCAAATTTGTTTTCAGAAGTAAAAGGAATTACTATTCAGCATTTTATTATTAAACACAAAATAGAAAGGGTAAAAGAATTGATTCTTTACAACGAACTTAATCTCACTGAAATCGCCTATAAATTAAATTACAGTAGTGTTGCTCATTTGTCTAACCAATTCAAAAAAGCTACTGGACATGCACCTTCTTTTTATAAAAAAATCGGACAAAAAAGAAAGCTGAATTTAGAGAACCTGTAACATGTGTAAACATATATGTCTGTTCTGTAACACAATTTGAGGTATTAGTCCTCATCTTTGTGATAGTAGTACAATTAAGCACTACTTTAATTACATAATTATGGATACCCAGAACAAAGAAGGCGAGAAAAAGACAAGTGAGCTATTTAAATTTAGAGGTGATTGGGACAAACAATCAAAAGCATTGAAAGTAAGATATCCAAAATTGACTTCTGAAGATGTGAAATTTGAAAGTGGTAAAGAATTAGATTTAATTAAAAGATTAGAGAACAAGTTAGATAAAGACAGAAATGAAGTTGTAGGTATCTTGAAATCAAATTATAAAAGCATTGCAAATGCAATCTAAAATATTGAGTTAAGTCTATGTATTAAGAACAGTTTTTTACTAAACTGTTCTTTTTTATTAGCTTTATTTTAAATCAGTGATTTATGTAACTATAGCCACGAGATGTATAACTTAGTATACTATCTCATCTTTATCTTTGTATAGCTATTAATTAGTTAGGGAAGTCCAGATAATAATCTTATCTGGAATTAGAAAAGCAGATTTAAAAGTCTGCTTTCTTGTTTTGGTTAGACATATGACATGACACATAAAGCTTTGTTTGTCAATTAAATAAAATGAAAAATAACTTGTTGTTAATCAATGTTTAAAAAATTATAATCATGTCAAAAGAGAAAAGCGGTAAAGCAAAAAACAGTAAAACAGCACCAACAAGGACAACTAAAGAAAAGAAACAAGCTAAAGCAGAAAAGAGACGAATCAAAAAGGACGAGTAAATACAATTTGTATTATGAAGAATTATGAATTTGAAAACCTTAAGGCATTCAACATTGGCGATAAGCTGAAATATGTTTGTAATACTATAATTATTAAACACATTTTAAATGAAAAAACTGGCAACATAATGGCTTTAGCGTTGGACTATGGTAAAGTGTATAAGCCCAAGCTAACACCTTTTTCAACTTTTGTGAATGTCATTGAAGGAAAAGCAGAAATTGTAATAGATAACATATCTACATATTTACAAAAGAATGAATCTATGGTTATTCCTGGTCATGTTTTATATACAATAGAAGCAAATGAAAGATTTAAGATGCTTTCAATTATTTTAAAAAGTGGCTATGATGATTTAGAGCCATAGGACAAAATCAATAATTATGAGTAATTTATTTAAATCAGGTGATATAGTGTGTGCAAAAGTTAATCCTACAAAATCTCTAAAAGTTAGAATTTTTGCTAGAAAAGTTTATTATTGTGATGTATATAATCATCCAGAAGAAAAAGAAGAAGTTTATTTTGAAAGAGAAATTGAATTTTATAAAAATGAAAACTAGATATAGTTGAATTAGGAAAGTTCTTTTTTTAGGGAAGGCTACAAAACGGGATAGTCTACAAAATTAGGCTATAGGTTTGAGTTGTTTACACATATTTTTCCATTTAAAATAAACTTATTTTTTTTGCTACGAGTTTGGATATCTTCCCATAAATGAAAATGGTATTGAAAAAATATTAATAGCTCATAAACAAAAATATATGGATAATTTGGGCTTTCATCCATGGAGTATTAAAATCATAAAGGATAGCTCAAAATAGTCAATCGTTAAATCCATGGAATGATACATATTTAATATTATTTGTATCTTTATGCTAACAAAGACAAACAAATTATGTTTTTAAATAGTTCTTTTTGACTTTAGTGTGCAAATAGGTGTGCATAATTAAAGAAAACAGTTTAATCGACTGTTTAACAGTGTAATATAAAAAGGTGGTTAAGTCTGCCACCCCGACAAAATTTAAACCTGATAATCAAAATATGATTGTCAGGTTTTTTTGTTTCTATGGTTTATCGAGTGGATTTAAATAGTAAATAATAGAATTTTAGATTCATTTAATTAAAGGATAACAACAAGAAATATATTCTAAGTAAAAAGTTAAGCAGTTAATTGTATATTTCAACTTATTGATATTTAAGTTAATTCTTATATTAATTTGTTGGTTCAATAATGCTGTTTTTATGGTAAACCTTGGTCAATGTTGTGTTTATTTTGAGCTATTCAAAAAACAATAGATTAGTTATTATAAATTTGAATTGATTCGTGTTTGTGATTATATTTAATAATTAAAGAAGTATAAAATTCAAAAAAATACGAAAAAGGGTATAATACACAAGCAATGATGTTTATTTAAACTACAGCCTTTTTTAGGCGTTTTCTCTAATTACATTTTGGTTGAAAAAGAGGAGCGTATTGTTACAGAAAAATAAAATACAAATGAAAATTACAGCAGTTAAACCCTACCCAATTAATATAGGTGCGGGAAGTCAATTAGTCGTTAAAATTGAAACAGATTCAGGTGTATATGGTTGGGGGGCTTCTGGTCTATCTGGTCGTGAATTTGCCGTAGTAGGTGTGTTAAAACATTATGCATCTTTAATAATTGGTCGAAACCCTATGGAAATAGGTGCTATTTGGCAAGATTTGTATCGAGGCCAGTATTTTGAAGGAGGTCGCGTTTTTACGGCAGCAATTTCTGCAATAGATATTGCATTACATGATATAAAAGGGAAGGCTTTGGATGTCCCGGTATATGAACTTCTGGGAGGAAAGCAACGCGATTTTGTGGAATGTTTTGCATCAGTTCGTTTTTCAACTTTAGATGAATTGATTAGTCAATCTAAAAAATTAGTAAGTGAAGGTTGGGATATGCTTAGATTGGCACCTGCAGAGTTTGAGGATCAAGAGGATATTTCTCGTTTTCAACCAAGAGAGTCTATTGCGGTTATTGCGGAATGGATGATTGCATTGAGACAGGAAATAGGAAATAAAATTACAATAGGTATTGACTACCATTCAAGGCTTAGTGCGGCTGAGACGTATTCATTTATGAAACGTATGCCTGAGGGGACTTTAGATTTCATTGAAGAACCCATACGCGATGAAAATCCAGAAGCTTATGAAAGCTTGCGCAAAATGATAGACATACCATTTGCTATTGGCGAAGAGTTTGCTAGTAAATGGCAGTTCTTACCTTTCTTAGAACGAAATATTACGCAATATGCTAGAGTTGATGTATGTAATGTTGGAGGACTTACAGAGGCTATGAAGGTAGCTTCTCTCGCAGAGGCGCATTATATAGATTTAATGCCTCATAACCCATTGGGACCTATCTGCACTGCTGCTACAATTCATCTCGCAGCTGCTACACCTAATTTTAGTTGGTTGGAGGAAGTGAATACAGGAGCACATGTGCTTACAAATGACCCTAAATATTATCCTGTACAACCTAAGTTAGAAGGAGCTCGCTATCCATTGCCAACAACACCTGGCCTGGGTGTTGAGGTTAATGAGGAATTAGCGAAAAAAACAGCTTTTGTCCCTGTTGAAATTCCGAGATTAAAAAGGAATGACGGATCTTTTACAAATTGGTAAATATTATTTTTTAGAAAATGAATAGGGAAGAATTGGTTAAAGTTATTGGTGAAGAAAAACTTGTTTTTGTAACACGTTTAAAAGATGCCTCTAAAGCACAAACCGTAATACAAAGCCTAGTTTCTGGAGGAGCAAAAGTCATGGAGATAACATCTAATACTCCAAATTATGCTCATGAAATATCGAAAGCTCGTAAATCATATCCAGATGTTTTAATTGGAGCTGGTACAGTTGTAAATAAAGCCATAGCTGCAGAGGCAATTAATGCTGGAGCTCAGTTTTTAGTAACACCAAACTGCAATGTTGAACTAATTGATTTAGCTCATAAAAATGAGATACCGATTTTAATGGGGGCTTTAACGCCTACAGAAATTTGTGAGGCCTGGGAAGCAGGAGCAGATTTTGTTAAGTTATTTCCTGCAGATATAATGGGTATTACGTATTTTACTTCTATAAAGGCGCCATTAGATCATATTAAACTCATGGCAGTAGGTGGAATTAAGTTAAATGAGGTGAAAGATTGGATGACAAGTGGTGCTGATGGGATAGGTATAGCCAGTGTTGTCTCTGAGCCTATTTCTATCAAAGCGGATTATCAAATGATTGAAGATAATGCCTCTCAATTTGTTACAGAAATAGCAAAATATAAATAAAGATATCTTATTTAAAAAGAATAGTTGTTTCTTATGTATACATTTAAAAAAAATATTGTTGGAGCACGTGTTGGACTCCTATTATCGCTAAGTCTTCTTTTGTTTCTTAACTGTGAAAAAAAGGAAAAGTATCCTGTTTATGGTTTTGTTGAACAATTTAGCCCACAGTTAGAGGGCGTTATTTCTAAAAATGTTAAAATTGAGTTAGTTGCTCAAGGTTTCAATTGGTCAGAAGGACCTGTTTGGATGCCCAAAGAAAATAAATTAGTTTTTTCAGATGTACCTGAGAATAAGATTTATCAATGGAGTGAAAAGGAAGGGTTAAATCTCTATATGCATCCTTCTGGGTATACTGGTAAAGAAAATTTGCCTAAGGGTTCTAATGGATTAGCTTTAGATTTAGAAGGGAACTTAGTTATATGTCAAGAAGGGGATAGAGTAATAAGTAAACTCGTATCTTTAAAAGACTCTCTAAGTCCTAATTTTCTTCCTTTTATTACAAATTATAAAGGCATGAAATTTAATTCACCTAATGATTTGGTTTATGACAGTAAAGGGAATTTGTATTTTACAGATCCTTCTTTTGGATTAGGTGAAACTCCAAGTCAAATAGGGTTTAACGGAGTGTATTTTCATGATAAATCTGGAAACATAAAGCTTTTAGATAGTACGGTAAACAAACCAAATGGAATTGCTATTTCTAAGGATGAAAAAATTCTATATGTAACAGATTCCAATGCCGAGAGACCATCCATTTGGGCTTATGATCTTGTGGGAGCTGGTAAAGTTAAAAATAAAAGAAGGTTTTTTGAAGCCACAGAGGCTTTACATAGAAGTATTGATAAGCAAAAGGCTGATGGCATGAAACTAGATAGTAAAGGAAACATTTTTTTAGCTGGACCAGGCGGTGTTTTGATTATTAATTCGAAGAGTGTGCACCTTGGAACCATAAGATTGGATAAGCCAACCGGAAATTGTGAATTTTCAGATGATGAAGAGTATCTTTTTATAACCTGTGATGATTATTTATTGCGAGTTCATTTAAAATAGAAATAATGTTTTGTTGAGAAGAACGTAGTTGGTTCTTGGTTTTTAAAAACTAACGCTAGTGGTATAATTTTATAACAATTGATTTAAAATTTATATGTTCCCTAATTGGACGAACCTGCGTGATAGCTAAATATTTCAGATGTTATAAAAGACTTTAATGATTAATCACAAGTTTTCCTGTCCAGGTCTTATTTTTAACATGTATTCTATAAAGGTATAAACCCGAAGAAAGTATTGATTCGTTTATTTGCCAGCGCTCAACCCATTCTCCTTGTGGAATACTTTCTTTATAAATATGGCAAATACGTGTGCCTGAAATACTAAAAACATCAATTTCTAAAAAAGAATCCGCACTAATATTATTTATTTTGAAATCAGTGTATTCAGATGATGGGTTAGGTGTTACAAAAAGGCTTGATTTTTCCGTTTCCGGTTGAATTTCTTCTACTTTTTCTTCTTCATTTTCAGTAGGCATTTCATAAATTCTACCCTCAGTCATACCTTGACTTTCAACAACTGTTATTTTTTGGTTTTTGTCAATATTATAAACTTTTTCTTCTTTTCCATTTGGCCATGTTATCATTAGACTATCTATTTTTTCAACTATACCGAGACCAAAATGTAATGGTTTAATACTTTGCCCCATTATAGTAGCTCCATGGTTTAAGCGATGGAAAGATTCATTGTTTGTATAAGCTGTTAATTTAGCTCCAAAGGCATTATAATTAACAGATAAGCCTTTTAGGTTTACTTGTAACCATGAGTTTGGGTTACCAGATTCATTCCTATAAAGATAAGGGAAGCTATTTACATTGCTTACTAGAATATCTTGGTAGCCATCATTATCAAAATCAAATACCTCTGCACCCATGCCATTAGCAGTCCCATTGGCACCAGATTCATTAGTCCACTCTTGATAGCCTATTTTGTTTTCCTTTTTTAAATTTTTGAAAAATACATTTTTATAAATTAAGTCGTTATCACCATTTACAACATAGATGTCTTGATCACCGTCATTATCTGCATCAATAAACCTTGTACCCCATCCATAATGTCCATTTCCAACCCCTTCGTTATCCGTTTTATTAATGAAAGGTCCTTCTGGAGTCCCCATAAAAAGAGGGTTGCTTTTTGTTTCAGCAATGTTAGTAACATAAATATCAAAATAACCGTCATTATTGTAATCTCCGATGTCAGAACCCATTCCACATCCGGTGTTAGTTAAATTATATTCGTTAGTTGCTTCGGCAAAAGACTTACCTTCTTGATTAATATAAAATCTACTTAGTCCAAAATCATTAACAACATACATGTCTATCCATCCATCATGATTAGCGTCAATAGGAAGACAAGACCATGTTCTACCAGAGTCGTTTAAATTAAGAGCGCCTTCAACTTCAGTAAACGTTTCATCACCATTATTTATGAGTAACCTATTGTCGCTGTCAAGGTACAATAGGTATAAATCTAAATCACCATCGTTGTCAAAATCCCACCATAAACCACCAGTACTACTACATTTTTCTGTACAGGGTATTATTTTAGATTTCGAAGTGACATCTATAAAAGTGCTTTTTCCTGTGTTCTTGTAAAGTTGTGTTCCGTTTTGATGTGAAAGTAACAAATCGGGATAGCCATCATTATTATAATCTCCCCAATTAGCGCCTAGTTTTAAGTCCGTTTTATCTGCATTGGAGTGCTGATTACTAAACCCTGATTTTTCAGTCACATCTTCAAACCAACCTCCTCTATTTTCTAATAACCTGCTCCATGTGCTTGGCGTTTCTTTATCAAAAGAATTATAGGCAACGATAAAAATATCTAAGTCTCCATCTAAATCATAATCAGCAACAGCATTTCCAAAGTTTGAAGACATGTTTTTTGAAAAAATAGAAACATCCTTCTCCGTAAACTTTTGCGCATTTACTGAGAAACAAATACTTATAAATAGGAAACAAACCTTTATATTTTTCAAAATCTTAGATAAATTTTTATTGAAACAAAATAATACTTAAGCCTGTTAAGGAAAAGTAAAAACTATTCAAAAGATAGTAATTATTAGTATAAATTATTTATACGTAATAAGTTGTAGCTTGTCATTGTTATTTCCTACAAGAATGGCTTTAGATTTACTTGTGTTTATTTTTACCATAGACTTAGCATTATTTGGAGTGTAGAAACCGCTTTCTGTTAAGGGTATGGCTTTAAATTGAGCAGTGCTATTTCCTTTTAAAAAAAGACCTATTCCGGCATCATTCCTTGGAGTTTCAATTTCAGAACCATATAAATTCCCAGATAGAATGATGTCCAGGTTGTTGTCGTTATCAAAATCATCAATTACCATACTGTTTATGCTTGATAATTGTGCCATTTGTGGTAGTTTATGAAGATTAAATGATTTTCCTTCAACGTTTTCAACATAATATGAAGCAAAAGTATATGCCTTGAAATTTAAAGCGTTTTTTAAATTACTCCCATAAATGCCGTCTAAATTTGAAGCTCCAAAAGATTCAAAGGTTGGAAATTTTTCTTCTAAAGAAGGTATTTGTTCAAGTGAGCATGATCTTCCTCTAACAGGATAAATTTGTCCATGATCATAATAGCTTAATACAATATCGTTTGTACCATTTTTATCAAAATCGTAACTATGTACTTGAAAAGGTTGCCCCTTAGTGGCTTTATATTTATAATTGAGACCCAGATTACCAATAATTAAGTCTTGATCGCCATCTTTATCCATATCTGCGCTTGTAACATAATAGTACCAACCTTCAGTATTCTTTAGCCCTTCAAATGTTTGTTTTTTAAATGTGCTGTTATGGTTTATAAAGGTAGTTACTGGCATCCACTCACCAACAACTATCAAATCTAATAAGTCATCATTATTAATATCAGCCCAAGTAGCAGATGTTGTTAGCCCCAGATTTTTTAGGTCTGGAATAACTTTATTGGTGACATCAATTAAGTAACCATTTCTATTTTCCAATAATTTAGAACTTGCCGGAAATGGGTATTTTTGTGGTGTTAGTCTTCCGCCTACAAATAAATCTAAATCACCGTCATTATCATAATCTGCAGGAATAACTACAGAGCTACTGATGAGGTATCTGGGAACTCGCTGGGAATCTTTAGTAAAAATACCTGAACCATTATTTATGTATAATCTATCTTTTAGCATTTTACTATTAGGCTTAAACTCGTTTCCCCCACTGGCAACAAAAAGGTCTAAATCACCATCTGAATCAATATCGAAAAAAAGACATCCGGCATCTTCAAAGCCCTTATCTGTGTCCCATACAGGATTTTTATTTTCGCTGAATGTTCCATCTTTATTTTGTAGAAATAAACTCCCAGAATTACCTGCGGACCCTCCAATATAGAAATCCTCCAAGGAATCTCCATTTACATCACCAACAGCTATCTGAGGCCCAAATTGGGACATTTTATGGGGTAGTAAAACCTCTTTTAAATAATCATTGTAAATGTTTTCTTCATGCTTGTAGCGAAGTTTTGTCTTTTGAGTAACGTCTTTGAAAATGGTTTCCTGCTTCTTAATTTTAAGGGAATTCTTAGTTGCTTTTTTTGAAAAGACATCAATCTGTTTATTAGCCTTAAGATTTTTGAAAACATTAGTTCTCCCATCTGGCCAGATTACTATAGCTTTATCAATGTTTTTGGTCTGTCCAATCCCAAAATGCAATGCATCTTCACTTTTAGACATGTACCCTCTATTGTTGGTGGCCTCCACCATTTGCATTAAAGAGTCTTTTTTAAAAAGCTTTATTCGTGTCCCATAAATATTGGTGTTATTTTCAGAAATTAGTTTAAATCTAAGGTAATTGCCTAGTTGTCTTTCGGAAGTGTTGTTTCTATAAATAAAAGCCTCTTCATCTATATTACTTACAACAATATCTAAATCACCATCCAAATCTAAGTCTGCATAGCAAGAGCCATTTGAAAGAGTACGTTTTGCGAATCCCCATTCTTCAATTTTGTTTTCAAATGTTAAGTCTCCATTATTTTTATAAATATAATTATTTAGTTTGTCCTCTGGAGCCATTTGCGCTAATTCTAAAATATTAACAACATCCTGAAACCGTTTATTTTGTTTCTTTGCTTCCAATGAAATACTATCTAAAATTATTTCATAGGTGTTATTAACATCGCTGTAACGCATATTTCTTTTTATTCCGTTGGTTACAAAAATATCCTTGAATCCATCATTATCAAAATCAGCGATTAATGGCCCCCAACTCCAATCGGTGTTTGATACTCCAGCTATTTGAGCTACATCGCTAAAAGTTGCATTTCCATTATTTCTGTGCAAGGTGTTAAACATATATTGATGATGCCATCCATTATCAACAATAGCCCAGAAATTTTCTGGGTTCATACCTCCCATATTAGTTTTAATTCGCTTATGATCTTCTGCGACCATATCAACAACCATGATATCTAGATTTCCATCATTGTCGAAATCGGCAATATCACTACCCATGCTAAAATTTGAAATATGTTTGAAAGCTTCTAGATTATTGTTTTTAAACGTACCGTTTGAATTGTTTACATATAAGTAATCTGGTTTGTCGTAGTCGTTAGTAACATAAATGTCTTGCTGGTTGTCATTATTCACATCACCAATACTAGCAGAAAGACCATGCGCTAAATTTTTTATACCCGCCAGATTAGAAACATCAACAAAGCCTTTGTTAGCCCCCAAATTTTTATAAAGCTTATCGCTAAATCTAGGGTTAGCATATTTCATAGGTGTTTTTCCGCCAGAGCGGTTGCCGTAACCTGGCGGCTGGTTAATGAGGTACAGATCTATCCACCCATCATTGTCGTAATCAAAAAAATTTGCTTGGATGGAAAAACCGGGATCACTAATACCGTATTTATGTGCGCTTTCAGTAAAAGTTAAATCACCATTATTGATAAATAGCAAGTTGTTGCTCTTACCATTTTTTTGGTGGACATTTTTACAGATATAAATATCTTGAAAACCGTCTGCATTTACATCGGCAAATGTTACTCCAGTAGACCAATTCTTAATAATATTTATTCCGGAATCCTGAGAAATATCTTCAAAAACTAAATTGCCTTTATTTAAATATAATTTATCATAAACTTGATTACCAGAAAAGAAAATATCAGGTAAACCATCATTATTAATATCGCCAATGGCTACACCAGCACCTGTTACAAAATTTTCATTGATAAGGTGATTGTCTTTTTCAGTTTCAATAAGCTTATTTATAAACTTAATATGTGTAAAATCAGAATCAATTAAACTAAAATGTTTATCATTTTCAGCTAGGGGAATGGGTGATTCTTCTTTACAGGAAACTAAAAACAAGAAGGCCGAAAAAAAGGAAACATAATATGTTTTCAACATAGGTTAAATAAATTTATTTCTTGATTGAGGGATTGATAAGCACTTGTTTGTTTTTAATAAACAGGACTGCAATTGCAATATTTTAAATTTTAATAGGTGTAAAAAGTAAAGTTAATAATTATTTGCGTTTCAATTGATAAATATACATTCAAATACCTTTTTGGTTAATTTTTACTTGTTGTTGAATTCCATTTACTCATAAGAATTTAGTGCTATAACTTAATTTGCACATCTAAAATAGACTGAAAAAATATAGGCTTTATGCACCTATACTCTATAAGTCCTTTTTGGAGCAATAAACTAATTTAAAATTAAACTAAAATTATGAGAAAAATTTATTTTTTTAATTACTTGTTTGACAGATTCAAGATTACAAGTAAGAAATGGACATTTTCATTATTTACTATGTTAAGCATTTTTTTAATGCAGGCACAGACCACTACAATTAGTGGTACTATAGTAGATGAGACAAATCAACCCTTAGTAGGGGCCAATGTTTTGGTAAAAGGTACAACTAATGGTGCGGTTGCCGATTTTGACGGAAATTATTCTGTTAGTGCAAGTCAAGGAGATGTCTTGGTAATTTCTTTTACTGGTTTTGAAACAAAAGAAGTTACAGTGGGGGCCAATTCAACAATTAATGTAAGCTTGGTTGAAGATGCTCAATCTTTAGACGAAGTAGTTGTTATTGGGTATGGTACTAGAAAGAAAACGGATGTTGTGAGTGCGGTAAGTACTGTTGACAAAGATTTTTTAGAACAACAACCATCATCTGATGCGACAAGAGCATTGCAAGGTAGTGCTTCTGGTGTTACCGTTTTATCATCTGCAAGACCTGGGCAACAAGCACAAGTTAGAATTCGTGGTATTGGTAGTATAAATGGTAATAATCCTCTGTATATCGTAGATGGTGTTCAAGGAGGAACTGTTCCTCCACCAGATCAAATAGAGTCTATGCAGGTTCTAAAAGACGCCTCGTCTACTGCTATTTACGGAGCTAGAGGTGCAAGTGGGGTAATTTTGATTACAACAAAATCTGGTAGAAGAAATCAGGCGGCCACTATTCAATTTAACGTAAAAACAGGAATTGGTAAAACCAACGCAAAATATGATTTGGTAACAGATCCTACTTTAATTGGTCAAATGCTGTGGTTGGAGCAAACGAATGATGGTATAACCCCATCACATCCGCATTTTCAATTTGACCCTAATGATATTCAAGGAACGAGAGTCAATGACTATTTATTTCCTAATGGTGCTTCTTTTGGTGATGCATCTACAGATCCATCTTTGTATCAAGAAAGAGATTATCCAATTACTGTTACTAATCAAAATGGTACAGATTGGTTAGATGAAATTTATGAAACCGCTCCTTTATTACAGGAATATAGCTTAGTAGTAAATGGAGGTTCTGAAAAAACAACTTATGCTTTTAATGGAAACTTTTTTAGTGAAGAAGGTATTTTTAAATATAATGACTTTAAAAGATATGCTTTCAGATCTAATATAGATTCTGAAATTAATGACTGGTTGACAATAGGACAACGAATTGGAGCTACATTATCTGAAAGTAGGGGTAATACCGTTGGTTTTAGCGAAATTGTAGAAACGAGCCCTTTGATACCAGTTTATGATATTGCTGGTAATTTTGCTGGTGGTATTGTTGGAGGTGGTTTAAATGATGGACCAAACCCTTTAGGTAATAATTTTAGAGAAAGAAAGGATTTAAGAAAAACGCTCAATTTACAAGGTAATTTTTATATCGAAATTAAACCTTTAAAAAATATTAAGTTTAAATCTTTGTTTGGGTATAATATGAATTGGTTTAGTAACCATGACCCTAGGTTTGCAGACCCTGAAAACACGAATGGTTCATTTACAAATACGTTGAGTGAGATTAGGAGCAATAGTTTGAATTGGAACTTCACAAATACTTTAAACTACAATAAGACCTTTTCGGATGTTCATAATTTAGATGTTATATTAGGAATGGAATCTGTAAAGTTGGATTTTGATGAAATCAGAGGAGGGAGAGCTGGATATATTTCTACAGAAGATGATTTTTACTATTTAACTGCTGGTGCTGGAGCGATTACCAATAATTCTAGAGCTTGGACATGGTCTATGTTCTCTTTGTTTGGAAGAGCATTCTATTCTTACGATGATAAATATATTGTTGAAGGGACAGTTCGTCGTGACGGATCTTCAAGATTTGGAGCAAACAACCGTTATGGTGTATTCCCAGCAGCTTCCGTTGGTTGGGTTGTTACAAAGGAGAACTTTATGGAAGGTAGTAGTAATTGGTTGAGACAGTTGAAATTTAGAGCAGGTTGGGGACAGTCCGGTAATGATCAGATAGGGAATTACAACGGTTTCACAACTTTTGGCTCAGGCTTAGGAAATTCATATTATGGAATTACTGGTGGAGATAATACCATAGCATTAGGTTATCAATCTACAGCATTTGGAAATCCAGATGCGAAATGGGAAACCACAGAGTCTTTGAATGTTGGTTTTGATGTCACTATTGCTGGTGGGTTAGATTTTAGCCTTGATTGGTGGACAAAAACCACAGAGGATATGTTATTTAGAACTGCTATACCTGATGTTGAGGGGCAAGCACAGGCTCCTTTTGTAAACGTAGGTACTATGGAAAATCAAGGTGTAGATTTTGAAGTTAATTATCGTGGGGCAGTAGGTCAAGATTTCACCTATAATTTAGGATTAAATGCGTCTTGGTATAATAATGAAGTTACTAAACTTTCAAGTGAAGATGGTGATGCACTTATTGGTAGAAGTGAAAGAGGTCAAACTTATACAAGAGCTGAAACCGGACGTGCATTTCCGGAATTTTATGGTTATATTGTAGATGGAATTTTCCAAACACCAGCAGAAGCCGATGCTCATGCTACAAATGGTGATTACAACCAACCAGGTAATTATAAATTTAGAGATGTAAGCGGACCTGATGGTGTGCCAGATGGGGAAATAACTCCAGATGATCGTACTTGGATTGGTAATCCACATCCAGATTTTACAGCTGGTTTAAATATAGGATTGCAGTACAAAAATTTTGATTTAACTGCGATTTGGTATGCTAGTGTAGGAAATGATTTGATTAATTATCATAATCGTTTTACGCGGTATGGTTTATTTCAAGGGCCAAAGGCTGCTGATAGATTATTTCGCTCTTGGGGAAGCCCTTATTTAGATGATAATGCAAATGCTGTATTGCCAAAGGCTTCTAGTACAACAAGTCAAGAACAAAATACGAATTCAACTATGATTGAGGATGGATCGTTCTTAAGACTAAAATCTTTACAAATAGGGTATAATTTGCCAAGTAAAGTTTTAGATAAAATGGGATTATCTAGTTTAAGATTATATGTTACAGGAACTAATTTAGTAACTTTATTTAATGATTATTCTGGTTTAGATGTAGAAATACTTCCTAGAAATGATCCAAATACTGGAAATGCTGAAATAAATAGAGGTTTTGATTTTGGTACTTGGCCACAGCCTAAGCAGTTCATATTTGGTTTAAATATTAGTATGTAAAATAAAAAAATTAAGAAAAATGAAAAGATTACATTTAAAATTATGTTTATTGGCAGTGCTAGGAATTTTTAGTACTTCATGTAACGATGAGTTTTTGGAGGAATCTCCAAAAGGAGTGGTAACACCGGAGGTTCTGGCAGATGAAAGTGGAGCTGACTTTTTATTAATAGGGGCTTATTCACTTATAGATGGTTTTTCTGCTGGTGGTCCTGGTGGTGCTGGTGAAGCGTCAGCAACAAACTGGGTATGGGGAGATGTACCATCTGATGATATGCACAGAGGAGACCAAACAGGAGGGTGGTCTTCCATCAATTTAATCGAAAGATTTGAGGTAGACCCCAATAATCCATGGGTAGGAGGACTTTGGGCAGCCAACTATGACGGCATATCAAGAGCTAATGATGTTCTACGAGTTTTAAGGGTAGCTGGAGAAGCAATCCCTTCGGATAAAGCTAAACAACTAGAGTCTGAAGCAAGATGGTTACGTGCTTGGTTTCATTTTCAATTACAATCTAAAATTGAGAGAGTTCCTTACATTACAGAGGATGTCGCTGCTAGCGAAGTTCCAAATGATAGACCGATTTGGGATGACATTGAAGCTGATTTGCAGTGGGGTATAGACAATAATATGGATGCAACTCCAAGTGAAGTTGGACGTGCTTCTAGATGGGCGGCAAAAGCTTTAAAGGCGCGTGTCCATATGTTTCAAAATGAATTTGCTCAGGCAAAACCTTTATTAGATGATATCATTGACAATGGTCCTTTTACTTTAATGCCACATTTTTATGACAATCATGATGAAGAAAAACAGAATAATGCAGAAAGCATTTTTGAGGTTCAGTATACGGTAAATGATGGAACAGGTGGTGGAGAAAATGCGGGTTCAGATCACAGAACCTTATTCCCAAGAGGTTCAGACGTTGGGTTATGCTGTGCATATAGTGCGCCAACTTTTGACCTTTTTAACGCTTTTAAAGTTGATGATGATGGTTTACCTTTATTAGATACTTTTCAAGACGATTTATTACTTGAGGATTATGGAATTAAAGATACAGAAGAGTTTACACCCACAGATGTGTTACTTGACCCTAGAGTGGATTGGACTATAGCTAGACGTGGTATTCCGTTTTTAGATTGGGGACCAATGAGTGGAGGAGACTGGATGCTTGATCAAGCAGGTATGGGGCCATTTTTAAACACAAAAATTATGTTCTGGAAAAGAAATTTTAAAACCATTTCTATAAATACTCCAACGTGGTCTGCTGGGCTAAATGGTAATAATTTCAGACTTTTTAGATTATCGCATATTATTTTATGGAGAGCGGAAGTTGCCGTTGAAGAAAATGATTTGGGTACCGCTAAAGATATGGTAAATATGATAAGAGAAAGAGCATCAGATGATATTGTGATGGGTAAAGTAGCAAACACGACATTTAAAGCAGGTGAGCCTATTATTATAGACGAGAATTTACCAGCAGCTAATTATAAAATGGGGCTTTATACATCGTTTCCAGACCAAGACTATGCTAGAAAAGCGGTACGTCATGAGACACGTTTAGAATTTGCATTGGAAGGACTGCGTTTTCAAGACTTAGTACGCTGGGGTATTGTTACCAGCACCATTAATAAATATTTAGACTCAGAACTGGCAGATGGAAGATTGCCTTGGATTCAAGGGGCGAATTTTAAAGATGGTAGAAATGATCATTTTCCTGTACCTCAATCTCAAATTGATTTGAGACCAGATGTTTTACAACAAGATCCAAACTATTAATAGGATATTATTGAGTTAGTCACAGTTTTGTTTAAATTGTTTAGTTTGAAGCGGCGATTATTCATTAATGAATAATTGCCGTTTTTTTTTTGATAGCAAATTAAAAAGTGAGCCTAAAAGTGAGTTTTAATTGTGATTTAAAATTTAAATTTACAAAAATATAGGTCTGTCTTATTAGTAGTTTAATTGGATATTATTACTTTAGGTTATGGTCTTATTCATAAATTGAAAAAGTGTTTTATGATTATAAAAAGAAATAATTTTTTATTTAAAATAAAAATAATCCCTTCTTTATTACTTGTATTTTATGTAATGAATATAAGTGTTTGTTTCAATGTGATTGCTCAAAATGTAGATCTTAAGTTTGAGCATTTTATCGATGATAAGGGGTTTACTCAAAACTCCGTTATGAAAGTTATTCAGGACCTTGATGGATATATTTGGGTGGGTACACTTAATGGTCTTTATAAGTACGACGGACAAAGATTTACTGTTTTCAGGCATCAATTAAATAATCCTAATAGTTTGGTTAGTAATTCAGTTTATGAATTGGAATTAGATGTACATGGTAATCTTTTGATAGGAACTGGAAAGGGACTTAGCAAACTTAATAGACGTACGCAAAAGTTTTCAAACTATCCCGTTATTTTGGAGGATGCTCGTATTACAGCCATCTATCCGGATACTGATGGGAGTTTATGGGTTGGGACATTACATTCTGGTTTGTATTTTTTTAAAAGCTCCGATACGAAGGGTGAAACACCTGTGGTTTATAACCATAAGCCTAATTTAAAGACAAGTATAAATAGTAATCAAATACACGCATTTGTAAAAGATCAATCTGGTGGTTTATGGGTAGGTACGGTAAAAGGCTTAAACAAAGTAATTACAAAAAATGAAATTACAGAGTTCGTCAGTTTTGAGAATTTAAATGTAAGTATTAAAGATTTGTTTGTGGGTAAGGATGGTACGCTTTGGGCATCTAGAACTGGACATACATTAGTTCGAATTGAAAACCCAGAGGACTTTGAAGATTCTAAAGCTAATAACTTTGAAGAGTTTAAATGTGAAGTGGCTAGACCTGATACGGATGAGTCTGGCGGTATGCTAACCATGTATGAAGATGAGAATAATAATCTTTGGTTTGGACTTCATGGATATGGTCTTTATCAGTACAATATTAAAACAGGGAAATATATTAAACATGTACACGATGTTTCTAAACCTGAAAGTCTAAGCAGTAATAATATTGAGTCTATATTAATTGATAATACTAATGTACTTTGGGTAGGAACTGAAGAAGGAGGGCTTAATAAGTGTGATTTGAAACAAAAGGAAATCATGTTTTTTAATGAGAATTTACTCTCAAAGAATTCATTAAGCAATTCATCTGTTAATGCCATATCAAAAGGAGAAGGAGATACCTTTTGGATAGGAACACAAGATGGTTTGAATAGAGTAAAGTTTGGTGATAATTTTGAAAAACCTTTCTTCGAACATTTTTATATCAATAGGGATCAACCAAGTTTTAAAACTCAAGAGCATATTTGGTCTATTCTAAAAGATAAGGATGGTTTTTATTGGCTAGGAACGACTAATGGCGTCGTAAGAATGAGTCAAGACAATAATACCCAAGAGGTATCTTTTAAATCGACTGATTTTGATATGTTAGAGGTTTTCTCAACGTTAGAAGATGAAAATGGTACACTTTGGTTTGGTTCTATGATAAATGGATTGATTAAATGGGATAAAACAAAAAAGAATCATAGCTCTGAATATGACTTTTCTACGGCCATTCACTATTTACCAGATAGTAATAATAAATATAGTATTAGCGCAAAAGAAGTAAGCTGTTTATATGAAGATAGTAAACATAATATTTGGGTTGGAACAGCTCAAGGAGGATTAAACTTAATTGTACCCGGAATTGATGGTGCTCCAGATCAATTTGTGGTTTATAAACACGACGAAAAAAATCCAAATTCCTTAAGTCATAACTCCATTTATTCTATACTAGAGGATAAAGAGGGTGTTTTTTGGATAGGTACATTTGGAGGAGGACTAAATAAGATGACTTTGCCCGCAACAGGAAATTCAGATCCAGTTTTTAAATGTTATACGGAAAAAGATGGACTTGCTAATAATGCTGTATATGGATTATTAGAAGATGATAATGGGATCTTGTGGGTAAGTACAGATAACGGGATTTCAAGCTTTAATCCGAAAACGGAAACCTTCAAAAATTTCAACAAAGAGGATGGCCTACAAAGCAATAATTTTAGAATGAATGCTTATTTTAAAAGTAAAGAAGGTTATTTGTTTTTTGGTGGATTAAAGGGGTTGAATGTCTTTCATCCTAAAAAATTGAAGGAAAATAGTATTAAAGCCATTCCAAGATTAACAGGGTTTAAAATTAAGAATGAGACAATTATTGTTGATAGACCATATGAAGGTAGAGTTCTTTTTAAAGAACCAGTTGGCATAACATCTAAACCTATAGAGCTTAGATATGACGAAAACACATTAACTTTTGAGTTTGCGGCACTTCATTATGCCGCCCCGGAAAAAAACAAGTTTAAATACAAATTGGTGGGTTTTGATAAAGAATGGGTGGATTCTAAGGCATTATCTTTAGCACATTATACAAATTTACCTCCCGGTAATTATACTTTTATGGTTAAGGCATCTAATAATGATGGTCTGTGGAATGATGAACCAGCTATTTTAAAATTAAAAATTCAACCACCTTTTTGGTTAACCTGGTGGGCTTATATATTTTATATTCTATGTTTTATTGGAGTACTTTGGAGTATACAATCTTATTTTAACTTAAAATCGAAGCAACAGGCTTCTCTGGAAATTCAAAAAGAAATAGAAGCTGTAAATAAGCTCAAACTTCAGTTTTTCACCAATATCTCTCATGATTTCAAAACACCAATAACCTTAATATTAAACCCAGTAGAAGAACTTTTGGAGTCTGTGATTGATAATAGGCCTGTACAAACAAAGCTAAAAGTAGTACAAAGAAATGCAAATTCTTTACTTAGACTGGTACATCAGCTTATGGAGTTTAGGAAAATTGAAGTTGGTGAAACCAAGCTAGGTGCGACAGAGTCTAATATTATTAATTTCATTCGAGAGATTGTATTTTCGTTTAGGGCTTCCGCCAGAAAAAAAGAAATTGATATTTCTTTCGATAGTGAGGTATATGCTATAGATGCTTGGTTTGATTGGGATAAATTGGAGAAAATTTTAAATAATTTAATCCATAATGCTATTAAGTTTACACCATCTGGTGGACAAATAACAGTAAGAGTAAGTAAATCAAGAGAAAAGGAAGAATTAAATATTGAGGATAGGGGAGTTAAAGCGAGCTTTTTGAAGATAGAAATTGAAGATACTGGTTTAGGGATAGACAAAGATGAACTTCCCTATGTTTTTCAAAGATTTTATCAAGTGGATCAAACAAAACGGATGTCTAAAAAGGGATCAGGAATTGGTTTAGCTATAACTAAAGATTTAGTGGATTTGCATTTTGGAACTATTGAAGTAAATTCAGAAAAGGGCAAAGGGTCGTGTTTCGAAATTAAATTACCATTAGGTAAAGCGCATTTATTACCTGAGGAGATTGTTGAAACTGTCATTCCTGCTCCATTGAGTGAGGAAGAAATGGATATTGAATACATGCAAGAAAAAGCTAATTCTCCTGAAGAAATTGTTGGTGGCAAGTTTAAAAATACCATTTTGGTTGTTGATGATAATGCAGATATTCGAGATTTGGTTAAAGAAGGTTTTTCAAATAAATATAATGTACTGGAAGCTGAAAACGGAAAAGAAGCTTTAAATATAACCTTAAAAGAACTACCAGATTTAATAATAAGTGATGTTTTGATGCCTGAGATGGATGGTGTGGAGTATTGTCAAACTTTAAAAAATAATATAAGAACAAGTCATATACCTGTAATACTGCTTACTGCTCTCAATTCTGTTGAGCATAGAATTGAAGGTTTGGAGTCTGGGGCGGATGCCTATATCCCGAAACCTTTTAAAATGAAATTATTATCTGTAAGAGTTGAAAAGCTAATAGCGACCAGAGATTTGATGCGAAAGCGGTTTCAGACAGAAAAGGAGTTAACTCCAGAGAAGGTGACGTTAAATTCGCTAGATGAGGAGTTTTTAAAGCGTATTATGGATTTTATGGAGAAGAATATGAGTAATGAAAGTTATTGGGTAGATGAGCTGGCTTCCGATATGAATACAAGTCGATCTACGTTTTTTAGAAAACTTAAAAAATTAACAGGACAGGCCCCAAATGATTTTATGAGAATGGTTCGATTAAAACGATCTGTTCAATTAATGGAACAAAATGAATTAACTATTTCACAAATTAGTTACATGGTAGGTTTTAGTGAACCAAATTATTTCGGAAAATGTTTTAGAAAATTTTATGGAGACACGCCTTCAAATTACATTAATTCTCATTATAAGAAAAAGAGTGTATAATCCTTAAAATCTAACTTCAGACTAGAAATAATCACTTGGTAAGGTATGCTATTCGACGACTGGTTTGTTTATCTTGAATAATTGTTTTGTCAATTTTTTTAATATCAATATTAAACTCATAATTATAAGGTCCATCATTCATAAGTGCCATAGAGTTGAGAATTAACAGGGCTTCAGCACAGTCACTAACACTGTATAATGAATTACTCATGATTTTAACAGGGCTTTGTGCTCCAATGATTCCTAAAAATTCTGCTGCACGGACTTTGTTAATTTCCTCGGTATCTAATATCGATATCGTTTTTATTTTTTCTGTAAAGTATTTAGCATCCTTTCCAAAGTTACTGCATGTTATTAATGCCCAATATCTTTCAAAAGGATCATTTGAGTTTAAATAAGTTTCAATATTAGTTTTAACACTCTTAAAATTAGACAAGGACAGATTTGCGATATTAATATATTTTTTAATATCTAACTGGTGTTTTTTTCCAAACGAGATGGGGTCATTAAAAGCATTTTTGATTAAATAGAATTCCGGATAAAACGACAAATCGGGCATTTCTGTAAGTCGATTATTTAAGTTTTTGCGCAGGTCAATTAAAACCTCATTATATTCTGGATTCCCAGCTAAATTATTAGTTTCATAAGGGTCTATTTCGACATTATACAAATGTTCTGGTTGTTTGTTTTCAAAAAATTGTGATTGAATTTTATTTAAATAGCCTTTTTTATAGAGATTTTTCCATTCCTGATAGCTTAGCTGTTTATATCTATAATTGTTCATTAAACCATCATAATTAAATACTTGATAGTTTCTCTCATATTTGTATTTACCTTTTCTAAGGCCACGAACCATATCGTACTTTTCATCAAATCTATCAGCATAGCTAAATGTTTCATTTCTTTCGGAAACATCGTCAGCCGAAATATTTTTTCCAAGGAAAGGGATTCCATCAAAACCTTTAGGAATACTAATTCCAGCAAGACTTAAAACTGTTGGCCCGAAGTCAATAAAGCTTACAAAGCCATCAACCTTTGTTTTAGGCTTTTCGTTAATCAACTTTTCATATTTTGGAGGGATATAAACAACCAAGGGAATATGCAACCCCATTTCATTAATATAACCTTTACTTCCTGGTAAAACACCACCATGGTCTCCAAAATAAAAGACGAAGGTATTATTAAGGAGTCCATCTTCTTCAAGTTTTTTGATAACTTCTCCAACCTCCGTATCCATTTCTTTAATCTTATCATGGTATTTCGCGATGGTATACTTAAACAAATCAGTTTGAGGGTGGTTTGGCTGTACAAACACAGAATCAGGATTGGTTTTAGTATTGGTCTTCATGTCTTCTTTTGAGAAATGAAGAACGCCCTCATGAGTAGTACCAATATTAAAAACATGGAAAAAAGGCTGACCTTTTTTTCTGTCTCTCCAAGTGGCTTTTTTTGATGAATTATCCCAAACACTATCAGATTTTATAATGTTATAATCTTCTTTAGCATTATTACTAGTATAATAGCCTGCTTTTTTCAGGTAATATGGAAACATCATTAAACCATCTGGCATTGGTACTTGCTGTATGTTCCTATGATAATGTGTTGCTAAACGGGGACCATAAGACCCAGAGATTAAAGTAGACCTAGCAGCACTACACACAGCCGCATTAGAAAAAGCGTGCGTATAAATAATACCATGTTCCGCTAATTTTTCAATGTTGGGAGTTTTGGCACCATGCTCATCAAACATGGCCATATAATGTTTAGAATTATCTTCAGAAGTAATCCAAACTATGTTAGGTGGTGCAAGAGGTTCTTTTTGATTGTTACATGAAACAATAATTTGAAATACAAAACATAAAAATAATATAGATACTAGCTTCAGTTTGGTTTCTCTTCTTTTATTTAAATATTGATATTTAGTCTTCATGAGCGTCTATATTACCCCCAATATTGTTTTCTACATAGCCTTCTAATTTAACTTTATAAGCTATGGCGTAATCACTAGGGCATTTTTGTGGCGCCTTGATAATTAATCCTTTTTCATTTCTTTCGAAGTTCACTTTTTCATCGCTTCCTAATAACTCGATAGATAAAATCTGTGAATTTAAAACACCGATCTGTGTGCTTAAAGATTTAACGACAATATCGTTTTTAGGTACATCCATTACCATGATGTAAAACTCTTTATCTGTCTTTTTAGTAAAACGAATATCTAAATTGGTGTATTCAATTTTACCTTTTTCCTCTACTTTATGTCCTCCTTCAGAAAGTCTTGTTGGTCCTTCACCAAAAATAGTCCATGGTCTAGTTTCATAAATTGCTTCTCCATTTATGCTTAACCAAACCCCCATATCTCTGAGTAAATCTTTCATGACTTGAGGAATAGATCCATCCGGATTTGGAGGTACATTTAACAGCATACTTCCATTTTTCGCTACAATGTCAATTAGAACATCGATTAATTCGTTAGGCGTTTTGAATTCAGCACCAGGGCGATAAAACCATGCTCCCGGAGAAGTATCTGTTAACCAAAATTTGTCTTTTGGCTGATTAGGGCGCCCACGTTCATAATCTTTAACTGCACTATTTTCATCAAAAGTTGTTTCTTTATAACATACAACAACTTCTTTATCCCATTCGATAGCTTTATTATAGTAATATGCTAAAAATTTGGTACGGCATTCTTCTGTCATGTTTTCAAGCCACCAATCGAACCAAATAATATCAGGTTGATATAGATCGATAAATTCCTTTAACTTAGCCCACCAAGCTTCATAAAAATCTTCATCAGGAGTGTCAGAATCTAAGGAGTGTGGATTCGTGTATAGGTCATAGTCTTTTGGTGAAATACCTTTATGAGCATGCGAAGGAGCAAAGTATTTCCACGTGAATGCATGATGAAAAGATCCTAGAAACTTCATACCTCTCGATTCTATTTCCTTTTTTAATTCGGCTGAAGGATTAACGCCTCCATAATTCATGGAATTCCATCTCGTTGCTTTTGAATCCCACATCGCAAAATTGTCATGATGCATGGCTACCGGACCAGCAAATTTAGCCCCCGATAAAGCAAATAGTTCTGCCCATTCTTTTGCATTAAAGCCTGAGGCTTCAAATTGTTCTATAATATGTTTATAACCATATTTTTTAGGATTACCATATTTACTTTTATGATGAACATAATTGTTAGTAGGTTTTCCATTTTTGGTCTTTACTTTTTTTCCGTCTTCATACATTTTCATTCCGTGCCAACCTGCATAATGTTTTTCTGGATTAGAACCAACAAATGCAGAAGATACAGGTCCCCAATGCGTATAAATACCAAATTTTGCGTCTTTAAACCAATCTGGAGCCGGGTTTATTCTTCGCACTGATTCCCAATTTGCTTCATATTTGTTTTCACTATTTGTTTGAGCGTAACTTAAAGTTGTTAAACTCCATGCAGCAAATGCTAAGCTAAGACTTACTTTAATCGTTAATTTCATACTCTTAATTCCTTTTGATTAGTATTTATATTATGTGTCTTTAAACCTAAAAGTTGATGACCTCCGTTTTCACTTAAAATAAATTTCTTTGATAAAATAAAATCTTTTTGGTCTTCACTTAATCATGTTATTAAATAACAAACCAAAGTTATACTTAAAGTTTATCAGTAGCTGTGCCATATGATTTTGTTTATGTGCGAAATGGTTTAATTTAATCTCTTTTATTTAGATTGCCATTAGTAAAAAGGAGTTTTTATTTAATCTCTGATAGGGTAATATATATCCTAGGATATCATTGTATAAATATCCCAATTAATTTTCTGTTTTTTAGCGTCATTAACTAGAAAATAACTAGACTTTAGACGTTATTAGGTAGAAGAATACCCTAGTATTTCAAGCTTTATGGTGTGATGTATATTAAATGATACGATTTTATTTTAATTGAAAAATCTTATCTAAAGGAATCCATTTTTCTCCTTTTTCCGCCCAGGGCAATTCTTGTTGGTAATCCCACATTAAGTCTTCCCATTCTTGCACTTTGGGGTTATTAGCGTCCATTTCGGCTTTCCTAATAGGGTTGAAAGTTTCATTAACTTCCATGATCATAAACATACGATTTCCCGTTAAGTAAATTTGCATATCAACAATACCTGCGTTTTTAATACTTTTTGTTATTTCGGGCCATGCCTTACCTTCTGCATGGTAAGCTTTATATTCGGCGATTAATTTAGAATCGTCTTTTAAGTCACACGCGTAACAGTATCTTTTTGTCATTAGATGCTTTTTAAGTTTCTTTTGTAGCTACTATATCCATAAAAAGCGACCACCGCCAAACAAATAAGTGGTAATATAAATGAAAAGTTTACTTCTGGTATAAAACCAAGTATGCTTATATCAGAAAAACCATCACCTCCTAAATCTAAAATGGCACCCTGTGCAACAGGCATTAAAGCTCCTCCAACAATAGCCATTACCAATCCGGCTGAGCCAATTTTTGCTTCATCTCCCATATCCTTTAGCGCAATACCATAAATAGTAGGAAACATTATTGACATAAACACTGAAACGCCTACTAAAGATAATAATCCCGCAATTCCTGGTAATAAAATTGCTCCTGCACACATAATAACACCTCCAATACCAAATAGCATCAAAAGTCTAGAAGGATTTACTTTCTTCATCAAAGCAGTTCCAATCCAACGTCCAATTAAAAAAGAAATCATCGCTGCAATATTAAAATAAGTCGCCGTGTAGTCCGTTCCATTTGTTTCATTCAAATTATCAACATATTGAAAAATATAAGTCCAACACATGATTTGAGCGCCAACGTAAAAGGCTTGGCTTAAAACACCTTGTAAATAGTTTTTATTCGCAAATAATTTTTTAAAAGATTCTGATAGTGACATTTTATCATCATCTGCTGTCTTAGGCATTTTTGTTGCGATAATAATCCCCATAATAATTAAGACTAGTACGCCTAATGCAATATACGGCACACTAATAATACTCAAATCATTTTCACGAATAGCAGCAAGTTCAGAAGACGTTAGAGCATTATAAGCTTCTTCTGTATAATCATCAGAACGCAATGCTCCTATAACAAATACTTGTGCAATAATCATCCCTGTTAAGGACCCAATAGGGTTAAAAGCTTGTGCTAAGTTTAAACGTTGTGTAGACGTCTCACTATCTCCTAATGCTAATATTAAAGGATTTGAGGTAGTTTCTAAAAAAGCTAAACCACATGTAATTACCCAAAGTGAGATTAAAAAGAAGTTAAACTCTTCATTGGCTGCAGCGGGATAGAATAAAAAAGCGCCAACAGCATATAAAGATAAACCTAAAATAATGCCTGATTTATAACTATATTTCCTGATAAATAAGGCTGCAGGAAAAGCCATAAAAAAGTATCCAAAATAAAATGCAAATTGAACAAGGGATGCTTGTACATTGGATAATTCTGGCATTACTTTTTTAAATGCAGAAACCATTGGATTTGTTAAATCGTTAGCGATTCCCCAAAGTGCGAATAATGATGTGATGATAATAAAAGGAAACAATAATTCCTTTCTAACTACTGGAATTTTTCTGGTTGTACTCATTTATTTAGTTTAGTTAGTATGTATTGCAAAATATAAAAGACAAATGAAATCTAGAATATATTTTGGTTTTAATAGTGTAACATATGTTCATTCGGTTAATAAAGACCTGTCTAAATTCACATAACCACCATCAACTGCAATAAACTGACCAGTTGTGTGAGATGACTTTTCAGAAATAGTGAACAAACATTGATCTGCAATTTCTTCAGGAGTGGTCATTCTATTTTCTAAAGGAATTTTCTTCACAATAGATTTTAACTTTTCTTCTCCATTATCTAAAGTTTTTATCCAATTATCATAAGCAGGTGTCCAGCTTTCAGCGATAACAATAGCATTAGAACGAATCCCGTATTTTATCAAATCAACAGCCCATTCACGAGTTAGTCCAAATATGCCTCCTTTTGATGCTGCATATCCAGATGTACCGCCTTGTCCAGTTAAAGCCACTTTAGAGCCAATATTTAAGATGTTACCTTTCACCTTTTTAATCATAGGTAAGCAATATTTGGTCATTGCAAAGAAGCTTACCATGTTCAATTTTAAGGAATACATAAAATCGTCCATTGAAGCATCAAATCCAGCACCATCATTAACTCCTACATTATTAATTAAGGCATCAACACGACCATATTTTTTTTCAATTACTTTTGAGGCGGCTTCTATTTGAGTATAATCAGATAGATCAGTTTGAATAAAACTAGCATCAATACCTTTTTGTTGTAACTCTTCTGCATATCCAAAACCTCTAGCATTTCTGTCTACAATTACTGGTGTAGCACCTTCTTTAGCCAAATGCTGAATAATCGTTTCTCCTATACTACCTTTAATTCCTGCGGCCCCCGTAACAACAACTATTTTTCCTTTTAATCCTAAATCCATAATTTTTTAAATATTATAAATTATAAAACTGAATGGCGTTATTACCCATAATATCATCTTGCTCATTTTGAGATAACTCAGAAATATAATTTGTTACTATGTCCTTTACTTTTTTATAATTACCTGCAACTAAACAAACTGGCCAATCTGAACCGAACATAACTCTATTGGTACCAAAAGATTCGAATACTAGATTCATATAAGGTTTTATTTGCTCAGGTTTCCAGGTCTTAAAATCTGCTTCCGTAATCATACCAGATACTTTGCAATACACATTTTCCTGTTTCGAAACTTCCTGCATTAAAGTCGCCCAACCATCGTAAAAGCCATCCTTTATATATGGTTTTGCAATATGGTCTATCACGAATTTCTGATGGGGAAATCTTTTAACAAATTCTAAAGTAGCTCCTAACTGATGTGGAAAAATTAGAATATCATAAGTAAAATTCTTTTTTTCTAACAGTGAAATACCATTCAAGAAGTTATCCCGCAACAAAAAGTTATGATCTGATTCTCCTTGAACTACATGTCTAAATCCTTTAACACTATTAAAATCTGAATATTTATCTAAATCACCATCTACTGCATCACTTCTTAAATCAACCCAACCAACGATCCCTTTTATAAAGTCATTTTCTTTTGAAAGCTGAATTAAAAAATCTGTCTCTATAGTAGTTTGATCTGCTTGCAAAGCCACACAGCCATCAACATTATTTTCTAAATACACCTTTTTTAAGTCTGAAGGTAAAAAATCGCGACGAATAACCGACATATTATCATCTATCCATTCATGCTTTTTTGGTTCGTAATTCCAGAAATGTTGATGAGCATCTATGACCATAAATTATTGAGAAATTGTAATCTTTATAACAGTTGCCATATCATCAATGACTTTTGAAGGTGCCTTTAGTGAAAGTCCTTTTTCTTCAGATAGCTCCCAATCTATAGACTCATTACTTCCTAAGAACTCAACATTCTCAATAGACGTCATGTCATGAATATTTTCTTTAGCAAAAGATTCTAAAACTAAGTTTTTATTAGCTTCAACCTCTCCTAAAATGATAGCATAGATTGTATAATCTTTTGTAGTATACCTGATGTCTTTATTAGTATACTTTAACTTCATAAAAGCTTGATGGTTTTTGAAATGCCCTTTGGGTTCTTTGGTAGGACCTTCACCAAAGGTATACCAAGCTTCGGTACCATAAACGGCTTCCCCATAGGTTTCTAACCATTTCCCCATTTTCAATAAACCTTCTTTTTGGTTTTCAGGAATAGTTCCGTCTGCTTTTGGAGATACATTTAATAATAACACACCATTTTTACTCACAATATCAACTAACATGTGTAAAATATCCTCGGCAAGTTTTACTCCTAAATCTTCGGTATAACACCAGCTTCCGTTACTAATGGTAGCATCAGTCATCCAAGTTTTTGTCCCTATAACATTTTTACGAGCTTGCTCTAAATCATCAACGCTTAAAGACAATGGTAAATCGTGTTGTTTTCGCCCAATTACTACTTCTTGTCCTTTCTTTTCAGCTTCATTTAAATAATATGCTGCAAACTTTAATCGATACTTCTCAGGTATGTCTCCTAGAATATAATCGAACCAAACAATGTCTGGATTATACTTATCAATGACTTCTTTTAACTTAGGAAACCAAATCTCATTATACCATTTTTCATGATCCATATTACCATATAAAAGTTGTAATTCTGGATCGTTAGAACTTGTTGGCATTCCTTCTAAATATGGGTAATGGCTTTTCGGATTTTCATTACCTAGCTCATCGCTTAACTGCAGATTTTTGGAATGGTGGAAGGTAGTAATCAATTTCATCCCATGTTTTCTAATTTCTTTTTCAAGTTCTCCTGTAATGTCTCTTTTTGGCCCCCTATCCGCCACGTTCCATGGTGTTACTTCACTATCCCACATCGCAAACCCATCATGGTGTTCTGCAACGGGGCCTGCAAATTTTGCCCCCGCTTTCTGAAAGAGGTCTGCCCATTCTTTAGGGTTAAAGTTTTCAGCTTTGAACATAGGAATAAAATCATGATATCCGAATTCTGAGGGATGACCATACTTTTCTACATGATGTTTATAAACGGCGTGGTCCTCAAGATGCATATTTCTCGGATACCACTCACTGCCATAAGCAGGAACAGAATAAACGCCCCAATGAAAGTAAATACCTAGTTTAGCATCTTTAAACCACGCTGGAGCCTCATTATGTTTCCCTAAAGATTCCCAATCTTCAGAATATTTAGGTGTTTCTTCTTTAGGTGATTCCTTTTTAACTTCTTTTGACTTAGCTTCATTACAACTAAATATTGAAAAAAGCATTAAACAAAGTGATAGTTTTAATATTGAACTTTTCATGTTTGAATTTTAAATTAATATCTAATTATTTAGCAATAAGTCGATTAGGTTTTAAAGCCTCTTGCATGCCGTTATTGACTATATTTTCCAAATTTTTGGTCACAGCATCCAACAAACCATCATATTGTGTTAAATCTTGTCCCCAGAAATTGGTGTTTTCAAGCGTAGCTTGCGCCACGCCTGCTATATCTCCACTTGCCCATTGTGTTTCGAAAAAATCTAAGGCAGATTGGTCATCCTTTAACAGAATGGTTTCTCCATTTCGATCTCCTTTATAGAAAGCTATCAATGCTGATAAAGAGAATAATAGGCGTTGTGGTAATTCTCCCTTTCTTTTTATGTACTCTAATACGGATGGTAACACACGTGTTTTGTATTTAGATGTAGAATTCAAAGAAATACTAATCAAGGCATGTTCTAAGTATGGATTTCTAAATCGGTCTAAAACATCATGTGCAAACTGATTTAATTCAGCTTCAGGTAAGTCTAAAGTAGGACAAATCTCTTTAAAAATGGCAGCTTTCAAGAAACCTCCAACTACCTCATCTTCTAAAGACTCACGTACTTTATCAATACCATACAAATATCCCACTGGTACTAAAGAGGTGTGTGCTCCATTAAGAATACGTACTTTTCGTGTTCTATATGGTTCCATATTATTTGTAAAAACAATATTTAATCCACAAGCTTCGGCGGGAATTTCTTCCTTAACCGCTTCTGGTCCTTCAATTACCCATAAATGAAATTGTTCACCTTCTACCACCAGATTGTCTTTATACCCTAGTTCTTCAGTAATCTTATCCATTTTATCTCTTGGATAGCCTGGAACAATTCTATCTACTAATGTATTACAGAAAATATTATCATGATTTATCCATTCTACAAACTCAGTACCTAAATTCCAATCATCAGCATATTGAAGAATTATCTTTTTTAGATGATCTCCATTTCTGTCAATTAATTCGCAAGGAATAATAATCAATCCTTTATCTGAAGCACCTCCAAACGTTTGAAAACGTTTGGATAATAGTGCTGTTAATTTACCTGGAAAGCTTGATTGTGGTGCATCATCTAATTTGTCATTAGAATTATAAGCAATTCCTGCCTCTGTAGTGTTTGATATTACAAAACGAAGGTCTGGATTCTCACCAATAGCTATATAGTCTGACGGATTTTCATAAGGATTAATTCCTCTTTGAATACAGTCAATAATTTCATGTTCACTAATAGCCTTTCCATTTTTAATACCGTTTAGATAAAGCGTATAAAGACCATCTTGGTCATTCAACATTTTTATCAATCCTTGGTCAATGGGCTGCACTGCTACCACACCAGCATCAAAACCTGCTTTTTTATTCATTTCATGAATCATCCAATTGGCAAAAGCTCTTAAAAAATTTCCTTCTCCAAATTGCACTATTCTTTCAGTATATGTATTAACTGATGCTGTATTTCTATTTAATGAATTCATTCTATTTTTTTATAATGAAACGCCTCTTTTCCAAGGAATAAAATCGTTATTTCCATGAAGTACTGCTTTTGAAGGCACCTCTCCACTTGCTACTTTAATGATGTGGTCTAATATTTTTTCACCCATAGACTCAATGGTATCTTCTCCTGTGATAACCGTTCCTGCGTTAATGTCGATAATATCATTCATGCGCTCATATAAATTGGTATTACTAGACATTTTCAAAACAGGTGCTACAGGATTTCCTGTTGGAGTACCTAAACCAGTTGTAAATACTACTACATTACAACCGGAACCTACTAAACCAGTAGTTGATTCTACATCATTACCTGGTGTACATAATAAGTTTAAACCAGGTTTAGTTACTTGCTCTGTATAATCTAATACTTTTACTACTGGAGATGTTCCGCCTTTTTTGGCGGCGCCTGCCGATTTCATAGCATCTGTAATTAAACCATCTTTTATATTTCCTGGTGATGGATTGTTCTCAAAACCAGAACCCACAGCAACAGCCGCCGCCGAATAAGCACGCATTAAACCATAGAACTTTTTAGAATCTTCTTCTGTTTCACATCTGTTGATGAGTTCTTGCTCAACTCCATTCAGTTCTGGGAATTCTGCCAAAACAGGGCTTCCTCCTAAACCAACTAATAAATCTGAAGCATAGCCCAAAGCCGGATTTGCAGAAATCCCTGAAAAACCATCTGAACCTCCACATTCTAAACCTAAAGTTAGCTTGCTTAAAGGTGCAGGTTTACGTTCAATTTTATTGGCTTCCATCAACCCTAAAAAAGTGTGTTTTACCGCTTCCTCTATTAAATGTCGCTCGCTAACACTTCTTTGTTGTTCTAAATAATGAACTGGTTTTGTATTATTTGTTGCTATTTTATCAATAGCTTCTTGTAACATTTGGATTTGTGCATTCTGGCATCCTAAACTAAAAATTGTAGCTCCTGCTACATTTGGATTTGTAATATAACCAGCCAATAATTGACACAATACTTGAGCATCTTCACGTGTGCCTCCACAGCCACCTTGATGTCTTAAAAACTTAATACCATCTACATTTGGAAATGTTCTGTTTTTAGACATTTCTTCTTTAGTAGTAATGATTGGTGTGTTTAAAATATCCTCAGCACCTGCTCCTGATTTGTATTGATTAATCAAAGCATCTGTGTCTACTGCAAAATCTTTCTTGGTTTCATAACCCAATTTTTCCAGCAAAGCACCTTCTAAAACATCAACATTTCTATTTTCACAGAAGGTTAGGGGAATCACCAGCCAGTAATTAGCCGTCCCCACTTTACCATCTTCTCTATGAAATCCGTTAAAAGTTCTTCCTTCAAAATTAGAAATGTTTGGAGCAGACCAAACAAATTCTTCTTTTTCTTCCTTAAATTCTGCAGATGCGTGCTTCACATTATCAATGGTAATCGCACATCCTTTAGGAATTTCTTGCACAGCTTTACCTATTAAAACACCATACATATGAATTTCATCGCCAATACTAAAATCGTGTAATGAAAATTTATGTTTTTGCTTGATGTTTTCTTTTAGCGTAACTTCTTTTCCTGCTACTTTGGTTACTCTTCCTTTTTCCAAAGGATTGATAGCCACAATAATGTTATCTCTTGAATCTATTTGAACGTAATCTTTAGACATTTTACGTTTTCTTTTTTAATTGAAACTTACGGTTGCTTTTATAACTCCTGTTTTTGGATCTAACCAACTATCAAAATTTTCGATCATTTCTGTAAATGACACATTGTGTGTGATAAAAGATTCTGTTGGAAACTGGTCTAGGACATTAATAACGTGTTCAAAATCTTCGGTAGTAGCATTTCTACTGCACATTAAAGTCATTTCTTTGGCATGTACTTTAGGGTGCGTATATGTCAATTCCCCTTTAGATAAACCAACTAATACAAAACGTCCACCATGAGCCATATAATCTGGACAAGCCTCTAAAGCATATTTATTGCCAGATGCATCAAAAACAGCCGTACATAGATCACCATTTGTAATTTCAGACACCTCATTTACGGCATTTTCTCCTGCTTTTACGATATAGTCTACACCTATTTTTTCTTTGGCATATTGTAAACGTTGTTCATTCATATCTATAGCTATCACTTTAGCTCCTGCTATTTGTGCTAATTTCATGATACCAATACCAATTGGCCCGCAGCCAACAACGGCTATAGTTTCTCCAGGTTTTATATCGGCTCTTCTAATAGAATGTGCTCCAATTGCTAATGGTTCTACAATGGCCATTTGGTCATTACTTAAATTATTGGCTGGCAATAAAATATTTGCTGGTACTGTAATTTGTTCCTGCATACCACCATCTCCATGTACTCCTAACACCGTAATGTTTGTACAGCAATTGGTTTTTCCATTTCTACAAGCTATACATTTGCCACAACTTACATATGGCATAACAACTACTTTATCTCCTGCTTTTATGCCCCGTTCATTTTCACTAATTTCTAAAACTTCCGAAGCTAATTCATGCCCCAATATTCTTGGATACGTAAAAAACGCTTGATTCCCTGCGTATGCATGTAAATCGGTTCCACATATACCTACTTTATTTATTTGTAATAGAGCTTCGCCTTCTTTCCTAACTGGAGCTTCTTTTTCTTTTAAATTGAATTCACCAGGTTTTTCACAAACTATATATTTCATTTATTTTTTTTTGTTTAAAAGCTTTTTTAGATGAGTTATTTACTAAAAATTTTTGGTTAAAATTATATATTTTAAATGATATAGAAAGTGATATATGTTGTAATTGTAGTAACAAATGATTTATTTATATAATGATATTGATTAAGTAAGTGAATTGTTTATTTTACTTGTAAGATAGGGGAGTCCATAAAAAGTAGACTTAGATGACTCTAATAGAGAGAATAAAGCTTGTTAATCTATACTAATAGTTGTGGTTGAACTAAAAAACATGTAATAAAGCTATGTAATAAGGCTTAATAATAGGTATCATGGCAAAAATTAATTGGATAGTTTTGAAGATGATTTTCGAATAATTAATTCAGGTGGCAATATGATGTTTTTTTTGACTTTTTTTCCTGAACTATTACTTACCTGCTGTAAGAAAACTTGTGCCGCTATTTCACCCATTTTTAAGGGAGATTGGTCTACCGTTGAAATAGAAGGTTCCATGAATTTTGTAAAAGGTTCATTACTAAATCCTACTACGGCAAATTCATCTGGAATTTTTATGCTGTGCTGTTTTAATTCTTGAATAGCCCCCAAAGCAGCTAAATCGCTTGCAGAAAAAATGGCATCTGGTGCTTGTTTGAGTTTTAATAACTGTTTTAAGGCTTGCCTTCCAGCCACGGTATTACTTGGAGTTTGGATAACATAATTGGTGCTGAACTTAATATCATGGTCAATTAAGGCTTGTTTATAGCCTAGAAATCGATTTTTATAAATATCAATATCTCGATTTCCAGAAAAATGAGCTATCCGAGTATAGCCTTCCATTATTAAGTGTTTTGTGGCTTTATAAGCTCCATCAAAATCATCAATTGTTACAGAGCTCACACCATTCATCACTTGTTTTCGATCAAAAAATACTAACGGAATGTTTTTTAAAAGGACACGGTTAAAAGGTTTAGTTTTTTTATTCGAAGACGAAATTAAAATTCCATCAACTTGCGCATTTAATAAAGTGTCTAGGTATTTATTTTCTTTTTCCTCATCGTCATGTGTTTGGCAAATTATAATATGATATCCATGAGGTGCTAATTCATCTTCAATAGCTCTTATTATAGAAGCAAAAAAAATCATATCAATCCTAGGAACAACAACACCAACATTAAAACTTTTTCCACTTTTTAAGGCAAGTGCAAGTTTATTTTGCTCGTAGTTCATTTCAACTGCAGTTTTTAAAACTAAGGCTTTTGTTGCTTTACTTATTTTAGGATTATTATTTAAGGCTCTTGATACTGTTGCACCCGTAATTCCAAGTTTTTTTGCTATGTCGTAAATCGTTGTTTTCTTCTCCATAGGGCAGAAGTTCTAGTTATATTGCTGCTTTAAAAGTAGTTTATTTTTATTAAAAGTAATTTTGATGTACATCACATTATTTGAATATATAGTAAGGTGGTATACAATAGAATGATTAGCGGCTAAAGAATAAATATTTAATAGAAGATTCAAGTATTTATAACAAAAGTTTGTTTACAAATAAGTAAATAAATATATTTGAGTAATCGATTACAAAAGCTAATAAGTTATTTATTTAGTTTTACTTTCGAAATTCATAATAAATCAATTGTTATGAATCTTTTATTTATAATCAATAAAACATCGAATAAGTGAATACCTTATTTAATATAAAGAATAAAGTTATAATCCTCACCGGAGGTTATGGTGTGTTAGGCTCAAATATTGCAAAGTACTTTGTTAATTCCAACGCAAAGGTTGTGATTTTAGGTAGAGATGGAGAAAAAGCAGAAACCTTTGCTAATTCTATATCTACAACAAAGGCAAAAGGATTTAAAGCTGACGTTTTAGATAGAGAAAATTTAATAACAGTTAAAGAAAAAATTCTTAGTACTTGGGGACGAATTGATGTTTTAATTAATGCCGCTGGGGGTAATATGCCTGGTGCAACTATTTCCCCTCATGATTCATTATTCGATATGTCAATTCCAGATTTTCAGAAAGTTACAGATCTCAATTTAATGGGAACTGTTGTGCCTTCATTAGTATTCGGAGAACATATGTCAATACAAGGAAATGGATCAATTATAAACGTAAGTTCAATGGCAGTACCTCAAGTAATTACTAGGGTTGTAGGTTATTCGGCATCTAAAGCAGCTATGGAAAACTTTACAAAGTGGATGGCCGTAGACATGGCCTTGAAATTTGGAGATAAAATTAGAGTAAATGCTATTGCGCCAGGTTTTTTTATTGCTGATCAAAACAGAAAATTGCTAACCAATGAAGATGGGTCATTAACAGAAAGAGGAAATACAATACTACAAAACACACCAATGAAACGATTTGGTAATGCCGAAGAACTTAACGGAGCTGTTCATTTATTAGCCTCGGATGCAGGCAAATTTATTACAGGAACAGTAATAAGTATTGACGGTGGTTTTAGCGCTTTTAGTGGTGTTTAATAATATGAAAATATAATGCAAGAAACGTTTAGATGGTTTGGTGAGTCTGACACTGTAAAACTATCAGATATAAGGCAAGCAGGGGCAACAGGAGTTGTTACTGCGCTGCATCATATAGTTAATGGCGAACTCTGGACGATTAGCGAAATACAAAAAGTAAAAGATAACATAGAAAATGCAGGTTTGAAGTGGTCGTTTATTGAAAGTATCCCCATTCATGAAAATATCAAACTTCGTATTGGCGATTATGAGGAACGGATTGAAGTTTATAAACAAAGTTTAAGAAACGTAGCTCAATGTGGTATTAAAAATGTTTGTTACAATTTTATGCCAGTGTTAGATTGGACGCGTACCCATTTATTCTGGGAATTAGAAGATAAAAGTACTGCACTAAGGTTCGACAAAGTTGAAATGGCAGTTTTCGAATGTTTTATAATGAAACGAAATGGAGCTGAAAATTCATATTCATTAGATATTTTAGAGCAAGCCCAAGTGAGCTTTAAGGGTATGAGCAATGATGAAAAACAAAGATTAGAAGACAGTATTTTGAAAGGACTCCCCGGAACAGTTGATGATTTAACTATTCCTGTTTTTAAGGATATGATTGCTCAATATGATAACGTTAGTCATGAAGATTTAAAAGCGAACCTTTCTTATTTTTTAAATAGAATTATCCCTCTTTGTGAGGAATTGGGTGTCAAAATGGCAATTCATCCAGATGATCCACCAATAGATATTATGGGGTTACCCAGAATTATTAAATCTGAACGTGATTTAGATGATTTGGTCAACTTTATAGATAGCCCTTCAAACGGTATTACCTTCTGCACAGGGTCATTAGGTGCAAATCCAGACAATAACCTGCCGAAAATGATTGAAAAGTTTAAACATAGAATTCATTTTTTACACTTAAGAAATGTAAAACGAGAGGCAAATGGCAGTTTTTATGAAGACAATCATCTGGGAGGTTCTTCAGATATGTATGAAGTAGTAAAAACAGTTCTTAAAATAGAAAAAGATCGAGGTGTTTCGTTACCGATGCGTCCAGACCACGGACATCAAATGCTTCATGATTTAAAAAACAATAATACTTACGCTGGTTATTCTGCAATTGGTCGCCTAAGAGGATTAGCTGAGTTGCGAGGATTAGCTCTAGGAATTTCTAAAAGTCATATTATATGAGTGTAATAAATTCGGGTACATTTATTACTGAAGATTTCTTATTAGAATCCGACATAGCAAAAACGCTATATCATGATTATGCTGAAGATTTACCTATTATTGATTATCATAATCATTTATCGGCACAATTAATTTCTGAAAACAACCCCGTTAAGAACATTACCGAGGCTTGGTTAAAAGAGGATCATTATAAGTGGCGAGGAATGCGTGCTAATGGGATAGAAGAACAATTTATTACGGGCAACGCGTCCTTAGAAGATAAATTTATAAAATGGGCAGAAACAGTACCGTATACATTGCGTAATCCATTATTTCACTGGACACAACTTGAACTGAAGCGTTATTTTGGTATAAATGATATTTTACAACCCCGCACAGCTGCCTTTATTTATAAAAAAGCAAATACCTTTTTAGCTAACCAAACACCAGCCCAATTATTAGAACAAATGAAGGTTGAAGTCGTTTGTACAACAGATGATCCGGTAGATAGTTTAGAGTACCATCAACAAATAGCAAATCAAAATTTCTATACCAAGGTTTATCCGACATTTCGTTCTGACAACCTATTTTTTATTCAACAAGATACTTTCAAAGTTTATTTAGAGAAGCTTGAAAAAGCAGTTAGTTTTTCAATCAGTTCTTTTTCAGAATTTATAAGAGCTATAGATTCTCGAATTGATTTTTTTCATCGTAATGGCTGCCGATTATCAGACTATGGAGTTAGTGGTGCCTTTACTATTGTTGATTATAAAACTCATGAGGTATCCGAAATATTCAATAAGTTCTTAAATGGAGAGACATTATCTTTAGAAGAAATAGACAAATATAAATCGGCTATATGTATTCATCTTGCTAAAAAGTACCATGAGAAAAAATGGGTGCAACAGTATCATCTAGGGCCGCTAAGAAATAACAACAAGCGTTTGCAAAAGTTATTTGGGGCGGACGCAGGATGCGATTCTATTGGAGATTATTCTTTAGCAGATTCTATGTCGAAATTATTTAATCAGTTAGATGAATCCAATCAATTAGCTAAGACTATTACTTACAATTTAAACCCTTCTCAAAACGAAGTGTTTTGTACTATGATGGGGAATTTTAATAATGCTGATACTCCAGGTAAAATGCAATGGGGAGCGGCGTGGTGGTTTTTAGATCAAAAAGACGGTATGGAAAAACAAATAAACACGTTGTCCAATTTAGGTCTTTTAAGTCGATTTGTTGGTATGTTAACAGATAGTAGGAGTTTCTTGTCTTTTCCAAGGCATGAATATTTCAGACGTATCTTATGTAATATGATAGCACAAGATGTACATAAAGGTTTAGTTCCAAATGATCTTGAATTTTTAGGAAAAATGATTCAAGACATATGCTATAATAATGCAGTAAATTATTTTAAGTTTGATTAAATAAAGGTCCTTTAATGATAAAGAAGATATTACTCTTAATAATTTTGCTTATTGTTTTTACTTCGTGTAAAAAAGAGGGCAGTGCTAAAGTCATTTATTTAGGGCATACATTACCGCAAACACATCCCGTACATAAGGGTATTTTGGAATTTAAGAAGGCATTGGAGTTAAAATCTTCTGGGAATTTAAAAGTAAAGATTTTTCCAGATGGTCAGCTAGGTTCAGAAAGGGAAGTTTTGGAATTATTGCAAATAGGGAGTGTAGCCGCCACAAAAGTAAGTGCTGCAACCTTGTCGAATTTTGTTCCAGAGTACCACATTTTGGGCATACCTTATTTGTTTAAAGATAAAACACATCAGTTTGATATTTTAGAAGGTCAAATTGGAAAATCAATATTAGAAAAAGGATCAAAATTTTGGTTGAGAGGACTGTGTTACTATGATGCGGGAAGTAGAAGTTTTTATACTAGCCAGAAAGCGATTAGAACTCCAGATGATTTAAAGGGACTTAAGATTCGAGTTATGAATAACCAAATGGCGATTAATATGGTTAATTCAATGGGAGGTTCAGCAACACCGTTAGCGTATGGAGAGTTATATACTGCTATCCAGCAAGGTGTGGTTGATGGCGCAGAAAATAATCCACCTTCCTTCGTCTCATCAAACCATTACGAAATTTCTAAGTATTACACATTAGATCAACATTCTTCTATTCCAGATGTGCTTTTAATTGGCACCAAGTATTGGAATAAATTATCTGATATAGAGAAAAAGTGGGTACAAGAAGCTGCAGACGAATCTGCTGAAGCTCAAAAAGTATTTTGGAAAGAATCTGTTGAAGAATCTATTAAAATTGCGCAGGATTGGGGTGTTGAAGTCATAATTCCTGAGAAATCAATATTTGCAGAAAAATCAAAACCTGTAATGGACGCATTTATTCAAGAGTTTCCCGAAATGGCTCTTATTGTAAACCAAATTAAAAATCAATAGATATGAGAAAATCTGCGATTATTTTCAATAAAATAAACAAGATACTTGAGTGGTTTTTAATTATCATTTTCGCTTTGTTGGTTTTGGATGTGTTGTTTCAAGTGCTCTCGAGATATGTTTTAGGGACATCCTTTACATGGACAGAAGAGTTTGCAAGATTTGCTTTGATTTGGATGACTATTTTAGGGGCAGCATATCTCAATGCGAAAAAGGAGCATTTGTCAATGGATTTTTTATTTCAAAAACTTTCTAAGTCTAATCAAATAAAGGGGGCTATGCTTATTGAGGTTTTAGTATTTCTTTTTGCACTTGCAGTAATGGTTATTGGGGGCTTAAATTTGGTTTATACCACATTGCACCTAGAACAACTCTCTGGAACTATGAGAATTCCTTTGGGGTATATTTACGCTATTTTACCTTTTAGTGGCCTTTTGATTATGTGTTTTTCTGTATATCACATATATACTCTAATTAAAACAAATAATAAATAATGAGTATTGAGGTAATTAGTATTGTCGTGTTGTTTGTAAGCTTTTTTACATTATTACTGCTAAAGGTGCCTGTTGCCTATAGCATAGGGATTTCGACTACTCTAAGTTTATTGTTAAATATTGACAAAATGCCCGGTTTAACAACGATAGCTCAACGAATGACAACAGGGATTGATAGTTTTGCCTTATTGGCGATTCCTTTTTTTGTTTTAGCAGGTGAAATCATGAAACGTGGGGGAATTGCTAATAGACTTATTAATTTCGCGAAATCCATAGTCGCAAGTCTTCCGGGAGGATTAGCTTATGTTAATGTTTTAGCATCTATGCTTTTTGGTGCGATATCCGGGTCAGCCGTTGCAGCAGCATCTGCCATTGGTTCGATCATGACAGATAGAATGGAAGATGAAGGTTATCCAAGAACTTTGAGCGCTTCAGTTAATATTACAGCATCAACAACAGGGCTTTTAATTCCACCAAGTAATATTCTAATTGTTTATGCACTGGCAAGCGGAGGTTCAGCATCTGTTGCTGCTCTATTTATAGCCGGTTATCTACCCGGAATATTACTAGGTTTTGCAATTATGGGGTATGTGGCGTTCATCGCAATTAGTAAAGGCTTTGCAAAGGAAAAACGAGCTTCTTTATTTGAAGTATGGACCTATTTTAGAAAATCTTTTTTCAGTTTACTATTATTGGTTATAGTTGTAGGAGGGATTGTCGCTGGAGTATTTACGGCTACAGAAGCTTCTGTAATTGCAGTATTATATGCTGCAATATTATCATTGATTTATGGTGATATAAAAATTAAGGATTTCCCTGCTATATTATTATCTAGCGGAAAAACTACCGCCGTAGTTATGTTCTTGATTTGTACCTCAATGGCTATGTCTTGGCTATTTTCTTTTGAAGGTATTCCCGAAATAATAAGTTCTTTTTTGTTGGAGTCTTTAAATAACAAATTTGCTATTTTTTTAGCAATTAATATTATTTTACTCGTGGTTGGAACATTTATGGATATGACTCCTGCGGTATTGATATTCACACCAATATTTTTACCTGTTGTAACCGCTTTAGGTATGGACCCTGTTCATTTTGGAATTGTAATTGTGTTAAATTTATGTATTGGTATTTGTACCCCACCTGTGGGGACTTTATTATTTGTAGGTAGTGGTGTTGCAAAAATTCCTGTTACTCAGGTTATCAGACCATTATTACCTTTTTTAACAATTATGGTAGCGGTATTAATGCTTATTAGTTTTATTCCAGAAATATCAATGTTTTTGCCAAGGTTGTTTGGATTGTAAACCAGTATTTTTGGGAAACCTGTTATTGATATGTTTATTTGATGTGTTCTTATTTGTAAAAGCACAAATTAGGAATTGTATTTTCTTACTAGTATAAAAACTTGACAAGTCTATGATGTATATTTGTTATTCGTGCACTTGGCTTAAAATGTAACTCAGCTTACTTGAAAAAAACTTGACAGTCTCTAGAAACATTAGAATTGAGCTTCAATCTTCGGAAATAATGTTTTAATTGTAATACCATTCTTAACTAGAAATATTTGGGTATAATTAGGAAAATGGTAAAAGTGTTATAGCTTTTTTAAATAATTGAATTTTTTAATTAATAAATCTTATTCTATATGAAATATATAAGGCTTGAAGTACAAAATAGAGTAGGTTATATTATAATTAATAAACCCAAAGCTAATAGTTATGACATAAATTTTATGAAACTTATGTCTGAGACTATTGATGAAGCTATTGCAAATAAGGATGTTAAAGTTATTGCTTTAAAAAGTGAATTAACGAAATTTTTTTGTGCTGGGGCTGACATCAAGGTTTTTCAAGAAAATACAATTGCTGAAAATAAGAACATGGTTAGGCAAGCTAACCTTGTAGCTAACAAATTATCGGAAAGTCCAAAAATTACTGTAGCAATTTTGGATGGACATACACTTGGTGGTGGATTAGAACTTGCACTAGCATGTGATATGAGAGTAGCTTGTGATGGGGAGTTTTATTTAGGTCTATCGGAAATAAAGTTAGGGTTAATGCCTGGTAATGGTGGAACTCAGCGTTTAATTAGGTTAATTAACGAAAGTAAAGCTTTAGAGTTATTAATAACTGGTAAATCTATATTGCCGGATCAGGCATTTGATTTAGGGTTGGTAAATCATTTTTATCCTAAAGATGAGTTTGAAGAATCAACTAAAGTATACCTTGAAGAATTGGCCAAGGGACCTCTACAGGCTATGAGCGCAGTTAAGCAGAGTGTATACAAAGGTTTAGAAATGCCTTTGAAAGCAGCTCTTGAATTGGAAACAAAATTAGCAGATTCTTTATATGATACAGAAGATGCCAAGGAAGGCTTAATGGCTTTTATAGAAAAAAGAGATTCAAAATTTATTTAAAAAAGTATATCCATAGAAAGAGAACTATATTAAAATAGTTGTTGAATTATTTTATTAAGCATTTTTATAATATAAGTAATAATGATTAGTAGCTAGTAAAAAAGCTTTAAACAGAGTTTGTTTAAAGCTTTTTTTATAAAGTAACTATTGTGATTAAAAATAAATTATTCAAAACCTCTGGCTATGGGCATTTTTTCATCGGCTTCAGTAAAACCTGCTTCACCACCTAAACTTGGGTAGTACCTAAAGTAATTTGCCCAACCATATTTTTGTTTTATATCAAAGGCCTCTAGTCCAATTGCTCTAAGCTTTTTGCGATCTTTTTCTTTGTCAGCAACCAATAACATATAATCATTCTTAGATAAGGTATTACCTTCAAGATCTGTAAGTGAAATTTCAGTATAAAAATTGTCCCCAATATGGCCTGGAACTTTAAATGAAACATCAGCAAATTTCTTTGAGCTGTCTCCCTTAATTTCTGATATTTCAAATTTTTCTTTTTGAATAATAGATTTGTTATTATCCAAAAAATCAATGGTTACCGTACAATTATTAAAGGATTTGTAGAAATCATTAACAACCCATAATTCGCCTATAAACATTTCTCCAGGTAGCCAACGCCTATCATAATGTTTCATGGTAATTAAGAGAGGTTGATATGCCTTTTTAACATAATCAAAAGATGTCTTTTTTTCTTGATAGTAGTCTACAATTCCCCATTTCATATCTGGTGCAAATGTGATATAGTGACAAATACAAATAGCACTAGTTTTAGGTTTTCGTGTTCTAAAATGTTCCAAAGCATACTGAAAAATAACACCTTGCGCTATTTGAGTAGCTTCAACAAATTTTTCAAGTCCATCTCTAGACTGATCTCCTAAAACTTCAAAGTTTAAAGTTCGCAGAGCATCAAAATCTGTCCAGTGGTGTCCCCAGCTTGGACCAGGCGGCCAAATTTCGTCAGATGGAATAAACTTTTTAATACTTTCAACATTAGGACAAGAGGAAATGGCTAATTCTGGAATTACAGCATAGTCTAAACTTGGAAAATACTCTTCCATTACAAATTCGCCTTCACCGTAAAATAAGTCATTCGCATGAAAACTCTCATTAGGTTTAAAACCAAGATTTAACCCAACTTCATCACTTAAAGGAGAAGAAGGAATATAGTATAATGACGTGTAAGGTTTGATTGCTTCCCCTAACTCATTTACAAATTTAAGATTATGCTCTGGATCGGAAGCGGTCATAAATAATTCTTCTGAACCTTCTAAAAGTACAATACATGGATGATTACGTTGCGCTTTTACTGATGAAATTGCTTCACTAAACACTGCATCCTTAAACTCTTGGTCTTCTGGTAACGACAAACTGGCTAAAGGTAAAACATCTTGCCATACCGTTATTCCAGCTTCATTACATAATTGATAAAACAAAGGAATTTCTTCGGGATGCCAACCAAAAATTCGAAGATTATTAAAATTTGCTTCTTTAGCCAAACGAATGAGCTCTTTATACTTACTTGGATGTGCTCTCCCCATAAAAATATCGGGTGGTCCTCCCCAAGTTCCCGAACGCATAAAATGGCGTTTACCATTAATCATTACGGTCCAAGGATTTTCAACTTGCTCTCTGGTAAACCCTGGGTTATGCACCATTTCAACTTCTCTAATTCCAAAAGAAGTAGTCGTAGTATCTAATAAAGTATCTTTATCTTCTGTAATGGTAACTTCAGCTATATATAGATTTTGATCCCCTAAATCCCATGGCCACCATAATTTAGCATTATCAATATTTAAACTTAATTCGATGTTATTATCACCTTCCGAAATTGAAAGAGACTGATTGGTTTCATAAGTTTCAGATTCAAAATTGTCACCTTTAACTTTAAGGTTTACATTTACTTCTTTTTTCGAAACGACATGATTCTTAAGGGCAATTTCAACGTCTAAAGTAGCTGAGTTTTCTGAAATAATAGTTGATTTAATATAAGTATCTTCTATGGTCACCTTTCCTGTTCCTTCTAAATAAACTGGTTTCCATATACCGGTAGGAGGTAAGCTTACCCAATAGTCTCCATGCCATGCCGGTTTACGTCCTGCGACCTGACTATAGCGTCTCGGAGCAGGATGTAAGCGAATCATTAATACATTAGTGCCAAAGCGCAAATTTTCAAACCTTATGGTTTCTGATACATCAAACTTAAACTGAGAAAACATACCCTCATGAGTACCCAAAAACTTGCCATTTAACCATACATCGCATCCAAAATCAATCCCATCAAAAACAAGTTGGATGTGTTTTCCATGCATTTCTTTGGGTACATCAAACTGTCGTTTATACCACCACTCGTTTTCCGGAACCCACTTAGCCTTTAAACTGTTTCGTCCAAAATGAGGGTCTTCAATACGTCCGGCTCTCCATAAGTCTGTATAAACATCACCAGGAACCTTGGCAAAACTCCAGTTAAAGGAATCACCAGTTATATCAAAATTTAATTCATGAAAACCTATTTTAACACCTTCATCAGGACGAATTCCTTCAAACTGCCAATTGTTTCCACATAAATCAAAAACAACTTTTTCATTAGAGTTTATACCTTTACTTGATAAATATTCTCTTTCTTCTTGACTGATGTTTTTCATTTAATTTTTACTTTGTTTTTGTTTTGTAGAATTGTTGATTCTATAGTCATACATTGAATATGTAGTTTCCTTGACTTTTTCAATTAATTCTTCATATGGGTTATCACAAATATCTATAAACCCGACGTTATAATTTTCACCATCAAAACGTCCAGTATTGGGTTCGTCTAAATACTGAAACCAATGCGCACCAACAATATTAGGGTGTCTTAAAGCACCATGAATATAATCTTGGTACATCTGTCCGCGTTCTACTTGATTTCTAGCTTTTTTAACACCAGAATGAAAACTTCCCTTATCTAAAGCGCCAAAATGAAATTCACCTATCATTACAGGTTTATCGACTCCTTCAGGAAGTTTGAAATTTTCGATACTATACTCATATTTATTAAAACTCATTATGTCTAAATAGCGGCCTGCCGCAGTTAAAACAATATCATTGTTTGCCCAAGCAAATCTACATCCTAAATAATTTTGATTAGGAGCTACCTTTTTTAACTCTTCATTTATGGTTCTAAAATAGGTTTCGGCAATATGCTTATAGAAATCGAGTAAATCTTGTTTTGAATTTTCTTTGTTCGGAACTGCATTTGAATTTTGTAGGTTTTCCCATGACGTATATGAGGTGTTCCATATTAAGTTCAAAGCTTCAATAGTTTTATATTTTAATTTAAGAACTTTTACGAACTCAATTTTAGCCGGTTGTTCGGCAGGACTTTTCAACGTTCCTATAGCTAAGGAACCTGGTAATCCCCAAGACAATTCATTATCCACAAAGTAGCCAATGCACCAGGGGTCATTAGCACCTTCTTTTTGCATTTTTACAGACTTTTTTACGGCTTTTCTGAATTTTGGATCAAATACATCATGAAACTTTCCCCAAAATCCATCAGAACCTTCAATTTTTGGGGTATTGTTAATCCAAATTGATCCTACATATGCCGTTTTATGTTGTCTTGTGGCTCCGAAATCAGACACAAAACCAATGGTATTCATTCCCCAATTTTTGATTCTTTTATGCGCGGTACTTCTAAATGTATTTAACCAGTCTTTTCCGTATTTTTTGTAAAGATTGCTTTGGTAAAAACTAAAGGTTTCATATGGTAATTTATCTTTATAAAATCCATGAGAAGCAAATGTTCCAGTGCCATAAAACTTGCCAAATTCAGTATCCTTTTTTGGTAAATGCTTAAAGTATTTTTTTCTATGAGAAATACCCGTTGAAGCAGCTTTGGAAGACACACAATTTAACCCTGCCGTCCAGAAAAGATATCCTTCAGGATCAACAATCCACCATTTGTTATTATATTTTTGAGTTCTGAAAAAACCTGTAGCATTTAATTGAGGTCCTTTTTCCCATCCACCAAATTTACCTAAGCCTTCAGGCCCAAGTTTATTATTTAATGAAGCCTGCTCTTTTTTACCGCTTTCTATTAACTCATCAATTGAATGCATTTTTCCATCCCAATCTGCGTGTATATATTGTCCAAACCCGTCAATAAAAGGGAAGAAGTTTTCAGGGTTACGTATTTTAAGCCTTTTCTCAGCTCTTACATTATCTACTGTAAAATTTGTAGTTGTTGTAGCATAACGCGAATTAAAAGATACTTGATTTATTTTTTTTATATCCGTTTTAAGTTTACCAGGCACTCCTCGCATGCCTTTGACATCTAATTGGGGTAAAAAGATCCATGGTGTCCAAGCCAAATCAACTGAGATAGTTTTTGATTCTCCAGGATTTAAGTCTACGTAATCTGAACAATACCATTTTACTAAATCGTCAGGATCGTTACCTACAAAAAACTCTACTTGAATTTGTTCATCTCCAATATTAGTTACATCGGCCTTTACTCGTTGATAACCAGATAGATTCCAAGGTTTATGTTTAGGTTGGGTAATTATTACTCCAGGCTTAGATATTTCATAGCCACTATTAACTTTTAAAATATTGCTTTTCGAATCATTTATTACTTCGAATGAGGCGTCCTCTGTTTTTATTTGCGAATTACTAAAATCATCATCAAAATCTAATAAAACCAATATGCTATTTTCTTTCTGCGCATATACTTTGTGTCCAATATTTAAAGCGATAATTAATGATAATAAAATTACATAGTTTAAAGGCTTTAGTTTTGGAATAGTTTTCATTTCATTTAGTTAATTAGAATATCTTCGAGTTCTTCAAGGGATTTGCCCTTAGTTTCTGGAACTTTTATCCAAATTAAAACAAAACCTATAACGGCAAAAATTCCAAAAAGAAGGAAAGTCATTGAATTACCAAGTTTAGAAAGTTCCCATGGGAATAGGAGTTGAACTAAAAAGGCAACAGCTAGATTAATTAAACCAACAAAGGAAATAGCAATACCTCGGATTTTTGTTGGAAATAATTCGGAAAACAACACCCACATAACAGGACCTATTGACATAGCAAAAGCGCCTACAAAACCTATTATGCCAATAAGAATTAATAAGGTGTTCATTTTGGCTGAAGCTGTTACTAAAGCAGATTCATATGTACTTGCTGAATCCTCACCTAGAACTGAAACAATAGCAGCTTTAAAGTCTAAGTCATTTTCAAAAACTTGATCTTGCAAAGGCGCAAGATGCTCTTTGTTAATTTCATTTGGTAAACCAGCTATAGCTTCTTCTGTAAGGGTGTAGGTAGCATCATTAAACCCATAGCTTAGCAGAAACAAACAAATAGCAATTCCAGCCATCCCAATAATAAGAAGAGGTTTTCTACCAAGTTTATCAATGGTTAATATGGCTACAATTGTAAAGCCAAGATTTGTTAACCCAACAAGAGCTGCTTGAATAAATGAGGCATCAGTACCGATTCCTGTTTGTTCAAAAATCATTGGGGCATAGAATAACACTGCATTTATACCCACAATTTGCTGAAAGACACCAACAATTAAACCTATAACAATAACCTTTCGCATAGACTTTTTGAATAGGTCGTTAAGCTTCGATTTCTTTTTGTTTTTATCTTCAGAAATACTTTGTTCAACCTCTTTAATTTGTTGTAGTGCATCTTCTTCAGATAGCACTTTTTGCATTACCTCTAGCGCTTCTTCTTTTTTGTTTTGAACCATTAACCATCTTGGGCTTCTAGGTACTATAAAGAGTCCAAAATAATAGAGTAGTGCAGGTATGGCTTCTAAACCAAGCATCCAGCGCCAGTTCCATTTACCAAACCCCATTGATACTGCCCAGGCAGAATCAGAATTACCCCATTTTAGAATGAGGTAATTGGTAAAAAAAGCTATCGAGATACCAATAACAATATTTAATTGGTTAAATGATACTAATTGCCCCCTTTTTTCGGGTGGAGCTACTTCAGCTATGTACATGGGTGCAATTATAAGTGCAGCACCAACGGCTAAACCACCAATCATTCTAAAAATAATTAACCAGAAAAATGTTCCTGCTAAAGCTGAACCAACGGCAGAAATAGTAAAAAGAACTGCGGCGTACTTTAGAAGCTTTCTTCTACCATACTTATCACTCATTGGACCGGCTATCATCATTCCTACTGCAGCTGTTAACGTAATCGAACTTACAGCCCATCCTAGTTGGAGTTTTGTAAGATCAAATTCTGGTTCAATAAATTTTACTACTCCTGAAATGACCGATGCATCAAAGCCTAATAGGAATCCACCTAGCGCAACAATTGCAGCTATTCGGATAACATAAAGTTGTTTTGTTGACATAATTCTAGTTTAGTTAGTAATTTTAGTCAAGTAGGTTTCGATCAAGTAGGTTTGAGTAAGATGTGTTATTCTTTGCTCTCTCCCTTAGCTGTGTGGTGCTTTTTATTCCAAGTTCTAAAACCTCTTATATATTGATAATCTCCTGTTTTATATTGGTGCGTTAGTCCCCAACGCAATATTTCAGTTGGGTTTTTCTCAGTATCAGCTGTTCTATTTAAGCCAATAGCATGAGGAGCTCCTTTCACAACTCCTTTTATTTCAAAGTTAATACCATCTGGAGACCATTGTACTGTGTTTTTTTCTGGTCCATCTGTAGTAATTAAAGATGCTATTCCTCCATTATATGGCCACACACAAATTTCATGACCACTATTTGAAATAGGGTTGTATTCTGATTTTACATATGGGCCTTTTGGGTTATCAGCTATAGCAACTCCGTGTCTTATTTGACGACCACCAAATGTAATGGCTTCACCCATTTGCTCTCCCTTGTAGTATAAATAGAATTTCCCGTTATAAGGAATAATGCAAGGATCGTGGACTTTATGACTATCAAAATCACCTTTTTTATCAACTGCAAAACGATTTTGCTTTTCGCCTTTCCATATACCATTATCAGCAGGACTTAAAATAGGTTTCTTAGACTTTTCCCATGGCCCATCTATAGACTTTGACCATGCCAATCCTATTTGATTTTTAACTCTTACAGTATAAGGGGACTTAACAGTTTGATAGCATAGGTAATACGTATCTTCATGTTTCATAATTTCAACAGTGAATACTGAACGATCATCATAAGCGCCTTTGTCTCCTCTTTTTACTGCAGGACCTATTTCTTTCCATGTTAATCCATCTTCAGAGGTTGCATACCAGATATCACATCTGTCCCAAGGAAAAACTTTACTCTTTTCAATATCTCCAGCAAAACCATCAGTAGGACCAGTAGATCTTGTATACCAAACATAGTATTTTCCATTCTCTTTAATCATAGCACTTGGGTCTCTACGAACGACACCTTCTTCATAGGCTAAGTCACCTTTTAAATCAAATACTTCGTATTCAAAAAACCATTCGTTTCCTAGTGCCATGTCCCATTCTAAAGCACGTTTTGAAGCTGCACTAAGCTTTTTTATATTTGTTATACCAAGAAAATCTTGTTGTTCATCAGTAATATTCATTTCACTATTTTGCTGTTTAATTTCTTTTTCTTCTTCTTGCTTACACGAAATACCTGTTAAAATAATACAAGTAAGAAATATATATATAATTTTTTTCATGTTTGGTTTGAGTCTAGAGGTTGTAATACTTCTATTTGATTATTTTAAACTATTACTGTACGCCACTATAAGAATACCCAATACCATACATGTTAAGCCGAGGTATAGAAACTTTCTTGCTTTTGGTGATGCTTTAACCCATTCTTTTGTTACAAGACCACTAATAATGGCAGTTACTACACAAGATGTATTAAAAATGGCGTAACCAACGCTTCCACCTAATTCTTTTCCTAATTTAAAACCGGCATAAGCGAATACTACAGAAGCAGCAAAATTAAATACGCCCATAATTGAAGTAAGCATTATGTTTTTACCTAAATGTGGTGTTTTAAATTTACCCCATAACTTTTTTGCAGATAATTGTTGTATAAAATATATGGCAATTGCTACACCTCCTGCCATGTATATAACATACATCACAGCAATAGCACTTTTCCATGATTCATTGCCTTGAGCTTGCGAAGCTGTATCAATTATTTCGCCACCAGCAGCATAGGCATAACTAAAACCAGTAGCTAACAAGCCTCCAATTACAGCAATTAAGATCCCAGTAATCATGGAACCACTTTTTGTTGTTTCTGTATTACTATCATTGTCTTTTTCTTCATCCTTTTGACGAATTATTCCTGCTTTACCATTAGCCATTACGCCTATAAGAACAACCGCTAAACCAGCCAAAATGGTTAATAAAACATTCGTTTTAGGTAGACCGACTTCAATGAATGGTAAAAGAGACCCTACTAAAATGATTGTTCCTATGAAAATTGAGAAGCCTAGAGATAAGCCGATATAATTTATAGCTTTCCCCCACATCATAGCTCCAATTCCCCATAGGATACTGCAAATTATCATCGTTATTAAAGCTTTAGTGGGAATAGCAGCTAGAACATCAGCAAATCCATCAATTAACAAAAAAGCAGCAATATTAGGTACCACAAACGTGTTGATAGCGAAAAACATACTCCATGTGTTTTCGAATTCGTAGTCTTTAGTAAATTTTTCAGGTAAGGCATAAAGCCCTAATAATAATCCTGCTAGGATTGCAAAAAAAACGCCTGTAATCATAATTATTTAGTTTTGGTTAGTAAAAAAAATTACCAGTTGAATTTGAACTGGGTAGTACTTTTAAATGTTTCACCTGCCTTGGTTATTGAACTTGGTGAATTTTCAATATTCGGTCCGTTAGGGTAACGATGTGTTTCGCAGCAGAAGCCTCTATATTTTCCAAACTGTTGGCCATTCTCACGCTTTAGAGCATCTGAAGTATATTTACCTGTATATAGTAACATACATGGCTCAGTTGTTGAAACTGTTAATGATCTACCCGAGTCCGGACATGTAATTTTAGCGGACTCGATGAAATCTGCTTTTTCATTATCTAAGATATAGAAATTTTCAAATCCGTCTCCCATACCTTCATGCGCATCACCAATTCTTTTTGGTTTACGCATATCATCCGCAGCTCCTTCTACATTAATTATATTTCCCGTGGCTGCTCCGGTATCATCACACTCTAACTTTGTATTAGCATTAACTTGTGCTAAATGGCACTCTACATTAGAATGAAACGCGTTTAAGTTAAAGTACGTATGATTTGTTAAAGACAAAGGAGTATCTTCATCCGGAGTTCCTAAATAATCAATATTTAATTCATTATTATTTGTTAAAGTGAATGTTACTTCAATATCTACATTTCCTGGAAAACCTTCTTCTAAAGAATTGCTTTTTAAAGACATTTTTATACCTGAACCTTTCTCATTTTCAAAAGTTTCAGCACTCCAAACTTTTTTATCAAAACCAACAGCTCCTCCATGTAGGTTATTAGGGCCACAATTATTGGCTAATTGATAATCTTTTCCATTTAGAGAAAATTTAGCATCTTTAATTTGAGAGCTGTAACGACCAACCGTGCATCCAAAATAAGGTGCATTATCTACATAGTCTTTATTGAAATATCCATCAAGCGTATCAAAACCACAGGCTATATTTTCTATATGACCCTTGCTGTCCGGAACCTTAATTGTAGTCACCGTTGCTCCGTAATTAGTGATTTTAACTTCAACACCATTAGCATTTTTTAAGGTGTATTCTTTAACGGTTTCGCCGTTTAACAATCCGAAATCTGAAATAGTTGTACTCATTTAAATATTTTTTAGATTTAAACTAAACGTAATAATAGTTGATAATATAATTCAAATTTATTATCAACTATTATAACATTCATTTAGTTTATTTATTTTCCTCGTAAGGTGCTAATTTCTCCCAGTCAAATATAACTCCAACACCAGGGTAATCTGGCGCAACAGCTCTATAATTTTCAACTACCAAAGGTCTAGTAGTATACTCATCAATTGGGAAACTATGCACTTCTAACCAACCAGAGTTAGGTTGTGAAGATACTAAACTTACGTGTAATTCTTGCATACCATGTGAGCATGCAGGAATTCCGTGTTTATCTGCCATTCTTGCTGCTGCTAACCAGCCTGTTACACCACCACAGTTAGAAGCATCTGGTTGCACAAACGATAACTTTGCTTGGTCGAAAGCATATTCAAATTCATGAATAGTGTGTAAATTTTCTCCCATGGCTAATGGGAAACCTGTAGCATCTGCAATTTCTCCAAAACCTTTGTAGTTATCCGGAATAATAGGTTCTTCGAACCAAGTAATATTATACTGTTTGAAACCTTCAATGGCTTTAATGGCTTTTTCAATGGTCATTGAATAGTTGGCATCCACCATAAACGTCACATCTGGACCAATATATTCTCTAACAGCTTTGATACGCTCTAAATCTTCTTCAAGATTTTCTCTACCAATTTTAATTTTCACGGCATTAAACCCTTTTGCAAGATAACCTTTCATGTTATCCAATAATTTTTCAATTGGAAACATTAAATCAATACCACCGCAATAGGCTTTACAGGTGTTTCCTTGTCCACCTGCCATTTTCCATAATGGTTGCCCCGCTTTTTTACAACGAATATCCCATAAAGCAATATCGACAGCAGAAATTGCAAAGGATGCAATTCCACCACGACCTACATAATGTACGTGCCATTCTAAAAAGTCGTAAATGCCTTCAATATCGGTTCCGTCTTTTCCAATTAGTGCATTAGTAAAGTCATGTTCTATCATGGCCTTAATAGAAAAACCACCCTTTCCTCCAGTATAAGTGTAACCCGTTCCTTCGCTACCATCTTCAAGGGTTATGGTTACTGTAACCAATTCAAAATGGTAGTGATCTCCATGTTTTGCATCAGACATTACTTCAGGTAATGGCACTGTAAATAAACGTGTTTTTACACTTGAAATCTTTGTACTCATTACTTTTTTGGGTTATGTCTTACGTAGAATGTTTTCTTCTCTAAATATTGCTCGAAACCATATTTTCCATCTTCTCCACCAGAACCTGATAATTTGTACCCGTTGTGGAAACCTTGGTGTTGTTCTCCATGACCTCTATTTACATAGATTTCGCCATATTCCAACTCATCATTACATTTCATTATCGTATTCATATCATTTGTGAACACCATAGCAGCCAACCCATATTCACAATCGTTTGCATATTCAACCACTTCATCAAATGTTTTGAATTTTAAAACAGGTAAAATTGGACCAAATGCCTCTTCGTGAACGATTGTCATATCTTGAGTAACATTAGTTAGTACCGTTGGCTCAAACCAATAGCCGTTTTCAAATTGTTTCCCTTCTGGACGTTTTCCTCCAGTAGCAAGTGTAGCACCTTCTTCAAGACTAACAGCAACTAAATGTTCCATGTGTTTTAACTCGGAAGCATTTACTTTTGGCCCCATATCGGTATCTTCTAACATAGGATCTCCAACTTTAATACCTTTGGTAGCAGCTATAAATTTCTCCATGAATACATCATAAATATCTTCATGCACGTACATACGTTCGTTACAAGTACAAACTTGCCCACAATTATCAAAACGAGAATGTAATGCAGATTCTACAGCTGCATCAATATCAGCGTCTTCAAAAACAATAAAAGGGGCTTTTCCTCCTAGTTCTAATTGTACATGTGTTAAGTTTTGGGCAGCATTTCTTGCTATTTGTTGACCTACAGGCGTCGATCCTGTCATGGTCACCATTTTACATAAAGGGCTTTCCACTAAGGCGTTACCCATAGCACGTCCTGGGCCGGTTAAAATATTAATTACACCTTTAGGAATACCAACTTTATTAGCAAGGTTTCCTAGCTCAAGTGTAGATATTGGTGTTTCAGATGTTGGTTTAATTACAATTGAATTTCCAGCAACTAAAGCTGGACCTAATTTACGTCCTGCTAAGGCCAATGGGAAATTCCAAGCCGTAATAGCTACCACAACTCCTCGAGGTACTTTTTGAATCCAAATTTGTTCGTTTGGATTATCAGAAGGAATAATATCTCCTTCAATTCTTCTTGCACCTTCAGCTGCATATCTTATAAATGAGGCTGTAACAGCAACCTCAAAACGAGCTACTTTTAATAGTTTACCTTGTTCTTTCGTTAATAATACAGCTAGATGCTCGGTATTGGCTTCAATTTCATCAGCTAATTTATATAACAAATCAGCACGTTCACGAGCTGGTAATTTTTTCCATTCTTTTTGTGCTTTATCTGCATGTTCTAATGTTTCTAAAGCTTCTTCAGCTGTTCCATTTTGAACACGAGCAACAACCTCTTCTGTTGAAGGGCTAATAATATCAATAGTTTCTCCTGAAGTTGATGTTCTCCATTCACCATTAATAAACAATTTGTAATCTTTAATTTCTGCCATAATTTTTTAGTTAATTATTAATTTTTGGTTTTCTGTATTTATCCATTCTGGATGCCGCTTTGCCTTCGTATAGCCTTTTTAATTGCCAAAGTGGTCTTTCTAATGTTAATTCCCAATCGAATAACATGCTGTATAATTCTTTTACTTTGTCAGGATATATTGAAGCTAAATCGTTTGCCTCAGAGATATCTTCTTCTAGATTATATAACTCTGCCGGTCTGTCTGGAAAACGAATTAGTTTATAATTAAAATGTCTAATAGCTGCTCTTGATTCCTTTTTCCAATATAAAGTTTCATGAGGTAGTCCTTTGTTGGTATTGGTAATAAAAGGTATTAAATTCACACCATCTAAGTCTTTAATGTTTTCTTGTTTTCCGTCTGCAACAGATAGAAATGTTGGTAATAAGTCTAAAGTAGAAATAGGCTTGTTGAAAGTAGTGTTCTTATCAAGTTTACCTTGCCATGACATTAAAAAAGGTATACGAATACCTCCTTCTAAATGATTAGCTTTTGTTCCGCTAAGCGGAAAATTACTTGAAGCGTTAGAATCGGAGGGACCACCATTATCATTTGCAAAAACAATAAGAGTGTTTTTTTCTAGACCTAAATCTTTTATTTTGTTTAATACATGTCCGCAAGCTCGGTCTAAAACAATAGTCATTGCAGCTAAAGTACGGCGCTTACCAGTAAGATGCTTAGGTACTTTTTTTAAATCGTCTGCTCTAGCTTCCATAGGCGTGTGTACGGCATTAAATGAAAGAAAAACAAAGAATTGGTTATTTTTATTTCGCTCTATAAATTTTACTGTTTCTTTAGCTAAAGCATCTGTTAGATAGATATCACTTTCTTTAAAATTTTTAAAATTACGTTCTAGTTTTTTAGAAGTTTTATTCTTTTGTTCTTCGTCCGTATATTCGAAATAACTTCTTGCGCCACCTCTAAAACCATAAAACTCATCAAAACCTCTTTTTATTGGGTGATATCGATCTGCATTACCCATGTGCCATTTTCCAAAAAGCGCTGTTTTATAACCTAGTTTTTTAAGGTATTGTGCTACTGTAGTTTGGTCTAAGGGTAAACCCATTTCATCACCTAATAAACCAGAAGAACTCATATATCCAGGGACATTATTTTCTTCAAAACCAAATTTTTGTTGATATTTTCCTGTTAAAATACCTGCTCTAGAAGGCCCACAAACAGCTGCTGACACGTAGGCTTGTGTAAACTTAACTCCACTTTTTGCTAAAGCATCTAAATGGGGTGTTTTAAAATCTTTGCTTCCTTGAAAACCAAAATCCGCATAACCAGCATCATCAGACAAAATAAAAACAATGTTTGGTTTAGATTGAGCCTGAATATTACTAATAGTTATAACTACAATCATTATAAAAAACAATGATTGTAGTTTCTTAATTTTTTTTGATTTTCTAAAGTTCACCTTTTATTAAATGATAAACTATCTTCCCATCCAACCACCGTCAACAAGAACGATAGATCCATTCATATATCCTGCGGCATCGGATGCTAAAAACACAGTTGGTCCAGCAAAATCAGTCGCTTTACCCCAACGACCTGCAGGGATACGCGAAAGAATAGATTCTGAACGCACAGGGTCATTTCTTAACGCTTCAGTATTATCGGTAGCAATGTAACCCGGCGCAATAGCATTTACGTTAACGCCTTTTCCTGCCCATTCGTTAGCAAATGCCATAGTCATTTGACCAATAGCTCCTTTTGAAGCGGCGTATCCAGGAACTGTAATACCTCCTTGGAATGTTAGTAGAGATGCTGTGAAAATTATTTTTCCCGATTCTCTCTTTACCATTTCTTTCCCGATTTCTCTAGTTAAGATAAATTGAGCATTTTGGTTCACTTCAATAACTTTATCCCACATTTCATCAGGATGTTCAACAGCAGGAGCTCTTAAAATAGTACCTGCATTATTAACCAAAATATCTATTTTCGGATGATCAGCTTTTACAGTTTCAATAAACTTGTAAAGTGATTTTCTATCTGAAAAATCACATTGGTAAGCACTGAAATTTTTTCCAACTGCCTGTACTTCTTTTTCAACAGCACTACCACTTAATTCTAATGATGCCGACACACCAATAATGTTTGCTCCGGCCTCGGCTAAACCAACAGCCATTGCTTTTCCAATTCCACGTTTACAACCCGTTACTAAAGCTGTTTTTCCTTCTAAACTAAATGTGTTTAAAATACTCATTTTATTTTGTTTTTCTATTTATAAATTATGCTTGACAATCCATTAATACCTTTAAGCCATCAGGATTATTGTCAATGTTTTCAAACACCTGTTGAATATTGCTTAGAGGTTGTACATCTGTAATCATATCTTCAAAAGGCAACTTGTTTTCAGTAATTAGATTAATTGATTTTTCATAATCTTCTCTTTCATATACTCTAGCTCCAATTAATTTTAATTCTTTCCAAAAGAATTTAAACAAGTCAATTGGTTTTTTCTCACCATGAATGGCAACCATTAAAATTCTTCCTCTAATCCCTGCCACTTCGGTCATGACGTCTAGGGCAGGCTGTACACCAGCTACTTCAAAAACAACGTCCGCTTTTCTACCTTCAGTTTTTCCGTGAACATATTCAACTAAATCAACCTCTATAGGACTAACAGCGTCAAAACCTAACTCTTTAGCTTTTGCAATACGTGCAGGGTTTACTTCGGAAATAATAACTTGAGCACCTACCTCTTTAGCCACCATAGCGACAAGTAAACCTATTGGTCCGCCACCTAACACAACGGCTGTTTCTCCTTCAATAAGCCCACTAAGACGTACGTCATGAGTTGCAACAGATAAAGGTTCAATAAGCGCTGCCAATTTGAGATCTGTGTTTTCCTTTAATTTGTGCAATGTAAAGGCAGGAACATTCCAATATTGTTGCATGGATCCAGGGCTATCAATTCCTATAAAGTTTAATTCTTCACAGATATGATTAAACCCTTTGTCAGAAGGTTTTGCTTTAGAATCATCAAGCGGACGTACCACAACTTTGTCTCCAATTGAAAAACCAGAAACTCCTGATCCAACTGCATCAATGATTCCTGACATTTCATGCCCTATAGTTTGAGGCATATCTACTCTTTTGTCCATCATACCATGATAGATGTGAACATCTGTACCGCATACTCCCGAAAAAGCTACCTTAATTCGTACCTCACCTGAAGCTGGTTCTGTTACTTCTCTTTCTACTACGCTGAAGGTTTTATTACCTTCATATTGTGTTGCTCTCATTTTATATTAATTTAGTTCAAATGATAAACTTGTTTCTTATTTGAAACAAATATACAAATTATTTAGACTTATTGTTTTGAAATAGTAATTATTTTATTAACTAATTTTGAGGTGTTTAAATTGGCTCTTAGCACAAAGGCTTAGAAAAAAATTGACAATTGATTTATGAGCTTTGGATGTATTGCCTAATTTAAAATGATGTAAAAAATATTAAGATTTAAGATATCCTAATTTTAATGAAATTTGCAAGGCATATTTGGTAATTATTGCTCCTTTTTTATTGAAGTCTTCGTGAGGTAATCTGCCATGTGGAGCTGTAATCCATAAAGACGCCACTGGATAGCCATACTCGTTAAAAATAGGGGCTCCAATACAATGAATACCTTGGATGTCTTCACCGTTATCTATAGCAAACCCTTTTTTCTTTACCTCATTCAATTCTTCTCTAAACGTTTTTTTGGAAGTGATCGTGTTTTTGGTAAATTTTGTAAGTGTTATTTTTTTTATTATTTCATTGGCTTCTTCGTTCGGTAAATTTGCTAAAATACATTTCCCTCCAACAGAACTATGTAATTTAAATTGTGTACCCTGTTCTACAAAAAGTTTTACAGGGTATGACGATGAAACTTGTTCTAAAATAGTGCCTCTGTCTCCAAGTAATATGCCTAGCATCACAGATTCTTTTAGTTCATCCCTTAACGCTCGCATAACATCAATTGATGATTCGACAATACTTTGTTCGTTCATCGAGGATATGCCAAGGGTTAGCATTTTTCTTGAGAGCGTTATTTTTTTTGTAGTCTCATTTTTTTGAAGATAGTTTTTAAAAATGAGTGTGCTAACAATTCTAAATACACTTGATTTTGAAATTGACAACATTTCAATAATCTCAGTTAGCGTTAATCCTGTTTTATGTTTTGCAAGAAGCTCGATAATTAAAAGTCCGCGCTCAAGATTGGGAACGTTGTAGTTAGATTTTAAATCACTGTTAGTTTTACTCATACCTTTTATCTGAAAGCAAACAAAAATAACATTATTTACTTAACAAGAATGTTTTAAAGTAAAAGTTATAATTATCTTGTGTTGATAATTTTTTTAAAAAATTTCAATTTTTAGTTTAACGATTCACTTTTCGGAAAAAAAGGATTGTGATTTCATATAAACTACAATGAATTAATGTAGTCCTCTAAATTTATTTCCCTTGGGAGTTTCATTTTTTTTCTGATTCTGTGTCTTGATGTATGTACAGACTCTACAGATATGCCTAAAAGTCGAGACATTTCTTTGCTGGACATATTTAATTTAATCAATGCACATATTTTTTGATCTCCTTGACTTAGGTTGGGGAACTTTTCAAATATTTTATCATAGAAATCCTTATTTACTTCAATGAATCGCAGTTTAAATTCATCCCAAGAATTCGTGTTATTTACAGAAACAGATTTAAGAATTTTATTTAGTTCGCTTTTTTTGATAGAGGTTTGACTATCCCTGATTTTTGTTTTTAGATTTTTAAGGAATTCATCTTTTTCTATGAGTTGAAGCGCTGAACTTGCTAATTCTTTATTTTTAAGTTCTAAAAGTTCTCTAGCTTTTTTGATTTCAAGTTCTTTATTTCTTTTTATTAATTCCTTTTCTGTTTTGTGTCTTGCTCTAAGGTTTCTAATGTAGAAATAGCCTATAATAAGAATAAAAACGACAGATACTAAAAGGATTCTTCTTTGGAGGATTTTTATCTTATCTTCTTGTTCTAATTGCTTAAGTTGTTGGGCTTGTATTAGTTTTTGTTGTTGTTCTTTTCTTTGTCGATATGAATCTTTAATCTCTATAAGTGGTTGGTTGTATGTGCTTCGGCTATCAAAAAACTTAGCGTCTAGTTCTTTGGCTGTTTTTAGACTTAGAAAAGCATTCTTAAAATCATTTTTGAGTAGGTAGAGTTTAGTGAGTTTTTCGTAAATAAGTGGTGTGAAATCGATATGACTTTTGTACTCCTTCGAAATTTTGAGAGCTTTAAGGTATAGTGCTTCGCTTTGTTTTAGTTTTGATAAATTTAAGTAAATATCCCCCCAGTATTTGTAAAATAGAACTAAGTAGGAGGGTTGATTTTGTTGAAACCAAGGAAAAATTTTCTCCATAATCTCTAGGGCTTCTTCATTTTTATTTTGCAAACATAAGATATTAGCATTTTCGAAATCTAAATAAGCCCTTGGTACTACCTCATTGCTTTTTGAAAAGTATAAATAACTGCTATCCAAATAAGTTTTTGCTAATTCAGGTTTTTCTAAATCTCTATATGTTGAAACTATAGCATAATAATAGGGAACAATTCCAGCAGGGTTAATTTGATGATTTTTAGCGAGATTTTTGTGAATCTCTAATGATTTTTTTAAATAATCTAAAGCTTCGTCTTCTCGTTTGTAATAGCTATACGTTCTGCCTAGTTTGTTATAAACTACCGATTTTATAGTTTTGTGACTTGTGTTGTCAGTAAGTTGCAGGGCGTTCCATAACACTTCATATGAGCTAGCGTATTGGGCATTGTTTTCATATACTAGTGATTTTTCAATTAAACTAAGAACAGCGCTTACTGTATCTTGATTTTTCATGTACAGGTCATGACTTTTTTGAAATAAAATTAAAGAACTATCAGGGCTTTTAAACCTTAATTCCATCCCCTTGTCAAAAACCTTTTTCGCCTTAGTGTAATCGGATATTTTATTTTGAGCATTTGAAATATCGCTGAAGAAAACAGCGAAAAATATCACTAAATAAAAATATTTAGTTGTGTTATCATGTTTATAGTTTCTGGGAAACAAACTTGACTTTTCTGCTATCATTGGGGATGTAATAATTGTTTATGATGTTAAAAACATAAATTTAAGATTTTCAATATTAATATTACTATAAAAAACGCTTCTGTTTTTAAAGAATTTTTTATATCAAATCTTAGTCAGTTTATAGTGTCTATGTAAATGTCTTTAAATGAATTGATTAGGCTTTGAGAAAGCTAAAAATTCAAAAAATAACTTTGTGTTCCGAGTTGGGCTTGATTAAGTAGATATTGCGAAAAAATATAACATTTATTCATCAAGTTCTTATCGAGTAAATTAAATTAATTTGGTTGGGTATTATGCAGGATGTAAAGTTTATATCAAGTCAAGATTTTAATAAACATTTAACATATTCTTGATATTTGTTAACAAATTATTCTAAACTAATAAAATTATGCTAATTAAATTAATGATTTGCAAGTATAAACTAATGTTTATACTGTTTTTGAGTTTTGGGTGCCTTTTTGCCCAAAACATTAAAGTAAAGGGAGCGGTCACGTCCGACGGTATACCGCTACCTGGGGTTAATATTGTAATAAAAGGTACAACTACTGGTGTTGTAACAGATTTTGATGGCCTTTACGAGATTGAGGTAAGTCCTTCAGGGACTTTAGTGTATAGCTATATTGGCTATATAACTCTTGAAAAACCTGTAGGCAACAAATCAACTATTAATGTGTCGCTACAAGAGGATTTAGCCCAGCTTGATGAGGTGGTTGTAGTTGGTTATGGTACACAAAAGAAAAAGGAAGTAACTGGAGCTGTTGTTAAGATAAGTTCTGAGACAATTGAGAAGTTGCCTGTTGCCGATGTTGGTGCTGCTTTACAAGGTCAAGTTGCAGGGGTGAATGTTCAGTCTTCAAGTGGTAGACCAGGTTCTTCTGCTAACGTGCAAATACGTGGTTTAGGTTCACTGAATTCTGGAGCATTAGGTCCTTTGTATGTTGTAGATGGAATACCTGCTCAGGGTAATCCTAATATAGCACCAGAGCAGATTGAATCTATTGATGTATTAAAAGACGGTGCTTCTGCCGCAATTTATGGAACAAGAGCATCTAATGGTGTCATTTTAATTACAACAAAACGAGGAAAAGTGGGTAATATAAAAGTTGATTTGAATACATATACAGGTATTCAAAATATCACATCATTTACACCATTAATGAATACTGCACAACAACTATATGCTGATGAAGTTAGACAGGCGGCCAATAATGATGTGCCTTTAACTTTTATATTTAATCCAAATGCTTTAAATATAGATACAGATTTCGTTGCTGATGTTACAAATAATAATGCCCCAATAAAGAATATTAATTTAAATGTTAATGGAGGTACAGATATTATAAGAGTAAATTTAAACACAACGTATTTTGAGCAAGATGGTGTTTTAATAAATTCCGGTTTTAATAGGCTGGCAAGTAGATTAACAGCAGATTTTACTAAAGGTAAATTCAAAATTTTCTCTACTTTCGGGTTTACAACTGAAGATAGAGAGCAGGAGCCTTTTGCCTTGTATGAGTTGGCTATTGTTCAGATGCCTTTTCAGCCAAGTATAAATGATATTATGCCTGTTGGAGAAAATTCGGTTAGTATTCCGGTTAGAAATGCAATACAATATAGTTATTTGTCATCTCAGTTAGAGAATGTTGATGAACGTAAGGTTGAATCAACAAATGCAGCTATTAATTTAGATTATGAGATTTTTGAAGGATTTAATGCAAAGTTAAACCTAGGGAGAAACACTTATAGTTACGCAAGGAAATTTTTTAGACCTCAATATTTAGTATATGATTTTAGTGGCGACATAAATCCTACGGCCTCAGTCCCACAAGCTTTGCTAAATGAAGATTTTATTGATACAAAAAGAGAAACTCTTGAAACTATATTAAATTACAAGAAAAGTTTTGGAGATCATAATTTTAATTTTACTGGGGTGCTGTCCTACGAACGTTTTGAATCAAAAACGCTTGGTGTAGGTGTTATTTATGATGAGAATTCTAGTAATAATATTCAAACTCTTGGATACGGTGCAGAAGGAATTGCTCCTACTTCGTTTTTAGATAATTCAACAATTAGTGGTAAGTTATTAAGAGTACAGTATAATTATAAAGGAAAGTATTTATTATCCGCAAGTTATAGACGCGATGGGTCTTCAAAATTTTCGGAGGAAAATCGTTACGGTGATTTTTGGGGTTTTTCAGCAGGATGGAACATTCATGATGAAGCTTTTTTTCAAAATAGTGATGCATTATCTTTCATAAATAATTTTAAACTTAGAGCAAGTTGGGCAGAATTAGGTAATCAATCTATCCCTTCTTATTCTTTCCAACCAATAATTGAGACTGGTATAAATTACCCCTTCGGTCCTAATGAATCAATAAATTTTGGGCAAGTACAAAGAAGATTTGTCGATCCTAATATTAAATGGGAAACAACCATATCTAAGAATATTGGTATAGACTTAGCATTTTTAAATAATCAGTTAACGTTTACTGCGGATGTTTACCAGTCTGATAAAAAGGACATGTTGTTAAACGAAAGATTAACTCCTTCCTCCGGTACTTATCATCCAAACGGTGGTAATTATGATATAAAAACCATTAATGCAGGTAATATGGTGAATAAAGGATTTGAACTTTCTTTAGGATATAAAAACCAAACAGAAGGAGGTTTTAAGTATAGCATTACTGGTGTATATACTCAAAATAAAAATACGGTTACCGATTTAAATGGTGTTGAAAGAGGATACGGAAACGGTATACCTAATGTAAGAGGTGGGGGAGATTTCACAACTTTCCTTGCCGAGGGTTATGAAGCAGGTGCCTTTTTCTTAGTACAAAGTAATGGTATCATTAAGGATGAAGCAACTTTGGCGCAGTATAAACAATTGGATGATAGTGCTCAAATTGGTGACATGATGTATATTGACCAAAATGGTAATGGTGAGATTGATGATAATGATAGGGTTTATGCAGGTTCTGGTCAATCTGATTTTGAAGGCGGTTTAAATTTTAATTTTGATTATAAAGGTTTTGATTTATTTATTCAAAATTATTTTTCAAGTGGTGCAGAGATTTATAATGGAGCTAAGAGATATGCTTATGCCAATGCAAGGCATCGTGATAGTTATCACATGTGGTCTCCTCAGAATAATACTTCAGATATTCCAACAGATAGACTTAATGCTGGGCACAATAACTTTAGAGCTAGATCTGATTTCTTCTTAGAAGATGGCTCTTATTGGAGAATAAGAAATATTACTTTAGGCTATACTATACCTGGGTTAGAGAAGACTAAGATTGATAAATTTAGAGTATATTTAACTGGAGTTAACCCAATTACGTTTACAAAATACACAGGATATGATCCTGAGGTTGGTGGAGATGGTTTATTTACAAGAGGTGTAGATCGTGGTGATTACCCTGTTACTCGTCAGTTTATGTTAGGTCTTCAACTTGGTTTTTAAAAAAATAATTATGAAAACAAATATAAAAATAAACAACACAATTAGAATAAGCAGTCTAATGATGATTTTATTAGTCATATTAGGTTGTAGCGAAGATAAGTTTTTGGATGAAGTAAATCCAAATGCGATTACCGAAGGTACTTTTTGGGGTTCAGAAAAGCAATTTAATTCTGCTTTAACGACAGTTTATGGAGCGCTTCAATTTCAGGCTGTTAGTGGTGGTGATATGGCTTATGAGTTTAATAGAGGCGATATTGGAGGAACAGAACCGTGGTATCGTCCATTAGTATTTAAGAATTTTACTTATAATGATGGTACATATTATGTGGTTGATAAGTGGAATGAGATGTATATGGGAATCTTTAGAGCAAATCAGGTTATTCAAAAATTAGAGGAGGCTGGAGATAATATAGTGTTTAATACTTCGTCAAAGGAAGAAGTTTTGGCCCAAGCCCGATTTTTAAGAGCCTATTTTTATTTTGAGATAATTAATAATTATGGACAAGCAATTATTCATACAACTGTACCCGAGCCCGATGAGCTTTCTAAACCGTTATCCACTATTGAAGAAGTTACGAACAGTGTAATAATTCCAGATTTAACTTATGCGAAGTCAAATCTGCCAACAAAATGGGAAGGTGAAGACTTGGGAAGAGTTACCTGGGGAGCAGCAACTGCTTTATTAGGAAAAGTTCATTTATACGGTGAAAAATGGGAAGATGCCTCTGATTTGTTCTTAGAAGTTATTAATTCTGATATATATAAATTGACACCGAACGTTTTAGATAACTTCACGGATGTTAATGAATATAATAGAGAATCGATTTTTGAAGTTCCTTATTCTGCAGAATTAAGTCCAGGAGTTAACGGAAATAATGTTGACGACACACCTTTTTCAACCGGTGCTGAAGCTTCAACTTTAGGTAGAGAAGTTGGGCAATTAAGCTTTGGAGCTTTTAACACAGTTTTGGCTTCCTATTATTTACATGAAATGTTTATTTATGAAGAAATAGATACGGACAACCCTGTTAATGATGGTAATACGCAATCTAAGCGTTATATAGCAACTTTAGCACCTAGTGACGGTGAAGGATTATATTATAATCTTCCTTTTGGGGACAAGCCAGGTTGGGGATTTGGTCAAACGGCCTATGTTAAAAAACATGCAAATTGGTATCATTTAGATGCAGAAGATGCTAACAGTAGATCAGGAATAAACTTTAGACATATACGTTTAGCAGATGTGTACTTAATGTATGCGGAGGCGGTAATTAATGCAACAGGGGATTATACTACTGCCATAGAATATATTGATAAAATTAGAACTAGAGCAGGAGTAATAACTTTACAGCGATATATGGATGAAAATGGAGGAATGATTCCAGAACTTTATAAGAGTATTCAAGTTCATGGACCAAGAACTTGGGTAACAGCAGATGCAACCTCAGTTATGACTCATATCAGAAGAGTTGAAAGACCACTAGAGCTTTGTTTTGAAGGTCATAGATGGAAAGATTTAATTCGTTGGGGAATTGTTTCAGAAGTTTTTAGTGAATTAGCTGCTGATGAAGCATGGAGATTAGAAAAATTAGAAGAAGATCTTGATGCTTTAGAGATTGACCCGAACGCAGAAACTGTAATTGTAGGTCAACCTCCATTGTTTATAGTAGAAAGAATTAGACCTGATTTCACTGCTGGAAATGAGGCTTACAATCCAAGTCAGCATGACTATTTCCCTATACCTGCTGCGGAGTTGCAAACAAATAATGAATTAAACTAATTAGTTATGAAAAAAAATAAATTTATATGTAAAATTGGTATACTTGCCGTTTTTGTGGCGTTCCTTACTGGATGTCAGGAGGATGAGGTTAATTTGCCAACGGCAAGTCATCAAGTTATTGTTACTTCGGAGCAAGATTTCAATAACCAAGTTAATGTCGATGAAAATATATCATTTGGAGATCTTTCTTCTGGTGTTATTTCTAGAATCTGGACTTTTCCTGAAAGTGTTACTGACATAAAGGGGTCGGATAACGATGTCACTGCAACAACAGATATCGTTCAAACATCGTTTAATACACCCGGAGAATATACTGTAAAGCTCAATCATTCATTTAAGAGCGAGGCTTATATTGGAACTGAACTTTCTGGCAAAACAGAATTAGAAAGTTCTATTATTGTTAGAGTTTTAGGTCCGGTAGGTATTAAATTAAAAGCAAATTTATTGAATAAAGATGGATCTTTAGGTGAAGCTCTTGATTTAAGTGATAATGCTGAAAATGAAGTAGTAGCAAGTGAATGGGTAAGGTATAGTTATGAAGTTGAGGGTGCTCCGACTGATTATTTATGGAATTTACCTGGAGGAACTCCTGACGTGTTTACAGGTCCAGAGACAGAAGTCGATATTAGATATAAATCTTTGGGAACTTATGATATGGATTTCAGTGCAACTAGGGCTAGACCATTTGGAGGAGACACTATTGCTTTTCAAAAACTTATTAAAGTTATTGCATCAACAGAACCTGTAACTTTAGATCAAGTTGTTGAAAGAGAAGGAAATCTTGCCATGGTGTTTAGTAGAGATATTGATCCTGAATCGATAGATATAAGTAATTTTGCTGTTGTTATTAAGGATGGAAGGAATATTATAAACCCTACTATTAGCAGTATGTATATTGATGAAGCTGAAACCAATGCTGTCATTATTGAATTCGAAAATGATCGGATTTATTATGGAGATGAAGTAAAAGTGTCATATACGCCTGGTAATTTAAGAACTACTGACTTTGTTGAATCGGAAGCTTTTACAGATGTGGAAATGGTTTTTGATTATCCAAACATGTTAGTTGGGTCAGATTTTGATTATAGTTTTGAAAATTCTACTAACTCTAATTGGCGTATAGCCTGGGACTCATTTGGAGAAATAAATGTAACTACTGATCAGGCTCAGGATGGGAAAGTAAGCGCTTATGTTGAAATGCCACCTCATGCTAATCAAGAGTTTACCTGGATGCAGCACACCTCTGATTCAGGAGATGATCAAAGAATGGTTTTTATTGAAGAGGGAATCTATTTACTTGGACTTTGGACTAGATTGGAAGAATTAAGTGACCCGACTGGTTTTTCTCCGGATGTAAGGTTCTATTGGAAAAGTGAAAATGCTGCTGATTATGATTGGTCAGCACCTATTTTATCTCTTTTCACCGAAGACTCTCCAATTGGAGAATGGGTATACCTAAGTAAGCTTGTTAGGTTTCGTGAAACAGCAAATTATGAAGTGATTATCAGGGGATGGAATGAAAAAAACACTGGACCTGTTAATTTCCATATGGATAATGTAGTTTTATCTAAAGTTGAATTAAGGCCTTAAATGATATATATGGTTTTTGTTTAAATTAGTTAGTTTGTTTAGTTAAGGGAGGTGTATTTAAGGTACACCTCTCTTTTTTATTTAGATTTTTAAAGAGATGATGATATTTTCTCTTCTAAATAAGAATTTAGTTTACCACGTTAATTGGTTGTTTTTTTATAAAAGCTTCTAAATTTTTTATTGCTTGAAGCATAAGACGATTTCTTGCTTCTTTTGGTGCCCATGCAATATGTGGTGTAATAATGCAGTTTTTAGTATTCAATAAAACGTTGTTGGCACTAATTGGTTCTGAAGAAACAACGTCTAGAGCGGCTTCTGATACTTTTTCAGATTCTAACGCTTTTTTTAGATCTACTTCGTTAATTAATGCGCCTCTTGAAGTATTAATTATTTTAACGCCAGTTTTCATTTTTTCAATATTCTGTGCATTAATGATGTTTTTTGTGCCTTCCGTTAGCGGACAATGCAAACTTATTATATCGGATTGTTTAAATAATTCATCTAAAGTCACATACTTACAAGTTTGTGATTCGAGTGTTCTATTAATCGTTCTGCTATGAGTTACAATCGTTAAACCAAATGCTTGAGCGATTTTTGCAGTCGCTTGCCCAATACTACCAAATCCAACAATTCCCATTGTTTTTCCTTCTAATTCAATTAATGGAGAATTCCAAAAACTAAAATCAGGACTTTTTGTCCATTTTCCAGATTTAACATCATGATTATGATCTCCAACATGATGGCACATTTCAAGAAGTAAAGCCATGGTATATTGCGCAACAGATTGAGTACTATAGGCAGGGACATTTGTAACTATAACGCTATTGTTTTTTGCAGAATCAATATCCACCACATTATACCCCGTAGCCAATACTCCTATATATTTTATGTTAGATGATTTTTCAATTACCTCTTTGTCGATAGGTGTTTTATTTGTTAAAACAATATCAGCATTACCTATTCTGTTAATAATGGTATTATTGTCAAAGGGAGTTCGATCATAAATTATTAGTTCTCCAAAAGCATTTAAAGCTTCCCAACTTAAATCGCCCGGATTAAGGGTGTAACCATCTAGTACAACTATTTTCATACGAGTAATTTATAATAAATATTTTAAAGATGTATTTGTTAATTAAACTAGCCTAGACGTGATTTTCAATAAAATATAACTACCACGAAAATCAGATAGGATGAGTTAAATAAGATCTTAGTTAGAGTAATTCTAAAATCGCAAACGTCTAAGTGAAATAGACAATGTTAGCTAACCTTAATTTTTACTCAAACTTTCAAGAACGGCCTTGGCATAATTATTAGCTAAATTATGAGATGTTTCAACGTTTTCAATTTTTGAGGTAACCACTGCTATCAATTGGTCTTTTTCGGGTAAATCCAAATTATAGGTTCTGGTTTCTAAAACATATATTTTAGATGTTTGAGTGTCATATGTAGGCTCTTCATATACCCCTTTAAAAGCAGGCGTTGGGATTGGGCTTGTATAAAAGCCATAAAAACCTATTGTGTTTATATATGCAGGTGCTCCTAATGTGGTGCCAGCCTCATACCCACCAGAGACAGTAGTTTTTGAAAGTTTCTCAACTCCAATTACAGCACTGTAAACTACAGCATTAAAACCTTCTTTTTTGAATAAAGCTTTAATCTTTTCTATATCAGTTTTGGTTAAAGTATCATTAGGATTTATTTCAGGGAATTTAGTGTGACTTTCAGTAGCGTTTAATTTCGATCCACGTAATTTTTGAGCAATTTTCCCTTCGTAGACCTCACGGTATTTTTCTTTTTTAGCTTTTACAATTACCAAAATATTTTTTGATTCTATGGTTTCTATATTGTCAGACGACCATGAGTTGATAACTTTAACTGTTGAGCATCCTGATAATAAAAAAACTAAATTTAGAGTTATTAAGGTTTGAAGTAATTTATTCATGGTATAAAAAGAAATAGTAAGTTGGCTATGGTTAATATGAATTAAGTATTATTTTTTATTACGAAAACAAAGATAAATTAAACTGTTAATAAAACTAATTTATTCTAAAAATCATATGTTGTAATCTTTAGAACAATATTTGGTTATTGAAAAACTATTAACTTATATATTTGCGTTTAAACTAAAATTTAAACCAATTCGATATGACTAAATTGAAATCATTTTTAAACCTACTTTTATTAATTGTGTTTTTTGTTAATTTTTCGTGTAACAGTGACTCTGAACCTGAAATAGTCAAAGAAAAAGAAGAAATTTGCGAAAAAAAATGTGAAGCTGGGTTTGTTTTGGATGAAGATTTATGTGAATGTGAAAAAGAACCATGTACTAAAACTTGTGATGATGGGTTTACTTTAAATGAAGAATCTTGCGAATGCGAAAAGAACCCTTGTACTGCGGTTTGTGATTCTGGTTTTACCTTGGATGAAGAAAAGTGCGAGTGTATTCAAGATTTTGTGGCTCATGTTATTGAAGTTGATGCTTCAAGTATACCTATGGTTGGAGATTGGAAGAAGAAAACTGATATTGAAGGATATACTGGTGAGGGTTATATTGTTTGGGAAGGACCTGCTCAATTTTGGAAAGGCCCTGATAAAATAGGCACAGTTGGTAGGTTAACATATTCTATTGATATTCCTAGAGCGGGAACATATCTTTTTAATTGGAGGTCATATATTGCAAAAAAAGACCCATTAAAACCAAATACAGAGCATAACGATAGCTGGTTAAGGTTTCCTGGAGCGGATGATTTTTATGGAGTAAGAGGAGCAAGTATTATTTATCCTAAAGGTACTGGAAAGTCACCAAACCCCGCTGGCGAAAACGGGAATGGATTTTTTAAAATATATATGAACGACGTTGACAAATGGTCATTGATAAGTAGTACTTCTGATAATGATTCACATCAAGTTTATGTGGTGTTTAATGAAGCTAAGACATATGAGGTCGAAATAGCTGCTCGTTCTAGTTTTCATGCCATTGATTCTTTTAAGCTAACAGAGCAAAAACCTTAAAAAAATATTTGCCAAAACATCAAATAGAGTAGTACTGGTAAAGCAAAAAATAATTAGCAGGCTCAATTACTGATGAGTCCTTTATTTTTTAATTTAGAAACTGCTGTTTATCTCTCATTTTTATGAGAAATAAGTGAAGTTATAAATTCCTAGAAAAAAACTTTAATAATATGTATTATAGCTTTATTTGGTTGTGTTTATTTTATTGATATACACATAATAGGCTATATTCTCTAAATTATTGTTGTCAAAAAAACTCGCTTTAAATTTAGTTTTTCCAGCTTTTAGAGTTACTTGAAAGTTAACTGATTTTGCTTCAATAGGAATAGAATCACTCCTCTTAAAGGCATTTTCAAATTCAATAGAGGCCTTGGTGAAGCTGAGATCTTTTCCTTCTGGAATATTAAACTGTAAGCCTTTAACGTCCTGTGTGGTAATCTGTGGTGTAATATGGTTTATCGGTAAGTTCGCTTCTATAGGGTAACGTCTCAAGGAGATTTCGTATTCAGCATCTTCTTGAACATCAATACTCCAGTACCCCGAGCCTTGGTCTCCTTTTCTAATTTTTATTTGATTCCATACATAATTATCTTTGTTAGAATGCACGTCATGAGCAGTTAAAACTGTTGGGTTTTCTTTTTCATGTCCTATTTTAAAATAAACTTGATTATTAAATTCAACAGAAACTTGGCTCCACCATTTTTCATAGAAAGCCTTCATTCTTTTTACTCTTTCAGGATGTTCTATAGCTATATTGTTTTCTTGCCCCTTGTCGTTTTCAATATTATATAATTCTATTCCATTAACAAGTCTCCATTTGTTGTGCATTACAGAGCAATTTTTCCATTTTATCGGTTCTTGAACACGTTGCGAATCGGTGACTAACATCCTATTATACAATGTGTCAGAATTTTTAAACACTGGGACTAAGCTTTTGCCATCTAGAGGTTTATGATTTTTAGGTAAATTTAAATCACATAGATCAGCCAAAGTTGGTAAAATATCTATTTGAGCTGTTAACATACTTATATCTTTTGCTTTTGAAATGTTTCCATCTTTCCAATGAATAAAAAAAGGTACGCGATGACCGCCTTCGTACTCACTGCCTTTTGTTCCTCGCATTCCTGCATTAAAACCGGTTACTTTCCCATTTCTATTGTGAAAACCTGATGACGTTCCATTGTCGGTCATAAAAATTATAATAGTGTTGTCGGCAATCTTAAGCTCTTTTAAGGTCTGTCTTAGTTTTCCAAAATTCTCATCTGCATTTGAAATCATCCCATAAAAACGTTTTTGAGTATCGCTTAAAACGTCGGTTGATAGGTCTTTATACAAATTATAATATGCAGGTGGCACATTATATGGTCCATGAGGTGCATTTGTAGATATGTAACAGAAAAAAGGCTGGTTTTGTTTCTTTTTTATGAAATTAATAGCCTCATTAAAAAAAACATTTGTACAATACCCTTGATATTTTTCTGGTTTACCATTTTTAAAATAAGTATCATCAAAATAGGTGTTATTCCAATAGTCAGGTGTTTGTTGCACGCCGCCTCCGTAGTGCATCACCGTTTCTTGAAACCCTCTGTCGTGAGCTCTAAACGGATAGTTATCTCCCATATGCCATTTACCAAACGCCCCAGTTGCATAACCGTTTTCAGAAAACATATTTGCCATTGTTTTTTCCTGTTCTCTAAGTAAAGACCAGCCACCTACAGTGTGCCAAACTCCAGTACTATTAGCAAATCTACCTGTCATTAAACCAGAACGAGTTGGAGCACAGGTTGGATTTACATGAAAATCTGTTAAGTGGTAACTCTCTTTGTAGAAATTATCAATATTTGGTGTTTTTATAATTTTGTTACCATGTGCAGCAATATCACCATATCCCTGATCATCTGTAATAACCAAAATTACATTTGGTTTATTAGTTTCAACTATTTCCTGTTTTTTGTTTTTTTTGCACCCAATAAGAGCAAAAAGAATAATAATTAAAAATAAACTTAGTTTTTTCATTATGTGTTTAGTTTTTCAAAAGGATTTATTCTGAAGATCTTAGTTTAATAAAGGTTTTCTTGTTTTTAATTAGCGTTATTTTTATTTAAAAAAACTCACTATGTATTTCAGGCTGAAGTCTAAAAAAAACGGCGTAAATAAATTTTTTTAAAAATATTCAAATAATACGTTAACTTAAAATATTAGTGTCCGTAAATATGCACCAAATGTTCTATCTTTTCTTAATCAGCTCTATCTTTATTATGGCAAGTTTTTTACATTGGAATTCCTTTTAATTGAATTTCGTAAAATTAATTTATGATAAATGATAGATAGTTTTATAGAATTTAATTGTCATTCAATATGTTAGTATAATATGCTTTAAACTAGTTGTTTATGTATTTTGCTTTACAGTATAAAACACATTTGTTGTGTACATTTCAACATTAGACACATGAAAATCAAGATAAAAATATGAATTTAGCTCCTAAGGTTAATAATAACATATGCAGATTAAGTAAATCAAAATAATTAAGAATATATGACAATTAAATATAAGTGTTTTTTAATTCTAACTTCTGTATTACTTTTAATAGGATGTAACTCAAAAACGAAAAAGAATATTGCTTCGGAAGATTTAGCAAGTAATGAGGCTCAAGTTTTTAAACCTAATTGGGCGTCCATAAAAAAACATTATAAGGATCCTGAGTGGTTTAATAATCAAAAATTTGGAATTTTTATTCATTGGGGAGCTTATTCAGTTCCAGCATATGGTTCAGAATGGTATCCTAGACAAATGTACATGGATACAGCAACTTTTAGTGCACAATTAAATTTACTTAAGGAAGGACCAAACGAAACTTATTTACACCATAAAAAAAACTGGGGAGACCAGCAGCGTTTTGGATACAAAGACTTTATTCCAATGTTTAAAGGGGAAAAATTTAACGCTAAGGAATGGATTGATTTATTTAAGAAAGCAGGGGCCAAATATGTAATTCCTGTTGCTGATCATCATGATGGTTTTGCCATGTATAAATCAAATACAACACGTTGGAATGTATATGATATGGGGCCTAAACGTGATATTCTTGGAGATTTATTTATGGAAGGGCGTAGTAAGGGCTTGATAATGGGAGCATCTTCTCATTATGCTTTTAACTGGTCTTTTTATAATAAGAAGGATAATTTCGATACTACTGATCCAGAATATGCAGACTTATATTCAGCTAAAGGAAAGGATTTGAATGAACCTGTATCGGAAGCTTTTAAGCAAAAGTGGTGGGATAGAACAGTGGATTTGATTGATAATTATCAACCAGATATATTATGGTTCGATTTCTATTTAGATATCCCTGATTATGCAGATATGCGCCCAAAAATTGCTGCTTATTACTACAATAAGGGAATTGAATGGGGAAAAGAAGTGGTTATTAATGATAAGAATTTTGACTATGAGGCATTTCCAGAAGGTACGGTAATATATGACTTAGAGCGTGGAAAGTTACCAGGAATAAGAAAATTGCCTTGGCAAACGGATACTTCAATTGGTAAGAACTCTTGGTCTCATGTTGATAATTGGGAATCGAAAACAGCTAATCAATTAATTGATGATTTGGTAGATATTGTTTCTAAAAATGGTAACCTTTTATTGAATGTAGGGCCTAAAGCCGATGGTACAATTCCAGAGGATCAAAAGGAAATACTTTTAGAAATTGGTAATTGGCTGGCAATTAATGGTGAGGCAATTTATGATACTACTTACTGGAAGGTATTCGGAGAAGGACCTACAGAAGTTAAAAAGGGTCACCATTCAGAAGGGCAAAATAAAAATTTCACTGGACAAGATATTCGTTTCACCCAAAAAAATGGTAAACTATATGCTATAATGATGGAGTGGCCTGAAAACGGTCAGGTATTAATTAAATCATTAGGTGGTGAAAATAAAGTTACCGATGTTAAAATGCTAGGAACTTCGGAAAAATTAAAATGGTCTCAAAATAAAGATGGACTTCAAGTAGGGATACCATTAAAAAAACCTTGTGATTACGCCTATGTTTTAGAAGTAATTATGAAGTAGTTAGTTTAATTTGTTTTTTTTAATCAAAAGTGCATTTCATTTTAATTGAATGCACTTTTTTTATGTTTAATTATATTAGTATCGTTTGGCCTAAGATTAAGGAATTTGTTCATTTGATTTTTTGTTAGCTTGCCTTTTAACATATTCACTTGGTATAATACCAAATTGTTTTTTGAAACATTTTGCAAAATAAGATGCAGTATTAAAACCGGTCATATACATTATTTCTTTAACCGAATAATCGCTTTTCTGAAATAATTGTACAGCTCGTTTAAGTCTAATATTTCTAATGAATTCACTTGAAGAAAGTCCTGTTATTTCTTTGAATTTGAGGTATAGATTACTTCTACTTAATCCCATTTCCTTTACTAACATCTCTACATTGAAATCTGTATTCATCATATGTTTTTCAACAATTTCAACAGCTTGTTGTAGAAATTGCTCATCTAAAGTAGTAACAGTAACATCCTTGGGTTTAAACGCAATTTCTTTATTGAACTTAGTTCTTAATTTATTTCTATGTTGAATAATATTTTTTATTTTCAATTCTAAAAGTTCAACGTCAAATGGCTTTCTAATGTAGTCATCGGCCCCTGTTTTTAAGCTCTCTAGTTCACTTTCTTGAGAAAGTTTAGCAGTGAGCATTACTACTGGTATATGGCTAGTTTCCTGCTGTGTTTTTACATGTTTGCACAATTCAATACCATCCATTTCAGGCATAAGAACATCTGTAAGTATTAAATTAGGTAGTACTTTTGTCGCTATGTCTAGACCTATTTTTCCATTTTCAGCTTCATAAATAACGTATTTATCCTTTAGTGCTAGTTTTAAGAAACTTCTGATGTCTGCATTATCGTCTACGATTAATAGAACAAGATTTTTGGATCGAGATTTATCTATATCTAGGTCTTCAATTTCATCATTTATACTAATAGCCAGAGAGTCCGTTTCAGATGTCCTTGTTCTAAAATCACTATCTGTACTATCTTTACAAATAATTTCAGGGACACCCTCATAAGCTAATTTTTCTATAGGTAATTTAACTGTAAAAATACTTCCTTTATTTAATTCACTTGAAACTTCAATACTGCCTTGATGAAGTTTAACAATATCATTTACAAAGGAGAGCCCAATACCTACACCTTTCGATATTTTAATCGTTTGGTTTTTTTCGGTATGAAACCTTTCAAAAATATTCTTTAGCCTACTACTTTCAATACCAATACCTGTATCTTTAACTTGGATAACCACATGTTTACTTCTGTGTTGATTTGGCGTCTGGCCTATATCACTACTTTTAGATATATGTATAGATATGGTACCTCCAACTTCAGTATAATTAAATGCATTTGATAATAAATTATTAATTATTTTTTCAATAGCGTCATGATCAAACCAGGTGCTTAAAGATTTGTTTTCAGAATCGATAATTAGCTTTATATTATTTTTGTGAGCTAGAAATTGAAAAGGTTCGCTGGCTTCTTTAATGAATTGAATAATGTTACTCTTGCGCATCACTAACCGCGTTTTGCCTTGATTTATTTTCCTAAAATCTAGCAATTGATTAACCAGTCGCAGTAGATAATCACAGTTTTTTTGCATTAAACTATACTGTTCCTGCAAAACACTTTTTTCTAATTTGTCTCCTTGTTTTTGTAAATATTTAAGAGGCGCATTTATAAGGGTTAGAGGTGTTCTAAGTTCATGAGATATATTGGTGAAAAATTCAAGTTTGATTTTTTGTAATTCTTCATTTTTTTCATTTTCAAAATGCTCGATTTCAAGCTGATGCTTTTTAGTAGTTCGAATAATAGTAAATCTTCTAAACAAGAAAAGCAATCCCAAAACCATCAAAATATAAAGAAAATAGGCAATTGGAGTTTTCCAAAAAGGAGGAGTGATTTTAATTTTTATCTCGGAAGGCGACGAATCCCATAAACCATCATTATTTGATGTCTTAACTTTTAGAGTATAGGTTTTATGAGGTAAATTAGTATATGTTGCAAACCTTTTATTTGGATTTGTAAAAATCCATGATTTATCAAAGCCTTCAAGCATGTAGGCGAAATTGTTTTTTTGTGGAGAAGCAAAATGAAGTGCTGCAAATTCAAATGAAAAATTATTCTCATTATATTTTAATACTATCTTATCTGTATTGTTTACTGTTTTGTTAAGTATTGTGCGTCCGTTTATTTCTTTACCTATTTGAACGGGTTTATTTGAAATAGAAAATTTAGTAATAACAGTTTCTGCTGGATAGATGTTATTTTCGATGTTTTTTGGATAGAAAGCATTAAATCCATTAATTCCTCCAAATAATAATTCACCATTTTGCCTTTTAAGACGTGCTAATTCTTGAAACTCGTTGCTTTGTAACCCATCATTCAAGTCATAGTTTTTAAACGTTCCGAGGTCTGGGTTAAATTTTGAAATACCTTTATTTGTTGATATCCATAAATGACCTTCCTCATCTTCAAGTATACCTTTTATCACATTGTTAGGTAAACCATCTTTTATTTTATAAGAAATAAAACGGTCTGCTTCCTCTGGAGAAGAAGCAGGGACAAATTTGTTTAGACCTCCTCCTAAAGTTCCTATCCAGATATCGCCATTACGACTTTCAAAAATCTCTAAGTTATAATTATGACTAATGCTTTTATTATCAGAGGGCCTGTTTGTGTAAATATCAAATTTAGGTTTCTTTTTAGTTATTTGATCAGGAGATAATTTACAAAGCCCTTTACCCGTCGCAAACCAAATATTACCTTTACTATCTTCAAATATGTTTCTAATTATGTTATTAGAAACGCTTAAAGTGTCTGTAATATCATGAGCTAAAATATCTTTTTTATAATCATTTGTCGATTCGTCATAAAGCCATCTGCTTATTCCACGATTGTAAGTTCCTACCCAAAGGTTTTTATTACTGTCTTCTAGTAAAGAAAATACGTTTCCGGATATTTTATAAAAAGATTTAATGTTACTTTCTTTAATTTTATTTGGATCAGTGATATCTAGTTGATAAACTCCAGGAATATCTCCTCCTCCAATTAAAAGAATCTTTTTATTGTTTCTTTCAACTTCTATAATAGTAAATGGTTTTGTAAGGGTCGTATAGTTAACAAATTCCGAATACGTACTATCATCTTTATTCTTAGTAAGCATATTTAACCCACCACCTTCTGTGCCTATCCATAATGTACCATTACTATCTTCAAACATGGATCTGATCTTGTCATAACTTAAACTATTAGGATTCAGATTTTTTTTAACATGTTTAAAATCTTTTCTTGCCGGATCAAATTTATTGACCCCACCGCCATTAGTCCCTACCCAAATAATTCCTGTTCTATCTTTGTAAATTGATGTGATAATATTTTTTGAGATGCTATTAGGATTCATCGGGTCATAAACAAATGTTCGCTTTAAAACGGGGTTTGCATTAGCTACATGATTTTCAAGGTATAAAAGACCATTATTTGTACCTGCCCAAATTCGGCCTTCTTCAGCTAGTATTGTATTGATGAATCCATCTCCAATTCGTTCTACCCAATTGGTTCCTTTACCTGCTTTGAGTATAAAGAGGCCATTATTAGTACCAATAATGAGTCTTCCGAAAATATCTTGATTAATACTTCTAACAGATCTGTTACCTAATTTAATTAAACGGCTTACATGATTAAAATAATAGTTGCCATTTTGGTCAATTGAAAGTTTATAAAGTCCCAGGTTACCGCCAACCCATATATTTCCCTGTTTATCTTCAAAAATATTATGAACAGCGTTATTTCCACGCTGTTGAAATATGTTATTCTGGTTTAATTTGAAATGTTGAAACTTGATTGTTTTTAAACCGTTTTTTAAATCTAATAAATCTATTCCATCTAAAGATCCTACCCAAAGTCTATCTTTTTTATCTTTTAATAGAGAGCTAATTTGGTTGTTTTTTAAACTGTGTGGGTCTTTATCATTATGCTCAAAAAGCATAAATTTTTCTAAAGATTTATTAAAATAATTTAATCCGTTTCCAGTAGTTCCAACCCACAAATTTCCATCATCACTTCCTGTTAGAGCATAAATTAAATTACTACTTATGCTATTTGACACATTAAAACCTGGGTTATACACAGTAAAATTATAACCGTCGTATTTATTAAGCCCTTCATGAGTAGCAAACCACATGAAGCCTTGATTGTCTTGATAGATTGAATTTACATCACTTTGTGATAATCCATTATCCGTTGTTATATGGTCAAAATAAATATTATTTTGACCATAGCTCAAAGATAAAGTTCCAAATGTAAAGACAACTAAGAAGTATAAAAGCGGTATACTCCTTTTAAAAGACATGATCATAGTATGTAAAAAATATTTCGTAAATATATCACTTATAGATAGTACCAGCCTATAAAAAATCATTTCTACAGTATTTTTTAACAATATACTTCGAAGTGCTCGAACTAGTTCTACAAAATAAAGTAATTATGTTACGACATATGCTTAATATAGACATGTTTTTTCAATTATCCGTCAAGCATATTTATGTGATTTTATCAGAACTTAATTTTTTCCGGACTAGTTTTATAGCTAAGAGGCACTAAATAAAAAGGATAACTATAACTCCCTGGAGGTATTAAAAATTCATCATGAGGTTCGACGTTAGAGTTTCAAGGGCTATTACTATTAATTTCATCCAGAATTTTGTTGGATATTCAAGTTTAAACAGTTTAGTAAACACTAAGCGACCTTTATAAGCCTAAAGTGTGCTGCACTTTAAATAGCATTTAATATTTGGTTTTGAAACTCATTTAAAACTCCAATAACCATTTAAAGATTTATAATAATTTGAATTTTATTCAACATTTTTTTTAATAATTCTGCATTTTTATAGATTAAGCTAGTCTCTTTTATATTTGTTATATAAAGCTTGTTTTTAGTTTACGTCCTAGATGCTTTTGTAAATAGCCGTCATATTTAAAGGATCATCCATATCCTTTTGTAGTTCAAGCAATTCTTTAAACATGGAATTTAAAAGATTTTTGTATTCTTTTTTGTTTGATAAGTTATCCATTTCTTCAGGATCGTTTTTTAAATCAAACAGTAATGTTTTATTTATGTTTGGATAAACAATTAATTTAAAATTATCCTTTCTAATCATACGTTGTACATTTAAGTAAGCACCATAAATGGCGTCATAATGGCCTTTGTTTGTTTCTCCTTTTGCAATATTCAAAAAGCTGTTGAATTCTACATATTTTGGTTTCGAAATACCAGCTATTTCCAGTGATGTTGCCATTATATCCTGTAAATAAACATCGGTATCAATTTTTTGGTTTTTTGGTATATCTGGGCCTAAAACTACCAAAGGAGGTCTAATACTGTGATCGAATAAGTTTTGTTTACCCAATAAACCGTGTCTTCCCATGGCCAAGCCATGATCTGCTGTTAAAAATATATAGGTGTTATCCATTTTGCCAGATTTTTTAAGAGCGTCAATAATTAATTTAATTTGAGCATCAACATGTGTAATACTTGCGTAATATTCTTGTTTATGCACTTTAATGGCATATTCAGTTCTTGGAAAAGGAGCCAAAGCCTCATCTCTTAAATCATCACCGTTTGCAATATCGTGTCGATAAGGATATTCAGGTAAATAGCTTATTGGAAGGGATATGTTTTTTAGTGGATACATATCAAGATATTTTTTAGGAGCTTGTCTGGGATCGTGTGGTGCATTAAAAGCTAAGTACATGAAAAATGGTTTTTGTATTTCTTTAGCTTGATTAATAAAGTCTATAGCATCATCTTTTAATACTTCGCTCCAATGCTTACCACCTTCCCAAAATCCACCTTGTGTGGTATCGGTAGGAGACCATGATGTGTCATTTACACTTTTTGGTCGATTGTATCCGTTGGGCATAATAGTTTCAGAGTTAGCATTAGGAATTTTGGAAATCGAATCAAATTTAGCAACCATAACTTCATGTTCCCAAGCGTCTCCAGGCATGCCGGGTCTAATATGAACAACATTTTTATAAACTTTATCGGCAGGTGCATCAACATGCCATTTCCCCGTCATATAAGTTTCGTATCCAGCTTTTTCTAGTAATTTACCCCAAGATTTACCAAGCGAATCATTTTTAACCCAATTCTGCCTAAAATCATTTGCTCTCCAAACAAAACGACCAGAATTAAGCATAGCTCTAGAGGCTGCACATACTGCTCCACTCCATGATCCCATATTGAATGCATGTGTAAATGTTGTGCCCTCATTTACTAATTTATCCATTGTTGGTGTTATGATTTCATCATTTCCTAACGCATGAATTGAAGAGTAAGTTTGATCATCGGTAAAAATGAATACTATATTTGGCTTTGTTTTTTCGGTCTGTATTTGTACTTCTTTTTTTGAATTGCAAGAACATAAAACTAGAGCAGTTAGCAAAAGATGAAATTTAGTCATAGTACTTAATATTTTCGACATTAAAAAAACTAGTTTGGGTTTAAAGCGTAAGCTTATAAAAGATAATCAAAGATCTTAATTTTGGTGGTCTTTTCTTAAAACATATGTACAAATGAAGATAACAGATGTCTAGTTTTTGTTAATATTTACGAAGTAACCATTTTAATTGTATTACCCATTACTTTTCACTTTATGTTTTTATAACATTTTAGTAGAATAAATTCTTAATAAGATTTCTATTTATTATATGATAGCTTACAGGATATTAGTTGAGAATTAATTTTGCAAATAATTAGTCATAAATAGTACTTTATTGAAGACTAATTACTAATTCTAAAACAAGAAAATATTCAAACTGTAAGCTCTTTTCTTGATGCATTAAATTTCGCAAAAGGCTTTTTTAGCTTATGACGAACTAATAAATCAATTCTTGCTACTTTTTAGACATTTATGGTATAACAACATGCTTAGTTTTACGATATTTACTATTCTAAAAACTAAGCTCAATGAAATTAACAAAATTATCTCTTCTTTTTGTTCTTGTTTCTGTCATTTTTTCTTGTAAAAATCAAAAAACAGAAGAAGTAAAAACCAAGAAACAACCAAATATTATTTTTATTATGTCTGATGATCATACCACTCAGGCATTAGGTATATATGGAAGTAGGTTAGCTGGATTAAACCCAACGCCTGCATTGGATAAAATTGCAAATGAAGGTATGATATTTAATAACTGTTTTGTCACTAATTCTATTTGTACGCCAAGTCGAGCCACCATAATATCTGGCCAATATAGTCAGGCTAACGGGGTTTTAGATTTAGAAGGTTCGGTTGAAACAAACAAGCAATACCTTCCTATGGAGATAAAAAAACTGGGTTATCAAACAGCTCTTGTTGGTAAATGGCATTTGAAACATCAGCCTAACTTTGATTACTACAATATTTTCACGCAACATCATCAGCAAGGTTCTTATTTTGACCCGAATTTAACAGAGTCAGGAATGAATTACAAACCTTATGCTGATATGGAAGGCTATGAAGGAAAAGCTTATAAGGGCCATAGTTCAGATGTTATAACTGATATAACCCTTAATTGGTTGAAAACTAAGAGAGATAAAAGTAAACCTTTTTTCTTGGCGCATCAGTTCAAAGCTCCACATGATGATTTTGAATTTGCCCCACGTTACAAAGATTATTTGGCTGATACTGAAATTCCAGAACCAAAGAGCTTATATGAAAATGGAAATCATGGATCTATTGCTGTTAGAGGAGCTAATGATTCTTTAATTCACGATATAGGGTCGTCTATATCTAAACGAAATACTATTCGCCATATGGGGATGCGTTTATGGAGTGATACATATACTAAGCGTAGTAATCCAGATTTTGATATTCATCAGGCTGATGATTTAGAGGGAGATGCTTATACTCATGCAACATATCAAGAATATTTAAAGCGTTATTTGAGATGTGTTAAGGGGGTAGATGATAATGTAGCTCGATTAGTTAAATATTTGAAGGAAGAAGGTTTATATGATAATACGATTATTGTTTACACTGGAGATCAGGGTTTTATGTTAGGAGAACATGATTATATTGATAAACGTTGGATGTACGATGAGTCTATGCGTATGCCCTTTTTTGTTAGATATCCTGAGTATATAAATGCAGGAACAAGGACTGACGCCATAATAAATAATACTGATTTTGCACCCACTTTAATAGAATTAGCCGGAGGAACAGCTCCTGAGCAAATGCAAGGTCATAGTTTTAAAAGTATATTAGAAACCGGTAATGAACCTGATGGCTGGCAACAATCAACATATTACAGATATTGGATGCATATGGCTCATGCCCATGCGAATCCTGCTCATTTTGGTATTCGAACAAAAAAATATAAACTCATCTTTTATTATGGTAAATATTGGGTAGATACAGATAAACCTGACGCCAAATGGAATAAAGAAAGTTGGGGTAATAGGTTTACCATGCACACACCAGTCGCATGGGAGTTTTATGATTTAACAAAAGATCCTGAAGAAATGAATAATGCTTATGAAGATCCAAAATATAAAGATATAATCGCCCATTTGAAAGAACAACTTAAAGTAAAACGTGAAGAATTAAACGAGGATGATGGAAGTAAATTTCCACATTTACAAAAGGTTATTGACGAACATTGGAACGATTAATAAATCATAAAACGAAGAACTTAAGCTATGGATATAAAATTTAGAACCTTAAAATTTGTTTCAATCCTATTATTTGCAATCTCACTTTCGAGTTGCAAAAAAAAGAAGTCAAGAATCAAGATGTTGCGATAAAAGAAGCTCTGGAATTCGAATTTCCCTGGGAAAACACAAAAACACCTTTAAATGAGAGAGTAGATGCACTAGTTAAGGAAATGACCTTAGAAGAAAAATGTTCTCAAATGCTAGATATTTGTCCACCTATAGAACGCTTAAATATTCCTGAATATAATTGGTGGAATGAAGCGCTGCATGGTGTGGCACGAAATGGTAGGGCAACTGTTTTTCCTCAGGCAATTGGATTGGGGGCAACTTTTGATGAAGATTTAATAAAGCGAGTTGGAAATGCTATTTCAGATGAAGCACGTGCAAAATATAACGAAGCTATTAAAATTAATAATAGAAGCCGTTACGCTGGGTTAACATTTTGGTCCCCAAATGTAAACATCTTTAGAGACCCTAGATGGGGAAGAGGTCAAGAAACTTATGGTGAAGATCCTTATTTAACAAGTAGAATTGGTGTTTCTTTTGTTAAAGGCTTGCAAGGTGATAATCCAGATTATATTAAAGCCGCTGCTTGTGCAAAGCATTATGCAGTTCATAGTGGACCAGAAGAATTTCGTCATGAGTTTGATGCGGTAGTAAGTAAAAAGGATTTATTCGAAACCTATTTGCCAGCGTTTAAGGCCTTAGTTCAGGAAGCTAATGTTGAGGGGGTCATGGGAGCTTATAATAGAACGCTTGGTGTACCATGTTGTGGGAGCCCTTATTTACTTCAAGGTATATTAAGGGATCGTTGGGGGTTTAATGGTTATGTCGTTTCAGATTGTGGTGCTGTAAATGATTTTCATGCTTTCCATAAAGTAACGAATACACCCGAAGAATCTGCAGCTTTAGCGCTTAAAAGCGGAACTAATATAAATTGTGGGAATGTATATAAGGTATTGAAAAATGCTTTGAATCAAGATCTAATTACTGTCGATTTGTTAGACCAAAGGTTAAAAGAAAACTTATTAACTAGATTTAAATTGGGCATGTTCGATCCTATTGGTTTAAATCCATACGATGCTATTACTGCAGATGTTGTGGACTCAGATTCACATAGAAAAATTGCGCGCGAGGCTGCCCAAAAATCGATTGTTTTGCTAAAGAATGATAGAAGTGTTTTACCCTTAAAAAAAGACACACGTACCATGTATGTCGTGGGCCCTAATGCTTCAAACGAAGAGGTTCTACTTGGTAATTATTATGGTTTAACTAGCAATACTCAAACCATTTTAGATGGTATAGTAAGTAAGGTTAGTCCGGGAACAAGTATTAATTACAAATCGGGAGTTTTACCTTTTAGAGAAAACGTGAACCCCATTGATTGGTCTACGGGTGAAGCAGGAAAGTCTGATGTTTGTATTGCGGTTATGGGGATATCTGCACTATTAGAAGGAGAAGAAGGTGAGGCTATAGCATCCAGTGAAAAAGGCGATAGAACGCAAATTAAATTACCTGAAAATCAAATTAATTATGTTAAGAAAATAAGAAAGAATACGGATAAACCAATTGTTTTGGTCTTAACAGGAGGAAGCCCAATTGCGATTCCAGAATTATTCGATTTGGTAGATGCGGTTCTTTTTGTTTGGTATCCGGGAGAAGAAGGAGGTAATGCGGTTGCAGATGTTCTTTTTGGAGATGTACCTCCATCTGGAAAACTTCCTATTACCTTTCCGAAATCGGTGGATCAATTGCCTGCTTATGAAGATTATAATATGAAGGGAAGAACCTATAAATATATGGTTAAGGAACCTCAATTTCCTTTTGGATTTGGTTTATCTTATACGTCTTTTGAATACAGTAATTTAAAAATTAGTGACAGTTATGAGGTAAATGTAGATTTGTCAAATGCGGGTAAATTAGATTCAGATGAAGTTGTGCAATTATATATTAGTTCACCTTTGGCAGGAAAAGAAGACCCTATTTACGATTTAAAATCATTCAAGCGCGTCTTCGTTAAGGCAGGAGAGACAGTAAATGTTAGTTTTAGTTTGTCAAAAAAAGCATTCAATCAATTTGATGGTGCTGGAAAAGAAGTACTTAGGCCGGGTGAATATAAAGTTTATGTAGGAGGGGCATTACCATCAGATTTAAGTGAAAAATTGGGAGCATCAATACCAGTAACAACAAAAATCATCTTGAAAACTTAATTAATCACAATGTTGTGTTAACCAATATCTAACCTTGTATACATCATGAAAGTCATAAAAGTCGTTTTACTACCTCTGTTAATATGTGTGTTTAATATTGCATGCAAAGAAAAGCAAAAAGATGAAGTATTGGAAAACCATGTCCCGAAGTATACAGCAGATTGGGAATCTTTAAAAGAACATGTAACTCCTGAATGGTTTTTAGATGCTAAATTTGGTATTTATTGTCATTGGGGCCCTTATTCGGTTCCTGAATACGAAAATGAATGGTACGCACACTGGATGTATGTGAATGGTGATAATCCTGAGGCGAAAAATGGTAAACCAACTAAATTTTATGAGCATCATGTAAAAACTTATGGTCCTTTAAATGAATTTGGCTATAAAGATTTTATTCCTATGTTTAAAGCTGAAAAGTTCAATGCTGCTGAATGGGCTGATCTATTTCAAAAAGCAGGAGCAAAATTTGCAGGACCAGTTTCTGAACATGCTGATGGTTTTGCAATGTGGGATAGTGAATTGACAGAGTGGGATGTTAAGGATATGGGACCTAAGAGAGATATAATGGGTGAATTATCAGAAGAGATACGTAAGCGTGATATGAAGTTTATTGCTACTTTTCACAGACATTGGTTATTTGGTTGGTACCCTACCTGGGATGAGACTACCGATGCTTCCGATCCAAAATACGCTGGTTTATATGGACCAAAGTTAAAGAAAGGAGATAATCAAATGCCTTTGAATCCGCATGAAATTGATTCTGGAGTTGAACGTTATTATCCGCTTGCAGATCAAGATTTTAGTGATGAGTGGCTTAACAGATTGAAGGAAATTGTAGATAAATATAATCCAGATTTAGTTTGGTTTGATAATAAAATGGATGTGGTTAGTGAAGACCATAGAAAAGAATTTTTAGAATATTATTATAACCATGCAGATCAAAAGAATCAAGATGTAGTTTCCACATATAAATTCTATGATTTTGCAAAGGGAACGGCTGTTTTAGATTTAGAGCGATCAAGAATGAGTGAAAAGCAAGATTTTCCTTGGTTAACCGATGATTCTATTGATTGGAAATCATGGTCTCATATTAGTAATCCTAGATATAAATCTACAAATAGGTTAATTGATTTTCTAGTTGATGTAGTTAGTAAAAATGGAGCTGTACTTTTAAATATTACACCTAGAGCAGACGGAGCCATTCCTGAACCTGTTAAGGAACGTTTGTTGGAAATGGGGGATTGGCTAAAAATAAACGGGGAAGCTATTTATGGAACTCGAACATTTAAAATTTATGGTGAAGGTGATGCCGAGGTTATTGAAGGACATTTAAGTGAAGAAAAGAACGCCGATAATACGGCTAAAGATATTCGTTTTACTACAAAAGAAGATATCCTGTATGCGATTGTTTTAGATTGGCCTAAGGGAGAAGAATTAAAAATACGTAGTTTGAAATCTGGAAACCAACTGTTTACTTCGAATATTGAATCTGTTGAAATGTTGGGTCATGAAAGGAATTTAGATTTTTCTAGTACTCCAGAAGGTTTAAAAATAAAATTACCTAAGAAAGTTGGGAATTATGCGTATGCGTTTAAAATAACACCTAAAAAATAGTTGTTAATTTATACGGTAACTTTTCATGTTAACTTAAACTAGAATTTTGTGTGATTTAGTTTAGTATGTATTTTTAGGCATTTACGCTTACTTTACTAAGCTTTTCAATTTATATTGGAGAATCACTATTAAACCAGTATTTAATTAAAGCAGATAAAACATATAAATATTCAAAGCCATGTCGATTTTTTATTTAGGAAGCTATACAGAAATGTTAGGTCGAAATTTTGGAGGATCGGGAACCGGTATTTATGTGGTTGAGTTAAATGAACAAACTGGGGTTTTAACGCATTTATCTACCATGGAAACTGTAAATCCGTCTTACATGGTTAAAAGTCCCGATAAATCGTTTTTATATGCTGTGTCGGAGGTTGTTCAAATTAAGCACCCTAAAGTAAAAGCCTATAGAATAAATGAAGACTATTCTTTAAGCTTTGTTAATGAGATTAGTGTTTCGGGTAGTTTACCTTGTCATATTGAGTTTCAAAATAATAATGTATTTGTAGCTTGTTACGGAACTGGTAACGTAATTCAGTATAAGGTTAATGATGATGGGGCACTAGTAAATGAAATAAGTAATATAAAACATTCAGGATCAAGTATAAACAGAGAAAGACAAGAAGCTCCTCACGCACATCAAGTGGTGATTCATCCGAATAAAAATCAAATATTTGTGCCTGATTTGGGTATAGATAAGGTAAAGGCATACCAATTAAAGAATAATCTTTTAAGCGTAGATTACAATTCGGATATCAAGATACCTGAGGGGCTTGGGCCACGTCATTTAGTATTTAAAAAAGACGGGAAAATAGGCTATGTAATTAATGAATTAAGTGGAGATGTTTCTATATTAGTAAGAAGCGGCAGTTCTTTTACATTCAAAAAAAATATAAAATCGTTACCAGATACTTTTACCGGATTACCTAGTTCATCTGCTTTAAGAATTCATCCAAGTGAAACCTTTTTGTACGTTGCTAATAGAACTCTGGATACGATTACTATTTTTAAAATAGTTACTGATGATTTGGTACTTGTTGATTACACCTATACGCAAGGCAAAACAATTAGAGAGTTTAATATTAGCCCGAATGGAATATGGCTTATTGCATGTTTGCAAGATTCTAACGAAACCATTGTATATAGAATCCTTTTAAATGGTAAGTTGGATGAAGTATATCGATCAACATCTTTTACTTCTCCAGTTTGCGTTGCTTTTTAGAAAATTTACTTTTTAATAATACCTAAGGAGCAATCCCTTAGCGAAATTTTTAAAAGTTTTAATGCGATGTCCTCTAAGGCTGATGCTGTACCTGAAAAGTGATAAACCCTATGAAAATGTTCTAGATTTTCATTAGGAGCTAATTCTTTAAACGGCGATGTAGATTCTAGTTCAAAAAAACTTGTTTTGTTGGTTTTTGAATAGTCCATGGTTCCATTATTATATATAGGAATGACTTCTCCTTGATATGGCTCTTTTTGAATACTCACATTTGAGTTAAAAAAGAGGCTATCATTGGTTTTTCTATACTGTACAATGGTTAGTTGTTTTTTGTTTTTTGAGTAACAGCCATAAATAGTTGGAGCTAAAGTATTTGGAATACCAATTTTACTTCTATATTTTCCGTCTGCTTTAAATAATACAACTTGTTTTTTTATTGAAAGTCTTTCAGAGTCTAGCGGTCCCATATACTTGTAAATATCCTCGAGCGATGCCGGTTTTTCCAATGGAATAATAACAACAGATTCATCCGAACCTTCAAACATACCAGCACTCCACAAAGCAATAAGTCCCGTTTCTTTTTTCCATTTTTTTAAACCGGTATTTGTAAGCGTATGAGCAGATTCATAGGCAACATAATTTAAGTTTTTATCAAGAGAAATATTTAGATTATTTTCTATGGTATGTCTTTCTAATATTTTTATCCTGCGCTCAATATTGAGACGAAAGCATGTTCCAATGAAGTTGGTAAGCTCCATACCTTTTTCTAAAACTACAGACCTACTAGATGAACTCTTTAACGTAAAAGCATCACTACTTAGCTGGGGTGGGACCATCCAGTTGGTCTCCCTTAGTGGCTTTAATTGTTGAAAGTAAAACGAATGTTGCCCTCCAAGTGGACCAAGCCAGATTCTATCTTCACCGCCAATAGCTTCAAAATTAATGCTACCATTATTAAAAGCAAATTTATTTATCCAGCCATTATTTTTTCCTTTTAAGCCATGATATGATGAGCCAATAATTTTTCCTTGAATTTCTGGAGCTATAGCTATACGACCCTTACCATCTGAAGATACTAATTCAATGATTCTTGTTTTTGAAGCAAATAATTCAAAATCAGTTTCATAATTGCTTATTTGGGCATATAAATCATTAAATAAAAATATAAAAAGGGTTACTATTGTACTTATTTTATAACGAAGTTTCACTTTAAATTTTTTATTATAATTTGTTTAAATTCAATGCCTTGACCTTCAGATTGTAATCCTATATAGCCTTCTGTTAGTCGTTTACCATCAATTTTTATTTCAGGGTTATAGCCTTTAACAACTTCACCTCCAATTTGTGGTTTAGAATATCGTAAAACTTCTTTACCATTAACTTTATGAATAACAAGAGAATCTTTATAAACAATTAAATCTCCATTTTGCCATTCATCCCAGGGTAAGGTTTCTGATGTGGATTTTATGCAATGCCTAGAATCCATTACATTATTAAAGACGACTTCGGATCCAGGGGAACACATGTTTCCTGTGGGCCTTGGTTCTCCAACGTTTTCTTCTGCCAGAATTTGGTATTCTACAGATATGGGCCAATTCTGTTCTTTTAAAATAGTTTTTGGATCTTGCGAATGAAACATAATACCACTATTTCTATATGTAAAGTAGGGAGCATCTTTTAACCACTGATTGGTAAATTTGTATTTAAATTTTAAATGAAAGGAAGAAAATGGCTTATTGTAAAATAGATGGCCAAATCGCTCTCCAAAGAGTTGGTTTTCGTAATCATCATAATTTACTTGAATGACGCCATTAACTACACGAAAGGTATTTGCATAATTATCTCCCAGTTTATGATGATAAAGCTTCATATTCCAACCATCTAAGCTCTTTCCATTGAATAACGATAACCATTCTGATTCATTATTTTTTGGTTTTTCAGAAGTACTTTTACAAGCTAGATTTAGTATTAATAATACTAAAAGGAGTATTTTTTTATTAATATCCATAAAGCTTAATTAGAAGTTAGTTTTAATGAGCTTAATTGTTTGTCTTTTAATTTACAATTAATTTCAACGTTTCCTGACTCTTTAGTAGATTGAATAATTAGTATTGCTTTTCCGTTGTGTGTTATCACTTTATTGGTTTTATGCGGTTGTATATTCATTTCCCAACCATTGTCTACACCAATATTCTTTGCTGGACCAGATACAGTAAATTCAATTTCGGTATCACCGTCAATTATTAGGTTATTATTATCATCAAATAGGGTAGCGGTTATAATGGAAACATCGTAACCATTAGCACTTAAATTATTTTTAGAACTTTCTAAATTAATTTTAGCAATTTTGGTCTTGTTAGTGTTTAGTACATATTCGTCAGCCTTTATTCCCCCATTATACCCGATAACTTTTAATTCTCCTTTAGTATAAGGGACTAGCCATTTAATTATATTGTCAGTTTCACTAAAATTAGCTAGTTTTTGTCTCCCTAATGAGGTTCCATTTAAAAATAATTCAGCTGCTTCACAGTTGGTATATGTTTGCACAATAATGTTTTCATTCTCTGTATATTTCCATTTCGGATATACTTTATACCATTCCCATTTACGAAGCATTTTCCATACTGGTGGAGGTGTTAATTCCATATTGAATTCCCAGTTTTCATCTTTATATGAATATTCAGATTCTTTTGCGGGTGTCGTAACCATATAGACTTTAGGTTTATTATTCCATAAACATTCAAAGAAATGCCCTCTTGGCGTTTTAAAACCTGCAAAATCAAAGAATGATATTTCTAGACCTTTTCTTGGCCAAGGCCCCGCTTCACCCATATATGCAAAGCCTGTCCAAACAAATATTCCAGAGACAAAATCGCGGTCTGTACAATTTTTCCATTCCCAATAATCTCCCCAATTTTCAGTACCCAATATTTTTAAATTTGGATAAGTCTTATGCGCTATATCATAATCGGATGCTCTATAATTGAACCCAAAAACATCAACAGCGGTTCCATAACCACTTACCATACCAATAGAAGGTAAAACACTACCACAAGTAATGGGTCTTGTAGTGTCAATTTCTTTGACCCAAGAAACTAATTGCTGAGCAGTATGGGCTAGTGGGTCAATTTTGTTAATGTTGGACTCTAAGGTTTCTTTAATTATTGCGTTGTCATAAATTGGCACGTATTCATAACCCTGTTCCCCAGAAGTAATATTAACCTCATTAAAAGTTTTTAAGTAATGGGGAAAGGTCCACTCAATTTCATTTCCAATACTCCACATAAAAACAGATGGATGATTAAAGTCTCTCAAAATTAAATCCTTTAAATCTCTTTCTGCCCATTCGTTAAAAACGGAAGGATAAGATAATGATGCCTTTGCGGAAGCCGCATTATCTCCTAAGTAAACCTTACTCTTTTTTTTAGGATTGTACCATTCATCAAAAGCTTCGTTCATGACTAATAACCCTAATTCATCACAAACTTCAAGTAATTCTTTAGCATGCGGGTTATGTGAAAACCTAATGGCATTTACCCCAATAGATTTTAGTTGTTCAATACGATATTTCCAAATACCCTTTGGGACAGCCGATCCAACGGCACCCGCATCATGGTGCAAGTTAACACCCTTTAATTTCATGCTTTTGTCGTTAAGGTAAAACCCAGTATTTGCATCAAACCTAAATGTTCTTAGTCCAAAAGTTTCACTGGTATTATCAATTACATGTCCATCTAGAAGTAGGGCTACTTTCAGGTTATATAAATTAGGATTATCAATAGACCATAATAACGGATCATTAATTGTTATTTCTGTATTTGAAATATTAGGATCTCCAAGGTTTTTAGTAACTGAATTTAGAATAGTTCCTTTTGAATCAACAATATTATATTGTAAGGTTAGATTAGGGTTTTCTCCATTTTCTATAGTCGTTTTAATGCTAATTTTTGCTTTTTCTTTATTAACAAAAGGTGTTCTAATTTGTACGCCCCATTGCTTTATATGAAGTTTATGTTTTTTTATAAGCTGTACTTTTCTATAAATACCGGAACCAGTATACCAACGTGAATCAACATATGCCGAATGGTCAACTTTTACGGCTATCACATTATCTGAACCATCAAAATTTAAGTACTCCGTTAGATTATAAGAAAACGAAATATAACCATTTGGTCGCGTCCCTAATAAATGTCCATTAATCCAAACGCTTGAATTGTTGTAAACCCCATCAAACATAATAGAAATGTGTTTTTCTTTATCTTTAGGCTTAAGAGTGAATGTTTTTCTATACCATCCCATACCTCCGGGAACGAAACCCGTGCTTGATGCTGTTTCACCAGTCTTAAGATATCCTTCTTCTATACTCCAGTCATGTGGTACTTTTATAGATTTCCAGTTGTCATCATTGAAGTTTTTTTCAAAAGCCTCTGGGATATCCCCTAAATGAAATTGCCAATTAAAGTTGAAATCAACGATTTCTCTATTAATGCCTTTATTAACGCATGAAACGGCTACAAAATATGTAAGGCTTAATGCCAATATTTTGAAAAGTAATTTTTGTTTGATCATTTCAATGTCTGTTTATATTTTTTAAAATGATGATAATGATGGGTGGTATTGTTAAATTCAATTGTCCGTTTTACATTAGTAGAAATCCCAAAAATCGTATTTTTCACCTTCAATATTTTCCTTTTTATCACCTAAAGTTTTAGCTTTTTGCTTCATCTCAGTTCTCATATCTGAAATAATCTTTTTATATTCTGGAAAGAATGATAAATCTTGAGTTTCCCAAGGGTCTTTTTTTATATTGAATAATTGAGTAACTCTCGAGCCTCGTATTTCTTCACCACGTTTCCAGTTATTATCATTAGCTCTTACGTATTCAATTAACTTATAATTTCCTTTTCTGTATGCACGTTGAAATTGTTTGTAGGCATGGTATGTTGAATGTCTAACTTCTTTTCGCTGGTTATTCATAACAGGAACTAAACTTTTCCCATTAACAGATTCGGGCTTGTCAATATTCGATAATTCGCAAACTGTTGGAAAAATATCATGTATATAACTTAAAGCATCAATTCTGCGTCCTTTCTGTTGTATTAAATTACCCGAAAGGATAAAAGGGACGTGTATACCATCCTCATCATAAATATTCTGCTTGCCCAATAGGCCATGATTTCCAACGGCTAAACCGCTATCTCCGGCAAATACGATTATAGTATTTTCATAACGTCCATTATCTTTTAAGGCCTGAATGATTTTCCCAATTTGATAATCTAAATGGGTTATAATCGCATAGTAATTGGCTAATTCTTGTTGAGCGATATCTTTTGTTCTAGGCCAACCAGCTAATTCTTCATCTCTTAAAAACATATGACCATTATCAAAAGGATGCTGTGGCATATATGATGGTGGTAGCTCAATATCTTTAGATTTATACATGTCCTTAAATTCCTTTGGTGCTTGCCTAGGGTCGTGAGGTGCATGAAAAGCAACATATAAAAAGAAAGGTTTTTTCTTTTTAGAATCCTCTATATATTTAACGGCACTCCTAGCAAATACTTCTGAGGTATGAGGACCGTCTAATTCAGTACCTATAGGGCCTCTTTTATCGTCACCATTAATGGCTCTCCTTTTTTCTTTTCCATTCTCGTCATAAGTCAATAAATAGGCGTTTTCTTTTGAAAAAGCTCCTGTTTTATCCCAATCCCAAAAGGGCATTCTAAAGTGATCTACGAGATAAACACCACGTCCCATAACTTTATTTCCTGAGTTGAAAGAACGTGTTAGCGATTCATTATCATTATGCCATTTTCCAACAATGTGTGTATCGTATCCAGCTCCTTTAAAAGTTTCTCCAATTGTGGTATGCGATTTTGGAATGGAATGACCTTGCCCATTAAGCGAAAATAATTGCCTCCCTGTGTGTAACATAGCTCTGCTTGCTATACAAGTAGCACCAGTAAAAGAACCCATTAAAAAAGTATTTGTAAATGCAATACCTTCATTTGCAAGTTTATCAATATGAGGTGTTTTTACCGGCATTCCTCCTAATGCTTGCACGCCAGAAAACCGATGATCATCTGTATATATTACAAGCACATTCGGTTTTTTTATTTTGGTTTTTTGACCAAATATTTGGAGAACTGCAATATTGAAAAGTATGCCTAAAACTATTTTTTTTGAAATCATAATATTTTAGTTTGAATTAAGAGTAATACTGCTACTTTTTAAACCGTAACTAGATACGGTGAATTTTATCTCACCTGGTGTATTTGTAGATTTTATTATTGCTAGACATTTTCCATTGAAAGCTTTTCTTTTATTGGATTGAAAAGGCTCATGACTCATATTATTGCCATTACCAACACTTACTATAGAGGCAGGTCCTTCAATAGAAAAGTTAAGTTGATTATTTGCATTGGGCACCATATTTCCATTACTGTCATTAATAGTAAATTCAATATATATTAAGTCTTGACTGTTTGCTTGCATTTTTGTTCTTCTTGTAAATATTTCAATATTATCGGCTTTACCAGCAGTGTTAATCACTTGCTCTGCATATAGTTCTCCATTTTTATATGATAAGGCTTTGAGCGTTCCGGGGGTGTATTTAACGTCCCAAGATTGATATTCAACACCATTGATATCGTTTTTTTGTTTACCCAAAGATTTCCCATCTTGAAACAGCTCTATCTCATCACCATTTGTAAAAGCATATACTTTTACATTTTTTCCTTCTTGACCTTTTAAGTTCCAATGCGGAAAAATGTGTACCATAGGCTTTTCTGTCCATTGCGATTGATAAAAATAGAAACCATCTTTTGGAAACCCACATAAATCTATGGGCGCAAAAGATGAAGATCTTGCAGGCCATCCAAAAGGGATAACTTCGCCCAAATAATCAAAACCTGTCCAAATAAATTGCCCCATAACATGTTTGCGTTTTTTTACAGCTTTCCATGCATCAATACCTCTTACACTTCTAATATCGCGTCTTTCAGCCCAATTAAAAGCATCATTAGTTGTATAGTTCAGGTTGTTCCACCAGGCCTCTTTTTCTTTACCATATAGATAGGTATTTCTAGGGTAGAATGATTGGGCCGATGCGCATTCCGTAACAATGGCCTTTGCATTCGGAAATTGAGTTTTTTCTATGTCAAAACCTTCATCTAATATGTAATTATATCCCTTAACATCACTAAAAGAAACGGCTTCTTCATTTGGCCATCTATTCCATCCGTAGCCATAAACGCCATTGGTTACAGGTCTGTAATCTAAGTCATGCACAATTTTAGATAACCGTTTGGCAATTGGAGCACCTGTTTCATTCATCATTTGTTCAATCTCATTTCCAATACTCCACATGATAACGGAAGGATGGTTTCTGTCTCTTAGAATAAAATCAGTCAAATCTATATTGGCCCATTTTTTAAATTCTTTGGCATAAAAATCTACTGGAATTTTAACTTTTTTTCCTTCTTGAGTTGTCATTGGTGATTTTGGTAACTCCCATTCATCAAACATTTCATTCATAACTAAAAACCCCATCTCATCGCATACATCTAAAAATTCTTCAGAAAAAGGGTTATGTGCTGTTCGTACTGCATTACATCCCATTTCTTTAAGTATTTCTAGTTGGCGTTCAATCGTTCTTCTATAAACTGCAGCACCCAATGGACCACCGTCGTGGTGCAGACAAACACCTTTTAGCTTTATATTTTTACCATTAAGATTAAATCCAGTATCAGAATTAAATTCAATATTTCTGATTCCAGTTTTGGTTATTTCTGAGTAGACAATATTATTGCTTTCTATTAACTCGGTTTTTACCCTATATTGATTGGGCGTTTCAGGGTTCCAAAGTTCTGGGTTTTCAATATTAATTGAGATTTGGTTAGTAGAACTGCTGTATTCTTTAAGGAAGCCATCAGCGTACTTTGTTTTAACAATTTTGCCTAAAGGGCTATAAATAGTATATTTAATTTTAAACTCTTTACTTTCTGAATGAGAGTTTTGTACTTCAGTTTCAATATGCAATGTAGCCATGGATGAAGAACAGGTATTTGTATTTATATAAGTTCCCCAAATTGGAATATGAAGTTTATCGCTTTTAATTAAGTAAACATGTCTGTAAATACCAGTTCCTGTGTACCACCTAGAACCGGGTTGGCTAGAATTATCAAGTTTAACGGTTATGGTATTATTACTTCCATATTTAATATGCTTTGTCAAATCATAATGAAAAGCAATATATCCAAGAGGCCTTTTTCCTAAGTATGCGCCATTGATCCAAACTTCAGAATTTCTATATGCGCCATCAAAATAAATAGCGATGCGTTTGTTTTTATCTTTCGAGGGTATATTGAAGGTTTTTCGGTAGGTACATTTACCGGTTGGAAGCCATCCACCTCTTGAAAAAGACTTGTTTTCTTTGCTAAACGGTCCTTCTATACTCCAGTCATGAGGTAAATTGACGGACTTCCATGAACTATCATTAAATTCAGGTACTTCGGATTTGGTAATAGCTCCTTTTGCGAATTTCCAATCAAAATCGAAAAGAATTTTTTCTGTAGTTTGATGGTTATTTTCGCAAGAAAAAATAAAGAATAATAGGGTAATGGTAAAAATAGATTTTATGATTTTCATGGATTTTTAACTTAATTAAAAATAGGGTTGGCATTTTTAAAAACAGCTTCTTCTCGAATATCCTTATGTGTTGTTTTAAACGTTACATTTGATACTTTAATACTATCTATGTGCCTTGCGTATAGGCCATAAGCTGGTAATACTTTGAAAAAACTAAATTCTGGATACGCTTTTTCTTGTTCTTCGACTGGAGTTAATATCAAATTATCTTCACTACCCGGCAAAGTTATTGCGATATTTTCAAGAGAAACAGAACTTATTTTATGATTGGGAGTTCCTGAAACAAATATTCCGGTAGGAGATGAAACTCTTGAGTTTTTTAAGTTTTGAGTTGTGGCATTGATATTCGAAATATTAACACTTTTAATAGACCCAACATCCTGCTTATCGGCATCTCTATAGGTTCTTAGCCGTTCCCCTAAACGAATAAAAATTGGCATATCAACTTTATTCATTTTAATATTGTTTATGTCTATATTATAAATATTTGCACCATCAACACTTAACAATTTAATACCTCCACCTTTAGTATCATGAATTTTACAATTTTGAATTTTGATATCATGAAAGTCGCCCATAGATTCTGTTCCAAACTTTAAAGCTCCCCAATCACTTTTTAAAGTGCAATTTTCTACTAGGATATTATAGGTAGGTAGAGGAGAGGTTGCCTTTATACATATAGCATCATCACCAGTATCAATTTGGCAATTTGTAATAGTAGCATTATAACTAGAATCTAAATCTATACCATCATTATTATGATGTGCGTGACTGTAAATATTAATATTATTTACCTGAATATTATTTGATTGATAAAAATGACATGTCCACGCTGCCGGCTGTTTCAAGTTAATATCTTGAATAAGAATATTTGAGGATTTTACAAAACGCAATAAGAAAGGTCTGTTTATTCCAAAACTTTTCTTATCACTTTCAGAAAGATTAAGCTCTTTTATTTTAGCTGCTAGGTTTTTTGATAAAAAGGATTTACCATTTCCATCAATTATTCCTTTTCCAGAAATTCCAATATTATTGGCGTTTCTTGACCCTATTAAACAATTACCTCGTTTTTGCCCTGTAGCATCAATAAAGGTATCTATACTTTGATAATCTAGGGGATTTGAGCTTCCAATTAGTTTAGTTCCTTCAGAAATATATAAGGTTACATTGTCTTTAAGAATAATAGTTCCACTAATATAGGTTCCTCCAGATATACTAACTGTGCCACCTCCATTTTTTGAACATGCATCAATAGCTTTTTGAATACTTGTTGTGTTTATTGTAAGACTATCTCCAACTGCTCCAAATTCTGTTACGTCATATTCCTTTTTTATGGATTTACATGAAGTCACGGCTAAAAGACTTAAAATAACAACAAGGATTTTTTCGTATTTCATTTAATTCACTTTTTTCGGTTGTAAAATTTCCTTTTTGTTTGCAAAAACACTGTTGAGGTTAGATTCAGGAACATCGTCAAAAACAATAGGCGGTCTATGGTCTTCATGGATGGTTTTTATTTGAATATTACTTAGTGATAAATTGTTTACATGGCGAGCATAAATACCATAGGCAGGTAGCGTACCAACTAGGTGAAACTCTGGCCACCATCCATCCAAAACATCAAGCGTATACTCCTTAATATTTGTATTATCGGCATCTATTTTAGTTCCTTTTCCAGAAACTGTCATCAAAATATTGTTTAACTGTATATCTGTAATGTAGAAATTGGGCATGCCTGTTATAAAGATTGCTGAATTTTTGTCTATTCCTCGATTGTCGGCAATTATATTACTAAAAATAAAGCTGTGCATAGCTTTCATGGGGTACATGCTATTAGGAGCATCAACACAGGCTTTTTGCTGTGCAAAAGTCATGAAAATTGGTCTAGGAACATTTTTCATAATAAGATTTGAAAATGTCATGTTTTTCATCTCTCCACCTTCATTGAGTTGTATTTTTAATCCAGAATCTTGTATGTCATTAAAAGTACAGTTAGAAACGGTTATAGATTCTATATCTCCTCTGGACAATAATCCTATACGCATACCTGCCCATTTACTCGTAAAAACACAATTACTTATTACTATATTTTTACTTGGTTTATCTGGTAATGAAGCTTGAACGCAAATAGAATCATCACTCGTGTCAAAAGAACTGTTAGAGACTCTAACATTCGTGCAACCATCAAAATCAAGACCATCTCCATTATTGTTTACTCTACTTATAATTTTAATACCTTCAACTACAATTTCGCTGCAATATAACCAAGCAGAGGTCCAAGCAGCTGGGTTTTTTAACGTCACATTTTTTAATAAAATATCCGTACAGTTTATAAACCGTATTAGCATGGGGCGACCACCTTTTTCTTTTGTGAAATTTTTAAAATAACCATTACCATCAATAGTTCCAAGACCTGTAATAGCAAAATATTTTGCGTTTTTAGCAAAAATTAGACACCTATCCATATGCGGTTCTAATTTGTACATATTTTTATGGGTGTCGGTTGTGTAATTCTTGTAATCAGGACTTCCTAATAAAATTGCACCATTTTCGATATGTAGATTCACATAATCTTTTAAATATATGGTTCCAATAAGAACTGTTTTGCCTGATGGAATAATGACGCGTCCTCCGCCATTTTCGAAGCAATTATCAATGGCTGCTTGTACGGCATTTGTATCTAAGGAGGTACCATCAACTTTAGCTCCATAGTTTAAAATGTTATAATCTTTTGCATTTCCCTGTAAATGAAAGCATATGAGCAATAATAATAGTGGGTTTTTCATTATTGTATAATTGTTTAATGAGAAAGGTTAAATTAATAATCCAATTCTCAATTGACTTATTAGTTTTTTGTTAGTGCTCTCCAGCTGGATGACTATCAATTGTATAACGCAAAACCTTTGGCGCATCAGTCCCTCTGGCGTTGGTTATTTCAAATCCCCAAGTTTCTCTTAATTTACTGAGAACTTCTGAATACTTCGTTTCGTTTATTAAATTGATGAGTTCATTTGGATCGTTTTTTAAATGATATAATTCTTCATATACAGGTTGTTCACCATTTAAAGGGGATTCTACATAATCTCTATAAATGGCAATATCAGAATCATGAACGGCATAGAGCATTTTTGCTACTGGTATGCCTAAAAGTTTAGCGGTTTTAATTTTAGAAGCTGCAGAGAATGTGTTGTTTTTATAATATCTAATATATTTCCACTCTTTATTTTGAACAGCTTCACACCTTGGATTTCCAAATTGGGTTGACCATAAATTTTCCGTAAAAATATAGTCTCGAATAGGGGAGGTCTCCCCATAAACTAGTGCGGATATATCTTGTCCCTGAAAGTCTTTAGGACTTTTTAGTCCTGCAAAAGAAAGCATAGTAGGAGCAATATCTATACTTTGCACAAGCGCATCGTTTTTTAAACCTTTTAATTTTCGTTTTATTAAGGGGTTCATTATAATCAAGGGAACATGAGTTGTTTTTTCATAACAGAGTGCTTTTCCACCTAACCCTTGTTCTCCCATAAATAAACCATGATCTGATGTGAAAATAATAATGGTGTTCTTCTCGAGATTTAAATCTTTTAGTTTGTTTCTTAAGTTTCCCACCATTCTGTCAATGCCAGTCATGGCTTGAAGTTGTCTTGTATAGCGTTCTCTAAAATCTTCTGGGGTGTCCACATAGTTATATCCCACTTGTCTGTCTTCTGCACGTAGTATATCTTCTGGTAATTTAGGATATTCAATATCTGCTTTTGCAATATAATTCTCAGGCAGAGGTAACTCAATATCTCTATAAAGAGTTTTATATATGGCGTCGTCATTAGGTTTAAGTTTCATTGAACTCGTACCATTACCATGAGGTAAATTAAAATTAATAGAAAGCATGAATGGTTTATTTGTGGGGCGTTCCTCCAGAAAACGCATAGCGCCCTTTAACTTATTTTCATTATTATCTAAGAAATCATTAACACCTTCATTTATTATTTCAGGTTGTGTAAAAGCTTTAGCATCATTAAATATTTTGTGACGTTCTTTCGGGTAAAAAGATAGGTGTCCATGACCCGCGTACCAGTAGTCAAAACTCTTTTCCATTAAGCCACTTAAATATCCACCCTTTCCAATAGGCGCATGATTTTTTCCTATCCAACCGGTATAGTATCCAGCATTCCGCATAAGTACTGGGTAAGACTTTTTCCAAGCTTCAGGAGATACACTTGTGCCAGAATTGAAGTTCACACCATGCTTGCGTTCATATTGACTCAATAATATTGAAATTCTACTTGGAGTACAAATGGCACTAGTTATATGAGCATTCGTAAAAAACATACCTTCGGAGGCAAGTTTATCAATATGAGGTGTTTTAACTATCGAATTACCATCGCACCCCATAAGTCCTGAAGGTTGGTCATCTGTAAGTATAAATATAATATTGGGCTTTTCTTGTGCATGAATAAAATGAACTAGCGATAAAAAAAAGAGAAATGTTATACTTAACTTATTCATGGTTTTTTAGATTTTGAGTTGCTCGTTTAGTGAAAAGAAAACCTGTCTTCCATTCTGAAGTATCTTAGTTCCCCCCTTAATATTTAGACCGCCATTTAATTTTATATCCGAAACAGAAGCTCCTACTTTGAATTTAAAAAGACCAGGTTCAACTATCCATTCCTTGTTTTTGTATTGAGCTAACAGATCTGGAGATATTATAAAGATGACTTTTTTAGACTCTTTTACTTTTAACTCCACCCTTTGAAAACCTATTAATTGAATAGGCTTCATTGTAGAATTTTTATCCTCAGGTGATACATATAACTGCACAATTTCAGTTCCATCCAAACTTCCCGTATTTTTTAAATTAAAAGTTAATTTAAAACTCTCTTGATTCGTATTTGCAGACGCGTCTATTTCAAAATTATCATATTTAAATGTTGTGTATGATAATCCATGACCGAAAGCATATTGAGGCATGTCATTTTTATTGTATCCGTTTTTATAGTTGATTTCTTGTTTACTTTCAGATTTTGGATAGGTAACACTTAATTTTCCTGATGGATTTACATTTCCTAATAGTATATCTGCAATGGCATTGCCTCCTTCTTCACCCGGAAACCAAGCTTGAACAATTGCTGCGCATTTATCCTCGAAATTAGAGAGTAATTGCTGTCTACCTCCAAACAAAACTAAAACAACAGGCTTACCAGTTGCTAGAAGTTGCTGAATAAACAATTCTTGCTCTCCAGGTAGTTTAATGCCCGATCTTTTTCGACCTTCACCACATAAATAAATATTTTCTCCTAATGCGGCAATTATAACATCACTTTCTTTTGCAATTCTTAATGCATTGTTTAAATCTGGTTGGGGCTGATCTTTTATAGCCATCATTTTAAGCTTGCTTAGCCTATCATCACCTAGGTCAGAAATAATTTTAGTTTCTAACTCGGCACTCCAGTCGCACCCTCGTTCATATGTAATGGTTGTATTCTTATCAATTTTTGATTCTAGCCCTTCAAGTAGCGTTACCAGTTTGGGATTGTTTTTGTCAAATGGTTTACTCCACCAGAATGATATCATGGATTGGTATGTATAGTCTCCCAATAACCCATAAACACTAGCAGCATTAGGACCAACAACAGCAATGTTTTTGATATTGCTTTTTATTGGGAGTATACCATTGTTTTTAAGCAAAACGATAGACTGTGCAGCCGATTGATAAGCAAGTTTTCTGTTTTCAGGAGGATCAAAATCTAAGTTACCATCAACTCCAATTTTAGGATTGTCGTCAAGCAAACCAAGTTTTGTTTTCATAATTAAAGAGCGTCTAACCGCGTCGTTAATAGTTTCCATTGAAATCAGCCCCTGTTTTATAGCTTCAGGAAGCAAGGGAAAGCATTTAGGGTGAGGTAATTCTATATCGGTTCCAGCATTTAAAGCCATTGCTCCGGCATGCATAGGCGTTTCTGCTTGCTTATGCCCTTTGTAGGTTAAATTTATAGCTCCATAATCACTCACAACTATGCCGTCAAAACCGACATCTTCTCTTAAAATCGCGGTTAGCATTTCCTTACTGGTTACTACAGCAGTGCCTTTGTATTTTCCGTAGGAAGGCATGACACTTTTAACATGTCCGTGTTTTATGAGAACCTCATGAGGCATCAAATAGTCTTCATAAAGTTCTTTTTCATTGCTGTTTTGTGTGCCGTACCCTACAAAATGCTTTACAGTAGCAGCAACGCCTGTTCTTAAATCATCTCCTTGTAAACCTTTAGCAAAGGCCAAACCTAATACTGAGGTTAAATACGGATCTTCTCCGTAGCTTTCCTCTAATCGTTCCCAATGGGCAGTTCTACTGATGTCCAACATTGGCGATAAAGCAAATGTGGCACCTGCTGCCCGCATATTAAGCCTAGTAGAATTTGTGTTTTTTTGGATTAGTTCTGGATTCCATGTGCAACCCATGCCAATTTGTTGGGGGAATGTTGTAGCGCCTTGAGTAGCAAATCCAGTTATGGCCTCCTCATGAAAAATTGCTGGTATCCCTAATGGAGTTTCTGATATTAAATAGTTTTGTATGGCTCTTACAAAATCTCTTAGCTCATTTGGTGATTTGGTTAATCCTGAAGAAAATTGACAAAAATGGCCGATACCATGGGGTATTAATTCCCGGCATTTTTCTATGGATAATTTATTATTCTCCATAACATCTTGAGGGCGAATACCTTCTAATTGAGCCAGTTTTTCGTCTAATGACATGGTACTCATTAATTTCTCTACCTTTTTGTCAATTTCTTTGGTAGAGAAAGATATAGCCAGAGGTTTATGCGGCATCTTGCTAGAACAAGACACTATAAATAGTAGTAAAATATTTATTATCAATAATTTGATTTTAAAATATCTTTGAAAAACCATTATTTAGTTTTTTTAAACTGAATTTATATTAATGCGAATAGCTCATGGAATGACTGTAAGCTTTTGTTTTAGTGATCAATCTACAAAGTACTTGGGTGTCTTTCCAAGAGCACAAAACTTTTATTTTATTCTTTTTAACTTTAAAGAGTTTATTGTTTTTAGTATTCGTCTTTTCTGTAGTTTTATAGTTTATATTCATTCCATTTTTTGGAAACAGATTAATCCAAGAGTTTTTATAGGTTAGAGCACTTAATTTTAAAGATAAAACCAAACTTATGGCAAATACTAAATGTGTTTTCATTATTCACAAGGTTATTTTGATTTCACAGAAATTTCCGCTGTGTTCAATGCTTCGGAAGAAGCTGTAATCGTAATATCACCTGCACTCTCGGTTGATTTTATAACAAGCAAGCATAAGCCATTAAATGCTTTTCTATTGTTAACTTGAAATGAAGCTAATGATGTTTGATCCCCATTACCCACAGCAGCTAAAGTGGCTTCGCCGGTAATGTTGAAGTTGACCAAATTGTCTGCTAATGGGCAAATATTTCCATCTTTATCTTCAATTCGAACGGTGATGAACGATAGATCTGTGCCATCCGCATATATTTCAGCTCTATCTGCAGAAAGCGAAATATTTGTTGGCTTACCAGCAGTTTTAATTTCTTTGGTTGCTACTTCCTTATTATCATTATAGGCAACAACTTTTATTGAACCTGGTTGATATGGAACATTCCAAGATAATCTGTATTTAGATTTGTACATTCCTTTTTCAAAATCATGATATTCGGAAGGGATTTCAGTAATGTCTTTTCCTTTTATTTTTTTGCCATAAGATTTTCCATTAACGAATAATTCAACTTCCTGAGCATTTGTATAGGCATATACAGGAATTGTTTCACCTTCTTTTCCTTCCCAGTTCCAATGTGGCAAAACATGCACCATGGGTTCTGTTGTCCATTGGCTTTGATATAAATAATACCTGTCTTTTGGAAAACCACATAAGTCAACTGGAGCAAAATAAGACGAACGTGCTGGCCAATCGTCATTCCAATATCCGTTGGTAGAGTTATCCCGACCTCCAAAAGGGGTTGGTTCACCTAAATAATCAAAACCAGTCCAAATAAATTCCCCTAATGAACGTGGTTCTTTTGCTTGAGCATCAAATTCTACATCTGGCGCGTATGCCCAAGGTGGTCCCACAATTACGTCATAACTAGATACATGAATGGTTTCTTTTTGTGGTGTAAATTCAATAGGTAAGTGATACACACCACGACTACTTGTTTGAGACGAAGTTTCCGATCCATAAACTATCATATTAGGGTGTTCATCTAAAATCTCTTTGTAGTTTTCCGGCCAATAATTCATTCCTACAATATCAACATGTTCAGCAAGTTTATTTACAAAAGGGGCAGGAAAATGATTAAAACCAATAGTTGTTGGTCTTGTATTGTCCTCATTCTTGCAAATATCAGATAAGTGTTTGGTCAATTTCCAACCATCTTTTTTAGCTTGTTCCAGAATTTCATTACCAATACTCCACATAATTACTGAAGGATGATTTCTATCACGTTTAATCATGTCTCTTAAATCAGTATCATGCCATTTATCAAAATATTGGCTATACCCATTTGGTATTTTTCCAATTTTCCATTCATCAAAGGCTTCCACAATAACGACAATACCTAATCTGTCACAAATTTTTAAAGTTTCAGGAGAAGGGGGATTATGACTAGTTCGTAATGCGTTTACACCCATACTCTGCATAATTTCCATTTGACGTTCTTTTGCTCTGTAATTAATAGCAGCACCTAAGGGACCTTGGTCGTGATGCATGCAGACACCATTAAGTTCAACTGCTTTTCCATTTAAAATAAAACCTTTGTTTCTATCAAATTCAATGCTTCTAATTCCGAAGTCAGTTAAATACTCGTCAACAATTTTATTATCGACTATAAGAATGCTTTTCGCTTGATATAATGCTGGATTATTAATATCCCATAGTTCAGGTTCATGAATAGTTAAGGAAGCATCAACTTCTGTATCTAAACTTAAATCAACTTCAGATTCTGTTTCGGCAACCGATTGGCCAGTAGCATTTAGAATTATCGTTTTTAAAACAATGTTTGCAGGAATTTTGTTAAAGTTTGTAATTTTTGTTTTAATACTAACTAAAGCTTTCTCTTTTGAAACTTCCGGAGTGGTAATATAAGTGCCGTATTGAGGTATATGAATAGAGTTGTTTATTTTTAGGCGTACATTTCTGTATATACCCGCTCCAGAGTACCATCGAGCAGCTAAGTCTTGTGGTGTTAACTGAACAGCTATAATATTATCTTCTCCTAACTTAATATAGTCCGTTAAATCAAATTCAAAACCAATATACCCGTAAGGACGCCCTCCAATATAGTTACCATTAAGCCAAATTTTTGCATTATTCATAGCGCCATCAAATTCAATGGAAATTCGCTTTCCTTCATGGGATCTATCTACTGTAAAATGTTTTCTATACCAGCCTTCTCCATGCACGGGTAATCCTCCTGTTCTGGCGTTATATTTGCTATCAAACGGTCCTTCGATGGCCCAATCATGAGGAAGGTTTAATTTTCTCCAAGTAGCATCATTAAGGTCAATAGTCTCACCACCCTTTACTTTTCCTTTAGTAAATAGCCAATCTTTATTGAAGTTTTGATCTGGAATAGGTTCATTGGTTTCCGATTTACACGAAAAAATAACAAGTGAAATAAAGAAGAATAATACAATGTTCAGGAATTTAAACATCCTCATAATTTATGGTTTTTGTTTGTTTCAATAATTTAGGAGTTTAAATATAGTATTATTAGATATTGTTTTAAAGTGATTATTAACTCAATACTTAAAATTAACCATTTGTTCTACAGATAAGAACAACTCTTCAAATAATTTATTCAAACAACTCATAATTTTGTAGAGGTCATATTTCATAATTGTTTGCTTTGAAGTGCGGTTGCAATTACACCAAACGAATAAATTTTTAAGTTTTTTGAATTTGGAAATATAATTTAAGAATATATATATGTTTAACGCTTTTAAGACTTTTAGTGTGCTTAGTCCACTTGCATTTATTGCATTTCTTTCTACGTCATTTTTATTAAAAAACTCAATAAAACAAACAGACACAAACAAGGTAAAGCCAAACATTATCATTGTTTTAACAGATGATCAAGGTTGGGCCGATGTTGGCTTTAATGGGGGTAGTGATATTCCGACACATAATTTAGATAGAATAGCTAAGGAAGGTGTTGTGTTTTCAAATGGATATGTATCTCATCCGTATTGTAGTCCATCAAGGGCTGGTTTGTTAACAGGGAGGTATCAAGCTCGGTTTGGGCATGATTGTAATATGCCTTATCATGGTGAAAATGACGAAACTATTGGAACACCACTTAGCGAGAAAATGATTTCTGAAGCCCTTAAAGAGCAGGGTTACATTACCAGTGCAATTGGAAAGTGGCATGTTGGAGATCACCCTAAATTACATCCTACAGAACAAGGTTTCGATTATTGGTTTGGATTTCCCGGAGGAGGTATGAACTATTGGGGCATTCCTGATGGCCCATTAAAAACTATTTATAAAAATGGGGTAGAAGTGTCTCAGGAGGAACTATCTTATCTAACTGATGATTTTACAAATGAAGCTATTACATTTATAAATGAAAATAAAAATAAGCCTTTCTTTATGTATTTGGCCTACAATGCGCCGCATGCTCCAGATCATGCAACTAAGCAATATCTAGATAATACAAAGCATATTGAGTATGCTGGTAGAAGCATATATGGAGCTATGGTTAATGGTGTGGATGTTGGCTTGGGCAAAATTGATTCTACTTTAACAGCACTTTCAATAAAGGATAATACAATTATTGTTTTTTTGAGCGATAATGGAGGAAGAGTTGAGCATGCTGACAATAGACCAAACAGAGGACACAAGGGAATGCTTTTTGAAGGTGGCATTAAGGTACCATTTTGTATGTCGTGGCCGGCTGGTTTGAGTGGAGAACAAACTTATGCCCATCCTGTTTCTTCTTTAGACTTGTTTCCTACTTTATTGAATATAGCCGGAGGTGATGCTAAATTAGAAAAGCAATTGGACGGTATAGATTTGATGCCTTATTTAGAGAATAAGGTTGATGGTAAGCCTCATGAATTATTATTCTGGAGGTCGTCTGGGGGATTTGAATATGCCATAAGAAAAGGAGGTTTTAAGCTATATAAGAGTGCGTATAAAAATAAAACCTTACTTTTTGATTTAGAAAACGACCCCTTGGAAAGGCATGATATAGCTTCGTTTAATTCTGATATCGTACAAAGTTTAGAGGCAGAATATACCAAATGGAACTCCAAAAACATAGCTCCAAGGTGGTTTGATCCACATGAAAAAAATGTTATTAAAGAAGAAACTAAATTTAAAAATAAAAGAGCTAATTCTCTTTCTCCAAAATTAAAAAAAGGATAGGAATAATTGAAATCAAGTTTCAGTAGTCTTTTTCTTTGCTAAAAGAATATGATCACAAACTAAAACTAATTCATCTCTTTGGTTAAAAATTTCTACATGTTCATTAACGTGACCTAGTTCAGGACGTTTGGAGTCTTTCTTTTCACTAATAGTTACCACAACCCTTATTGTATCTCCAATATAAACAGGTTTTACAAAACGTAATCTGTCATATCCTTTTGAAAAAGCTTCGGGGTTTATCTCTGTTGCTGTCATGCCTATTCCAACAGCAAAGGTTAAAGTGCCATGAGCTATCCTTTGTTTAAAAGGTTGTGTTGCGCACCATTCAGCATCCATATGATGTGGAAAGTAATCGCCTGTATGGCCAGCGTGAACTACAAAATCTGTTTCCGTTATTGTTCTGCCTAAAGTCTGTCTTTTATGACCTAATTTATAATCTTCGTAAAATTGAGATTTAATATGCATTTTTAAATTGTTTTATAAATTCTTAGAATTCTATATTTCTATTAATCCATTAACAAGGCCAATGTTACCAGTATGGGAACAACGAACATTGCTAAAAACCAAAAACTTGTTCATATGTCCACTACTTCATAATTTTTTGGTGTATTTACTTGGTACGGCATAAAAACCTAAAAGGGTTGCAACCAACATGACCCAAAACACACCTATTCCCATGATAAGATATTATTCGTAATTTAAATAAATAGTCCGTTTTTGTAAGTAGTGGTCCATACCATAAACGCCATCTTCACCTGCAGCCCCAGATGTTTTATGACCTGAATGATAGCCCTGAATATTACCAATAATTTGTTGGTTAATAAAAATAGTTCCTACTTCCATGGTGTCAATGGCCTTTTGATGAATTCTATAATCATTTGAGTATAGGTAGGCAGAAAGCCCTTCTTCTCTATTATTAGCTAATGCTACGGCCTCTTCAAATCCTCCAACTTTCACAATGGGCATTACAGGAGCAAATAGTTCTTCACTGATTGTTGGATCAGTTCCTTTTACATTACCCAAAATTGTAGGTGCATACCAGTTTCCTTTATCAAAATAATCTCCTTCAGGTCTATGGCCTCCCAGTAATAATTCAGCACCTTTTTCAATGTTTTTCTTTACTAAATCGTTTACACGCTGTAAACCAAGCTTACTTACATTAGGCCCCATATTTACATCAGTATCAAAAGGGTTTCCAACTTTAATTTGTTGAGTTCTTTTTACAACTTTCTCTGTGAATTCATCTGCTATTTTTTCATCAACAAATACCATTTCATTGCAAATACAAACTTGACCACAATTGGCATATCTAGAAATTACAGCCGCTTCAACAGCTTTGTCTATATCTGCATCATCACAAATAATAAAGGGTGCTTTACCTCCTAGTTCTAAAATTAAACCAGTAATATTCTCAGCGGCAGCTCTATACATGGCTCTACCTGCACGAGTGCTTCCAGTTAATGAAATTAGTTTTGTGATTGGGCTTTCAACTAATAACGAAGCGGCATCGGCACTTTTGGTGGACACCATGTTAATGACACCTTTGGGTAAACTGGATTCATCCACCAAACGGCAAAATTCTGAAGCTGTGATAGGAGTTAATTCGTGGGGTTTAATTATCATGGTATTACCTGTAGCTAGGGCTGGTCCAATTTTACGACCAATCAGCGCCAATGGGTAATTAAAAGCACACAACCCAACAGTTACGCCGTAAGGCACTTTGTAAATTGAAAGTCGCTTGTTTACAGCGTCTGCAGGGAAAATTGCACCTTGTATTCTTCGTGCTGATTCTGCTGCGTAAGTCATATAGGTTATGGTATCATCCACTTCTCCTAGGGCTTCAGGATAAGTTTTACCTTGTTCTAAAACCAATAGTTTTGCAAAATGTTCGCGTTCAACTTTTAATTTATTGGCAATTTCGATAATATGTAAGGCTCTTGTATTTGCAGGGGTTAGGGCCCAAGTTTTTTGAGCTTGCTCAGAAGTTTCTAAAGCATATTGAACATCTTCCTTATTACAAACTGTTACCGTTGCGAAAACAGCGTTGTCCACTGGATTTTCAACCTCTATAACACCTCTTGAGCTTTCATCTAGCCATTCACCATTAATATAACATGAATAGTGTTTCATATCTGTTTTTTTTATTTGTATTTAGTTTAGATGATTATAAAATCTATTTATATTTTATTGTGATTTACTCCATTGAATTATTCATCATTACATTTGCCCAAAGATTGTTTTTGTAAGTCTTTAGAGCTTCTTGAAAAAGCATTTTGGATTTTTGAATATTACCCAATCCTTTTTGTCCTAAAGCTTGTAAATAATACCCTTTCGAAATAATTTTACTTTCATTTGTATAAGATTCTTCAACAGCTATAAGCTCGTTATCATCGTATTTGTCAAGTATGTTTTTACCAAGGTTTATTAACTGGTTGAACTTGGCATTGGCTTCCTCCGTTTTATTCATCTTTTTTAAAGATTCAGCTTGAAAATAAATCAAATCATTCATGCGATAACCGATGTTAGAATTAATACTTTTTTGAAAATGATCTTTTGCTTTATTTGTTTTTCCAAGTTTATTAAATGCTTTACCTAAATAAAAATGAATAAGTGCGTTTTTATCGTCGCTTGAAGATTTTCCGACTTCCAGATTTTCTGGATATTCAAGGGCTTGATTTAGATAGGTTATGGCATTATCATATTTATCTTGATTTATCAATTCCATAGCTTTCAATACATTAGAATTTACATAATACCAATAGATTTCTCTGCGTCCTTCCCAAGTTCTAAAATGATGACTTTTCAAAAATGTTAATGATTTGTCATAGTCTCCGTTAAGATTTAATAATTCCACATACATTTTAGGAGCTTTAATGTCTGTTTGGACCATCTCTAGATTATTTTCTAAAATATTTAGGCACTTATTAAAGTTAAAGTTTGAGGCATCAAAATATTTAGAAAGCTCCGCATACCATAATGAATTCGAATTGTCTTGTTCTATAGCTTTAATCATATATTCTACTGCTTCATTATAACTTTTTTCATAATAAAAACTCCCAAAAGCTAAATTCCTTAAAACCATGGGGATGTTTGAATTTATATCTCTAGCTTTAGTCCAAGCCGCAATAGCTTCCTTAGGGCGATCATCATATAATAAATTTCCTAATAAGTAATAGGCATGCGCATTTTTATTGTCTAAAGAAATAGCATGATTTAAAATTATTTCAGATTCTTCTCTGTAAGGGAAACAGTATTCTAAAGCAGTATTTTGAGCCAATGTCAACATTTTATTTGTAGCAGTAGGTTTTTCTTGCTTTGAGTACAGGTATGATAAATAATAAAAGGTTAATGGATTGTTAGGTTTATTAATCTCATTTAATACATTAATGGCATCGCTATAAAGGCTCGCATTCAAATAATTTGTGGCAACTTCTAGGTAGTTATTCTCTATGTCTTGCATATTCTTTTGAAAATCGGATAGAGATCCATTTTCTTGAATGAGATAATATTCATGCAATGCAGAATAATTTATTGGATCATAATCAATCAATTTATTTATAATTTCTAATGCCTTTTCTTTTTGCTTTTCTTTTCTGAGTAAGGCGCTGTAGAGTACTACTATTTTCCCATCAAGGTTATTTGTGGAGTACGCTTTTTCAATATATTCTAAAGCTTTTTTATTATTGTTTTGGGCACTTTCAAGAAGAGCTAGTTGAAAGTTTCCTGATGAAAACCATTCGTAGTACCATGTTGATCTGGCGAAGTTTTTATAAGCTTCTTTTGTATGACCTAAAGCTTTTTGAGCAACTCCTAAATAATAAAATAGCTCGCCTTCTTTAGGTTGAAAATAATTGGTTTTTAGTTTGTCTGAAGCCGTTTTTAAGTAATCTAAACCTTCTTTGTGCTTACCTTGACCAATTCTTCTTTTGCCCAGAGCTAAATTAACTCTATAATCTGTTGGTGATTTTTTTAAAGCCGCCAAATAATATTCATCTGCGTTCTTTCTTGGTCTTTTAAACTGTTCAATAAATCTACCTGCTAAATATAAATCTTCAACAGAATTGATGTCTTCCGGTTTTTTTACTTTTTCTTGAGGACGAGGTAGTTCTTGTGTAATGGTTTTGTTTGGTGTATACGATATTATACTATTTCCATGCTCATCTAATAGTTGAATATGAAGTTTATATTCATTAATGGCTTCTTTGCTCTTAAAAAGAGCAGAAAAGGGGTTAGCAGGGTCAATATTAATTTTATCTTGAACCAAAATTTCATCGCCTTCTTTTAAAATAAACTCAGCGTTATTTAAAGCTTTTGTGGTATTAAATCCATAAAATACTGTTTTGGAATTTCGCATTTGAAGAGTTACTGCCGCATCGGTATTTGAGTTTTTTACAACCTCAATATCTCGAATAGGAAACCAGTAATTCTTGGCATCTTTAACAGAATGTGGTACAATCCAGCTATAATCTGGTTGATTATTTGAAAAAGTTCCAGTCATAAGTTCAACATAAGCTTTGCCATCGTCAGTTAATTTTCGCCTTGCATTTTGACCACCTAACCCTGGTCCAAATTGCCATAGTTTGGAGGTGCTATTCTTATGAGGGTCGCCTACATGAATCATTCCTGCTTTTTGCTTATAATCATAACCACCTATGAACCCTTCACTAGCGTTCCACATAAAAAAAGAAACAGGATCGGGGTGATTTTTCCACCAGGTTAAGTCTATACCTTCCTCATAATTAGTTCTTCCGTAATGATTTGTTTTGTTAGAAATAGGCCATTGAATAAAACTTGAATTATTATGAAAAACACCTATATTTTGACTTGGCGGCCAAAATGTTCTAAAATCTTTGTTTGCCGTTACGGCTACATTTGCCCAAAAAAGAAATGTTTTAGTTAGGGTACTGGTATTGTTTATTCTATAATCCGTTTCAATAAATGATCTACCCGGTCTTAAAGTCATACCTATTACGCCTCGCATTCTCATGGTTTTTTCAGTTTCCCCAATCCAAATAGTGGCACTTCCGTCATCATTTTTTACTAAACGATAATCACTAGGTAGCATGGTTGTGGTTCTATGATGATGAGGAAAACACCACTCTATTCCTCCCGAAACCCATGCGCCAAGTGTTCCTATAAGATCTGGTTTTATAACACTATTGGTGTGAAAAAGTTCATGACCGTTAGTTTTATCAATGGCAGAAAACAACCGACCTCCAAACGTAGGTAATACTTTTACAATTAAATATTCATTTTCAAGAACAACCATGTTATAGGTCACATCAACAAGTGAATCACTTAATTTGGTTTGAGAAGGGTATGGATAGATTCTACCTTCAGCACCCTGAACACTTCTACCAGAATAAAAAATAGGGCTCGTTTCAGGCTTACCAATTTTATAAGTAGGAATGATTTCTTCCTTTTCATAAATTTTAACCTGAGCATGGAAACTTGAAATACAAAAAAGAAATAGATAAACTAATAAAAACAGTGACTTATGGTACTGATAATTGTTCATGTTTAATTTAGTTTGGTTGTGAAAGCCTAATTTAGTTAGATTCTTGTTAAGAATCAAATACTTCTATTTATTATGAAGCATTAAACACATCATCCCCAGTTTCTTTAAAACCATTTCTTAATACTAATTGTATTTTGTACTTGAAAACACATTATTTAGAAGTTTTAAATATTATAATTTGGAGAAATACCTCCATTATTATTTGAGTCATATGCAGATTCAACTATAGCCATTGAATACACTACATCTTCAACACTAGTTGGTAATTTGTTCGTTGAGCCTTCAACATATCGCATTAAAGATGCCATGGTGCCAACAAAAGCATCAGGGAACCATGAGCCGTCTAATGTGACCTCTATCCATTTAGTAGGTTCATGTTTTTTTATTATGCAATATTGAAACAAATCGGGCTTACCGTTAGGGTAATCTAATAATAATCCAATTCTTGCTTTTATGGCGCCTTTAGTGCCTTCCCATTTCACAAAACTCTCTTGATTTTTCTCACCAAAATTATGGTCATGATTGGTGTTAATTATAGCGCGCATACTATCACTATAATCCATAATTGTTGTCGTGCGGGTTGATGACATGGGTTTGCCAGGATTCCTCAACGTTTTTGAATATACTTTTTTTGGATTACCCAAAAAAGAACGAATCAAATCAATGTAATGAATACTATGTTGTTGAATTTCTAGACGTGGATGATTTACCACATTTGGGAAATACTCCCATGGGGTATAGGTTGTTAAACGGATTTCAAAATCGTACAATTCGCCAATTACTCCTTTTTCGATTAAATATTTAGCAGCCATAATGTATGGTGCGTAGCGCATTTGACAATTGATAGCAGCTTTTAATTTTTTTCGTCTGCAGACCTCTAAAATATCTAAAGTTTGTTTATAATTATCACCCATTGGCTTTTGAATCAACACTGCTGATTCATCTGGCAATAATTCTAAAGTAGGTACAAATTGGTTTGGCATTAATGTTAAATCAAAAACAGCGTTTTCTGGAGCGACTGTAACCATATCCTGAATCGTGTCGTAAACATTAGGAATGTTGAATGTTTTTGCTAAATCATCTGCTCTTTGTTTTGTTCTATTTGTAATACCCTCAACAATAAATCCTGCATTTTTGTACGCTGGCAAATGGGCATCGCGAACAATTCCTCCAGCTCCAATAATATATATGGGACGTTTTTCTTTTGGTAATTTTGGCTTATAAATAATATTCATAATTACAGGCTTTCTATGATGTTGACTTCTTTTTGAGCTGAATCTAAAATAGATGCTATATCTTTTGAAGTATTAATAACTTCCAAAACCAATTGATCAATAACACAAGCTATTTCAGACCAATTGCTTTTTCTGGGCAATGAATGCGTGTTTTTATGAAGTGCTTCTAACTTGTGATAATAAGGGACTTCCTTATTGACTTCCTTGTCATGCCATGTAGATTTACGACAACCAATAGCACCCTCCAATGTTAATAATTTATCGTTTTTTTTGTTTACCGCGTACTTAATAAAATCGTATGCTAAGTCTTTATGTTCACTTCCGCTCCCAATAACATACATCCAATAAGCATTTAAAGAGGTTCCTTTGCCATTGGGGCCTGCTGGTATGTTTGCAATATCTACTTTCCCTTTTACTTTAGAGTCTTTTATAAATTCGCACATGGATGCGAAACCAAACCAATTAATCATAATTGCCAAATTTCCCTTTGAGAATGCTATGCCGGCTTTTACGGAGTCAAAATTTATCGAGTCTGGATGAATAGCATTTGTGTTCTGAAGTGCTTTTCTATAAAACTCCATGCCTTCTTTGGCCTGTTGTGAATTCAATAGGATGTTGTTTTTATCATCAAATAATTCACCGCCTCGTGTCCATAACTGTAAACAGAAGTCAAACACGGTGTTATGACCATCAGGAAAAGCAGCAAAAGTAGTGCCGAATAAATTATCTTCGGGTCTATTAAAAAACTCTGCGACTTCAATTAACTCGTCCCAAGTTTTAGGAACTTTTAATGGTTTCCCGTGCTCTTCGCAGAAAGCAACGTTCTCTTCAATAGATTCAAATAAATCCTTTCTATAAATTAAACATTCTGGTCCATCATGAAATGGTAGACCTACTATTTTGTCATTAAACTCTTGTTTATATAATAGAGATCTTGACCAGCCATTAGGGAAATCTTCTGGAGCATTTTTGTTAATGTAAGGAGTTAAATCTTCTATGGCATTAGAGGTATAAGCTTCAGTAATCCAATCGGTATTTATTAGTGAAATATCCCAAGTACCATTGGTAAGCCCGTTTTCTTTTAAAATGGTATCATACAATGGATGTAAATCATAAGGGATAGCCTCAAGTTCTAAATTACACTTTGTTTTCTTGCAAAATGAGGCCCAAATTTTATCAATAGAGTTTTCGAAAGCATCAAACTTCCTAACTGCTATTCTAAATTTGTTACGTTTCATATCCTAAGAAATTAATTCTTCTGTTATGGATTTAGTATGTTCACCAAGATGAGGTGATCCAATGTTAGATGTAAAATTTTGCCCATCTATTTTAATAGGACATCGAGTGGTTTTGTACTTAAACCCATCACTCATCATAACAGTTTGAATCATGTCTAAAACTTTAAACCCTTCTTCTGAAAATAATGTATCCCAGTCCATAACTTTGGCGCACCAAATATCAGCTGGTTCTAATATTGATAACCATTTCTCGGTGGTATTCGTGCTTAAGTGATCAGCTAGTATTTGTTTTATGGTGTCCCTTTCTGTAAACCATGAAGCAACTTCTGTGTAGACTTTTAAAGGATCGCAACCTAATAACTCTCCTAATATTGGAATAGATCCCATGGCTAATACGATGTATCCATTTTGGGTTTTATAAATACCATAAGGGGCTCCTAAATAGGCATGCGCGCTATTGTTTTTTGGTCGAATTGTGGGTTGCCCTCCATCATGAAAAAAGGTAGTAATAGATTCAAATTGAAAATCTAAAATGGACTCCAGCATATTCACAGAAACTTTGCTCCCTTTTCCTGTTTTGTTTCGTTTAATTAGGGCTGCTAAAATGCCTTGGACTAAATGAGCACCTGAAAGAATATCGACTAGTGCTATGCCAATAGGAGTAGGGCCATTCCCTTCAATACCGTTTAACCAACTTATCCCTGATAAAGATTGTACTAATAAGTCTTGTCCGGGTTTGGGCTTCCAAGGACCTTCTTTTCCGTACCCTGTAATGCTTCCATAAATAATTTTTGGATTTATCTTTTTGATGGTCTTGTAGTCAAAACCTAAACGTTCAATAACACCAGGTCTGAAGTTGTGAACTAGAACATCAGCTTTTTCAATAAGTTTTAAAACACGTTCTTTGTCGGTTTTATTTTTTAAATCGGCTTGAAAACTTTCTTTATTTCTATTAATGGCTCTAAAAATTGAAGATTCTCCATTTAAGTTTACATTCGAAACATACAATTGTCTGCAAATATCGCCAGTAACTGGTCGTTCAACTTTTATAACTCTGGCTCCCAAATCAGATAGTCTTAAGGTGGCTGATGGAGCAGATAAAAACTGGCTTAAATCTATTACTAATAAATCTTGTAATGGTTTCATAGGTAGCTTATAGATTAAATTCTTTTATGATATCCTCGGTATGCTGACCAACTCTTGGAGCCGGTTTATTAGCAAAAATGCGCTTATCATTTATTCTTATAGGACATCTTAAGGTGTGTACTTCTTCGCCTGAAAGCAAAGGGAGTTTTTGTTCCATTTGTAAAACTTTAAAAGCTTCATGCTTTAGTAATCTTTGGTAATCGAATACATTGGAACACCATATACCTTCGGGTCTTAATATGTTTAACCACTGCTTACTACTTTTAGTAATAATTTTATTTCTTATGATGTCCATGATTTCATCGCGCTGAGTAAACCATGATTCCGGATTAGTATAATTTTTAATTTCCCAGCAATCAATTACTTCACCCAACTTTATTAGCGATCCCATTGCAATAGAAATATAACCATCTGTAGTTTGATAAATACCATACGGAGCACCTAGTGAAGGGTTTGCAGCTCCTTTTTTTGCGCGTTTTATAGGTTGATTACCATCATTTAAATACGTGGTGATTACTTCAAATTGTAAATCTATTGTAGATTCTAAAAGACTTACTTCAACTAATGCTCCTCTATCGGTCTTTGCTCTTTTTACAAGACTTGCTAAAATCCCTTGTGCTAAGTGTGTACCCGTTATAATGTCTGAAACCGCAGCACCTACAGGAACAGGATCGTCGTCTCGGTTCCCTGATAGGTTAACAAAACCAGACATAGCTTGAATCAATAGGTCTTGTCCTGGTTTCTTAGCCCAAGGCCCTTTTGTTCCATAACCAGTTACAGATGCATAAACGAGTTTTGGGTTTATTTCTTGTACCGTTTGGTAATCTAAACCAATTTTTTCCATCACTCCCGGACGGAAATTATGTGTCATAACATCAGCTTGTAAAATTAATTTTTTTACACGTTTTAAATCTTCAGGATCTTTTAAGTTGGCAGCATAAGAGTCCTTATTCCTATTTACCGTATGGAAAACTAAACTACTGCCATCTAAAAACAGATTTTTTAAAGCAATTTGTCTACCCGCTTCACCTGTATTAGGTCTTTCAATTTTTATAACTCTAGCACCTAAATCTGCCAACTTTAAGCCAGCTGAAGGACCTGCCATAAATTGTGCGAATTCCAGAACCAATATACCTTTTAATGGTTTCATTTTTTTTAAATTTCTAAGGATTTCTTGTATAGGATATTCAAATTATCAAGTAAAGTTTTTTCATCTCCTCCATGTATCAGATATTCTCGAATGGGTGTGCCGGCTCTATCTTGAAAGTACATATGGCCATTATAACGTGGTCGTAAAAATGCACGATCTAGACTAGGTAAGGTATTTTTAAAGAAATTTGCGGTTAAACTATTGGTGTGCTTGTCTGTCCATGCTTTTCTGTGTCCTGGCTGACCTCCATTATCAAAGAATACTGTTTTTTGACATTCTTCCGATCCTACGTACTCAACATATTTCATGGCAGTTTCAATTTCTTTCGTATTTACAGAAACTGCTAAGCCAGTACCGCCAAGTGTAGAAACCGCTTTACCAGACCCATTAATGTTTACCATATCATGGAAATGAAGTAATTTGCGTGCATACCCTTTTCTGCTATAGTTGGTGTAGCCATATGCCCAAGGGCAGTAAGCGTATTTATTTGTTTGTGTCATAGCTTCATAGATTTGAATCGGGTTCCAATTAAAAATTTTTGGATCCATTTCAACTGCCAACGCTCTTAACATTTTTAAAGCTTTTATCCCCATTTGCTCTGTGACAACATGCTCTGTTGATGTACATACATCTTCACCCATTGTGCAACACATCATGTAAAAGTTCATCAAAGTATCTTGCGGAATACCAGGCATAATTACTAATCCTTGCTTAGCAAGGTTTAATAACTCATCATAGGTTTCTGGAAGTTTTACCTCTTTTTCTTTCAAAAGGTCTGGTCTGCTTGAAGCTACAGGGGTTGCAGCATCTACAGCTAAAGCCCATTGATGTCCATTTGAAGAATAACTTTCATGCGAATGTCCTACTGAGTTTTCTTTTAAATCCTTTAAAAATGCCTTTGGCAAGTATTCATCCAAGGGGAGTATGACATTGTTTTTACCGGCAAAGCCAGCCCAGGGGTGGTCTATAATTAATAAATCGTAACGTTTAGCTAATTCATTTATAGGTTCGTCTGCAAAGGCTTGAAGTGATCGTTTTTCCCAAGTTATGTCTACATTAGGGTGCAGTTCTGAAAAACGTTGAGCAGTTGCAACCGCAGAAGTAAATCCTCTACTGTGATTCCACGTGATTCCTTTTAAATGTATTCTTTCTGTACTCATTTATTCTATATTTAATGACTTATTGTAATTTCCGAACCTAGTTGACTTCCATATGCCATAATTACAAATGAAATTACCAAAATTATAAGTGCCAATACCAATGTAAAATAGGTTCGTTTCGTGACTTGTAGCCATTCTTTCATAATAATACCTACTATATAACTAAAAAATATCAGCATGGACATATGTAAAACCCAGCTAGCAAATTTGTAGGCGCCCATTTGAACATGGCCAATACCATAGAAAAAGAATTGCCCGTACCATAGGGCTCCAGTTAAAATAGACATGACTAGGTTTAGGTAATAATTTTTTCTGCCAACACCTTTAATATCTACAATTTCAGTAATAGTTCCTTTTTTAATACCTGTTATGCCAAACCAAATAAAGTTTGTAATGAATGCTCCACCTGTTGATAATATTAGATTTGCATTTCCTTCAAAATTACCAGCCCCATATTTTCCTGCAATTTCGGCAACTGGAGCACCAACCTCTAACGAAATTCCGAAAACAGCCGATAAGACACCAGCAATTAGCGTAAGCGTTAAACCCTTTTTCATATTAAAATTTAGTGGGGTAGCGCCATCACTATGTTTACTTCTTAAATCTTTTTCTTTTCTGTGACCAGCAATGCCACAAATAATAATGCCTATTAGTGCTAATGCCATACCCGAAAAAATGGTATAACCTCCTGGACCATTAAGTTTTTGTATAAACTCTCCGTGCATAATTAATGGAACTATGGTACCAAGAATAGCCGAAATACCAATAGAAATGGTATAGGTTAAAGAGTACCCAATATGTTTAATAGCAAAACCAAAACACATCCCCCCAAAACCATAAACACACCCTAATGCTGTGGCGTTAAATAATACTTCTATAGATGCGTCTGTAAATACATCCATTAAGTTCGGAATAGTTAAAAACCCGATTACAAAAGGAAAAATAAACCAAGCAAAAGAAGCTTGCACAATCCAGTAAGAATCCCAAGACCACTTTTTTATTTTTTGGAAAGGAAGATAACATGTTGATGCTGCGACTCCTCCGATGGCATGAATTAAAGTGCCTAAAATTGGGTTTGCCATATAGATTTCTTTTAATTAATTATATTTCATATACAAAAATAGATTTTATATATGAATATTCCAAAATAATCAATTCTAATTATTACATTTGGCTATTATACAGTATTAAGAATGAATAAAAAACCAGTAAAATATAATGCACCTGCTTTGGATAAGGGCCTTGATATTATTGAGTATCTGTCAAAAGAAGGTATACCATTATCTCAAATAGAAATAGCGCAAGGAATTGATAGAACACCAAGTGAAATTTATAGAATGCTAGTCTGTTTGGAAGAGCGTGGTTACGTAATACGTGGTGCTAATGCTGGTAAATATAGACTTTCCTTGAAAATGTATAGTTTGTCTCATAGACATACTCCGTTTGATGAGCTAAAACGTGTAGCACATTATCCAATGCAAGATTTATCGGAGAGAACCAGACAATCCTGCCATCTCAGTATTGTGAATAAGAATCAATTATTGATTATTTATCAAATGAGAAGTCCAAGTGCTGTTTCGCTTTCAATTGAAGAAGGCACGCATTTCCCGCTTACAATGACGACTTCTGGACGTGTACATTTGTCGTTGTTAAATCAGTCAGATTTAAAGGAGGCGTTATCAAAGGATACGTATTATTCTAAATGGAACGCATCTGAAAAGCAGGAGTTTTTCGAATCGATAACTGAAATAGCTAAAAATGGGTATCGATCATCAAAAAGTCAATTAACAAGTGGAGTAACTGATATTGCGGTTCCTATAGGTGATAAGAACTCCGAACTTACAGCCGTCTTAGCTGTTTCCGTTTTTTCCTCAAGCCTTAAAGATCATTTAAGTCTTGAGCAAATTTTACTTGAACTTAGGCAAACACAGAAAAAAATAAATGAATTAATTGGGTTGGAATGAGTCTTTCTGTCTACTCTGAATTAGAGTAATTTAATTTTAAGAGTATGAATTAATATAATTTTAATATTTTTACATACCGGAACAGAACAGTATGGATGAAAATGTAATTGTTATAAGTATTAACCATAGGAGTGATATTCCGAAATACCAACAACTGGTAAATGCTGTTAATGATGCAATTAGTGATAATAGACTGCAAAAAGGTGATGCGCTACCGTCGGTAAATAACATTTGTAATACCTATAACTTATCTCGAGATACGGTATTCAAAGCTTATTCTATTTTAAAAGATAATGGTGTTATTGAATCTGTACCTAACAAGGGTTACTATGTTGCAAACGAAACTAAAAAGGTGTTATTGGTGTTAGACACTTTTAAAGCCTACAAAGAAGTTGTTTACCATTCGTTTGTAAACAACTTACCAGATAACATTATAACAGATGTACAATTTCATCATTATAATATAGATAATTTTAAAACCATTTTAAACAATAGTAAAGGCAAATACTATAAATATGTTGTGATGCCTTTTAGTAATAAAGATGTTCCATCTGTGTTATCAGATATTGATAATGATAAACTATTACTTATAGATTGGAGTATACATTCTAATTCTAATAATAATTATGTATTTCAAGATTTTGGAGAAGCTTTTTTTAATGCCTTAAAAAAAGCCGAAAATATTTTTAAAAAATACAGAAAACTAATTTTTTTATACCCCACATTCACCTACCATCCAAAAGAGACGATCACTTATTTTAAAAAGTACTGTGAGTTATTTCATTTAAAATATGAGGTTGTAACAAGTCCAAAATTATTTAATGTTGAAAGGAATGTCGCATACATAAGTACAAGTGATAGAATGTTGGGGCAGTTTTTAGAACAATGCAGAAACGCAAATTTAGAACCTGGTGTTGATATTGGTTTTTTATCATATAACGAAACTCCAATGAAAAAATTCATTTATAAAGGAATCTCTGTTATTTCAACAGACTTCAAAGCTTTAGGGACAAAAGCAGCCCAATTTGTTACACAAGATAAACCTATGCAGTGTTTTGTGCCAACTAAATTAACAATAAGAGAATCATTATAAGTATGTATTATTTAGGATTAGATATAGGAAGTTCTTCAATAAAAGCAGCACTAGTTGAGATTGAATCAGGAAAAAGCATAGGTGTTGTACAAGAGCCAGAAGAAGAAATGAGCATGTTTGCTCAAAAAAATGGGTGGGCAGAACAAAACCCAAACGATTGGTGGGAACATGTTTGTAATGCGATAGCTCGTTTAAAAAAGGAATATAACGTTAGTAGAACTCAAATTAAAGGTATTGGAATTGCATATCAAATGCACGGCCTTGTTATAGTCGATAAATTAGGTAACCCACTACGTAAAAGTATTATTTGGTGTGATAGTAGAGCGGTTGAAATTGGTCATAAAGCCTTTGAAGATTTAGGAGAAGAAACATGTACATCAAACTTATTAAACTCCCCTGCAAATTTTACGGCATCAAAGTTAAAATGGGTAAAAGAAAATGAGCCAGAAATATATAAACAAATACATAAGTTTATGCTTCCTGGAGATTATATAGCCTATAAGTTTTCAAATACTATAAACACGACAATTTCAGGATTATCAGAAGGTATTTTATGGGATTTTAAAAATGATAATGTGGCCGATGTGCTTTTGGAATACTATGGTATAGATAAGGCTCTTGTTCCAGGTATAGTTGAAACATTTGGTAACCAGTCAGTTGTAGATCAAAAAGGGGGGGCGGAAAGTGGTATAGCCGCAGGAACACCTATTTATTATAGGGCAGGAGACCAACCCAATAATGCACTATCCTTAAATGTTTTTAATCCGGGCGAAGTTGGGGCAACAGGGGGAACCTCTGGTGTTGTATATGCTATTACAGATAACCTATCAGGAAAAGAAAGTACTCGCGTAAATAATTTTGCTCATGTTAATTATTTAAAATCTAAGCCAAGAATAGGTAAGCTACTTAATATTAATGGAGCAGGAATTCAGTACCGTTGGCTACTAAATAATTTGGACGTAAACTCGTATGAAGATATGAATACATTGGCTTCTAATATTCCAATAGGCTCAGATGGCGTGTGCATACTACCCTTTGGGAATGGAGCAGAGCGGATGCTAAATAATAAAGAAATAGGTACCAGACTAGTAAATGTTAATTTAAATAATCATAACAAGGCACATATTTGTAGAGCTGCTTTAGAAGGTATCGCATTTTCATTTGTTTACGGTATGGAAATTCTTAAATCTGACGGAATTACACCTACCGTAATTAGGGCTGGAAACGATAATCTATTTCGTTCAGAAATTTTCGCCAATACCGTAGCTACTTTAATAGAACAAGAAATTGAAATTTATAACACAACTGGTGCTATAGGAGCAGCAAGGGCTGCAGACTTGCATAAAGGAGGTTTTGAAGATTTTGGTAAAGTTATTATGGATAATGATCATGTTATGACATTCAAACCATTTAAAAACAAGCAACCTTATTTAAAAGCTTATAATAATTGGAAAAAGGAATTAGAACTCGTATTAAATAAATAAAATTTGGGCGTTACCACAAGGGTCGGGCTTTACATTACAATCTTTTTACTCGTGCCTCACAAAAAGGATTTTCATTGCAATCCCTAACGCAAAACAGAACTAAAACAATCAGTTTAATAATAATAACAGTATTAATTATGGCAACTTCAGAGTATTTTAAAGGAATAGGAAATATTAAGTTTGAGGGAAAAGAATCAGACAATCCATTAGCATTTAAGTATTATAACCCAGACCAAATTGTGGCAGGAAAAACCATGAAAGAATGGTTTAAGTTTTCTATAGCTTATTGGCATACCTTCTGCGGTCAAGGGTCAGACCCTTTTGGTCCTGGAACTCAAAATTTTGCTTGGGATCAAGCTTCTGATCCTATTCAAGCAGCAAAAGATAAAGCCGATGCAGCTTTTGAGTTTATTGGTAAAATGGGCTTTGAATATTTCTGTTTTCATGATTTCGATTTAATACAAGAAGGAACAACTTTTGTCGAGTCAGAACAGCGATTAAATATAATTACAGATTACATTAAAGAAAAACAAGACCAAAGTGGTGTTAAATTATTGTGGGGAACAGCCAACTGTTTTTCAAATCCACGTTATATGAATGGAGCTGCTACTAATCCAGATTTTGATGTGGTAGCCCGTGCAGGAGCCCAAATTAAATTAGCTTTAGATGCTACTATCAAATTAGGTGGTGAAAACTATGTGTTCTGGGGAGGACGTGAAGGTTATATGTCTTTATTAAATACGGATATGGGACGTGAATTAGATCATATGGGGCAGTTTTTAGCAATGGCTAGAGATTATGCAAGAGCTCAAGGGTTTAAAGGCAATTTCTTTATAGAACCTAAACCAATGGAGCCGTCAAAGCACCAATACGATTTTGATACAGCTACCGCTATTGGGTTTTTAAAAGCATATGGATTAGATAAAGACTTCAAAATTAATATAGAGGTTAACCACGCAACCTTAGCACAACATACCTTTCAACATGAAATTGAAACAGCAGCTAAAGCAGGCATGCTTGGAAGTTTAGATGCCAACAGGGGAGATTATCAAAATGGATGGGATACAGATCAGTTTCCAAATAATATTCAAGAAACTACCGAAGCTATGCTAGTCTTTTTAAAAGCAGGCGGATTACAAGGTGGTGGTGTGAACTTTGATGCTAAAATTAGAAGAAACTCTACTGATATCGATGATGTGTTCCATGCACATATAGGAGGTGCGGATACTTTTGCTCGTGCTTTATTAGTGGCAGATAAAATTATAACATCTTCGCCTTATGAAAAACTAAGAAAAGAAAGGTATAGCTCTTTTGACTCAGGAAAAGGGAAAGACTTTGAGAATGGCAAACTAAGCTTACAAGACTTATATAAAATTGCTCAAGAAAATGGAGAATTAACATTGAAAAGTGGTAAACAAGAGATGTTTGAAAATATTATTAATCAGTACATATAGTATCCAAAACCCTTCTTGTTTTATATAAGAATTAATTAACAAACTAAAAATCATATTATGGCCGCATCTAAAAATTCAGCATATCTTATAAAGCTTACCTTGGTTGCCACTTTAGGGGGCTTACTATTTGGCTATGATACAGCCGTTATTTCGGGAACAGTAAGTTCTTTAGAGCAATTTTTTGTTTTGCCATTCGGGTTGGAAGAAACTGCAGCTAATGCAAGGTTAGGACTTGTTGTTTCTAGTGCCTTAATTGGATGTGTGATTGGAGGTGTTTTTGGCGGGCTTATAAGTAAAAAATTAGGACGAAAAAATGGTTTAATATTAGCCGCAATTTTCTTCTTGTTTTCTGCTTTAGGCTCTGCATTGCCAGAAATTTTTATTAAGCCTATTGGAGAAGCAGATCATTCTTTTATTTACATTTTTATTTTTTATAGAATTATAGGAGGTATTGGAGTAGGATTAGCTTCCATGTTATCGCCATTATATATTGCAGAAATTGCACCTGCAAAAATTCGAGGTAAACTAGTTTCAATGAATCAATTTGCTATAATTTTTGGAATGCTGGTGGTCTATTTTGTTAATTATTATATTGCTAAGCAAGGAGATGAATCTTGGTTAAACACCATAGGTTGGAGATGGATGTTTGCTTCTGAGACTATTCCTGCAGGCTTGTTTTTGCTTATGTTATTTATGGTACCCGACACACCAAGGTCTTTGGTACTAAAATCAAAACCGGAAAAAGCGTTAGAGGTTTTAACAAAAGTAAATGGGTTAGAAGTCGGTAAAAAGATTTTAGAAGATATTCAAAATACTGTGGTAACGCGCTCCGGGAAATTGTTTTCTTTTGGTGTAGCCATAATTGTTATTGGTGTGTTGCTCTCCGTTTTTCAGCAGTTTGTTGGTATAAACGTTGTACTTTATTATGCTCCTGAAATTTTTAAAAGTATGGGTGCTGGTACAGATATAGCGCTGTTACAAACTATAATAGTTGGCGTGGTTAACTTATTGTTTACAGTATTAGCAATTACAACTGTTGATAGGTATGGACGAAAACCACTTATGATTATTGGGGCTATAGGAATGGCATTTGCAATGTTTGCCTTAGGAACTTCATTTTTTATGGAATCAGTTGGGATTGGGGCATTAATTTTTATGTTAATTTATGTTGCAAGTTTTGCTATGAGTTGGGGCCCTGTTTGCTGGGTACTTTTATCTGAGATTTTTCCAAATAAGATTAGAGGGCGTGCTTTAGCCGTTGCCGTTGCCGCACAATGGATTTCTAACTATCTAGTGTCATGGACATTTCCCATGATGGATAAAAACACCTATTTATTAGAAACTTTTAATCATGGTTTTGCATACTGGATTTATGGTGTTATGGGAATATTAGCAGCACTTCTAGTTTGGAAATTTGTTCCTGAAACAAAAGGAAAAACTTTGGAGGAAATGGAAAGTCTTTGGAAGATAAAATAGTTAGACTACATATTTTATAGACTGTTTTTAAGCGTTGCATTATATGAAATTAAAAAAGTCGATAACATGGTGTTTATCGGCTTTTTCAATTCCGTCTTGAGATTTCGCCACACTTGCTAAATATAATTTTGCTCCTAATTTATTTGAGGTTTCCGAAATGTCCTATGTTTTTTATATATTATTAGGTATAGCTTTTTATTTCAGTTGTTGGTAACAATCTTGAATCCTCTAATCCTGCTTTCCTATGACCTACATTGTTTAAATAAATGTCACTTTTTGCAAACTCCATAAAAGCTAGAACTGACTTATGTTTTATTAATAGAATGGCATCCCATTTTTCAAAATCTGGTCCAATCAAGAAACTTTTACTTTCACCATAAAATAGAATTTCACTTCCAACTCTTTTAAGTTCGCCCAACGTATTATTTGTATATATATCGTAGGCTTCTTGTCCTGTAATATCTTTTTCAATTCTGATTGATTCGAAGTTAGCATAGTCTGCTTTTGGTTTAAATTTTAATAGATTTAGCATTACAACTTCTTTCCCTTTTTGAACAAAGTTTAAATAAAATTCTTTTCCAGATTTTTCTGTTGCTTCAATATGTCTATTCATTTTCTATTGTTTTAAACAAAAGTCGGCTTAAAACAGAAGTTATTCATTGATGTAAATCAAGAACTAATTGTGATTTTTTTTCGGATTCTACTTACAGTTTCTGGACTCACATTTAAAAAAGAAGCAATTTCATATTGCGGAATTTCATTGACAACTCTTTTGTTAGCCTTAACCAATTGTAGATATCTTTCTTCTGCACTTAAAAGTCTTAAATTCTCAAGTTTTTTTGACGTCGATATAAACAGTTGCTCAGAAACTTGTCTTGCTATTTTTTCAATAAAGGGATACTTACTTAATCTATCTAGTTTTTTTCGAGTAATTACTCTTAATACTGAGTCTTTTAAGCAAGTTATTTCCTTATTTGATTTTTCCTGCTTCAAAAAACTATAATAATTGGCAACAAATTGATTTTCGAAAACAAAATCATCGACTACTGATTTTTCAGCCCCAATTAAAGTACATTTTAAAAGTCCTTTTTCCACAAAACCAACTTTATTACTAATCTTATTATAGCTAACAAAATTTTCACCTTTACTCAAGTTTATTGTCTCAAAGCATTCTGAAAATAAATTTGCATCAACTTCTGAAATATTAAAAGTGTCAATAAGGAATTTTTTCATTTTTGGTAATTACGGTCTCGGCTATGAGTAGTTGCGTGATTTAGCACCTAACTTTGCATGTACATACCAAGCTGCAAATCCGCGAAGATTTTCAGAAATAGACGAGAAGAAGCAATTACTAATAGCCATTGTTGGTAAACGTTTTTTAATTCTTTTCATTTATAACTTCCCACCTTTCATTCGCTCTTTTTAAATTGTCAATTTCATTTGGTTTCCAAACTTCCAAAAAGTTGTAGCCGCGATTGTTATAAAACAAGTATAATTTATCGTTTATAATTTTAAAGGTTTCTGGATTTACCGGATATTTCCCTGGTGGGTTTTCATTTAGCCCATGTCCAAATTCCATACCTAAACCATATGCGCAATATCCGCCGAATTCCGGCATATACTTTTCAGGACTCTCAATAAACAATGATTTATTCTTTTCATTCACAAAATAATAAATAACTCCTTGGTGCTGGTATTGGTGTTTTTCTGAGCCTTGGGTTGCCCTGTTGTTAATAAAGTATTCTGTTGGATCAAATCCATTTAATGCTAAACCAGTCTCATTGATATTATAATAAGGAGCATCTATGTTCGCTAACTTTGAACTATCTTTTTGAGCATAGATAATTGTAGATATTAGAATTAAAATCAAATTAATTATTTTCATTGTATTCTCATCTATGTTTGCGAACTTCCTGCTAAACACAGTTCGGCCTTGAGAACGAAGATAATGAAAGTGGATGACAATGAAGCGTCAAGACGTTCGGAAGTACATTAGCCATTGGCTATATCAGTTACGGCGATTTTTCCACAAAAAAATTGTTGTAATTGAGCCACTTTTGTTTATCGGGAGTTCGATGGGGCTTACCAAATTGCTTTTAGCACTGCCGATGGCTTACGTTTTCCCTTGATGGGCAGCAAAAGCTGAATTTTTCAAATAAGCTTGATCTCAATTTGGCTTAACAGGAAGATGGAATACATGCATCAAAAGGGTGGGAACAACGCAGTTGTGGAACCATTTTGGTCAACTTTTCGCTGAATGTATTCCATCGGTTTAGGCTATGATTTTGTTGTGGAAATTGTCGGTAGGCATTTCGGCTTATGGAATCATGCCAGATTAAAAGTACAAAGTTTAAATTTTAGGACAAATTCCACAATGAATTATAGCCATTGTTAGCCATTCGTTATTTTTTTTCACGAAATCCATTCTCAGTTATTACCTCAGTTCTGGCAGTATTTGATGCAACTTCAGCTTTTGTAAACCAAGCATCTCGCAATTCTTTTTTAGAGAATAATTCTAACTGATCACCATTATGTGGGGAATCTTTTTGAGTTGCATTACCATAGGATAATAAAACTTTTGCTCGCACTTTATCACCGAACTCAATAATGCCAACCCAGGAATCTCCGCCACCAACATACATATGGCTATCATCAGCGCCACCCGGCCAGACTACTCGAAAAACCCCCAAAGAGCCATCTATACCATTTGCTGGTAGGTTTATGCCATTATAGTTAATTCTGTAATAATCTCCCCAATCAGTATCTAAACTTCCAAAGTTGGTTTCAACTTCGATAGCAGCCTGCTCCAATAACTGAACGGCTCTATCTGTATCTGCAATCCCATCCGGCGTAGTGTTTGGAGAGTCCATACTCCATTGTTCGGTATAATTGGCGCTTCTCCAGACATCGAACTTAAGTGCCCAAGTGTAGAATAAAAGCATGCCCTTACTGTCTGCGTTAGCTTCTCGATCCCAATTTTCCAGTACTTTTTTGGCTTCCTTTGCTTTCTTCGAATTAGAAGCATCGACAGCAGCAAACAAATCATCTAAAATTCTATCTGCAAATTCTAAGCGTGTTGAAAGTTTGTATTCGACTAGTTCGTCAAAAGTTATTGATTCATCCTCAATAAGCATCCTTACTGAACGCTGGGGTCTAAAAGACATGTATTGGGGAGCCATATAGCCGGGATAATCTTCAGGCTTTAGGATTGTGGGTATGGTGCATGTCCATGGTGGGTCGTTGGCATTTTGAAGCCATCCGCCGACAGGGTTTTTTACTTTGGGAAGGTCCGTATAATCATGAACTTCTGTCCATAAATCTGCCGATTTCCCGCCAGGAATCACACGGTCCCAATAATCCCATGCATCAGTCGTTCGTTTTGGAACCAAGCCATTGAACAAATAGAAAATCTCACCTTGCTTATCGGCATACATCACATTCCAAAAAGGGATTTGAGCCATTTCTAATGCCTCCTCAAATTCATCAAAGGTGGAACTGTTGATCATACGCCACCATTGCAAAAACATATTAGGTCTATCCAAAGCAACCATACGCAATGCCAATACCTTGTCTTCGGTTTTATTGACCACTGGTCCGTGAACTGTTTTCATCAGCTCAACTTCTTGGTCCAACATCGTACCATCCTCTTGCTTTATTTTGATCACTTTTGATAAAACCTCAAACTCTTTTCGTTCGCCATCCAGTAGGTAGCCACCGTCTTCTAGTTCTAGCTCATATGTGTCGGCATTGTCAATGGTATTGTCTGTATGACTCCAACCGAGATTTTCATTAAAACCAATTACAATACCAGGCAAGCCAACGGGTATTGAACCGTACATGTTTTTCCCGTTTAAATTCAGATGTGACTCAAAAAACAAAAATTCTCGCCACCATGGTAAATGTGGATTTTGAACCAACATAGCATTACCTGAAGCCGAACGCTTTGGTGCAATCGCGTAGGTGTTTGACCCCATGTCCGGCCATTGTTGCACGCGTCCTAGGTCTTTCCCTCCAATAAAACGTGTAAAAATGAGATACAAGCCGTGCATATTCATATCCTTAGTAGTTAAGGGCAGTACGACTTTATTTTTATCGGCAATGGCTTCAGGGTGAGCTGCTGCATATGCATTCATCCCTTTAATAAAAGAGGTATAGATGGCTTTGATTTCAGGATCTTGTATTTCGGCCCAATCATCGGCCAATTGGTCAAAACCAAGCGTATGAATAAGCATATCATTTTCGAACTTCTCCTGACCCCAATATTGGGCGCCTTTTCCTCTAGAGCTTCCGTAGAGTTCTAAAACAAGGTTGGCATGATTATGCATTTGAGCCCATCCTTGGGCAAAAAATAATTCTTCTGTGGTCGTTGCAGTAATATGTGGAACACCCCAAGTATCCCATGCAATTTGGGTTTCTATTTTTTCTTGTTGGGTACATGAAGCCGTTAAAAAAGAAACTACAATAAGAGTAAAAAGAATACTGGTTTTCATATTTCGTTTATTTAAAAATTGGTCTGTTTTTCATAATGTCTTGTCCTGAAATATGGCTACAGGTTAAAATTGAAATTAAGCTGATAATTTATATACCATATTAGGTGTTTTATAATCTAAAGATAAGTGTAATCTTACTTCATTGTATAGATTAATTGCATTTTTTGTAGCTTGCTTTGCATGTGCTGTATTATTAAAGGTTGGTCGAGATAAAACTCATCTTTTAAATACATTAGCAGATAGCGAGACAAAACCATGTAATTGTTAATGGAGAAGGCTCCGATCTTTATAAAACTGATGTTTTACAAGGCAGAGCAAAGCGTAAAACCATTACGCAATCTATGATGCTTAAATTAATAGATTTAGCCAAGGAAAACGAAACACAAGAACTACTAGAAGCCTTTTGGAATACATACCATTGTCAGCAAAAAATTATAACAGCAGATGGAAAGTTATACGGTAAATATTGTGAAAACAGATTTTGGACTTTATGCTGTAGCATTCGTAAAGCTGAGATTATAAGCCGTTACTTTCCCATAATAAAGCATTGGGAAGAACCTCACTTTGTAACCATCACAATAAAGGCAGTAAAAGAAGCCAAACCTAAAGACCAAAGAAAAACAGAAAAAGCAAATTTTAGATTTATTAGCAGGCGATATAACTTTAAGGAGTAAAAGAGAATTAATAGAGCAGTTTATTGAAAACAACTTACCAAAAATAAGTAATAGCGAAACCATAGAAGATGAATTTAAAATCTATTGGGAAGCAGAAACTAAAAAGGCTCTACAAGATTTAAGTAAAGCAGAGACATTAAGACAGGATAAGGTAGAAAGTATTATAAACGATTTCCTTTTCACGGGTAGAATGGCAACAGAAGATGAGGTTATAGAGGCGTTAGAAAAGCAGCCGAGCGTTCTGCAAAGAGAATCAATTAGCATCAGAATAACAGAAAAAATAAACCCTTGCAAATCAATTGATTGCAAGGGTTTTCGCGGAGAAAGAGGAACTATCCTAGATCTATATTTTATCAAGTTTTATAGGGTGTAAAAAAGGAGTTAAAATTTAGTGACTCCGAATTAGCCCCTTTTTAACATAATATTAACGGTTGATGATTAAATTTATGGGAATAAAGGAAGAATTTAGTTTTTATCAATTTTGAATGTTTAAAGAGCCTATAAAATAAGCTGTCATATTTAAGGGAGTTATGTATTCGAATTGTAAGGTAATGGGCGTACACTGAATAGTGTATCTTTCTAATGCTAATAATTCGCATGAACTCACTAATTAAAATAAAAAAAGTTCAAGAAGCTAATTTTTGGGTTTTTAGAATGTTTTTGAGGTCAATTTTGTGACCGGGCTGGGGTTTGAACTTAAAGCTCTAGTGCCAGTATTTATAGGAGTTCATCTAAGGTTTACAATCGATGTTAATGAATTGTGAACTTTGTAAATTTTTAAATATGTCAAATTGACTTTCGATACTGTAAATATAGTATTTTATTTTTTATGGATATAAACGGATTAATAAAACGAATTACCAGATGATGGTTCTAATTTTTTTAGGAGGTTCTTTATAATATCGTTTCAACGAAATAAAATGAGTTGCATTTTTATAACGAGTCCATTCAGCAATTTTATAGATTTGGTAATTCTGTAATTTCGGGTAAATATTTCCACTTTTTTATTTTTTTTGCACAAAACACTGCACAATTGTGTAATTGAAAAGAAACTTAAATTCAGTTCTTGAAATATTCTCATTTAAATTAAAGACGTTTTACTAATCAGTAAGAAGAAATATTTTGATCAAGATTATTATCCAAAAATTCTTCGATATTATAAGCATTTTTTAAATTTTTATAACGCAGACAATAATCAGTTATTTTAGTGTTTTTGTTATAAAAAATACTTCCAATTCGATTACCATCTCTGCATCACTTGAACGTCAATTATTGGTGGAAACAATTCTTAAATTAATTGTTTTTTCGTTTTGAATTTTTTACTCTCTTTAGTCTAAAGCAATCCTCTGATTCAGACTATTCGAATCTGGCTAAAAAAGTTTAAATAATTTCAACCTATTTCGTTCTTAAGGTTAGCAACAGAATACAAAAATAAACTATTGCCTCTAGCAATCAAAGCAAATCAATATCAGAACCATAGAATCAATAATAGAAACCCGATTCAAAACAATCAACTGAATATTAGTGCTAAATCTATTATAAATTATTGTTTTTTAATCCATCAAGGGTAACCCCTACTTTATATAAGATTGGTTTATTGGTTTAATTACTTGTTGTGTAACTTACTTTTATGTTTTTTGTTGTTTAATTGTATTTTTTTTAGATGAAAATGATTTTTTTGTTGACCTCAAAAAGATTTTATGAATACAATAAGAAATTTAATTGGTTTAGTTAGTGGTTTATTCCTTAAATATCCAGTGCTTAGTTTTTAAGTGTAGGCAAATAAACTTTTAAATAGGTCTAATAATATGATATTATACTTCTTTCAGTAAAATAGTGTTAGTTGGCGATTTTCCTTGATTAAAGGAATAATTTGTCTTTTAAGCGTATGCATTTGAAAATAATTATTCAATTATTTGTCAGATTGCTCACTGTCAAAGATAAACATTACTAGAATTATGGTTGAACCTTACTTTTATTCAGTTTGAACGATTTAGTTTTATGCTATTATTGAAATTCTAAATTATTCTTCTTATGAAAGTTCGTTTATTTATTCTGTTGCATATATTGTTCGTTTTTCAAAACTCATTTGCGCAAGAGTTGCCCGAACTACTACAATTAACACCAGTATCTCCAAATTCGGCAAGTTTCGCTAGATATGGTTCCTTTAATGTTAATCCCAATTTGGGAAGGCCGAATATTTCTGTTCCATGTCACGTTATAAAAAGTGGAGATTTGCAATTACCAATTATGATTAGCTATAATTCTTCAGGTATAAGATTGAATAACCGAGCGTCTTGGGTAGGATTAGAGTGGAATTTACAAGCTGGTGGAGTCATTGTTCGAAATGTTAAAGGAGCACCGGATAACTATTCGACCGTTGCACGAGAAAATATTAGTAACTTACCTTTTAATGAAGACAATTACGAGTATTTATATGATGTTTGGAGAGGAAATGGAGACGGTCAACCTGATAAATATATATTAAATGCTTTTGGGATCAACGCAACTTTTTATTATGTAGAAAGAAACGGAGAGGTTGAATTAGTATTTGAAAATAATAATTCTATTAAAGTTACTGGTAATGGTCCTCCTAATTATGGTTTTCGTGTTGTTACGGAAAAAGGCATAACCTTAATTTTTGATGAAATAGAAACCTCAGTAATTCCTTCGTCATATCTTATAGCTCATTCAAGAGAAGTTCCTACATCATATTACTTGTCTGAAATAATTTCTGCAGATAAAAAAGACAGTATTTCATTTGAGTATAAAACACATGATAGCTTTGAAGTGCCAGTTGAAACATCTCAGGGTGTAAATTTTAATAGAACTCAATCTTATAGACAACCACTTACAAATGATAACTTTTGGAATAATAGAGTAAAAATTGACAAACGTTATTTAGACAAAATTATATTTAAAAATGGATATGTACAATTTGAGTCTTTTTTAGATAGAGCGGATTTAGTTGATGAATTTAGACTTGATAACTTAAAAGTGTTTTCTAGCATAAATAATACAGATCAATTAGTTAAAGAAATTTACTTTGATCATTCTTACTATGGAACCTCTGTTAATCAGACATTAACAAATGATATTGCAGCAATAGATAGGCGTTTAAAATTAGAAGCTGTCCTAATTGGAGATGCCAACTCCAATGATTTTCAAAAGTATGAATTTGAATATGATACACAAAGCTTACCTAGGCGAGGAAGTTCAAAGCAAGACTTTTGGGGTTACATTAATAATAATATGTCTGCCTCCTTAATACCTCCTACCACATTTCAAATGCGTGGGGCAGACCACCTTCAAAATGGGAGTTTTTTACCTTGGAGCGTAACACATTCTGAGGGAGACGCCAATAGGGATGCCCATCCAGTTAAAATGAAATCAGGTGTTTTAGCGAAAATAAAGTATCCAACTGGGGGGTATACAGAATTTGAATTTGAAGCCAATCAACGTGAAATAAGTGTTACTACTCCTATATATGAAAATAGAAGTGCAAGTATTTTAGCAACAGGGTCTGGAGATTGTCCATGGACTTGTGGTTCAAATGGGTACCAGAGTAAAACCTTTACAATAGAAGAAGGCTTTGGGGCGCCCATAGATGCTCGTTTAAGGGTTATGATTACAGATGCTTTTTCAGGGTCTGGTAGTAGCAATTCTTATGGGAAATTTAGTGGTTTACCCACACGCCTATATAAACGATCAGCACCAACTGCAAATATTTATCCAGCAACTGAATATGATATTCCTATTAGTCTAAGAACAGGAACTACGTATACTATAGAGGCTCAGGAATATGGACATGGTTCAAACCCCCCAAGTTATGTGCCATCTGTATCTGTCAGAGTAAGTTATAAATTGCTGTCCGGTTCTGTTACTAATATAGAAACAGAATATCTTGGAGGCCTTAGAATTAGCTCTATTAAAAGCTATGACGGAGTGAATACGCAGCCTATAAGTAGTAAAAATTATACATATGCTAACATAAATGTTATCAATAAGCAGAAAGATGGAGGGTACGTTAATAAACAACCTCGAGGTAGAACGGATTTAATTGCAACAGTATCTTCTTCTCCCTATTTTGATAATGGAATAGGAAATGTGCCTGCAATTGAGTACGGGGAAATTACCGAATATTATAGTGATACTAAAGGTCTTGACAATGGGAAAAAGATATATACTTATGAAAATATCAATATAGAAAGAGATATTGAGGATACCCGAGAAATATATAAGCATCCTCTCTTTGATTATTCCATTTTTCCAGGTACAACAGTAGGTGTATTAATCGAGGAAGTTATGAGTAATGAGTATGATATAGCAGATCATATCATTAAACCTTTTAATCATGGAAGTTTAAAAAAGGTTGAAAATTGTAAAAGAGAAGGCCTAGTGAATGGGGAGCCAAGTTATATAAAAGTAAGTGAGGAAGAATATGATTACAATATCGTAGATGAATCTAATTTTAAGTTAAACTTTGTTTACCCTCTTCAATACCTTCCGAGAGAAGATTGGAATACATTTATGTCTCCCTATATAGAGGAAGGAGATCGAAATAGCCTTCAATTTTATTTTAAAACCAGAAAAATATATTCGGGCAAAAAACTCCTTACATCAACAATAAAAAGGTACTATGATGAAGCAGGTCTTAATCCAGTTGAGACATTGATAAGTTATAAGTATAATGAAGATTACTTTTTAACAGAAACGTCAACCACTTTAAGTGACTCTAAATCTATAATTACAAAAACGATATACCCAGATGATATTAAAACGGCTTCCGCATTACAGGACAACAGTTTAATAAAAGGCGGTCCATTAAATGATTTTAATGCAATAGATAGGTTAAAGGGAGATGACCTACATCAAATAGCGATACCTATTCAAGTAGAAACTTACAAAGATGAAAATGGTGATAATGTTGCAGATGTAACGGAGCTTTTGAGTTTACAGCGTACTAATTTTTATGAGCCGTTTACCGATTTAGTATTACCCAAGGATATTGAGAGTTTGAAAGGCGTTTATAACGCTACTACTAACTCATTAAAAGAGCGAATGGTTTATCACCTTTACGATAGTGAAGGAAATCCTATAGAAGTCAGTAAAGCAGATGGAGCACATGTTTATTATATCTGGGGTTATAATAAGGAATATCCAATAGCTAAGATTGAGAATACTAGTTCCAACGAAGTAGAAAACGCGATAGCCTCATTAACGAGTCAGTACAATACACTTGAAAAGATACAAGCTTTGTCAAATGCAGACACAAATAGAAGTATTGATCAAAGAACTGTTGATGTCAATAACCCTGATGGAGTAGTCACGAAAAATAATGATGATCCAGAAGGCAATTTGAGAGAAGCTTTAAGAACTTTAAGGGCTGCATTACCGGATTCAATGATTACCACTTATACCTATGATCCTTTAGTAGGAGTAACCAGTATTACTGATCCTAAAGGATATACGATGTATTATGAGTATGATGAGTTAAATAGGTTAAAACAAGTTATAGACGCGGATGGACATATCGTATCACAAAACGAGTATCATTACAAGACACCACCTGAGCAGAATTAAATAATCATAAAACAACTAAAAATAAAAGTATGAAAC
>NZ_CANMAU010000008.1 GCF_947495925.1 uncultured Algibacter sp.
CTTGTTTGCTTGCATCTGATTTTCCTTCGGAAAATCCTCGCACTCAAACTACGCACTATTCTTATACGTAACCGTTGTATGCCATTAAAAAAACGAAAAACACTTAATCAAAATAAAATTATGAAAAAAAACAAACCTTTTTTAAGTACACTAGCAATGATGATTCTAATATCAGTTTCATCAAATGCACAAGATTTAAATCGGGAAATTCTCCCAATAGTTGAACCAGAGGCTAAAAGATACACCGAACTTGATGCTCGGAACACCACACCACCCGAGCGGTTTCAAGTGAACGCTCCTAAAGATGCTCCTAATGTTGTAATCGTTTTAATAGATGATTTAGGTATGGGAGCAACTTCTGCATTTGGTGGCCCAATTAAAACTCCAACTATGGATAAGTTATCTAATAGTGGGTTACGTTACAATAATTTTAACACCACTTCTTTATGTTCACCTACAAGAATGTCAATTAAAACGGGTAGAAATCACCACACTTGTAATACAGGTTCAATTATGGAAACTTCTACAGCATATCCGGGTAACACTGGGGCTTTGCCTGCTAGTGTTGCTCCTTTGGCCGAAACGATGAGATTAAACGGATATAGTACCGCTGCATTTGGTAAGTGGCACGAAACTGCAGCTTGGGAAACAAGTGTTTCTGGACCATTCGACCGATGGCCAACACGTCAAGGATTTGATAAATTTTATGGATTTATTGGAGGCGAGACTGACCAATGGGCACCACTTATTTTTGATGGTGTAAAAAAAGTGAATCCTCCAAAAGATGAAAATTATCACTTTACAACAGATATGACCAATCAGGCAATCAACTGGGTAAAAGCACAACAGTCTATGACACCTGATAAACCATTTTTTGTTTACTTCTCAACAGGTGCTGTTCACGCCCCTCACCATGTATCTAAAGAATGGTCAGACAAATACAAAGGTCAATTTGACAAAGGTTGGGATGCCGTTAGAGAAGAAACGGTTAAAAAAATGAAGGCGAATGGTATCATTCCTCAAAACACGAACCTTGGACCAAAACCAGATGCTATTAAAGATTGGGACAAATTATCAGATGATGAAAGAAAATTATTCGCTCGCCAAGCAGAAGTGTTTTCAGGATTTGTAGAAATGACGGATTATGAAATTGGTAGACTAGTAGATGCCATTGATGAAATTGGAGAATTAGATAATACGATGATTGTTTTTGTTGCTGGTGATAACGGTACCAGTGCAGAAGGTGGAATGGTAGGAATGTATAACGAGATGACCTATTTCAATTTTGTAGAAGAAAAAGTAGAAGACCTTATTCCATTGATGGATGACTGGGGTTTACCAAACACATTCCCACACATGGCAGCAGGTTGGGCAGTTGCATTTGATGCACCATTTACTTGGACTAAACAAATTGCTTCAGATTTTGGCGGAACACGTACGGGTATGATTGTTCACTATCCTGATCAAGTAAAAAAAGGAAAAGGAATTAGAGGCCAGTTTACGCATGCTATTGATATTGCGCCAACTATTTTAGAAGTGGCAGGATTGCCAGAACCAAAAGTTGTAAATGGTGTGCCGCAAACCCCTATTGAAGGAACCAGTTTTGCTTATTCTTTTAATGATGCAGATGCCGCAGAAAGACATACAATACAATATTTTGAGTTGTTTGGAAACAGAGCTCTTTATTACGATGGTTGGTTTGCAAGAACGCTTCACAGGGCTCCTTGGGAAATGGGGGATTTCTCTCCATTAGAAGATGATGTCTGGGATTTATACAATGTTAGAGAAGATTTTAGTTTGACTAAAAATTTAGCATCCAAGTACCCTGAAAGATTAAAAATGATGCAAGACTTGTTTATGGCCGAAGCTGAAAAGTACCATGTTCTACCTATTGACGATCGTGTGGTAGAGCGTACAAACCCTGCTATTGCGGGAAGACCTGACATTATGAATGGAAGAACATCTTTAAGTCTTTACGAAGGCATGGAAGGCATGATGGAAAATACTTTTATCAATATCAAAAACCGTTCATTTACCATAGAAGCAGAGATAGAATTATCTAAGGAGAATACTACCGGAGTAATTCTATCTCAAGGAGGCCGATTTGGCGGATGGAGCTTATATATGAAAGAAGGTGTTCCTATGTTTACTTACAACTTCTTAGGATTAGAACGTTATGTAATTACCACAGAATCCAATCTTACACCTGGAAAATACACTTTGAATTTCACTTTTGATTACGATGGTGGTGGAAATGGAAAAGGTGGAGATGCCCAACTTAAAGTTTCAAACGGCACATCAGGAAAGGGAAGAATTGAAAAAACGCAACCCAATATGTTTTCAGCAGATGAAACAGCAGATGTTGGCTTAGACAATCAAACACCTGTAGCCGAAGGAATTGGTTACGGACCTGAAGAAACTAAGTTTACAGGAAAAATTAATTTGGTTGTTGTCGAAATAAAATAACGACATACAACACGGTATATAGTGCATAGCCACCCTTCGGGATGGCTACGCACCATATACTAACCGTTGCCCACAATATGAAAAAACTGCTTCAAATAGTATTAATCGGACTTTTAACGTTGAGTTGTAACTCAAAAAAGAAAACTGAACCGAAAACTTTTGAGGAAGCGGAATTGGAATTAGCAAATTATAGTGAAGAAGACCGAATGAAAGAATTGGAATATTTAAAAGCTAATGTGTTCAAGGGACTTGAAAATCTTAATGATGGATTCGACTCTGAATCGATTTATTATTTCTCGGAATCTGACTTTGAAATTGTACTTGACCGAGTAGAAAAAAATGGACTTGGAATTTACGGAATTGAACCTTGGATTGATGGAGATTTTTATGGCGTTCTGATTGTTGAAGACTTTGATACTATTGCAACTGACCCAAAATGGTACAGAAAAGCATTTACGGAATTTAAAGCAAGTGGAAAGGAATTGTTATATGCAGCGAGTTATGAAGTTCCAAAAAAACTTTTAAAATAATGCGAGAATATTTTCCGATAATATTGACAATTATAGTAATCGGAATTCTAGCTTATCGATATAGAAATAGTGGCGGAGGAGAATCAGATTTTGACGATTATGATTTCGATTAAAAAAATACTGTGGGCAACAATGTATACCGCAATTACGGCGGATTCGACTACGTCCGAATCCACTCGGAATTGCTAAGGCTTGTGCCAAACCGAAAATTAACGCATATTAACCCGTAACTGACGGTTATACGAGACCGTTGGCCTTAATTAACAAATGACCCCAAGAAGTCTAAAAATATTTGAAAAGAAAAAAGGAATCTATATTTCTCCAGAAAACATTATTGCCATTTCTTGGACAATTCTAATTTTTATAATCCATTATTTAAAGCATTCTTTTGATTTTTATTTTGATGGTTGGGAGACTATCATATTATTTTTTTGGCCTGTTTATATAATTGGATTACTAATAAGCACCTTTTTTCGATACCAAAGAGAAATTGGCAAGTATAATGGTAAATTAATATTCCAACAAGATCAAATACAATTGAATGATGTAGTTTATAATGTTTCCGAAATTGCTAAATTGGATTTTATACACGCCTATGACATTCGAGGAATGTTTGTTAATTATCTCATCGAATTTGCACCACACCTATCGAATGGACTTGACAATGAATTATTTTTAGTTCTTAAAAATGGAAAAAAAATAAAATGCAATTTTTTACAAACTGAATCGGAAAGGCTTAAACATTTTAAAGAAGTATTAACGCACTACCACAGACAAGGTATTATTGATTGGTTACAGCTTTTGAACCTGTTAGAAATAGAGGATTATGACAAAATACAGGAGTTTAAAAAAGAAATAACTAAGGCCAACACCGTGTAAAAAACATTGCCTATTTTAGTTCAACCGTTTGGTCATTGCTTTGTTTGCTAGCTTCTGATTTTCCTTCGGAAAATCAGAAGCTAGCAAACACGCAACGTTCCTTACACATAAACGTTGTGTGCAATTTGACGAAAATTTTGCTATAATACCAATTTTTGGTATATTTGAGTAAAATTATGTCAAATGAACAAAAACACATCAATATCACTCGGAAATTATTTTGACCAATTCGTTCAAAGCCGAATAAGTGAAGGAAGGTTTAAGAACGTTAGTGAAGTCATACGTGCAGGACTAAGACTTTTAGAGGAAGAGGAAAGTAAAGTTATTGCTCTAAAAAATGCAATTCAAGAAGGAATCGACAGCGGAATTGCTCACGATTTTGACCCAAAAAAACATTTGAAATCCTTGAAAGCGAAAAAGCACTCGAATGGCTGAATATAAACTGACCAATAAAGCTGTCGAGGATTTATCGAAGATTTGGGATTATACATTTGAGGTTTGGTCTGAAAAACAAGCTGACAAATATTACGATGGACTGATTTCTAACTGTGAGGAAATTGCGGAAAACCCAGATTTAGGAAAAAACTACGAAGGAATATCTAAGCAACTTCTCGGAATAAAAGCAAATCGACACATAATATTCTACAGAACATTGGATAATAATTATGTAGAAATTACAAGAATATTGCACGAAAGAATGGATTTAAAGAAAAGAATAACCGAATAAAAACTGCACACAACAATGGCTATAAGTAATTGCTTGTTCTCGCCTACTTCTGAAAATCCTCGCGGATTTTCAGCTTGGTGTGTACTTGCAAAGTTATATGCTAAACCACGCAACTACTCATAGCCTAGACCGTTGTAAAACATTTTGACCCGTCCTGAATAAAGGCTACATAATTTCAAACATTATGTACAGAAATGACAAAGTAATCAGACGGTATTCAGAACCTTTTAAACTGAAAATTTTAGACGAACTTACAACCGGAAAACACACAAAGAGCGAACTTTGTAAACTCTACTCTATTGCACCTACAACCGTTAATGAGTGGATTAAAAAGTATAATCGTAAAGACTTAATGAACACCAGAGTAAAAGTGGAAACAAAAGACGAAATATCCAGAATCAAAGCCCTTCAAAAAGAAATTGAACAGCTTAAAAAACTACTTCTTAAAAAGGATCTTGATGCATTGGTATTAGATTCCTATCTAGAAGTAGCTGCCGAAGATCTTGGCTATAAATCTGTGGCGGAACTAAAAAAAAAGCTAAGTATAAAGCCTTAATCAAAGCTAAAGTAAACGCTAAGGGATTTGCTTCTTTACAAACTATAACCCATTGTTTTGGGCTTAAACGCGATGCGTATTATAAATACAAATCTAGAGCTGATATGCGTTTAAAACTTGAACAACAGATTATAAACATAGTCAGTGAAAAACGTAAATCCCTTCCTAGAGAAGGCGTACGGAAACTTGTTAAGTCTCTCGATAATGAGTTCAACAAAGCAAACCTTAAAATTGGTAGAGATACCCTATTTAAAGTCCTTAGAAAACATAATATGCTTACACTGAGAAAGAAAACCAGTGCCAGAACAACCAATTCGTATCATCGCTTTTATAAGTATAATAATATGATAAAAGATATGGAAGTCAATAGATCAAACCAAGTTTGGGTATCTGACATAACCTACATCAGAACCGTTAAAAGCTTTTGTTACCTGGCTTTAATAACTGATATGCATTCCAGAAAAATCGTTGGTTATGATCTTAGTGATAGCTTAGAACTTAAAGGATGCGTAAGAGCCCTTAATAAGGCCATTTACCAAGCTAAAAACATTAAGGGACTCGTACATCATTCGGACAGAGGTATACAGTATTGTAGCAATGTATACACACAAATTCTTAAAAGGAATAAGATTAACATTAGTATGACTGAAGAAAATCATTGCTATGAAAATGCAATGGCTGAACGCGTAAACGGCATCTTAAAAGATGAATTTTATCTCGACCAAACCTTTGATAGTGTGGAAGAGGCCAAAAGAGCAACCAAAAATGCTATTAAATTATATAACTCTAAAAGATTACATTTATCTTTAGACTATAAAATACCTAATAACGTGCACCTAAATGCAGCCTAGTTTTAATCAATAACCTGTAGACGTATTTTAGGACGAGACATTAAAAATATAAAGATGAGAAAAATAACATTTATACTATTGCTACCTGTTTTGTTCCTATCCTGTAATAGTAAAAATGAAATCTCAGATTTAAGGCCAAACATAGTGTTAATTATGGCAGATGACTTGGGCTATGGAGACATCGCATGCTATGGTAATACTACAGTCAAAACACGGAATATAGATTTGTTAGCAGCTGAAGGGGTTAAATTCATGGATTTTCATTCAAATGGTGCCGTCTGTAGTCCAACAAGGGCAGCCTTAATGACGGGTAAATATCAGCAGCGAACTGGTGTAGGAGGAGTTATCACTGCTAAAAACCATAGAGAAGTTGGTTTAAGCCTTAATGAAATTACCATCGCAGAGGAGTTGAAAAAACATGAATATAATACTGGCATTTTTGGGAAGTGGCATTTGGGATATTCAAAAGAATTCAACCCTACAATACAAGGATTCGATGAGTATACTGGGTTTGTTTCTGGAATGATTGATTATCATGCTCATATAGATCCTATGGGCTATCTTGATTGGTGGAAAGGCACTAAAATTGAAAATGAAGAGGGCTACTCAACTGATTTGATAACTAAATATGGAGTAAAATTCATAGAAGAAAACAATCCCAAAAAAACAGGCAAACCGTTCTTTCTTTATATTCCACATGAAGCCCCACATAGCCCTTATCAAAGACGTATAGATAAAGCACTTAGAAAGGTTGGGGTCGCGGGCACAGAACCTGTCCACAGTGATAGTATTTCGTCAATCTACAAAGAAATGGTCGAAGTAATGGATGAAGGCATAGGAAAAATAATGCAAGTGCTTAAAGAAACAGGACAGTATAAAAATACAATCGTTATTTTTCTATCAGATAACGGAGCTAATCGTAATGGTAATAATGGAGACCTAAGAGGATACAAAGCTGGTGTTTATGAGGGAGGAACACGAGTACCTGCTATTATACGCTATCCTAATAAAATTAAAAAAGGGACACTTAATAACCAAACTGTTCTTACGATGGATGTCTTGCCAACATTATTGGATTTTATAGGTCAAAAACCCAGTTCAGAATCCATAGATGGAATAAGTATAAAAGACAATTTAATACACAGGACAAATTTACCCAGCAGAGATGTGTTTTTTGCTTTTGGCAATAAAAGTTTCATAAGAAGTGGAGACTGGAAGTTGGTTCGAATAAAAAGTAAGAGCGGAGATAAAATCGAACTTTATAATTTGTCTAATGATTTACAAGAAAGTAATAACCTTAGTTCATATAATCCTGATTTGATATATAAACTGATTGGTAAACTTAAAATATGGGAAAAAGAGGTTCAAGAAGGAGTTGAACTGATATCTAAATAGTTAAGTTTTTATAAAAACAATTGCTAACAAAGAACTGAGTTAAAAAATAGCAGTTAAGAGCTAAATCTAAAGTTTGGTTCTTTTCTGCTATCTTTGCTTCTAACTGAAAAATAGTGCTTAAAAATCTGCTACTTTTCATATACAAAACCGTTGTGTAGAATTGAAATTCGTGTGCTAAATCAAAATAATTATGAAAATTTTAAAAAGGGTAATCTTATTTGGAGTGATTAGTATTTCTTCTCTTTCATTTTCACAAGAATCAACTCATCAATTTGATTATGCTCCTAAAACAGAATTCAACGATGCAATTGTGGATAGTAAAATTCTTGATTACAATGGCTGTACATTCGAAAAAATAGTCATAGATGGATTTGATTCTAAAGTTCCGTTCTATCTAATAACACCTAAAAAGCAAAAGAATAACAAATATATTTTTATTCTTCATGGTGGTACAAGCAGTAAGGAGGATTTGATTTATCCTACAAATAACTTGTCCATTTTAAAGGACTCGTTGCTTCTCAAGGGGTACTCTATTATTATACCCGATGCAAAATATCACGGAGAAAGAAGTTATCAAGGTAATTTTAGGTCACCGTTAAAATTCTTTTCATCACAAGATTATGAAACAGTAAATGACTTTTTATTTTCTACAGTGAAGGATTTAAGAATTCTAATGGACTACTTACAATCTAAACCCGAACATTCTTTAGCAATTTTTGAAGTATTAGGTTATAGTATGGGTGGACATATAGCCATCCTATTAAATTCAGTTGACGACAGATTAAACCATGTTGTTGCTTGCATAGCCCCTCTAGATTTATTTAAGTTGTCTATAAAATTGGGAATGAATGAGGAAAATGCTAAAAAAGTAGAGAGCCTATCAGCTAAAAACAACGCATTATTACAAAAGGCACCTATTACTATGTTTATGGGAACTGAAGATGAATTCTATTCTGAAGAAGAAGTACAAGCATTTTTTAACGATATAAAAATCAAAGACAAAAAATTGAAATTCTATAATACTGGACATTTTTTACCAGATGAATTTAATTCTGATGCAATTAAATATATACTAAGAGAATAAAAAACTCTACACAACAATGGCTAGAAGTAATTGCTAGTTCTTACCTACTACGGAAAATCCTTCTCTCGAAAACGCAACTATTCTTATACAAATCCCTTGTAGCCAATACAGAAAAATGAATAGACTAACACGAATCACATCAATCTTAATTCATTTACAATCTAAAAAAGTAGTAACTGCAAAAGAAATTGCAAATAGATTTGAAATTAGTTTACGAACTGTTTATAGAGATATTAAAACGCTACAAGAATCTGGAGTTCCAATAGGTTCAGAAAATGGTACAGGATATTTTATTGTTGAAGGATATTCATTACCACCAATAATGATTACTCAAGAAGAAGCAAATGCTCTAATTGTTTCAGAAAAATTAATTCTAAACCAAGGAGACACTTCCTTGATTAAAGATTTCAATTCCTTACTAATTAAAATAAAATCGACTCTTAGGGCTTTTGAAAAAGAAGGAATTTCAAAACTCGAGAATAGAATAGAGCCTTCAACGAAAAACGAAAAAAACAGAAGTAATTGGCTGTCTTCAATTCAAAAGTCAATTACCAATTCGAATGTTCTTAAAATCAATTACTTCTCAATTTACAAGGATGAACATACAACTCGTGAAATTGAACCTCTTGCCATTTATTTCACTGACAGTTCTTGGGTTTTAGTCGCATTCTGTCGCTTACGAAACAACCTACGTGAATTTAGATTAGATAGAATCTCAACACTCTTTATTACTTCTGAAACATTTGATTATCAGCAAGATTTCTCATTAAATGATTATTTCAAGAAATTTATTGAAGTATAGTTGACATAGGGTTGTCACTCCTCCCATTTACATTTGTCTCATAAACTACAATATATCAAATGAAGCATTTATTAATTGGTATTATAGTTATCGTATTGATTAGCTGTAATACTCAGAACAAAACAAATATGAGCAAACAAAGTAAAAAAGTAGGAACAATAGAATTGGTTATTTTTGATACCTATCCTCAATATTCCAAAGCAGAAGTGATAGCAGCAGCAAAAGCCGTGAATCCTGTAACAGAAAAAATTGATGGCTACATTGGAAGGAAGCTAGCAGTGGACAAAAACGGTAAATGGACTGATATTGTTTATTGGACAGACCTTAAATCAGCTGAACATGCTGCACAAGAAATTTTGAAAAGCGAAACTTGTCAAAAATTCTTTGGAATGATAAATCAAGAAACTATGCAATTTATGCATCTTGAACCTGTAATTGATGTCAAATAAAAAGGTATGACTAAAAACGACATAATTGAAAGGGTTCAGGAAAAATTTGACGGCCTTGTCCTAAATAAAAATTGGGGAGAAGTTGGACTATTTTACAATCCAGAAAACAAACTAAGTAAGGGAGTCTATCTGTTGACTTTCAAGGAAAAAGATAGTTTAAATGACAAAGCATCAAATACTGATAGAAATGGTATATTTAGATTGAACATTGGAATATCAAAAGATACCTTTTTTAGGTTATTTGGAGAAAGACCCAAAAGGCCAAAGGCAGGCCAAATAATTGATATGCCTTATGACTTTTCAGAACTTAATAAAATAATGCCTCATCCAATTTATGGTTGGATGAGTTGGATTTGTATTTTAAATCCAACAAAGGGAACTTTTGATAAATTATTCCCGTTAATCGAAGAAGGATACTATTTAGCGTTAAAAAAATATGAAAAGAAAATAAAAGGGCATAACAACGTATCCTATAAAAAATAGCGGTTTAAGTGTTTAAACGAAAGATAAAATATAAAATTAAGTTCAGTTATAAACGGAAAAGTTAGTGCGTGAAATCCCACTACTTTTCAAATACAAAACCATTGTGTTTCATTAAAAAACTTCTTAGACAAACCTAAATAAAGTTTCCTCCTTAAGTTTGCACTATTATGGAAGTAAAAACAATAGAGCTATTCGGTAAACCATTGTTCAATCTAGTCACAATGTCCGACCCCATCAAAATGGCCACATCAATGCCTGAAGATGAAGCGGGATTCGTATATATTTTGAAAGGTGGATGCATTAATTATTCAGAAACGGAAGAGCTACGTCTTAGTCAGAAACAGGCGGTACTCGCAAAAAGTGGAAATAGTACGTTTAGCACAATAACAGTAGAAGGGAAAACAGAATATCAAGCTATAGTGGTTAAGTTTCATAAAGACATACTCGAGGAGCTTTATAATAATTCTTCTTCGCCATTCACAAGAGCATCAAGCCATGAGCTTACCATAAATTCAGCTAAGATTGAGACCAGTATATTATTGGAACAGTACATCAATAGTCTAGTAACGCTCTTTGATAATCCAGAATTGGCTTCTGAAGAGCTGCTTAAACTTAAATTAAAGGAACTAATAATCCATTTACTCAATGCTGAGAACAGTCCGCAAGTATTGGGTATTATGACAAACCTTTACAAAAAGAAAATATTCGACTTCAAAGAAATTATAAATGCTCATATCTGTTCTTCGCTCGGAATTGAAGAACTGGCTCAACTGACAAATCAGAGTTTATCTACCTTCAAAAAGACATTTAAACAGATATACAACGATACGCCAAACAACTACTTAATTGGCAAACGAATCGAAAAGGTAGCCGATTTACTTCATCTTTCTAATGACTCAATCAGCAACATTGCCTATGATTGCGAATTCAAAACACTGGCTCATATGTCACGAGTTTTTAAAGCCAAATATGGAATTTCTCCCTCGGAGTATAGATTAAACTTCTCAGACAAAAGATAAAACTTTCTAGACAAGTTGATGCCTGCTTGGTCGCATACTTTTGTTTTATCAAAAAATAAAAACATGAAAATAAAGCGACTAAACATTTTAATGTTAATCACATTATCAATTGCAACAATTAATTTGAAAGTTATGGCACAGAATGGAGAGAAATATACTGAGATAAAAACAGTAAGAACAAGTGAAATAATAGATGTATCGGCCGATTCACTTTGGGAAATAATCAACCAGCCTGACATCTCTGTTTGGAGTACATTGCTAGACAGTACGAAGTTTTTTGGAACAGAAAAATTTGAAGGTATTCTATGGAGTAAGAGAGTTAGCATTGTGAACTATAAAGGTCATCATGAATCACATGAAGACTTGATTTTTTATGATCCTGTTAATAGGATTATAAAATTTGCTTCCACCAAATTCCCTAGGTTTATTATTTCTAACCAAACACATTATGAGGTTGTTGATCACGGACATCACAAGTCAGCACTTAAAACGACAACTCTGATGAATATGAAAAAATTTCAGGCCTTTTTCTTAAAAAAACCTATGTTAAAAGCAATAAATAAAAATGGTGATGGACTGGCATATGACATAAAATATTACGCCGAAAATGGAGATGTTTCACCCTCAAAAAAGGATAGAATTAAAGAACTTGAAAAAGATGAGGCCAATCAAAAACCAAAATACAAGATTGTTGAGAAGACACTAAAGAGTGAAATTATAAATATTTCAGCGGACTCACTTTGGGCAATTTGTAGAGAATTCGACAAAACTGCAGAGTGGACATCTACATTAAAGCACTCATATGGCACAGGTGAATCTCAATTTGAAGGTGCCACTTGTTCTTCAAGAATCTGTGAAACAGATTTTGGAAAGGGAAAAGTGATTGAAGAACTCGTTATGTTTAGTGATGAAAATAAGGAACTCTCTTATAACCTTACCGAAGGAGCTCCTGGATTTATAACACTTGCTAATAACCATTGGAGAGTGACAAAAATAGGTAATAATCAATCTAAAATTGAAATGAATGTAACCATGTATATGAAAAAATTTGCAGGTTTCTTCTTGAGTGGGCTTATAAAAAACCAAATGATAAAGCAAGTAGGTATTGTATTGGAAGAATTAAAGATTTATGCAGAAACTGGTGAAATATCAGAGGCTAAGAAAAAGCAAATTGAAAAACAGAAAAAGAAATAACGGAAACACACCACTATATAAAGTTCATATTTACTCGTTCCTCACAAATATGTAACTTTATACCAAACGTTGGCAACAATTAACATAATCAAGAAAAACAGACCGACACGAATTAATTTCTGATAAAGAAATCTATTATCAAAAATAACCTGACAACATTTTTCCCTGTAAAGTTTGTGTGTTTCTAAATTTAAACACTATATTTGTACTGATTAGTACAATCATATGAAGCATAACCTTAATAACATACTACAAACAGGAACAGACCTTTTTCAGAAAAAAGGCTATACAGGAACTGGAACTGATGAAATACTGAAATCCGGTAACTATCCTAGAAGTAGTTTTTATTATCATTTCAAAAATAAAGAAGGTTTTGCGATTAAGGTTTTAGAGAGATACGGTGAAAATTCACAGCATTTCTATTCATCCATTTTATTGAATAAACAAGGTGGTAATTCGGCAGAAAGACTTGAAAAATTTGTTTCAATAATAGCTGATTCATCAGAAAATAAAAATTTCGAAAGCGAATGTTTGATACAAAAGTTTGCAACTGAATGCGCTGGAATTAATACTAATCTTAAAGACACTACTAAAGTCCAATTGGATAAATTACTTTCTATTACTAGTGAATGTATTCAACAAGGGCAAAACGAAGGTTTTTTTCATAAAAAAGCAACTAGTATAGATCTTGCTAAGAAATTTCAGGCCATATTATATGGATCCTTTATACAAGCAAGGTTAAACAATAGTGCGGATATAATGATTCAACTTCTAAATGACGAAATACAAAAATTAAAAGCATAAAAAAATTTACAAAAATTATGTATAGATTAGTACATACAAAACGAAAAAACATGAAAAACACACACATTTTATTAATTATAGCAACACTCCTTTTAAGTAGTTGTAAAATAGCTGATATGAGAACCAATTCAATAAAAGATAATGGTATATCAACAGAAGCTTATAATAAAGGAAAGAAAATTCTTGACGAGACTTGGTATAAACATGGATTCAACAAGTTTAGTGAACATAAAACATATTCATTCAATGGTTCCGATACTTGGAAAGGATTAATGGGGAAAATGGGAAAACCTTGGCCTGAGGCTAAATCAAATATGAATTTCAAATACGAAGTCGGCTCATTCGACAGTCAAGTTACCTATCTTGATGGAAAGCGAGAAGGTATTACTGCTGGCTTACAAAGTTGGAATTACTATGAAATGGTGAGCCCAAGAGAAATTGATCAACTTAAAATGAATAAAAAAGTTAGGTTTGGGCTTTCTGCATATCACTATTTCTTTGAAATGTTAGACCGCTTAAAAGATGTTCCAATTATTCAATATGGTGGAGAGATTACATTCAATGGAAATGACTATAATATTGTATTCGCAACTTGGAATAAAGTTGAACCTCACAAAGAAAACGATCAGTACAAATTACTAATCAATAAAAAAACTGGACTACTAGATTATGCCATTTATTCTTTACGCGAGAATTACTTGAAATTCCCTGGTTCTGGATCTTTTTATGGATCAATAAAATATGATGATTACAAAGAAGTTGATGGAATATTAATTCCTCACAAGCAAACAGTCTTTCTCAACTCTCCGAAGGAGAATATAAAGAAACATGCACATCAGTTAATAGTTACCGATTTTAAATTTGACGGCTTTGACTCTTCTCTCCTCAAACCTCTTTCTGATATTAACCCAACGGGAGATAGTAAAATAAAAGGATAGGCATGAAATATATCAACCCAAAATCATCAAAAAAAGGAGACCAACTTCTCAAAGAAGTTTATCAAGAAATTAAATCCTCTCTTCCAGGGCCAATTGCACCACCTTACAAAATACACTCTATAGATTCTAAGCTTTTATCTATCTATTGGGATATAAATAAATTTACATATTTCAGTGGTGATTTAAGTCGAACACTAAAAGATGTCGTTGCGGCTGGAGTTTCTGATGCAAACGAATGTCCTTTCTGCTATGAATCACATACTGAACTACTTCAGTTTGAAAATAAAGAATTAAAACAAGCTTTCAGAACGAAAAACCTTGACCTAATAAAAGATCCGTATACAAAAAAACTTGCGAAGTACTCCCTGAATATATACAATCCTAATATATTGAAAAATGAGAGCTTAGGATACAATCAGGAAGATAAGACCGAAATAATAGGAACCGTACTAATGTTTACCTATACAAACATTCTTACCAACATATTTCTATACGAATCTGTAATTCCCTTACCAAATAGATTTGGCTTAAGAAACTTAATGTGGAAAATGGCTACTCCAATGATGAAGAAAGCTTTCAATATAAAATTGGAACGTGTTGATAAAGAAGAATACAACGAACTTCCAAATACACTAGAATGGGCTGACCAAGACCTATTAATTGGCAACTCCTTTAACAATTTGTACGAGTATCTAGAGAAAGAGAGCTCTTTTTTAAGCGATTCAACAAAAGAAATAGCTTTACAAAAAATTAACAGCTGGAATGGAGAATCACTTGGTCTACAATTAAACGCTACTATTGCACAATGGTTAAAAGAATGTGAAACCAAAGACAAAGACGTGTTAAATATAATATACAAATCTTGTTTTGCTTCCTACACAATGGGGGAGAAAGATATAAACTCTTTTTTGTCCAACCACAATGAAAGTCAACTTCTTATTGTAGTTTCTTGGTCTGCTGCTCAAATATGCCAGAGAATTAGTTCTTGGCTATAATTAGAATTATCAAAAAACTATTGCCAACAATGGCTATAAAAAATTGCTTAATTCATTAAAATAGAATGTTTCTAACCAACAAAATAACTAAATTTAAAAATCAGAAAATTACGTTTTCAAAAACGCAACTTTCTATAGGCTAAACCGTTGGCAACAAGCTAAAAAAACATTGAACTTCAAGCAAAAACACGAATTCACTTTCACATATCGAGATTTATCAATATGTTTGTTGTATGAATTTAAAAAAAGCAACTGAAATAGGAAAATGTTTATCAAACCAAACAAGGTTTCAGGTTTTAGAATGGCTAAAAGAACCAGAAAAACATTTTCCACCACACGAGACATTAAAACATTTTAATGATGGTGTTTGCGTTACCTATATTCAAGAAAAATCAGGGTTATCACAATCAACAATTTCAACATATTTGACAAATATGGAAAAATGCGGTCTTTTAATATCAACAAGACACGGTAAATGGTCTTACTTAAAAAGAAACGAAAAGACAATTAAACAGTTTACGGATTTTCTAACATAAAAAAATTTTGATTACTCATATTGACATTTCGCAATATAACAAACTATGAAATTATTATTTGACATTTTAGGTTGGTCAGGTTCAGGATTAATAATCCTTGCCTATGCCCTAACCCTTATTGAAAACAAAAAGTATTTAGATTATGGCAAGTATTTAAACTTACTCGGAGGTCTTTTAATAGCTATAAATTGTTATTACTATAATGCAATTCCACCATTTGTAACTAATTTACTTTGGAGTGTGATTGCAACATTAACGATTTATAAGTCAAGAAATAAAAACGAGAAATGTAATAAACTAAATGTTTAACTTAAAAATTAAAACAATGAAAATATTAATAATTGGAGGAAACGGAACAATAGGAAAAACTGTTGTTTCACATTTTAAGCATAAGAATGAAATTTTAATCGTTGGACGAACAAAGGGAGGCGTGACTGTTGACATTGCTGATAGTATTTCGATAACGTCAATGTTTGAAAAGATTGGAAAAGTGGACGCTATAATTTGTGTCGCTGGAGAAGCAAAATGGGACGATTTCAATAAACTTTCTGAAGCAGACTATTACATTGGATTAAAAAGTAAATTAATGGGACAAGTCAACCTTGTGCGCATTGGTCAGAATTATTTAAACCCAAATGGTTCAATTACTTTATCAACAGGAATTTTGGCAGACGACCCGGTTGTAAAAACTACAAGTGCTGCAATGGTAAATGGTGGAATACATAGTTTTGTAAAAGCGGTTGCACTTGAAATTGAAAATGGAATTAGAGTTAATGCTGTTTCTTCCGGAATGGTAGAAGATGCTTACGGAAAGTATAAAGACTATTTTCCTGGACATAATCCGATACCAATGAAAAAAGTAGTCAACGGATATGTAAGAAGTGTAAACGGAAAAGGAAATGGCGAAATAATTAGAATCTACGACTGAAAAAAGTAATATAGATTGCTAGCTTAAGACGTATATAGCAATTAACTGCACGTAAAACCAACGAAAATGCCAAGACCTAAGTCAAAAAAAGAACTATTAGAATTAAGCCAAGCTAATTATGAAAAATTATTGAAGCTTTTAGGCTCTTATTCAAACATGGAACTAGAAAAAGAATTTCCTCCAGAAACTCTAAATAGAAACGCGAAAGATGTTTTAGCTCATTTACACGAGTGGCATTTAATGATGCTAGATTGGTACAAGATAGGAATGAAAGGAGAAAAACCTGATATACCAGCTAAAGGCTATACTTGGAGAACGCTTCCTGAATTAAATCGAAAAATTTGGGAAAAACATAAAGATGTTAAATTCCAAACAGCCAAAAATTTATTCGATGATTCATATAAACAAGTCCAACGTGTCATTAAAGAACATACAGACGAAGAGCTCTTTGAAAAGAAAAGATATAAATGGACCGGTTCGACCTCGCTCGGTGCATATTTGATTTCAAACACTTCCAGTCATTACGATTGGGCAATTAAACTAATTAAAAAAGCAATGAAATAATTTCGCGCATGTGTTCCATCAGCCTGTAAACTTTAAACCACTCAAACCTTTGAAAAATCATCTTCAAAGGTTGAAATAAAATCATCAGACAACTTAAATGAGTTTAGTGCCCATTTGGGCATGCAGATTATTCCCATATTTGCATCGACCATTTCTAAAGCAACTTCGGTAAGGAGAATAGCGGAAATCTTAAGAGGAGTAATTTTATTAGATTTTAAAAATTAGTCATATACCGAGACCGTTTTAAGCGCTTTGAAAAAATCTATAGCCATCTAAATCAAACCTTGACGACAAAGTAAACCTCATCTTCATAAACGAATAAATTAAAATCTATGCAAAAAACGCAAAAACTATTAATACTTATTTTTTTATCAATATCGCTTAGTGGGTTTTTGTCAATAGGAACACAATCAAATAGAACAGCATCAATTAACCCTAGCTGATGTCTACAAAGATGGAGATTTAGATGCGCTTGTAGCTAATGGAAGACATTGGGCTGAACAAAATTATATTTTCTACAATGATGGGAAGGGAGGTTTTAAATTAGTCCAACCTATTGGGAAATTCCTTGACGCTTCTTATGCTGTAAAAAGTGCAGATTTCAATAAAGACGGATTTATGAATATTGCTGTAGCCAATGACAAAATTCCAAACAAAATATATTTTGGCTCCATCAATCAAAACTTTGAAAAAGAAATTTCTTTCGGTTCAATATCACCATCACGAAATCTTGAAATAGCAGATATGGACCATGACGGAGATTTTGACCTAATACTTTCTAACAGAAAAGCCGAAAATGAAATCTGTTTGAACGATGGACAAGGTAATTTTAAAAAAATAATCACTTTTGGAATGCATTCAGACCAAACCATCCAAACAAAAATAGTAGATATAAATAAGGATGGTTTTTTAGACTTAATTACAGCTGAAAGACAAAGTAAGAATAAAATATATTTGAATGATGGAAAGCAAAATTTTTCAAAAGTAATAGAATTTGGTAACGAAGAAGATGAATCCCGTTCTGTTGACTTTGGAGATTTTTACAAGGATGGATTTTTGGATATTGTAGTAGGAAATTTAGACTCTAAAAACAATATTTATTTTGGTGAAAAAAGTTTGAATTTTAAACGGGTTTTTAATTTTAAAACCGAATATTCAACTTCATCCGTTAAGGTAGCAGACTTAAACAATGACGGATATTTAGACATTGTTGAAGGAAATTCGGAACAACGAAATTACGTTCATTCAGGGCAAAAGAATGGAACATTTATAGAAATTGGCTTGAGAGAGGACTTAAAAGATGATACTTATAACATAGAAATTGGTGATTTAAATAACGATGGACTGTTAGATATTGTGGAATCGAATTCAGGAAGCTGGAATTTGTATTATAAAACCCTAAAGAAATAACTGTGGGCAACAAAACATATAATTAATTACCTAATTATCAACCGTATATAAAACCTCATGGCCCTTTATCTGTTATCAACCCGGAATTAAGGTTACATTATTTTAAGCATGACGTGCAAGAATAACAAAATGATCAACTGGTATCATGAACCTTATAATATTTTCAAACTTACTATTTTACTATTACTTTAGAGTATATTTGTGAGAATATCAAATATGTTTTAAAAAATGAAATTAAAATTATTTACACTAGCCACTTTCTTATTAACAGCAACTGTTATGTTTTCACAAACAAAAAGCGCAGCTACTTTAAGGCTAGAAGGATATAAATCAAGTGGAAATTGTAACGTCGATATTCCAACGGATAATCCAGAATGGAATTTAGAATTTAAAGTAAATAATTTGACTGGAGATTTAGCTCCTAATGATTATTACACAAGACGAGATCCAAGTTCGGTGTTAAAAGTAAATGGTAAATATTACGTCTGGTACTCCTATAGTTTAAGTAACGGTGCAGGAAAAGTATCGCCATGGGATTTAAACGATTTGTATTATGCTACATCAACAGATGGGTATCATTGGACGGAACAAGGTGTAGCGATTGCACGTGGACCAGAAGGCTCATACGACCATAGATCTGCTTTTACTACTGAAGTTTTTCACCACAATAATATGTTTTATTTAGTCTATCAAGCTTCTGATACAGTAACAAACCTAAATAGCAATAATACCATTGCAATGGCTTATTCAAGTTCGGCAGATGGACCTTGGACTAAATTAGAAGACCCTATACTTTACCCATCATCTGGACAATCTGTTGCATTCGATAAAAATGCTGTCCACGACCCATGTATTGTTTATTTTAACAATAAATTTTATATGTATTTTAAAGGAGAAGGTAATGAATCGCCCATTTGTAGTTATGATACTCAAATTTGGGGGACAAGCTATAAACAAGTAAAATGGGGTGTTGCTATTGCTGATAATGTCACAGGACCCTATGTTAAGTCTGAATATAATCCTATTACAAATACGGGGCATGAAGTTTGTGTGTGGCACTCTGGAGAGGGGTTAGGTATTATGTTACACCAAGATGGACCTGAATATGGAACAACTCAATACTCTTCAGATGGTTTAAATTTTGAAATTATGGGACAAGTTGATTTTCCTTTAAAGCAACCATGGAACTCTACCTATCCTGAAGCGGCTGGTTTATATAGATCTGAATCATCTAATAGTTCTCCTGTATCGGGAGTTTCTTGGGGGTTAAGCCATGTTTTAAATTGGAGAGGTACTTATGGTTCATGGATGTACATAAGACGCTTTGACCTTGAAGGGTATACTGCTGGTTTAAAAGATATTAAAAAATTATACGGCGTAAATATATATCCTAACCCGGTTAGTGACATTATTAATATAGATGATTTTGACAGTGGGAAAGTTATATTATATAATGCCAATGGCATAATTTTAAAAGAACTTAATGCTTCTCAAATAAATAATGGTATTGATGTAAGTGCTTATGCCTCAGGAATATATTATTTGATGTTTAAGACAGAGAAGGGAACCTACGGAACTAAGGTTGTAAAAAATTGATAAATATAATTATTGCCTTAATAGAAAAATACTTTAGCAGGACTACAGAATTAAATGAAAATACGAGACAGAGCGATAATATGTCGACAAGTGAAAGGCTTTTAAGAATCAAATTCTCAAAGCCTTTCCTAAATATACCAGCTTATAACCTGCTTCAATCTTTTCAATAGCTTTGTTTTTTGATGATATAATTTCCAAAACCCCTTTCTTATCTTTAACCAACAACGGGATAATATCAACATCATTATTAGTCTTTTCAATTAAAGTTTCGAAGTGCTCTCTACTCTTTAATGCTATTTCGTGTATTTTAGGATATTTTCTTGCTACTTCGGTTAACGAATTATAATCATCGGTTTGAGAAAACAGGCCTTCGGCAGGGCTATTAGGGTCGTCAATTTCATCTGGTGTTATCAACCTATAATACCCACTTTCTCCAAATTGGCCTCTAAACTTATCAATAGCATAAGCATTGATATCCGCACTTCCAGTTAAAGCCATTAAAAAGCCCACATCATTAAGTTCAATATTATCATTTAAAGTTTCAGAATAAATATCGGTGTCAATAGCTTCTAAACCTTCTTCTTGTGCCAACTGAATATTGGTCTGATTACTATCAATAAGTACCACGTGCCTACCATTATCTTCTAAATACTTTCCAATAAGTCTCGATACATGAGAAGCTCCAACAATTAAAACACCTTCAGATCTCTTAAGAAATACACCGACCATTTTGGCAAACAATCGTGCTGTGGTGGCATTCAATAAAACTGTGCCTAAAACAATCATAAACACGAGGGGTGTAATATACTCCGCTCCTTCTACCCCTTGCTTAATAAGCTTGCTTCCAAAAAGCGAAGCAATTCCTGCTGCTACAATACCTCTTGGGCCAACCCAACTAATAAACAGTTTGTCATTAAACTTTAATTTAGACCCTTGTGTACTTAAAAACACTCCTAAAGGTCTAATAACAAGTACAACTGAAAAAAACAAAATAGCTGTTTTCCAGGTGTAGAGCAGCATCAAATCTTCAAAATCAATATTTGCTGCCAGTAGAATAAATAAAATAGAAATAAGCAAAACACTGAGCGATTCCTTGAAATAAAGCAGTTCTTTGATGTTTTTCAATTTACCATTACCCAAAACCATTCCCATAACAACCACTGCGAGTAAGCCTGATTCATGAGCGAAAACCTCAGACTCTACAAAAACAAGCAGTACGGTTGATAACGATACTACATTTAACAAGTAATGCGGAATGAGTTTCTTATTAATTCCAAAGGCTAAAGCATGAGCAAAGGTGAAACCAAAAGTGGTTCCAAATAATAAAATTTTACCAAACTCAACTAAAGCTGTTTTAGTAAATCCGCTATCGCCTTCAACACTAATAAATTCAAAAACTAATACAGCTACCAAAGCCCCTATAGGGTCTATTAAAATACCTTCCCATTTTAACACCGTAGAAATGTCCTTTTTTAGCGGAATATTCCTAAGAATAGGAGTAATTACAGTAGGTCCGGTAACAATTATAAGTCCAGAAAACAAAAAAGACAACTCCCAACTTAAATTAAAAACGAATCGTGCTAATATACCAGCACCAAAAAAAGTAATCGTCGTTCCTAGTGTAATGAGTTTAGAAATAACAGGACCTAAAGACTTTATTTCGGCACGCTTAAGAGTTAACCCGCCTTCAAACAAAATAATACTAATAGCCAATGATACAAAGTAATACAAACCATCTCCTGGAAAAAAACCTTTTTTTCCATCCCAAACTGGTTCTATCCATTTAGAGCCATCTTCACTCAAAAACTCGGCAGCAATAGGGCCAACCAATAAGCCTATTAAAATTAAAGGAAGTATTGCGGGTATTTTAAATTTCCAAGCTACCCATTGGGCTAAAATTCCTAAAATTATAATCCCTGCTAGTTCTAACATAGTATCAAATCAATATTAAAAAACACTAATTTAATTAAAACAGACGACTCTGTTTTACATTATTTAGTTTTAAGTTTTTAAAAAAATGCTATCTTTCAACTTTTTGCAAAAATCCATAGAAGTATTGTCTTTAAAGCCTTTTAAAAGTATTGGAATTGGAGTGGCTTATTCACCTAACTTAAAAGCAAACCTTTTTGAGGCGGCAAGGCTATCTGTTTTTTTTAAAGCAAAACTGATTTTAATTCATGTTGGTGAAGCCTCAGAAGAAAAATCCAATATGTTAAGTATCATTTTAAAAAGCTTTGAAAAAGACAAACTAGACTATGAAGTGGTGTTTAGACCGGGACAACCTGTTGATGTTATTTTGTCTACCTGTGCGGAAAAGAAAATTGACTTACTTATTTTGGGGGCTGTACAACGGGAACGCTTGCTAAAATATTATGTGGGCTCTATTGCCAGAAAGATTACACGTCAAACTAAATGTTCTATCTTATTGCTTATAAAACCATCTGTTAATCGTATACCTTGTGAACACATTGTAGTTAACGGACTAAAAGACCCAAAAACGGAACAAACAATTACTTCGGCCTTTTATGTTGCAAAACATTTGAAATCGAACAAAGTTACCATTGTAGAGGAAATTAATGAAAGTCAGGTTCCTGTTAAAGTTGATGATGATAAATCATTGAGACGGGCTAACATAATGAAGGAACGTATTAAGCTAAGAGAGCACTCTCGAGTTAATGAAATAATTAGTCATATTCCTGAAAATTATACTAAAGGCAAGACCATAAAGCTACAGCCTATTTTTGGAACGAAGGGCTATTCTATTGGGCATTATGCTCAAATATCGCGAGCCGATTTATTAGTAATGAACGCCCCTTCAAAAATGAATTTTTGGGATAGACTATTTCCACATGACATTGAGCACATTTTAACCGAATTACCAACCGATGTCCTAATCTTACAATGAGTACAAAAAAAGATTCCATAACCTACTTTTTTAAAGCCTTACCTAAAAATATTTTTTCGGGTTTTGTAGTAAGTCTTATAGCCTTACCACTTGGTCTAGGACTGGCAATGGCAAGTGATGCTCCTCCTATCGCAGGAGTTATAGCGGCCATAGTTGGTGGAGTTGTGGTTTCTATATTTGGAGGAAGTCATGTTACCATTTCAGGCCCTGGAAATGGCTTAGTAGGTGTGCTTCTTGTAACCATAGCAAGTTTAGGTATTGAAAACGCATATGTTGCCATTATGTTTTCTGGTGTTCTCTTAATTCTTTTAGGGTTTTTTAGAATGGGAGCTTTGGCCGATTTTTTTCCTTCAGCAGCTATTCAAGGTATGCTGGCCGCCATAGGCTTAATTATACTGGGAAAACAATTTCATATTATGCTAGCCCACAAAATAAAGCGGGAAGATACGATTGACTACCTTGTAGAAATTCCATATACCATTAATGATGCCGTGCATTATGGGAATAAAAGCTTAATATATGCGGCATTGGCCGGCGTAATTAGTTTAGCTATTATGCTATTCTATTCAAAAGTCAGAAATAAATACCTGCAATTGATTCCTGCACCCATGTGGATAGTTATTTTATCAATCGCCTTTAGCTATTACTTTGAAATAGGTTTACATGAACCCAATCCAATTGCTCAAGAATATATGATTTCAGGAATTCCCGAAATTCAAACCATTATAGCAGATTTGCCCAGTCCAAGTTTTAATGGAATTTGGAGTTTTTCCTTTTGGGGGAGTGTATTAGCCTTAACTTTAATATCAAGTATAGAGTCCTTGCTTAGTATAAAAGCTGTTGATAAGCTAGATTCTGAAAAAAGACGATCAAACGTAAACAGGGATTTAAAAGCATTAGGCCTTGCTACTATAGGTAGCGGTCTTTTAGGAGGTTTAAATGTCGTAACAGTAATTGCCAGAAGCTCCGTTAACGTAAACAATGGTGCTAGCAATAGGTCGTCTAATTTTTTTCATGCCTTATTTTTAGTCATTTTTATTGTATTTTTTAGCACGCAACTCACCAGAATTCCCCTTCCGGCATTAATGGCTATTTTGGTATATACAGGTTATAAACTGGCCTCTCCTAACGTTATTACCAAAATGTTTTCTATTGGGAAGGAGCAGCTTGCTATCTTTTTCGTAACCTTAATAATGACTCTAAAAATAGGTTTAATCACCGGGATTTTGGCTGGAGTTTTAGCCACATTAATTATACATATTATCACCAATAAAAGTTTTGGTTTGTTTTTTAGAAACGTATTAAAACCAAATGTACTCATGTTTAAAGAGCAAGATGATAAAGAGAATTATTATATAAGTGTCAAGCATTTTTGTAGTTTTTTGAATTACTTCAGACTTAAACATCACCTTGACGAAATACCAGAAGATCAAGATGTTATTATAGATTTTTCATTATGTGACTTTGTTGATGATACGGTTATGGAAAACATTAGTAATTATCAAGAGTTATTTGCAAAACGAGGAGGTCATTTTGATGTTATTGGCTTAGATATGCATGATACAGATTCGAAACACCCATTTGCCTCTAGACGTTTGCTACCTGTTCCAAAAATCATTAAAAACAGCCTTACTAGACGCCAAACAAGCATGGAAGCCTTAGCCAAGGACTATGAGTATAACTACGACTCAAAGCGAGAAAAGAATGTGTCTTTTTTAAATAATTTTCAATTTTTTAACACCAAACACATTAATCATATTTATAATAAATTAGCATATATAGGTAGTGCTATTAGTCTATTTGATATTGAGTTTTCTGAAGGCGAATTTATTGCAAAAGAGGTCGTAAGAACCACCATGCTTCATATAGACTTAAGCCATCCTATTCCAGAATTTACTTTAGATCGAGAAGGTTTTCTAGAAAAAGTATCTGCCTTTGCAGGCTTTAAAGATATACCTATTGAGAATCATGATGATTTCTCTAAACGTTTTTATTTACAAGGTGATAATGAAGTAGGAATTGCCAAATTTTTTGATGATGATGTGACTCATTTTTTTGAAAGTAATCCCTATTACCATGTAGAATCTAATGGAGAATCTTTACTAATATTTGGAAGAGAACGACTAGCGAGTGTAAAAGAAATTAAGGCACTCTTCGATTTTGGCAAGCGTTTAAAGCAAGTTATTTCATAGGCGTAAACATCTATTGTATAGTTAGATGTGATTTTTAAGCCGTATCTGTGGTTCGTGGTAAACAAGTACAGATCATTTCTTAATATATTCATAACAATCCAAGGGAATGTCATTAGATTTATTAATTTTACAACTCTATGAACCTATACCCCATAAATGCTGGAAATTTAAAGCTCGATGGAGGCGCTATGTTTGGTGTTGTTCCCAAATCTTTATGGGAACGTACTAATCCTGCAGATGCCAATAATATGATTGAATTAAGTATGCGATGCCTACTTATTGAAGATGGTAATCGCCTTATATTGATTGATAATGGCATGGGGGATAAACAATCCTCAAAATTTTTTGGATACTACCATCTTTGGGGAAACTTTAGCTTGGATAGTTCTCTAAAAAAACACGGGTTTCATAGAGATGATATTACCGATGTTTTTCTAACTCATTTACATTTTGATCATTGTGGGGGTAGCATCCAATGGAATAAGGAAAAAACGGGCTATGAACCTGCTTTCAAAAATGCACATTACTGGAGCAACAAAGACCATTGGTTATGGGCTACAAAACCTAATAAAAGAGAAAAAGCTTCTTTTTTAAAAGAAAATATAATACCCATAGAAGAAAGTGGACAGCTAAAATTCACCTCGCTCCCAAATAATAATCTATTTAAAAATTCAGAATTAGGCTTTGATATATTTTTCGCAAATGGACATACAGATAAACAAATGCTCCCGTTAATTCAGTATAAGGATAAGACCATTGCGTTTATGGCTGATTTACTACCTACTATTGGGCATATACCCTTACCCTATGTTATGGGTTATGATACGAGGCCGCTATTAACACTTGATGAAAAGGCAGAATTTCTTAATATGGCTGCCGAAAAAAACTTCTACCTGTTTTTAGAACATGATGCGCATAATGAAATCATCACAGTTCAAAAAACGGAAAAAGGAGTTCGACTACAGAACATTTTTAAAACTGAAGATATATTTAAATAAAAGATAAATTTACGATTACCTATGAAAACAATTAAAACAATAATAACATTGGCTTGCGCAGCTGTATTGATTTCTGGATGCGGAGGAACTGCAAACATTTTATCAACTCCAATTGAAAATATTGATACATCGCCTTTAAAAGTATCTGAACTAACCGAAGCTGAAAAGCACAATTGGGGGCATTTAGATCTGGTGAAAGACACCATTCCAGGAATGAGTGTAGATAAGGCTTATGCTGAGTTAATAAAAAAGAGAAAAGGTAAAAAGGTACTTGTTGCAGTTATTGATTCTGGAATTGATATTGATCATGAAGATTTAGATGACGTGATTTGGACAAACAAAGATGAAATTCCAAATAATAATATTGATGATGACAAAAACGGTTACGTTGATGATATTCATGGATGGAATTTTCTTGGAAAAGGATATGATGAACAATTAGAATTAGTAAGAATTTTAGTAAAAGGTGATAAAAACAGCCCTGATTATGAACGGGCCAAAGCCGAATATGATGAGGAGTATACTAAGTGGCTTGATAGAAAAACGCAATACGATCAAATTTATGAGCAAATTAAAAACGCCGATGCCACTCTTGCAAAACACTTAGGCAAAAAAGATTATACTAAAGAAGAAGTGAATGCCATTAAAACTGAAGATGAAGTTTTAAGTAGATCCATTCAAATTGCGCAATATATGTTTAGCAACGATATGGATTCCATGGCTGACGCATTGAAAGAAATTGGTAGTAGTCTAGAGAGTATCAACGACCGCTTAAACTCTAATTTAAATAAAGAACTTAAAGGACGCGTAACAGGTGATGATCCAGATGATATGTCAACAAAATATTATGGCGACGGTAATGTAAAACCTGTTAAGAAAAGTGAAAGCCACGGTACTCACGTTGCAGGAATTATAGCTGCAGAACGTAACAATGGATTAGGAGCAAATGGAGTTGCTAATAATGTTGAAATTATGAGTATAAGAACAGTTCCTAACGGAGATGAGTATGACAAAGATGTGGCTTTAGCAATTCGCTATGCTGTTGACAATGGAGCAAAGGTAATAAACGGAAGTTTCGGAAAAAGCTATTCACCTCATAGCGACTGGGTGCGCGATGCTATTAGTTATGCCTCTGAAAAAGATGTCCTTTTTGTTCATGCTGCAGGAAACGATAGCAAAGATGTAGATACCGAGCCTAATTTCCCAGATGATAATATAAATGGAAAAGAGATTTCTGATACGTATATTAGAGTAGGAGCTTTAGGGCCTAAATATGGATCAAATATGGTGGCAAGCTTCTCTAACTACGGTAAGCAAAATGTTGATGTTTTTGCTCCAGGTGCAAGTGTATACTCTACAACACCAGAAAACGAATACGACACTAAAGGAGGTACTTCAATGGCAGCTCCAGGAGTCGCAGGTGTTGCAGCTCTAATTCGTTCGTATTACCCAACTTTATCTGCTGCCCAAGTAAAACAAGTTATTATGAAATCTGGTTTAGCCATTAACAGAAAGGTTATTGTTGGTGGAGATACTGAAGATGTTAGACCTTTTGCCGATTTAACAAAATCTTCAAGAATGGTAAATGCATATAACGCATTAATTATGGCAGCAAAAATAGCTGCTAAATAATATTAAAAAACTTTTAAAGGTTGTTGGGCATATCCATTGCCTAACAATCTTTTTTAATTTTCACGTTTATGAATCGTTTATTTATTTATTTGTTCTGCGTAGCATTAATTTTTTCTTGTGGTAGTTCTAAAACCGCTATAGTTTCGAATACCTCTCAAACTTCTAATTCAACATATTGGCAGCAACATGTAGATTATAAAATGGAGATTGATATGGATGTAAACACCTATCAATATAAAGGTAAACAAACCTTAGTATATACAAATAACTCGCCAGATGTTCTAAATAAAGTATTTTATCATTTATACTTTAATGCCTTTCAACCAGATAGTGAAATGGATGTACGTTCTCGCACTATCGCAGATCCTGATGCTCGTGTAGGAGATAGAATAAGTAAATTAAAACCAAATGAGATAGGATATATAAAAGTCAATACTCTAAAACAAAACGGAACAGTACTTAAACACAAAACAGTTGGTACTGTATTAGAGGTCAATTTGGCAAATCCTATACAGCCTGGTGAAAGCGTTACTTTTAATATGATTTTTGATGCTCAGGTACCTGTACAAATTCGTCGTTCTGGTAGAAATAATAAAGAAGGGGTCGCCTTGTCAATGGCGCAATGGTATCCAAAATTAGCTGAATATGATTTTGAAGGTTGGCATACCGACCCTTATATTGGTCGCGAATTTCATGGTGTTTGGGGGAATTTTGATGTGAAACTTACTCTAGATAAAAATTATACCGTTGGAGGTACAGGCTATTTACAAAACCCAAATGAAATTGGCCATGGTTATGAAACTGGAATATTAAACCGCTCTGATTCTGATAAATTAACTTGGCATTTTAAAGCACCTAATGTGCACGACTTTACTTGGGCTGCAGATCCAGAGTACACGCACGACACCTTACAAGTTCCAAACGGGCCTTTGTTACATTTTTTATATAAAAGTACCATGCCATCTGAAAAGTTGGTCAATTGGAAAAATTTGCAACCTAAAGCGTCTGAGCTGATGCAATTTTTTAGCGCAAATATTGGGCAATACCCTTATAAGCAATACTCTATAATTCAAGGAGGTGATGGTGGTATGGAGTACGGTATGTGTACTCTTATTGTTGGAGAAGGTGAATTTGATGGACTCTTTGGAGTTACTGCTCATGAAATGGCTCACTCTTGGTTTCAATTTTTACTAGCCACTAATGAACTTACAAACTATTGGATGGATGAGGGGTTTACTGAGTACTTTGGTGAGTTAGCAGGATCACACGTTTTTAAAACCTCTTTTGAAAAACCAACAAGACAGGTTTATGATGTGTACAATTATTATGTGCAATCAGGAACTGAACAACCTCAAACCACACATGCAGATCGTTTCAATTTTAATAGATCATCTTCTATATCAGCTTACTATAAAGGTTATATTTTTCTCAATCAATTAGCTTATGTTATTGGCCAAGAGAATCAAAAAGAAACAATTAAAGAATATTTTAAAGCCTGGTCTTTCAAACACCCAACTCCAAATGATTTTATTAGGATAGCCGAAAAAGTATCAGGGTTAGAACTTGACTGGTATTTAAATGATTGGACACGAACCATAAACACTATTGATTATGGCGTAAAATCGGTAGAAAATGAATCTATTACTCTAGAGCGTATTGGTTTAATGCCAATGCCCATAGATTTGACTGTAACTTATGTTGACGGTACTACTGAAGATTTCTACATTCCGTTACAAATGATGCGCGGTGAAAAACCAACCTCAGCTACCATTATAGACGACTGGGCTTGGGCTTATCCAACCTATACCTTTGAAACTTCAAAAGCAGTACAATCTGTTGAAATTGATGCGTTGAATATGATGGCGGATATTAACAAGGAAAACAATAAAAAGTAAAATGTCTTTTAAATATTTCAATGCATTAAATTGCTAGGTTTCTACTATGTTTTAAGTCAATTTACCTCCCTAATTGAACTCATAATAATGTTTTCTTTAAAAGTTTAATTCACCTTATACTCAAGGTATCTACCTATTTTACCAGTAAAGGGTAAAACTAGAATAGTTATCAACAAATTAAAAATTAAGTGCGCATAAGCCACTTTAAATGTTATATCCACATTTATCATGTTTATGAGATTATAAAAAGGTTTAGAAAGAGGCAAATATATAAACACCCCAATAAGATTAAATATTAAATTAGCTAATGCCGTTCGTTTTGCCACAACATCCAGTTTCATAGCAGCAATGAAAGCAGTTGATGTAGTTCCAACATTTGACCCAACCATAATTGCAATAGCACTTTCCAAATCTAAAAACCCTTGCCCACAAAGTATTATACTTAAACCAATTGTAACTGAACTAGATTGACAAAACGCGGTAATTAATGCCCCCAATAAAACACCAAGAACAGGGTAAGAAGCATAGGTTAAATAATGAATTAAATTCTCACTATCTTTTATTGGACCCAATTGTTCTCCTATAAAGTCTAAACTAAAAAGAATAAGGCCCAGATAGAATATAGGTCTACTTATTAAATGCAATCGACCTTTAAAATAACCTAAAACAAAACCTAATGCTAACAAACCAATACCAACAGATTCTATTTTAAAGGATACTATCCAGGCCGTTATTGTAGTTCCTAAATTCGAACCCAATAATATCGGCAATGAGTTATGAAAAAGGATAACTCCAGAATCAACAAAGGAAATTACAATGGCAACAACAGCACTACTAGATTGAATAACTGCTGTTGCAGTAAAACCAACAAATAAAGCCTTTAACTTTGAGTTAGTAAAATTACCTAATAATTGTTTTAATTTTGAATCTGTTTGGTCACGAAGATTATTTGAAAAACTCTCAAGGCTGTGAGAAAACAATCCTATAGCTGCTATAATCGAAATAATTAATTTCCAAGTTCCCATGGGTTTTAATAAAGTATCAAACAAAAATAAGAAAGTATACGTATTCCTGTAAGTACATTAAATTTATTAAAATGTAAATACTTAATTATTCAATACCATGCTTCTTTTTTATAAGCAGCCGTTTTTGCAACTCGTTCTCTATTATTTAATCTTATACTAGTATCTGTAATTTGCCTATTTCTATAACCTAAGAGATGAAATAATGATTTTGCAAAATACTTAGCAACAGTTAAATTAACTTGAAGAATACCCTTGTCTTTATTTAACCATGAAACCCCTGGTAAAAAAGCCAAAATACGATCTGTTTTAATACGCCTTAAGGCTGATGATAATTTTAAGAAAAATGGTTTTATTGGTTTAATAATAAAAAAACCTTCAGCACCCTTTTTTTGATATAATGGCATGAAAATACTGCCGTTGAAGGGTGCTACGAGTTCTTTACTATCGCTTAAAGCTAGTTTTGTACCTTTTCTTATTGGTTCAAAACTTCGAAAACCATTGAGCATTATAAAATCCTCGTTCTTTTTAATTTGATGTAAATAAACAACCTCAAAAACATCAAATGTATAGCATGCAAACTCTTTTAATTGTTCATAATAATTATTAAAACCAGCTACTCTTTTTTTAGCTAAAACACCCGAATAGACTAAGGTTAAATACACGAAAGCTATACTATTATCAATTGACGATAAATCGTCATGCTGACCAGACTCAAAACCCAAAGACACATAGCCTAATTGATTAATATAACTTAATAATGGGCCGCTTAAATATTCTTCTATTCCCAATACTACGGGTACAGGAAACTGCTCAGAAAACTTACGATTTATTAAAGCATCGTTTATGGTTATAAATGGTATTGTTTTACTAGAGGTGGTATGTAAATCAATAAAATAAAAAGGCGGTGAATGCCTATTTAGAATATCATTTAAAACGCCTAATAATGTTAGGAGCTCAGTCTCATCATCATTTAAATCTGTTTTATTCTTAATAAGTTCAATATGTTCTTTGGTCCATAGTCTATTTAAATCTTCCTCTACAAATCGTTGGTGTTTATTTAAGGCACTTAAATTTCCTGCAACCCCATATATTGTTCCGTTAACATCTAATTTATTTAATTTGCCAAATACCTCATTTATGGCAAAAACACCTGAAGTTTCATTACCATGTATACCTCCAAAAAAAACAACCGTAGGGCCAGAACTGGTTCCTTCAATTCTTCCTAATATTCGATTTACCTTGATCGTATCGTTTACCGCTTTGTTATAAACATCAACCATGTATTAGCTTTTAATTATCAGAGATCATTTTTAGTCATTAAACCTATCAACTTGCCCTTTTTTATTACAGGAAGACTACCTATACCATGCTTATTCATTAGCTCGATGGCCGTCTTAAGCGAAGCATATTGATCTATCGTAATAATCTTAGTATTCATTAATTTAGAAACACTATTATGCTTGTTTTCAGAGTGACCTAAATACACTTCAACATCAGTCCAACTTATTAAGCCTATTAATTCTCTATCATTGTTTATTACTGGCATATGATGAATGTTTTTCCACTTCATCATATTTAAAACCAAGTCTACACTATCTTTTTTTCCAACCGAAAAAATATCTGTACTCATAACGTGTTTGACCATTTTTTTGGGTGTAAAAAACCTTTGATCTGAATGATGGACCGTGCCCCAAGAGGATACAGGATATCCTTTTTCTTGTTTTGAATACATAGTCGCAGTTAGTATTTGCATCGCATCAAAACGTTTATGTGTTTTAAGTAAGCTTCTATAGTTTCTTATCAACCACTCCGATCCGTTATGCCCTCGTACCCTATTAAGTATGATTTTTAAGTAGTATTCGGCATCTTTGGGTGCTACCCCATTTCTATATAATCCTTTATATGCCATTGGTAACAATTCATCTATAATAAGTTGATGACTCGACATATATTTACCATTCCAATAAAACTGTGTTGCCATACCATAACGGGCTGCATTAAAAAAGTTGTTTTTTACATCTTTGAAATCCCATTGCTCATGAATATTTTCATATTTTTTGGGCTTACCAAGCATCACACCTACCCAAAACATCATATTAGCAATTTCATCATCAGTGGTAGGGCCTGAAGGAATATATCTGTTTTCAATCCTTAAACTCGCCTTATTATTTAAAACACCATAACATACCCGATTCCATGGATATACTGTACCATTATGTAACTGTAGGGCTCGTAACCTAGGTGTTTCATTATTTTCAATCATTTTTATACTATCACGTGTGAAATTTGTAGTTAAAAAACTCCTGAACCTAGTAATATTATCTTTAAAAATATCGGTTATCGTTCCTGTTTGCCAATTACTACCAAAACTCACTCTGGATTGCTTTTCGTTTAACAAGTATGAATTTGCTCTGGTATCGACGCTTTGCGTAAACAAGGCTATTCTTGTTTCACTCCATAATTCTTTTCCAAATAACAATGGCGAATTAGTACAAACACCCAATACAGGACCTGCAATGGCTTGCGCCCAATTGTAATTATCTACAAAACCCTTAGGGCTTAATTGTAAATGCATCTGAAAACTGGTGTTACAGCCCTCAAGCATTACTGAATCATGTAGCAAATTAAGCTCATCAACACCTTTAATATGAATATCAAAACTTTTTCTTCGGCTTCGTTTTATGGCATCATTTAATACTGAATACCTATCCACCTCAGTCATGCTACTTTCATCAACATTACTAACAGATAAAGAAGGCAAAATACCTGCAAGAATAATTTTTATATTTTTTTTAACAGCGGCAGATTTTGCTTTATTCAATAACGCTTCCAGTTGCTCATGTAACTTTGAAAAACATTCACCACCCAACTCTACGGCGTCTAAATTTATTTCCAAATTATAATTACCTATTTCTGTTGTGAAATGGTCATCAGCAATATCTTCTAAAATTTCCAGCGACCTGCTTTCGGGCAAAAATTGATCATTTACCATGCAAAACTCTTGCTCTGCTCCAATACGTAAGGGGCCATCTTCAATTAAACCTCTTTCTATTAAAATATCTAACGCCTTAATATCATTTAATAAATGATATATGTAGTTGGCCTTATCTTTTTTTGTGTTGAGCAAAGCCACATTCAAATCTCCCATACCTTTAGTTTTGTTAGGTTGCAAAGGTTAAAATTACTCTAAATCAGCTATTTTAAATATGATTTTTATCATGGAGTCCTATAGGCACGCACAGTCTTAATTGTTATTGCTATTTTTGTACATACAAAAGCACTTATGTCTTTAACCTATTCCAAAAAAGAAAAACTTAAAAGCAAAAAACGTATTGACCAGTTGTTTGCAGAAGGACAATCTGTTTCTGTTTTTCCTTTAAGAATGGTTTATCTCCCAACTACTTTTGAAGAACCTATTGGAGCAAAAACCGGTGTTTCAGTAAGTAAGCGTAATTTTAAAACAGCTGTTGATAGAAATCGCATAAAACGCTTATTAAGAGAGTCTTATAGATTAAATAAGACTAGATATTTTAACAATTTAACAACACAGTACACCATAATGATTTTGTACATTGGCAAAGACGTTCCAACGTACAATCAAGTAGAAAATAAAATGAACCTTTTGTTTCAAAAGTTTTCAAACAAAGTTTCCAAAGCATAATACACCTTTTATGAAAGCATTATTTAAAAAGAAATTCATTCTTCCTTTTTTAGCCGGTCTTGTCTTTTTATCGACAACAGCCTTCAAAAATGATTTTTTCGAAATTGCTAAGCAAATTGAAATATTCACAACATTGTTTAAAGAAATTAATATGAATTATGTTGATGAAACAAACCCTGCCGAATTAATGGATACGGCCATAAAAAGCATGTTAGCAGATCTCGACCCGTATACTAATTTTATGAATGAACAAGATGTGGAAGGTGCGAGAATTAACAATACTGGAGACTATACGGGTATTGGAGCTAAAATAAAAACGCTAAAAGATAAACTTGTTGTTATTGAACCCTATAAAGATTATCCTGCCGATAAAGCTGGCTTAAAAGCTGGCGACGAAATTACTCAGGTTGGAAATACATTGATTTCAGATTATGACTCCAATGCTGGTGATTTACTCAAGGGTGCTCCAGATTCATCTGTTGATGTTACTTTTAAACGTCAAGGAAAAACAAAAAAAGCAACAATAAAAAGAGCAGAAGTTGAAATTAAAGCGGTTCCCTATTTTTCAATGATTGATGAAAAAACCGGATATATCGTTTTAAGTCAATTTAGCAGAAAAGCCTATGCAGAAACGAACTATGCTTTAAGAGATTTAAAAGCCCAAGGAGCAGAAAAAATGATATTGGATTTACGAGGAAACCCTGGAGGATTAGTTAATGAAGCCATAAAAATTGTAAATTTATTTGTTCCTAAAGGACAGCTAGTGGTTACTACAAAATCTAAGGTTAAAAAATATAACCGCACTTATATTACCAAAAATGAGCCTATAGATGCAGATATTCCTTTAGTTATTTTAATTGATGGCTCTAGCGCCTCGGCTAGTGAAATTGTATCCGGAGCTCTTCAAGATTTAGATAGAGCGGTTATTGTGGGTTCTAGAAGTTTTGGAAAAGGTTTGGTACAACGACCAAAAGAGCTTACTTATGGAACACAAATAAAAATAACGATTTCAAGATATTATACACCTTCTGGTAGATGTATTCAGTCTTTAGATTATTGGAACAGAAATGAAAAAGGAGAAGCTGTAAGAGTAAAACAGGAAAATTATAACGCTTTTAAAACTAAAAATGGACGAAAAGTATTTGATGGTGGTGGTGTTTTTCCAGATGAAATTATAGGTGCACCAAAAAATTCAACCATTACTAATTCCATTATGCATAGCGATCTAATTTTTGATTATGCTACACAGTATTATTATAACCATTCTTTTACTGATATCAACACTTTAAAACTTACAGAACAGGATTTTTCAAATTTTAAAACGTTTTTAAAAACCAATAACTTTTCTTTTGAAACTGACACAGAAAAAGCATTAAAAAAGGCATTTGAAACCTCAAAAGAAGAAGAATTAAACGATAATATTTCACAGGATTATAATACGCTTTTAGCTAATTTAAACGAATCTAAGACGGTGGTTATAAATGAGAATAAAGACTTTTTATTGAAACGTTTAACAGAAGACATTGTTAAGCGTTATGTGTATAGAGAGGGATTATATGATTATTATAAAGTTCATGATTCTACTATCAAAAAGTCGTTAGAAATTCTTGGAAACTCTTCAACATATCAAAGCTATTTGAAATAAAAAACTGCTTATTAAATTAGTATTTGCCTTTCAAAATAATATTATTTTGAACCATATTATTTACTTCAACCCTTTACATATAGGCTTATAGCATGGTTTTTCGATTAAAAATAGTATATTTATGCCAGTACTATTACCCTACCTATGAACAAATTATTGGTGTTAATATTAATAACCTTTCAATGTGCGTTTTTGTTTTCTCAAAACCAATTGACGCATGAAGTGTATTTTGAAACCGACAAATATGAAGTTCCTAATACAGAAGAAAACCGATTACTTCTTTTTATTTCCGAGTTGTCAGATATTGAAATTGAATCCATTTCAATATTTGGATTTTGTGATGATAGAGGAGCTGACTCTTATAACCTAAAACTATCTCAGCAACGTGCAGATGCTATAAAGGCCATATTTTCTAATAATGAAATTAGTGAAGGTTTAATAAATAATGTAGATGGTAAAGGAGAAATACTCCTTATCATTGTAGAAGAAGAAGAAGACGTTTTTAAAATAAGAGGTTTAAACCGAAAAGTTGAAATAATAGTTAAACCTAAGCTCCCCAAACCTAAGCCACAAGCTAAAACACCTCCGCCTCCAAAAGAAAAGGATGTTGTTACTTTAATTAACGAAGGATCAAAAGGTGATAAAATAATATTTAAAAATATCTTATTTAAAACAGGTTACGCTACAGTTACGCCAGCCTCGAAACAAACCCTTACTGATATTGCAAAGGCGCTTGCAGAACGTGAAGACATCTATTTTACCATTCAAGGTCATGTATGCTGCACACAATATACAAGAGACGCAGTTGATAGAAAAACCAAAAAACGAAACCTCTCTGAGGCTAGAGCAAAATATGTGTATGATTATTTTGCCAAAAAAGGTATTGACAAAAAACGTATGCGTCATTTAGGAATGCGCCGTAAATTTCCATTAGGTGGAGATCCTAAATTTGATAGACGTGTTGAAATTCTTATTACCCATACTGCAGAGGACGATGCAAATTAAATGCCTATGTTTAAAACTTGGTTGTTTTTAATTGGTATTATTCTTATTTCTTCAAAAACGTTTTGTCAAAATACGGCTATACCTGACAGTAATTTTGAACAAGCATTAATTGATGAAGGTTTAGATACACCTCCATTAAATGGTCAAGTTCCTACGAGTAATATAAGTGGTATCACAGATTTAGATGTAAAAGGTAAAAGTATTCAAGACCTGACTGGTATTGAAGATTTTTTAGCGTTACAAAATCTAGATTGCTCTGAAAACCAAATAACTAGTCTCACGACCTCAACACTTTCCAACCTAAGAATCTTATGGTGTTTTAACAACCGGATAACAAACCTCAATATAGAAGCTAATACTGAGTTAACAGCCTTACGTTGCGAAAATAATACGATATCAAGCTTGAACCTTCTTAATAATACCAACTTAGTCGATTTAACTTGCGAAAATAATAGTATTACAAATTTAAATGTAACCAGTAATTTAAGTCTTAGTCGATTTCAATGTGATAATAATTTACTTTCAAGTTTAGACGTTTCTTATAACTCAAACTTATCTTATTTATCCTGTTCAGGTAATCAAATACAAAATCTAAATGTTATAAATAATATAAGCTTAAAGGTTTTATTATGTTCAAATAACCAAATTAGCACGTTAAACATAAGTCAAAACTCCACATTAACAGATTTAAATTGCAGTTCTAACATTTTATGTCAATTATTGATTAATAATGGAAATAATAACAACATGACCGATTTAGATTTTAGTAATAATGCGGATTTAAATTGTGTGGTTGTAGATGATGCCAATGGAAATCACAGTACGTGGTTACCTTCAGGGTTTTCTAATTATGTAAATTCGAATGAAGACTGTAGCACCTTTATTCCAGTGGATGTTTTAGATGATTTTATAGGTAGAACTTACATATTGCCTATTATTAGTCATGGCCATTATTATACAGAACCTAAAGGTAATGGTACTCAATTAAACATTGGAGAAACTATTACAAACTCTCAAACTATTTATATATATAATGAAATAAATTGCTACAGTAACGAATCTAATTTTAATGTAATAATTACGGATAACGATTATTTTATTCCTAAATTTTTTACTCCAAATAATGATGGGTTTAATGATGCTTGGGTTGTATTTGATTACGATCATAGTATAAACAACGTAAGCATATTTAATAGAAATGGAAAACTACTCAAATTTTTATCGGGCGCTTCATTAAAATGGGATGGAACTTATAATGGTGCACAAATGAATACAGATACCTATTGGTACGAAATAGTTTTAAATACAGGAGAAGTATTAAGAGGTTATTTTGCTTTAAAAAGGTAATAAGGCATTATTCTTTTACCATAGCTATATGTGGAATGCCATCTTCAAGATACTCCTCGCCTATGGCTTTAAAACCTACATTATTGTAAAACTGCTTTAAATAACACTGCGCCGATATTTTTATGGTGGTTTGATTATAATGGCTTTTAAGAGCTTTTATAGAGGCCTCCATAAGCTTATAACCATATTTATGCTGCCGTTCATTTTTAGCTACTACCACCCTTCCAATACTAGATTCTTTAAAATATAGTCCTGGTTTAAATACACGTGTATATCCAACTACTATATTATTTTTAAAACCTAAAACGTGTAGTGCTTTTTGATCTTTAGCATCCATATCTTGATAAACACAATCTTGTTCTACTACAAATACTTCACTACGAAGTTTAAGAATATCATACAATTCTTGATTTGTAAGTTCTTCAAATGATTTCACTTTAACATCCAACATAACTTAATCTTGAACAATAACATCTTTAGCATCATCCTTCCCATACTCCGGTTGAATATTCACATGATTAATATCGTATTTACTAAATACCAAATCTTCAATATCATGTAATACTTCATTAAACTGAGACAGGGTAATATCTTCATTAAAATCAATATGTGCTTCTAAATGTATTTCATCTTCATTTAACTGCCATATATGTACATGGTGCACATTTTTTATACTATCAAAAGCATTTATCTCTTTAACAATTTTATTCACAGGAATCGCATCTGGCGTAAAAAGCATCAATACCTTAGTAGAATCTTTTAATAAATCAAAACCCATCCAAATTAAGTATATAGCAATAGCAAAAGTAAGTATACTATCTACCCAAAAGAGTTGATAATACTTCATTAATAATCCACCCAACAAAACGGCTACACTTGCCATCATATCGGTAAATAAGTGCAAGTAGGCACTTTTCATATTCATATTTGCTTCAGAATCCTTCTTGAGCAATAGTACACTAAACCCATTTCCTAAAATAGCAACTATCGATAACCATATCACTAAATTAGATTCAATAATCTGAGGGTTTTGAAAACGCTCTATAGCCTCTATAATTAGTAACACGGCCACCACAATTAAAGCAGATGCATTAATAAATGCAGCTAAAATTTCGGCACGTTTATAACCAAATGTTTTTTGAAAAGAAGCTCTTTTTTTTGTTAATTTATTAGCTATATAACTAATAATAAGAGAAATAACATCACTAAAATTATGTAATGCATCACTTAATAAAGCTAAACTTCCTGAAATTAATCCACCAACTACTTGGGCTGCTGTAATAAGAATGTTTAATAAAATAGATATAACAAGATTCCGACCTTTTAAATCGGAATGATCATGAGAATGATTATGCCCATGATGATGACTCATTTAACAAGATAATGGAATTTTATCTATTCTACCTTGGTGCCTCCCTCCTTCAAATTCTGTATTTAAAAAAGTCTCTACCATTTGCAAAGCTTGGGGTATGGCCGTATATCGCGCCGGTATACAAAGTATATTAGCATTATTATGAAACCTAATTAATTTAACAATTTCTTTTGTCCAACATAAACCAGCACGAACTTGTTGATATTTATTAGCTGTCATTGCTACACCATTTCCACTACCACATATTAAAATACCAAAATCTACTTTTTTGTTTTCTACATCTTGTGCAACCGGATGTACAAAATCTGGATAATCTACACTATCACAAGTATCAGTCCCATAATTATTAACTGTAAAACCTTTTGATTCAAGAAGTTCCTTTATTGCAAATTTATAATCAGCACCGGCATGATCATTACCTATTGAAATTGTCATTATATTATGTATTATTAAATATAAGTACAAAGGTAGCAATTATTAACATTGTGAATGGTAGTATTAATTACTTGTTAATAACTGTTCATTAGTTTGTAAAATTATATTTAGGAGAATTCAATTTTTTTTGCAATCCGTAACATTTAGGTAACATCCAAATTAGTTAATGTAAACTTTTGGTTAAGTTATTAGTATAAAAATGTATAGTTGTTCATCATGTTAATAGTATTACTTATTAAAAAAATCTGTTCATAGTAGTTTCTAACAATTGTTAATATAAATTTTAAATCGCTTCAAATTAAATGAGTTAAGTTTTAATAAGCTGTTCATTTCGTATCAACAACATTCAATAAAATACATTTCAAACAAAAGCTTAAAAAAGTTATACCACATATTAACACGCTATAATAACCATCATTTTATTTTTTAAATTTTAAGAGAAAAGTAATTATATAATATATAATGTGGATAACTCCTGTTTTCTTACATTAGTAGGAAATTTTTACAAGTTAATTATGAAAAAACTATTCTTTTTTATTCTATATCCAGTTGTAGTTTTTGGGCAAGTACAAATAGGTGATAATATAGATGGAGAATATGGTGATATTCAAGATAAGTTTGGAGACAGTGTTAGTATGTCTTCGGATGGCTCTATAATAGCTATTGGTGCTTCACGGCGTGTTGGTGTAAATGGTGTTAATTCTGGAAGTGTAAGCATTTACAAAACTATTAATGGTATTTGGACTCAAATAGGTGAAAGTATAGATGGTGAGGCTATTGATGACTATTCTGGAGGTTTTATTAGTTTATCTGCTGATGGAAATGTTGTGGCTATAGGAGCTCCTAATAATGATGGAAATGGTTTTAGAGCTGGTCATGTAAGAATTTATAAGAATATTAATGATAGTTGGACTCAGATAGGAGAAGATATAGATGGAGAAAAAGCAGGTGATTTTTTTGGTAGAGGAGTTAGCTTATCTTCAGATGGAAATATTATTGCTATAGGAGCTCCTCTTAATGATGGAAATGGTTCAGGTCGTGTAAGAATTTATGAAAATATTAATGATAGTTGGACCCAGATAGGAGAAAATATTAATGGTGATATAAATAATTTATTAGGTTGGAGTATTAGTTTATCTTCAAATGGGGCTGTTGTAGCTATTGGTTCAATAGGGGGTGGCTTTAATGATCATGGGGATGTACGGGTTTATGAAAACCAAAGCGGTACTTGGACTCAGGTTGGTTCTAATATTATTGGAGAATTAAAAGATGATTATTCAGGTTATAGTGTTAGTTTATCGGCTGATGGTAGTATAGTTGCTGTTGGATCTATTGAAAATGACGGAAATGGTGATAACTCAGGTCATGTACGCGTTTATAAAAATATAAATAGTACTTGGTCTCAAGTAGGGGGCGATATTGACGGAGAGGCGCCGGGTGATCAATCAGGCGGTAGTATTAGTTTATCTTCTGATGGCAATATATTAGCTGTTGGAGCGCTTGGTAATCAAGGAAATGGATATCGTTCTGGACATGTCCGTGTTTATAAAAATGTAGATGATTCTTGGAGTCAGTTAGGAGGTGATATTGATGGCGAAGCTCGTTTTAATTATTTTGGAGATAGTGTTTGTTTATCTTCAGATGGTAGTTCGTTAATTGTTGGTGCACCTTTAAATCATAATAATGGTGGGAATTCTGGTTATGCAAGAGTATATGAAAACGTGAGTAGTACTTGGATACAAAAAGGAGATGATATAGAAGGAGAAAAAGGAGTTTCAGGAGATATTTTTGGTATTAGTACTAGTTTATCATCTACAGGAAAAATTTTAGCAATTGGAGCATCTGGATTTAAGGCGAATACTGGTAGAGTGAAAATTTATGAAAATGAAAATGGTATATGGATACAAATAGGTGAAGATATAGAAGGAGAAGCAGCTTATGATTATTCAGGAAGAAATATGAAATTGTGCTCAGATGGTAATATAGTGGCTATTGGAGCTATAAATAATGATGGAATTAATGGTAGTTTAAGCGGTCATGTACGAATTTACGAGAATATAAATGGTATATGGACTCAAATAGGTTCAGATATTGATGGAGAAGCAGCTTTTGATTATTCAGGTGGAAGTATAGGTTTATCATCAGATGGTAATATTATTGCTATCGGAGCGCACGGTAATGATGGATTAAATGGTGAAAATTCAGGTCATGTGCGTATTTATAAAAATACAGGAGGTGTTTGGACTCAAATAGGTTCAGATATTGATGGAGAGGCACCAGGTGGTTTTTATGGAATAAGTGTGAGTTTATCAGGTGATGGAAGTATAGTTGCTATTGGAGCGCCTGATAATAATGGAAATGGTGAAAATTCAGGTCATGTGCGTATTTATAAAAATACAGGAGGTGTTTGGACTCAAATAGGTTCAGATATAGATGGAGAAACTCAAGGTGATGCCTCGGGAAGTAGTGTAAGTTTATCCT
>NZ_CANMAU010000009.1 GCF_947495925.1 uncultured Algibacter sp.
GTTTCATACTTTTATTTTTAGTTGTTTTATGATTATTTAATTCTGCTCAGGTGGTGTCTTGTAATGATACTCGTTTTCCGAAACGATATATCCATCTGTATTTCGTATGAGTTTAAGACGTTTAAAATCATCATACTCATAGTAAACTGTAGACCCTTTTGGATCGGTCATACTGGTAACTCCTATTAATGGATCATAGGTATACGTAGTAACCATGGCGTTTTTCATGGTTACATGATTTCTTATTTTATTAAGAGTTGTTCGCATACTACTGTCACTATAACTTCCTGATTTAATATTATTTAAATTTGCAGTAGTCAGTGTTCCTATTACTTGGCTATAGGTGGCATTCTCTATCTTGGCTACGGGGTACACTTGATTATAACCCCAGATATAAACGATATGGATGCCATTGGCTTTACTAACTTCTAAAGGCTTACCATTCTCATTATATTTATGATATATAATTTGGTCCTCTAAGGCGACATTGCCCTTGGAGCTTTGTACGGTTTCAAGCAATACTATATCATCTGGGTCATTGCTTTGTGTATCATTGTCTACATCCCAATTCTTGAAATTAACGCGCTGTAAACTTAATAACTCACTAAGCTCTGTTTCTCCATTATTATTTTTATCATTGTAGGTTTCTGTTTGTATCACATTAGCTGGTTGATAGGATGTTCCTGAAAATTGTAATCGCTCGATTGCATCAAATTCTGTATTTGTAACACTACCTCCTATTGACAACGAACTTGTGCCAGTTATATCATCTGGATAATACGCTAAAGTTTCTAAATAGTCACCGGTACTCGTATGAACTGAAGTTCTTGTAGGCTGATAACTCTTATTGTTATTATATTCATAATTGGTTGTTTTAACAACTGGGTTATCACCATTGAGATCGTATAACGTTTCTATACTCTCGTCTAAATGCCACCACTCACTCCTAATCCTATAATCACTGTACTTGACTCCATATTTAAATAATGCTTTACAGCATGCAAGGTTTTGGCAAAGATTACCAGCAAATAGCTTATCTTCACTATTCGTAAAACTTCTACTTAAGCCGTACATATAGGGCTGGTAATCATCTGAGGAATAATGATTTTCTTTAGAATATAATAACTCACCAGCATTATTATAATCTTCTTGTTTTAATAACTGTCCATTATCAAGATGGACCTCATTGGGTATGGAAGTACCATACTCTGCAACGGTCTCCAATTCATTTTTATAATAATACACTGTTTTACCTAGGGGATTATTTTGTCCATCTGTTTTAGACACACTAACCTGATCATACCCTATGGATTGACCATTGGCTGAACTTGCTACTGGAATTATAGGGCTGCTTGAAAATGTTTTGCCTACAGAAATTATATTCACCTCAGATGCTGTATGATTTCCTCCAGTACCAAGAACTTCTAGGGTACTTTTATACTCATGTCTTTTTGCTTTTCCATATTGAATTGGAGACAATAGTTTTCCTGAAGATCTCCTAACTATGGGCGAAGGTTGTTCTGGATGTGCTATTTCATACTTTTTACCTTCTCGAGTATAATCATATTGCGTAGTTCCTACTAAAGTATCATTAGAATCATAATTCCTTATTGATTTTACACGTAAACCTCCTCCTAATTGATAATCAAATTCTCCAACGGTTTGAGAATCTATTATACTTAGTTCCCTATAATCAATATATTCTGCTATTAAATCCATCCCAAAGTTTGCTCCCGTATTAACTTCCAATATATAGTCTCCCGGAGGTAATTTAACACCCTGAACAGATCTAAACTGCTCGTTGGTTACATTAGGTTTAAACTTTATTATCACACTCCCATCTTGTCTTTTTAAAACTCCTTCAGCACCCGTTGTATAGGCTATAGTTAGCATGAAATCCAATCTTACTCTTGTTGTGTTCGTAATTGTAAAGCCCTTGGATAAACCGTCAAATTCATCAGTATCTGTTTGTCCTAAATAAGATACTAAATGTATTTTGTTCTCGGTAAAATCATAAACTGGGGTTTCTGGCCCTTCTGGTAAATCCACAACAGGTATATCTCCCTCTACTGGCCATCCAGCAAATCTTCTCGAAGTATATTTTGGGTAATAATTGCTATACGTATTAGTTTCTAAATCAAATTCGGTTTTACCCTTAGTTGGGTAAGTAATACTTTTTAAAGTATATACCTTATTTAATACAGTATCAACAGCATGCTTTAAATAACCAGTATTGAAAAGGTTATGACCTGGCGGATAAATCTTATATGATAGCGATCTGCCTACGATAGAATCTATTATGGGGTTATTACCTGAAAACTCATCTCCATATTCACTGAGTTCTTCATTTATAATTACTGGAGTAGCGTCATTCTCAGCATCCACATCCAGGCTTGAGCGTTGAAGGGTTGAAAACTCATTATCACTTCGGCCCCAATACCCCCAATGATCTATTTTATCTGAATTTTTAATGATAGGGTCTATATGGGAAGGCCTATCGATGTATTCAAAAAGGTGAGGATTCTTATTTACTCGTTCATCATTTTCATTAATGTAATATTCTTGAACACTTTCGAGACTTAGTTTTTTATAATAATGATCTGTGCCAGTAGACGATTCATTAACATAGGTATATTCAAATTCAAAACCTTTAACCAGATGATCATCAATATCATAAACTTCTATACTTGAAAGTTTTTTTGGTGGTTCTCCGCCACTGGGATCAAACAAATCACTTCTATTGGTAGTTATAAAAAGCACATAACCCTCATCAAAATCAATACGCTTTAAATTAATTTCATCAATATCTTCAGTAGACCATATTCTAGAACTATAGGCTACATCTGGTAAATGAACATCCGTAAAAACAAGATCATCATTATCATATGGTGCTGGTGGTGGTCCATAAAGACTATTAACTTTAAGTGTAGTTGTATAGGATTTAAATTGTGGCGTTCGGATTAGGCCTTCATAATCATAGTCAAAAACAACCTCCTTATTCGTATTAGATGTAATACTTGTAAGTAGCCAGGAACTAACTGTTGTTTCTACTCCAATTATAGTACTTGCCTCTATATCTCCAGTACTAATACTCTTTGTAACAGGTTGTCTAAAACCATAAGTTAATCCTTTTAAATCTTGTACACGCCAGTCCAAACTATCGATTTGAACACCAGTATTTCCAAGATTATCTATATTAAACTTTAATCCATCACCACGCTTAACCGATGTTCCTTGTGGGAAATCATCGAAAATAAACTTGCCTGAATAACCTAAAAAACTATAGAAATATAAGTCTGGAAATAAGTCTCTTCTATTTTGCTTAAAATACTGCAAATACTGAGCATCACTTATACTATCTCCATTTTTATTACCTTCTGACAGTTCAATTATTGGTTCTTTAAAATGATAATTAGTTGACTCATAATGTCCAAAATCATCAAAACTTCTTTTTTGTTTACTTAGACTACCTCCAGCATTTAAAGACCATCCAAGACCTACCCAACTTGCCTCCTGAGATACTTTAATTCCTGAAGCATGATAACTAAGACTTATAGGTACTGTAATATCTCCAGATTTTATAACGTATAACGGAATATTTATACTTGGTATACCTGTATAATGACCTACTGGGTAGTTCCCATATTGTTGCATGGCTTCTACATTTGGCGAATTCGGCATTAAATCCGGAAGCTGGGTCTGTTGACCAAACATTTTTCCAATTGTTACAGCTATTAAAAAGATTGCTAAAAATGAAATACAGGTTTTCATAATGATGAGTTTATCAAAATTTAATTCTGTATAAAAATAAGTCTAAGACAAAAAAATATTGTAGGGTTTTACATTACTTGTAGTAGGGAAAGTAAAATTATTTAATTTCTCCTCGTAAATTTTGGATAACATATAATTGTATCTACTATGAAAATAACATATCATCTAAATGCAAATTCTGGCAATAATAAAGTACTCACATATATTTGCACCACTTGTAGGTGAATATTAAACTACGGTGAAATATTATAAAAGAGTATTGGAAGCGTTCTAAACCATATCATAATCTAACACAGATCCCATTAAGACCTAAGACGATACACTAAAAGACTGACTCCTAAGTGATTGGCGAAATAGATATTACTAAACAGAAGTTACATTTTTTAGATAGCCCCAAAACAAGTAATACTTTATTCTAGACATACGGTTAGAGTCAATTGCCTAAACACAAAAACAAATATTATAATTCATATAATATTTGTTATTTTTCCTTACTAAAAGTAAGGGATTTCCATACCCATTATTATGGTCTAATAAATAGATTGCAGACATAATTAAACAGGTTTCAATCTGAAATAATGAAAAATTAATAGCAAATGACCCAAATTATCAATGTCCTCATTCTGGACGATCACCCACTAATTGCTGATGCTTACAAAATGGCAATTAATCACGTTAGTTTAACTGATAAAAACCTGAAATTTAACATTAATGTTGCTCATGATTGCGATTCAGCCCTTGAAAAAATTAATGAAGCCAAAAAAGGTTTAAAACTTGATCTTGTTTTATTAGATATTAGTATTCCGCCATCTAAGAATCGAGATTTGTTATCTGGTGATGATGTTGGAGCTAAACTAAAAAAGGAGTTTAAAAATGTAAAAATAATTGTTATCACTTCACATAATAACAATTACAAACTTTGTAACATTTTCAAATCATTAAACCCAGATGGGTTTTTAGTAAAAACCGATATCTCAATTCAGGAATTGGTAACGGCTATAACAAATGTTTTAAATGACACACCGTACTACAGTAAAACGGTAACCCGGTTGATACGTAGTCATATGTCTAGTCAAATTGTGATTGATAAAAGAGATCGTATGATACTTTATCACCTATCACAAGGCGCAAAAATGAAAGATCTTCCGGAAATTGTTCACTTGTCAATTGCGGGTATAGAAAAAAGAAAAAGACAACTACGCGATGTTTTTAATACACCACAAAAGGATGACAAGGCACTTATCGATAGAGCAAAAGAGAGTGGTTTTATTTAATTTATAATCGAGATTTATGAAAATCATAAAAAAAGACATCTACAAAGTCCCTGCTTACAACTTACAAGAAGTCCTTATTGTTTTAGTTATTATAGGGATTCTTTTGTTATTGGCGCTCCCCAACTTGATGCCTTTAATTAGTAAAACAAAAAGTGTTGAGGCTCAAACCCAGTTGAAATACATTTACAACTCCCAAACCACATACAGATATATGTATTCAAAATATGCTAACGACTTAAACGAGGTAGATTTTGAAGCTCCTAAAACAGTAAAAGAAAACGGTAACAGCAATTACAGTTATGAACTACTAACTGCTGATAATAACAGTTTTAAAGTACGTGCCACAGCTATAACAGATTTTGATGGGGATGGCGTATTTAATGTTTGGGAAATTGATGAACTTGGAACACCCAAACAAATTGTAAAAGATTAATGGTATTTATAAAAGTTATATTAAGTTTTTCTTTTATCCTTATTCTTTTCCAAGATTATAAAGAGCGGAAAGTATATTGGTTTTTATTTCCCATAGTAGGCATACTTGGTGGTATCCTTTTTTATTTTAACACACTACCTGAAGTTTTTTTTTACTCGTTATTAGTTAATACTATTTTTATTTTGCTATTAGTAATTATTATATTTTTTTACTCAAAACTAAAACTTAGAACAAATATTCTAAACACAATTGGTTTAGGTGATATTTTAATTTTTATATCATCCACGGCTTTTTTTTCAAGTTTCTCATTCATCATAATCTTTATAAGTGCTTTAATTTTTTCATTGGTACTACATCTGTATCAAGTGCGCAGTTCAAAGCAACAAGTAACAGTTCCGCTTGCTGGCTATATGTCTTTATTTTTTTTAACATGTTATTTATCAAACTGGTTGGGTTTAGCAAATAACTTATATATGATTTAGAAAGCAGATGAATAAGGACTATACCATACCAACAGAACATGTTCAACTTATAAGTAGTGAACAGGCCTATCATTACAGAATTATACCAATTGATTTTAACAGTAGTCAATACACTTTTAAATCTGAAGATACCACAGAATCTTTAAAGCGTGAATTACGGATTGTTTTTGGAAAAAATATAAAACTTGCCTCTGAATCTTCAGAAAACATAGACCTTTACTTATCAAATAATTTTAGGAAAAGAGAAGTTAATCATTCAGAAGATTTACATTATTCTAGTGATTTTTTAGAACAATTATTATTGACAGCCAAGAATATTGGGGGCAGTGATATCCATTTTGAACCTTTCGAGTATAAATGTAGAGTACGTTTTAGGCTGGATGGTAAACTGAAAGAACACTTTATTATTTCCCTTTCTGAATATCCTGTAATTATTAACAAAATAAAAATTAAGGCGGGATTAGATATTTCAGAAAAGCGATTACCTCAAGACGGAAGAATTACTATTAAAGGCAACAGTGGTGAATTTGACATTCGTGTATCAAGCCTACCTACCCTACATGGAGAAAAAATAGTACTTAGAATTTTAAGCAAGGATGCCAATAATTTTGATATTGAAGATTTAGGTTTTACAGAAAGGGAATTAAGAACGTACAAAGAGGCTATTAAAAACCCAAATGGTATTATTCTTATTTCGGGACCTACGGGTTCGGGTAAAACGACATCGCTTTATGGTACTCTAAAGCTTTTAAATGATGATAAAACAAATATCATAACCATTGAAGATCCTATTGAGTATACATTAGAAGGCGTTAACCAAGTGCAACTAAAGGAAAATATTGGTTTAGACTTTGCCAGCGCTTTGAGAACTTTTTTACGTCAGGACCCAGATATAATTATGGTAGGAGAAATAAGAGATGTTAAAACAGCTAATATGGCAATTCGTGCGGCGCTTACAGGGCATCTGGTATTATCTACGATTCACACGAATTCTGCTTGGGCAACTATTTCAAGATTAATTGACATGGGCGTTCCTGCATTCTTAATTGCTAGTACGCTTAACGTTAGTGTAGCACAAAGACTAGTGAGAAAGTTATGTCCTAATTGTAAAAGTAAAGACATTATTAGTCCGGATATATTTCCAGAACATTTTAGCATTCCAAAGGATCTTATTAATCATTTTGTTCCTAAAGGCTGTACAGACTGTTATCATACGGGATACATAGGCAGAAAGGCTATTTATGAAATCATTCCTATCACTAAATATTTAGTGCCGCATATAAAACAAAATGACCTTGAAATAAACAACTATTTAAAAGAGCATCACATTTCAACCTTAAAACATAATGCTATAAATCTGATTAAACAAGGAGTAACATCGGTAGAAGAAGTATACGCCCTACTAATTGATTAAGCTCACCAATGAAGAAAGTATTATATATCCTATTACTCTGCTGTTCTGTAAGTTTTTCACAAAATGAAGACTTACGGATATCTAAAATCAGGGCACAACTAGAAGTACTCGCTGTTGAAATCCCAGGGTTAACAGAACAGGCTAAAATAGAAATTAATGTCAACAATGTTACTTTAGCCAATTTTATATTGGCGGTTTCAAATGCGCATAGTGTAAACATTAATATATCATCAGAACTTAATCAAATATCCATTTCAAACAATAATTTCTCTAATGTTACGGTTGCAGATTTATTAGTTTTCTTATGTAAAGAATATGCACTTACCATTAATTTTACCGGTAATATCCTCTCTATTAAAAAGTATATTGAACCAGCAAAAACTCCTGAAAAAAAAACAATTCCTGTTTCTTATAAACCAACAGAAAACACAATAAGCATAGATGCGAAAAATGATGAGCTCTATGATGTTTTTAAGCGTATCATGGATGAGAGTGCCAAAAATCTTGTTTTTACACCTGGTATGGAGAGTAAGCTTATGACCTCTTACATTAAAAACATGCCTTTTGATGCTGCGATGGACAAATTGGCTTTGAGCAATCACTTATTGTATGAGCGCACTAAGGATGGTTTTTATGTGTTTGAAGATAATAGTTCTTCGGATAAAGAAGGCACCACAACATCTAGAAAAAAAAGTAGTTTAGAATACGAAGTTCTCGATCGAGAACACAAATTATTAGATGTGAATTTCACTAATACGCCTATTGCATCTATAATTCGTGATATTGGTACTGATCTTAATATTAATATTTTTACAGCTACACCATTAGATAGAGCCGGCACAACATCTTTTAGGGCCAAATCTATTTCCTTTGATGCTATGTTGACTAAAATATTTGAATCACAAACAGATGGATTTAGTATGTCCAATACAAATAGTCAGCAAGCTTCCAATAATAAAAAAAGAACTAAAAATGGGAACCAGTTACAAGCAAGTAATATGGCTCCAAGACTAACCTACAAAAAAGAAAATAACATTTACTTTTTTGGAACTGAAGATCAGTTAAGTGTTCGAAAAGTTGAACAAATCCATTTAATGCACCGGTCGGTCGAATTGCTTTCAGACCCCGCTGGTGGGAATAGCAGAAATAGAACTGTTGGCAGCAATAGCAATTATAATAGCAACAACAGGTCTAACATTTCGGGTTCTAGTTTTGATAACAATTTTAATTCGCAATCGAACAGAAATTCAAACCTAAGTAACAGAAACCGATCTCAAATAAATCATAATTCCAGTAATAATAGTTCCAGAGGAAACCTTCAAACTATTGAAGCTATTATCCCTATTGAAATTTCTGAAGGTTTAGATATAAAAACCGATTATGAGCTTAATAACCTTTATGTTACTGGAAGTAGTGAAAAAATAGAAAGGCTTAAGAACTTTATTCATTATATAGATAAAACGGTTCCTGTTGTTTTGATCGAAGTCATGTTTGTTGAAGTTAATAAAAATAACACTATCGAAACTGGAGTAACTTGGGGTATTGGAGAAGAGCCTACAACCACTTCTGGTGATGTATTTCCTAAAACAGACCTTTCCCTTGGTGCTAAAACAATAAATAGCATTTTAGATGGATTTAACAGCTTTTCAGGGTTAAACTTAGGCAAAGTGGTTCCTAACTTTTTTGCTACGATAAAAGCCATGGAAAATAACGGAAATCTTAAAATTAAATCTACACCAAAGCTATCCACATTGAATGGGCACAGGGCAACCTTCTCAAATGGAGAAACCTCGTATTACACAGTAACGCAACGTAACATTTATGGTACAGATAATCCGCAAACTTCGGAAATAACAAACTATGAGCCTATTGACGCAGAAATTGGCTTGACTATAAAACCCCTTGTTTCTGGTGATGGCCATGTTACTTTAGACATATTTGTCATCCAATCCAGTTTTGGTGCCCGCATAGCAGAAAATGCACCTCCAGATATTAAGTCTCGAGAGTTTAGCTCCATTATTAGAGTGGAGGATCAAGATATAGTAGTACTTGGTGGTTTAGAACAGAATTCAAGAAACGATTCTGGAACTGGTGTACCTCTTCTAGCAAGGATCCCTGTTATTAAATGGTTATTTAGTTCCAGAAAGCGTGAAGCCGCAAATGCCAAACTTACCGTATTTATTAAACCAACTATTATTTATTAAATGTTAGAAGCCTTTAAGTCATATTTGCTTTATGGAAATAAATTTTGTGGTATTGAGCATACTACTGTTAATAATAGTGAGGCGATTAATGTAACTCTATTAAAAAAAACGAAAAAAGAGGTTGGTATCCAAACAACTCGAACATCAAAGACGGTTAAAGAACTTAATGAATTACTACCTAAAAAACAACACGTTTTTTTAATTGTAAATAATGATCAAGTCTTATCCAAAATTATTAAAAATGAATCATCCACAGAGTTTAATTTAGTTAACAAAGCATTTCCAAATATTAATATATCTGAGTTTTACTATGAAATACTGAAACAAGGTGACACCTCTTTTATATCTGTTTGTAGAAAATCATATTTAAATGAATTAATTGAGATTTATACAAAAAATGATTTAAGTGTTATAAAATTTTCCCTTGGCAATTTAGCCATAACTAGTGTTGTCCATTTTTCGCAAAATGACCAGATTTCAACATCTAATTCAAATATTACCATTAGTAATTCAATGATAGAGAACATTCTCCTTAGTGACTCCAATATGGACACTGTCTACGAGATTAATGGGCTCAACGTTCAAAGCCCCTATATGTTATCATTTTCAGGAGCTTTAAGTTCTATTTTAAAAACACATCAAACTAAGAGTAATTTTTTAGATTTCGAACACACATTATTTGACACTTATAAACACACGCATTTTTTTAGTCAGTTTTTAAAAATAGGATTAGCTTCAATTCTAGGCATTTTGCTTTTAAATTTTCTTTTTTTTAATTTTTACTTCGAAAAAGTAACCGCATTAAGTCAAACCTGTCAAATTAATCAAACTGCAAAAGCCAATATTATAAACCTGAGTGAAGCAGTTAGTAAATCAAAAAAAACTACCGATGATATGCTTAGGAGTAACACCTCTAAAAGTTCTTACTTCATTAGCAGTATCATAGCAAGTTTACCTGAATCTATATTACTCTCTGAACTCATTTATCAACCACTTATAAAAAGCATAAAGCCTAATAAACCTATTTTATTAAACAATAACACGATCCATATCACTGGAGAATCAAATAATAGTGATTTATATTCAGACTGGATAAATACTTTAGAAAGTATGGATTGGATTCATGCCGTGAAAGTTACAGATTATAGTGATTCGAAAACTAAAACGTCTCACTTCAGTCTAGTGTTAACCCTTATATAAATGAATAAAAAAAACAAGAATATAGTATTAATCATCGTCTTCTTTATAATTCTGGTATTGTGCTATAATTTGGCTATTTCTAACACGCTTAATCTAAAAAAATCCTATGAAAGTTTAAAACAGGAGGAGATATCATTTAAAAATACGCCGAAACAATTATCACTTCTAAAACAAAAGCAAAAATATTATGATTCTTTACTAAATAAATATCATATTCATGGAAACTCAATTCAAAACAATCTGTTAAAGGGATTAAATACGTTTTCCAAAAAACATGATTTAAAAGTTATTGAATTCAAGCAACCTCATAGCTTTAAAAACGATGATCTTACCATCAAAACTTATAGTTTTACTATTGAAGGAAACTATAACAATTTATTAAACCTTATTTATACTCTTGAGCAACGCACTAAGTTTGGTGAGATTATTAACCTTCATTTTGAAAGGAAAAAGAACTTTAGGCTGGGCAAAAATTATTTACAAATGCGTGTTTTATTGAAAAGTTTTTCTTAAAATTTAGTATTCCTAGAATTCCTCTAAACTGATTTTTTACTAATTCCCTTATAAGGGACACTTTATTCTAAAATTGCTTTGGGATTTGCGGTGCACTAATGCAACCTTTTTAAGGCTAAATTGCTGATTAACAAATAAATACCAAAAACAGACCCATTAAAAAATTATACGCTGATTATCAGTTGGTTACAAAACAAGGTTTTACTCTTTTTTACACTTAAAGGCATAAAAAAACCACATTCTATCTCTAAAATGTGGCTTCGTTTTTTATTTCCTTACTCTTATCGCCACTAGGAAATCCTAGCGGTAGCGAACATACTGTACCCGAACGGGGTATGTCATATTTACCGCTCTCTCTTTCTAAGAGTTTTTTTAAGATAAATTCCACTTCCTAAATTAAGAATTACTAACAAGTTATTTTTATCATAAATTTTATACCTGATTTTTATTTCTTTGTCGATTCCATAAAAATCTTTAAAGAAAATATCATTAGATTTTACAAAGGTTAATACGCTACTACTTTTATCAAACCTAAAATTAATATATCTATCAGTAGATACTATTTTCTCACTCCAAGATGATTCAAAAATTTCAACATTAAATACTTCTCCTAAATAATCTTTATAATAATATTCACCTGTAATATTTGATTTAATGACTTTCTCTGCACTATGGAAAACGTCTTTATCTACTAATTCAATGTCTGAAGCAGGAACATTTTTGTAAATAATTTTCACATATTCTATACATCTACGTTGTAAATAAGTATCTGATTTTTGTGCATATAACTCTCTAGTTTTTTTTTCTTCAATTACTGAAAGACCATCATATAAAACCGTAGTACATTCTTCTAATCTAATACTATCATTTTTAGATTTATTATACTCTAAGCAATCACAAAGGATAGTATTAATTTTTTCTACTTTATTAACATCTACTTGACCAAAAAAAAGTGTTGTGTAAAAACAAAGAAAAGAAAGTAGTATTAATGTTTTCTTAACCATAAGTTTTAAGTGATATTATTATTGAAGTTATAAATGCTACTAGCGATACTAAACCAACAGTTATCTTCTCTTTTTTATAACTTAACTTTAACCAGTTATTTATTTTTTGTTTGTTCCTTTTATTTGTGAAAAAATAGTAAGAAAAAAAGAATATAGATAACACTAAAAATACTAATAATAAAGTACCAAAACTTTTAATACTATACCCAATAGATTTAGTTATTATTGAAAATATAGAGCAAAATGTAACAGTAAATACAGCCGAAGCTCTAGCATCTTCATTTCCAACACCTATACCAATAAACCTGATTAATCCCAGTATGCTAGCGTAATATTTATATAAAAAATTCATTTTAGTTTAGTTAATCTCTTGCTGGTAATACTCTTAACCAAAATTGCGCTATTGGATTACCTTTAGCTTTTTCGGCTGCTGCTGCATTTCTAACAGAAGCAGGTCTAGTATCAGTTGTTCTTTGATTTCTCATAGTGAAATTTCTATATATATAAGCATTGCGCTGTCTTCCACTTTGAGAAAAATTATTAGACATATTTGAAGTATTTGTTACACCATCATCAGATTGACCATCCTGCAAAACTATTTCTGTAAATGGCGCCGCAGGGCCTGTCGCATTAGATACTAGTTCACCTGCTCCTTTTTGCACTAATTCTTCTGACACTCCATTTTCTGCTGCTTCTATTGTTAAAGAAGTTAATGTGTTTACTGTACCTAATACACCTGCTTTTTTCGCTATACTTTTCGCTACTTTACTTCCTGTTTCTTTAGCAACAACTTCACCTCCTACTTCAACAAAATCATCGCCAGTATCTACAGTCGGCTCAATATCTTCTTTAAAAAGAGATGCTATGCTATTCGCCATATCATTCAAAGATTTATTTACTTTATTTACTGCTGTTTCAAAAGACCTAGCAATTCCTTCTCCAATTCCATTTATAGGGTTTCCTCCGCAGCAATCTTCTTCTGCAAAAGGTTTCATTCCATCTGGATCTATAAATCTAATAGGATTATCAAACGCATAGTTATAAGGTGAGTGCCTTCTCATCTGTTCAGCAAGAGGATCAAGGTTCATCCATCTGCCAAGAGCAGGGTCATAGTTACGTGCCGTAATATCGTACCAATTCAAACCTAACTCATCTTGATATTCCATTCCACCGAATTTTCTTTTGAGCGCTAAGTTAGTAGAATTTACGTTAGTATTATACCCTTTATGTTTGAGTCCAAAGGGATAGTAGTTTATGCATTTTTTTTAATCAGACACCCATTTTTCAGTCGGTCAACTCCAAAAATTTTATTTAAAAGAACGTTTTTTATTCAACCTCTAATATACGGATTGGTATTTATTCCGCACCAATAAAATCCAGTTTTTTGTCTGCAAAAACCCTCTGTATTTAATTGGTTTCCTTTCCCTCGATATTTTACATAAAACGGGTTATAGTACTTCCTCGCACCACCAATGGCGTAGCTATAACCAGTTTTATGTAAAATACTCCCTTTCGCCTTTCTGCCAACGCTTTTTGAGCAAGTTTATGAAGAACAAGTCATTTTAAAAGCTGATGCAACTCCACCGCATTTTCATCCTCTGTTACATCAACTTTTAAAACGTTTTATTGTTAGTGGAAAAAGAGGTTGGCGAAGCGTGGATTTTCCACTAACAATAAAATGCTAGAGGTTTTGCGACGATTGAGCAAAATAATTAACGTTTCCGAGTGCGCTGGCAGTAGCGTTGGCAAAAAGCGTTGGACGAGCGGATATTTTACATAATTTACATTATAACGACAGTTTTTTATTCATCAAAATAACAACACTAAAAACTGTGCGAAGCGGACTTATAATGCCAATTATGTAAACATAGCTTGGGTGATGTGTGGCGAGCGGAACAAAACAAAAAACAGAGGATTTTGAGGAACGATAAAACTGAATTTTGTTTTGTGGGGATTTAATCTCTATCAGCTTTGTAGCCTATTTCTTTTCGAGGCTTTTCATTCTCTTTTTTATCAATCAATTCATCCAAGTAGTTAAAAACCAATTCAATATTCTTGCTGTGATTTGTTAGCTTCTTTTTGATTTCTTCAACTTCAAGTTTAAGACTTAAATTGTCTGTAAGCATTTCACGAAGTTTGGTAAAAATCCTCATTATTTGGATATTGACTGCAATTGCTTTTTTACTGTTCAAAGCACTTGATAACATCAGTACACCGTGTTCTGTAAATACATAAGGTAATTTTCTTCTTCCTCCCCAACTTGGTGTTGTGTTTTGCGACTTTAAAGTTTCCCATTCTATTTCCGTTAGTTGGAACATAAAATCATCTGGAAACCTGTCTATATTTCGTTTTACTTGTTGGTTTAAAACCCTTGTTTCTACTTCATAAAGTTCTGCTAAATCACTATCTAACATTACTTTTTGGTCTCTTATGTAGTAAATCTTACTGATAACTACTTCGTCTGGTATGATTAATTTATCGCTCATTTATTTCTAATATTTAACAAAAATAACAACTTGATATCACAATTTGTGATATCAAGTTTGATTTATTTTCTTTTAGCTAATAGGATGGAAGTTGTTGACGATTTCGTGCAAGTTTTCTAAATCATCCTGTAAATATCTTTCGGTTGAACTGATGTAACGATGTCCAGCTAAATATTGAACTTGTCGCAAATTATATTGACCTAACCAATTTGTAATTACACTTGCTCTAATCTGTTTTATGTTTTCAGCTTTTTGATTGTACTTTTTTAACTTCTTTATAATCTGTGAAGTGAGTACATTAAATCTTGTGTTGATTGGAAAGAGTTGTTCTGTATAGTTTTTTAGTCGCTTTTGCAATATTGGCAACACTTCGTTTTGGTAATTTATAAATTCCATTATCTGCCAAGGTTTTAACTCCAATTCTCTTGCGTTACTTCTTAGTGTACTTGGAACATATATTTTACCTTTTGATAGTTGCAGATGTTCTGTTTTTAACTTGCTTAAACTTGTTGTATTTAAGCCTTGATAAACGATTAATCCGATTATAACTTTATTCCTTTTTGCACAAACTAATGCATATTTATCTGTGGCATTGCCACTTTCAAAGGAGTAATATAAATCCTCTAATTCGTCAGCATCCAACAAATCATAATTCGCCGTTCTTTTTGTTCCTTTTACAATAGTACTTTCTATTGGGTTATCAATTCTATAAGCTTCATCTATCAAGTAATTAAAGTAGATTTTTACACTTCTTAATCTATGGTTGATGGTCTTTTTACTATTGCCTTTTCGGGTTAGATATTTGATGAATTTTAAACACATTTTATAATCAATTTGTTTTGGTGAAGTATGATTGCGCTTGCACCATTTTTTAAAGAGTTCTATCTGTTTTTCGTTTCCTGTAATAGTTGTTTCGCTATAATCCTGTTCCTGTAAATATGTTCTATAATCATTCATTTTCAATCGATTTTAAAAGATGTGTATAGATTTGGGTAGATTCCAGAGAAGTATGGCCTAAAAAAGTTTTTATGCTTTCTAATGGCACTTCCTGTTGTAGTAGATGTGTTGCTATACTATGACGTAAAATGTGTAAAGTAATATGCTTCTCAACGATGTTTTTATTGTTGGTTGATGTTACAATTGCTTTCAATCGATTTGCAAAACTCATGCCTTGCATTCGAGTTCCGTTCTTGTTTACAAAGAGAGCTTCACTTAAATTGGATTGGTAAAATTCTGGTCGCCCTTCGTAAATGTAATCTTCCAATATTTCTGCATTCTTTCGGTTGATTGGTATAAACCGTTCTTTATAGTTTTTTCCTTTTCTAACAAACACTCTTTCCTTATCAAAATAAATATCGCTTAGATTTAAATGTACTGCTTCATTTCTTCGTAAGCCACAACTGTATAGTATTGTTAAAATGGCTTTATCTCTTAATCTAAATCGTGGTTCACTATGACTAAATTCTGTAGCTTCAAAAAGTTCCTTGATTTCGCTTTGAGTAAGTATATTAAGTTTTTCCTCTGTTGGTTGTTTCTCTGATTTTAGATGCACGCTCAAGCGTGATTTGGCATTATGCTGTTTTAGGTAATCACTAAATTTCTTTAATGCCTGTTGATGCTTATTTAAATAGCTTTTACTTAAACTTCCACTTTGTCTTTCGTTGGCTCTTTGTTGTAATTTTCGGTAATAATCTTTTACTATTTTGGTTGTGATTTGATTGATATTTTTAATGCCATTATTCTCTAAATAATAGAAGAACTCTTGCAAATGGTTTGGTAAGTTATATACTGTAGTTTCTGCATAACCCAAGATGTCCAACCAGTCTTTATAATTGGCAACGAACATCTTAAAAATGGTGTTTTGTAACTTTAATTTTTTCATCGCTTGACCTTTTTTGGGTTTATATGGCGAGTTGAGTTTAACTAATTGGTTTTCTATTTTTTAACCTCGCCATTTTGTTGGTGGCGACTTGGTGGCGATGTGGCGATTTCTCGGTGTTGTGTCGGTGTTGTGAGCTTCGATACACAAGTGTTTAAGGCATCGTCAATTTGCTGTTTAAGATTTGTGTATTCGTCCACGTCTACAATTTTAAAACAGTAACTTTTGGTCTTTACTTTCTTAACTCTTTGTATATAATTTTCTGCCAATAATTGCCCATTGTAACGTCTTAAAGTGGTTTCCTTAATTCGTAAGTGTCGCCTAATTTCAGCATTGGTAAAAGTCGTTTGATTGTTTTCTTTTAAATAGGCTTTCAAGCGTTCTAAATGGTTTCGTATTGCTCCTGTAATCGTGTCACTTTTACGCAATAAAACATCTATGATTAATTCGTTAGCTTCTTTAATATCTTCGATTGTCGTTTCTATAAATTCTTCTCCTGTGTCTTTATCGTAAAGCTTTTCCCTTTGGTACTGCTTGTAAAATGTAATCGCTTCAATGAACTGTAAATAATGGCTATTGGTTCTTCGTGGTTTAAATACAGATTTTGGTAATTCAAGATATTCTGCAAAAGGATTAATCACTTTTATTGGTTTTAATAATCGTTGTACATTTTTCAGTAATTCTCTTGATTGTATTTCGTCTTGCTCATTTAATTTACCTGCGGAGGCTCTCCGCTGGTAATCCATTATTTTTTGGTCTTGCTGTTCGCTTTCATCGATGTATAAAAGGAAGTTTCTATTTGAGTTGTCTTCGTAAATGCTTTCCTGTGTGGTGCAACCTGCAACACTTACAGGACCTTCAACTGTTAGATGTATGGTTTTGGTTGTGCCTTTTGTGTCTTTATGAACTACCGTTTTTGTTATTCGCTTTTTAGATTGTAATTCTCGTAATGGATAGAGTACAGATTCAGCACCATCTAAATCCTCAATCAATATTAATTTGTGCTGTAATTCAGTTCGATTGAAGTAATAAAAAGCGTTTGCAGATAATACTGTGATTTCTACTTTATCTTCTTCCGGAATAAGTTCAGCAACCTTACTTTGTAAATGTGTCTTACCAACTCCCGAACTTCCCAAGCTGATGCAATGCAATGGGTTATTAGTTTTGCGAGACGTAAAGATTAGATACATTGTTTGCCTGTTGTATTCTTCTCCGATTACTCCAGACTTTCCGATTAGGTCATTGGTTCGTTTTAGTAGATTGGATTTCTTTAAAAATGCAACTGCTTGTTTTTCTTCTGTTGCAGATAGTTCTTTGTAGTAGGGTTGGTTTTCCTTTTCGTATTGGTCAATCAATAAAAATCTGTAGTTTTCTAATTCTTTGGTTAAATCCTGTAATGTTCTACGTGCCACACTTGTTCCTATTTCCAAGCGTTCCGCTATTTTTCGAGTAAACTTTTCTATTTGGTTATCGTTGTATAAATCTATGGAATGCCTTAAAATATTGTGCTGTTTTGGTTTTTGAACACTTAACGTTATTCGTAAACTTTCTAGTTTATTGAGTTTAATACCGCCCAAAATATGTATCTCTAAATGTTTTGTGGTGTACTCGTAGTTGTTCGGGTTGGAAGTATTGAGCATTGTTGATAAATTAATTTTCTGACCTATTTATCACAAAACTAAAACATTTATCAGATTTAAACAAGGTTTATATATCTTTGTTATGCTATTTTTATCAGTTATATTTGCCTAAAACTTATTATATATAGCATTTTAACGACTTTTAAGTATGACTTTAGGACAACAAATAACAAAACTCCGTAAACAAAAGAAGCTTTCGCAAAACGATTTAGGAAAAAAAGTAGGAACTTCAGGAGATATTATTGGGCGTTATGAACGTGATGAAGTAAATCCATCTGTTGAAGTGGCTTCAAGGATTGCCAATGTACTTGAAGTGAGTTTGGATTTCTTGATTGGCAAACAGAATATTGAAGTTGACAGGCAACTGTTAAAACGTGTTATCGAGGTACAGCAGATGAACGATGAAGATAGAGAGCATATTCTTTATACGCTTGATGCACTCATTAAATCTGTGAAACTTAAATCTATTGCATAAAAAAAACCACAACTTTTACATTGTGGTTCTGTGTTTTTATTACTTCCAATACTAATAATCACAAACTAGTGGGAACATTTAGATTTACATCTTTAACATAGACTTCCTTTTCAAAATATATTTTCCTTTCTTCTCTATTGATAGAATCATTGTTGTTTTCATAAAATTCTAAAACATATCCCCTAATAATTTTTTTCCCAGAAGTTTTAAATTTTTTTCCAAAAACAACTGTATAGTTAGGATTGTTATTTGGAAACCATTGTTGATTCTTAATATCTTTTTTCAGGTTATAAAAAGTATCTATTTGAATTTTTCCATCATTAGAGAAATTTTTATCAAAATTTACATTTTCATCATATGGAAGACAAACAGTTGCTTCTGAATTAGCATTTTCAAAAAGGGGTACGTATAAATAGGCTACAGCTCTAAAGGGTTCCAGTAAGGAAATAGTGTCTTTTACAACATCTATTTTGCAAAAATTACCACCATATACAGTGTCTCCTTTTTTGTTAAAAGACCAAGATTGATTTAAATATTGTTCATTGTTTATGATTTTATATTCTCTCACTATCTCTAACAAACCTTTTTTATTATAAAATTTCCATTTACCAATACCTATGTTTTTATCATTAACAAACCCTTCTTTAAGAAGAACACCATTATCAAATACCACTTCTTTTATACCATCATTACTGTAATATCTTATATAATCAATTTTCAAAGAAGTCTTTTCGTTATAAAACAATGATGAATCGACTAGTCTTCCATTCTTATAATTATGCAATAATTTTAAGTTCCCATTGGTATAATATTCTTTATAGGCGCCGTCATACTTTTCCTTTTTTAAATGATATTCTCTTTTTATTGAACCATCATCATAAAAATCCTTTATTGTTTGACTGCATGAACTTAAAACCAATAAAGCAATAAGCACAATATTACAGGTTAAAAATTTATCTATTTTCATTTTAATATCTTAATCCTTTACGTTCTTCTACTGTTACAGAATCTATAGTTCCAGTACTCATAAAATTTATTGAATCTTGCTTTGTATCAGTACGACTAGTTCTATTTTGAACACTAACATTTTTGCCTCCTCTATAGGCTCTTGTGGTATAACCTACAGTTGTTCGTGTGGCGTTGGTAGATACTTCTCCAGTTGTATTTGTCGTACTCATTGAACCACCACTACTTGTCGCATTATTTATATTCTCTGCATTAGACACCATTTTTTTACCGTCTCCCATTCCTTTTTTAACATTTGTGGCAGTAGTTTTAGCTGTAGAAGCACTATTAGTCGTTGACATTGGCCGCCCTTTATTAGGATTGGTTCTACCTGTTTTAACTAAACTAGCCACTTTAACAATATCATCAGCAGGAACTGTTTCAGTATTTCCATTTCCTTTATCTTTTAATGATAAATCTCCCTGTCCAGTCTTACTTGTATAATCAACACCACTACTTCCATCTCTACCACTATCTGTAGCTCTTCCCGAAGGAGCATTAAAACTTTCTCCATCATTATAAAAGAAATCTGACACTGCATCGCCAGCATCACTAATAGCACCTCCTACAGCATCAACTCCAGAGCCTACCCATGACAAAAAGGACTTTCCTTGTTCTTTTAACCATCCAACTGGGTCAGGTATTCCAGGTGGTGGGTCTCCAGGTCCAAAAGGCATCATTCCATCTGGGTCAATAAAGTAAATTGGATTATCAAACGCATAATTATAAGGAGAGTGTCTTCTCATCATTTCAGCCAAAGGGTCAAGGTTCATCCAACGCCCTAAAGCTGGGTCGTAATTTCTTGCTGTTATATCATACCAACCTAAACCTAATTCATCTTGGTACTCTTTACCACCAAACCTATACTTCAAAGCTGGATTAGTTGAGTTTACTACAGAATTGTAACCTTTATGACGTAATCCAAAGGGATAGTAGTTTATGCATTTTTTTTAATCAGACACCCATTTTTCAGTCGGTCAACTCCAAAAATTTTATTTAAAAGAACGTTTTTTATTCAACCTCTAATATACGGATTGGTATTTATTCCGCACCAATAAAATCCAGTTTTTTGTCTGCAAAAACCCTCTGTATTTAATTGGTTTCCTTTCCCTCGATATTTTACATAAAACGGGTTATAGTACTTCCTCGCACCACCAATGGCGTAGCTATAACCAGTTTTATGTAAAATACTCCCTTTCGCCTTTCTGCCAACGCTTTTTGAGCAAGTTTATGAAGAACAAGTCATTTTAAAAGCTGATGCAACTCCACCGCATTTTCATCCTCTGTTACATCAACTTTTAAAACGTTTTATTGTTAGTGGAAAAAGAGGTTGGCGAAGCGTGGATTTTCCACTAACAATAAAATGCTAGAGGTTTTGCGACGATTGAGCAAAATAATTAACGTTTCCGAGTGCGCTGGCAGTAGCGTTGGCAAAAAGCGTTGGACGAGCGGATATTTTACATAATTTACATTATAACGACAGTTTTTTATTCATCAAAATAACAACACTAAAAACTGTGCGAAGCGGACTTATAATGCCAATTATGTAAACATAGCTTGGGTGATGTGTGGCGAGCGGAACAAAACAAAAAACAGAGGATTTTGAGGAACGATAAAACTGAATTTTGTTTTGTGGGGATTTAATCTCTATCAGCTTTGTAGCCTATTTCTTTTCGAGGCTTTTCATTCTCTTTTTTATCAATCAATTCATCCAAGTAGTTAAAAACCAATTCAATATTCTTGCTGTGATTTGTTAGCTTCTTTTTGATTTCTTCAACTTCAAGTTTAAGACTTAAATTGTCTGTAAGCATTTCACGAAGTTTGGTAAAAATCCTCATTATTTGGATATTGACTGCAATTGCTTTTTTACTGTTCAAAGCACTTGATAACATCAGTACACCGTGTTCTGTAAATACATAAGGTAATTTTCTTCTTCCTCCCCAACTTGGTGTTGTGTTTTGCGACTTTAAAGTTTCCCATTCTATTTCCGTTAGTTGGAACATAAAATCATCTGGAAACCTGTCTATATTTCGTTTTACTTGTTGGTTTAAAACCCTTGTTTCTACTTCATAAAGTTCTGCTAAATCACTATCTAACATTACTTTTTGGTCTCTTATGTAGTAAATCTTACTGATAACTACTTCGTCTGGTATGATTAATTTATCGCTCATTTATTTCTAATATTTAACAAAAATAACAACTTGATATCACAATTTGTGATATCAAGTTTGATTTATTTTCTTTTAGCTAATAGGATGGAAGTTGTTGACGATTTCGTGCAAGTTTTCTAAATCATCCTGTAAATATCTTTCGGTTGAACTGATGTAACGATGTCCAGCTAAATATTGAACTTGTCGCAAATTATATTGACCTAACCAATTTGTAATTACACTTGCTCTAATCTGTTTTATGTTTTCAGCTTTTTGATTGTACTTTTTTAACTTCTTTATAATCTGTGAAGTGAGTACATTAAATCTTGTGTTGATTGGAAAGAGTTGTTCTGTATAGTTTTTTAGTCGCTTTTGCAATATTGGCAACACTTCGTTTTGGTAATTTATAAATTCCATTATCTGCCAAGGTTTTAACTCCAATTCTCTTGCGTTACTTCTTAGTGTACTTGGAACATATATTTTACCTTTTGATAGTTGCAGATGTTCTGTTTTTAACTTGCTTAAACTTGTTGTATTTAAGCCTTGATAAACGATTAATCCGATTATAACTTTATTCCTTTTTGCACAAACTAATGCATATTTATCTGTGGCATTGCCACTTTCAAAGGAGTAATATAAATCCTCTAATTCGTCAGCATCCAACAAATCATAATTCGCCGTTCTTTTTGTTCCTTTTACAATAGTACTTTCTATTGGGTTATCAATTCTATAAGCTTCATCTATCAAGTAATTAAAGTAGATTTTTACACTTCTTAATCTATGGTTGATGGTCTTTTTACTATTGCCTTTTCGGGTTAGATATTTGATGAATTTTAAACACATTTTATAATCAATTTGTTTTGGTGAAGTATGATTGCGCTTGCACCATTTTTTAAAGAGTTCTATCTGTTTTTCGTTTCCTGTAATAGTTGTTTCGCTATAATCCTGTTCCTGTAAATATGTTCTATAATCATTCATTTTCAATCGATTTTAAAAGATGTGTATAGATTTGGGTAGATTCCAGAGAAGTATGGCCTAAAAAAGTTTTTATGCTTTCTAATGGCACTTCCTGTTGTAGTAGATGTGTTGCTATACTATGACGTAAAATGTGTAAAGTAATATGCTTCTCAACGATGTTTTTATTGTTGGTTGATGTTACAATTGCTTTCAATCGATTTGCAAAACTCATGCCTTGCATTCGAGTTCCGTTCTTGTTTACAAAGAGAGCTTCACTTAAATTGGATTGGTAAAATTCTGGTCGCCCTTCGTAAATGTAATCTTCCAATATTTCTGCATTCTTTCGGTTGATTGGTATAAACCGTTCTTTATAGTTTTTTCCTTTTCTAACAAACACTCTTTCCTTATCAAAATAAATATCGCTTAGATTTAAATGTACTGCTTCATTTCTTCGTAAGCCACAACTGTATAGTATTGTTAAAATGGCTTTATCTCTTAATCTAAATCGTGGTTCACTATGACTAAATTCTGTAGCTTCAAAAAGTTCCTTGATTTCGCTTTGAGTAAGTATATTAAGTTTTTCCTCTGTTGGTTGTTTCTCTGATTTTAGATGCACGCTCAAGCGTGATTTGGCATTATGCTGTTTTAGGTAATCACTAAATTTCTTTAATGCCTGTTGATGCTTATTTAAATAGCTTTTACTTAAACTTCCACTTTGTCTTTCGTTGGCTCTTTGTTGTAATTTTCGGTAATAATCTTTTACTATTTTGGTTGTGATTTGATTGATATTTTTAATGCCATTATTCTCTAAATAATAGAAGAACTCTTGCAAATGGTTTGGTAAGTTATATACTGTAGTTTCTGCATAACCCAAGATGTCCAACCAGTCTTTATAATTGGCAACGAACATCTTAAAAATGGTGTTTTGTAACTTTAATTTTTTCATCGCTTGACCTTTTTTGGGTTTATATGGCGAGTTGAGTTTAACTAATTGGTTTTCTATTTTTTAACCTCGCCATTTTGTTGGTGGCGACTTGGTGGCGATGTGGCGATTTCTCGGTGTTGTGTCGGTGTTGTGAGCTTCGATACACAAGTGTTTAAGGCATCGTCAATTTGCTGTTTAAGATTTGTGTATTCGTCCACGTCTACAATTTTAAAACAGTAACTTTTGGTCTTTACTTTCTTAACTCTTTGTATATAATTTTCTGCCAATAATTGCCCATTGTAACGTCTTAAAGTGGTTTCCTTAATTCGTAAGTGTCGCCTAATTTCAGCATTGGTAAAAGTCGTTTGATTGTTTTCTTTTAAATAGGCTTTCAAGCGTTCTAAATGGTTTCGTATTGCTCCTGTAATCGTGTCACTTTTACGCAATAAAACATCTATGATTAATTCGTTAGCTTCTTTAATATCTTCGATTGTCGTTTCTATAAATTCTTCTCCTGTGTCTTTATCGTAAAGCTTTTCCCTTTGGTACTGCTTGTAAAATGTAATCGCTTCAATGAACTGTAAATAATGGCTATTGGTTCTTCGTGGTTTAAATACAGATTTTGGTAATTCAAGATATTCTGCAAAAGGATTAATCACTTTTATTGGTTTTAATAATCGTTGTACATTTTTCAGTAATTCTCTTGATTGTATTTCGTCTTGCTCATTTAATTTACCTGCGGAGGCTCTCCGCTGGTAATCCATTATTTTTTGGTCTTGCTGTTCGCTTTCATCGATGTATAAAAGGAAGTTTCTATTTGAGTTGTCTTCGTAAATGCTTTCCTGTGTGGTGCAACCTGCAACACTTACAGGACCTTCAACTGTTAGATGTATGGTTTTGGTTGTGCCTTTTGTGTCTTTATGAACTACCGTTTTTGTTATTCGCTTTTTAGATTGTAATTCTCGTAATGGATAGAGTACAGATTCAGCACCATCTAAATCCTCAATCAATATTAATTTGTGCTGTAATTCAGTTCGATTGAAGTAATAAAAAGCGTTTGCAGATAATACTGTGATTTCTACTTTATCTTCTTCCGGAATAAGTTCAGCAACCTTACTTTGTAAATGTGTCTTACCAACTCCCGAACTTCCCAAGCTGATGCAATGCAATGGGTTATTAGTTTTGCGAGACGTAAAGATTAGATACATTGTTTGCCTGTTGTATTCTTCTCCGATTACTCCAGACTTTCCGATTAGGTCATTGGTTCGTTTTAGTAGATTGGATTTCTTTAAAAATGCAACTGCTTGTTTTTCTTCTGTTGCAGATAGTTCTTTGTAGTAGGGTTGGTTTTCCTTTTCGTATTGGTCAATCAATAAAAATCTGTAGTTTTCTAATTCTTTGGTTAAATCCTGTAATGTTCTACGTGCCACACTTGTTCCTATTTCCAAGCGTTCCGCTATTTTTCGAGTAAACTTTTCTATTTGGTTATCGTTGTATAAATCTATGGAATGCCTTAAAATATTGTGCTGTTTTGGTTTTTGAACACTTAACGTTATTCGTAAACTTTCTAGTTTATTGAGTTTAATACCGCCCAAAATATGTATCTCTAAATGTTTTGTGGTGTACTCGTAGTTGTTCGGGTTGGAAGTATTGAGCATTGTTGATAAATTAATTTTCTGACCTATTTATCACAAAACTAAAACATTTATCAGATTTAAACAAGGTTTATATATCTTTGTTATGCTATTTTTATCAGTTATATTTGCCTAAAACTTATTATATATAGCATTTTAACGACTTTTAAGTATGACTTTAGGACAACAAATAACAAAACTCCGTAAACAAAAGAAGCTTTCGCAAAACGATTTAGGAAAAAAAGTAGGAACTTCAGGAGATATTATTGGGCGTTATGAACGTGATGAAGTAAATCCATCTGTTGAAGTGGCTTCAAGGATTGCCAATGTACTTGAAGTGAGTTTGGATTTCTTGATTGGCAAACAGAATATTGAAGTTGACAGGCAACTGTTAAAACGTGTTATCGAGGTACAGCAGATGAACGATGAAGATAGAGAGCATATTCTTTATACGCTTGATGCACTCATTAAATCTGTGAAACTTAAATCTATTGCATAAAAAAAACCACAACTTTTACATTGTGGTTCTGTGTTTTTATTACTTCCAATACTAATAATCACAAACTAGTGGGAACATTTAGATTTACATCTTTAACATAGACTTCCTTTTCAAAATATATTTTCCTTTCTTCTCTATTGATAGAATCATTGTTGTTTTCATAAAATTCTAAAACATATCCCCTAATAATTTTTTTCCCAGAAGTTTTAAATTTTTTTCCAAAAACAACTGTATAGTTAGGATTGTTATTTGGAAACCATTGTTGATTCTTAATATCTTTTTTCAGGTTATAAAAAGTATCTATTTGAATTTTTCCATCATTAGAGAAATTTTTATCAAAATTTACATTTTCATCATATGGAAGACAAACAGTTGCTTCTGAATTAGCATTTTCAAAAAGGGGTACGTATAAATAGGCTACAGCTCTAAAGGGTTCCAGTAAGGAAATAGTGTCTTTTACAACATCTATTTTGCAAAAATTACCACCATATACAGTGTCTCCTTTTTTGTTAAAAGACCAAGATTGATTTAAATATTGTTCATTGTTTATGATTTTATATTCTCTCACTATCTCTAACAAACCTTTTTTATTATAAAATTTCCATTTACCAATACCTATGTTTTTATCATTAACAAACCCTTCTTTAAGAAGAACACCATTATCAAATACCACTTCTTTTATACCATCATTACTGTAATATCTTATATAATCAATTTTCAAAGAAGTCTTTTCGTTATAAAACAATGATGAATCGACTAGTCTTCCATTCTTATAATTATGCAATAATTTTAAGTTCCCATTGGTATAATATTCTTTATAGGCGCCGTCATACTTTTCCTTTTTTAAATGATATTCTCTTTTTATTGAACCATCATCATAAAAATCCTTTATTGTTTGACTGCATGAACTTAAAACCAATAAAGCAATAAGCACAATATTACAGGTTAAAAATTTATCTATTTTCATTTTAATATCTTAATCCTTTACGTTCTTCTACTGTTACAGAATCTATAGTTCCAGTACTCATAAAATTTATTGAATCTTGCTTTGTATCAGTACGACTAGTTCTATTTTGAACACTAACATTTTTGCCTCCTCTATAGGCTCTTGTGGTATAACCTACAGTTGTTCGTGTGGCGTTGGTAGATACTTCTCCAGTTGTATTTGTCGTACTCATTGAACCACCACTACTTGTCGCATTATTTATATTCTCTGCATTAGACACCATTTTTTTACCGTCTCCCATTCCTTTTTTAACATTTGTGGCAGTAGTTTTAGCTGTAGAAGCACTATTAGTCGTTGACATTGGCCGCCCTTTATTAGGATTGGTTCTACCTGTTTTAACTAAACTAGCCACTTTAACAATATCATCAGCAGGAACTGTTTCAGTATTTCCATTTCCTTTATCTTTTAATGATAAATCTCCCTGTCCAGTCTTACTTGTATAATCAACACCACTACTTCCATCTCTACCACTATCTGTAGCTCTTCCCGAAGGAGCATTAAAACTTTCTCCATCATTATAAAAGAAATCTGACACTGCATCGCCAGCATCACTAATAGCACCTCCTACAGCATCAACTCCAGAGCCTACCCATGACAAAAAGGACTTTCCTTGTTCTTTTAACCATCCAACTGGGTCAGGTATTCCAGGTGGTGGGTCTCCAGGTCCAAAAGGCATCATTCCATCTGGGTCAATAAAGTAAATTGGATTATCAAACGCATAATTATAAGGAGAGTGTCTTCTCATCATTTCAGCCAAAGGGTCAAGGTTCATCCAACGCCCTAAAGCTGGGTCGTAATTTCTTGCTGTTATATCATACCAACCTAAACCTAATTCATCTTGGTACTCTTTACCACCAAACCTATACTTCAAAGCTGGATTAGTTGAGTTTACTACAGAATTGTAACCTTTATGACGTAATCCAAAGGGATAGTAGTTATTCTCCTCAATAATTTCATTTTCTTGAACAACTCCATCATTATCTAAATCTTGCCCTAATCCTTCAACATCAATATGTCCATCATTATCACTATCAGAGTAGGACAGTC
>NZ_CANMAU010000010.1 GCF_947495925.1 uncultured Algibacter sp.
GCTACAGGTGCACAAGGTCCAATAGGATTAACGGGACCAGCAGGTGCAGATGGAGCTACAGGTGCACAAGGTCCAATAGGATTAACGGGACCAGCAGGTGCAGATGGAGCTACAGGTGCACAAGGTCCAATAGGATTAACGGGACCAGCAGGCGCACAAGGCCCAGTAGGGCCAACCGGAAATGGCATATCATCTACAGTTGATAACAATGATGGAACATTTACATTTAATTATACAGACAGTTCAAGCTTTACAACTTCTGACCTAACTGGACCGCAAGGCCCACAAGGTATACAGGGTATTTCAGACGGTAGTACCATATTAAATGGCGTTGTAAATCCTGATGATGGTTCTGACGGAATTGATGGAGATTTTTATATAAACACCGCAACTAACGAACTGTTTGGTCCAAAGTCAGGTGGGATATGGCCTGCAGGGGTTTCTTTAGTAGGCCCTCAGGGTCCTCAAGGACCAATGGGATCTGCTACCAGCGCATGGACAGAAGCTGGAAATCACATTAATTATGATAACCCAGGTGTTGTAGCCATTGGAATTGATTCAAATAATTTCAGTGCAGTAGATCCGTTTACTTCTTTTGATGCTACTACAAAATTAATTGTAGCTGGTAAAGTGTATGCCGAAGAAGTACAGGTTATTGTAGATGCTGATATGTGGCCAGACTATGTATTTGCAAAGGATTACAAATTACTGAGTTTAGAAGATGTTGAAAAATTTATAATTAAAAACAAACATTTACCGGGAATAGATTCGGATAAAGAAATGGAAAAGAACGGACTTCATTTGGGTGAAATGAATGTTAAACTAGTTGAAAAAATAGAAGAACTTACCTTGTATACTATTCAACAAAACAAGCAATTGAAAACTCAAGAAGTTCAAATAAAAGTTTTAGAAGATCAAGCTCTTGAAATTGAACGTCTTCAAAAGGAGAATATAAGTTTAAAATCATTGATGGAAAGATTACTAAAGCTTGAAGAGCAATTAAAAGATAAGAATTAAAAACTCATTTTTTTGCAGTGTAACAGTGCTATTGGAATTACTTTAGCAAAATGAACGGTATTGGATGTAATTTTAAGTAACATGAAAATGAAATTAAGATGTTTTATTTATCTTCTTTTTAGTTTTGGCATATTAAGTGGCCAGACTACCGCAGCAAGTTCTGGAGGGGATTTAGAAGGAGTAGGGGGCTCGGCAAGCTATACTGTGGGACAAACTGTATATCAGTATAATAGTTCCAATAATGGGGATAATTTGTCTGAAGGGGTCCAACAAGCCTTTGAAGTTTCTGAAGTTCTAGGAATTACAGACCCTATTGGACTAGATATTTCAGTATTTCCTAATCCTGCTGCTAGCTTTATTAATTTAAAGTTTGTTGATAACATCTTCTATTCCAGGTGGCCTGAAGGATTGACTATTGAGATTATGGATATTAGAGGAAAATTAATTCACCGTGTTAAAGCCCGTAAGGCATCTACTAGGATAGATATTAAAAATTTAGACGAGGCTACTTATTTCATGAATGTATTGAACAAACGGTCCATTATTAAGACCTTTAAATTTGTTAAATATGTTTATTAGTAAGTTATTCTAAATTGCTTTATTCTAATATGATGCATTTCACCATGTGATTTTCACCTTCTAGGATAAAAGTATGGGATTTATTAGAAATTGAATACAGTACTACATTTTGAAAGTGTTCCTTGTATAAATAAAGAAAATCAAAAATAACTTTTTTTAAGTAATCGTATTTAGGGTCTTGAAAATTTTCTTTTTTTATCTCTTTTGTTTGATTAACCCCAGATTCTAATTTGTGAAATTCATACTTAATCTGCTGAAGAGATTTTTCCTCTTTACTTCCTTTAAATATTTTTTGTGCTTTTTTATAAGCCAAGTGAAAATTAATTCTTTTTAAAACATTTTTAAGTTTAACCAAGTATTCACAAAAAATAGACGCGAACCTGGCGACTAGACTATTCTTTGAATAAATGATATGAGTTTCTATAAGGTAATGATGGTTGCACCACTTCTTTTTATATTCATATTCACCATTACCCATATCAAAATATTCAAAATTATTATGAATACACCAACTAAGTTGTTTGTAGATTAAAAGATTACCAATGCCAAACTTAGAATAATTCATATCAAATGTAGTAATCTCCCCAAAATAGACTTTATCTAGAATAAAATTTAATGTTATTCCTATGGGTACTGTATTGTTGTAAATAACAAATAATGATGCTTTTTTTTCATTTATCAATGAAAAAGCTATTTTTTTATAATTCTCATATTTATTTAATAGATGATTATCAATTTTTTGATGGTTTAACCTTTTAACCTGCATTTCAATTAAAGAATTCATAATATAGTCGTACTCATCTTTTTTAATAGATCCGCAATACATCGTGTATTTAATTGAGAAGCACATCTCTAGTCGCTTTTTTAGTCTATTTAAATTGCTCCTAAAAGCCCCTGGGAGAGAGGTTTTTAAAAAAACATCAACATCTTTAATGTTGTTTTCTAGTATGATACCATAACAATCATGACCTTTTTGAATGATTCTTTTTATCTTAATTTTATCTTCCTCGAAAAATTCTGCATTCAAAAACTTTGGAAAGACAATAAAATTTGTTAAAAAAGGTTTAGCATTGTTAGGGGGGATAAAATTATGTTTCGATTGATGAACTAATTTGTCGTTGAACGAAAATATTAAGGATTTATAGGGATAAACGACGGTATTGTGTTTATGTAGATAATCTAAAAAATGTATACTATTTAATTTAAACATTAGGTTTTGAATTAGTCCTTAATTTCTTTTTCTTATAAAAATCATAAACATATAATTTTATAAGGTTTTTTAGTGTAATTTTTAATATTTCAAAGGCTGTTAATAATGCACCAATAAAATCATCCTTTTTATAGAAAATTAAATAATAAGTTTCATAAAAACAATTGCTCCAGTTTTTTTTGAATTCGGACACTCCATTTCCTAAATCTAGGAAAGGAATTTTGTTTTTATAACACAAATTTAATCTCATGGAGTTGTTTAAATTACCCAGGCCATACTTTTGATAATTTAGGTCGAACGCATGCGTATCACAAAAAAATATCGTTTCGGCAACATGTCTATTTACAGAGATGCTTACAGGTTTATTGTTTGCATATATTACAATTAGAGATGTTTTTTTGTTTCGAATAGAAGATGCTATATCAAGTATATTATTTTCCCAATCCATAATAAAGGAATGCTTTAAAGCTCCGTTCCCAAATCTTTTTGATAACATATCCCTAAGATTTTTCATTAAAAAAGCACATTTCTCATCAGAAATGTGCCCGTAATTGTATTCATAATCAATTAAATGATTGGCCTCAAGTCTTTTCTTAGCACGTTTTAAATTCACCCAAATTTTCTTTTTGTTGTTCTCTTTTAGATAACATTCTACTGAATTGGTGCTTTCTAAACTAATGCCGACCCCACTAAATCCATGATGCACAGCTTTTTTTAAGGTATAGTCCTCACTTTTCAAAAACTTTGGACTGAGATACCCAGGAAATAAACTCAAATATAAAACTCTAGAAGACAAAGATTCTGAGTTAGCATCTTTATTAATTATTTCAAACTCTTTATAACTAACACTTTGTATAAAGCTACTGATTTTACCTTTACCATTTTTATAAAAATCCCAAATGAATTGTTCTTTTCTTATACTCATTTATACTTTAAAAAAAGGAATGTACAATTTTAGATATAATTTCAAGTTGTTCATCGAATATGATTTAGTAAGTCATACTCGCTTTATTAATTTTATTAAGATTTAATTTCTCGGTATCGATATGACAAAAAAGTACTTTAGTAACACTTGGGAAAACAAACATAAAAAAATGAAATCTGATAATTAATCATAAGTTCTTAACAATCTATCTGAAATTTACAGTTTATTAAAATAAAAACGGCAATACTTGATAAGAGTTTTTAATTTAATTTTGATGATTTCAAAGTAAGAAATTATTAGGGCTATAAAGTTATTTTTTTTTCGAAATATCAGATAATGCGTGTCATAAAACATATTAGCCCACTTCTTTTTAATATATGAAATACCATTTCCAAAGTCCATAAAGGTAATATTGTTTTTTGCAGCCCAATCTATATTTAGATAATAATTAAAATTGCCCATACCATATTTTCTATAGTTCATATCGAAGGAATGTGTTTCACAAAATAATAAAACTCCATATATATGTCTATTGACCTGAATACTAATTGGTTTTTCATCCGCATAAACTACAAATAATGATGTTTTTTTATTATTTATTAAACTTACCATATTTTTTATGTTGGAGTCCCAATCAGATAAAAAAGAATGCTCTTCTAGTTTATCTACGAACCTTACAGAAATCATTTCATGTAATGTTTTTAATAAATAAGAACACTTTTCTTCGGTTATACTACCAAAATTATGCTCTAATTTAACAGAATAATCTTTATATAATCTAGCTCTCTTTTTTTTAATTATTTTTCTAAGATCATTTTTTTTTAAAATCTTTAAATAAGAATCAGCTGAGTCATAACCATCTAAACGAATGCCAGCTCCAGAAAAACCATTATGCTTAATCTTTTTTAATTTATAATTTTCACTTTTAAATAACGACGCATTAAGATACCCTGGGAACAAAGATACATAGACTACTCTTGGCAGTATTTGTCTTGATAACCTACTATTATTGCTAAAAATATTTTCATTATAACTAACATGGTCAAAACTATCACAGATTTTACCCTTACCATTTTTATAAAAATCCCATATAAATTGTTCCCGCTTTATTATCATTAATTAAAAGTTTCTTTTATGTATAGACAAAATAGGTATTTGAGTCACTATTGAGTCTGTCTATTATTATATGGTATTTTTAAAGTTCGTTATTCTTAATTTAGATTATTACTGTGTATCTTATTCTTTATCAAGTCTATTATAACTTAAAAAAATCATGCAAACTTATAGAGTAAATAGCTAAATAAACTTATACACTCTTGTTTTTCTTCCTTATAAGTTGTTTGTTATTTTTAAAGTAAACATCAATTTTTAATTTCTTTATTATATTTTTTACATTTATTTTATATATTTCTGCAGATGCAATTAACTTAGCAATTATTGACTTTTTTTTATAATAGATGTGATATTCAAAATTATAAAGAGTATTACACCATTTTTTTTTATAATCAGATACGCCATTTCCTAAATCTAGAAAACTATACTTGTTTTGAATACACCATTTTAGTAACAAATAATTATCTAAATGACCAAGGCTAAATTTACTGTAATCTAAATTGTAGCCATGGCATTCACTAAATAATATAGTGTTTTCAAAATGCCTGTTTACAGATATACTAATTGGATTTTTATAGTCATAAATAACAAATAAAGAGGCCTTCTTATTGTTTATCAAACTAAATAAATTATTAGTGTTTTCGTCCCATTCATTTAAAAAATGATTGATCATGTTTTTATGATGAAATCTTTTTTTAAGTAAACATCTTAACGTATTTAATAAAAAAATAAATTTATCTTTAGTTATGGAGCCATGATAATAACTATATGTAATGTTAACTGATTCTTCTAAACGACTGATACTTCGTCTAAGGTTTTTTTTGGTATTCGTTTTTAAGTATTTCTTTAGAAAAGAATCGATAGTTTCTGGATAAGATATTGAAATTCCTCCACCAGTAAAGTTTACGTGACTTATTTTTTTTAAGTAATAATTCTCCTCGCTTATTAATGTAGATGTTAGAAATGTAGGAAACAGTGTTGTACTAATTACTTTTGAAGTGTTTTTTTGTAAACAATCTTTATTTAAATAATTATTAGTATCGTAATGTATATTGTTATATATAGCTGGGATTTTTCCAACTCTCATGAATTCCCAAATGAATCGTTCTCTCCTAATGTTTGTCATAAATTAATTATTTACCTCAATTTTTATTTGATTATTGAGGCCTTTAATTATATATACGCTAGTTTCATTAATTACTTCATAAACCAAAACATCCTTTATATATTCATTATTCAAATATAAAAAATCATAAAGAGGTCTTTTTAAAAATGGCCTAAAATCCTTTTTTAAATCTATGGCCATCAAGTCATCTTTATTTAAAAATAAAGAGTCGTCAATTTTCGTAAAGAGATAAGGCATTTGAAAAGATTTTTTTTTCTTTTTTTTGTTGGCCTTTAATAGGTTATTTAAGTTTTTCGATAATATAAAATTAATTAAATAATACTTGTACCTCAAGAACGTGCTATATATGTTTACAATTAAACTGTTCTTCTTGTATAAAACATGATGATCAAAATTATAAGTGGTATTGCACCAATTAATTTTGTTTTCAAAGCCCCCATAGCCCATATCAAAAAAACTATAGCCATTTGAAATACACCATTCCAAATTTTTATATATGACTACATTTCCTGGAGCAAATTTGTAATAATCTATATCAAAAGTGGGTATAGCAAAATAGAATACACTTTTGAAATGAAAATTTAATGAAAAGGCGATAGCTTTATCTTTATTATAAACTACAAATAAGGATGCTTTTTTATTAATAATTAGGTCGCGTGTATTTCTTAAGTAATATTCCCAATTTTCTAAAACCAAATTTCTGTCATTTCTTTGTTCAAACCTTTTAATTAGCATCCTTTGAAAATCATCCATCAAAGAATAATATAAGTTTTCTGATAATTCACCGAAATACATTTTATAGTCTATATCTAGACAGGCTTCAATTTTCTTAACCGATCTTCTCGCATTACCTCTAAAATTCGTTTTGCAATGATTCTTAAGGTAATCATCAATAGAATTTACCTCTTGTAAATTAGCAGCATATCCTTGTTTTAGAAATATTTTTCTTATGAATAAACTCGAATCTAATTCGAAATTTAAATAACTAGGAGCGTATTGATATGAGTAAATTTTAAACACTTTTTTTTTAAGCTCACTTAATCCAATAGACGTTTCTTTCTCGTTTTTGTGTGAAATGGCAATGTAGCCGTCTGGAATATTAGATTTTTCAAATAACTCTTTGTAAAAATCCTTTGTTTTTATGAAATTTAATTTCATGGTATATTATTTAACAGCCAATGTTTGACTATTGTTTTCACCTTTTAGAAGGTATGATGTGTTACTTTGACTGGTTATTTCAAAAACCGCTAAATTTTTTAAATGTTCACTATTTAAAAAAAGAAAATCAAATGCGTGTTTTTTTAAAAATGAATATTTTCTATCCTGAAGACTAACTTGAGCTAAAGCATCTTCATCGTATGTGATTAATTCCTCAGTAATTATTAATTGTGGGCTTAGTGATTTAGACTTTTTCTTACGAAGAAAAAAGCTAAACTTATGTAATTTTTTATTTAATTCTTTATCCCTTAAATATTGTTTTAAATTAAAGAAAACGGATAGGCTATTGGCTAGTAAAAATGAACTTATACTATTACGATCATAATGGATATGGTATTCAAAGTTATATTTTAAATCACTCCAACTTTCTTTATAATCAAAGTATCCTTTTGAAAAATCGAATATTTTATAATTTTCTTTAAAGCTCCACTGAAGCATCTTCATAATTGATAATTTACCTAAATGAAATTTTGTATAGTCAATATCAAAAACGGTAATAGCATCGAAAATGATGTCTTCAGAAAAGTATAGTAACCTAACACTAATTGGAATGTCATCACTATAAATTACATATAAACCGGCTTTATTCTCGAGTAGGAGGGGGTATGCAACATCTTTATAAAAAGACCATTCTTCTGGGTTTAAATTATTATTAGTTATCTGCTTATCTTCAAAACGTTTTGTTAGTAATTTATGGAAATGTTTAAAAACAAAATCGTATTCTAATTTGTCAGTATCTGACCCCCACAGCATTTTCTCTGTTAAATTAAAACAGTTTTCCAAACGCTTATTATACCTATTTAATTTTTGAATACTTCTTTTGCTAAAAGTGGCTCTGAAATAATCATTAAAATCGGAGTAATTTTCAAGATTGATTAAAAACCCGGGATACTGGTTTATTTTTATAGACTTAATATTTTCTACTTCAATAGAATTGTCTATTTCAAAATATTTTGGTACATCATAAATTAAAAATACTTTTTTCCTGAAATCTTTAAGTTTGTCTTTTGAAATTTCATAGGACATCCCTTTAGTTAAGTTTTTACCAATATTTGTATAGAGACGGCATATATTTGACTTATAGAACCCTATATTGATATAACTGAAAGTAGATGTTTTCTTCTTAAAGTGATTACACCAAATTTTATTAAAACTAGACGATAAAAAGGGATTGTAAATAATCACATCTGAACATTTATATCCTCAATAGATCTATAGCTTGGAAAATAATCACTTTGCTTATTTTCGGTTTTAGACATTACTAGTTCATTATAAACTTCTTTGTTTGTAATCCATTTCCATAGGTAAAACTGTTTGTAGTCCTTAGAAAAGGATGATTTAAAATGAAATAGCGAGTCCGTGTCACTTCCTCCTAATCCCCCTCCCAAATTAAAGTATTTTTTTCCTTCCTGAGAAGCCTTAATCCTCATTTCATCTATCAATAACTTTGTAGGGTTTAATTTTGAGTATTCAAGATCTGTACCTGATAGATGATATTGTACAATTCTATTGGTAGTAATAAAAATACTTCCACCAATAATTTTATTTGTTTTATTGTGTATGACTAATAAAATAGTAGCCGCAAAGTCTTTACTATTTAGTATTTGTTTAAAGTAGTTTTTACTGAAATAATAATATTTTTTAGCATTTACTCTGTCCATATTTTGATAATATAGATCAATAAATGTTTTTAATTCTTTTTCAGAATTTGCTATTTTTATCGAACATTCCTTCCTTGATTTATTAATATAAGTTTTAAGTCTACTCCGGTATTTACTTCTCTGTTCCTCAAGGGGTTTACTTATTTCAATATTGACAACTTTTCCTTGTGGTGTTAAGCTGCCTATATCAAATAAAATTCTGTCTTGATTCTTTATAAATGGGTTTAACCTAGAAAAAACAGAGATTATATTATTGTCATTAAAATAATTCTTAAGATGCTTTATGAAATTAGAATTATCAAAATCATTTCCAATACCTTTTGATACCGGTCCCACATAGCCATAGACTGAAGTGGCATCTTTGTATATAGTACTGTAAATGTCACGAATAATTAAAGGTAACCCAATAATGATATCATTTTCTATGTATTTTATAAGAATAGGTTTTTCTGTGCTCGATGATCCCAATTTGTTATAATCATATGTGTGATAAAAGTCGTAGTTACCAATGTCTTTTAAAAATAAATCCCAATCTTTTTTTTCTGTTATGATTTCAAAATCACTTTCAATTTGGCTTAAATTATCGCTAATTTTTAATTTGGGTTTCTGTAAATTAGTTTTACTAATTGAGTCATATAGTACTTTCGAGAGTAGTCCAGATAGCCAGATAATTCTGCCACAATGCTCTACATGCCAAACAGCATTATTATTAATTACATTCCCAGCTACTAAAGGCCCCATAATATGAAAATCAGGTATAGATTCTAACGAATTATTTAAACTCAAACCAATTTTTGAATCGTTCATTTCACAACACCCGTTTTTAAGTAAATTATTCAATAAAACAGGAGTGTTATTATCAGTCAAATTCATTCCCCCAATACAGTTTATTACTAAATGATATTTTTTATTAAAGGTCTTTTCTGTGTTTGTTTTTGTATCTAAATACCTAAGGCTATATTCATTGGTTTCTTCATCTAAAACTAAATCTTTAAAACGACCAGCTAAATGTATAAAGCGATCTTCTTTTTTTAGCATCCTTATGGTATCAGTATAATGTACACCGGCACACCTTTGTTTTTTACCAATTTCGTTACCGTAATGACATGCGAATTTTTTTAGTTCCTCAGATTCTAATTTGGTAAGCAAAGTGCCAAAAGCAGAAGAAATAGTATCAACGGTGGATGCAGCTCCAAGACTTATTTTATCAGTTTCATTAATATCTTCAAAAGCAGCTTTAGCAATAACTTTAGCTGATAAAGAACCTTTTCTTTGTAATTTGTTTAAATTATAAGGTTGAAATTCATTTTTCCTTTTCTCATCTATTATAGCATCAGGGGTCCTTCCTTGTGTTGAAAGAAGCATAAAATCATTCAGACTATTTCTATTTGAATTGTCGTTGTCATTTAATTTATATAAGAGCTCAAGTGCACTTGCATTAGCTCCAATTATGAGAACATTAGTCTTTTTGTTTATTTCTGATCGCTTTTCTAAAAAAGAATTAATAGTATCCAAAGTTTTGTTTAAATTTGGACTATAAGGGGAGTTGACAAACATTAAATTGTTTTCTTCAATAAGGTCTAATTCTTTCCATAATTTTTTCACTGGAAGTGATCCTATAGAAAGCACAACTTTTTTTGATAGAATGCTATTCCCATTTTCAATTGAGATATCAAAAATATTTTCATTTTTTATAATGTCAACTACTTCTTTTTCTATATAATTAACATTTATTAAACCATTCTCTACACAATATTGTATTTTATTTTTAACTCTTTCATTGATATATATGCCAAAAAACCTTCGAGGTAGAAAAAGATCTTTCCAATCGTTATTTTCTATTGCTGCTTGATTATCTGTTAACCATTTTTTTGTTAAAACGCCTCCTTCTTCTTTATACGCCTCTAATAGCCAACCTTTGTTTAAGTTAAGCCAATTTATAAATCTAGTACGTTCTGGTTCAGGCAGGAAATTTTTTAATGAAGTTATTAGTAAGGTTGAAAAACCAGACCTACTTCCATAAGGAATCCCTGTGTTAAATTCAGAATATTTATCAATAATATTAATTGATATTTTATGAGTTAATTTTTTTTTATCTAAAAGATTCAAAAAATTTATTATGGTAAATGACGTCGAAATACCTGAGCCAACAAATGTAATATCATTCACTTTATTAAGATTGTTATCCACTTTATGAGGTTTTTTTTGTTTTTATTATTTTACCAGGGTTACCTACTACAACAGAATAATCAGGAATGTCTTTTAGTACTATTGTACCAGCACCAATAGTGCACCATTTTCCAATTTTCACTTTTGGTATAACAACGGCACCAACACCTATATGACTTCCTTCTCCTACTTCAACATGCCCACATAATGCAGCTTTTGGTGAAATATGAGCATAATCACCAATGATATTATCATGATCAATACTTGCTCCAGTATTAACAATCACGTGTTCTCCAATAGTAGTATTAGGCTGTATTATTGCACCTGCAAATACCACCGTACCGGATCCTATTTTAGAAGTTGAAGAAATAATTGCTGATTTGTGAATTGCTATACCAAAACTTGAATTTAGGAAACCAGCAATTTCAGATCTTTCAAAATTATTACCAATAGCAATAATTACAGGATGTCCTTCATGCGGAAACTTTTTTAGATTATCTCCTCTAAGCCCCTCAGAAACTTTTTTAGATGCAAAATGAACCATTTGCGGTTTGTCATCAAAAACTTCAGTTATAAAATAACCATTATCTAGTAACACTTCTTTTATTACTTGAGAATGACCTCCAGCACCATAAATCCGTACCCTTTTTTCTTTTTGCTTGATCATAATTATCTTTTGTGTCTTTTTAAATTATTCTTTACGTCGTAATTCGTCCAAATAAGGTTGGGATTTTGTGGCATCAACGGCTACATCTTCAGAAGCTAAAACTTTATAAATAGTCTTCAGGAAAATATTAAAATCAACTTTTAAAGATACTGTATCAACGTATTTAACATCAAGTTTCAATCTTGGCTCCCAATCAATAAAATTTCTTCCATTCACTTGTGCTAAGCCAGTAATTCCTGGTTTAACATGATGTCTTTTTCGTTCTTCATTTGTATAATAGGGAAGGTATCGGGGAAGAAGGGGTCTAGGACCTATAATTGACATATCTCCCTTTAAAACGTTAAACAACTGCGGAATTTCATCTATAGATGTTTTTCTAATAATTTTTCCTATTGAAGTTATTCTGTCGGAGTCTGGTAGTAAGTTTCCATTACTATCCTTTTTGTCAGTCATGGTCTTAAATTTAATAATATTAAATATTCTTTCGTTTTTACCTGGTCTTTTCTGAATAAAAAAGGGTTTTCCATTATTTGCCAATGCTAATAAAATTGTAGCAATAACAATAATTGGCGATAATACTATAATAGCTAAAAATGATATTGAAAAATCTAATATTGGTTTAAGAGTAATTTTATAATTCATAAGTAGATGTGAGCTATAATTTTTATTATAAGAATGTAGAGGGCTTACCATTATAATAAAACTTTCTATAATTATTCAAATATAAAAATATATTCAGTGCTTTTTAATGTATCTCGTCCAATTTCGTTTATTTAAACTTTTTCATCGTTAATGGTACAAAAGTGTTTATGACATTAGCTGTTCATCTTATAATTTGACATTTTTATTTTAACATAATTCATGAAAATCAAGTCAATTATATGTACGTCTAGAAGATTGAGTTTAGAGTGCGTTTGGTATTTCAATATTTTTTAATGATAATTTTATGTAAAAAAAAAACTAATACACTTTTTTAATTTTACAATAACAAGAATAGTGTAATTTTTTTATTTTAAATAAATACCAAAATTATAAGATGTTACTTATAACCCTAATTGAATTCTAATTTTAACCATATTTAAGAAGGAAGGAGGTGATTTAATTTCAAGCCAAAACAGGAATAAATTTTTAGGTTAAAATATTGAGAAAAAGATAAGATTTTGTTTACTAAAAAAGAAGGTTTTTTCTAAGTAGTTGTTTTGATATTAGTTATTAACAATTTTATGATAATCGCCTAATCTCAATTATATTTGCATTTCTTGATTTTTATACGTCTAAAAGGGGTGGTTTATCGTATATAACTTAAAATATTTTTCTGTTATTAGTATTATTTAAAAATTAAACTCTCAAAATGCAAAAAATAAAAAAAATGGTTAAAAATAAGGGCTTTTTTATGTCCATAATAGTTATTACGTTAACATTAGTTTGTGGTGCAAGTAATAATAATTTGTTTGCTCATACCAAAGTAGGATTTGATAATTTAATAAATGAGTTAGAAAATAAAGCAATAATAAAAGACACAATATTTGTTTTTGAACCTAAGCGCTGGGGTATAGTTGAAGGTAAGGTTTCTGATGAAATAGCCTTGAATAATAGAAATATTTTAAACTCAGTTATGGCAGAGTTAAAAAAAGTAGGAATCAACACTATGAAAATTGGAGTAATGGACGCTTATTTTAAAGTGGATGTTAATAGCATTAATAGACAGACAAATTTTGATGCTTCTATTCAAGTACCATCAGATTTTAATTTAGTGATGAGTGATGGTACATATATAAGAGTACAGCCAAATTCGGAAGCGACATATACCTTAATGACAGTTTATCTTAAAGACAATACAACAATAACTGGAGGACATTTAGTTGGAGACAGATTTGAACATGATTATTCGCCAACAAAAGATAATCATAATGTTTCACGAGATGAACACGGTTGGGGTTTTTTATTATGGATAATAGGGTCTGAAAATATTGTTATTGATAATGTACATTTGAGCAAGGCTACAGGAGACGGATTAGTTTTTCATTCAAAAACACTTCGTAATACTGATGGTACTTTGGGACCAACTAACAGAGAAGTGAATAATGTTTTAGTTAAAAACTTGACGATTGATGAATGTAGAAGGAATGGTTTAAGTGTATTGGATGGCAGAAATATTACAATCGACAATTGTAATATAACAAACACAGGAAACGGTTCACAAGCTTATGATGCTAATGGGGCAAAAATTTTTAGCGCATCTGGTGTAGCACCAAAGTATGGTATAGATTTGGAAGCTATTCGCACCAGAGATGATAACGGTATACTGGAAGAAACTGCATTAATTGAGAATATTACAGTCAAAAATTCCAATTTTACAGGTAATACATCTGGAGATATTGTTTTATATACAGCAAGTCACGTGATTGTTGAAAACAATTACTTTGATAAATGGATTTCAAACAAAGCTTCTGATAATGTAAAAATTACAAATAATATTTTTGAGTCTAGAGATCCTTCTTATTTTGCAATAGCCGTCAATTCATTTAAGGATCCTTTTGGAAAAGAACTCAATCATGATTATCTTATTAGTGGTAATACGGTGACAAATTATAGTGTTGGAATAAGAGTCGCAGGAGAAAACCAAGAAGTCAGCAATAACACTATTATAGATTGTACTACAGGAATTTACTTTGTAAGTAATTTAATTAATGGTAATTTTAAAAACAATAAAATAAACAGTTCTCTATCCGTTAGTTATGGTTATAGGAATTTTAGAAATTCTAATAATTTAGAAAATGTCATTGTCAGTAATGAACTTATTAACGTAAGGCATAGACCTATAAGTTTTATTGATATTCTTAATCTTAGCAACTCAGGTACACCGCAAATAACTTTTCAAAACTGTAATTTTACAACTAGTAGTACAAATTTTAAATTGTACATAAACAAAGGAAAAAATATCAAATTTCAAAATAACTATAGTAATACATCATTTGATATAATTAACTCAGAAAATATTGTTTTAATTAATAATGACACTTTTAATTAGTTGAAATAAGGTTGTCGTTTTAGCATATTTCGAAAAAATTAAGGGTTGTATGGTTTTGTTTTAAAAAATAGAAAATGAAAATTTGTTTAAGACCAAATTAATTAGTCGTGAAGTTTGTGTTTAATTAAATTATTTGAATAACTCTTTTTTAGCGATTGTCTGAAATCTGTTTTTGATACTTGTCTTTCTTCATAATGTATTGATGTTTTTTTGTTGTAAAATTGATCTGTGGAATGTCGCGTTATGCGAATAATTTAGAAAAATTGATTTTATTCGTCAAAGAAGTTTTCAGATTGTATTTAACATTCTTTTTCTATTTTAAGGATTTTTTTGAAACGCTTGAAGTTGGATGCTTTAAGCGTCAGCGATGAAGGCTATGTTTTGAACAATAATTGGTTTATGTTATATAGGCTATTTTATAAAAGGATTGATCTGTTGAACTATTCATTATTAGCGGTCAAGGGGACTATGCTTGCAAACTCTTTGATATGCTCAAAATCTAATTACAATGTGCATTAGAGTCAACAATTTTTATTTGATATAACATGTTGTTAATTTAACTACCGTGTTTAAAAATGTTGATTTCAGAAGAACTATCTTTAAAAAAAAATTGGATGTTAATTGAACTAGAATATATTTCAGATTATATTTAGTTAAAGAATAAATTTGGGCTTCAATATAATTTAAATAATTGCTCGTTAAGCATAAACACAATCTAGAATGTGATTTTTTCAGTATTGAATAGTTTAACTAATTAAATTCAATTTATGTATTTCAACGATAAGTAATTACTTACATAACGTGCTTTTTGTCGAAATTAATGGTTTTTAGCCGTTTATTTTTTTTTAATATTTTTATATTTGTTTCAGATAATTTCCCTCCCCAAATTGAAATTAAGATGATAAAAACGAAGAGAGTTATGCTGTTAGCATTTGTAATTATGATATCTGTGACGTCATGCAACAAAGAAGAATTATTTATTGAACCTGTTGAAGAAGTGGTTACAGATGATAAGGTAGAAGATAAGAATGAAGACAAAGAAGAAGAGAGTAAATCAGATGCCTCATTACCTTGTGACTTTAATTTGGATAATGTAGAACCTAATTCAACTGTTATTATTAATTGTATCCTAGATTTAGGAGGAAGTTCTGTTAAATTACCCGAAGGAATCACCTTTTTATTTGAAGGAGGAGATATAATAAATGGTACTCTTGATCTTTCTAAAAATACGATTATTTCTGAAGAATTTTTGAATGCTACTTTAACTTTAATAGGCTCTACGCCACAAATAAAAGATAAGACGTTTAATTTTATTCCAGAACGTTGGGGAATAGTTGAAGGTAAAGTTTCTGATGCCGTAGCCTTAAATAATAGAATTATAATCAATGATGTTATAGAAAGAACGAAAGCCATGTCGGTTACTACATTTAGAATTGATAAAATGGATGCCTATTTTAATGTTGAAGCCAATAAGGTTAATAGAAAATATAGCTTTGATAGATCAATTAGAGTGCCTTCAAATTTTCATTTTGAAATGAGTGAAAATACATTTTTAAGAGTTCAACCAACGCATTTTCCAGCATATGCACTTATTACAACTATGGTATCTGATAATGCAATTATTTCTGGAGGAAATTTAATTGGTGATCGTTGGGAGCATGATTACACACCTATTTATGATATAGCCGGAGTGAATAGAGAGGAGCATGGGAATGGACATCTAATATGGATTATTGGCGCCCATAATGCTATTGTTGATAATGTTAAGATTAGTAACGCTATTGGTGAAGGAATACAAGTACACGCAGAAACTATTAGAAATCCTGATGGTTCATTGAAACAAGGAACAAGAACAAGCGAAAATGTTTTAATAAAAAATTGCCTAATAACAGAAAGTAGGCGTAATGGAATTGCTATTATTGATGCCAACGGTGTTGTTATTGATAATTGTGATATCGTTGATACCGGAAAAGGAGAACAGGCTTATGATGGAAATGGCAAAAAGATTTTCAGTAGTTCTGGAGCAATACCAAAATATGGTATTGATTTAGAAGCACTTAGGTATATTAATGATGATGGGACTATGAATGAAATTAATAAAATTGAAAACGTTATAATCAGAAATTCAAGACTGACGGGTAACGAATTTGGTGATATAACGTTGTTTACTTGTAGTAATGTTGTCATTGAGAATAACTATTTTGACAAATGGGTAGCTAATGTAGCAGCAAATGATATCACTATAAGAAATAACACTTTTGAATCACGAGAATCAGGGAATTTCAATGCTATAAATATTCAGTCTTATTCAAGAGGAGGGGTAGAACATAATTATAACTATTCCATTACTGGGAATAAAATAAAAAATTACGCTAATGGTATTAGTGTGGCCGGAAAAAATTTTACAATTAAGAATAACGTAATAACAGATTGTAATATTGGAGTATTTTTGAAAGGTTATCTTTATGATGCTGTTTTCTCTGAAAACAATATTAAAAGTAATTTAGATGTTAGTTATGGTTACAAATGTTTTAACAACGCTCAAAACTCTAATAATATAAGTGTAAGTAATGAATTCGTTGACGTTACTAATCGACCATTAAGTTTAATTGGATTTCTTAGTGAAAGTTCAATAGGCAAGACTCAGATTTCATTTGATAATTGCACATTTAATACTAAAAGCAAAAACTTTTCCCTTTACCTTAATAATGCTAAGAATATTGAGTTTAAAAACAACACTAGTAACACAGATTTTGAAATTATCAAGTCAGAAAATATTGTTTTAACTAATAATAATATGAATAACTAAAAATTTACATTTCTATTGCTTTAAATTTAAATTAAGGTACTTTTAAAGGTTTGTAATTTATTTGAAATCAAAAATTTACTCTTTTAAGTATATATTCAGTTCATATAATAGTATTTATCCAGACTCCGTGTTGTCAGAAGAGGAAAGGAGTTCAAATTATTTATATGTAGAAATATTAATTTGAGTTTGTGAAATGTCCTTGACATTAAATTATTAGCCTAGGTTTTTTAAGCTTAAAAAGTAAAAAGAGGATTTTTTTTAAAGTCCTCTTTTTTTATAAGTTGTGTCATTTTGAAAAACTGGATTCTATTCTAAAGTAAATAGTACTTAAACCATTTATAGCTTTTAATCCTTTGAATTTTTTAAACCATATTGGTAGTTGAATAGTGGAGAGTTATTTTAAGTACATGGGTCTTTAGAGTTTTTTTAATGTTCAGAAGATGCTGTATTAGAACCATGTGTAATACCACTTAAAAATATATTTAAAGAAGCTTAGTAAAATCGAGATAATAAAAATGTTAAAAATGTTCATTTGGCATATAAATATAAGCATAAGAATAAAGTTTTGGAATCTAAAAAATTAAGATATAGCTGTTTAATTAGTAATAAACATTATTTATTTGAAGGATTGATTTTTTTCAACCTAGAAGAAATTCATTTTTAAATTAAATAAATACATTGGAAACTAGGACAAAATTACTTTTACAAGTAATAACAACTAGATACACTAATGTTCTTTTCGTTGATATTTCATTGCTTTTTCCCGTTTATTTTTTATTTCCAAAATCTAATATCTCAATGATGAACATTTTCACTTAATAAAAAAAGTATATTGAAAATTATTTCAATATACTTTTTAAGCATTGTCTCTTGAAGAGAATATAGTAATAACTTTCTACTATTTACATTTATTTAGTACAAAGTAAGTTAAATGAACTAATTGAGTCAATCCACTTATTTTAGGGAAAAAGTTACTTAATGATTATTTTTTTAATCGATTTTCCTTGGTTAGTTTCTATTTCTACAAAATACACACCACTTTTTAGACCACTAACGTTTATTCTCTGCGACATCACCGAAAGAATACGCTGACCATAGGCATTATAAAAATGAACTTGTTTAAGTTTAACTTCATAATCCAGATCTATGTTTAAAATATCTTTAACTGGATTAGGGTATAACTTGTAATTAATAATCACTGTTTGTTCTTGAGGTGAAACTGCAGTATTTTTATTTTTAGAGTTAGAAGATATTTTAGAAGTTGAACTATTTAGATGACCCATAATTTCAATGGCGTTAATCAGTGGATTGCCTACCTCGTGATCGAAAGCTATATTAAGTGTGCCATCGTTTACCGTTACTTGATATGACTT
>NZ_CANMAU010000011.1 GCF_947495925.1 uncultured Algibacter sp.
TTTGTTTGCTAGCTTCTGATTTTCCTTCGGAAAATCCTCGCACACAAACACGCAACTTTCCATATACATAAACGTTGTAAACAATGCTGAAAAACCACTCATACGGAAATGAATATTGATGAATTGACAAATAAAATCAGGAAAGTATCATCTAAAAAAAATGTTCAAGACTTGGCGGAATTAATTCAGCAATGGAAAACAGACGAAACAAATGCGATTGAATTAAAAGAAAATGTTGAACGATATCTTGGAAATGCTTGGATTGACAAAAAAGCGGATTTTGAAAAAGTTTACGGAATGTGGTCGGATTTTAGAGATTCTGTAATTTACGGAATTGGAGGAATGACAATGAACGAAAGACTATATTTATTCGGACTTTTTGATTTATATGATAAAGCGCCAAATAATGCGGAACAAGAAAAATTTTACGCGAAATTAATGGCGAAAAAATAAAAGCACAGTTTACAACAATGTATAAAAATAATTGCTCAATTTTGGGCTTAACCAAAGGTCGTTGCAAGTTTACTACGTCTGATTTTCCTGCGGAAAATCCTCGCACGTAAACCCGCAACTATTCTTATACGAGACCGTTGGCAGTAATTTACAGAAACACTGCAAACGATAAATTCATAGCTTAAATGGACTTCTTAAAAAAAATATTTTCAATTAAGACAAAAGAAAACTCTTTGGCAAGAAAAGAAAGGTATCCTGAGAATTCAAAGGGAGATTTTTATGTAGAGAACCAAGCTTGTATTACTTGTGGCGCACCTGAATCAGTAGCTCCTGACTTGATAGAACATTCTAAACTTGAGCATGGACATTGTTATTTTAAAAGGCAACCTACAACAGCAGACGAATTAGACAGAGCTATTAGCGCAATGCAAGTTTCTTGTATCGCTGGAGTCAGATATGGCGGAAAAGACCAAGAGATACTTAAAAGACTATCTGATTTGAATTTGCAAGCAGAATGTGATTACACTTTGACAGAGGTACTTAAAGAATACAATGAAAGTGATAAACAGAAATAAAAAAACTACTGCCAACAATGTATAAAAATAATTGCTACATTGTGCTTAATCAAAGGTCGTTGCACGTTTGCTACGTCTGATTTTCCTTCGGAAAATCCTCGCACGCAAACCCGCAACTATTCTTATACGAGACCGTTGTAGCACATTTGAGAAACTATGAAACCTGAATTAAAATATATCGAATTGAAAAGCGGATTTGGAGATACTGGACCTGCTTGGATTGGAATGGCGGAATTCTCAAAATCTGGTCGAACTGTGTATTTTAATGGAAAAGCTCTTAAAAACTCAAATGCACAAGGAATCGCTGGAAACTACTATGACATAGAAAAAGGAGATGAATATTGGATTTCCGGAATAAAGAAAAACGGAACTGACCGACATTGGGCTGGAGGCGGAAAAATAATGATTGACCGAAATATTGTAAACTTATATTTAAGTCTGGTTGACTTCAATGTGTTGGACAAAAACCGATTTGAATTAGTTGACATTTTACCAACTGATAAAGAAAAGTTTGCGGAAATGGAAAATCAAAAATTAAACTAAAAATTGTGTTGAAAAAGAATACAAACGTTGTTTTAGGTTTAATTCAAATGATATTGTCTGTATACTGGATTTATGAAATGATATCTCTTTATTATAAATATCATTATACAGATATTCTATTCGCTTTTATGTATCCAGATTGGGTTTTGTTTTTAAATATATTCCTATGCTTAATCAATATATTTTACGGAATAAAATTAATTCGGAATAAAATATCACTTAAAAAAAGTTATGGTTTTTTCGGAATTTCTTTAGTAATTGGAATTTTAATTAACAACTTTTATTATCTAATTTAGAATAAAAACGTGCTACAACAACGTATAAAATTAATTGCTTGGTACGAGCCTGCTTACGAAAATCCTCGCGGATTTTCTATTCGGTTTGTATTTGCTAAATTAGGTGCTTAAACAACGCAACTAATCTTATACAAGACCGTTGTGCAACATTTGACAAAAACCGAGTGAAAGACAAAAATCATATCCTTCGATTGATAATTATTTTAGGAATTGGAATATTCCTAACATACAGAATTTATCAATTTCGATTTTCAAACTTTATGTTTGACTCAATCATTTTTGGTGGAATTGCATTAATCGGAATTATTTATTGGCTATGGTCAATTAATAAAGATTTAAAACAGTACAAATTGACTAAAAACAGTGAGTTTTTAATTGGAACAATACTCGGAATTGTCTTTATTGGACTGATTTTAGTGATGAATTGGAAAAATAACTCGGATTTATATAAACCGACTTTAGTTCGTGTTTATTACGATGGAGACTTTAACGGAACAAGTATTGATTTTAAAACTGACGGAACCTATGTTTTCGACAATCACGCAATTGGATTTAGTGATTACACTTACGGAAAGTATCAAATCAACGGACAAATGATTACGTTAGACAAAAAAGAAATTGACAATGTAATTGAGAGTGATTTACTCGAAATCAAAAAGAAGAAAATTAACGGAACTGACAATTCAGAAAACTATTTATTTCAAATTGGAAATAATGGAACTGAAATAAAAAGAGCGACTGAATTTCGAGTTGTTGTGGATAATAGAAAATAAAAACGTTGCACAACAATGTATAAAAATAATGCTAAATTAGTTGCTTAACCAAAGGTTAGTGCAATTTTGTTACGTCTGATTTTCCTGCGGAAAATCCTCGCACACAAAACCGCACTATTCTTATACCAACCGTTGTAAGTAATGCCCAAAACTTTACTTTAAAAAAATGCAAAATGTAGATGAAATACTGAAGATAAAAAATGTCAAGAACACTGCAATTCGAACAATTGTCTTAAGACATCTTTTAAAACAAGATAAAGCACAATCATTAAAAGACATCGAAAACTCATTAATTGAAACTGATAGGAGCTCTATTTTTAGAACTTTAAAAACTTTTGTAGAAAATAAAATTATTCACAGTATCGAAGATGGATCTGGGATGACAAAATACGCTGTTTGCGCTATCGATTGTAATTGTGAACTTAAAGATTTACACTACCATTTTTATTGTAATAATTGCAATAAAACATTTTGCCTCCATGAAGTTCCTTTCAAAAAAATAAAACTTCCTGAAAACTTCAAAATACAAGAAGCTAATATGGTTATTAAGGGACTGTGTAATAACTGCAACAAATAATCTTTGCAATTGAGTTGCACTATAAACTCCTTAAATTTATAGTATCATTAATACGATATTATGAAAATTTATATTTCCACACCTAAGAAATTAAAGCCTTATTTTAATTCAGAAATAGAAAAATACAAGTCTGAAAATATTTCTGGTAATTTAACAAAAGCTTGGAATCATTTAGAACGTGCTCACATATTAGGACAAAAATATCCTTATCCACACACTTTAGCACATTGGAAAATGCTAAAATTTGGATTCAAAATCAAAAGTAAAAAAGAAATTTTTGGTCAGATTCCGAGACTAATAATTGGAGGTGTTAAATCTTTTGTAGGAAAAATTCCAACTGGGAACCCAGGTGGTGCAAATGTCCCCCCATTAAAACCATTTCCCATTGATAAGGAATTACAAGCAATTTTTAAAAAAGTTGAAGTATAAAACAAACTGTTATGAAAAAATCAACATTTGAAATAACCAAAATGGATTGCCCTTCTGAGGAAAATCTAATCCGAATGAAATTGGACGGAATTTCAAGTATTACAAATTTGGATTTTGACATTCCAAATCGAAAACTAACAGTTTTTCACAGCGGAGAAATAGACCAAATCGAAAAGGCCGTTATTGAAATGGGTTTAGGTGGAAAGAAAATCTCGACTGAACAAACCGACCAAACTGAATTTATTGAAAACGTAAACCAGAAAAAATTACTTTTGACTGTCCTCGGAATAAATTTTGCATTTTTCCTAATCGAAATGACAACAGGAATAATCTCAAAATCATTGGGACTGGTTGCTGATAGTATAGATATGCTTGCCGACAGTTTCGTTTACGGAATTAGTTTGTTTGCTGTTGGTGGTACTTTAACAAGAAAAAAGCGAATTGCCAAACTTGCTGGATATTTTCAAATAACACTTGCAATTATTGGATTTGTAGAAGTTTTAAGGAGATTTTTCGGAAACGAGAAACTACCCAACTTTTCGATAATGATTATTGTTTCTATTTTTGCTCTTATCGCTAACGGAATATGTCTTTATATTTTACAAAAGTCAAAAAGCAAGGAAGAAGCACATATGAAAGCAAGTATGATTTTCACTTCAAACGATGTGATTATCAATTTAGGAGTAATTACAGCTGGACTTTTGGTAAATTGGTTGAGTTCAAGCAAACCTGATTTGATTATAGGAACAATCGTTTTTGTTTTGGTAATTCAAGGTGCTTTCCGAATTTTAAAGTTAAGCAAATAACAAATCACTACTTACAACAATCGCTATGCGTAATGCGGGTTTTGTTGTTTAAAGTAAAGTCTCTACTCCTATTCCACTCGCATTGTTTATATTTATGACAAAAATTAACAAAATATAAAACAAGGCTCGTTTACAACCGTGCGAGGATTGAAAACTTTCGATTCCAATCTCCCGCACTACGCATAGCCTAAACCGTTATATGCAAATAAATTTTAACTTTTAAAAAACTGAATATTATGAAATTAAATTATTTGACTTTTGGATTAGTTGTATTACTAGGCATCTCTTCCTGTAGTAAAGACGAAGATCCAACTCCGGATCCTATCACTAAAGCCAACATTCTTGGCTCCGTTAACTTGTTTGACGAAGGAGTAACGCAAATTGACAATTCAAATATGACTGTGAGCATTGACGGAACCACATTTTCTGTATCAACAGATGTGAATGGTGATTTTGAATTAACCGATATCCCATTTGGTTCTTACACAATTGTTTACGAAAAATCAGGGTATGGAACATTCAAAAAGTTCGATATCGAACACAAAAACACTGGGTCGTCTACTGTGATTATGAATACCCCCTCTCTAGGTCAAAAATCTTCAACTTCTATTACCAATCTGACTTTAAGTTCAAGTTCCAATTTCCCGGCTATAATTAGTGCTACTACTGAACCTGAAGCCAATAATGCTAATCCAAAGTATATTAGATATTTCTTTTCAACAGACCCTTCTATAAGTAGTGAAAACTATGAATATGCAATTGAAACTTTTCAAGTTAATAATACACCCTATAATTATAATTTGAGTCAAGAAGCTATTGATGTGCTAGGATATACTAGCGGAACTACGGTTTATGTAAAGTGCTATGGAGAATCTTATTATGGTAATAACTATCCTGACCCAAGTTTAGCTAAAGATATTTTTCCAAATTTAAATCCAAACTCAGCTTCTGCTGTATCCTTTGTAGTGCCGTAAAAAATGTCAGCATATAACAGTGTATATAGTATATGGCGGGTAAAGTTTAATATATGAGCTATTAAGTATTTAATCAACTTTATGGTAAGTTGAAAAATGCTGCTTTGAAAACCGCCACATACCATATACTTATCGTTGTGTGTCATTAAAAATCACTCAAATCCAATAGAATGACGGAAAAATCAGAAAAAAACTTATTTGGAGAATCCGTTAAGAAGAGAAAAAGAAAATCTCGATTAGAAAGCTCACTTGAAAAGTATGACAGAGAATCATTCGAGGAAAGACTTGAGCGACTTAAATATTTGAATAAAATATTCCCAAAAGATTTCGGAATTTTAGCTGACCCAGAAACTGTATATGTTTTTGGAGAAGCGAAAATGGCATTTATTAACGGAGAATTTATTTCGACAATTTTGCTTTCGCAGGCATTTATAGAAAGAAAGTTACAACTTCATTACCAATCTTTAGGATTAGAAAATATTGCAAAGAGAGGCTTAAAAGCTATTGTAAATCATGCGAAAAAGAATAACATATTACATGAATATCTGATTGAGCGAATTGACGTTTTACGAAAAAGAAGAAACCCTTTTTCTCATGTTAAACCGACTGAACATGAATTTAATTTGACCCAAAGAATGATGTCTGACTTGAAATCGGACAAAAAATATAGACAGCCATTTGAAATCATGACTGATGATGCAAAAGAGGCTATTTCATTAATGTATACGATATTTATAACCGAATTAAAAAAATAACGCCACACAACAACGTGTATAATTAATTGCTTTGGTCGTTGTTTATTTGGAAAATTCCTTCGGAATTTTCTCGCGTTCGTTTTTGTTTACTAAATTAGTTGCTGAAACACGCAACTAACCATACACAAAACCGTTGTGCTTAATGCGGAAACCAAGAAAATTAACTTATGGCATCATATAAAAAGTCACCTTTAGAAAAACTAAAAACCAAGCTGAATAGGCTGACTTCCGAGCCAGAAATAAAGGAACAGAACAAAAAAATTAAGGTCAGGAATAAAATACTTTTAGAATATTCTTCACGTCTAATAAAATATTCCAAACGCAGATATTACCCTAGTAAAATTGATGATTTAGTTGAAGAATATTTTATTGTCAAAATCCCTCTAAATCACAAAAACTTAAATCTTCTCGGTTCAAATCCAATCAATCCACCATTTGGAGCTCGGAAAATTATTGATTTGTTTCGAAATGTTAGTACTACTCTTTTTGATTCAATAACCATTGGTGCTACCCAAAATAAAATTTCAGGAAATGCAATCTCAATTACTAAAGAATTATATGATACAATTCTAAAAATTGACAAAGAAGAAGGGAAAGACAAAAAAGCTAGATTTACAAGTAGAATTGCACCATTTTTAAAGTCTGATTATGCTATAACTGTCCCTAGTTCTTCGGTTGGCAGAAATTACTCTCTATTACTTAAGGAAATGATTGCAAGTGGAGAATTAACAAAAACTGACTTAATTGCTCTTTCTGACAAACTTGATTCTGGAGAAACCAATCAAGTGATTATTGAAAAGCAAGTTAAAAAACAAGTCAAATGGTTAATAGAAACAATTGAAGAACTTCTTGAGGACACAAATTTAAATGCTACAAAAGCAAAAGATTTTGGAAAAGAAAAATTTGGATATAGTAAAGCGAGTATAACTGGTCCAGAACATCTTATTGAAAAGATATTAAGTGATTATGGTCAGTTTACTTTATTCGGAGTTCCTGCATTGTTGAATACCGACAAGTATGTGCTTACAACGGGTTCTCAATCAAGGTCACAATTTGATTTGATTTTAATAACTCACTTAGGAGATATTGAAGTCGTTGAATTAAAAAGGACTGATGAAACAATTTTAGATTATGACAGTAGTAGAGGTAAATTCTATCCATCTAAAAGTCTGTCCATAGCAGTTGCACAAGCGGAAAGGTATATTACAGCTGTAACGAAAGACAATGACGAAGAATACAAAATTGATGGTAAAAAAATAAGAGAGTATATAAACGAACAAGTTGGAGGAACAACATTTATAGAAACAGTAAGACCTACTGCATTAATTCTTATTGGTTCGTGGGAAACTCTGACAAAAGATTATAATAAATTAACCGCTGAAACTAGAAAAAAAGTTTCAGAATCTGATTATAACGATAATGGTCTTAGAGCATATCGTGAAATCAAAAATTCATATCGAAATCTTAAAGTTCTGAATTATTCCGAGTTATTAGAACACGCAAGAACTCGATTGGAAATTATGAAAAGTGAATAAAGCACTAAGCACAACAACGTATATAAAACATAGCTATTACAGGCTTTCAAAGAGTTTTGTGTGTATTTGCAAAGACCGTCAAATTTTTAAATTTGGCTTTTAGTAAAATAAAGAGAAAAAGAAAAATTTAAAAATTCGGCTTGTGTATAATCCGAAAAGTCAGCGTCTTTTTACACGCTACGTTTCATATACAAGACCGTTGGGCACAATATGAACGAACATCGAATGAAATATATAATTATCGGAATTTTATTTATCTCAACTTCAGTTTTTGGACAGGAGTTCAATTTTGACATTCATAATACTTTACTCGCTGAATATTTAAAAATGGAAGAAAGTTTGGGAAGCGAAAAAATTCCGACAACCTCAAATCACGTTTCCTTTGGCGGAAATGCCCAACCAATTAAATATTTACGAAAAGAGAAAGTAATTCCTGACTTAACTACTTTTTACTTTTTCAAAAAAGCGGATTCAACAATGTCTTACGTTCTTTACGAATGGGACGTTTACAATTTTGAAAAACAAGACAATAATCAAAAATCAGAGAAGTTTCAAAAAGCACTAATTGCTAAATACAAAGGACTGAAATCAGATATTTCAAAAAACTTTGGTCAACCTAAAGTAAAGAAGAATTATTCAAACATTAGTCGATTGGATTCCATCAATACTTTTGTAGAAAGTTCAACTTGGAAACCGAATGATAGTACAGAAATAGAAATGTATGCAACTATTTCCAACTATTACGAGAAAAGAGGTGCAAGCACAATAAATCCAGTTCATCGAATAAGACTTTATATCAGAAATCAAGCAAAGGAAAAGGAAAAAGAAATCCCAAAACTTGACGAGAATAAGTTAACTGAATTGGAAAAAATTAAGACTAACTTTTTTACTGCTTTAAAAGCAAAAGATTTACCGAAATCAAAAGAGTTTCTATCGGACTTAATACTTGAAAAAGTTACTGACGAACAGATTAATATACTGATAGAAAATATCAACTTTAACAAACAAACGGAATTGATTTACAGCGGAATTCAAATGGGACTCGATGGAAGTTTATTTACACTACTTCAGTATAAATATTCGGACGACAATTCAAGTCCGCCAAATGAAATGATAAAGTTGATTTTTGACGATAAAGACAAAGTTGTAGGAATACAACCAATTAAAATGCAAAGTAAAATAACTGATTAAAAAATACTGTGCCCAACAATGGCTATAAGTAATTGCTTGTTCTCGCCTACTTCTGAAAATCCTCTCGGATTTTCAGTTTGGTGTGTACTTGCTAAGTTAAGTGCTAACCCACGCAACTACTCATAGCCGAGACCGTTGTGTACAATATTGACCAAACTAACGAATGATAATAAAATTTTCCGAGAAGTTTAAAGAAAAAAATGACTCTGATTTGTTTCAGATTGTTGAAAACCCGAGTTCATACCAAAAAGAGGCAGTGCTTGCGGCAATACTCGAATTAGAAAGTAGAGAACTTGGGACTGAAAAAACAATTGATTTAAAAAACAAAATTCAAAACCAAATTGACCTCAATAAACAACAAGCAAATAAATCAAATGAATCGAAAACCCCATCTGATTTACCGAAGTCGATTTCTAATTCAGCTAAATTAATTTATGCCTCGATTGCGTTGGGAATTGTCAACCCAATAATCGTCCAACTGACAACAGATGTAGACAATTTTGGCAATCCATTAAATCTTGCAATAATTTTAATAAGTACAGGAACTTTAGCTTTTTTAGGTTACAATATAAATCTCGGAAAAAATTGGGCGAGAATTGTTTTCACAGTTTTGTGTGGACTTGGATTTCTAATGTTCGCATTGGTTATTCCAGAAACATTTAGACTGAACCCGATTGTTGGAATTGTATCTGCGATTCAAGCGATTTTACAATTATTTGCAATTATTTTATTGTTTAAAACTGATTCTAGAACTTGGTATCGGAATAAAAAGACAGAATGAAAAAAATACTGTACACAACACCGTATAAAAATAATGCGTAAGTTTATTCCTAAATCAAAAGTTAGTGCTTGTTTGCTTGCATCTGATTTTCCTTCGGAAAATCCTCGCACTCAAACTACGCACTATTCTTATACGTAATCGTTGTACACAATACCCCAAAAATGCCGAGAATCGAACTTAAGACTGAAATAAAAGCCGACAGAAACATCGTGTTTGACTTGTCGCGAAGTATCGATTTGCACAAAATATCAACCGAGCAAACTAATGAAGAAGCAATTGCTGGAAAAACAAGCGGTTTAATCGGAATGAATGAAAGCGTTACTTGGCGAGCAAAACACTTTGGAATCTATCAAAAACTGACTTCCAAAATAACGGAATATGATAGACCGAATTACTTTGCGGACGAAATGGTTAAAGGAGCGTTTGCGAAATTTAAACACGAACATCACTTTGCGGAATCGAATGGCGGAACTTTGATGACTGACTTTTTTGACTATAAATCACCTTTGGGGATTTTAGGAAAGTTAGCGGACAAGCTCTTTCTGAAAAAGTATATGACTGAATTACTAATTGAAAGAAACCGAATTGTAAGAGAGTTTGCGGAATCTGAAAAATGGAAAGAAATTATAAATGAATAAAGTACTGTGTACAACAATGTATAACCGCAATTACGGCGGATTCGACTACGTCCGAATCCACTCGGAATTGCTAACGTCTGTGCTAAACCGAAAATAATCGCTAATTTAACCCGTAACTGACGGTTATACGAGACCGTTACCACACATTTGAAAAAACAGAATGGAGAATAAATTAGTCGGAATATTAAATAAACATACTGAATCTCAAAAGCGGATTTGTGAAAAGTATAACTCTGACTTTACTCAAATTGACGAAAAACTATTCATCGGAGTTGCTACTGACCTTGAACTTGAACCGATAAATGGATTACGACATCCCAAACACGGAAAAATGAACGGATGGTATATTTGGACTGGCGAATGGTCGAATTCTGATGACTTTTTCAAGCCCTTATGTTTAGAGCATTTGATTGAAAGAAAACCTGATATAATAAAATATCTCGGACTTGATGTTGGATTTCGTTTTTTAACTGATAAAAAAGGATATGAAGACGTTTGGTTTGACCAAAATATTACTGAATTAAAATAAAAAACGTGTGGTAACAATGTATAAAAATAATTGCTACTTTAGTGCTTAACCAAAGGTCGTTGCAATTTTGTTACGTCTGATTTTCCTTCGGAAAATCCTCGCACACAAAACCGCAACTATTCTTATACTAGACCGTTGCCAGTAATTTGAGGAATGACGAACTTAACCAGAAGAAAATTTATTAAAAGAGGAATTTTAGCCTCAATTGGATTAGTTCTTTTGGACTCACTTTGGTTTGAGAAATATGTAATTGACTGGAATTACTTTGACATCTCAAAATCGGAAAAAGACAAAATAAAAATCATTCAAATTTCGGATTTACATTTTGACCAATTAAGATACTTTCACAAATCTATTGCAAAAAAAATCAACTCAATAAAACCTGATTTAATATTTATAACTGGAGATTCTGTTGATAAAACAGAAAAAATAAAACCTCTGAATGAATTCCTTGAATTAATTGATAATTCAATTAGAAAGTACGCGATAACTGGAAATTGGGAATATTGGGGAAATGTAAATCTGACAGAACTTAAAAGTATTTATTCTAAAAATAATTGCGAATTATTGATAAACGAGAATAGAACAATTTCAATTAAAAATAGAGAAATCTCAATAATCGGAATTGACGATTTTATTGGTGGAAACGCTGACTTTGGAAAAGCAGTTGAAAATCTAAAAGAAACTGAAACCAATATTGTTTTATCACATTGTCCTGAACACAGAGATATAATAACAGAACAAAAAGGAAATCTAAATATTGATTTAGTACTTTCTGGACATACTCACGGAGGACAAATTACATTTTTAGGAATTGTTCCTTTCAAACCTCAAGGAAGTGGAAAATATTTAAAAGGTTGGTATAAAGAATCCGAACCGAAAATGTACATATCAAAAGGAATAGGAACAAGTATTTTACCAATCCGATTTGGAGCAAGAGCGGAAATGGTAGAAATGGAAATATAAAAACTACTGGCAACAACGTGTATAATTAATTGCTTTGGCAAGTGCTTATTTGGAAAATTCCTTCGGAATTTTCTCTGGCACGTATTTGTTTACTAAATTAGTTGCTTAACCACGCAACTAACCATACACAACAACGTTGTAAGCAATATGAGAGAAACATTCAGCATAGTATTAATCTTCATCGGAATTTCATTCTGTGTTGCTCAAAACGGAGTAATTAACGGAAAAATAATTGCGGAAATTCCTGAAGAAGCGGAATTGATTGCTGAAAACACTAAAGTAATTCTTGAGATAAACGGAATTGAAAAAATCACAGTTCTTGACAAAAATCTGAATTTCTCATTTCGCAATCTAGAGTCTGACTCAATCCGAATTAGAACTGAACCTCACTCATACTTGCGGAATAGAATAATAATCGGATTTTTAAAACCAAATGATACGGTAGAATTAAAAATCCCATATTCATTGTCTTGTAAATATGACAAATCAAAAGAAAATAAAACTTGTCCAGTTTGTAAGAAAGAGGACAAAGTTATTCCGATTTTTTACGGACTAATAGCCGAATTAACAAAAAAAGGAGAAGAGAAAAAAGAAAAAGAATATAAATCTGGTGGATGTGTGACAACAGGCTGTGACCCGAATTGGTATTGTAAAAAAGATGAAATTGAATTCTAAAAAATACTGCTTACAACACCGTATATAAAAAATTGCTGGTGTTGGGCTTAAATAAAGGTCGTTGCTTGTTTTGTTACGTCTGAATTTCCTTCGGAAATTCCTCTCACACAAAACCGCAACTTTCCATATACCAAACCGTTGTAAAACATTTGAAAAAAGTCCTGAACATATCATTAATTATTCTCGGATTTGTGAGTTTAATACTAATCGGAATATTGATTTTTATAGGAACTTCTATGGGGGAAAAAGCCGATAATTATGACTTTGCTGAAAAGAAAATTGCGAAAACTGAATCAAGAATTGAAAAGAGAATTCTTTTCGTTTTCCATACAGAAATCGCTAAACCAATTATGGAATATGAATTAGTTATTTCAGATAATGACTCAATAACCAAATACTACTATAGGAATTTGAATAATAAAGAGAAAAACATGGAATTCTATTATAACAAAGTATCTGAACAATTGACTTTTGCATTTGACAAGTTCATTCTCTCTCATAAAATTGAGTACCAAAATCAGGAAATACACGAATCTAATTTTGGGAATTATATATTAAAAGAATCTTATGACGACGCCACTGGACCATTGTTATTCAATCCAGAATATGGAATTTTAGGAATCGGAAACAGCTATGGACCTCAATTTGTTTATTTACCGAATTCTAATCTTGAATTGGCAAAAGAAGTCATTAATGAATTGCATAAATAAAAACGTTTTACAACACCGTATAAAAATAATGCGTAAGTTTATTCCTAAATCTAAAGTTAGCGCTTGTTTGCTTGCATCTGATTTTCCTTCGGAAAATCCTCGCACTCAAACTACGCACTATTCTTATACCAACACGTTACCTGCAATTTGAAAAAAGCAATCTACATATCAATTTTACTGACTTTAGGAATTTGGAACTTTTCATTTTCTCAAAAAACGGAAGTGGAAAAATATTATGTTCGAGTTGACACGGCTTTCGTAACGGAATTGAAAAAAGCGTATGAAATATCGAAAGAGGAATTAATAAAAACCTTGGAAGTCAAAAACGAAAGACGCGAGAATTTAGGCTTTGGCTATCAATTAAAACAAAGTGGAAAAGGTCTTGGGAGTATGACAATTAATTATCAGATTTTGTATTACAAAAACGAAATTGTTTCTTATCAACTAACAACACGCATTCCGAATAAATCAAAGAGACTAAAAAGGCTTTACAAGGAAAAACTATCTACTCTTTTCAAAGTTAATGAAGATTATAAAGTGGAACCAATCTATTTCGGAATTGATAACTCAATCGAGCCGTTAACTGGAATTGAAAAACGGAATAACGACAATCTGAATGAAATAATGAGTCCTTTCTCGTCCATAATTTTTGGAAATTATTGCGGAGAAAGTATGACTTTAATGAACAATAGAAAGTTATTTGACCAAATAGTTGAGAGTGGCAATTGCGAATATTTACTGTACAGTAAAAATCCAGCAACTCGATTAATGGCTGTTGAATTTTATTACTGTAATCTGACTGAATTTAGCGATACACAGAAAAAATCGATTGAAACTAGAATTACGGAATTGAACAGAAAACCAATGCTGACAAGAACTTGTTCTGGTTGTATAATTGGAGGAGAATTAACAGAAAAAATAATAACGGAATTGAAAAACTGCAGGTAACAATGGCTATAAGTAATTGCTTGTTCTCGCCTACTTCTGAAAATCCTATCGGATTTTCAGTTTGGTACATACTTGCAAAGTTAAGTACTAACCCACGCAACTACTCATAGCCTAACCGTTATGTGCAAGCTGAGGAATGAAACCAACTGAAAAGGAAATAAGAAACTTCATTAAAAGAATTCCTACCGAAGTTCGGAAAATGAATTACGAACAATTGGTTCAATTATGCAATATTTTCATTCCTCGTATTCCAATACTTCCATTGAGATTTGAGAATGAACCTTTCTTTTTTGGACAAAGAGAATTTAGCGGATGGAATTTGATTTATCGAGGTAGAAAAATAAATAATCCTGAAAACCGTCCTCATCCGAAAATTTCTGACATCAATTACATTCAAGATATTGATTTACATAAAATCAAAGAATTCGGTAGAGTAAATAAAAAAGAGGAATCTATGTTTTATGGAGCTATTGGTTATCCAACAGCTTGTTTTGAAACTTTATCAAAAGGTATTGATTTTAAAAATATGGGCTCTGGAATGGTATCTGTTGGAACTTGGAAAATCAATAAACCATTAAAAATTGTTCAATTACCCTTTTCAAAAAAGTACTGGAATAAATTAAATGATATTACAGACTTCAATTTAGTAAAAACTTCTGACGAGAAAATTGAAAAGCAAAATGAACAAATAAGAGAACTTATAAAAACTGATTTGGACTTTGAAATATTGACACTTTTTGGAGATGCGTTTGCAAATTTTGAAATAAAATGTGAACAGGATTATTACCTGTCAAATTATTACAAAGACAGAATATTTAATAAAGTTAAAGGCTTTAAAGTTTCCGAAAATTTTGACGCCATACTTTATCCAAGTGTTCCAAATTCTTATGAATCTGATAATATAGTTATTAAACCAGAAGCGGTTGATTCAAAATTGGAATTTATTGAGGCAATGCAAGTTTGGGTTGTACACCATAAACAATCAACTGGAAATGTAGAATTCATCCCAATTGAACAAAAGGTTGATGTCGATGATAATGGAATGTTAAAATGGAGATAAAGCCAGCACATAACACCGTGTATAATTAATTGCTTTGGCAAGTGACTACTTGGAAAATTCCTTCGGAATTTTCTCGCGTTCGTTTTTGTTTACTAAATTAGTTGCTGAAACACGCAACTAACCATACACAAACACGTTGTGCAACATATCCAAAACAACTCTGAAAACCATTTGAATTGAATAAAATAAAAGCCTTCATATTAGTATTTATTTTCGGAATTGTTGGTTGCGAAAAAATGAATTCGGACGGAACTGAAAAACGGATTGCGGAAAGAATAGCAAAACACATAATTGAAAAAGACTCTCTGAAAAATTACACATATTCTAGAGGCGTCTTTTTACATATTAAATTGGAGAGATTAAATGACAAAAATTACAAAACGCTCATTTCATTAAATGGATTAAAATCAAAGTCAACTGAATTTCGTACTGAAAGAATTAATATAGATGGATTCGAAACTATTATTTACTATGACAAATCAAAATCGGAATATAATTTACCTGAACCATTTTTTGTTCCCGATTCTAAAGGTTGGAGCTTTTTAGCGGAATTAATTGAGAACGAAATAGTTTTAAGTAAACTGGAATTGGTGATATCGATTGATAAAAACGAAACTGAAGAATTAGATGAGATTGACTTTTAAAAAAATACGTTGCACAACAATGTATAACCGCAATTACGGCGGATTCGACTACGTCCGAATCCACTCGGAATTGCTAA
>NZ_CANMAU010000012.1 GCF_947495925.1 uncultured Algibacter sp.
TTTAACTGTCCAATCGGATTGCTTTTTTATATCTTCTAATAATGTTGCCATTCGGTTTTTTTAGCTTGCTTACAACGGTCTTGTGTATGAAATGTAGTGTATAAATAGACGCTAACTTTTCGGATTTAGCACGAGCCAAATTTTTTATTTTTATGTTTAATTTTCTTTTATAAATATAACCAAATAAAAAATTTGGCGTACTTTGTAAATATACAAAAACCTCTCGGAAAGCCTATAATAGCTATGTTTTATACACGTTGTTACCTGCTGGCTTTTCTTCCGCAAACTTGCTAGCGTTGGTAGAAGACATACTCTTTGCCAAGTTTTGGCTTTAGCGGTTGGCTTTTGAGCGACTTGGCAATGTGTATGGCTTTGAGCGTTGGCTTATTCCGATTCTCCGTTTATCGTTTCCATTATTTCTCTAAAACTATTCAGTCCAGATTCTATGTTTTCAATTATTTCATTCGCTAAAATGTCTGGGTCTGGTAGATTATCTAAATCGGTCAGACTTTTATCTTTGAGCCAAAAAATATCTAAACTAGTTTTGTCTCTCGCGATGATTTCATCATAGGTGTATTTTCTCCATCTACCTTCTTCATTTTCCTCGCTCCAAGTTTCTTTTCGTTTATTTATGTTACTGGGATTATACAGTTTTACAAACTCTTCTAAATCTGACATCATCATTGGTTTTTTCTTTAATGTATGATGTACGTTTGTTCTGTAATCATAAAACCAAATATCTTTTGTCCAAGCTTCTTTACTTGCAGGTTTGTTTTTGAAATACAACACATTTGCTTTTACTCCAGGACGATAAAATATTCCAGTTGGCAACCTTAAAATTGTATGTAAATCAGCTGTTTTCATTAGCTGTTTTCTTACTTCTTCTCCAGCTCCTCCTTCAAATAAAATGTTGTCAGGAAGTACAACTGCTGCTTCTCCATCAATTTTTAGTTGCGTTTTTATGTGCTGTAAAAAGTTTAATTGCTTGTTTGAAGTTGTTTCCCAGAAATCTTGACGATTATAGCTTAAATCTTCTTTTTCAATTTCTCCTTCTTCATTGGTAATTGTCATACTACTTTTCTTACCAAAAGGCGGATTTGCTAGTACATAATCATATCGACTTCCATCATCTGCTATTAAAGCATCATTTGGATTTATAAATGATTCTCCATCTATTTCTCCAATATTATGCAAATACATATTCATTAAGCACATTCTACGTGTATTGGCAACAATTTCGTTTCCGTAAAAGGTAGAATTTTTAATAAATTCTTTTTCTTCTCTATCTAATTTGTTGTTTTCTACAATCCAATCGTAAGCTGCTAAAAAGAAACCACCAGTTCCACAAGCTGGGTCAGAAATGGTTTTCATTGGTTTTGGTTGTACACAAGCTACAATTGTTTGTATTAAAGCTCTTGGTGTAAAGTATTGTCCAGCTCCACTTTTAGTATCTTCTGCATTTTTCTGTAAAAGTCCTTCGTAAATTTTTCCTTTTATGTCAGCACCCATCATATTCCAATCTTCTTTGTCAATCATATTTATGACTTTTAAAAGTTTGGCGGGGTCTTGAATTTTGTTCTGACTTTTAGTAAAAATTTGACCTAACATTCCTTTTTCTGTGGAAAGTGAACGCAATAATTGGCTGTAAAAAGATTCTAAATCAGCACCTCTTTTACCAGAAAGTGTGTCCCAATTACAAGTTTCACTATCAATAATTTCATTTCCTTCAACATCTTTTAGTTTTGGGAAAACTAAACCTTTATTATAAGGTGGTTTGTTTAATTCATCTGCCATTTTTAAGAATAGCAAATAGGTAATTTGTTCCAAATAATCGCCATAACCAACACCATCATCACGAAGTACGTTGGCAAGGTTCCATATTTTTGATATTATTGTTGAGTCTGTCATTTTTATTTTATTTCTTTTCTGCTTTTATTTTCTCTAATAAAACAGAGGCAGATTCGTAATCTTTATCTTGTTTGCATTTAGTAATTTCTTCGTCACTTAACAATTTACCATCAAATGCTTTTTTAAGAATACTTTGACGAAGTGCGATTGCCTTTTGTAAACTTTCGTTTATACTTTCCTCAATTTTGTCACATACAGACAATCGACTTTCAATTTCAAGGATTATTTGTTGTTGCTCTTGTTTTGAACAAAATGGAACTACTAAATTTTCTAAAATTGTTAAGTTTATATTTTTTTGTGCTGTCGCTGGTGCATAGGCAGATATTCTATTTTTTGCTAACTGAAAAAAATATTCAATGTATTGGTCTTTTATAATAACATTGAAAGGGGTGAAGCCCACAATACTATCAGGAAAACAAGCATCAATTCCTAAAAAACCAGTTTCAGCTATATTAGCAGCAATTGTTATACAAAGTGTACCTTTCTTCCAAAGTTTACTTTGTTGTAGGCCAAATTCACTATATTTTTTGTCAAATTCTGTTATTATTTTTTGAGCTTTAACATCTCCAGTTTGAATGAACGGGTATTTACCACCTTCAAATAATTTTATATCATTTCTTGGCCTATGTTTTGATTTACCACGAGCAAGTTCTCCTGCATATGCCAAATAGGAATAAGACCATTGATTTGGTAGACTATCCAATTTATCTAACTCTTCCTCTGTTAGATTCAATATTTCTATTAACTTTTTCGGTTTTAAAGGTTTTTTTCCTTTTCTCGAATCCCTCTCCCATATTTCTACGGTTTTTTTCCAATCAACTAATTGTTGGTCATAGTGTTTTTGTCGCTCTTCTTTTATAAGTTCTAATAATTCACTAGCAGAGGGTAAATTTGTTTGTTTTGTTCTCCATTCTTTAGTGAGCTCACCCTCAAAAGCCTTTTTTAAAACCGCTTGTCTATATACAACTAATTGGTCTTGCGCTTTTTTAAGGTCTGCAATTCCACTATCTAAACTGCTAAATAATTCTTCTATTTTTTTTACAATTGCTTTTTGTTCAACTAATGGTGGTAAAAGAAATCTCTTTTTAGAAAAAACAGAAATCCAATATCGTTTGTGCGTGTCGCTTCTTACTTGGTTTATTTGCATTGCATAATATACTAGAGGCATATTAATTAATTTACTTGTGGGCACAAGTATTTTCATTGCAGACGACTTTACCTTAAATTTGAAATTTACATACTGCGTAGCAGTTGTAAAATCATCAAAAATTATGGTTGGTAAATTATCGAAAACACCTTCATTTTCATTAGTATAACCTTTAATAAAAGTTTTGCCAGCGGTTAAAACTGGCATTTTGTAGCTGTCGTTATATTTGGTGTTTTTTACTATGTATTTTGTAGGTTGCTCGTAATCTAATAAATCTTCGAAGCAACATTCAATCCAATCTTCTTTCATTATGCTGCTAATACTTCATTCAATTCATTAATAATTTCATTCATTTGGTTGCCAAATAATTGGTGCATTTTTCCTTTTCCGCCTTTGGCATCAAAAGGTGTGTAATCTAAATCGTCTATTTCTATATGGTAGCTGCTCACTATGTGGTCTTTAATCATTCGTAACCAATCTAATTGCTCTTTTGTAAAGCGATTGTGTTGTCCTGCGTTTTGCTTAAAAATCCACGTTTTAAAATTGTTTTCAATGGTTTTGTCGTAGGCTTTTAACTCGCTATCTATTCCGCAAGCTCTTCTAATTAAAGATACCAACGCAGTTAATTCGTCTTTGGGTTGTTTACTTTTTACGTCTTCTAAAGTTGCATACGCATTCCAAACATAATCAGGTGCTAATAATGGTTTTTCTAATTGTAGTTTTTCCATCACATCTTTTATCATTTTAAACGTAATATCTCTACGATTATAAGGTTGGTTGTAAAAAATGCTCAACGCTTTAATTTCTTCTTTATTGTCTTCTAGATATTCGGTAAAATCTTTTACAATTTCGGTTGCTTTATCAACGGAAGTGGTTTCCCATTCGCTTTTTGTAACCGTATCTATGTTTACGCTATCAATAATTTGTTCGTGTTGTTTACGAACATTATCCAAATAACCATTTAATTCTCCGTTAAACGTTTTACTTGCTTCTAAAATCAATTGTTCTTGAGCCTCTTTTTTAGCTTCTTCTATTAAAGCAGGTGTTTGGTCTTGAACAGGAATTTTGTCAATCTCTATTTTTGCTTTGGTTTCAATTTCGTCTTGGTCGAAAGCTGTAATTAATTCTTTGGTAATTTGTTTTAGGTTTTTACCACCAGAGAATTCCAATAATCTGTCTTTTTCCTTTTCTGTTATTTGTTTTTCTAAACGAATTAATCGGTTTGCTAAAGACAAAAACAAATCTTCGTCTGCAACTCCCATTGTTATTGCACCCAATAAATCTTTCATTGGTACAGATTTTTTACGCTCTAAAGGTCTGCTATCTGTTTTTTTTGATTTGGTTGCACCAACAGCATCTACAATAACGAAATGCGTTTTTGTCTTTGCAGTTTTGGTAACTAATTGTAAAGAATCACTATTGATAGTTCGTGTTCCACGACCTTTCATTTGTTCAAAATAGTTGATGCTTTTTACATCACGCATAAAAAGTAAAACTTCTAAAGGTTTTACGTCTGTTCCTGTTGCAATCATATCAACTGTAACTGCAATTCTAGGGTAATAAGAGTTTCTAAAACGATTTAAAACCGATTTTGGGTCTTCTTCAATTTTGTAAGTTACTTTTTTGCAAAAATCATTGCCTTCGTCAAATTCTTCTCGAATGATTTTTATAATATCGTCTGCGTGACTATCCGTTTTTGCAAATACTAATGTCTTTGGTACTTCGTAATCTCCATTTTCGTCAATACGATTTGGGTAAATAGTCGTTTTTAACGCCTTTTTGTATTCCCGAATAATGTTTCGTATTTGGCTAGGATTTACAACTTTTTTATCTAAATCGTTGCGTTTATATTCGGTATCTTCATCTTCTTGTTGCCAACGTTTTTTACGTGTTAGTTTATCTCGTCTATCAACAAACCAACCTGCTTTTATTGTTTCTCCTTTTTGAGAAATCTCCGTTTCAATCGTGTAAACATCATAAGGAACATTTACTCCATCAGTTACAGATTCTTCATAAGTATATTGGCTCACTACATTTTCATTAAAAAAACCGAAGGTTCTTTTATCTGGTGTTGCAGTTAAACCAATTAAAAAAGCATCAAAATAATCTAGTACTTGTTTCCATAAATTATAAATGGAACGGTGAGCTTCATCAATGACGATAAAATCAAATTGTTCAATGGGTACTTTTGGTGTGTACTCAACAGGAACAGCCTTGTTTTTTGACATTTTATTTTGAAGCCAAGAATTTTCGTTTGGATTATCGAGTTCAGCACTTTCGTCTAATTCTTCTCCTTTTAAAATAGAGTAGAGGCGTTGTATTGTTGAAATACACACTTGACTATCTGATGCAATATAACTTGAAGATAAACGCTGAACATTATACAGTTCAGTAAATTTTCGGTTATCGTCATTTGGCTGAAATGTCATAAACTCTTGCTCTGCTTGTTCGCCAAGGTTTTTGGTGTCAACCAAAAACAAAATACGTTTTGCATCTGCGTGTTTTAGCAAACGATATACAAAAGTTGCAGCTGTAAATGTTTTTCCAGCTCCAGTTGCCATTTGGATTAAGGCTTTTGGTCTGTTCTTTTTGAAAGAATGTTCCAAATTATTAACTGCAACAATTTGAGCAGGACGAAGTCCTGTTTCATCTAAAGCAGGAATTGACAAAAGTCTTTCTCGAAGACTTTTTCCTTTTTTTAACCATTCTGCAATTGTTTCTGGTTTATGAAAACTAAAAACATTTCTTCCTCTCGGTTTTGGGTCTCGATAATCTGTAAATCTTGTAATTGTTCCTGTGCTTTCATAAACGAAAGGCAAAGGGTCGTTATTTAAGTATTTTAATTTAGCGTTTGCGTAGTTTGAAGATTGTTCCTCAACAACTGTAAGTCTGTGTCCTTCGTCCTCACGTTTCGCTTCTATAATTCCGACAGGTTTTCGGTTTAGGAACAGCACATAATCGGCAGGTCCAACATCAGTTTGGTATTCACGTACTGCAACTCCTTTTCCAGCAGATAAATCAACTTTCTTTTTAGACTGAACCAACCATCCAGCTTCTCGTAGCATTTCGTCTATTTTATCACGAGCTATTTGTTCAGGATTTTGGTTAATATTTTCAGTCATTCAATAGTTTAATTTTTAATTCGTTTTTCGGTTGTCAATTTACATTTTTTCTGCTCATTTTTCGGTCGAGCGTTGGCAAAAAATAGCTCTTTTGGTTTTTTAAGTTTTGGCTTGTGTGTTGGCAAAAACCAAATGTGCTATTTGTGCGGCTGGCTTTTTTTTAGCTTGCAGGTAACGTTTAGCATATGAAAAGTAGCGTATTAAAGAACGAAAATTAATAAATAAATAATAACCGTCATCGCTTTATTTTTTTAGCGGTGGCAAAAACCAATTGTAAAATGGCAGTAAATATCAAAACATTAAAAGTAGGTGATTTAGTTTCTGAAATAGAAAACCATACCAACTTAAACGAGCGAAAAGATTGCATACATGAAGTAACTTTTATTAGACCATTTCCTCACGGAAAATATATGGAAATTGGTTTAAGCGGTTACTCTGATGAAGACAGAAAGACTGAAACATTTAGCGAATTTCAAGTTTATGAACTTCCTTTAAGTTTAGAGTTGGCAGAAAATAAAGCCTAGCCAAATGTTAATTAAAGTACCAGAACCTAGCTATTTTTTATATGCATTGTTAGGTTTTGGTGGCTTTAACACGTTAGATTGGTTTTTATTTAAGCCACTTGAACCTAACGGTTCGTGTAAGGATAGTTGCGTGATTAAGCAACTAATTTAATAAACAAAAACGAACGAGAGAAAATTCCGAAGGAATTTTCCAAGTAGGCACTTTCCAAGCAATTATTTTTACACTTTGTTAGGCAACGTATTTTTAATCATAAACAGGACAAGTTGTCCAAGGATAAGCACATTGATATTTCTTTTGTATCCATCCAATATATAATTGTCCATCGTACTCTATTTTCAGTTTTGCCCAAGTTCCATTTATTTCTATTAATTCAGATTCTACATATCCGTTTATACAAAATTCTATTTCAGAGTTTATAGTTGGCTCAGAATAGAATCTATATCCACTTTCGGCGAATCCTTTGTCAGTTTTATCTTTTAAACAATCTATTTTTATTTCTCCAGAATGCCCAATATTAATTTTTAAATTCTTTGCTTTAATCCACTTACCTTTATATTTTCCAATGTTTTTATTTAACTCATTGTCGTCACAAGCTGGTAAGACAAGCATATTTTCTATTTTCAGCCAACCATCTTTTGATTCAGATATTGCAAATTTGTACCAACAATGAGGTTCGGTTAATGCGCTTAACTCCGCAATTTTATTTTCATTCGGACTATTGTAAATAAAAATAGATTCAGTTGTTTTATATGGATGAAAACATTCAACAAAATCCTCAAAAAATATTTTTGTTTTTTTTTGAGCAATAACATTTAAAGAAATTAAAAGTAATAATGTCACCGTGTTTTTTTTCATATGTTGCCTAACGGTTACGTATAAGAATAGTGCGGTTTTGTGTGCGAGGATTTTCCGAAGGAAAATCAGACGTAACAAAATTGCACTAATTTTTGATTAAGCACCTAATTTAGCATTATTTTTATACATTGTTGGCAACAGTTTTTCTGTTTTTCAGTAATATAATTCCGAAAACGACAAATTGTAAAATCGGAATATTTGCAAGATAGCCTCGTAAAATTAAACTTCCTTTATTTGCCTTATTATAAAAATCAAATTCGGCAGAATATTTTTCCGTTAAAAAGTCCGTTCCGAAATATATGAATAGGTATTGTGCAATTAGAATTCCAAAATATAGATAGATTAATGAATTCAATACTTTCCGCGTATCAATTTCAATCGGTTTGTTAAACTTTTTTATTCCCCAAATTACAATTACTGTAAAAAGAATCAGACTCATTATTCCTGGTAGCCAAATAATTATTTTTGGTTCCGTTTTAATAATAATTAAAATGTTCTCAAATACATATTCGAATAATCCACAAAATTCACTAATTGAAATATAAGCAAATGCTCCAATTCCTAATTTGTTAATAAAGTCAGTTTGAATTTGTTTCAATTTTGAGTGAGTTTAAATTGTTGCCAACGTTTATGTATATGGAAAGTTGCGTGTTTGTGTGCGAGGATTTTCCGAAGGAAAATCAGAAGCTAGCAAACAAA
>NZ_CANMAU010000013.1 GCF_947495925.1 uncultured Algibacter sp.
GTTTTCCGTTCTTTTTTTGTTTGACTGGTAAATTCTGATAGCCATTTATGAAATATTCTTTAACCAAAAATTCCTTACCTTTTTTGCAGTTTATGATTCTACCGTAATTAGATATTTTAAACTTTTCCTTTTCAGATATTTTATCGTCAAACTCAATAATTTTCCATTTTTCGTTCCAATAATTCCGTATCATTCTCAATGCTTGTCTTAAATCTCATTAAAGTGAAATTTACAATAATTTCTCAAGTAAGAATTCTATTAGTTATCTCGAGGAATTAATCAGGTTCTGATGTGAGAAATGTTGGGTAACGTTGTTGTATATGGAAAGTTGCGAGTTTGTGTGCGAGGATTTTCCGAAGGAAAATCAGATGCTAGCAAACAAAGCAACTCACATTGGTTTAGGGTAAAACTAGCAATTTTTTATATACGGTGTTGTAGCACGTTTTTATTTATTCAATTGTTTTTTAATTTTCTCTCTGTCGTAATTCAAAATCCACTCATCAAATCGGTCATAAATTCCATTTAATAATTTCTTATCTGTTGCAAGAATATCTAAACCTCTGTCGTCATAAATATGGAATATCAATTTTTTGTCAATATTCATAAGATAAACTTCTTCTCGAATACAAGGTCGCATAGTTGGGAAGCCCGTATTACATAATCCGATAATTAGGTTGTCAACATTAATATTCTTTATATCTTCTTTGATTAAAAGCCTATTCCATTTCTCATTTGGTTCATACCTATTCGCAACTTTGTCAAAGACGTATTCGGTTTTCGAATCTGATTTTAGTAGTTTAAATATAAAATTCGATTTCTTAATCCGTTGTTTTCTCCACTTATAGCTAAATACAGATAAATAAACTGTGTCGTTAGGTTCAAAGCAGAATTCAAATAGTTTTTTAGCTCTGTGATAAACTTCGCTAAAGTAATCGTCATTATCAGTGTCAACAGGGTTTGTAAATTCCTTTTGTAAGTCAAACCTTAATCCTAAATCCCAATTGTAAAATAATGGCATTTTGATTTCCAGTCCGTTGAAATTGTCTTTTAAAAAGTCTAAATATTCAGTTTTTAGGTTCAATAGATTTCGGTTTTCTCAAATGTGCTACAACGTGTTTGTATATGGAAAGTTGCGTGTTTGAGTGCGAGGATTTTCCGAAGGAAAATCAGAAGCTAGCAAACAAAGCAACTAACATTGGTAAAGCACAAAATAGCAATTTTTTATATACTGTGTTGTACGCTGGCTTTTATTTTATTTATTAATACTATAATACTTGGAACTACTGAAAAGATTGCACTTAATCCAATTGTAAGTCCGAAATTTATATTGTTCCAATGAATTTTGACAATTCCGTTGTCACAAGCCGTACATTGTATTACTTTTAAATTTGCATTAATTGCTGAAATTAGGAAAATAGAGATTCCAAAAATCAGTAGGCAAATTATAACATTTTTCAAAATCCGCTTTGTTTTAAGTTTGATGTTTGCCAATAAAAAAGTCATTAAAGCAAATCCGAGTATATATTCGAATGTTCTGTCCGAAAAGATGGAAATATTTTTTCCCACAAATCGAATTTTGTCGGAAGTAGTAAATCGAAAAATATCTTGAATTATTTCTCTAAAGAAACCTTCAAAATAGAATCCGAAACTTATTCCAAGAATAAATCCTATTATTCCAATCAATACTTTTTTTATCAATTTGAGTGAGTTTTTGAGCTTGCGTACAACGTGCTTGTATAAGAATAGTGCGTAGTTTGGATGCGAGGATTTTCCGAAGGAAAATCAGATGCAAGCAAACAAGCACTAACTTTAGATTAAGGAATAAACTTACGCATTATTTTTATACATTGTTGCCAGTAGTTTTTATTTCGTTCAATACGATTTCCATATTTTTATTCATTTCGGTTTTTCCGTCCAATCTCAAAACTTTGCAGTCAAGTAATTTAATCCAATCCTGATGAACTTTTAAACTTCTACCGTCAAAATTTGGGTTTTCGTATTGGTCAGCCCATTCCAAAAATGCTTTTGAATTCCGTTGGATTTTTTTGTCAGTCAAAAGTTTTTCTCCGTAACGTTCAGCTTCACGTTTTTTCAGTCGTTCCATTCTTTCGGTATTTTCCAGTTGGATAAAAATGGCTAAATCAAATGCTGTTTCCCATTCTTTTCCCCAACTTACCATTGAACCACTTACTGCTACATTCTCAAATGTTTTGAAATCTACTTTCAGATTTTCATTCCGTTCGGTTAATGGTATTTTTTCTTGGAAGGGTGGATTTGTCTTTTTCCAGTAATAGTCATCAACGTCCAAGTGTCTAAAATCAGTTCTTTTCTCAATTTCATTTCCCAAAGTTGTGGTTCCTGAACCAGATGCTCCAAAAAGTAAAATTTTCATTCTAAAAGACTCGGTTTTTGATTTGGTTAAATTACTGGCAACGGTCTAGTATAAGAATAGTAGCGGATTTACACGCACCAACTTTTCGGTTAAACAAAGACCTTTTTTGTATTCATTTACTTTTGTTTTAGCTATTAAACCGCTATTATTTTTATACATTGTTACCTGCTGGCTTTCCATTTTTGATTCAATATATTATTTAATAAATCAAAATAATCCCACCCGATTTTTCTTGCAGAAAGTAAGGACAGGCTATCTTGTTTTTTTCTATGAGGTCTCGATGGTCCAGTCATATTCGGTTTCATATTTAGGTCAAATAAAAAGTATTTTCCTTGTTCATTTGCCCTACAATCTATTCTAATTGGTGCTTTAATTTCAATTAACTCTGCTGATTTGACACAATGTTCATACACTTCTTGAATTTCTGTCGTCTGTAACTCATCATCGCTCAAAACCTCACTATTTTCCATCACAGCTACTATTCCGTTGTAAGGTGCGATTCCGTCATTATGATTAAATCGTTTGACCGCAGGTAAGCACCAAGGTCTATTAAAATATTCCTCGTTGTTATTAATCACATAATTTCCTTGAGGCATTACTGTAATTGTAATTTCCTGTCCGTTTAAATATTGTTCAACATAAGCTGCGTTTCCGTAACTTTTTTCTGAAAAAATCTTGGTCAAATTTTCTTTGAGTTCATTGCGATTGTCAATTTTAGTAACGCCTTGACTTCCTCTTCCTCTAATTGGTTTAAGAACCAATGGAAACTCCAATTCAAGGGATAAACTTTTGTAATTTTCAATAGTAATAAGCTCGTTTTTTGGAATGGGAATATTATTAGATTTCAATAAACTATTAGTAAACATTTTATCATCAAACACATCAACCATTTCAGGTGTTTGTCCAACTATTTCCAATTCTTTGTCAAGATAATTTTCTATGGTATGGTGTTGATATAGAACTGTATTTAACCAAAAGATTTTTGCATCTTTTTGTAATGCCAGTTCAATCCCCTTTACTGTATCAGGAAAAACCCAATCTTTATCATTGTTTTGATTTGGATTTTTAACAGGTGTAACTACATCAATATTATTTTCTAATAGTTCAAATGCAATATCTGCTCCGCTGTCAGAATAACCTCCTGGTTTCATAGGTTTTTGGACTCCATCTTTTACGGGTGGAAGTTGAGCTTGGTACAATATTGCTAATTTGTTCATTTCGTTCTGTTCAGCTTGCAGGTAACGGTCTCGTATAAGAATAGTGCGTAGTTTGAGTGCGAGGATTTTCCGAAGGAAAATCAGATGCAAGCAAACAGGCACTAACTTTAGATTTAGGAATAAACTTACGCATTATTTTTATACATTGTTGTACACAGTTTTTTTCTACAACCCATTATTTATTTCTTGAATAAAGGCATTCTTTTTGCCAAGTATTTTAAAGTGATTTTATAAGCATCTTGAGTATTCCAAAAGGCAGTATGATCTTGACTATAAATATTATCTCCTTTATCGTTGAAGACATTCATCGTCATAGAGGTTGCATAATTCTGGGTACTGGTCGATACAGAAGAGCCATAAGATTGGCTTTTTCCATTATCTAAAGGATTTCCAATTAAATGTCCATGACTATCAATATAAGCCTTGTTATTCCCTTTGTTTTTTGTGGTTTCAGAATAAGTGTTGATGTTTTGTTGGGTTGTTTTTTCAACTGAAACCATTCCTTGAATCACATATTCAACTCCTAAAATTGTACAGATTTCTCCCATAGTATACCCTTGAATATTATTATTGGTAACTCCTGCTTTAATCAATAAAGCATTCGTGTCGTTAACGCTTAAGTAGGTTAAACCTCCACGATGTTTGCTTAAAAGTGCGAAAGTTTCAGTCTGAATTTTATTACTCATCACCAGATCTCCTTCCTGTTGGTCTTTAATGTAGGCAAAAGGCAAAACCGCTACTTTATTATGATGATCTGCTAAACTTGCATTATTAGAATGCCCCGGTTGATCAAACGCATTAAAGAATTGTACTCTACCAGAAGCAAAGGTGATTTTTACAACATCACTTTGTTTCACTTTATAAACAATCGTTTCATTTTTATAAATAAAGGATAGGGATTCCTCTTCCATACCTTTTACAGTTCCTTCCATTTCTTCGCCATTAGTTTTCAGAATGATGTCGAAGTTTTGTGCTATTGAAGAAAATCCGAAGCTCAAAAAGAGTAATAATAAGGTTACTTTATTTTTCATAAAATTTAATTTTATTAGATTCATTATGATTATTATTTATGGCTTAATTGTGTACAACGTGTTGGTATAAGAATAGTGCGTAGTTTGGGTGCGAGGATTTTCCGAAGGAAAATCAGATGCAAGCAAACAAGCACTGACTTTTGATTTAGGAATAAACTTACGCATTATTTTTATACGGTGTTGTAAGTAGTTTTTATTTTTTCTTTTATTTACTTTCCTTAATGGAGTCTTTTATCAGTGCATCATAAATATATGCAGGAGTCTTTGCTTTGACTTTGTCCATTTGATTTTGGATATGATTAGATAAAACCTCTTTTTCTTTTTCGTTTAAATTTTCAAGAATCCCGACCCTTCCATAAAAACTAATGTTTTCATCGTCTTTATGCACTAAGACAATTACAGGGTAATCTTTTTGCGCCTCGCGCATTTCGAGTTTTTTCTCGATTCCAGTTATTGGGTTTGGGCGATCTAAAAAATAAGTAAAGCTTATGTCTTTGACAATAGAATGGTCAAATGGATAGCTTGTCGGATTTGCAAATTTTATAATACCCTGAACTTCGTAAAAATCATCTTCGTTATAGTCCGAGTATTTTTTATCAGACTCGCAGGATAGAAGTCCGAATGATAGAATTAATAGTAGATTTATGGCTTTTCTCAAATTACTTACAACGTGCTTGTGTATGGAAAGTTGCGGTTTTGTGTGCGAGGATTTTCCGAAGGAAAATCAGACGTAACAAAATTGCAACTGCCTTTGATTAAGCACTAATTTAGCAATTTTTTATACACGTTGTTGCCAGTAGTACTTTATTTTTTCATTGTTGAAACTCTCCAAACTTGCTATTCTTTTCCGTCCATAAAAAGTATTCTCCAAATAAAGTTCCAGATAATAATTCCGACGTTATATTCTCAACTTTTTTTCCGTTTATTGTCAGTCCAATACTCTTGTTATCATCTAAATTTTCTTCAATTTCTCTCAAGAAATTAAACGCAGTAGAATCCAAAATATTCAGAACAAGTCTGTTCAGAGTTTCCGTTTGCTTTTCATTCAGTCTGTTAAAAAACTCAAATCGTTCGTCTTTTAGTTGCTGTAATTCAGGTGCTAAATTCGGGTTTTTGGATAATTCAGAATATTCTTTTTCAGACATAGATTTTCCAAAGTCTCTATTTTTTTTATAATATTCAAAATTTTCATCTCGTAATTTTTTCACGATGATTTCTCCAAGTTCTTTATAATCTTTAGAAAATTCCATTCAGTTAAATATTAGTTCAGATTTGCGTTTTTCCGTATTACTGGCAACGGTTTTGTATAAGGTTAGTGTGGGAGGTAGACAAACTTTATTTTGTCAGCCGAGCCACAAGCTTATACTTATTTTATGTTTTTATCTTGTCGACCTAAAAATAGATAAATAAGTTTAAGCGGACTTTATAAATAAACCAAAACTTTAGGCTAAACCATAAAAACCCACATTAATTTTATACGTTGTTGTAGCACGTTTTTTACTCATTCAATAGCTCATCTTTGTTAAATGAGAACATATTTATTTCGTGCATTTTTTTCTCAATATCATCATATTTCCCGACATAAAAACTGATAATTGGACAAGTTTGATATGTTCCAGTACTATCCGTTCTGCTTCCAATTCCAGAGTGCTGTTCTGCGAAAACATATATCGAATCCTTATCAAATTCAATATTTTCTTCGTGTATATTTATGAATCGTATTTCTTCTCGTTTACTTTCATTCACGTAATAATACTTATTAAACTGCCATCCAAATTCCGCTTTAAACTTGGTTGTCAATAATCCATTTATATCGACTTCGTAAACTCTTTTTCCATTTTCTAATTTTTCTTCCTTTCCTTTTCCGTCACATAGACTAATTTTAACAGGACCAACGTATCCTTTCGGAATCAGAGTTATTGTATCAGTCGAAGTGTTTGAACAACTAAATAATAATATTGAAGTAAGAATAATGATGTATTTCATGGTTTTCTTAAATGTGCTACAACGTTGTTGTATATGGAAAGTTGCGTGTTTGTGTGCGAGGATTTTCCGAAGGAAAATCAGAAGCTAGCAAACA
>NZ_CANMAU010000014.1 GCF_947495925.1 uncultured Algibacter sp.
CCTTCCGTTTTGCTAAGTTTGTTTTACGGCGGAAAATCCTAGCGGATTTTCACGCAACAAACCATAGCCCAACCGTTAGGCACAATTTGACAAACCAATGAAATTAACGATTTTAATATTATTTTTTTCTACCATTTCTGGATTTAGTCAAGAAATTAAATTCAATCTATTTTTGAAAGATTCTTGCTCAAACGAAATTGAAAGAAGTGTTTATTATCATCTTGAAAAAGATGGGACCGAATATAACATTTCAAACTTTAACGGAACAATAATTCTTCTAACTAAAGGAGAGTATAAACTTGTCGCAACCGAAATTGGAGAAGTACATAAAATTGTAATTGACAAACTAATAAATTCAGACACTTTAGTTAAACCGAGAATCGAAGAATATATAAAAAAAACAAATGTTTCCTATAAAAAAGGCACAAGTCGAGAACAACTTAAAAAACTAGGAATAATTCCTAACTATAAGTTTATGAATTGCGAAAAGGTATGTGACGGAATTGAAACTGATTATTACTCAAACGGAACAATTCGACTGAAAGCGGAATTTAAAAGCGGACTTGCAATTGGAGAATTAAAAAGGTATTATCAAAGTGGAAAAATAAAAGAGATTTCTACTTATGACAAAGATGGAATTTTTATAAAAAGGACTCTATTTAACGAAAATGGAGAAATAAAAAAAGAATAAAAACTGTGCCTAACAATGTATAAAAATAATGCTAAATTAGGTACTTAAACAAAGGTTAGTGCAATTTTGTTACGTCTGATTTTCCTTCGGAAAATCCTCGCACACAAAACCGCACTATTCTTATACGTATACGTTGTAGGTAATTTAAGAAAATGACGAAATACAGTTCATCATCAAGCTATTCGACTTATGAAGCGATAATTGCCTCATTAATGATTTTAGGAATTGGAATTGTAATAGCTAGTTCATTAGAAATGATTTGGACAAAAGTGTTCTCTGTTTTTATATCGATAGGAATTATTGTTTTAATTATTCTCTATCAAAGAAAAAAGACATTCGACATTAAGTTTTCGGAAAATGGAATTATAATTGAATACCCCTTTTTAAATAAAACCGATCAAGTTCCTTATACGGACTTAGTGCAAATACAATTTATATCTGCATATCGAGCGCCTAACAGAAATAAGATAAAATTTAAAATAGACGGAAAAATAGAATCCTTGAGGTTTTTAACGGTAGCACAATCCGACCAATATATTGAATTTATAAAATGGTTGAAATCTAAAAATGATAAATTGGAATTAAAGGTATTTCCGTCTGACCACATCATGAATCACAAAATTCAAGAGGTTTACGGATTTAAATACCGAAAAATATTAAAGAAAATACTTTAAAAAACTACCTACAACACCGTATAAAAATAATGCGTAAGTTTATTCCTGAATCAAAAGTTAGTGCTTGTTTGCTTGCATCTGATTTTCCTTCGGAAAATCCTCGCACTCAAACTACGCACTATTCTTATACCAACACGTTGGCAGTAATTAAAAATATCATATGAAAATTTGTATTGCACAAACAAAACCTATTAAAGGAGATATTCAAAAGAATATAGAAAATCATATGAAGTTGATTGTCCTTTCTATTCAAAACGATGCTGATATTATAGTGTTTCCAGAATTATCATTGACAGGTTACGAACCTGAACTAGTTAAAGAATTAGCAACTACTAAAAATGATAAAAGGTTTGATGAATTTCAAAAAATTAGTGATTTAAGTAAAATTATTATTGGATTTGGATTACCTACAAAAAATGAGGAAGGGATTTGTATAAGTATGTTACTTTTTCAACCGAATAAACCTAGAACAACCTATTCAAAAGAATACCTACATCCAGGTGAAGAAAAATATTTTGTTTCTGGAGAAAACTCACCCCCAATTACATTTGAAAATAATAAACTAGCGTTTGCAATATGCTATGAAACATCAATTCCAGAACACTCAGAAAAGGCATTTAAGAATGGAGCTAATATTTATATAGCCAGTGTATTGAACTCAATAAACGGAGTTGACAAGGATATCAATCGAATTTCTGATATTGCCAAAAAATATAAAATGACGGCAGTAATGGCTAATCTTGTTGGTAAATCTGGTGAATATGATTGTGCAGGAAAGAGTTCTGTTTGGAATAATGAAGGTTTATTAATTGGACAACTAGATAATACCAACGAAGGCATTGCAATTTTTGATACTGAAACAAAAGAGTTTTCAAAATACAGCTAGAAAAACTACTGCCAACAAGGTATAAAAAACATAGGGCGTTTGTGCTAAACCGAAAGTTCTGTGCATATTAACAAAGTCCGCCAAATATAAAACTTGGCATTTATAGTAGAAAAGATAAAAGCAAAATATTTATATTTAGCTAAGTAATAAACCGAAACAGAAGTGCTTATCACCTGCCCTACGTTTCTTATACTTAACGTTATGTGCAAGCTGAAGAAACATCGATGAAACTACAAAATACAGCCATTTTAATCATATTACTTTTCATTACAGGTTGCGGAATGAAAAGCAAACAAGGATTAATAAAAAACTATGAAGAAAATAAAACTGGAATTATTGAATTAAAAGATTATTACAATGGACTTGTTCCAAAATATTATCGTGTTAGAATTCGATATAATTCTTCTGATGATATTGATTTAATAGTATATCAGCCAACTGAAAATACTGAAAAACGGGAGTTGTTATTTCGACAATGGAATTTGGATTTAGATGATTATGACCCTGAACCTCAAACCGATTACGAAAAAAAATATCACGGAAATACTAACTCACTCGAAATCGTGATGGAAAAGTTAAATTGGACTAACGAAACGATTGCAGAACTATATAACAAATTGGACGATGTAAATTGTATTGGAATTTCTAACTGGAACCCAACGGAAATTGAATATGGATATAAAGGAATGGGTGTTTTTAGCTATTTAGTTTTTGATGAAAATTCCAATTCTGAATTACAAGAAAAATATTCTGATGGTTGCACTCAAATGTTTTACAAAGACAATATTGTACTTTCTTATGCAAGTGGAGCAATTGGAAGTTTATGTACACCTGAATTTAAACGAGCGAAATAAAGCCAGCACATAACACCGTATATAAAAAATTGCTAGTTTTACACTAAACCAATGTCAGTTGCTTTGTTTGCTAGCTTCTGATTTTCCTTCGGAAAATCCTCGCACGCAAACACGCAACTTTCCATATACCAACCGTTGTAAAACATTTGAAAAAAATTGAAAGTATATTACAAATGTCCAAATTGTAAAGAGGAAAACCAACTCAAAACGAGTGTCGGAACACGAGTGGAATTTGCTATGGAAAATGGCAAGAATAAAAAATATAATTGCGGAAATTGCAATCAGAACAATATTCTTCTAGTGAATAATTTCTATGCCAAAGAATCTAAACTGGTTTCAATAATTTCTGGAATTATATTTTTAGTAGGAACCCTAATTGGACTTTACTTTGTAATGCAAATGGTTTATAAAATGGTAACTGTAATGGGGGTTTTTATAGTTGCTAGCGGATTAATGATTCCTGTATCAGTTTATGGGATTTTGAAAAAAGAAGATAGTAATCGAGTAAGAACTTTTAACCAAACTTACGTAAGTGAATAAAACGTTTTATACCAATGTATAACTATCTTTTCTATTTCTTTTACAGTTATTATGACCGAACAGAAAAATGGAAAGAAGCCAAAGTTCCATTTTTGTCTTCAGTTTTAGTAATATCTGTTTTGTTAATGTTTAACTTTTTATTCATTCGCGATTTTATCACATACCACTTAAACGGATATAAATATCAGTATTTTGAATATGAAAACCTTATTGTTCCGACCATCTTTATTGGACTTAATTACTGGTACTTCAAAAAAAATGACCGGTTCAAAAAAATATTAAACGACCATAAAAATATTACGAATAAGAAAAATCAAAAATTCTATTTAGCTTGGACATATATGATTTTGTCTGTAGTTCTTGTAATTTTAATGGGGTATTCAGTAAGAAATAATATAAGATGGATATAAAAACGTTTTACAACACCGTGTATAATTAATGGCTAGTTCGAGCTTGCTTACGAAAATCCTCGCGGATTTTCTATTCGGTTTGTATTTGCTAAATTAGTTGCTTAAACACGCCACAAATCATACACAAAACCGTTGTAAAACATTTACGAAACACAATCTGAATGGAAATAATCAATCAATCTGACATAAAAAAATATTATAAAATTTTCGCATATATAAATCTGATTTTCAGTATTCTTCTTGTGATTTTTTTGCGCGACATTGACTTAAAAGAACGGATTTTTGCTCTAATAGCAATTAATGTCGGATATCATATGCTCTATTTATTTTTTTCAAGCCTATCAAAGGATTCTACTCGAATGAATAATAATTTCAATAAAATTATTGGAACTGGAATGCTAAAACTTTTTTCAATATTTGGAATCGTATGCTCATTCACAATAATTTATATTTTCATTTCAAACGCAATTTCAGAAAAAGAATATATTGGACTTTTTGGAATTTGTATTGCTATTGGACTTTTCCTCGGAGCTTACAAATTATGGACTGACTTGAACAATGAATAATAAAAAACGTTTTACAACATTGTATAAAAATAATGCTTAAGTTTATTCCTAAATCAAAAGTTAGTGCTTGTTTGCTTGCATCCGATTTTCCTTCGGAAAATCCTCGCACACAAACTACGCACTATTCTTATACGTAACCGTTGTAACCAATTTGAGAAACTGAATGGCAATTAATCAATTTGTAACATACATACTACCAAAAAAGGCGATTGAATTGAAATTCGGAGAGATACCAAATCAATTGGAAATCAAACATTCTGAATGGGAAAAGTTCTGGGAAAAATATACTGAGTCTGATAACGAAGATTTAGAGCCTGAATTTGAAGATGCGAGAACTATAAGTTGGTGGAAAGAAATAGAAATTAACATAACGCAATTAGAAAAACAAATTGACAAAATAATTACTCGTGCAAGTTGGACTGACGACACAATATGGAAAAGTGAAAAAGCGGAATTTGACCACGATGTTAGTATTGGACTAAATAAAACAAACGAATTTATTGATGAATTTATGTTTCGGACTGACTTAACAGACACTACTCTGAATTTCCTCAATTCAATGCTTGATATCTGTCAAGAAAATAATTGGATTTTAATGGACAGGAATGGAAATTTATGCAAACCGAATATTTCGGATTTAGCTCAATTAATCAAAGGTTCAGATGCTGACCGATTTTTAAGAAATCCACGTAAATTCTTTGACGAACTGAATAATGAAAAATAAAAACTGGTTACAACATTGTATAAAAATAATGCGTAAGTTTATTCCTAAACCAAAAGTTAGTGCTTGTTTGCTTGCATCCGATTTTCCTTCGGAAAATCCTCGCACTCAAACTACGCACTATTCTTATACGTAACCGTTGTAAAACATTAAAAAGATGAACGCAGTAATAGGTAGTATAATTGAGAATTTAAGGTCAATTAAAATTATATATGAGCCTACTGTACAAATATTTAAAGGGGATAGAACTAATACTGGAGATGCCAAGGAATTTACGGTCAATGATTTTATCCAAAGTTATTTAACAAATGATTATCGAGTAAAGAAAGGTAAAATCTACTCATTAGATAGCGAAAGTGCAAATATTGATTGTGTTGTCTTAGCTCCTAATCATCCTAATTTAATTACTCCAATACGAGAAGTTATATTAGCAGAAGGAGTCTATTGTGCAATAGAGGTAAAACCTGATATTTCGTCTCTCTCTAAAACATCTGAGTTTACAAGGAGTTTAAAACAAATTAAATCTATTAAAGATTTAAAAAGAAAAGTAGACAGACTAAATTTAAAAATTTTAGGACACCAGAAAAGACCTGATTATTTCGATAAAATCCCCGCTGTTTTATTTTCAAAAAAATCCGCTGATTTCGACAAAATAATTAGGCATTTCAAAGAAAAATTCGCAAATGGTGAAATAGACAAAGAGGAAATTCCTGATATAATTTTTTCTATTGAAAAAGGCGTTCTTTTTTATTGCCCTTATTTCAAGGATTCTGGATACTATAATATGCTTAGTGAACCTCAAAAACTTCTATTTGATGGGGCTGTATTTATGAAAGTCTCGTCACAAGAAAATGAAGAGCATATTAATCTACTCATATTTTTGATGATGTTTTTGAATTTAGAAAAACCACACCTAACGATGTCTGATTTTTTTATCAAACAATATTTTAAAAATCATAGCGTGAAAACTGAATATAAATATAGAACACTTGAGGATGAGAAAGAAAAATTAGAAAAAAATCCAGACTTAGTAAAAAAATTAGCTAAATTAATGAAAGTAGAAGAAAAATAAAACGTTTTACAACACCGTATATAAAAAATTGCTAGTTATAGCTTAACCAAAGTTTGTTGCTTTGTTTGCTAGCTTCTGATTTTCCTTCGGAAAATCCTTGCACACAAACCCGCAACTTTCCATATACAAACACGTTGGCAAACATTTAAGAAAAACCAAAATCCGAATTGAAAAAAAGATATTTAATAATAATTTCGATTTTACTAATT
>NZ_CANMAU010000015.1 GCF_947495925.1 uncultured Algibacter sp.
TGTTTGCTTGCATCTGATTTTCCTTCGGAAAATCCTCGCACACAAACACGCAACATTTCATATACGTAACCGTTGTAAGTAATTTACACAGACACTAATGGACAATCTAAAACCAACATTATTTTTCATTTTCGCAGCGTTACTTTTTTGGTTTATTGGACCAATAATTGTGAAATATCAATTAAAATTTCATAATAAACATAACCCTAAATTAGTTGAGAAAACGCCAGGGATTTTTAAAGGAATGAAAATCTTTTTTAGAGTATTTTCAATCATTTGTATAATATTCGCTTTTATAGTTTTATTGGGAATTAAAATTTAGAATTTATGAGTAAATTAGAATTAACTTTTGAAATTCCTAAAAATGGTTGGTTGCCGACAAGTTTAAGATATTCTGACCTCGAATTGAAATTTAGTGCGTCAATTATTCCAGAAAATCCGACTGACAAACTTTGCGAATCTCTGATTTTAGCACTTAACGGAATTAAAACGGAAACACTCTGGAATCTGGAACCTGAATGTTATTTCTTTGAACTCAAACCAAACAAAAAAGGAATTGATTTTATAATCTCAAAAAGTGGTGGAATAACAGATAACCGAAATCTGATTTATGAACTGACTGGAGATTTTGAGTCTGTGATTTTACCAATGTATAGGAGTTTAAAAAAGTTCAGCACATTGGAATTTGATAAAGCGGATTGGAAAAAAATTGACAAAATAAAACTGAATAAATTAACGGAATTAGTAACTGAAAGAAAAAACTACTTACAACACCGTGTATAATTCATTGCTAGTTAGTGTCTACTTGCGAAAGTCCTAGCGGACTTTCTATCTGTGTTTTATTTGCTAACTTTAGTGCTTAAACAACGCAACGAGATCATACACAAGACCGTTGCCACACATTTGAAAAAAATGCTGAAATCGAAATTTATTGCTGATATTTTAGAATTACTCTTGGATGGAGATAATTACGGAATCAAAACGAAACCGCAAATTGACTTTATTACAGAGTCTGACTATGAATATACAGGAAATGGAGTATTTATAGGTTTTGAGCACAAAAACGGAATTGAAAAATATCGTTATGAAGAGGAAGATTTGATAATAGATGGCGTTGAAATAAAATCATCGGAATTGGAAATCGGAGCGAATTGCACCTTATTCTTCTCAAATGGAATAATTCACAATCTTGAAATTTGGAATTATGGCGGAACTTATCCAAATGCGGAATTAAAAGATTACGAATTAACTCAGATATGGGAAGGCTCTGAAGGAAAAAAAATTAAAAGCGGATAAAAAAAACGTGTGGCAACAACGTATAAAATTAATTGCTACATTAGTACTTAATCAAAGGTCGTTGCAATTTTGTTACGTCTGATTTTCCTGCGGAAAATCCTCGCACACAAAACCGCAACTAATCTTATACAAGACCGTTGGCGTGCATTTGAGAAACACTATGGATAAAAAGGCGAAATCAATTTTATTTAAAACTTATTGGAGTTCTCAAGGCTGGAAACGTGAATATGAAACTGACCCAATAGATTTTGAATATGCTAAATCAAAAGGACTAATGTTCGAGCCTGTTTCAATGTCAATGAAAGAGGTGAAAACTGAATTGAAAAACATATTAAACGAAATCAGTACAAAAAAAATAACTAACGGATTTTTATCAAGTTTGTCTAATAAAAGACTTGATTGGCGTTCTGCTATTGCCAGTTATTTCAATGCCAAATTAATACTTGAAGGAAAAAGAGAATTTTATCGACCTGAAATTTTTGAATACAAAAATGAAGACCTGAATGTTCTAAATTTTGAGCGAATTAAATGGAGCGGAGTTAGACATTCAGATTTATTATATAATTATCTTGATTTAAAATTATTTAGTCAAGAAAATATTAGTGAACCAACTGAATTAGACATTAAGACTTTTAAAGGAATTTTAAAATGTATAAATGATTCAGAAATTGGAGAATATCCAGGTAAATTAAGAGATAGATTAAAAGAAGTTATGAAAGGAAGTAAAAATGAACGACATACAATAATGGAAATTCTTGGCTGTTGTGAAATTTTGGAACCTAAAAATTATGATAGACCAACAACTGGCAGACACGATTGGGCTTTTGTTGAATATTGGAGAGGAGAAGATAAATTCAACAAAAAAATAGTTGATGAATATTTTGAACAGTATCTGAAATAAAAAACGACACGCCAACACCGTATAAAAAAAATTGCTAGTTTTAGCTAAACCAAAGTTAGTTGCTCGTTTGCTAGCTTCTGATTTTCCTTCGGAAAATCCTCGCACACAAACACGCAACTTTCCTTATACAAAACCGTTGGCAACAATTTGAGAAATGACGAAATACATTAAAATATTAGTATTGTTTTTGACTTTATCTGCTTGCGGACAAAATGCGACTGAAATGAAAACACCTGAAAATGCGAATGAAGAATTTGCTGAATTTATTGCAAAGAAAAAGTTCTATGCGGAAAATCATTCACCAAATATATCGGACGAAAAATTGAGACCAATATTGACCGAAAAAATCAATGAAGTCGCAATGGATTTTAAACAAATTGCGGAATCTGAAAATCCGACTGACCAAAAATATCAAGAAGCAATTAGAATCGGACTTTTAAAATTCCCAGAAATGGAATTAGGTTACGATTCTGAAGATAGAGAAAGGATTTTACTTTATTTTCAAGAAATAATGGACATTGTCGGACTTAAAAGTTCGAATGGACAGTTGAATAACTTTTATTATGGATTTGACCCAAATACTGTGAATAAAAAGAATTAAAAACTGTTGCCAACACCGTATATAAAAAATTACTGGTGTTTGGCTTAAATAAAGGTCGTTGCTTGTTTTGTTACATCTGATTTTCCTTCGGAAAATCCTCGCACACAAAACCGCAACTTTCCATATACAAAACCGTTGTGCATAATGCCGAATGAAAAACCTGCTTACCATATTAATAATAGCTTCTAGTCTTGTTGGTTGTGTCATACTTGGAGGAAAAGCGAATCTGACCAAATCAGAAATTAATGGAGTTTATATCCCTAAAGATTTAAACGATGCTATATCCGAACTAAATAAAAACTTTTCTGACTCTCTAAAAACTGAAATTAAAAAAATGACTGAAAACGATTTTTCAGGTAGATTTCATATGGGAACTGGAATGTGGATGAGGAATAATTGGAGACTTTGGGCTGGTTCGAGATTGTCTGTATACTTTAATGATTTAGGAATTTATCATCCTGATGATATGTCTGGAATTATCTTGGACAGCTACTATCGGACTTTAAGTAATAAGCCTATCGAATTAGATGAGCAAACTGAATATTACAAACAATATTGGCTTGTAGTTAGAAAACCCCAGGATAAAAACTATCCGAATGGAGTAAAAACATTAGAATTCAATACTGGAATGCATTATGACAGACCTGATAAAAAACCTGCAATGGTTCACGTTCAAACAAATTCGGATAATGAAATGATTTGGCTCTATGATTATTATTGGGGCTGGAAACAAACAGACAAATCTCAAGTTGATTTACTCGGACAAAAACAAGAAAACAGGTTTGAACTTTTGAAAAAGCTATATGAAAAATAAAGCACTATGCACAACAATGTATAAAAATAATGCGTAAGTTTATTCCTAAATCAAAAGGCTAGTGCTTGTTTGCTTGCATCTGATTTTCCTTCGGAAAATCCTCGCACTCAAACTACGCACTATTCTTATACGTAACCGTTACCACACATTTGAGAAATGACCGTAATAATAATATTTTTTACAATTATAATTGGACTGAATTGCATTCCTTACTTAACCAAAACGGAATTTCCCAAATTTGAAAAAATAATTAAAAGAGCTTTAATCGTTAGTTCAATTATCCTTCTATTAATCGGAATCTTTTTATATAATGGTTACCGACTAAAAGGAATTTATACGAATTCATTTTTTGAATTGGTATTTATAGTATTTGCTCTATTATTTTTTAGTTTCGTGAAAAACAACAGAACAAAACTATTAACACTATTTCTTTTAATACCATTAATTTCTTTAACCTTTTTACTTTTCATATTTGAACAAGTAATCGATGAATATAAAGTTAACGAAACTTATAAAATAGAAGTCTCTGAAAGTGGATTTTTTAACTGTGGAGAAAGAGTTTCAATTACTAAATCGGAATTTGGAATATTTAGAAAAAGAATATTAACAAGAACAGATTTATGTTTAATAGGTATAGATAAAATAGAAACAGTTGAATTTAACGAAAATGACGCCGAATTTTTAATTTATCACAACGGAATTTATGATAGTGAAAATCCATATAAATTCGAAATAAAAAATAAAAACGTGTGGTAACACCGTATATAATTTATTGCTTGGTTCTAGCCTACTTACGAAAATCCTCGCGGATTTTCTCTTTGGTTTTTATTTGCTAAATTACGTGCTTAACCACGCAACAAACCATATACAAACACGTTGTGTGTAATTAAACCGAACCTACTATAAGTGGAGAAATCAATTAAAATAATCCGAAATCCTTACGAAGAACCATACCATATCAATCTGATTTTTAAAGCGTCTAATGGAGAAAACTCAGGACAATTGGAGATTTATGATAATGCAGACCAACTTAAAAAGTTAGCTGATATTTTAGAAGATTTTCCATTTAACTCAAAAAGAACATTTCTTTGGGAATTAGGTTCTGAAAATCCTAAAGAAAATTTTGCTTTCTATTTCAAATGTAAATTTTCTCTAATCGAGCACTCCAGTGAATGTGTTATCGAAATTAGATTGAATAATAATCAAGGAGGAATTGAGAAATCAATATCGGAATTTAATATTAAATGTTACCCGGCTGAACTTAATAAACTAGGACAATTGTTACGTGAATTCTCAAAATTGGAAAAAGAAACTCTGACTTGGAATGGTCTAGAAGGAATAGTGGAATAACAAATCGATTAAAAAACTAATATGAATAAAGAAAGAACCGAATTAATTACGAAAAAAGTAGGTTATGAAGCTATGCTTTATTGTATTAAAGCATATTGGGAAAATAGTGGGTCAAATGATTTGACAGATATTTTAAGTGGTGGCGAATATTGGAAAGGTACTGATGAACCTGCTGATTCTGCTTTTTGGGAATATTGGACAGAAGCAATTGAGAAAGTAAAATCAGATGGACCAATGTTTAAGGTATTGACAAAGGAATAGAAACAATAACTACACACAACAACGTGTATAATTAATTGCTTGAGTGTCTAAGTGCCAATCGGAAAATTCTCCGAATTTCCCTCAGGCTCGTCCCCTTTTGCTATCTTTAGTTTTTACGCAACTAACCATACACAATACCGTTGTGCATAATTATGAGAAACTTTCAGCTTCTAATATTACTTCTATTCTCGATTGGAGTTTATGCACAAAACATAAGCCAAATAAATGCTGACTTAAAACTATCCGATTCACTGACCTATGAAACAGAAATCCGAATTTATCAAGGTGGCGGAATAACAAATTATTCGTCCCTCTTTAGAATGTTTAAGGATAAATCAGAAAAATGGACAGCGGAATTTTACGAGCATTACTCAAAAGTTATCGGAAAAACAGAATTTCAGACTGAAAAACGGACTCTAAAATCGGACAATGATATGGAATTTGTCTACTTAAATTTGCTAAGAAGCCACATTTTGGATTTACCGAATCTAAAA
>NZ_CANMAU010000016.1 GCF_947495925.1 uncultured Algibacter sp.
CGGATTTCCCTCTGGTTCGCTCCATTTTTATTAAGTTAGTTGCTTAATCACACAACTATCCTTACACAAACACGTTAGGCACAAGCTGAAAAACGAACTCAAAAGAAAGTGAGAGATAAAAATCGAATTCCGAAAATACTGAATGAGCTTGAACGGATTTGGAAAGCTAATCCTGACTATAGATTGGGACAATTAATTGTTGTTGGAGCAAGTGCTGATAAACCAAACTCTGATGTTTTCAATATCGAAGATGAAGACTTAATAAACGGACTTTCAAAATTTGACGAAAGAGCTGAATTAGAAAACGAAGAACCAGATGAAATACCTGACTGGAAAAGGTTTTCGAATGTCGGCAGATTAGACCCAAAAGAATTGACAATCGAATTATTGGAAAAACTGATAATTGAACTTAAACATTCGGACAAAAAAATAGTCGTTACACCAATAAACTTAATGAAATTAAACGGAGCACCTGTTTCCGACCAAACTTGGTTGCTGAATCAAAAACCGAGAATGAAAAAGCTGAAAAAATTATTAGTTGAGTTAAAAGAAAATGGAATTTTGACCGAGAGAAAGTCTAAACAAGATTTTCTTGGAATTAAAGAAGTTGGATATGACATTGTGGAATAAAAGCCAGTGCCTAACATTGTATAAAAATAATGCTTAAGTTTAATCCTAAATCTAAAGGTTAGTGCGTATTTGGTCACTCTGATTTTCCTGCGGAAAATCCTCGGACACAAAACCGCACTATTCTTATACGAGACCGTTGCCACCAATTATGAAAAAGACCATCTACATATCATTTTTCATATTCTTTTTAGTTAATTCAGTTTTTTCGCAAAGTGATTCAATTAAAACTTTGATTGAAAAAACAAATGAATTGAATCTTAAAATGCGGGGCTTAACGACTTACGCAGAAGAAAACATCAAGGATAAAAGAGAACTAGCTCGCTTTTTTTATTATTGGATTGCGACAAACATTAAATATGACAACAAATCCTTAAAAGAAAAAGACGAGGGAAGAATTTCGCTAGAAGAATACTCAAACCGACAAAATGAATATGAGGTTTATAAAAACAGAAAAGGAGTCTGTGCTGGATATTCTAATCTTTTCAAATGGTTTATGGATGAAATTGAAATTGAAGCCGTAAAAATAAGTGGACACATAAGGGATGAAAGAAATCATTTTGTTGAATTAAATGAAAAGGATTTTAGACATGCTTGGAACGCTATAAAATTAAACGGAGAGTGGATTCTTATTGACACAACTTGGGGAACTTCTAATCAAAAAGAAACATCTGAGTTTTATTTTGACATTAAACCTGAATTTTCTATAATTACTCATTATCCTGAAAATAGTAAATGGCAACTGTTGAAAAAGCCATTAACTCTTGAAGAATTTAATAACTCTCAATTTGTCAAACCAATTTGGTTTATGGTTGGATTTACTGAAAAACCTAAACTAATGACTGACAAAGAATTTTACTATTTCATATTTCAAGATATACCCAATAACAAATGGTCAGTAAGCCTAAAAATGAGTGTTGACAATATTAACTTTGAACCCATAAATGATATTAAAATTATAGAACAAGACGAATTAATCTATTTTAGGTTTAGCAAAACACAAGTCCCAAAAGCAGCCTACTTTAAGGTTAAAATAGGGAAATTTGAATTCAATGGAAATGAGCTTATGAAAACTGAATACAAAGATGTAATTAACTTTAAAATATAAATAACTGGTGGCAACAACGTGTAAAAATAATTGCTTGGTTCTTGCCTACTCGGAAAATCCTGCGGATTTTCCTCTGGTTCGTTCCACTTTTGCTAAATTAGTGGCTTAACCACGCAACTATCCTTACACCAACACGTTGCCAGCAATATAAAAAACCCGTGAAAATTCGATGAATAGTTATCAGACAGAGGAAATTGACTATCCTGATTTAGAAACTTACAAAAGAAATCTAAACGAATTATCTGACTTTGATTTTTCAAATAGTACATACCGAGAAATTTATGACAAGTTTCACGATTTAGCTTTGACTTTACCTATGTTAGGGGCAAAACTCAAAACAGTCGATGGAATTAATGGCCACAAATTATACCGAGCAAGATTATCTAAAACTATAGCCAAAGAAGAAGATTTAAGTATAATTCAAACTTTTTCGTTTCCACTTTCGACTTTCTGTAAAACAAATCAAAGAGCAAATATTAAACATAAATCTGTTTTTTATTGTGCTGATGAAGCTTTTCCCGCAATTAAAGAATGTGGAATTCAAGACGAAGAAGAAGGGTATTTAAGTGTTTGGGAAATAGCTGGAAAACGTGATTTAAAATATGCAACTTGTCTTCCTCTGGAATTGCCAAATAAAAATGGTTGGGCAGAATATGGAATTTATCATCACGACTTTTTAATAAAAGAACAATCTGCCTTAAATAAGACGCTTTTAAATCACAAAGTTGCGTTGAGAAATTTCATAACCTATAAGTTTATGAATGAAAAGCCACCATATTCTTTGAGTTCAATGTTAGCAAATGAATATATGTATGAAAATGGTGTGGATTTAATAATGTATCCAAGTGCAAAAACGTTTCAAGAATACACAAATTTTGCTATTCACCCAAACGTCGTGCAAACCCAATTAAAGTGTAATAAAATTTATAAATTCAAAGTCATAAAACAAGATAAAGAACAAGTTAGAATAAAATTCATATCAATCGGACACATTGCTAATGACAAAATTGAATGGAAAAAACCAACGGACAAAGACGGAACTGAATTGGGGTTTAGAAAATTAAAATAAATACTGCTGGCAACATTGTATATAAAAAATTGCTATTTTGTGCTTAACCAATGTCAGTTGCTTTGTTTGCTTGCATCTGATTTTCCTTCGGAAAATCCTCGCACACAAACACGCAACTTTTCATATACGTAACCGTTGTGCTTCATGTAAATTAACCTAAGATAAATTCAACAAGCGATGAAAATAGCTTCGAACAATAAGAGAAAAAATATAATCATTAATCATAAAATTAGGATTCTTGGCTGTCGAGGTTTCCTACTATTGGCAGTAATTGGTATTTTGATTTCATGTTCGGAGACAAAAGAAAAAATTCAAGAAGATCCCCGACCTAATATACTTTTATTGGTAGCTGATGATCTTGGATATGCAGATTTAGGGTGCTATGGGGGTGATATTGAAACACCTAATATTGATAATTTAGCAGCTCTAGGTATTCGATTTAGTAGATTTCACACATCTCCTTTATGTGCCCCCACAAGAGCAATGTTACTTTCGGGAAATGACAACCACATCGCCGGAATGGGCATACAATCAAACCAAAATAATGGATTCGGCTATGAAGGAAAATTAACCAACAGAATAGCAACTATACCACAAATTTTAAGAAAATCAGGTTATCATACCTACATGACAGGAAAATGGCACCTTGGAAGGGATTCTTTATCTATTCCTTTTAGTAAAGGTTTCGAACGCTCATTTGTTAATATTCGAGGAGCTGGAAATCATTATGATGACCAAGGGCTCTTTAAAGAAGATCCAATCACTCCATATTTCGAAGATGGAAAACCCACCACTTGGAACAATGGGGACTATTCTACTGATTTTTATACGGATAAACTAATTGAATACATAGACCTTAATAAAGAAGATAAAAAACCGTTTTTTGGCTTTGCAGCTTATACATCTCCACACTGGCCATTGCAAGTGGATGAAAAATATTGGAAAAAGTATGAGGGACGCTATGATGATGGGTATGAAAAATTAAAAGAAAGGCGTCTTGAAAGTCTAAAAAATGCAGGAATGATTCCAAAAGATGCAGTGTTACCCCCAAATCATGAAAAAGTAATTCCATGGGATTCTTTGTCATTGGATGAAAAGAAAAAAGAATCGAGAAAAATGGAATTGTATGCTGGAATGGTAGATAATCTTGATTATAATATTGGGAGAATAATACAGCATCTAAAAGATATTGGTCAATTCGAAAATACATTAATCGTGTTTATGTCTGACAATGGTGCCGCGGCTGAAGACTTCTATTATGATCCCTATTTTTCACCCTATCTGAGGGAAAACTTTAATGATGATTACGAAACTATGGGGCAGCCCAATTCATTTATTTCGTATGGCCCTCAATGGGCGGAGGCCGGGTCATCACCATTTCGACATTACAAAGGATTGACGACTGAAGGAGGCATCAATGCTCCGATGATTATCACAGGACCAAATATTGAAAGGAATAATGAAATTCATGATGAATTTGTAACATTAATGGATATAGCTCCTACTTTTTATGAAGCGGCTCAAGCAGTCTATCCAGAAAAATTTGAAGGGAATGAAATTTATCCGCTCAAAGGAAATTCATTGATGCCTTTTGTGTCTGGAAAATCTGACCAAATACATTCTTCTGAATATGTATTCGGTTTGGAGCACGGGAGTCTTGCAATGATTAGAAAAGGAGACTGGAAAATCACGAACATAATGAGGCCTTTTCTTGAGGAAAATTTTAAACTTTATAATATATCTCAAGATCTTGCAGAGATTAATGATCTCAAAGAATCTGAACCTGAAAAATATAAAGAATTGTTAAGGGAATGGAGAAAATTCACTAATGAAGTAAAGGTGCAAATACCTCCCCCTTCTTCAAAAGAGTGAAGAATATAATGAAACACGTAAGCACAACAATGGCTATAAGTAATTGCTTGTTATTGTCTACTTCTGAAAATCCTTGCGAATTTTCAGTTTGGTGTGTACTTGCAAATTTTAGTTCTAAACCATGCAACTACTCATAGCCGAGACGTTGTAAGCAAGCTAAAAAAACCGAATGGCAACATTATTAGAAGATATAAAAAAGCAATCCGATTGGACAGTTAAA
>NZ_CANMAU010000017.1 GCF_947495925.1 uncultured Algibacter sp.
TGTTTGCTTGCATCTGATTTTCCTTCGGAAAATCCTCGCACACAAACACGCAACATTTCATATACGTAACCGTTGTAGTGCATTTGAGAGCAACCAATGAAAATTAAAAGAATAATATTAATAATGGGATTTTTAAGTAGCGTTTTTGGATTTAGCCAAAACAATAATCTGATTGAATTGACTTCCAAACAAGACGCTGAAGAAGGTTGGCTAGATTTAATTTTCTCAATAACGGAAAAAGAAAAATTAGACAACGGATTTTGGAGTTTGACGTGCAAAGCTAAATACGAAAACCAAATTGTCGGGCTGAAAATCAATATTGCGGACGGAATTCCAGCAGGAATTGTGAACGAAGAAATTGACAATACAAGTTTTGCTTCAAAAGGAGTTGAAATTTACTCAATCGGAAAAGAAAGTGACAAACTAATCGAGGTCATTTCTAAACTTTATGGACAACCAAAAAAAACGGAATTTACAAGCGAAAAACTGACTTTTACGGCTTTTCCATTAAATAAAGAGAAAGCAATCTTAGAAAATGGACGATTTCATTTCAAGCTGTTTTTTGACGAAAATGACGAACGGAATTTATACTCAGAGATATTCCTAAATCCTGACTTAAAAAACGGAACAGTAGAATTAAATGAAAAGGACGAAGAATATCGAACAAATATTGTGAGATTGCTATCCGAAAAATAAAAAAACGCACTACAACACCGTATAAAAATAATGCGTAAGTTTATTCCTAAATCAAAAGGCTAGTGCTTGGTTTGCTTGCATCTGATTTCCCTTCGGAAAATCCTCGCACTCAAACTACGCACTATTCTTATACGTAACCGTTGTGTGCAAGCTGACCAATCAAGAATATGACTAGAATCCTATCAATACTAATACTTACTTTTGGTTCTGTTTTCGGACAAGAAATTAAATCCGACTTTGAAATTAGCGGAAATTTAAAAGTTTTATTTGGAAAAGAACTGCTAACACCAAGTGAGGCCTCTATTGAATTACTTCCTAACCACAAAATCTCAGATTTGGATAGTTTAGGTAATTTTAAATTCACTAATTTAAAAAGTGGAATTTATGAATTACGTGTTCTTGATTATCATTTTGAACCTGAACTGTTTCACTTAGACATTACTGACAAGTCAATAATAAAGTATGATTTGGTTATCGATGCAAATTGTGAAATCAGTAAGGAAGTTGCCGAATCTGATATAAAGAAAGGACAACCTAAACTCATACTAATCGGTGGAATTGCTCCTGTAATAGGTTTTGATGACAGCAAGTTTGCGGACAAATATGGAGTTTTATATTATGATTATGGCTGTACTCCTCCACCAATGGAATGCGTCTACCAATACAATCATATCATATTTGATTATCTAGATAAAAAGTTTGATAAAAAATGGAGGAAAGAAGTCAGAGAAGATGTTATCGGACTAAAATAAAGCCTGCACACAACATTGTATAAAAATAATGCGTAAGTTTATTCCTTAATCTAAAGGTTAGTGCTTGTTTGCTTGCGTCTGATTTTCCTTCGGAAAATCCTCGCTCTCAAACTACGCACTATTCTTATACCGAACCGTTGGCAATAATTTAAACCAAATTTTACGCAATGAAAAAACTGAATTTTATTTTAAGCTTATCAATAATCTTAATTCTGTCTGGATGTAATTCTGATGATGACAATGGAAATGAAAATACTCAAAGGAACGGAACACTTATTTTTGGCTGGTTTGCCGATTCAAGTTGTTCAGGAGATTGTTCTACAATTTACAAAATAGATACTGAAAATATTTATCGAGATATCGATTATAATTATCCTGAAAACACATTTTTTGAGGGTAATTTTGAACTTATGAGTAATGCAGATCATCAGGATTTTGAATCACTGATAACTGAATTACCTAATGAAATATTTAATGAACCGAATGGATATCTGGATTGCACCGATTGCACAAATGAAAACGGAGGATTTTATTTAGAATATCAAGACAATGATGGATTTCATAAATCTTGGCGTTTTAGGAATGCTATATATCCGGATTACATAGAAAGCTATAGAAGTTTATTACTCGACAAATTAGCGGAATTAAATAGTCTTTAGAAAGTAAAAAATAATCAAAAAACTATTGCCAACACCGTATAAAAATAATTGCGGTTTAGTGCTTAATCAAAGGTCGTTGCCAGTTTGTAACGTCTGATTTTCCTCCGGAAAATCCTCGCATACAAACCCGCAACAAATTTTATACAAGCACGTTGTGCAACATTGAAAGAAAAACGAAAACTGATTTGAAAAAGTGGATTTTGATTTTATTCTTGGCAATTTTAATCGGAATATATTTCGGATTGGGAACTGTATTCGGACTATTTAAATTGCTGACTTTTTTCGGAATTAGTACTCTGATTTTAATTATTCTTCTGTTTGTTTGGAAAAAACCGAGCAAAAAGCGGAATTACTCAATTAGTGTTTATTTGATAATATTTTTTGGACTGATTTTTTGCATTTTATTTACTCGATTAAAAAAAGAATATAACCAACACAACGCTGATTTGATTGCGGGAAAAATAATTGAATACAAAACTGAATTTGAAAAATACCCAAGCTCACTAACTGAATTAAAAAACGATACGGAATTGCCAAAATATTTAGCTGAATTTGAGTTCAAAGATTTTGAATATTCAGTTAATAAAACAACAAATGAATTTAATCTGACATATTCACTCGATGGTTGGCACATTAATGAATATGACAGCGAAACTAATCAATGGAAAAGCAGAGACTAAAAAAACAACGTTGCACAACAATGTATAAAAATAATGCGTAAGTTTATTCCTAAATTAAAAGGCTAGTGCTTGTTTGCTTGCATCTGATTTTCCTTCGGAAAATCCTCGCACTCAAACTACGCACTATTCTTATACGTAACCGTTGCCAGTAATTTGAGAATGACGAAATCAGAAACAAAATTATTAATCGGAATTGGAGTTCTGATTTTGCTAATCGATATTTTACTTATGAAATATTGGGTTAGTAATATTAAACCTGGCCCATTTATGTCGGTTGGCGTTGAATCTCACAGACTTGAAATATTAGGAGTGAACATCCTGATTGGAATTATTGCTTTTTTTATAAGAAAAAGACTTTCGATTTTATTTTTTCTAAATACAATAGTTTGTTATTGGATATTCTCATTTTTCTGGAATTCATACTTGGAAAATAATCCTTACTCGCAAACTATATATGATTTTAAAATTGAGGAGAGAAATATTCAATTAAGAATTTCCGAAAACCCAAATACTTACGGAATTTATGAATTAAACCCAAATCCTGTGGATTCTCTGATAGTAATTGAAATGGGAATGAATGAAAAAAGAGGAGATAGTATTGTGTTGAAATGGTGGAATGGGGAAATCCAAGAAATGTACTTTTATGATGATAAGTTAATCGGATTACCTGAAAAACCAAACCCAATTGAACTGTATAAAAAAAATAAAACTAAATGGGAGTTTGGAACACAGAAATAAAAGGAAACGATACGACACTTGACATTTATTCGAACTTTTTTGATAAGTACAATAATGGAGGAAATCAAGTTTGGGTTTCAAATGAAATCAAAGCGGAATTTGAAGATTATTTTTCGGATTCAGACGGTAGAAACAATTCATTATTTGGACTTGCTTTAGCACAATGGGAAACTAAATCGTTAGAACCTGAAATTTATAAAACCGTTAAAGAAATAATTGAAAACGGAACTGATTTGGAATTGTGGAAAGAACTTGGAGCGGACAAAAAAACTCTGAATGACAGAAAATCGGAATTAGAGAATTTCCTAAAATTAATCTCAACCGAAAAACCAAAAGCAAAAAGACGAGTAAGACCAAAATTTGAGTTTACAACAAACGAACTCGTCAAAATTAGAACGATTGACGGAACAAAGGAATTTAAGATTAATGAAGAGTTTACAAATGGAAAATATATCCACACAAGCGGAATAATGGAATGGAGTTCTGGTGGTGGAGCTGGAATAATGTATTTCACTGGAGAAAGCAAAAATATTTCTGCCAAATGGATTGACAATAAAAATCTGGAAATAATTCACGAACCGAATTTGGTTTTTGACAAAAAAGAAAAAAAATCGTTTTTTCGAGGAGATAAAGCGATAATAGAATATAAAACGGAATAAAAACTACTGGCAACACCGTGTATAATTAATGGCTGGTTCTCGCCTACTTACGAAAATCCTCGCGGATTTTCTATCTGGTGTTTATTTGCTAAATTAGGTGCTTAAACACGCCACTAATCATACACAAACACGTTACCCAACATTTCTCACATCAGAACCTGATTAATTCCTCGAGATAACTAATAGAATTCTTACTTGAGAAATTA
>NZ_CANMAU010000018.1 GCF_947495925.1 uncultured Algibacter sp.
CCTTCCGTTTTGCTAAGTTTGTTTTACGGCGGAAAATCCTAGCGGATTTTCACGCAACAAACCATAGCCCAACCGTTGTACGCAAGTTGACCAATGAAACGCAAAAAGAAAATAACAATCGGAACTGGACTCTTAATAGTCGGAATTTTATTCTGGCAATTTGGATTTTTTAATCGATTCAATTATCTGACTGCAAAAATTGACGGTTGGAGAGATTCTGCTCGAATTGTTTCGACAGAACCACCAATGCACGCTTGTGGAGTTCCTTGCATTGGACTAAAGGAAAAGTATGGCTTCCACGAACATTATACAAGCTGTTCTCAAACTGGACCAACAATCCGTGGAATTAATGCTTATAACAAAGAAATTGAAAAATATCTCAATAACAGAAACGGAAACGATTGGCGAGAAAAATATCAAGAGGAAATGAACTTATTAATCGAAAATAATAGGTTGGAATGAGTAAAACGCTAAAAATTATTCTTGGAGTTTTAGGAACAGCGATAATTGGAATATTTGGACTGATTATGTTTGGGCTTTATCTTATGGAAGATGAGGACAGGTATGGAGATTTAGTTTACTTTAATCAAAAAGTAGAAGATGGAGATATTATTTTTCGCTCTAAATATTTCGGAGAATTAAGACAAACGACTGAATTTAATGAATACGGAATAATTGATAAATCTTGGGGAGATGTTTATGTATGGGACAATCAAAACACAATTAAACAAGACCTTTATGATTGGGCTGAAAAAGGAAATGGAGAACGAGTAAGAGTGTTCAGAATAAAAAACTCTGACTTTGAAATGAACAAAGCGGAATTAAAAAATGGAACATATAACTATTTAATGAATTCAGATAAAATGGAATTCGTAACTGAAAATTATTAAAAAAACCTGCGTACAACAATGGCTATAAGTAATTGCTTGTTCTCGCCTACTTTGGAAATTCCTGCGGAATTTCCAACTTGGTGTGTACTTGTAAAGTTAAGTGCTAACCCACGCAACTACTCATAGCCGAGACCGTTACCTGTAATTATGACAAAATCTAAACTAAAACTATTCTTATTGTTTCTCGTTTTAAGTTCTACTTCTTGTAAGAAAGATATTGAAACGATACTAGAAGCTGATTATAAAGTTGTTGAAGTAGATTACGGATTTGATAATTATATGAAAAATATGAGAGACAAATCCGAAGATTTTATCATTAAAGAGCGAAATATTGTTATAATTGATGTCGACAAAAATGGTCGGACAACTATTAAAGGGCATTTTGTTGAAGATAGTTTAATTGTAGATGAACTCTTAAAGTATATAGTACCAAGTCCAGAAAACGATGAAATGCCAATAACCATTGAGGAAGACTATCAATATTCTGGTAAAGTCATTGTCAACAAAAATTTAATACTCTTGGCTCGATTTAACGAATCTTTGGATTATAAAACATACAGTGGAATTAGAAATAAAATTTATTCAGCTTATAATGCTGCAAGAGATAAACATTTACAGGAGAGATTTGGAATTACTTTGAAAGAATTAATTAATTCTTCTGAAAAAGTAGATATCTTGAAATGGAATGAATTGAAACAAATAATACCAATGAGTTACAACGAAATAGCGAACTGAGCTTAACTACAGGCAACACCGTGTATAGTTAATTGCTATTAGAGGCTAGCAATTTGGTCATCTCTTAATTGCTAAACCACTATTAAAGCAGTTTAGACATGTTTTTTAGTTTTCAGGTTCTACGAACCCGTTTTTATAAAGCTTAAACAGCTTTAATAGCTCTTCTTTAAATTCGAAATTTTAATCGTATTTTCACGCAACTAACCATACACAATCACGTTAGCACCAATATGACAAAAATCCTGCGAAAATTCATATCATATTTTATAATAAGTGGTTTAGTTTACTACTTATTTTTAGTTGTTGAGACCATCAGTTTATATTTTAATGAATTTGGATTTGACCTAACGAATGGAATACTTTTTAGTTTTAGTCAAATACCAGCAGTAATTAATTTTGGAGTTTTCATTGCCATAATCTTGGTTACGGCGGAATTGAAAAAAGAAAAAAATCCTGTCTCTAAATTTTTCAAATTCGGACTTATCATATCATTAATCTTTGGCGGACTAATATTCTTTCTATCCAATAGCGCGGTGCCAAAACTACGAATGACATCGTTCTTGGATAGATATGAAAACGCAAGAAAAGAACCCTTTACTTCACAAGAAAGAATTGAAAAAGCTACGGAATACAAAAAAACGAATGTTGATATGATGAGCATTGGGCTCATCAACCAATATTCTGACTCTTTAACAACTGAAAATAAGTCTCAAAAGAAAATCATCTCTGACTTGTTTAAAAAAATTCCTGACAGCATAATTCAAAGCGATTTTTCTAAAACGGAACTTAACGAATATGGAATCTCAAAAAACGAATTGACAACAGAACTTAATCGCAGAGATTTATTCCAATTAAAAAACGAAATAAGAAAGAATACACTCTTGACAAAGCAATTAAGAAAATCTAATTGGACAAAAAACACTCGATATGTAAATAGTTTTCTGACTTTATTTCTGGTTTGCTTTGCAATAGTTATTGGAGCGAATTTTAAAAATCAATTAATATTTTCATTGGTCTGCATCGGAATTGTGATTTATTCACAGACTTTGACCTTATTGACAACGTCATCGGACTACTTTATAAATGGAGATAGCCTGTTAGGACTAATCTTTAAGCTTACAATAATTTTGATTGTATTTTTATATTTAGTTTATCGAATGAAAATGATAAAAAATACTGGTGCTAACAATGTATAACCGCAATTACGGCGGATTCGACTACGTCCGAATCCACTCGGAATTGCCAACGCCAGTACTAAACCGAAAATTAAGGCATATTAACCCGTAACTGACGGTTATACGGGCCGTTGGCAATAATTTGAGAATGAGAAAATTTAAACACAAAGTAACATGGTTCGTTCTTCTATCTGTTTTTAGTTGTAATAAAAAAAATTATCCGAAATATGATGCTTTAAAGCAAGCTCATTATTGTCTAAGTATTAAACATGAAATCGGAGTATTATCAAATGTAAGAAATCCGTATTTCTTCCAAATGGAAAAGAATTTTAATGATGATGTTGAGTTTGATGTTTACGTGATTGATTCAATAAAAAGTATTTCCGAAAAGATTAAGCAAAGGCACAAAGATTGGAGAGTCTTAATTTATGATTTAAAAAAAGGACATGCAGACTCTAGGTTTTTTGATGCAACCCTCATTTTTTTGGATATTGAAAAAGAAGTAGAAATAAAAACTGATTCTCTTTTTAAGAGTTTAATAAATCCAAATAGTGACAAAACCAAAGAAAAGGAATTAGCCCAAGATGTTAGAAGCTTAGTAGCTAAATTGGAAGCGGAAAAAGTTACTTATGAAAAAAAAGAGTCTGACTTTCATAATGAAAACGGAATTAAACAAAGTGAGGTGGATTCAATAGTAAACCTAATTAAAAACAAAAAAACTATTGCCAACAAAGTATAAAAATAATGCGTAAGTTTATTCCTAATTCAAAGGCTAGTACTTGTTTGCTTGCGTCTGATTTTCCTTCGGAAAATCCTCGCACACAAACTACGCACTATTCTTATACGTAACCGTTGTGGTTAATTTGAGAAAACATTGAAAACAGATTTGACTAAAAGATATTTAAGCAAAACACCAAAGAATTTATTTTGGCTTTCATTATTAGGAATTCCTTACCTGATATGGATGTACTCAATCGGAATTGAATTGAATAAAAAAAATATGGAATCCAACGGAATGAACAAAATATTACTGAACATTCTTGTTGGATATCCAACCCTTTATCTGATTAGTGCGTGGATTTTAATACTGACTGGAAATATGAATATGGATACAATTTTACCGTTTCATTTTGGTGCAATGTTCAGTATATTTTTGCTAATGATTTTGACTTCTCGGGCAATAATAAAATTTGAAAAAAGAGAAGGATTAAAAGAATCAAGTGGAATTGGACTCTTTTTCGGAATTTGGTATTACATCATTGGAATCTGGTATATCCAACCGAAAATGAATGAATATATTAAACGAATTAAATAAAAACTAACCACAACAATGTATAAAAATAATGCGTAAGTTTATTCCTAAATCAAAAGGCTAGTGCTTGTTTGCTTGCATCTGATTT
>NZ_CANMAU010000019.1 GCF_947495925.1 uncultured Algibacter sp.
CAGAAATTAAAGTGGAAATAATAGAAATTAAGAGTAATCCAGAATGGATTAAACTGAATAACAAAATAAAAAACGAACAAATTGCTTAATGAAATACAGCATTTCTGACAAAAGAGAATTGACCAAATCTGAAATTGAATTTCTGACATATTTGTTTAGAAAGGAAAAATCGGACTGGACTAATTTAATCGGAAATCTAAAAGTTATTGCGAGATGTGGTTGCGGAAAATGTCCTACTATAATTTTTGGAAAAACATTTGACTCGGAAATTCAAAAAGGAAATTTAATAATAGATTACGCTGGAAAAGGTAAAAACGGAGAATTAATTGGAGTATCTGTATTCGGAACTGACCAAATACCGACTGAATTAGAATTTTACTCAATAGACGGAGAATCTAAAATTACAGAAATGCCAAAAATTGACACTCTGAAATCTATGAATGAAAGTTTAAGGGAATGAAAAAACATTTTATTTATCTATATATTATTATTCTCTTATTATGTTCTGGTTGTGCTTATGAATCACAAAATCGTGAAAAACTCATTTCATCTTTCGAAGATAACTTTGGATTCAAACCACCTGAATCTATTGAAAAAATAAAACTCAAAAATCGAGGATATTTTGATTTTCAAGTTCAGTATATGTCATTTACTTATAACTCCATAGTTTTGGAAAAAATTATTGCAAACGACCAAACTTTGAATATTGTTGAAAGTAATAATTTGAAATTTGGAGTTATAATTGAGGATTTGGCAAAAGATGCGAGTCCACCAAGTTGGTTTGATTTACCTAATAAAAACGTTGACCGAATTTATTATAAGAATAATTTTTTGGACCATACTTTTAGTGAATATTATTTGTGGACTAATAAAGAAAATGGAATGACTTATTCATATGTTCATTTCTTTGATTGAAAATAAAAATACTATTGCCAACACCGTGTAAAAATAATTGCTTGGTTCTAGCCTACTCGGAAAATCCTGCGGATTTTCCTCTGGTTCGTTCCATTTTTGCTAAGTTAGTTGCTTAATCACGCAACTATCCTTACACAAACCGTTGTGCAACATATGAAAACCGAATGAGAATATTAATTTTTGCAATATTATTTCTGACTTTTAATCAGTCATTTTCTCAAAATAATTTGGATTATAAAAAAATTCTGACGGAATTAGAAAACTCATCGGAATCCTTAAATACAACTCTGATTTTACCAAATTCAGACTTTTATATTGGATTTACTAAAGACGTGATTGTTGAGAATCCTGAGTTGAATTTCTGCATTGACATTCCAACGGACGAAAAGAAAAACGGAGAAATTATCGGAATTCTAAAAAAGCATAATTTATTGAATAAATTGTATGTGGAAATTGAAAATGAATACTTTGATTTATGTTCTGACCAAGTTTTTAAATCAAACGAAACGGAATTGTATCTGGAGTTGTTTTTTAAAACAAAGGATTTCGGAATTATGAGTTGTTTTGTTCCTGTCTTCGAAAAAAAGAAAGCTAAAGAATTGATTTGCGACTTGAATAAAATATTTGATTATAAATACTGTTTTAGGAAATTGAAACGGAAAATGTAAAAATACGTTGCACAACAATGTATAACCGCAATTACGGCGGATTCGACTACGTCCGAATCCACTCGGAATTGCTAACGTCATTGCTTAACCGAAAATCATTAACTTTAATCCCGTAACTGACGGTTATACGAGACCGTTGTGCATAATTTGAGAAAATGAAATTCATAGGAAAATTTATAATTTTTATTTTAATTATTTCTTGTTCAAATAAGCAAATTACATTGGAAAAATATTCAAATTATCCTGTAAAATTTGCGAAACAAAAAATAACATATCCTAATAATGACTTTTCAATTTTTATTCCAAAAAATTGGGAATGGAAAGTCGAAACATATGAAGCCGAAAGTATCATTTTAGGGATAGATGCAGTTTCTGAATTAGACAAAGATGGTTTTGTTGATATAATTTCTATTCAAAAACTTAAAAGTTTGGGAGAAAACAAAGACCTAAAAGCTGAATTTGAATATTTCCTAAATTTAATGGAAAATAATCCGCAGAATGGAAAACTAATTGAATCTGGTTATACCGAAATCCTAAATAAAAAATCCTATTTCTTTCATACGAAATCGGACACAGGCAGATATGGAGAATCTGAAATAATCAGTTTTATTTTAGATAGTGGAATTGAAGGAGTCTTTTATAATTTAACGGCATCTGCTTCACAAACCACGGATTTAAAGAAAAACATGTCGATTTTAATACAATCGTTAAAGACATTTGAGATTCAGAATAAAAAATAAAAAACTATGCACAACACCGTATATAAAAAATTGCTAGTTTTACCCTAAACCAATGTGAGTTGCTTTGTTTGCTAGCTTCCGATTTTCCTTCGGAAAATCCTCGCACACAAACACGCAACTTTCCATATACAACAACGTTGCCAGTAATTTGAAAAAACCATTGGAAATCACAAAAAAAGACAAAGAAAAGCTAATTGAATTGAGAAAAGAAAACACTTTTCTTAATCATTTATGGAATGTTTTTTCTCGTGATTTTAGACCAAAAGGAGAAATTGCTCGGAATGAAATAAAAGTATGGAATCAAAGTATGTGGAATGTGGCTTTTTATCCAATTTTCACGTTTGAATTAAACGCGAATAATCATCTGACAAACATTAAGGACAAATTAAATCCAATAGGAAAAACAATCGTTGGAATATTTACAATCGGAATTCTCTACTTTGTTTTTAACAATTTCTCAATCGATTTTGACTTTTTGGAAAATTGGTTACCAATTTTAATTGTTTCGGTTTTCTTATTGATTTTTGTTACAGTTTTTAGAAAACTATACCTATTCGAAAAACAAAACCAACTTGACGAAATATTTGAGATTTTAGACATAGAAGTTGAGGAAAAGAAACCAGAAAAGGAATGGTCTCTGAAAAATATATTAATCAGATTATTTACGTATCCGTTCTGTCTGTTTTTAATCGGGCTTAACATTTTTCTAATAATTCCGAATGGACAATACATTTTAGCTTTGGGAACTTTTGGATTTGTCGGATTTTATCTATCTGCGGATTTGAAAATGATATTTAAAAATAAAAAAACTACTGGCAACAATGTATAAAAATAATTGCTAGATTAGTGCTTAACCAAAGGTAGTTGCAATTTTGTTACGTCTGATTTTCCTGCGGAAAATCCTCGCACACAAAACCGCAACTATTCTTATACGAGACCGTTGGCAAACATTTAAGAAAAACCAAAATCCGAATTGAAAAAAAGATATTTAATAATAATTTCGATTTTACTAATT
>NZ_CANMAU010000020.1 GCF_947495925.1 uncultured Algibacter sp.
TCCATCATTATCTAAATCTTGCCCTAATCCTTCAACATCAATATGTCCATCATTATCACTATCAGAGTAGGACAGTCTGATATTCCCTAAATGGTCTTTATATTGGTAAATATAATCAAAACCTTGAGATAAATCGTTTTTATTTTTTGGTTCTACATAACCTTCTGCATGGTTAAAGAATTGCAAAGAAGGGCTACCAAACAAAGAATTAGCATACACATAATTCCCAGCATAATAAGTACTATTATAGGAAGAAGGTACTTGATTCCCATTGGTATAAACAGAAACATTTTTTGATTGTTTATTACCACTAGCATCATAATAATAAGTAATCGTAGCCGAATCGTACTGAGGGTTATAAAAGGAAACTTGGGTAGGTAAGTTTAAATGATTATAACTAATACCATCTGTTGTTGTGCTTCCTATTTCTTTGTTTAAATCCTTTATCATATTTCCATTAGAATCGTAGGCATAATCCTCAGCTGTTGTATTTCCATCGTTAAAACCTAGATGAGCTTGAGAAGATGGGGTAATATCCGTTACTTTTAATAATTTATTACCGCTGTCGTAGTTATAGTTTAAAAAGTCATCGGGCATGGAAATATTTTCCCCAAATCTAACTAGCTTTTTGATATTCCCATTTTTATCGTAATTAGTTCCTATAAGATCATAAGAATTCCCTGTTAAATTAAAAGTCCCTGAGGTTTTTATACCATATTCTGCATCCATAATTCTGTTAAGTGCATCATATCCGTATGCATAACCTCTAACTTTATTTGAAGCTACATCATTAGCCGTACTCCAAATAGTTTCTGAGATATTACCGTTATACAATGCTGTGGATTTCGTAGAATTTATCTCTTGCAAATTATAATTAATTTTAAAACCAAACAAATCTGTACCTAAACTATTTGGATTATTTATCTCTTTTAACCAACCTCGAATATTATAGGCATATTTTATTTCCTGTAATGGGTTACTTGCGGTGTTCCCCACATCCTTTTGTTCTAACTGCCCAAATTTGTCATAATGATTGAATGTTATAAGTTCATCGCCTTGCTCATTTATATTTTGTTTGTGTGACTCTAATCTATTGGCATGATCATAGGTATATTTATCTACAATACTAATGGTATTCCCTGATTTATCATGGGTTGTGGTTGTCTCTAAAACATTACCCACAAAATCTAACTTATACTTTACCTTATCTGTGGTATATAAATATGCATTATAGCCATATTCATATATAGGTCGTGCTTTGTCGTCATAATAAATAACCGTTGTAATCCAGTTATTTGTATCTAACACTTTAACCTGACTCCCCGTTAGTAAACCCTTAGCGTTTGTTATAGGCGTTTTAGTATATGAAACTTCTGAAACACCCCCTGCCAAATCAAAATCATCATAATTATCATAATAATTAATCGTATGAAGTTCAGAAAGATAGCTATCCATAGTATAGTATAGCGATTGACCTGACACCGTTCCTGTGGAGCTTGCTGTTCGCTGTACAGATCCTTGGTGATTGCCACGGGAAACCTGAAGAAGCCACCTTCCCACAAAACTTGGATGCCCCTCAGCTCCAAAGCCTGTGTAGGCCACACGACCAAAATCATCATATTTTGTGATTAACCATTTATTAAGTACTCTAAGATTAGCATCTTGGGTTAAATAAGGTCTATCCAATTGGTCATAAACAATATATTCCCAGCCTTTCCCTGGTATTTTCTTTTCTATTAATCTGTTTTTATTATCGTAAATGTATTGATAGCATAAGTTAATGAGTTCTACAGATGAAATTCCATCACTCGTATCTGCCTTTGGGGGGATAACATAAGTTAAATTACCATAATCATCATACACATAATACGTATCATGGGCTACCGCTTTCTCTGCTGATTCATTGGTATTTCCATTACCGTTTATATCAAAAGCTGCATAAGTACGTTTTAACACTACTCGTCCTTGTTTATCTTTAAACTCTTCTGTAGTATGTAGCTTTAAATAACTCTGTGTGGGACTCCAGTTCTCATCTTTGGTTATTGTTTTATAGAGTTCATTGGGATCATAATAAACCGTACCGTCCCCATCTATTGAAGGGATGTAAGCATCGTTTTGAGACTGCAGATTGACAGTAAATAGTCTAACCTCATTTGTGGTGTTGGTAATATATTCAAACTTTATGGTATGGTCGGTATCATTTTCTTCATCAACAGCCCAATCATCTCCTGGTGCTCCTTGTTCTAAAACGCGACTAAGTGGCGAATCTTCTAAATGTTTTTTTGAATATACGGTAGGAGAAGTTTGTGAAACATCATCTGGAAACTTTGACAGATATTGGGCCTCTAATCCTGAAATAACGGACGTATTAGCTTGAAAATTTAAAGTTGCCGAACTTCTAGCATAAGGTAGATACTCTTTACTTTGTCTACCAAAATCATCATATACAATAGGCGTTACAATATCTCCTTCATCACCCCCTGATCGGTGTGCTATACTTTGCATAGGACGACCCAAACCATCATAATACGTGATACTTTCTAACTTATCATCACTTCCCAAACCTCCTGAGCCAATGGCCTTAGTATCGCCATCATTTGTCTCAACTCTATAAGTTGTAGTGCTTATATAGTTTTCATTACTCTGCCCTGAAATATATGAGATTGAAAGTAAAGCCGATATAAGTAAAATTACCTGTTTCATATTATGGATGTTTATTCGATTCTTAATTGAATGCCTTTGTTTTGTGAAAATTTATTTTGTGTAGCACCATGTATCTGCTGGCAGTATATTGCCCATAGAATCCTTTATTAAAGCCTCTAGATGTAATGTGTTTCCTGTAAGTTGTTTAATTTGTTGTTTTTGACTACTTGATGATGTATTTGTCAAAACCATTAAATTCTTAGTGGAATCATACGCCCATACACCCTCTTCCTCTTTACCCATTTGAAGGATTTGAGTGTAAGTGCCATCAGCTCGTATCTCGAGCTTACAATTACTATATTGCTCTTCAAGAGAGCTCCCAATACTTTCTTGTAAATCATCTATGACTGTCTTTTTTTCTTGAGATAAACCATTATATGATGCTTGGTAATCAAACAGCCATGTTCCTACAAGTTGTGAGGATTGTGCTGATAACTGCATGCCTAGAAATAGACAAAGTAATACGGTAAAACGAATTGGTTTCATACTTTTATTTTTAGTTGTTTTATGATTATTTAATTCTGCTCAGGTGGTGTCTTGTAATGATACTCGTTTT
>NZ_CANMAU010000021.1 GCF_947495925.1 uncultured Algibacter sp.
TTTAGCAAATACAAACCGAATAGAAAATCCGCGAGGATTTTCGTAAGCAAGCTCGAACTAGCCATTAATTATACACGTTGTTGTGCTTTCGTTATTTTAATTATGTTTTAATTCGTTATTTATTGCATTTAATAATTGTTCTGCTTCATCAACACTTTTTAATAGGATACTTCGGTTAACTAAAGCAGCTTTAATTCGCATATTGATTGTATTAAATAATTCGATCTCACTATGTGAATCAGTCCTTCTTTCTTTAATTAAAGATTTTAATTTACTAGGAACTTGTTTTATATCTGTTGTTATACCCAAATTTTCCGGTAGGTTTATTATGGAGGATTTTAAAGTTGGATATATGTGAGCATATACAATATCGGATGTTATAAAATTCATAGCTTCATGGCTATCTCTTGCGTTTTGATAGTATGAAATGATTTTTGAACGTATAGATTTATTCTTGATTATGTTTATCTGTCCTGTGCTTTTTAATTCATCAAAGGTGGAAGAGATACTTGGAAACTTTTCTGCATAAAAAAATAAAGTTAATTTTTTATCTAGGCTATCAATTAATGAGAAATTTTGACTGACATTATAGTCATTAAGGATATTGATTCCAAGATTTGAAATAGAATCACACCTATTTATTAACGGCTTAATTATTGGAATTTGTTTTTCTAGATCACTCTTAATAGCAATTAAATAATCCTTCTGTTTTACGTTATTTATTCTATTACTATTCCAATTGTTAATTCCCAAAGCAATCAAAATCCCTATAACTACCAGAATTATTTCTCCGATAGCATATTTCAGATACTTCAAAGTTTTACCTTCTGAAAGTAAATTTTGTCTGATTTTTCTAAAGAATTTTATCATTTGGTTAGTTGTTGGTTATAATGAAGCACAACGGTGAGTATAAGAAACGTAGGGAAGAGGGTATGCTCTAACTTTACGTTTATAACTAAGCCAAATATAATGTTTTGTGTTTATCTTCAATATTGAAACACCAAATTTTATATTTGGCGACATAACGGATTAGCCCAAACTTTTCGAACAATTTTAACCCTCCCTATGTTTTTTATACAGTGTTGTAAGCAGGCTTTTTATTACTGATTTAGATCTACATATTTCTTGTTTTTATATTTAAAAACCTAGTAATACCATATCCTATTAAGCCAAAGAATGCAGAATATAAAATCATGAAAAGTGATGTAATCAACCAAATTAAAGGTGTTATCTCAAGATTTTGAACTTCCCCTGTGTTTGCATTTAAAAGTAAAGAAATTTTCCAGCCAATGGTTGAATCAAAAAAGCCAACCAATCCAGAAAAAATCAATGAACTTTTCAATCCTCCATGTTTAGCTGAAAAAAAACCTATTGCTGTATATATAATCATTGATAATGGGGTAAGGTTTCCATAATCAAAATTTAAAACTTTTGAAGCAACAGAACCGATTGAATCAACTAAAATCACTGCAAAGAAGCCTAATAAAAGTATTTTGTATTTGTGTTTCATTATTTATCCGTCTTAAGAATTCCTATCAAAATATTAAAAAAGAATAAGATTTGTCCAATACCAAACATTAAGAAGGCTAAAGTTTTTATCAAGTTAGAATTTAATAAACCGTCAAAATATGGGTATTTATTATTGGATTGGAATGTACTTGATCCAAAAAGATAGTCGGAATAAAACAATAGAAAAGTAGACATGATGGTTAAAATTATGTGACAAATAGTGAGCCAGTTAACTTTTTTTCTTTTAAATATGTTTAAAACCCAATATATCAATCCAATTAGCACGAAAAATATCAAGAATATCATTCCTAAATGATAGTGAGCAACTACAAAATATGTGTCATGCACATTAATATCTATTGTTGAATCAAAACTAATATGTTTAAAAAATGGAATAAAAATTATAATGCCTATTATCCAGAAGATTATATAAGGCTTATTCTTCAAAAAATTCATGTGATAGATGATGTTTTGGCTCAGCTTGCTTACAACGGTTAGGCTATGGTTTCGTTGCGTGAAAATCCGCAAGGATTTTCCGCCGTAAACCGAAGATAGCAAATTTGCGAGGACTTTCCGTGAGGAAAGTCAAAAGCAATGAACTATAGCCGGTGTTAGGCACTGGTTTTCTACTTTATTACTATCCAATCCGCTTTAATTTCTATATTTTTCAAGCCAGATGGAACTTCCAATTCAGGATATTCTCCAACCGTTTTTTCGTCAGTCATAAACACGAAGTCCCAGTTATTTGTCGTATCAGAAATGTATTCCCATCCGTTCATTAAATCTTGATTAACTTTTATATTAGGATACTTTTCTGATATATTCTTTGCCGTCGAATTTGGATTAAGTCCATTAGTTGCAATCAACTTTGGTGAACTAGCTATGATAAACAAGATAGCATCTGTGTTAAGTGCTGGTAATAATACGAATGCGACATTTTCTTTGTCATAGTATAAATAAGCAGGACTTCCTCCTCCATAACCAAAACTTGTCGCTTGTCCGACTTCTTTTTTTAATCCATTGAATTTTAGTTCAGCTTCTGAAATGGTCATCCCAATTTTAATTTCTCCAAGTTGCCCTTTTTTAATTTTAAATTCTTGATAATCGAAAGGCGAGACATTTGAAAGTTTATCTTTTGTCGATTCAGATTGTGTCTGAGTCGGTTGTCCTGTTCTTTCTTTTTTGCCAATAGTTTGATTACAAGACCAAAATACTGTCAGTATTAGTAAGTATTTTAAATATCGAGTCATTTTTTTCAACTTGTGCTTAACGTGTTTGTGTAAGGATAGTTGTGTGATTAAGCAACTAACTTAATAAAAATGGAGCGAACCAGAGGGAAATCCG
>NZ_CANMAU010000022.1 GCF_947495925.1 uncultured Algibacter sp.
GTATAAGAATAGTGCGTAGTTTGAGTGCGAGGATTTTCCGAAGGAAAATCAGATGCAAGCAAACAAGCACTAACTTTAGATTTAGAAATAAACTTACGCATTATTTTTATACAATGTTAGCAAACGTTTTTTATCTTAATTTAGTTCGGTTTGGTAATTCACTTTTAATCTTTGAATGATAGAAATCAGGTATTACTAATTTATCTAATTTTTTAAGTTTTAGTAAAGGTCGGATGTCAAGATTGGTTTTAATTGCCAGAGCAAGTTCCTTTAAATTAGTCAATTCAGAAATCGGTTCTACTGATTTTATATTCAAAGTTTTTGTGTCAAATCCAGCAAATAAATGAAGTTTTTCCAAGGATTTTAAACCAGATAATTCGTTTACGTTTTCTATTCCGAAAAAATTGTCTAAAACACAATATTTTAGTTTAGTCAGATTTTGAATTCCGTTCAAATTAGATATCGCTAAACTACCTCCAAAATTCAGTTGTTCAAGTTCTTTTAAATTGCCAATAAAGCTAAAGTCCTTAATTTGACTTGTTTTAATCCAAAGTCCTTTTAAGCTCGGGATATTGCAAACAGCTTCGAAATATTCTTGGTTTACTCGATGTCCGAGATATAGATATTCAAGTTTTTCCAGTTTCGGTAAAACTTTTTGCCATTCATTTCTTAATTTTTTTAAATTCGAATAAGTTAATTCTTTTTCTTGTAAATAGTCGGGCGACAATATTTGGGCATCATAAATTCCTGAATCTTCGATTCTAAAATCCTCAATATATTTTTTGTTCCAGAATTCCATTCAAATGTTTGCTAACGGTTACGTATAAGAATAGTGCGTAGTTTGTGTGCGAGGATTTTCCGAAGGAAAATCAGAAGCAAGCAATCAAGCACTAACTTTAGGTTTAGGAATAAACTTACGCATTATTTTTATACAATGTTGTGGTGTCGTTTTTTATTTTTCATTCCAATTTTTCAATTCAGTTTGATATTTTTCTCTATCTGTCGAGTGGATTCCGAAAATTGAAATTCCGCTGTCAAATATTTTAACTTCAAAATCACGTTTTGTTAAATATTGGTCATCCAAATCATTTGACAAATAGATAAATCCTAAAAATAAAACGGTGTAGCCAATCCAAAATATTTTAGAAATAAGTTTCGGAATATTGATTTTCCAAATTCGGTTTAGAATTAATGTTACAATTAGCCAAAACGAAAAATAAGTCAACAAATTAATTCCCATTTCAGTCAAAAAATATTGGGTTGACATAGATGTGTGGAATCCGTTACATTTATAAATCAGAGGAAATCCATATAAAAACTCATCTGTTCCGTCAATTACAATTCCGTACGACCATTTTGTTATAATTCCGAATGAAATTAAAGTCAAAGGTAAGGTCAATCGAAATATCAATTTTTTCATTTATTCAATTCAGAAGTTTGAGTGGCAAATGCACCACAACGGTTCGGTATAAGAATAGTGCGTAGTTTGAGTGCGAGGATTTTCCGAAGGAAAATCAGATGCAAGCAAACAAGCACTAACTTTAGATTAAGGAATAAACTTACGCATTATTTTTATACGGTGTTACCTACAGTTTTTATATGTATTTCATTATTCGAAAAACTAATTGGAATAGCCCTATTAAAATAAAGATATACCAAAACTTTTCAATTTTTTTAGGTTTGTTTTTTCCTATTGATTTTAACCATATTCCAATTCCTATTAAAGCCATAGGTATTAATAGTTTTATTACTATTCCGAATTCCATTATTCAATTATTTCTTCTCCGTATTTATCCATTTCCGTTCCGCATTTCCGACAAGTGTGACCTCCATAAAGTGCTTGTCTTTGGCTATTAGGTTTTCTAACAATCGGTTGTTTTTCATTACAATTTGGACAATATATTCGGCTTAAATTAATTCCAAGATGAGCTAACTTGTCGTCTTTTTTGATTAAACTAAGAAAAAACACTAGCACAATTCCGACTATAATTCCAATTAATATTGTATTCATAAAGTTTGGCTCAAATTGTAGGTAACGGTTTTGTGTATGGTTAGTTGCGTGTTTAAGCAACTAATTTAGTAAACAAAAACGAACGCGAGAAAATTCCGAA
>NZ_CANMAU010000023.1 GCF_947495925.1 uncultured Algibacter sp.
CTTGTTTGCTTGCATCTGATTTTCCTTCGGAAAATCCTCGCACTCAAACTACGCACTATTCTTATACGTAACCGTTGGCTGTAATTTAAGAATCAGAACTTGAATGAAATATTTGAAAACAAAATTCGCGACGGATTGGCCAGAAGGAAAAAGTTGGAAAGAAAAGCTGTTAAATAGAATCTTGTTTTTTATTCCAAGAACAAACCCAGATTATGAAGACAAAATGTATTTGGTGAAAAGTTGGCTTATTGAATTTTTAGAAACTAACGGAGAGCTTTTACCTAGGAGAGAAATTGCACTTGATGAAAATGAAAATCCAATATTCGCGGGACCTGACAAACGAAACTACGGATTCTGGCTTGATACGAATATGACATTTGAAAATTTTGAAGGCGAACTGATTAACAAAACGGAATTTGAACGACATTGGGAACTAACTGGTGTTAAGGAAATATAAAAACTACAGCCAACATTGTGTAAAAAAAATACTATTTTTATTACTTAATCTAAAGGGCTGTGCTTTGTTTGCGAACTTCCGATTTTCCTTCGGAAAATCGCCGTTCTCAAACCCGTACTTTCCTTACACGTAACCGTTGTGTACCATTTGCGAAAACATAAATCAGAATGGAAATCGGAATAAATAAAAAACTGAAACTTTATCATTGGATTTTATCAATTCTGACGATTCCTGTATTCGGACTTTTTTCTGGATTTTATGGTTGGATTTATTATTCAACAATATCTGACCGAAATGGACTTTGGGGAAATATGCATAGTTATTACGATTTGACTAAAGGACAATTTAGTTCAATCCGACTTTTCATTTCTCTAACTCTTATTGAACTGATAATATTGCAATTAAAATATCTGATTGAAAAAAATGCGAACCGACTGAATAAAACGTTTATGATAACCTTGATTTTTATCGGAATTTGGATAATCACAGAGTTTTATTTACAAACTAAATTTATCGGAAAAGGATAACGAAAAAAATAAAAAACGGTACACAACAACGTGTATAATTAATTGCTTTGGTCGTTGCTTATTTTGAAAATTCCTTCGGAATTTTCTCGCGTTCGTTTTTGTTTGCTAAATTAGTTGCTGAAACACGCAACTAACCATACACAAAACCGTTACCCAACATTTGAGAAAACACTACGAAATAAACAATAAGTTTCTGAAAGGACTAATATTTGATAACCTCAAAATGATAGCTCTTTTGATAATCGTATTTCCTTTTTATTGGAAATGGAAAAACGGAACCGAATTTGTTCTTGACCAACAAATATTCATAATTTTTAGTGTCGTAATCCTGATTATGAACATTCCATCTGTGTTAATCTATCTTAATTACTACTTTGAAAACAAAGACACTTCTTTTACTTTGGACTTTGACTCAAAAAAAATTGAAATCACTCAAAGCGGGATGACTAAAACGTACACGATAAATGATGTTTCGGAATCAAACTATCATCTCGGAATTTATTACAAAAATGCTATAGATAGAGCTGGACGAATTCCAATGCTTGTATCTGACTTTGGATATTGGGACTTGAAATTTAAAAATGGAGATAGATATTATTTGACGAATATTCTTCACGATTTTATACACGATACACCATTTTTAGGTAAAACGAAATACCGATTTAGAATGTTTACTTATATTAAGAAAAATGACAATAAAAAACCTATTAACCTAAATGCAAAACCAAAAAAGGAAAAAACTTTAACTGAAACTTTTATTGAAAAATATAAAACCAAAAATGAGAAACAATTGTTGGAAATTTTAGATAATAGAAATAGTTATCAGAAAGAAGCTGTAAAAGCTGCTGAAATATTAATAGAAAATAAAAACGTTGGGTAACAAAGTATATAAAAAATTGCTAGTTTTATCCTAAACCAATGTTAGTTGCTTTGTTTGCTAGCTTCTGATTTTCCTTCGGAAAATCCTCGCACACAAACACGCAACTTTCCATATACAAACCGTTGTGGTTAATTTGAAAAAATGACAATAGAAGAACTAAAATCGAATAT
>NZ_CANMAU010000024.1 GCF_947495925.1 uncultured Algibacter sp.
TGTTTGCTAGCTTCTGATTTTCCTTCGGAAAATCCTCGCACACAAACACGCAACTTTCCATATACAACAACGTTGTATGTAATTCAAAAAAAACTGCTAAATGTATTATTGGGTAAACCAAGGTAAAACCTATAAGGAAGAAAAAGAAGGAGGTTATTTATGGGCTCCTATACAAAACAATAAAGGAAATTCATTTTTTCATTGGGAAAACATGACTAAACTCAAACCTAACGATATCGTTTTTAATTATCGTAAAGGTTTTATTATGGGATATTGTCAAATCAAAACTAAACATTTTCTAGCTCCACAACCAGAAGAATTTAATGTAGATGTCGAATGGGAGAAAGAAGGTTACATGATAGATGCAGAATATGTATTATTTACTGAACCAATTGACATTAAAACGGCTTATAAAACTATTAATCAATATTTACCCGAAAAATATTCACCAATGAATATCTCTGGGGTAGAACTTAAAATCAAAGCTAATCAAGGTTATCTCTACGAATTTTCCGCAAAAGCAGCCGAAGAACTATTTAAATTAGCTAATATCAACTTCATTGAAAACTATGGCAATAATGAAGTTAATGAAGATGAAGTACCCTATGGGCTTCCAAAAGAAACTTCAAAACAAAATTTAACAACTTCACGAGTTGGGCAAGGTGAATTTCGTCAACGAATTTTAAGAAAGTGGAACTATAAATGTGCCGTTAATGGAACTTCTATTAAAGAGATATTAATTGCTTCGCATATAGTACCTTGGAGAGAAGCAAACGACAAAGAAAGATTAGATGTTGACAATGGCTTACTCTTATCCCCTACTTACGATGCTCTATTTGATAAATATTTAATTTCATTTGATAATGAAGGAAAAATTATTTTATCGGAATCAATGGATAAAAAAGATTTTTATAAGCTTGGCGTAACAGGAGAAGAAAAAATCGATAATCTATCTGCTGGAAATAAAAAGTATCTAGAAAGGCACAGGGAAAAAATAATAAATTTATGATTGAGGTTGTATGTGGAATCATCTATAAAGGCAATGAAGTACTCATATGTCGAAGAAATGAAAATAAAGAACTGGGAGGATACTGGGAGTTTCCTGGAGGAAAATTAGAACCTAATGAATCGGCTGAACAAGCTCTTAAAAGGGAATTGACAGAAGAATTAGGAATGTCCGTGATAGTTAAAAAACACTTCACTTCTGTTATTCATAAATATGAAAAATTCACAATTAAACTTACAGCATATAAATGTGAATTTATTAAAGCGAGCTTTAAACTTATAGATCATGACAAATATGAATGGTCTCTTATCGATAAAATTACATCTAAAAAACTAGCCCCTGCCGATATTCCTATTATAGAAAAATTAATAATAGAGAAATAAACTACATACAACAACGTATATAAATAATTGCTACATTTAATACTAAAAACAAAAGAATAGTTCCGCTTTGTTCGGGCTGATTTTCTAACGAAAATCCTACTCACGAAATCGCAACTATTCATATACAAATCCGTTGTAGGTAATCCCCCATAGAACTCAAAAATTTCTTCAGTAAGTTGGCTAACGAAAAATTGAGTAAATTGGGAT
>NZ_CANMAU010000025.1 GCF_947495925.1 uncultured Algibacter sp.
CAGAAATTAAAGTGGAAATAATAGAAATTAAGAGTAATCCAGAATGGATTAAACTGAATAACAAAATAAAAAACGAATACCGCAAATTTGAATAAAAAACGATTTGCCAACACCGTATATAAAAAATTGCTGTTTTGGGCTAAATCAAAAGGTCGTTGCACGTTTGCTACGTCTGATTTTCCTTCGGAAAATCCTCGCACGCAAACACGCAACTTTCCATATACAAACACGTTGTACCCAATTTGAGAAATGAACCGTTTTAAAACAATAATTCTGATTTTCATACTGACCTTTAGTCTTTTCTCATGTAAAGACAATAAGGAAAAACGAAAAGAAATCGTAGCTGAAAAAATCACTCAATTTTCTAGTGAACGAATAGAATGGAATGATTTGTCGCAACGAGTTTTAAAAGACCCTTTTGTTAACGCTAATGCTGGAAAATTTATTAATCCATTAGATTTAAATGAATCAATTGCAAAAGAATTAGAAGAAAAAGGTATTTATAGACTTACCGTTATCAATAACTCTAAGTGTCAGGAAGTAGAATACACAACGAATTGGACAGAGTATCCAATTGGAACTTTATATCTGACTTGGACAACGTGTGATTCTAAACAGACTGAAAAAGGATATTATAAAGATAATTTCGATTTGAATTTTATAGAAGTTTGGGGAATTGGAAATAATTGGATGATTTGGACTGATAGTGATTTTATTTAAAAGTAAAAGAAAACTGGGTACAACAAAACCTAAACGTAATGCGGAGTTTTGGGTTAAATCGAATGGTCTACGTATATTTATGAAGTCGCTAAATCTTATGGATTTAGCTTTGGAAAAGAAAAAATAAAACTAAACAATAAGCTTTAGCTTCGTGCACAGACGGAAACGAAAAGTTTCCTTACTACCGCACTACGCTTAGCCGAAGCCGTTGTAGTGCATTTGAGAAAAATGAGAAACCTGATTAAAATATTAATTCTGACAATTGCTTTCGGAATATCAAACTCTACTTTTGCGAAAGTAGAAACTGATACAATTACGACTTGGAAATTATCCAAAGATTCGGAGTTATTAATTCAAAGCAACCATTTTAATTCAACAATTTATAGTGTAGAATTGAATACTACGGACGAATATGAAAATTTAAATGTATCTGTTTTCTACGACTTCAATTCTGATATTATAAGTCGGAAAATAAAATTTATGGTCGGAAAAAAAGCAATAGCGGAATTTGACGAGGACAATAATAGTCGATTACCTTTTAGTTTACCGAAAAAGGAAATTGACAAAGTAATTACTGGATTTTTGAACGAACCTATTGCAATAGTTTATACTGACTCTATTAGTGAAAACGGAATTTTAGTTGGATTTGTTATATTTAAAAAAGAATAAAAACGCACTACAACACCGTATAAAAATAATTGCGGTTTAGTGCTAAAACAAAGGTAGTTGCGTATTTGCTACATCTGATTTTCCTTCGGAAAATCCTCGCACGCAAACACGCAACTTTCCATATACAAACCGTTGTGGTTAATTTGAAAAAATGACAATAGAAGAACTAAAATCGAATAT
>NZ_CANMAU010000026.1 GCF_947495925.1 uncultured Algibacter sp.
CAAACACGCAACTTTCCATATACAAACCGTTGTGGTTAATTTGAAAAAATGACAATAGAAGAACTAAAATCGAATATTAAATGGTGGGAATCTAAAAGATGGATTTATAATGTCGCTGTTGGACTTTTCGGAATTTTTGCAGTTTATGACGGCCTTTCAAGAGGAGAATACTCTTGGACTATAGACGACACAATCGGAATTATAATTTGGGGAATTGGAGCAAATATTTTTTACTCATTAGGAACTCTATTAGAATTGTTTGATTGGTACTATCTGAAAAACAAAATTGGACTAAAAAGGTTTCGAATTATATTTTTTACAATCGGACTTTTATTTAGTTGTCTTTGGACTCTATGGTGTGGTTGGCTCTATTTTGCAAAACCTCACTTATGGTAAAAGTGGATAATAATCTGAATTTCGACAACTGAATAAAACACTAAATGAATAAAGAAAATATATTGTTAATGTTGTGGATAATCTTTGGTTTTGTCTTTGTCATTGCTGTAGAATCAATATTATACTTCATTATCCACTTACTTTATTTTGGATTCGCAGAACTTGGAATTTCATATAATGTAATGACTTACGTTTTTCCAATAATAACTTTGATTTTTTATTCGCTAACTGCATTATTTCTTTTAAATAGAATCAAAACAAAATCAATAACAAAAACATCTGGAATTTATCTAACTGAATTTCCAAAGAGACTGCTAATAATTTCGGCTTTAGTTGTTTTTATACTAACACCTTTGACAAACAAATTATCTGGAATGTATGCCGAATCTGCTTCTGAAAACACACTTTTGGAAATGGGAGAATATTTGAGATTTTATGGCTGGTTTAATCTTGGTTTTGCAATTTCTCAAACATTAGTTTTAATAGCAATGGTTGGGTTTTCATTAATAAAACTGAAAGAACTAAATAAAAACTAACCACAACACCGTATATAAAAAATTGCTAGTTTTACCATAAACCAAAGTTTGTTGCTTTGTTTGCTAGCTTCTGATTTTCCTTCGGAAAATCCTCGCACACAAACACGCAACTTTCCATATACAACAACGTTGTA
>NZ_CANMAU010000027.1 GCF_947495925.1 uncultured Algibacter sp.
AACGTTGGCAATAATTTAAAAATCAACGTCAAATTCAACTAATTTAGAAAATTTTTGATATGAAAACAATCAAAAGAAATTTACTCTTTCTGACAACTATCTTTCTTTTTTCGTCTGTAACTTTTGCGCAAGAAAAAAATAATGACAAGCCTATTTTTATTTTAGTACATGGTACGTTTCAATGGGGAGGACAATGGAATTTACTGAAATCTGACCTTGTTACAAAAGGTTATGTTGTGTATAATCCAACTCTAACTGGACTTGGTGAAAAGAATCACTTATTATCAAAAGAGACTGGTATATCTACCCATATAAATGATATTGTAAATTTCATTGAATGGAATAATTTAGAAAATATTATTTTGGTTGGTCATTCCTATGGTGGACCTGTAATTTCGGGAGTTGTTGATAAGGTAGGAAATAAAATAAAACATCAAGTATATATTGATTGTGCTCCTGCAGACAATGGAGAAAATACGATGGATGTTTTTGGACCTGATGTTGCTCGTATCTCATTGGAATCAGCAAAAGAAAATGGAGATGGTTGGCTGATAACAGCGGATGCATTGAGAGAACCTATTCCTACAATGTCTAAACATCCCTTAAAATCATATTTGGAGCGCGTAGAAATTGTTAATGGCATTAAAACGGACGGAACTATAGTACTTGCCACTGAAGCTATGTCCATATTTGGATATATGAGAACAACAAGTGCTCCAAAAAAAGCAAAGGCAAGAAATTGGAAAGTATATACAATTGAGGGTCCACATACTTTACAAGAACAAGATCCTTCAATGTCTCAAATTTCAAAAATCCTTGTTGACATTAATAATTCTATATCAAATTAAATTTCAGAATTTTGGTTAGTACCTGAAAATAAAAAAACTATTGCCAACACCGTGTAAAAATAATTGCTTGGTTCTAGCCTACTCGGAAAATCCTGCGGATTTCCCTCTGGTTCGCTCCATTTTTATTAAGTTAGTTGCTTAATCACACAACTATCCTTACACAAACACGTTA
>NZ_CANMAU010000028.1 GCF_947495925.1 uncultured Algibacter sp.
TCTTTTGATTGTTTTCATATCAAAAATTTTCTAAATTAGTTGAATTTGACGTTGATTTTTAAATTATTGCCAACGTTCTCGTATAAGGATAGTGCGGATTTGAGAGAGGCTGATTTTCCGAAGGAAAATCAGATGCAAGCAAACAAGCACAGACTTTTGATTGAGGAATAAACTTACGCATTATTTTTATACATTGTTGGCATTTCGTTTTTTATTCTTTTTTCAAACTCCAATCTAAATCAAAATATTCCATTGTCGAATTCACATAGTTTTCAGGAACATATTTTGAAACATAGTTTTTAAAATATCTTTCCCTAAATCCTAATGCAAAAGTGTCCACAGATTGGTTTTCATAGAATTCAAAAGGCTCTAAATTCGGAATTTTAGTCCATTTCGAATTAGCTTTTCCGTTTATTAAATTCACCATTTTGAATGAATCCTTTTTTTGTTCCACTTGAAATTTCAAAGTGTCAATTATCTTTCGGTTAGAGAAAGGGTCTCTCAAATATTGAATCAGCGTGTCAGATTTGAATTCATAAGATGATAAATAGCTCAATCCGCTTTGATAAACAACCACGAATCCTGTGTCAGTTATATGAGCTTCGTAATATCTTTCATTTTCCGTTGAGTCCAAATTGTACCAAACTCCGTTTAATTCAGATGTTCTCTTTTTAGAACATCCAATTATGAGTAAAATCAGAATTAGTAAATAACTTTGCGGTTTTGTCATAAATGAATGCCAACGGTTTTGTGTATGGTTAGTTGCGTGTTTAAGCAACTAATTTAGTAAACAAAAACGAACGCGAGAAAATTCCGAA
>NZ_CANMAU010000029.1 GCF_947495925.1 uncultured Algibacter sp.
TACCGTATCTACACTACTCGCTACATCTAAACTCGCTGTAACATCTACTGATCCTGCATCCTCATCTACGGACTCATTTGATATAGCCATAATTGGCAACACACAAATCGGAGAAGTAACTATTAAATCTACACTACATGCATTTAATATAGTTGTTAAAGTAACATCTGTTCCCGCATTAATTCCTGTTACAATATCTAAAGAATTATCAACTATTCCGCTCGTTGATGTAACATTCCCATTTGTATTAAACGAAATATTATATGTTAAACCATCAGATGAACACGTTGTGTTAATCAATGATAATGTAGGTAAAGCATTCACAATAATATCTACTTGAGTCGCTGTACTTTCACAACCATTTACGCCACTTTGCGTCACATATACAGTTTCTACACCTACCCCTCCACTTGGAGTGAACGTAGCATCATTATCAATAACTATAGTCAAACTTGAATCACTATACCATCTATAACTAGCACCTACTAAACCTATGGCCGTAATATCTAATATCACATCTCCATCACAGTAAGTAGCTCCACTTGCATTTGGGGCTACTGGTAAAATTATATCTTCTGTAATCGTAACTGTATCGGTTGCTGTACAACCATTATCTGCATCGGTGATTGTTAAGGTATACACGCCCGCTGCACTAATGGTTGGTGTAGCCGTGTTGGCACCACTGTCTATCGTGCCGCCTGTCCATGCATAGCTTAAAGCTCCTTGGCCTGAAGAACTCGTTCCATCTAAAACTAAGGTCGTTACCGCACAGGTCAGTTCTGCAGGAGCCCCTGCATCAGCCGTGGGAGCTAATAT
>NZ_CANMAU010000030.1 GCF_947495925.1 uncultured Algibacter sp.
CCGTTGTAGGTAATCCCCCATAGAACTCAAAAATTTCTTCAGTAAGTTGGCTAACGAAAAATTGAGTAAATTGGGATTGAAAATTTAAGAAAAGATGAGAAATAGGAATATTTTTAAATCACTGATTTTTAGCAACATAATTTTACGTTAGTCAGAATGTAAAAAACGCACCATAAATGAAAAACACCTTAATTTTAGTCTTTTTAATTTGCTCTTTTGGACTTTCATCCGCACAAACTACCAAAGTGACTGAAAAATCTTTTCCGACAAACTTTGACCAATCAAAATTAAAAAAAATCAAAAAGTTTGAGAATAAAACGATTGCGTTTGATGGAAAGATTCTTGAAGTAAAAAATAGTAGAAACAATACACCTTTTTACAAATTAGAATTAGGGGATAATAAATATTTATGGACTGTCTTAATGTTCAAAAATGAGAGTAACATAATTGGGGATAAGATTAGAGTAGTTGGTTATTTGAATAAAATTGACCAAAACGATGCTAAAGAAGAATACTTAAAAGAAGAAAAACATATGGTTATAGCCTTAGGTCTTGTTGATTTTGAAAAAGAAAATTTCCTCTTTGTAAATGCTGGATATAAACAGAAAGAACAATGGATTAAAGGAGAAATACCTAGTCAATAAACACTACCTACAACACCGTATAAAAAAAATTGCTAGTTTTAGCTAAACCAATGTAAGTTGCTTTGTTTGCTTGCATCTGATTTTCCTTCGGAAAATCCTCGCACACAAACACGCAACATTTCATATACGTAACCGTTGTA
>NZ_CANMAU010000031.1 GCF_947495925.1 uncultured Algibacter sp.
AACGGTTTTGTGTATGGTTAGTTGCGTGTTTAAGCAACTAATTTAGTAAACAAAAACGAACGCGAGAAAATTCCGAAGGAATTTTCCAAGTAGGCAACGACCAAAGCAATTAATTATACACGTTGTTGTAAGCTGGCATTTTTATTTTTAAAATTTCCACCAAGGTTTTTTCGGTTCCATTGGTTTTACTTCATTTTCTATTTTCCAAAACTCTCCGTCATATTTTTCATTCGCTTTTTTGTTAGTCACACTTACTCCATAAGGATAAATTCCGTCCTCAAGTCCGTTTTGAATCCTTTTCATTAATTTTTGAATTGGCCAACATCGAGTTCCGTCTGACAAATTCACTTCGATATTCACTTCTCCGTGAGGGTCATTGTCGTCAGTAATCCATTTCGAATCAGAAACATTTTTTATTAAAGTTTCTCCAATATATGAGCCAATCGAAAATATTTTTCCGCCATAACCTTTGGCAAGTCGACCACCTTTTATCGGTTGTCCGTCTTTAGTGTATTTTTGGATAAATCGGTCAATTTCAATTAAACTTCCCATTGAGTAATCCAGTTCAATTCCGTCCGATTTGAACGCTTTAACTGTCCAATCGGATTGCTTTTTTATATCTTCTAATAATGTTGCCATTCGGTTTTTTTAGCTTGCTTACAACG
>NZ_CANMAU010000032.1 GCF_947495925.1 uncultured Algibacter sp.
TAAGGAATTTTTGGTTAAAGAATATTTCATAAATGGCTATCAGAATTTACCAGTCAAACAAAAAAAGAACGGAAAACAGACTAGCAGATACGTTCACAAACTTGTTGCTGAACATTTTCTGGAAAAAAATAATGGAATCTGTGTTATTCATATAAACTATGACAAAACCGACAATCGAGTTGAAAATTTAAAGTGGGCTACAAAAAGAGAAAAAGAACTTCATCAATTTAGTCACCCTGATTGGAAAGAAATTGTCAAGAAAAGGAGCAAAAATATTGGCAAACTGAATGAAGGAAAAGTTAAGATTATTAAGCGTCAATTAAAAAACAAAAAAAATAGAATCAATAGGATTGCAAAACGTTTTGGAGTATCTGATATGCAAATTCATAGAATAAAAACAGGTGAAAATTGGAGTTCAGTAAGAGAATAAAAAACGTTGGGTAACATTGTATAAAAATAATGCGTAAGTTTATTCCTAAATCTAAAGTTAGTGCTTGTTTGCTTGCATCTGATTTTCCTTCGGAAAATCCTCGCACTCAAACTACGCACTAT
>NZ_CANMAU010000033.1 GCF_947495925.1 uncultured Algibacter sp.
TAAAATCGGACAATGATATGGAATTTGTCTACTTAAATTTGCTAAGAAGCCACATTTTGGATTTACCGAATCTAAAAGAAATTTTCTGGAAATTGGAAACCAGAGGTGAAGTGGAAAAGGTGGAAAGAAAACATAAAGGAAAAATAAAAGAAGAGTACGAAATACTAAGTAAAAGAAAAACTATTGTAGATGGAGAAGGCTATATGTTTCAGGCCAAAGGCTGGAAATCTAACGAATTTGAGTTTTCAAATCCTGACGGGTATTTAGAATATTACCCAGAGGTTGATGAACTAATTTTTGTTTGCGAGATATTAAATACGATTCGAAATGAATTTGGGATATGGAAAAAATAACTATGCACAACAACGGCTATAAGTCATTGCTTCGGAATTTTCTACCGAAAATTCCTTCCGTTTTGCTAAGTTTGTTTTACGGCGGAAAATCCTAGCGGATTTTCACGCAACAAACCATAGCCCAACCGTT
>NZ_CANMAU010000034.1 GCF_947495925.1 uncultured Algibacter sp.
CGTTGGCAAACATTTAAGAAAAACCAAAATCCGAATTGAAAAAAAGATATTTAATAATAATTTCGATTTTACTAATTATACTTTCCTTTTGGTTCGGAATGAAAGTAGAACGTGAATTTGCAAGTTGGGACGAAATAGGAAAACCTGTATTTGAAAGAGAACAGATTTACTTTCCGAATAAAAAAAGTTCCCTGTATCTGAAAAGTAAAAATTGGGGATTAACGGCTGACCATAAAATATCTGTGATTTCTACGAATAGAGAAATGGAATTTCAACCTGACTCAATATCTGAATATATTTTTCACGGATTTGGCGGAATAATATACAAAACGGAAAATGATACTCTGAAAATTTACTCAACTCAAAAACCGAAAATCCCACCGAAATTTGAATCAGAAATTAAAGTGGAAATAATAGAAATTAAGAGTAATCCAGAATGGATTAAACTGAATAACAAAATAAAAAACGAA
>NZ_CANMAU010000035.1 GCF_947495925.1 uncultured Algibacter sp.
CAGGTTTAACAGGTTCGCAAGGTCCAATAGGATTAACAGGCCCACAAGGTCCTCAAGGCCTACAAGGCCCAGCCGGACTAGATGGGGCTGACGGAGCAGATTCAACAGTACCCGGTCCACAAGGTCCAATAGGATTAACAGGTCCACAAGGCCCACAAGGTCCAGCCGGATTAGATGGAGCAGACGGAGCAGATTCAACAGTACCTGGTCCACAAGGTCCTCAAGGCCCACAAGGCCCAGCCGGATTAGATGGGGCTGACGGAGCAGATTCAACAGTACCCGGTCCACAAGGTCCAATAGGATTAACAGGTCCACAAGGCCCGCAAGGCCCAGCCGGACTAGATGGAGCAGACGGAGCAGATTCAACAGTACCCGGTCCACAAGGTCCAATAGGATTAACAGGCCCACAAGGTCCTCAAGGCCCACAAGGC
>NZ_CANMAU010000036.1 GCF_947495925.1 uncultured Algibacter sp.
CGTTGTGTTTCATTGCGCAGCGCACGCAAAACAAAAAAAGCCTAGTTTTATTCTCGAAATTTTTTTTGAATTTTAAGAAAGAAAAAACAGAAAAATCTTTTTGCGGAATTTCAAATATTACGCTGGATTCTCACTCAAATGTGTAATAAAAACGTAATCGGACTTTTTAGCTTGTTTGCGGATTAAAAAACATCGGACTGACCAAAGCAATGCGCAACTGTTACGGCGGACTGATTAGCAAAACGCAAAAAAAATAATTTGACGGCTGATCAAAAATTACTTTAAAAAACAACGAAAACACAACACGGTATATAAAAAATTGCTGTTTTGTGCTTAACCAATGTTAGTTGCTTTGTTTGCTAGCTTCTGATTTTCCTTCGGAAAATCCTCGCACACAAACACGCAACTTTCC
>NZ_CANMAU010000037.1 GCF_947495925.1 uncultured Algibacter sp.
CCTATTGGACCTTGCGAACCTGTTAAACCTGTTGGGCCCTGCGGGCCTTGCGGACCTGTTAATCCTATTGGGCCTTGAGGACCAGGTACTGTTGAATCTGCTCCGTCTGCTCCATCTAGTCCGGCTGAGCCTTGTGGGCCTGTTAATCCAATTGGACCTTGTGGACCGGGTACTGTTGAATCTGCTCCGTCAGCCCCATCTAATCCGGCTGGGCCTTGTAGGCCTTG
>NZ_CANMAU010000038.1 GCF_947495925.1 uncultured Algibacter sp.
ACATCTAAACTCGCTGTAACATCTACTGATCCTGCATCCTCATCTACGGACTCATCGGATAGACTTACCGTTGGTGTAGGCTCATTATCTAGTATCGTTACTTCGCCACTAGCATCAGTGTTATCTGTATTGCCGCTTGTCACTGTTCCTGATACCGTGAAAGTCTCATCCGGCTCATCGATTAAATCATCTAAGATTGGAATAGATAC
>NZ_CANMAU010000039.1 GCF_947495925.1 uncultured Algibacter sp.
TACGTTGCACAACAATGTATAACCGCAATTACGGCGGATTCGACTACGTCCGAATCCACTCGGAATTGCTAACGTCAGTGCTAAACCGAAAATTAACGCATATTAACCCGTAACTGACGGTTATACGAGACCGTTGTAGGTAATCCCCCATAGAACTCAAAAATTTCTTCAGTAAGTTGGCTAACGAAAAATTGAGTAAATTGGGAT